>JAMPFV010000100.1 GCA_023664265.1 Roseburia sp.
CAAATATCCATGCAAGCATGGCTATTTTCCTCATTACTCGCGGGAATAAAAATCAAGTGCAGATACCATTCTCTGTTCATATAAAAACGCTTGTCAGGAAAATTTTCCCTGACAAGCGTGGATCAAGCGTTTTGCTTACTATCGATTTTCCGTGTACCAATTTGAAGATGGTTTGTCAAGACCCTTTGTTCTCGAATTTTAACAGTTCGGCCATTTTCTTTCGATAGACAAGCCCCAAAAGGGTAGCTTCCGCAATCATCCAGACAAATATTCCTGACAGTTCTGTCATAATGCCCGTTGCGGCGACACCCAAGCTTGCAGCAACTGTGCCAACTGCCGTGCAGACAAAGACAAACCGCTCTCTTCCAATTCCCTGCAGATAACACAGATGAATCTGATAAGGGACCTTGACGAGCTGCAACAGAAATACGGGCCACAACCGTCCTTGGGCCGCCGTGATGAGAGTGGTATCCGTCACAATCAGGCGCAAAAGCGTTCCGCTGAAGCAGCCGCAGAGCACACATAGGAGCAGGACTACCGCAAACGCTGATTGTATGCCGCTTTTTAAGTAGTCCCTGACCGCGGCCTGATTTCGGGCGGCAGTGCCTTGCAGCGCGAGCGTCTGCGTGGCGGAAGCGTAGGCGTATATCGGAAGGCCGATGGCGCTGCCCACAGTGTCGAGCAGATTATATACCGCCATTTGCTCCGTGCCGAGCCTTGCGACGGTTCCCGATACGACAATGACAAAGATAGTGCCCTCCAACAGCTCCTGACCGAGCAGCGGCGGGTACAGACGGAGGATTCGCCTTGCCATTGTCCTTTTCCCGTGAAAGCGCCGCAGTCGGCTGAAGATATGGGGGAGCGTATGCTCTCTGTAGTATGCGGCCTGATATACAAGCAGTCCCGCCGCAAGTCCGATAACGCTGCCCCATGCCGCGCCCGCGGTGCCAAGCCTCGGAAGCCCGAAGGCTCCGTACACGAGGGAAAAATCAAAGAACAGATTTACGGCGGTGGAGACCATCGTGCCGTACAGGGTGATTTTGGTATTCAGGCGGTTCCGGAAATACGCGGAATATTGAAAAATCAGCATATTTTGGATTACCGTAAAGGCTGTCGGATAAAAATAGGATAACAGCTCCGACAGATGCTCCTCTGAAATCCCGTATGCCCGCCGGAAAAAGCAGCGTCCCCCGAGAAGGCTGAGAACAAAAAAGCCTGCGCCAATCAGGAGGGAAAGTCCTCTGCTGATGACGAAGGCCGTCTCGAACCCGAGAAGATGGTCTCTTCCCTTTTCGTCCGCGGCGACGATATTGAAGGCCGCCGACAAAATGCCCAGCGCGCCCGTTACCGCATAGGTAAACGAGGCCGCCACGCCCACGAGCGCGAAGCCCTGAACGGAATAGTGCCCGACAATCGCCTTGTCCAGCAGCTCAAAGACGCTCGACAGCAGATAGTTCAGCAGAATCGGGTAAGCCATGGTATGAATCTGTTTATATTTTTTTATCATGGTAATTCTCTCTTTCTCAATAGTTTGCATGAAAAAAGGAGAATGTTTTGAATGCCTATTCTCCCAATAGGCGTGAAACATCTGCATGAGCCATTGTGAAAGCCTCCTTTCGTCCGTTAGGCGGTTTTATGTCAGCGTTTATTATAGCATGGGGCGTATGGGAAGTCAAAAGCGTGTATCGGCGGATAGAATGATATTCCAAGAAGAAATTTAATGGAAATGCAATAGCAATAAGAGCGTGATTGTGGTATTATGTTAGAGATACAAATTGAAATATGAAAAAGGAAGAGATTATTTATGAACTCATTTAAGATTGGTAATACAGAATTTGGCATTGGAGAGATTTCGTTTTCTATGGAAAATGGTGTGCTTGACCTTGAAATTACCGGAAATGACAGTGTTTTTAATGAATTAACAAAAGATGATAATTGTGAATGGAGTTGGGCATTATATCCACCTCGAATTTATTTTCACGGTGTACCATATAAAGAAAATGAAATTGTGATTGATACGGATTTTCTTAATCATTATGAAATTGCACTTTATATGATGGAACATAATGATTTCACAGGCAGTTTAAAAGTTACAGACAGTACCATTGATATTCATGGAAAAGTTTATATAGATGGAAAGGCATCAGTGCTTGATATAAACGTTGAGAGAAGGGGATGTGAGTGTCATGTGTAATCTGAGTCAGGGAATTAGAGAAGAGGGTAAAGAAGAAGGACGAGAGCAGGGTATAAGAATTGGCGAGACGAAAATCATTGTGAATATGTATAACAACGGCTTTACGATACAGCAGATTGCGGATGCGACAGGCAAGGAAGCGGATGAGGTGAGAGAGATTATCGAGAGAAAAGCGCTTATATTGGCGTAGTCTCAGCAAAGCTGAGCCGGTAAAACAGCGCAGAAATAAGGTGAAATATGAATTGTTTTGACAAGGATTTTTGGGCGGCCTTTGATACATTGGTAAATAATTCAGAGATTGTTATAGACAGACCCAAAGGAACGGCACATCCAAAATATCCCGACATAATATATAAAGTGGACTATGGATATTTGAAGGACACCTCATCAATGGACGGGGCCGGCATTGATGTGTGGGTCGGATCCGGTAAAAGGCAGACCGATGCGATACTGTGTACGGTTGATTTAATGAAACGGGATTCTGAAATCAAAATTTTAATCGGATGCACAGAGGAAGAAAAACAGTTGGTGTATCAATTCCATAATGACGGGCAGTATATGAAAGGGATAATGATAAGGCGATAAAGCAGCGCTGTAAACAGCATGCGAATTTCTCATCGCGTGTCATCGCAGTAAACTGCTCTGACATGGAGGATTAAAATGGAAAGGAACGAATTTGCGTATGAAAATGATGTCTCCTGATGCGGCTCATAAAATCAGCGCCATTGACTTTATAAATGAATTTTACACATATGGTATTGATACAGCGAACGTTCCAAATGCAAAAGTGCCGTCCCTTACATATTTTTATGTTAGAGAGGCGGATAATAAAATCGTCGGTATGGGGGATTAGATTGAAAAATAAGCTTGATAGCTTATTTTTCAATCGGCTATTTGTTTC
>JAMPFV010000010.1 GCA_023664265.1 Roseburia sp.
GGCAATCCATTATAAAGAAAATGCAGAAGATCAACAGATAAATTTACTTCAATTTTCCCGTTTCGGCGAAATTCTCCGAACCACTCAAATCTTATCATATTTGGGATCAAAACAGTTGAATCAATCAGGTTTCTAAATATTGGTATATTAAGAAGCAAAATGTGGCATACTGGCAAAAAGGAACTGTTTTAACAGACAGGGAATGAGGAGGCCACATTTTATGAAGAAGATGCAGTTAGTGATTACGGATGTGCACGCGAGGGAGGTGTTGGATTCGCGGGGGAACCCGACGGTGGAGGCAGTTGTGACGGTGAACGGCTGCTTTGAGGGCAGGGCGAGCGTTCCTTCGGGGGCCAGCACCGGAAAGTTTGAGGCGGTGGAGCTGCGCGACGGCGAGATGCGCTATATGGGGCTTGGCGTACAGAAGGCGGTAAACAACGTCAACACGAAAATCAGGGACGTCCTGCTGGGGGTGGAGGTATGTGAGCAGAAGCGGATTGACCACATACTGGTGGAGACGGACGGAACGGACAACAAGGGGAATCTCGGCGCGAATGCGACGCTCAGCGTGTCCATGGCGGCGGCGCGGGCAGCGGCGGAGGCACTGGAGCTGCCGTTATACCGCTATCTCGGCGGCGTGAAGCCGGACAGAATGCCGGTGCCGATGATGAATATTTTGAACGGCGGGCGGCACGCGACAAATACGGTGGACTTTCAGGAGTTTATGATTATGCCGGTCGCGGCGGCAAGCTTTCAGGATGCGCTGCGGATTTGTGCGGAGATTTATCACAATCTCAAGAAGCTCTGCCATGACAGAGGGCTGTCCACAGGCGTCGGGGATGAGGGCGGATTTGCACCGGATCTGCCGGATGCGCACGCGGTTCTCTCCCTGATCGTGGAGGCAATCAGGGCTGCCGGTTTCGTGCCGGGCGAGGAGGTCAAGATTGCGCTGGATGTGGCCGCGTCGGAGCTGTATAACGAGGAGGACGGCCTGTATCATTTCAGCGGCGAGCAGCGGACGCGCACCTCGGAGGAGATGATTGCTTACTATGAGGAGCTGATAACGCGGTACCCGATCATCTCCATAGAGGACGGGTTGGACGAGGAGGACTGGGACGGCTGGCAGGAGCTGACGCGCCGTATCGGCGAGCGGGTACAGCTTGTGGGAGACGATTTGTTTGTCACCAACACCAAGCGGCTTGACGCGGGCATCAAGAAGGAGGTCGCCAACGCAATCCTTGTCAAGGTCAATCAGATCGGCACGGTCAGCGAGGCCATTGAAGCGGTGGAGATGGCGCAGTTTAACGGCTATAAGGCTGTAATCAGCCACCGGAGCGGCGAGACGGAGGACACATTTATCGCGGATTTGGCTGTGGCGATGAATGCGGGGCAGATTAAGACAGGCGCACCCTGCCGCAGCGACAGGGTGGCAAAATACAACCGGCTCCTGCGCATTGAGGAGGAGCTGGGCGTAGTGTCTCGATATTTAGACCCTTTTAACAAGATATAGGCGCGAGACTGCAGTATCAGCCTGTCTGACGCTGCAGATAATCTGTCGGACTGATAGTGAGATTGCCCCATGTGGCTCCCGCGTAAGCGGCGCCTTTGAGAAAGTGCTTGCGGGAAATCCAGTAATCCTGATCGTCATTGGTGCAGTCAAGGTGATACCATTGGCCGTCAATGTTGACGAGATTCCAAGCGTGTCCGACGCCGTCCACGGTGCCTGACGCGACATAGCAGGGAATACCCATGTAGTCCATGAATTTCTGGAACAGCAGCGCGTAGCCCGTGCAGACCGTCGTGTTATAGTACAGTGCGTCGTATGCAGAGCGGAAGTCGGCTTCCTCCTCAATCGTCTCGTAGGAGTAGGATACCGTATTGCAGATGTAGTCATGTACCGCAAGAACCTTATCGTAGGTACTGCCCGTGTTGAACTGCGGAAAGAGCTGTGCAACGGCCGTGTCCGTGTAAATCTCCTCCTCAATCGTGCTCAGGTATTGGTAGGTGACGACAAAATTGTCCTCCAGACCGCGAATCCGCACACCGTAGATATTGGCTGAGGAATAATCGCAGACGGGGTCATATAAAACGCCGCCGAAGATGCCGACAAGGGAGTCAATGTCCATACCCTGATTGTGAATCAGAACCGTGGAGGCATGTCGGGAGAGCGCGTCCGTGCGTGCCGCAAGCGCATTGTCAAAGCTTGTGACCGTGTATTCCGCGGTGTCCGAGTACTGTGGAGCGGGCGCCGGAGTGATGCTTTCAACCGGATTCTGTGTCAGCGCGTCGGCCGGAATGTAGAAGATACCGCCCGCCTCGACACGAAACCATCCGTTGGAGGTCATTCCCGTAACCTGAACCGGGGTACCTGCGTCCAACACGGCTGCCGGCATTACGGAGGCGTCCGGCTCCGGATAGCATCCGATGGGGATTGCCGTATAAAGGACAGCGCTTGTGTCCGTGACCGTAAATTCCGCGGCCTGCGTGGAGATGCCGGCCTGAAGCGACAGTGCGAGTACCAAAATAAAGCCGTAGAGCCGGCTGCGGATTCCCAAACGCAGACCTTTTCTGAAAATAAAATGCATAGTATTCCCTCCCGAAACAGACTGATAAATGATATATATTCATCATATCACCTTGGTATCCGTTTGCCAATCAAAAAGCGATGAAAAGCAGAAGAAAAATTTGTATTGAAAAATGTTCCAAACTGTGTTACACTTCTCTTCGTGAGACGGAAAATGTCCGAGTATGTTGGAAGGAGGTACAAGGATGGCGGTTTTGAGAACAGTCCTTACGATTATATTAATACTGGTATCGATCGCGTTTACGGTGATTGTTTTGATGCAGGAGGGAAAAGCAGCGGGGCTTGGCGCTATCAGCGGTGCGGCGGAGACTTATTGGGGCAAGAATAAGGGACGCTCCATGGAGGGCGCGCTTGTGAAGCTGACCACGGTTTTGGGCGTGGTATTCATGGTGCTTTCGGTTGTTTTAAATATAAACTTTTAACTTATGTAGAACACTCTTGTAAAAGGGTGTTTTTTCTTTTATGATAGAAATAGAATAGGTACGGAAGAAGTATGGCAGGAGAAGTACGATAGAGGAAAGCAAGGGTCAGAGCAGAAGGAGGGAATGCGGATGAGCGATAAGCGGAAAAAGGTGATTCTTGATCTGATGAGTGAGGAGTTCTATGTGCCGATGAAGGAGAAGGAGCTTGCGGTGATGCTTCAGGTGTCGAAGGAGGACAGGGCGGAGCTGAACCGCATCCTCAATGAGCTTCTGGCGGAGGGAAAGCTTTCCATTACCAAGAAGGGTAAGTTCATCAAGGCGAAAAATTCAGAGAAAGAGCTTATCGGTACCTTTATCAGCCATCCCAAGGGCTTTGGCTTTGTGGAGATAGAGGGCAGGGAGGAGGATCTCTATATACCGGAGAACTATGTCAACGGCGCGTTCCACAAGGATAAGGTGAAGGCGGCGCTGCTCTCAGGGCAGCATGGCAGGCGTCAGGAGGCACAGATTACGGAGATTATCGAGCGCGGGGTGACGCAGCTTGTGGGAACCTACGATAAGACGAATCAGAACTACGGGTTTGTCGTTCCCGACAACAGCAAAATCAGCGCGGATATTTTCGTGCCTGCCGAGAGCTCGAAGGGGGCCGTGTCAGGCCACAAGGTGGTGTGTCAGATTACCGATTATGGCAGGGACAACAGGAAGCCGGAGGGCAAAATCACGGAGATCCTGGGGCATGTCAACGACCCGGGCGTCGATATCCTGTCGATTGTCAAGGGCTATGAGCTGCCGATGGAATTTTCAGAGAAGGTTCTGCATCAGGCGGAGCATGTCTCAAGCGAGGTGTCAGAGGCTGATATGGCAGGGCGGCGGGATTTGCGCGGTGTGCAGATGGTCACGATAGACGGGGAGGACGCGAAGGATTTGGACGACGCGGTGAGCCTTACGAAGGAGGGCGGTCTTTACCGGCTGGGTGTGCACATTGCGGATGTGACAAACTACGTTCAGGAAAATTCCGCGCTGGATTGGGAGGCGCGCGGGCGCGGCACCAGCGTATATCTGGTGGACAGGGTGATACCGATGCTGCCGCATAAGCTTTCAAACGGCATCTGTTCCCTGAACGCGGGGGTTGACCGGCTTGCGCTGAGCTGCCTGATGACGATTGATGAAAAGGGAGAGGTCACGGACCACGAGCTTGTGGAGACGGTGATACGGGTTGACAGGCGCATGTCCTACACTGCTGTCAGGGAAATCCTTGAGGACAGGGACGCCGAGCGGTGCAGGGAGTACGAGGAGCTTGTGCCGATGTTTGAGCGGATGCGCGAGCTTGCGGGAATCCTGCGCGAGAGGCGAAGAAAGCGCGGCTCCATTGACTTTGATTTTCCGGAGACAAAGATTATTCTGGACAGCCAGGGGCGTCCCTTGGAGATAAAGCCCTATGAACGGAATGTCGCGACGCGGATCATCGAGGATTTTATGCTGATTGCGAATGAGACAGTGGCGCAGCACTTTTACTGGATGGAGCTGCCGTTTGTCTACCGCACCCATGATAATCCTGACCCCGAGAAAATCGCGAAGCTGGGCACCTTTATCCGCAATTTCGGCTACAGCATCAAGAGCGGTCAGGAGGAGATTCACCCCAAGGAGCTGCAGAAGCTTCTGGTGAAGATAGAGGGGACGCCGGAGGAGGCGCTGATTGACCGGCTCACGCTGCGCAGCATGAAGCAGGCGAAGTACACTATAGACTGCTCGGGGCATTTCGGGCTGGCGTGCCCGTATTACTGTCATTTCACATCCCCGATAAGGCGGTATCCGGATTTGCAGATCCACAGGATTATCAAGGAGCAGCTCCGCGGCAGGCTGGACGAGAGCCGGATAGCGCATTACAATGAGATACTGCCCGAGGTAGCGAAGCATTCCTCCGAGATGGAGCGGCGTGCGGACGAGGCGGAGCGCGAGACGGATAAGCTGAAAAAGGCGGAGTATATGGAGGCGCGCATCGGTGAGATTTATGAGGGCGTTATCTCCTCCATCACCAATTGGGGCGTGTATGTGGAGCTTCCCAACACGGTAGAGGGGATGATTCATGTGTCCATGCTGCCGGGCGACTATTTCTATTACGATGAGACCTCCTATGAGATGGTGGGGCAGGCGACGGATAAGCGCTACCGTCTGGGGGAGCGGATTAAGATTAAGGTGAATGGGGTAGATAAGATATCCCGAACAATTGATTTTGTGATTCCCGAGGAGTGGGAGGAAGAAGAAGCCTAGGGAGCGGAGTAAGCGGAATGGAAGGGCATGGTCAATATGGCAAAGAATGAGGCAATGAAGCTGGTAGCCAACAATAAAAAGGCATATCACGATTACTTTATAGAGGATAAAATCGAGTGCGGAATCGCGCTCCACGGGACGGAGGTAAAGTCCCTGCGCATGGGCAAGTGCAGCATCAAGGAGGCTTTTGTCCGGATCGAGAACGGCGAGGTGTTCGTGTACGGGATGCATGTTTCGCCCTATGAAAAGGGAAATATCTTCAATAAAGACCCGCTGCGCGTGAAGAAGCTTCTGCTGCATCGGCAGGAGATTAATAAGCTGGTGGGGAAGATTAAGGAGAAGGGTTACACGTTGGTGCCGCTTCAGGTATATTTTTCCAATGGGAAGGCGAAGGTCGAGATTGGGCTTGCGCGCGGCAAGAAGCTCTACGATAAACGGGCGGATATCGCGAAGAAGGATCAGAGGAGGGAGCTTGAGCGGGCGTTTAGAGCGAAAGATTAGAAAGGAATATATCGAAATGCCGGAAATAAGCAGATTTTATGGAATAGTAATAAAGATGTTCTTTAAACCGAAGGAACATGAGCCAAGTCATATACATGCATTGTATGGAGAGCATATCGGAATTTTTGATTTAAATACGATGGAAATGACAGAAGGAGACCTTCCCAAGAAAGCGCAGGAACTGGTAAAGGAATGGATGGAGAGTAATCAGGAAGCACTGATTGAAATGTGGGACAGCCAAAATTTAAGAAAATTGCCACCTTTATAGGAGGAGATTATCAAATGATACCCAGAATTAAGAGTGTAAAGCCACTTGAAGATTATATGCTGCATGTTGTATTTGAGGACGGGCGGGACTGCCTGTATGATGTTGGAGAAGATATAGACAGTGTAAAAGGCTATGAGGATTTGAAAGACATCCATGGGCTTTTTGAACAGGTGCAACTGGACGAGAGCAGAACCTGTGTTTTTTGGAATGATTTTATAGACCTTCCCAGTGATGCAATATATGAAAATGGAACTGCATTTACCGGATAAAAACGGTACAAATATCCCACAACGTATATAACGGGCTGCCGCGGCAGCCCGTTTGGTGTTGTATGTACTTAAATAGTGAACTTGTTCACGCTCTGTACAAGGCCGTCCACCTTGGTCTCCAAATCATCCACGATGGCGCCGGAGTCGTTTACGACCTGTGAAAGCTCACAGGACATTGCGGCGGTTTCCTCCGTAACGGTCGCGTTCTCCTGTGCGATTCGGTTGAGTGTATCCAACGCGCTTGTCACGGATTCACGCTGAACACCAATCTCAGTGGTCATCGCGTCGATATCCTGTACGATGGATACACAACTGTCAAGCTCTTTGTAGAGCTGATTGAAGATTTTCTGCGTCTCGGAGAGCGAGTCTACCTGCACGTCGATGGAGGAACTCATTTCCTTCATAATCTCCACGGACTTTGAGGAGTTGGAGAGCAGCTCCTGCAGCACGCCGGTAATCTCCTCAACAGAGTCGGCGGACTGCTGTGACAGCTTGCCGATCTCGTCAGCGACAACCGCAAATCCCTTCCCGGCCTCGCCCGCTCTGGCGGCCTCAATGCTCGCGTTCAGGGCGAGCAGACTTGTCTGGTCTGAAATCTCGTTGATCAAGTTTGCCGCAAGCTGAATCTGCTGTACGGACTTGTTGGTCATCTCCGTCTGTGAGTGCATCGCGCTGATGTTCGTGCGGGTCTTGTCATTTGCCTGAATCAGCTTGTTCAGCGTATCCATGGAGCGCTGGCTGAGCTGCTTCATGTCGTTTGCGTTCTCATCCATGTTGTGGATGCCGACGGTGGTCTTCTCAATCCTGTCAGCCATTATGGCAGCCTGCTGTGCCGCGTCGTCCGTGGAGCCGGCCTGCTCGGTCACGTTGTTTGCAATCGACTCGACAGCGGTGGAAACCTCGGAGATGGAGCCCTTCATATGGTTGAAAGTATCCTCGAACTTGGACAGCGCGGCAGTGACGTTCTGCGCCAGATCGTTAATGCCATGCAGGAGTGACCGGATGTTGTTCTGCGCGGTGTCCAGCGCCTGTGCGGTGCGTCCGATTTCGTTGTTTGCCTTCACGGAAACCTGCGTTGTGAGATTCCCCTCTGAAATGTTGTTGGCAAAGCGCTGGATGTCCTTTAACGGGCGGATGAGGCGCTTGCCATAAAAGTAGGCGATAAGAAGCGCCGCGACAACCATAGCCGCGAATACAGCATCAATTTTGGCTAAGGATGACTGATAGACGGCGTCGATCGCTGAACCCTTCTCGGCGATGGCGGCCTGAATGTCGTCCGTATAGTTGCCGGTGGACACTACCCAGCCCCACGGCTCGAAAATCTGTGAGTAGGCAATCTTGGGCGCAACGGTCACGCCGTCAGCCTTTGTAAAGTAAAATTCATTATAACCGCCCTTCTCCGGACTCTGGCAGGTCTTCATAATCTCCTGGATAATCATAACGCCGTTCGGGTCCTCAAGCTCGTAGCGGTAATCGCCCTCCTTATCCACAAGGATAGGGTGCATCACCAGAATATAGTCGGTGTCGTCGATCCAGAAATAACCGCTTTGATCATCGCGGTAGCGCATGGCACGGATGGTCTCGGACGCGTCATACTTGGCCTCGTCCTCGGTCTTGGCACCGGACTGATACAGGTCATATTCTGCCTGAAGCACGGCCATGGTACTCTGAACCTGTGACTTTATCTCGGTTCTGTAGCCGTCATTCATTGCTTCCTCATAGTATTCAAAGGAAGATTGAGTTAAGCTCTTTGCAGTGACAACGGCATTGAAGCCGATACCGAAGGCTGTGACTACAACGGCGATTGTAGCGAGCAGCATCAGAGAGCCTATCAGACTTTTTTCTCTTTTTTTCATGCTAATCTCCATTTCTGAGCGACTTGTCGCGAAAAGGCGACGAGAAATTTTCCCGTCTACCATCAAGGCTATTTGTTTTCGCTCGGAAACAAATAGCCGATTGAAAAATAAGCTATCAAGCTTATTTTTCAATCTAATCACCTTTAAGTAAAATTTGTTAGTAACTGATAATATCTTATTAATTTTACACATTTTTTTGTTACTTTTCAACCCGTTTTCAAAAATAACACCATTTTTGTGGTCAAATTTGTCTTATTGACAAAATTGTACAGGGGAAGTATACTGGAAACAAGTTAGCGACCACTAACATAAGGCGGGCGCATTTTTCGAGCATATGAGTTAGGCAAAACTAATCAAAGTAAGTGCAATAAAATTTGTGAGAGACGGAGGTACGACCATGTCGGAGGAGGAAAGGAAATTTTTGGAGATTGTGGAGCTGAAAAAGGGCTTTGGCAGCGGGGAGACGCGCCAGGAGGTACTGCGGGGGATGAGCTTTTCGGTAGCGCGGGGGGAGTTCTGTGTGCTCTTAGGCCCTTCAGGGTCGGGGAAGTCCACGCTGCTCAACATTATCGGCGGGATAGACAGCGCGGATTCGGGATACATCTCCATCAACGGCGATAAGCTGGAGGATTTGGGCGAGAAGCGGCTGACGCAGTACCGCAGGAAGCATCTGGGGTATGTCTTTCAGATGTACAATCTGATTGGCAATCTGAATGTGAAGGAGAATATCGAGGTCGGAGCGTATCTGTCGGACAGTCCGCTTGATATTGACGAGCTTCTGAACACACTGGGGCTTTACGACCACCGATATAAGCTCCCGAACCAGTTGTCGGGCGGGCAGCAGCAGCGCGTCTCCATCGGCCGCGCCATCGTCAAGAACCCCGATATTCTGCTCTGCGACGAACCGACAGGCGCGCTCGATTACAACACATCGAAGGAAATCTTGAAGCTGATTGAGGACGTCAATGAGAAGTATGGGAACACGGTTATTATGGTCACGCACAATGAGGCAATTAAAAATATGGCGGATCACGTGATAAAGCTTCGTGACGGGAATGTCCGCCGCAATGAGATTAATGAGAATAAAATCTCGGCGGCGGATTTGGAATGGTAAACGCGAAGGGGAGGCATGAGATTGAGATGAAGAGAGGCAAGAGGGCGGGGAACCCGCTTTTGAAGAGAATCCCCAGAGAGCTTCTGGGCGATTGGCGAAAATATCTGGTTGTGAGCCTGTTTCTGATTCTGACCATCGGCTTTGTATCGGGAATGTATGTCGCGAATGAGAGCATGATGACGGCGGCGGATGAGGGCGTGGCAAAATACAGGCTGGAGGACGGGCACTTTGAGCTGGACCGTCAGGCGGATGAGACGCTGCTGGCGGCGATAGCGTCGGGGGAAAAGGCGGATATCCGGCAGTATTATCTGGACAAGGCGCGGCAGGAGCTGGATGAAAAATTCACGGCGGAATTTGACGCGGCGTTTGCTGAGGAATTTGACCCCGAATTTATTGCAGCCTACGACGAGGCGTATGCGCAGGCCTATGACGAGGCGTGGGCAGAGATTCAGGAAGAGATCGATGAGAAGTATGAGGACGCGAAGGAGAAATATGAGCTGGAGGCTTCGGACTTTGAGGCGGTTCCCGTTCGGGTGTATGAGCACTTTTACCAAAACGCGGAGGAGGACGGCGATAACGACGGTGTATCCGACGGGACTGTCAGGGTCTATGCGAGAACGGAGGCGGTGAATCTGGCGTGCCTGATGGAGGGAAGCTTCCCCGAGGCGGCGGACGAGATCGCGATTGACCGTATGCATGCCGACAATGCGGGAATCAGCGTGGGGGACACGATTGCAGTCGGCGGACAGCTGTACACGGTTACGGGGCTGATTGCCTATGTGAATTACGCGACGCTCCACGAGAAGAATACGGATTTGATTTTTGACGCGCTCAAGTTCGATGTTGCGATGGTGACGGAGGAGGGATTTGACCGATTAAGTCAGCCTGTTCATTATGCATACGCGTGGCAGTACGAAAAGGCGCCGACGGGCGAGAATCCATCGGTGGAGGAGCGGCGGCTTTCAGACAATTTCCTGAAGGCGCTGCTCACGCAGACGGTCGCGGCGGACATGGAGATAGAGGATTACGTTCCGCGCTACGCGAACGCGGCAATCAATTTCGCGACGGACGATATGGGGTCTGACGAGGCGATGGGCGGCGTGCTGCTGGATATCCTGATTGTCATCATCGCCTTTATCTTTGCGGTCACGATCAGCAACACGATAACCAAGGAGGCGCAGACAATCGGAACGCTGCGCGCGTCGGGCTACAGCAAGGGGGAGCTGGCGCTGCACTATCTCTCCATGCCTGTAATCGTGACGCTGCTTGCGGCGGGGATTGGGAATCTGCTCGGATATTCCGTGTTCAAGAACGTGGTGGTGTCCATGTACTACAACAGCTACAGTCTGCCGACCTATGAGACGATATGGAATCCCGAGGCTTTTTTCAAGACGACGCTGATTCCTGTGGCGCTGATGTTCGCCGTCAATCTGGCTGTCATTGTGCGGATGATGCAGCACACACCGCTGCAGTTTTTGCGGCATGATTTAAAGAAAACGAAGCGCGGGAGGGCCATGCGCCTTCCCAAGTGGAGATTTTTCAGCCGATTCCGCCTGCGCATTATGTTCCAGAATATTCCGAATTACATCATCCTCTTCTGCGGGGTCTTCTTTATCATGGTAATGCTCGCGATGGCGGTCGGGATGCCGGACACGCTCAGCTACTACAAGCAAAACGCCGCGGGGATGATGTTTGCAAGGTATCAGTATGTGCTCAAGTCCTTTGAGGATGAGGAGGGGAAGGCGATAACCAGCGAAAATGACGATGCCGAGCCGTTTTGCATGCGTTCTCTGCAGAGAAAGGGCGACACGTTGGACGAGGAGGTCTCGGTATACGGGATTTCCGATGACAGCAGATATGTGGAAATCGCCGATCTGGCGTCGCTGAAGGAGGGGGCGGTGTACATATCGGCGTCCTTTCGGGATAAGTATGGGCTGAATGTGGGGGACACCGTCTCTCTGGACGAGAAATACGAGAACCGCCGGTACTGCTTTGAGGTCGCGGGAATTTATGACAAATGCCAGAGCATCAGCGTTTTCATGCCGATAGAGAATTACCGTGTCCTGTTTGATCTGGAGGAGGGCGCATTCAGCGGCTATATGTCCGACACGGAGCTTACGGATATTGGGGAGGAGTACATTGCCACGGTGATCACGGAGCGGGACATCACCAAGATGTGCGACCAGCTTGACCACTCCATGGGCGCGTATATGCAGTATTTTCAGTTCCTGTGCATTCTCCTGTCGGCAGTGCTGATCTACCTTCTCACCAAGATTATTGTCGAGAAGAATGAAAACGCGATATCCATGACGAAAATCCTGGGCTATGAGAATCGGGAAATCGCAAGGCTGTACCTGCTCTCGACGACAATGGTCCTGATATTCGCGGACGCGGTCAGCGTGGTGTTGGGCGCGCTGGTGATGGGCGAGGCGTGGAAGATGATCATGTTTGGCTACAGCGGGTGGTTTACATTCGTGATCAGGCCGATAGGGTATGTAAAAATGTTCGCGTTCGTCTTAATCGGGTATCTGCTGGTGATGGTTTTCGATTTCAGGAGAATCAAGCGGATTCCGATGGAGGAGGCGCTGAAAAACGTGGAATGATTTCGGAGCGGAATTTCGACCGAAATTCCGCTCCGAAAATTTGCTTGACATTTCTGTCGGAATATTTTATGATGAGTTTCAGATATTTGATATTTAAATTTTAAATGCGATGAAGGTGCAAAGTAGCGTTATATTTTCTGCCAGAGAACGGAGGTCATCGGCTGGAAGCCTCCCAAGTTCAGATATAATGTCGAATTTCCCACCGGAGCAGCCTTTTTGAAGCGCCCGCGTATTCAGTGCGGTGTGGTAGGGAAGGACGCAGCGGCGCGTTACGCCGTCAGAGTGCCTATGGAATATAGGAATTTGGGTGGTACCACGGTTTATTCGTCCCTTGCAGGAGTGATTCTGCAAGGGATTTTTATGTGGAAAAAATTTGTGCCGCCAACTGAAAGGCGGCGGAATGGAGGATTAAAATGAGAGAAAAATTGGAACAGATTAAGGCGGAGGCGATTCGCCAGATTAACGAGAGCGAGGCGTTGGATAAATTAAATGACGTTCGTGTCAGCTTTCTTGGAAAAAAGGGAGAGCTGACCGCCGTTCTGAAGAGTATGAAGGATGTTGCGCCCGAGGACAGACCCAAGGTCGGGCAGTTGGTCAATGAGGCGAGGGAGGAAATCGAGCGGGTGCTCGACGAAGCCAAGACCAATATGGAGCGGAAGCTCCGCGAGGCGCGGATGAAGGCGGAGGTTATCGACGTGACGCTTCCCGCGCAGAGGAGCAGGCTGGGACACCGCCATCCGAACATGATAGCGCTGGAGGAGGTAGAGCGGATTTTTACCGGCATGGGCTACGAGGTGGTTGAGGGGCCTGAGATTGAGAAGGATTACTATAATTTCGAGGCGCTGAATATTCCGGCGGACCATCCCGCGAAGGATGAGCAGGATACCTTCTATGTCAATGCGGACATTCTTCTCAGAACGCAGACCTCCGGCGTACAGGTGCATGAGATGGAGAAGGGAAAGCTTCCCATCAGAATGCTTGCGCCGGGGCGGGTGTTCAGGGCGGATGAGGTTGACGCGACGCACTCCCCGACCTTCCATCAGATTGAAGGGCTGGTTGTTGACAGGAATGTCACATTTGCGGATTTGAAGGGGACGCTGTCGGAGTTTGCCAAGGAGCTCTTCGGGGAGGATACAAGAGTGAAGTTCCGTCCGCATCATTTCCCGTTTACAGAGCCCTCGGCGGAGATGGATGTATCCTGCTTTAAGTGCGGCGGAAGCGGCTGCCGGTTCTGCAAGGGCGAGGGATGGATTGAAATCCTTGGCTGCGGTATGGTGCATCCCAAGGTGCTGCGCATGTGTAATATTGACCCGAATGAGTATTCGGGCTTTGCGTTCGGCGTCGGCCTGGAGCGCATCGCGCTGCTGAAATATGAAATTGATGACATGCGTCTGCTGTACGAGAATGATATTCGGTTTTTGAGGCAGTTTTGACCATAACAGAGGGGCGGAGCGCAAGCGGCGGATGAATATAAATATAAATTCATATATAGAAGAATAGGAGAGATATGGACAATGAATACATCATTATCATGGATTAAGGCCTACGTGCCGGAATTGGATTGTACGGATCAGGAATACAGGGACGCCATGACCCTCTCGGGAACGAAGGTCGAGGGCAGCGCCCGATTGGACAACAACCTTGAGAAGATCGTGGTGGGGCGCATTGATAAGATTGAGCGTCATCCGGATGCGGATAAGCTCATTGTCTGTCAGGTGGATATTGGTGCGGAGACCACTCAGATTGTGACAGGAGCGCCCAATGTAAAGGAGGGGGATTTTGTACCGGTAGTGCTTGACGGCGGCAAGGTCGCAGGAGGCCATGACGGCGGGCCGCTTCCGGAGGACGGCGTCAAAATCAAGGCTGGAAAGCTCCGCGGCGTTGAGTCCTGCGGGATGATGTGCGCAATCGAGGAGCTGGGCTCCAACAGGGATATGTATCCCGAAGCGCCGGAGGACGGCGTTTATGTGTTCCAAAAGGAGGTAACCTGCGGGGCGGACGCCATAGAGGCGCTGGGACTGCACGATACCGTTGTCGAGTATGAGGTCACGTCAAACCGCGTGGACTGCTACAGTGTCTTAGGCATTGCGAGGGAGGCGGCGGCGACGTTCCGAAAGCCTTTTCTGCCGCCGCAGGTAACGGTTCGGGGAAACGGGGAGGATGTGAACCGTTATATCTCCGTTGAGATAAAGGATACGGACCTGTGCACACGCTACTGTGCGCGCGTCTGCAAAAATATCAAAATCGCGCCGTCGCCGGAGTGGATGCAGCGCAGACTTGCCTCCTGCGGGATCCGACCGATCAACAATCTGGTCGATATCACAAACTATGTGATGATGGAGTACGGCCAGCCAATGCATGCGTATGATTTGAGCACCATAGCGGGAAATAAAATCATCGTGAGACGCGCGCAGGACGGCGATGTCTTCCGAACGCTTGACGGGCAGGAGCGGAAGCTCGATTCGGAAGTCCTTATGATTTGTGACGCGGAGAAGGAAATCGGCCTTGCGGGCATTATGGGCGGTGAAAATTCCAAGATTACCGATACCGTGGAGACGGTATTGTTTGAGGCGGCGACATTTAACGGCGCGAATATCAGAAAGTCCTCCAAGCGGGTAGGGCTTCGGACGGATGCCTCCGGCATTTTCGAGAAGGGGCTTGACCCTCGGAACGCGGAGACGGCCATCGACAGGGCCTGTCAGTTGATTGAGGAGCTTGGCTGCGGGGAGGTTGTGAGCGGAATCGTGGATGTGAAGGAGCCGTTTGCCGAGCTGCGGCAGATTGTGTTTGAGCCGGAAAGAATCAATCAATTCTTGGGGACCGATATTTCCAAGGAGGAGATGCTGGAAATCTTCGGCAGACTGGAGCTGGCCTACGACGCGCAGACCAATAGGATTACCGTGCCGTCCTTCCGTCAGGATATTGAGGGCTTTGCCGATATTGCGGAGGAGGTTGCGCGGTTTTACGGGTATGACAAGATTCCGACCACGCTGCCGACGGGAGAAGCCACGACGGGCAAGCTTTCCTTCAAGCTCAGGATAGAGGAGAAGGCGCGGGATGTCGCGGAGTACTGCGGATTTTCGCAGGGAATGTGCTATTCCTTCGAGAGCCCGAAGGTGTTCGACAGGCTGCTGCTTCCGGTGGACAGCGCGCTCAGGAATGCGATCACGATTTCCAACCCGTTGGGAGAGGATTTCTCCATTATGAGGACGCTGCCGTTGAACGGGATTTTGACGTCGCTTGCGATTAATTATAATAGAAGAAACAAGAATGTGCGTCTCTATGAGCTTGGAAATATTTATATTCCCAAGAGCCTTCCGGTTGATGATTATCCCGACGAGCGGATGCAGTTTACGCTGGGAATGTACGGAGATGGCGATTTCTTTGTGATGAAGGGCGTGGTTGAGGAATTTCTCGTAAGCATCGGCATGAAGCGGAAACCGAAATATGACCCCAACGCGGAAAAGCCGTTCCTGCACCCGGGACGTCAGGCGCTCATCCGCTATCAGGATGCGGTTATCGGGTATCTGGGCGAGCTTCACCCTGAGGCGGCGGACAATTACGACATCGACACGAAGGTATATATTGCCGTGTTGGATATGCCGGAAATCCTTCCGTATGCATCCTTTGACCGCAAGTACGAGGGCATTGCGAAATATCCCGCAGTTTCAAGGGACATCAGCATGGTAGTGCCCAAGGAGATTCCGGTGGGGGATATTGAGCAGATGATTGAGCAGCGCGGCGGCAAAATCTTGGAGGATTATCAGTTGTTCGACATTTACGAGGGCGCTCAGATTCAGGCGGGCTTTAAGTCTGTCGCGTATTCCATTACCTTCCGCGCAAAGGACAGGACGCTCGAGGAGAGCGACGTGACAGGGGCGATGAAGAAAATCCTGAATGGCTTGGAGAGCCTTGGAATAGAGCTACGCGCATAGATAGGGAATTGAGATGGAAGAGCTTTTAAAAAAGGATTTTTATTTTGACCTGCCGCAGGAGCTTATCGCGCAGGACCCTCTCGCGGACAGGTCAGGCTCCCGCCTGCTGGTCTTGGACAGGCGGACAGGCGCGGTCGCGCACAGGCGGTTCACGGATATTTTAGACTATCTGCGGGCGGGGGATTGTCTGGTGCTGAACAACACCAAGGTCATTCCCGCCCGCCTGATGGGCGTCAAGGCGGAGACGGGTGCGGCGATAGAGGTGCTCCTGCTAAAGCGGCGGGAGAAGGATGTGTGGGAGACGCTTGTGAGGCCTGGAAAAAAGGCGAGGCAGGGTGCGGTTATCCACTTTGGCGGCGGATTGCTCACCGGAACAGTGGTGGACGTGGTCGAGGAGGGCAACCGCCTGATTGCGTTCTCCTATGAGGGGATTTTCGAGGAGGTGCTCGACCGCCTTGGGGAGATGCCGCTTCCGCCGTATATCACACATAAGCTTGCCGACCGCAGCCGTTATCAGACCGTCTATGCAAAGTATGAGGGCTCCGCGGCGGCACCGACGGCGGGGCTTCATTTCACAGAGGAACTGTTGGCACAGGTCGCTCAAAAGGGGGTTCAAATCGCGTATGTCACCCTGCATGTGGGGCTGGGGACCTTCCGCCCCGTGAAGGAGGACAATCTGCTCAACCACCATATGCACTCGGAATGGTACTGGATTACACAGGAGACGGCAGATATGATAAACGGGACAAAGGCGGCCGGCGGACGTGTAATCTGCGTCGGGACGACAAGCTGCCGCGCCATCGAGAGCGCGGCGGACGAGACAGGGCGTGTGGCGGCGGGAGCGGGCGACACGGAGATTTTCATTTACCCCGGCTATCGGTTTAAGGTGCTGGACAATCTGATAACCAATTTCCACCTTCCGGAATCGACGCTGCTTATGCTGGTCTGTGCGCTTGCGGGACGTGAGCAGGTGCTCAACGCGTACCGGATAGCCGTGGAGGAGCGGTATCGATTCTTCTCCTTTGGGGATGCGATGCTGATCTTATGAACCGATTTTGTGGTTTTGTGAAATACATTTGTGAATAAAGAATTGCGGTTGCCCGGTGGGCAGAGTTACCTGCCGGGTAATTTTTTTGGAAATTTTCCGAAAAAACTTCAGTTCTTCTATTGACAACGCAGGTAGCAGTTTTATCGTACGAGTACGATAAAACAACGAAACAACGAACCACAGGAGGTAGAGATTATGGATAACAAGGAGCGCAGCACCTACTCCTCCGCCATGTTTGCGGATCACTTTGTTAAAACTTTTCCTTTCCCGATAGAATGCATTCAGGCGGACAATGGAACCGAATTTACCAACCGTTTTACCTCCAACAAAGGTAAACCCACACTCTTTGAGGAGCGTCTGAAGGAATACGGCATCCGCCATAAGCTCATAAGGCCCTATACGCCGAGGGACAACGGTAAGGTGGAACGCAGTCACAGGAAGGATAATGAGCGGTTTTATGCCACACACCTTCTACTCCTTTGAAGATTTCGTGAGTTCTCCCCGGTACTCTATATAGCCCCAAGCTTCCCTTCCGATCTCCTCACAGAAAGTCTTCACATCAAAATTTTTAATCTCCACAGCCTCCGCTTTCTTCGGGAAGCCGATTGGCATAACCGGGCGCTGTGTACTGTAATACCTCGCCATCTTCAGTTCCTCCCTACCATATTCTGACGATGCCGCCGATGCAAGGCATCACGCCGATGCTGCCGAACTCCGAGCAATCCGGCATAGTCTTGTTAATCACATCATGATATGGTATAATTCAAAGTGTCCCGTTCATTCCATGAGGACATTCCCCGGACTTTTGATGTGACAATCCTCAGACTGTCACATGGACGGTCACAAGGACAAAAAAGAATTTCTCAGAGAATATTGCATTTCAAAACTGCATATGCTATAATGCCAGTAGGCAAAACGTAATAACAAGTCCATCTGGACAACGAACGAAACCCCGGATTGTAATAGCGTACAGTCCGGGGTTTCTTCTTTTCTTTTATAGTGGCAAAGCACCCACTAGGCTATTCGTTGTCCTTGCGGTCACTGTCAAGCCATTTGATGATGTAGTGGCAGGCTACACCAGCCGCAACAGCAACCAAAAACGTAATAACAACTTCCACGCTGAACACCTCCTCCCGTTGCCAGGTATCGGTAGGACAACACAGTAATCTTACCACATCATCTGCCATCTTTCCACATTTTTCGCAACAAAAAAGACCTCCCCGAAGTGCTTGCTGCAACGGAAAGGTCCTTTCAGATAGTTCCATATCTGCTCCCGAACCGTCTTTCCTTTCAGTGCCATAGCGTTTCCCTCCTTCTGTATGTGAGCCTGCAAAACGGCGAGTGGTGCATTGACCGGGAAGACCTGGCATCTGGGAAGACATATCAAAAATTTGTTTCTGAATGTCTTTCTTCCTATCTATAATGTATCCCTACTGGTACACAGGAGTCTGCTCCTTCTGGCAATCTTTACCGTGTACAGACTGGGGCATATAGCCAAAAGGTAAACGCTGATACACAGCTTGCAATCTCTGAAAAATTCTTTGCGTCCTTGTGACCGTCCATGTGACAGTCCGAGGATTGTCACATATAAGGGCGTAATCCGATTTGGAATATTCGGAAATAGGTTATGCAATTTTTGCAGGGAAACGAAAACAGTTGCCGCGGCTCATACCGGTGACGTCCAAGCTGTATAGTTCAGTCACAAACTTTTGAGGGCATCTGCTTCAGCCTGTCTATGGGAAGACATACGGTGACAAGCGCGCCCTTCTTTGGCGCGTTCTCAAGCCGGAGCGTTCCGCCAAGCTCTGTGGTGAGCTGTCTTACAATGGCAAGCCCCAGCCCGAAATGCTCTTTGCTGCTGCGGGCGGGGTCTGCGCGGTAAAACTCTGTCGCGGCAAGCGAGAGCGCCTCGCCGGAAAATCCTGTGCCCTCATCCTGAACACAAAGATACAGCATGCGCTCCGCAATATGCGCACGCAGGAGAACCGTGCCGTTTTCAGGGGAATACTGCACAGCGTTGTCAATCAGATTGTCAAGGATGCGCTGCAGGCTGTCCTTTGGCGCCGGCAGCGTATCCGGCAGGTTTTGGGTCAGAAGAGAGCAGGAGAGGCATTTTTTCTTTCCGAGACTCTCAACATTTAGGACTGCAGCAGAAAGCAGCTCTTTGAGCGGACAGACGCCACAGCAGGCCTTATCCGGTATGGAGAGCGCTATCATGCCCGCCACATACCGCTGAATCTGTTCCGCGTGCGCCAGAATAAATGTGGCATATTCCCGCTGTTCGTCGGTCTGCTTTGTCTCCAGCAAAAGCTCCGCGTTTCCGGTTACGATGGTCAGCGGGGCCTTGATATCGTGGGCGAGTGCGGCCAACTGCCGTTTGGCCTGTTGCTCCATTGCCCACTGCTCCTTGAGCGAACGCTGTAAATCCGTCTTTAAATGCTCCAGAGAGTCCATAATGCGGTTAAAGTCGGACAACCTTGTCCGAGGCATATCAAAGACAAGATTCTGACGGCTGATTTCTCCGGCGGCTGCGGCAAGCTTCTGCAATTCCCCGTTTAATTTGCGGGCGTATCGGACAGCGATAAAAACAAAATCCGTGATAAGCATCAGAAAAAGCAGTATAAAGAAAAACAGCTCGGCGTTTGGAAAAATCCGCTGTAATAAGGGGGAAGTAAAGCTTGCAAGGAGCCGGTAGGCAATGATGACGCATTGGGTATCCGTGTCAAGACGGAGATAAATACAGACGCCCTTGCGCCGCATACCGCCATGCGTGTCGGAGACGGCCAGCTCCAAGGCAGGCTCTAGGGCGGCTTTGCTTAAATTCGTCTGTAAAAGTGTGCCCTGCAAATCAAAAACAGCGTAATCAGCTCCCGCCGGAAGCGTTTCCGGCGTTATATCCGCGTGCGTATCAAGGGCCGCGCGCCATGCGGAAACAGAGCGTTCTACGGTGTTGGCAGGGATAATGACATGGAAACGGGTCGCGGTAAACAACAGGCCCCCCCACAGGACAGCGGTACAGAGCAGTGAGAGAATCGCGTGCGCCAGAAATATCATAAAAAAGCGGTTTAAGTTGATTTCGTTCTTTACAGAGCGTTCCATCGGTATCCAATCCCCCAAATCGTTTCAATCGGCGCCGCCCCCACGGCGGCAAGCTTTTTGCGAATGTTCTTGACATGCTCCGTGATTGCGGAGAGGTCGCTTTCCCGGTCATAGCCGAAGACATTTTCGTAAATCTGTTCTCTGGAATATGTGCGGCCGTGATTCTTTGCGAGCAGCAGACTGATTTCATATTCGCTTTTGGTAAACGGGAGTCTCTGCTCCTCCACCCAAGCCTCGTTTTTATTCGGAAAAAACCGGATGCCTCCGACGCAGAAGCACTGATGCTTTTCGCGCCGCTCGCGCCTTAAATGCGCGTTGACGCGGGCGCGCAGCTCCAAAATGGAAAAGGGCTTTTTGATATAATCGTCCGCTCCGATGGAGAAGCCGAAGGCGACATCCTCCTCGAGGCCTTTTGCGGTAAGAAAGAGAATGGGACAGTCCGTATAATTGCGGATTTCACCGCAGAAGGTGAAGCCGTCGATGTCCGGCATCATCACGTCGAGCAGAATGAGGTCGTAGGAGGAAAGGCTGTTTTTGAGCGCCTCCGTAATCGCGGGGATGCAGACGGTGTCATGTCCGTCCCTCACAAGTGCATTTTTAATCAGGGCGAGCATAGCCTCGTCGTCGTCAATTGCCAGAATGTGTGCCATGGGATGCTCCTTTCTCAAATGAAACGGTAAAGTGCGCAGGAGAGCGCATACAGCACATAGATATGCGCCGGATAGAACCAATAAAAAAAGTGTTTGGAACCGTGCCCCCGCGTCCCATTGTAACACAGCATCGGGACGATTGCAAAAATCTCCATCCATTCATAGGCTGACGCAAAGAAGTCCGCGAGGCCAAGCTCCGGTATCATCAGGCGCAGCCGCACAATATCCCATAGAATGCAGGTTATGGCGAAAGCGGACGCCTGCAGATACTTATTTCTGCGGGACAGCCAGAGGACGACGCCAAAAAGCAGAGTGGCGGTTCCGCCGTCCATAATGAAGGAATGAAGCGGCAGCGCTGTGAAAGCCAGAAGGTTCAGCGTAAAGCCCCCTATCGGATTTTGGAAGGCCGCCATCAGGACAGCCGCTATATAGGGGAGCAGTATCGGAATCAGGATGGCGGAAAGGCCGCGCTTCCACTTTTTGCGGGCGCACCAGTCAAAGCCCTGCAGCACGACAATGAGAATGGAGAACGAGGCCAGCATCTGATTTTGCGGGAAGAAGCCGTCGGGACGCACCAATATATAACCTACATTATAAAAGGAGAACTGCACTGCGCCCATAAGTATTGAGAGCAGATAAATGCGCAGGAAATATTTTCGGCGGTCGCGCGTATGCGTAAAGCCTTCGATAATGCAGAATAAAAATAAGGGCGCCGCCGACCGTCCCAACAGGGAAAAGAGCAGAGGGATTTTTCCCGTGAAAGCAAAAAAGTAGTGGATATGGTCGAGAATCATCAGCGCCATCGCGAGATATTTCAGTGCGAAGCCGGATAAGCCCCTTTGTGTTGTTGATTGTTCCATAGCGATAAGCCTCCTTAAATAGATTTTATGAAAAGCTTATCAGGGATATCTAAGGAAAGTATAAGGAAACGGAATGTTAAAAAAAGATATATTTATTTTAAGTTGACAGAAAATGCTTGTAGCTATAAACTAGAAGTATGAATTTTCGCACACACAAAGGAGTATGGTGATATGGAAGAGAGAAGAAAGAGCAAGAGAACGGATTTAAAATCGAAGCTGCTGGCGAAGAGGATTGATTCGGATGCGCAGGAGGAAATCGGCATTGATATTATCAATATATCAAAGACGGGCATCGGCTTCTACTGTGATGAGATACTGGACATGGGCGCGGTGTATGAAGCCTACATGACCATATGGACGAAGGAGGTTATCCACGCGTTTATCGAAATCGTGCGAATTGAGAAGCATCCTGATACCTTTGAGTGTGGCGGTCTTTTTATCGGAATGCCGGAGATCGATCTGCAGAGAATCGATATCTACAATGTGGTATCCGAGAATTTGAAGGAATAGATTGAAAAATGATTATAAGACAGCAAAAAACGCTGTCTAACAATCATTATATTTCAATCTACTATTTGTGCCGCTGAAAGCGGCATGGGGGAATAGGGAGTGGCACCATGGAGCAGAGGCACAATGATTGCGGAGACAACGCTTCGCTGCATAGGAAAAAGATGGTCGCGCCGATTGTGATTTCGGTGATTATCATACTGTATTACTGCTTTTACGCGGCGATATGCCTTGTGATACCGATACCGCTTGTGGTAAGGCTTTTGATGGGTATCATACCGCTCGCGCTGATCGGCGTTATGGTGTATGTATTGATGGAAAGAATCCATGAGATAAGGAGTGGGGAAGAGGATGATCTTGGTAAATACTGATTACATTTCAGGAAAAGAGACGGAGATGCTCGGACTTGTAAAGGGGAGCACGATTCAGAGCAAAAATATCGGAAAGGACATCTCGCAGAGCTTTAAGACGCTTGTGGGCGGCGAGCTGAAGGCTTATACGGAGATGATGAACGAGGCCAGAGCGCTTGCGACAAAGCGGATGGTGGAGGAGGCGGAGGCTCTCGGCGCGGACGCGATTTTATGCGTGCGCTATGCATCGTCCGCAGTGATGCAGGGAGCGGCCGAGGTTATTGCATATGGGACGGCCGTAAAGTTTCGATAAGATTTAAAGATGGATTTCGGGGAAAGCAAGGCTCTTTTAAAAGCGCAGACAGCCTTATAAAAGACGCCTTGTTTTTGTACGATAGGAAAAGAGGATTTAGTGTGAAAAATGAATTTTTCACACGCAAATTTGTGCTTGGGGCACAAATTCGCACGTTATGGAAGGAGCATGGTGATTAATATGGGAAAGATTTTTAAATTTCATCAGGACGTCGATACGGATCAGATTATCGCGTCACAGTACATTATATATCCCACCATCGACGAGATGAAGCCGCATACCTTTGAGTCGCTGGATCCGGAGTTTGCCGGCAGTGTGCAGCAGGGGGACTATGTGGTCGCGTCGGAGAACTTTGGATGCGGTTCGTCGCGAGAGCAGGCGCCAACGGTGCTCAAGGCGTTAGGGGTGAAGGCGGTGGTCGCGAAGTCCTTCGCGCGGATTTTCTACCGCAACGCAATCAATATCGGGCTTCCCGTCATTGTCTGCAAGGATTTGTACGACAATGTGAATGCGGGGGACGAGATGGAACTTTTCATGCAGGAGGGTGTGGTGCGTGCAAACGGTAAGGAGTACGAGTGCACGAAGTTGCCGGAATACATGCAGGGTATCCTCGACCAGGGCGGATTGATCGCGTCGCTGGATCAGTGACGGGGTGCAGGCATGAAGGGGACATATTCCACAGCGGGGAAATGCTTTGCCGCAGGCATGGCATTTACAGCGGCAGCAGCAGCTTTGACAGGCTGCGGTTATCGGCTGAATGGAGGCCGTGAACCGGAGACCGTGCTGTATGTGGACGAAATATTCGGGAATACTCCGACGGAAACGCAGGAGGCTTTGGAGCCGCGGGAGGAAGCTTCCGAACCGCAGGAGGCTTTCGCGCCGCAGGAGGAAGCTTCCCAACCGCAGGAGGAGCCGTCCGCAGAGGCAGACGCATTCTGGTATGAGCAATATGCGGCTGTTTTGAACGATTGGACGCTGATAGAGGACTATGGCGATTTCGGTTATCTGCCGATGTATTTTGGGGAGGACTATGCGTTTGATTCCTACTGGCTGTGCGATGTTGACGGGAACGGCATTCCGGAACTGTTCCTGCACTCGTCATCGATGGCGGTCATAACGGCGGTATTTACCTGCACAGAGGAGCAGCTTGTTTTTCTTGTGTATGATGATTTTTATGGGATTAACCAAGAGACGGGCGAGTTGGTGGTACACGGTCACTGGCACGGTGCGGGCGGCTCCTACGACAATGAATGGTCGGCATATCAGATAGCGCAGGATAAAGCGGAATCTTCAATGTACATAGATTTTATAGACTTTTCTGAGGATGGCGGGGGAATCCGCTATACTGTTTATAATTCGGAAACGGGTGCGTACACGGAGTCGGCGGACGGGGCGGAGTATGAGGCCCTCTACGAGGCGCATGTACAGCCCTGCGTGCCGGTGCAAAACTATACTCTGTACAACAGCGCCGATTTGAGCGGCTTGGACAGGATACAGTGACGAGCGGATAAGAGATAAAATAAATGAGGAGGAGTATTTCACTATGGGAATGACGATTGCTGAGAAAATTATCGCGGCGGCGGCCGGCGTGGAGGCGGTAAAGCCGGGGGACATCCATACGGTAGCGCTTGACCGCCTGATGAGCAACGACGGGACGACGCACCTGACGATTGATATGTATAACAGGCTGAAAAACCCGCGCATTGCGGACGTGAATAAGCTGGTGTGGATTGTGGATCACAACGTACCGTGCGACAGTGTGAAGACGGCGGCGTCGCATAAGAAGATGCGCGACTTCGCACGGGAGCACGGGATTAAATTTTACGAGGGTGCGGGCGTCTGCCATCAGGTGATGCTGGAGAACCATGTGACAAGCGGCGAGCTGATTTTCGGGGCGGACAGTCATACCTGCGCCTACGGTGCGGTCGGCGCCTTCGGAACCGGCGTGGGCTGTACGGATTATCTGTATGCCATGGTGACGGGGAAGTCGTGGCTGCTGGTGCCGGAGACCCTGCGCTTTCACTTGACGGGGAAGCTGCAGGACGGCGTGTACGCGCGGGATCTCATTCTCTCCATCATCGGACAAATCGGTGCAAACGGCGCGAATTACATGGCGATGGAATTTGGCGGTGAGGGGCTGAAGACCCTGAACATGAGTGACAGGATTGCTATCTGTAACCTCTGCGTGGAGGCGGGGGCCAAGACCGCGCTGATGGAGGTGGACGAGATTACGCTGGATTATCTGAGGGCGCACGGCAGAGAGCCTAAGCATGTCTTTAAAAGTGACACGGATGCCGTTTTTGCAAAGGTTTATGATATTGATTTGGCGCAGATAAAACCGATTGTCGCAAAGCCGCATTTTGTGGACAGCGTTGTGGATGCGAAGGAGTGCGTCGGGACACATATCGACGAGGCGTTCCTCGGCTCCTGCAACAACGGACGGCTTGAGGATCTGCGGGTCGGCGCGGCGCTGATAAAGGGCAGGAGGGTGCATCCGCTGGTGCGCTTTCTCGTAGTTCCCGCGAGCGCGGAGGTTTATCGGCAGGCGCTTGCGGAGGGACTTTTGGATACCTTTATGGAGGCGGGCGCAATCGTGATGAACCCGAACTGCAGTGTGTGCTGGGGAAGCTGTCAGGGCGTCATCGGTGAGGGCGAGGCGCTGATCAGCACGGGAACGCGGAACTTTAAGGGGCGTGCGGGCCACAAGGATTCGTTTGTCTATCTGGCGAGCGCGGCGACCGTCACGGCCTCCGCGATAAAGGGTGCGATTGCGACGGCGGATATGCTGTGAGCTGTCAGGCAATATGTTTGGGGATATAGGACTGACTGCGGAGCGGCTATGGGATAATCAATATTTGCGGAAAGGATGAAGACAGCGATATGGATAAATTCAGTGGAAAAATATGGATTCTCGGGGATGATATTGACACAGACATCATTATTCCCACGGAGTATCTTGCGTTAAAGACGGTGGAGGATATGGCGCCCTACGCCTTTTCCCCGCTGCGGCCGGAGCTTGCGGCGCAGATACGGGAGGGGGATATTCTTGTGGCGGGTAAGAACTTTGGCTGCGGCTCGTCGCGGGAGCAGGCGCCGGAGATTATCAAGGAGCTCGGGATTAAGTGCGTGATTGCGAAATCCTTTGCGCGCATTTTCTTTCGCAATTCCATCAACAACGGTCTGCTGCTGATAGAGAATGACAAGCTGCAGGCGGATGTAAAGGAGGGGGACGAGATCGCGGTTGTCCTCAACGAAGCCATCGAATATCAGGGGAACCGTTATCCGATTACCTCTCTGCCGGAAAATCTGGTGGACATTCTCAACGCGGGCGGCCTTGTGAAGGCGATGCAGAAGCGAAACGCCCTGAAGGTCTGATGCACGGCGCGGAATGTTCGATGGATGGAGGAGGAAATACAATGGGTTCAACAATTATAGAGAAGATTATCCGAAATAATATCGGGAGAGAGGTTCATTCGGGCGAGATTGTGACGGTAAACGTGGACCGCGTGATGATACATGACATTTTTATCCCCTTTGTGGCGGCAAAGTTTGAGGAGATGGGATTTGCGAAGCTCTGGGACGCGGACAAGGCGGTGCTGATATACGACCATCTCGTTCCCGCGAGTCAGGTGGATGATACAAGGCACTTCCGTGTGGGGAACGCGTTTGTGGAGAAATACGGCATGAAAAACATTCACCGTTCCGACGGCATCTGCCATCAACTGATGACGGAGGCGGGGTATGTGAAGCCCGGGGATGTCGTGTTCGGGACGGACAGCCATACGACAACCTACGGCTGTGTCGGCGCGTTTTCCTCCGGTATCGGGTATACGGAGATGGCGAGTATCCTCGGCACGGGCACGCTTTGGATTCGTGTGCCGGAGACCATCCGAATCAATATCACGGGAAAGCTGCAGCAAAACGTTATGGCAAAGGATATTATCCTGAAGCTGATCGGCGACCTTGGCGCGGACGGCGCGACCTACAAGGCGCTTGAATTTGCGGGCGATACGGTTGAAAATATGACAGTAGCGTCAAGAATGTCCATGTCGAACATGGCGATAGAGGCGGGTGCAAAGTGCGCGGTCTTTACGCCGGACGAAAAGACCGCGGCGTACTGCGGCATCAGCCTGACAGAGAAAGAGCGGGATCTGGTCGGAGATGCGGATGCCCAATATTGTCAGGTGATAAACTATAAGGCGGAGGAGTTTGTTCCGGTGATGGCCTGCCCGTCCAATGTGGACAATGTAAAGCCGGTGTCCGAGCTGGCAGGAAAGAAGATTGATCAGGTGTTTATCGGCTCCTGCACCAACGGCCGTCTGGAGGATCTGATGGCCGCCGCGGAAATTCTCAGAGATAAGCAGGTGGCGCCTTTTGTCAAGCTGATTGTGACGCCCGCAAGCCGGAAAATCTACCGTCAGGCGGCGGAAAACGGCACTTTGGAGATATTGGCTAAGGCGGGCGCGATTATCACGCATCCAAGCTGTGGGTTGTGCTGCGGCAGAACGGGAGGCATTCTCACGGACGGAGAAGTGGTGGTGGCGACCAACAACAGGAACTTCCTCGGCAGGATGGGGACATCGAAGGTGGAGATTTACCTTGCGTCACCGAAATCCGCCGCGGCGTGTGCGGTTGCCGGAAGGATTTCGGCGCCTGAGCTGTAAAAACCTGTGAAAGCTTGAGGGCGGCAGACTATCCGCGCATACAGGAGAGAAGCTGCTCCATCTCGCACACACCGCGCCGCTGGGAGGTGATAATGGCCTCCAAAATCGGCTTTAGGGAGGGGCAGATGGGGAAGCAGAGCGCGTTCTGTGACATTTGGATGGCGCCCTGATGGTGCGGGATCATCTCGTTCATAAAGCTTATGTTGATATTGTTGGACGTGCAGGCCTCCTTCATGTCACAGAACATATTCTGCATGATGTCGCAGACATTCGCCTGATAGGTCTGCAGGCCTTGGCGGGTATTGCAGTCGCCGGAGCAGCGGCAGAGGATTTCCTGCATATTGCAGATGCTCTTGGTCTGCTCCTCAATGATGTTCAGCGCGATATTTTGCAGGGGAATATCCGTTGTGTAGCGCAGGAGGTTCTGCGACATTGCTATCGCGGCCCGGTGGTGCGGTATCATTTGGACGATGAAGTTATGGGAGATGCTGTCTGAGAGCTCCGCGGAGGTCATTCCCTGGATCATCTCGTCAAGGATGCTTTGGAAGCATGTGAGGTACTGTTTGGTTACGTTGCTGAATTCCGTTTTGTTTTTCAAGGCTCATTCACTCTTTTCAAGCTATTCTATGATTAGTTTATGTGTTTGGGCAGGAGAGGTTCTCACGGTCGGAGGCGGCTTGAGGCTTGCAGGGATTGAGCAGCGGCAGGAGGTGCATAGTCTCAGCAAAGCTGAGCCGGTAAAACAGCGCAGAAATGAGGTAAAAGATGAATATCAGGATAAAATATTTTACGGATAAGGTGCAAAAGCTGGAAAAAATCACCAAGGGGAATTGGATTGACTTGCGGGCGGCAGAGGATGTCGTGATGAAGAAAGGCGATTTCAAGCTGATTCCGCTGGGGATGGCGATGGAGCTCCCGCGCGGGTATGAGGCGCATGTGGTTCCGCGAAGCTCGACCTTTAAAAATTTTGGCGTGATTCAGGTGAACCATCAGGGCGTTATCGACGGGCCGGACAGAGAGACCGGAGAGGGCGGTTACTGCGGCAATGATGACCAGTGGTTTGTGCCGATGTACGCCCTGCGGGATACCGAGATACATTTGAATGACAGGATTTGCCAGTTCCGCATTATGGAGCAGCAGCCGGAGCTTGTCTTTGAGGAGGTTGAGGCGCTTACGGGGGCAAACCGCGGCGGCTTTGGAACGACGGGGAAAAATTAATTGTAACAGTTCCGTATGGCTGAACTGTTACAATCAGGCACGGCAGAAGCCGCAAAATGAATAGACTTTATTACTGGATTATGCTATACTAAATCTAACTTAACAACTGATTTTCTATAACCGGAGGTGGTAAGATGCCGAGTATGTCAGATATTATCAGGGATTCTGTAGTTGAATTTTCACGGCTGCAGGATTGGATGTTATCAGCGAAAAAAAACAACGATCTTGAAACGTACGAATTAATGTTTAAACGCTATATTGAATTAAAAGTAATACTTTCAACGGCAGGCGTTAATCTTACGGAGCTGGACAAAATCAAGGAATAGAATTTAGTGGTGGTTGTTGACTTAGTGACAACTGATTTTCTGTAACCGGGAGGTGGCACAATGCCGAGTAACGGAGAAATTATTGAAAGAGCTATAAAGGATTTTCAAAAAGTACAAGATTATATGGAAATTGCAAAAAGTGAAAACGCCGTAAAGACGTATGCGCGTTTAAAAAATGATTATATTTCTTTAAAAGTATTGCTTACAAGTTTGGGCGTTAATCTTACGGAGCTGGACAAAATCAAGGAATAGAATTCAGAGATGGTTTCAGATTGACAACAGGAGTCCCCTGGCATAGCCGGGGGACTCCTGTTGTCAGAAGCGATACTGTTACTGAAAAGCTGCCTATGATATAATGCGGGGCCGCAGCCCGGCTCAATGGAAAACCCATCGGAAATCTGCCTGTGGGAAAATATTCTCCCGATTATTCTCTCGCCTCCGGCAGACGCTGCCGGAAGAGGAAGCGCTTCAGCTTCGAGAGGCGGAACGGGATCAGCGGATAGAGATAGCTCTGTCCGGAGACCATCTTGTTTGAGACAATCGCGACAAAAAAGAGCAGAATGCCGATAATATAGCCCCAGAACTGGAAGAGCGCTGTCAATATCAGGTTGATAATGCGGAAGAACTTAATCGCGTAGCCGAGCTCATAGCTGGGGTGCGTATAGTTTGCGATGGCGACGAACGCCATATAGAGCATGACCTCGGCGTTGAACCACCCGCTCTTTACGGAAAACTCCCCGAGTATCAGGGCTGCCATTACGCTCAGGGGCGTGGAAAGCATGTTCGGCGTATTGACCGCGGCCAGCCGCAGGCCGTCTATGCACAGCTCCAATATCAGGAACTGCCAGATTAACGGGACATTGATCTCCTCCTTGACCACGATGAATTGAAATGCGGGCGGTATCCAATCGGGATTTTGCATCATCAGCAGGAAGGTGGGTGTGATAAAGTACGTCAAAATCAATATCACAAATCTTGAGAGCCGCAGATAAGATCCCGTGATCGGCGGGAAATAAAAATCGTCGGCCTCCTGTATCATATCGAATACACTGATTGGCAGAATCATCGCGGAGGGAGAGTTGTCCACGAGGATAATGATATTTCCTTCGAGCACCTGTGCGGCGGCCGTGTCAGGGCGCTCCGTATACTTGAATTTTGGAAACGGATTGTACCACTTGGAGGTATACAGGCACTCCGCAAGGCTTTCCTGATTCAGCGTGAGCGCATCGACCTTGATGCTGCGGATGCGCTCGCGGATTTTTGAGAGGAAGCTCTTGTCCACGCGGCTGTCCATGTAGCACAGTACAATATCCGTCTTGGAGGATTTCCCTGCGCTGAGCATCTCCATTCTGAGGTCCGTGCTGCGGATGCGGCGGCGAATCAGCGCGGTGTTAAACACAATCGTCTCCACAAATCCGTCCTTGGAGCCGCGCAGCACCTTGTCCTTGTCCGGCTCGGAGACGCCCCTTGCAGGGTAGGTTCGGGAATCAATCAGAATGCACTCGTCAAAGCCGTCGATGACAATGGCAAAGACGCCGCACAGGACATTTTTCACAATATCCTCGAAGTCCGTCGAGAGGGAGACCTCCACATGCGGCATGGTCTGATTCAGCTCCGCGGCTTTTGCGGGGATGTCCTCCGCCTTCAGTCCCATAAGGAACTGCAAAATTTTCTGCATCAAATCATCCTTGCAGAAGCCGTCTATAAAGTAAAATACCGCGTCCTTTTCACCGATTAAAATTTCACGATTTACAATGTCAAAGCTTGCGTCCACCTGAAGGCGGTCGTTTAAATATTGTTTGTTTTCTTTAAAAGTCGGATACATACGAATCCTGCCTTTCCATAGAGTTTTGTAAACGGTAGTAACAGTATGCGCGATTTTGAAATTTTTATGTGAAAAATTCTATTTGTATGCTATACTGTATAAGATAAGGTGAAATAAAAATTTTGCCATCCTGATTCGTATGCCTGCGGAAGCGGCGTATGGGAATCGCAGATGAGAAATCTCCTGCGCGAATTTCTCATCGCGGTGTCTGCACAAAAGAGCTTCGGCATGGGGATTAATATTGAAAAGCGCTTGAACGGAGGTTGAACATGAGTGTAAAAGAAATTCCATACAAAATTTATTTGGAGGAAAAGGAGATGCCCACGCAGTGGTATAATGTGCGGGCTGATATGAAGAACAAGCCTGCGCCGCTTTTGAATCCGGCGAATTTGAAGCCGATGACGGCGGAGGAGCTTGGCCATGTATTCTGCGACGAGCTGGTAAAGCAGGAATTGGACGACACGAATCCGTATATGGATATTCCGGAGGAGATTCGCAGCTTCTATAAGATGTATCGTCCCTCCCCGCTGGTGCGGGCGTACTGCCTTGAGAAGAAGCTTCAGACGCCGGCGAAGATTTACTATAAGTTCGAGGGAAACAATACAAGCGGCAGCCATAAGCTCAATTCCGCGATTGCGCAGGCCTACTATGCGAAAAAACAGGGCTTGAAGGGCGTCACGACGGAGACAGGGGCCGGACAGTGGGGCACCGCGTTATCCATGGCGTGCGCTTATTTTGGCTTGGACTGCAAGGTGTATATGGTAAAGGTTTCCTACGAGCAGAAACCGTTCCGGCGCGAGGTGATGCGCACCTATGGCGCGAGTGTTACCCCGTCCCCTTCGGAGACCACGAATGTCGGGCGGCAGATTTTGAAGGAGCACCCGGGAACCACCGGAAGCCTTGGCTGTGCGATTTCCGAGGCGGTGGAGGCGGCGACCTCCGTGGAGGGATACCGCTATGTGCTGGGAAGCGTACTCAATCAGGTGCTGCTGCACCAGTCCGTTATCGGCTTGGAGACCAAGGCCGCGCTTGACAAATATGGAATCGTACCGGATGTCATTATCGGCTGTGCGGGCGGCGGCTCGAATCTGGGCGGCCTGATTTCTCCGTTTATGGGAGAAAAGCTCAGGGGAGAGAAGGATTATCAGTTTATCGCGGTGGAGCCTGCGTCCTGTCCAAGCCTGACCAGAGGGCGCTATGCATATGACTTCTGCGATACCGGAAGGGTGTGCCCGCTGGCGAAGATGTACACGCTGGGAAGCGGCTTTATCCCGTCCGCGAACCATGCGGGAGGACTTCGCTATCACGGCATGAGCAGCACGCTGTCACAGTTGTATGACGACGGCCTGATGGAGGCCAGAAGCGTGGAGCAGACCGCGGTATTTGAGGCGGCAGTGCAGTTTGCGAGAGTGGAGGGCATCCTGCCTGCGCCGGAGAGCTCCCATGCGATTCGCGTTGCAATCGACGAGGCGATGAAGTGCAAGGAGACCGGTGAGGAGAAGACCATTGTGTTTGGGCTTACGGGAACGGGATACTTTGACATGGTGGCTTATGAGAAGTTTAACAATGGCGAGATGACAGATTATATTCCCACGGATGCGGATCTGGAGGCAGGCTTCAAGGGGCTTCCTCAGGTATAGGAGATTTGGAAGGACAGACATATCGTATACAATAGTAATAAAAGCACAGATATGGGCAGAGCCGAAAACGGCTCTGCCCGGGTCGAATACCCGTCCCTTGGGACGTTTAGCAAAGTTGCGCCATTAAAGCAGCACAGAAATGGAGTAAAATATGGAACTGATTAAACAACCATCTTTTGAAACTTGTGGACAGGCGTGTATTGCAATGATTGCAGACAAAGACATAAATGATGTAATTAAGGATATGAAAACAAGCGGTTCTACCGGTATTGGGCAGCTTATAGAAATACTTGATAAGTACGAAATCCGCCATGCTGAACGGAATATTCGTATATCAAAGAAAAATCCCAAGCCCTATAAGTATTCTATTTTGACGGTTCATGCAGACGGCGGTTACACTCATTGGGTATTGTTCTACCATGGCAAATACTATGACCCTGAATTTGGTTTAATTGAGGGCGAATATACTCATGGAAAAATAACGTCATTTCTTGAAATTTACGAAGAATGATACTAATGCTGAGCATAGGGTGATATGATGGATATATGTTTAGGAAACAGAACTGCCGAAACCGTTAAAATTTATTTTGAAAAGGCGAGTCAGCCGGAGATAAAAGCTGTATTACCGCAGAAGGCAAAGACCGTAGAGGAAGCACTGGCAGACTATAGAGAAACATCACGCCCAAACGCAAACAGTTATGGAAAAACCATTATAGCAAATGGGGATTACATTGGCGATATATGGTGCTATTGCATTGATGTGAATAAAGAACCAAACGCAATGCTTAGCTACTGTATTTTTGAGAAAGCGTATCGGTCACAGGGAATTGCGACAAAAGCGATATCCATGTTTCTAAAAGAGATATGGACAAAATATGCACTTAATACGATTGGCGCTTTTACCTTTTCCGATAATCTTGCTTCCATACGAGTTCTTCAGAAAAATGATTTTTCTGAAATAGAAGAATTTTCAGAAGACGGAAGAAACTCAAAGTATTTTCAATATACTTGCTGATAAATCGGCTATTTGTTTCTGAGCGAAAACAAATAGCCTTGATGGCAGACGAGAAAATTTCTCGTCGCCTTTTTGCGTCAAGTCGCTCAGAAATGGAGATTAAAATGACAATAGATACAAATACAATGATTTCAATTACAGAAGCGAATCAAAATTTTTCAAAAGTAGCAAAAGTAGTTGATGAACACGGAACGGCGGTTATTCTGAAAAATAATGTGCCCAGATATCTTGTTATTGATTTTAGCCAAGCAGAAAATTTCCTCATAGGGGAAAAGGAAAAATTTGCCGGTGATGAAGATGTCTTTGCAATATCTGAACGGTTAATAAAACAAAATATGGAGGCATATGAGGTTCTTGCAAAATGATTATTTTAAGCAAGGAACAGGTATTAAAACTACATGCAAGTTTAATCAAAGCCACCGGGGGAAGTCTTGGCATTCGTGATGAAGGAATGTTGGACATGGCGTTAAATAATCCTTTTCAATCATTTGATGGAAAAGAGCTTTACCCAAGTATTCAGGCAAAAGCGGCAAGGCTTTGTTTTGGTTTGGTAAAAAATCATGCAATGATAGACGGAAACAAAAGACTTGGCACACATGTGATGTTGGTTTTTCTGGCATTAAACGGATATGAACTATCATACAGCCAAAAGGAGTTAAGTGACGAAATTCTTGCGTTAGTATCCGGTGGCATTGGTGAAAAGGAAATCTTACAATGGATTATTGAACATCAAAAATAAATTTGAAATAAAAATATGGCAGAGAATCAGTACCACCGGCTAAGCCGGTGGTACTGATTACCCAAAATATCAAGCCATCCCCTTGGCATCGTGCTACAATAAAGCTACGATATCGTTGAGGAGTGAGGCTTATGCAGAACGTGGATTTGCTGATGAACAGTCTGGAATTTATAGAGACGCACTTGAAGGAGAGCTTCCGGACAGCGGACATAGTCAAGGCCTGTTACTGCTCAAAGTCCACTCTGGAAAAAATGTTTCAGTATGTGTATTCGACCTCCGTGCACGAGTATATCATCCGTCGGCGGATGATGCTGGCGGCGAAAATGCTGACGGCGCAGCCGGAGACGGCGATTCTCGTTGTCGCAGTGGAGTGCGGATACAGCTCACATGAAGCGTTTGCGCGCGCCTTTAAAGAAATATGGAATTGTAACCCGTCAGAGTTCCGCAAGAGAAAATATACGGAGCTGTACCCGCGGTTTCGGGAACCGCTGCAGGAAGGAGATGCTTACGTTATGCAAAGAAGAAGCGTGGATATCAGTGAATTGTACGACCTTTTTAAGGAGAGGAAAGCGTGCTGGTTTGTGTGCTGCGATATTAAACAGATGGATGCGGTCAACAGGATTGCCCGAAAGGCAGGCGATTTGGCGATTATTGAGACGATACGGCGGATGAACGCCGCGGCGGGAGAGGAGGATGTGGTATTCCGGATTGGCGGCGATGAGTTCTGTATCCTGACCGACAGCGAGGATGCGGCGTATGCGGAGCGGATCGCTGACGCCATCAGAGCCGGCAACGGCGAGGAATTTGATTATGAGGGAACGCGAATCCCGCTTTCGCTCTATGCGGCGCCCGCGAGATTTGAGGGAACGCCCCTGCGGTATAATGAGCTTTTTTCGAGCCTGCATAAGACGATTCAGCAGTCGAAGTGATATAGGACGACACTGCGCTTTTCGCATTGCGCTTTTGCGCATTCCGCTTTCGCGTCCTGCATAGAATTTCCCAAATGCGGCATACTCCTTACAGAAGCTGAAATCATATAGTATACAAATCACACGGTATGGAGACGGCGTACCGCGGGATTAAAAAAGGAGTGGATGCGACAATGATAGAGCAGGATACAATAAGGCTGCTGCGGGAATGCGACGCGGGAATCAAGATGGGCGTTTCGTCCATAGACGAGGTTCAGGATTATATCAGGGACGAGCAGCTCAGGCAGTGTCTGACGGAATACAAGGAGAAGCATGAGATACTCAGGCGTGACATACAGAGCCTTCTGGACAAATACCATGACGAGGGCAAGGAGCCGAACCCGATGGCGAAGAGCATGTCATGGATGAAAACGAACATGAAGCTGGTGATGCACGAGTCCGATGCGACGATTGCGGATCTGATGACGGACGGATGCAATATGGGCGTGAAGTCGCTGAACAAATATCTGAATCAGTACAAGGCGGCGGACGAGCAGTCCAAGGACATTGCGAAGCGGCTCATCAACATCGAGGAGAATCTCGCCATAGATATTCGGAAATTCTTATAATATCGTGAAATGAAGAAAAGAGACCTTCCGGGAAGAAAGACCTTCCTGTGGGGTCTCTTTAAATTTTGGCACTTTATAAAGCGGCGTGGTACAATGAGAAAGGAATTCCTCCCTCTTGATAATTTGCGCCAAATTCCTTATAATCCTTATAGAAGATATTTTCCATGGAACGTATTCCCCGCTGAAGGAATGCGGGAAATGCGCCGTTATGCGGCGGAAGGGAGGAAGCAATGGTTAGAGGAAGCGTAAAGGGATTTATCGTTACGGGATGTATACTGGCACTTTTGACGGGCTGTGGGGCGTCGTCTTCAACGCCGTCAGGAGGCTTCCGGACAGATGCGCAGGGCGAGAGCTGTATCACCGTCGCGCAGGCGAAGGCGGCTGTTCTCGAAAACGTGGGCATTTCGGAGGAGAATGTCCGGTTCGTGCGGGTTCATCTGGATACGGATGAGGACGGCGCCAGATATGATATTGAATTTATCAGCGAAACCGCACAGTACGATTATGTCGTAAACGCGGTGACGGGAGCAATCATATCCATGAACTGTGAAAATCAGGAGTATAATATCGCGGCAGTGCCGGAGGAGGTTATCCAAGCGGCGGACACTGCGGATAGTGCGGCCGGCGAAGACGCTGCGATTGGCGGAGATGTTGCGGCTGCCAAGGACGCTGTGGACGCCAAGGACGCTGTGGACGCGCAGAGTGCAAAGCCGCAAAACAGCAGTACACAGAGCGGCACTGCGGGTACACCGAATACGGATGCAACACAGGCTCCTGCGGCCGGCAGTGCCGGGACACAGACAGGGGCGGACGCACAGTATATCGGCGTGGAGGCGGCAAAGCAGGCGGCGCTGGACCATGCGGGGCTGAGCGCGGGCGAGGTGCGTTTTGTGCACGCGCATCTGGAGTTTGACGACGGCCGTTGGCAGTACGATATTGAATTTCACAAGGACACGACAGAGTATGATTACGATATCGACGCGCTGACAGGGGCGGTTCTGGCATATGACCATGACGCGGAATATTTTCAGCACGCGGGCGAGAGCAGCAGCAGTAACGTCGCGCAGCGAAAGGTCATCACGCAGGAGCAGGCCAAGCAGCTTGCACTGCAGCACGCCGGATTTTCGGAGGCGGACGTACAGCGCTTGAAGTGCGAGTTTGATTATGACGACGGGCGCGGTGAGTATGAGGTGGAGTGGAAGGTCGGGAATATGGAATACTCCTGTGATGTGGACGCGTATACCGGCGCGATTCTCCACTTTGAGAAGGAGCTTGACTGACATGAAATATTTAAAGCAGTTTGGGATTATCATTTTTATTTCATTTATCGGGGAGTTGCTGCATGGCATTATCCCGGCGCCGGTTCCGGCAAGCATTTACGGGCTTGTGATATTGCTTTTGGCGTTGATGGCGGGGATACTCAGGACGGAGGACGTCAAGGAGACGGCGGTATTTCTGATTGAGATAATGCCTGTGATGTTCATCCCCGCGGCGGTAGGGCTTATGGACTCTTGGAACAGCATCCTGCCGCGGCTGGCAGCCTACGCCGTGATAACGGCCGTCTCCCTTGTGGCGGTGATGGCGATTGCGGGGCGGGTGACGCAGGCGGTGCTGCGCCGGGAAAAACGCCGCGGATTGTGCCAAAGCGGAAAGCGGGTGAGATAGGTGGCAGCGTTGATAGAGGATTCCGCTTATTTTGGCGTTACAATCAGTCTGCTTTCGTATGGGATCGGGTGGCTCTTGAATAAAAAGACGGGCATGGCAGTATGTAATCCGCTGTTGATTTCGATTGTTTTGACAATATCGGCGTTGGCGGTCATGCGGACAGATTATGCGACTTATTATTCCGGCGCGCAATACCTTAGTTGGCTGCTGACGCCCGCCACGGTCTGTCTTGCAGTGCCTTTGTATGAGAAGCTGGCGCTTTTAAAGTCGGACTGGCGGGCGATAACGGCAGGGATTGTGTCAGGGGTGCTCTCAAGCCTGCTGTGCGTGTTTTTGCTTTCGATGGCATTTGGGCTCGGACATGCGGATTATGTGACGTTTCTGCCCAAGTCCGTCACGACGGCGATTGGTATCGGCATCTCGGAGGAGCTGGGCGGAAACGTGAATTTGACCGCGGCGGTCATAATTATTACGGGTGTTCTGGGAAATATTCTGGCGCCGCTGATATGCGGTATTTTCCGCATTACGGAGCCGGTCGCGAAAGGGATTGCGATAGGGACGGCGGCACATGCGGTAGGAACGGCGAAGGCGATGGAAATGGGGGAGACAGAAGGCGCGATGAGCAGCCTTTCCATCGCGGTTTCAGGAATCCTTACGGTGGTCGGCGCGTCCGTTTTTGCACAGTTTTATTGAGAGGAGAAAAGGATGCTGTTGAGGGAGAATATGCGTCTGTTATATGAGAATCCGCTTTCGTGCGAGGCGGATATCCGTGATTTTGTGCTTGAGGGTGAAGCGCAGATCAGCTTCCCCGACGGGCGGATGCGGATGCGCAACGCGGTGGACGCTTCGGCGGGGCAGAAGGCGAACTATGTGCTCTGGTGTCCGGTGGAGTTTCCGGCGGATGTGTATATAGAATGGGCGTTTCTGCCGATAGAGGAGCCGGGACTTTGCATTCTCTTCTTTGCGGCCAAGGGCAGGAACGGGGAGGATTTGTTTGCGGAGAGCCTGCAGCGGCGGACGGGGGAGTACCCGCTGTACCATCACGGGGATATCAATGCGTTCCATGTCTCTTATTACAGAAGGAAGGAGCCGGACGAGCGGGTGTTCCATACCTGCAACCTGCGCAAGAGCTACGGCTTTCATCTGGTGGCGCAGGGCGGAGACCCGATTCCGGACGCGGACGAGGTGACGTCTCCCTACAGGATGGGACTGCTCAAGAAGGGCGGTGAGGTCGCGTTTTACATCAATGGGTTGGAGATATTCCGATTCCGTGATAACGGGCAGGATTACGGGCCTCTGCTCGGCGGCGGGAAAATCGGCTTTCGGCAGCTTGCGCCGCTTGTGGCGGAGTATGGCGGGCTTAAAGTCTGCGCCGTGTGAGCGTTGAAGCAATGGAAACAGAAAGGAAATTCAGTGCAGGAGTGAAGGGGAAAGAGAAAGCGCTTGAAAAGCGCAGACAAAAGCAGGAAAAGCTTGGAAAGCCGGAGCAGAAGCATAGAAGAAGGAGAACTACATACAAGAGGACAATCTACAGGTGGGTATCGCTGCTGGTGGTAACGCTTGTCCTGCTTTTCGGACTGTACAGCCTGTTCAACTACCGCACGGAATGTATGGGGAATGCGCAGAATGAGGCGGACAACACCGTGAGCAGGATTGTGTCGCAGGTGGACGAGCGGCTGGAGAACCTGACGCAGTATTATGTTTCCATTGTGACGGACGATTCTATCCAGTGGATGCTCGACAACACGGTGCGGTATTCGGATTACAGCAAATACAAATCGGCCTATGACGATATGAGCTGCAAGGGCATCTTTCGCGATTATGTGTCGGGCTTTGCGCTGGTCAACTTTCGGACGGGCTGGGTGCTGAGCAATAAGGGGCTTTTTGAGGTGGATGACGCGACAAATTACGGCGGAGTGCTGGAGCTGTACGAGGAGGACACGTTTCACAAGAACTACTGGAATTATGAGGAGAGCATTGTGCTTGAGGGCGTGCAGACCGTATACAACAAGGACTACCGCGTGACGATGGACATCAACGGACTCAGCTACGTCATGCGGCTGCCCGCGACCTCGTACAACACCTATGCGCTTCTGGTCGCGAATGTGAATATGAACACCTGGCAGAACTGGATACGCGAGTGGCTGAGCGCCTATGAGGAGGTCGTGGTGCTCGACGAGAGCGGCGGCCTGATTTACGCGACGGACGCCGGGCTGGCTCCGCAGTGTGAGGCGGCTTGGGCGGCTTTGGAGATACCGTATTCGGGGGCGCTGGGACGTCAGAAGGCAAACGGGCATACCTATATGTCGTCCGTGCGGGTGTCGGACGTGCTGGGCTGGCATTATTATGTGTTCCATGATGTGCGGGATTTCCGGACCGGCGAGGGGTTTCTCTTCGGGCTGATCATGTGCCTGCTGCTCTTTGCGGTCTTTGGCTTTTTGACGGTCAGCCATTTTATATACCAGCCGATTGGGGAGCTTGTCAAGAGTTTTTCCGGCTCGGACGAGGGGCATCCGATTGACAGCTATGGCGGCAATGAGCTGGATTATCTCGAGGGAAGTCTGCGGAATATGAAGGAGGATAAGCTGGCGCTTGAGGGGCTGCTCGGGCAGCAGCAGGAGAAGATTTCCGAGCTTTTTGAGCTTCGTCTGATGCGCGGCGAGGTGGACAGCGATGAGTGGCAAGAGTATCTGGAGGGGCTTCGGCTCCGCCCGTGGAAATATTTTGCGACAGTGGTCGTGATCCTCAGTATCCGCTCCGAGGAGGCGGGGGACATGATCAACGAGGACGCGATCTGTCTGCAGATGCTTCAGGAGATGCCGGAACCGCTCAAGGCCATGGCGTGGATGCCGCCGGTGTACAATGCGGGGACAATCTTTGCCATCTTTGCCGAGGAGGACGAGAATACGCTTTTGGAGACAATGAAAGCGTTCTACCGGGGAATGCAGACCTGTGCGCGCAACGCGGGCGGCTTTCACGTGATGATGGGGGTCAGCGCCACCCATACCAAGTACAACCACATCCGGGCGGCGTACCGCGAGAGCATCAACGCGCTGACCTTTAAGACGGCGGTGGACGGATATGAAGGGGAGGCGCAGGGACAGGAGCCGGCGGACTGTCATTTCTATCTGGCGAGCAGCACCTCGCGCAGCAGCGTGTACAACCACAGCTATGAGGAGGATATCAAGGCGGCCATGAAGGCGGTGGACAAACAGAAATGTTATCAGGTGACGGACGATTTCTGCCGATGGCTGTGCGAACTCAAGGGGCATGAGAATGAGATGAGCGTCTATCTGCTGCGGTATGTCAACAGCATTCTGCTTGCGGCGGTCGATACCGGCATTGATTTTCATAAGGTCTATCCGGATGGCATTCGGAAGATCTACATAGAGCTTCTGGAGGTGCTTGAGCCTGACAGGGAACGCAGGTACATCAAATGGAAGTTTATCGACCCGATCATCAAGGAGCGGCTGGATTACCTTGAGAATCACTCTGAGACCATGCTTTCCGAGATAGAGGGCATGATCGCGGAGAGAAACGGAAATCTCTCGCTCCCCGAATGTGCCGAGGCCTTGGGCGTTCACCCCACTTATATCTGGAAGCTTCTCAAAATGGAGCGCAACCGGTCTTTCAGCGACTATGTGGAGGAGTATAAGCTCTCCGAGGCGAAGCGCCTGCTGATGGAGACGGACCTGACGGTCGCGGAGATTGCGGAGAAGCTCAATTATACCAATGCGCAGAATTTCATTCGATTTTTCAATAAAAGCACGGGCGTAACCCCTGGGAAGTTCCGTAAACTCTATTGATTCGCAACAATAATCATTTTATTACCGAGGAGGAAAAAGGGTAATAAAATGATTATTTTTATTTGCTTTCGCATAAAAGCCGGGCACGCTGTTGTATATATTGCACAAAAAAAGGTGTGATTACCCGCGAAAATGAAATGATTATAGACGTTATTGGGGATACGGGCGTAAAATTGCACTATGGAATGAGGGGAGAGGGCAAAAACGGGATACAAATTGTACAATAAGATTCTGTTTGCGCTTTTTCTGCACCTCCAAAATCATTGCAATCCATTCTTAAATAGAAAAAGAATCTTGCAAAAAGAAAGGTGGTTTTTTATGGCAGGCAGAAAGAAAAAGAGTAATGTGATCACATTGTCGGACGGCAGCACGATCACATTAAAGCGAATGAGCAATCTGCAATACTTTAAACAGCATATCTGGCTGTACGCGCTGCTGCTGCCGGGGCTTTTGTACTTTATCCTGTTTAAGTATGTCCCGATGGGCGGTCTTGTCATCGCGTTTAAGGATTACAGCCCCTTCCTCGGGATATGGGGGAGCAAATGGGTAGGCTTTGCTCAGTTCGAGAAGTTCTTCAGCACGCCGGACTTCTGGCGGCTGCTGAGAAATACGCTGGGTATCAGCCTTTTGCAGTTGGTATTGTACTTCCCGGCGCCCATTATCTTGTCGCTGTTCTTAAATGAGGTAAGGCACAGCGGCTACAAGCGCACCATACAGACGCTTGTGTATGTACCGCACTTTGTATCTTGGGTTATCGTTGCCAGCCTGACGTATCAGTTGTTCAACGTTTCCGACGGTATCATCAACCAGCTCCTGAACCTTATGGGCATCGGCTCTGTGGACATTCTCTCAAAGAGCTCTACCTTCTGGGGCTTGATCGTAGGACAGGACATCTGGCGTGAGACCGGATACGGTACGATCATTTTCCTCGCGGCGCTGGCGGGTGTTGACCAGGAGATGTACGAGGCGGCGCGGGTTGACGGCGCGGGCCGTTGGAGGCTGATGTGGCATATCACGCTGCCCGCAATCAAGGGAACGATCATTATGATGCTGATTCTGAGAGTCGGCGGTCTGCTCAACACAGGCTACGAGCAGATCTTCCTTATGAGAAATGATTTGAACATCGAGACGGCGGACGTATTTGATACCTATATCTACACGAGAGGTATCAAGCAGGGGCAGTATTCTTTCTCCTCCGCGGCCGGTATGTTTAAGTCCGTGGTAGGTATGATTCTGGTGCTCGGCTCGAACAAGATATCCAAGATGTTCGGCGAGAGCGGCATCTATTAAGGGGGTGAAGGCATTGGCAGAAAAATCAAAATCAGGCAAAAAGGTTCAGAAAAGCCTTGGCGATAAAATCGTGGACGTCATTATCTATGTGGTTTTGGGTCTGATAGCGCTCTCAACTGTCCTTCCCTTCCTATATGTAGTGGCGGGTTCGTTTGCCACGGATAAGGAGCTGACGGAAAAGGCCTTCTTTATCATACCGGAGGTATGGTCGCTCAACGCCTATAAATATGCGATTAACACGGCGAATATCCTGCGCGGACTGCGCAACTCCATTATCCTGACGGTGCTGGGTACGGTGCTGTGCATGGTGTTCTCGCTGTCGTTTGCGTATCCGCTGTCCAAGAAGCATTTCAGGGGGCGCAACATTGTGCTGAACATGGTCATCGTCACGATGCTGTTCGGCGGCGGTATGGTGCCGTCCTACATTGTGTACACGGCTTACGGGCTGTACGATTCGTATTGGGCGCTGATTCTTCCGGCTCTGATAAGCCCGTTCAATATGATCATCATCAAAAATTTCTTCCAGGATTTGCCGCAGGAGCTGGAGGACGCAGCCTATATGGACGGCTGTACGGATTTGGGAACCTTTGTCAAGATTGTGCTTCCCCTGTCCAAGCCGGTTATCGCGTCGATATCCCTGTTTTACGGCGTAGGCTTCTGGAATGACTATTTCAGCTCCATGATTTACTTGAAGACGCCGGAGAAGTATCCGATACAGATACAGCTCCGCTCCATCATCCTGCTGACCTCGAAGATTTCAGAGGTTGCGATGGACTACTACGATATGAACGGGGCGCCGCCCGACAAGGCGGTGAAGATGGCCTGCACGGTTATCGCGACCGTTCCCATCCTGTGCGTATATCCTTTCGTGCAGAAATACTTTACAAAGGGTGTTATGGTCGGCGCGGTAAAGGGCTGACAACCAATTATCACGATAGTATTTATTTGATATAAATAATGCTATAAAATTTTAAGGAGGTTCAATTAATATGAAGAAGAAAGCACTGAAAAAGTTATTTGCAGTGTCTCTTGCGGCAAGCATGGTGTGCTCATTGGCAGCGTGCGGCGGCAGCTCCGACAGCAGCAATACGGCAAATAACGACACCGGCAGCAACAGCGCTGCGGCAGATTCGAGCGCGAATGCGTCTGCGGACAATACTGCAGCTACGGACAACGCGGCGGCAGCTCCTGCGGAGACGACGCAGAGAGGGACGGAGACCGTTACCTTTATGACGATTGACTTTAACGCAGGTACATCCAACACGGGTGACTATGCGGAGCAGATTTTGGATCAGGTCAACGAGGCGGCGAATGTGGATCTGCAGATCGAGTGGGTACTCTCCGACGTATTGGAGGAGAAGATTACGCTTGCGATGTCAAGCCCTAAGACGATGCCCATGGTCATCACGCACAGCGGTATGCTTACCGGCAATATCGTAAGCGCGGCAAAGCAGGGCGCGTTTGTGGACCTGAACGATTACATCTGGGATTCCGCAAAATATCCGAACCTGTCACAGATGAACAAGAATGTTGCGGATACGCTGACCGTGGACGGCAAGCTGATCGCGATCCCCCGTACCCGTGACATCGGACGTTACGGCCTGTCATACCGCAAGGATTGGGCGGAGGCAGTCGGCATCACATCCGATCCCAAGACCATTGATGATGTGTATGATATGTTCTACAAGTTCACCTATGAGGATCCGGACGGAAACGGCAAGGACGATACATACGGTATGGAGATGACCTCCTACACAGGCCCGTTTGACATTATCCAGACATGGTTCGGCGTAGGCAACGGCTGGGCAGAGGTAGACGGCAAGCTGGTTCCGGTACATATGCAGCCGGAATATCAGGAAGCGCTCGACTGGATCAAGAAGGTCTATGACGACGGCTTAATGCCGAAGGATTGGGCGGTAAGAACGACGGATACATGGGAGAACGGCTGCAAGACAGGCGAGTGCGGCGTATTCATTGATACCATGGACGGCGGCCGCCGTATCTGGGATTACTTTGGCAAAGAGGACACCTACACACCGTCCGTCACCAACCCTGACGAGCCGGCATCCATGAGACTTCTGGGCGCAATCAACAACAAGACGCTTGCGACCTCGGGCTACAACGGATACTTTACGATCAGCGCATCCACCTGCGATACGCCGGAGAAGATTGACGCGGTATTGACGCTTCTTGACAAGCTCAATGACAACGACCTCAGAATCCTTGTAGAGTACGGTATTGAGGGTGTAAACTGGGAGAAGGACGCAGACGGCAATCTGGTTGACCTCGACTTGGAGGATGCGACATTGGCGGCGAACTACATGGGCCTGAACCAGCTTCTGGCTTATCTGCCTAGGTACACGCCCGATCCGGCGCCGGCAATGAACGAGAGCCGTCAGGCGCAGGAGCAGGCCTATGTGGACAATGAGCAGTATGCGGTGATCAACCCCGCGTCTGCATTCCTGGCAAACTCCGCAACCTATGCGGACATCGGCGCAACGCTCGACGAGGAGCTGAAGCAGGCAAGAACGCAGTACATCTGCGGTGAGATTGACCAGGCGGGCCTTCAGGCAGCTTGGGACAGCTGGTTAAGCAAGGGCGGACAGTCCATCATTGACGAAGTCAACGAGCAGTATCTTGCGAACCAATAGGCAATAGCGCGCAGAGCGCAGGAACAGACGGCACTGGTACCGCTATGCGGTATCAGTGCCATTCTTAATGGTTTTAGGGAGCATGAGGCGGCAGGGGAGCTTGTAAAGGATGGGAAAAAGGAGCTGTCCCGCAAGGCGTGACAGTTCAAAGCTATTGGAGCCGCCGAGGGCGGCATGGAGGATGACATGAGAATAAGAGAAATAACCGACACAAGTGTCACAATTGAGTGGGAACCGATAGCGGGGGCGGAGCGTTACCGCGTGTATTGGGCGGACGCGGACACGCCGGACATGGCGTATAAGCGGATGGCGGAGGTCACGGACTGCGCTTACACGCTGAACAAGGCGACGCATGTCCCGCATTACCTGAAACTGTCCTGGATGAAGTCGGGGGCGGAGCACCGACTCGACGAGGTGTTGGAGACGCCGGTGAAGAAGGTCTTTCACCCGCAGCTTGAGAAGCTGAATCGGGGATTGGTTGCCGTGCCGACACGGACGGGTGTTTTTCTGAGCTGGAGAATGCTCGTGGACGAGGTGAAGGGATATTGTGAGACGGGGCTTACCGGCATGGATTACGCGGTGTATAAGAACGGGGAGCGGCTTGCGCTTGTCACGGACAGCACGAACTACCTTGACAGGGACGGGACAGCGGCGGACCGCTATCAAATCGTTCCGGTGGCAGGACAGAAGGAGCTGACGGAGGCGGCCTCGGAGCCGGTGACGGCGTGGGCGCACGAATATCTTGACGTTCCGATCCGCAAGCCTGCGGGCGGGGTGACACCCGCGGGGGAGGAATATAGCTACAGCGCAAACGATATGAGCGTGGCGGACGTGGACGGGGACGGAGAGTATGAGTTTCTCGTGAAATGGGATCCCTCGAATGCCCACGACGTCTCCATAAAGGGATATACCGGAAACTGCTATATTGACTGCTATCGTCTGGACGGGACGCTGCTGTGGCGGCTGGATATGGGTGTCAACATTCGGGCAGGGGCACATTATACGCAGTTTATGGCGTATGACTTTAACGGCGACGGCAAGGCGGAGCTGGCGGTAAAGACCGCGCCCGGGACAAGAATGATACAGTATCATTCGGACGGAACGGTCTGCGCGGAGCGCTATATCACAATGCCTGAGGAGGACTTGGCGGCGGGCCGGTCGCACGCGGACAATTATGTCTGCTCGGCGGCGGATTATCGCGAGCATATGATAGAATTGTTCCTGAGCTGGCAGATGCATGAGGAGGTGCGGAACGGACATTGGCCGCAGACATTGGAGGAGTGTTTTGGCATTGACAGGCGCTACAGTTATCCGCTTGCGCGTGAGGATGCGGAGGCGCTTGTGGATTATTTCATCAATGAATTTGCGCCGAAGCGCAGTCCCAAGAACCGCCTTGACCAATTCGAGGGCTTTATCTATCAGGGACCGGAATACCTGACGATGTTTGCAGGGGACGGCGCGGAGCTTGAGACGATCCGATTCAAGATGGGCAGGGTGGACGACGGCCTGCTGTGGGGCGATTACGCGCTGCCGCGGATTGAGCCCTGCAACCGTGTGGACAGATTTCTCTCGGGCGTCGCCTACCTTGACGGGGAGCGGCCGTATCTCATCGTTTGCAGGGGGTATTACACGCGGACGACGATTGTCGCCTATGACTTTTTTGAGAATGCATTTCGGGAGAAATTCTCGGTGGACAGCGGTTTTGTGCCGATGAAAAACCCGTTTAATGACCATGAGATACATGATATTACAGGCACAGACCCGATATACGGGAGGATAGCGGGACAGGGGAATCACAGCCTTGCGACGGCGGATGTGGACGGGGACGGCTTTATGGAGATTATCTATGGCGGCTGCGTGATCGACCACGACGGAAGCGTGCTCTACAGCAGCTATGATTACCGTCCGGACGGCGTGTATGCGAAGCTCGGGCATGGGGATGCGATGCATGTGGCAAAGATTGACCCTGACAGGCCGGGCTTGCAGATATTTAACGTGTTTGAGGGCGGCGCGGCGGTTCCCTACGGTTTTGCGCTGCGGGACGCGGAGACCGGAGAAGCGATTTTCGGAGAATACGCGACCGAGGACTTGGGGCGCTGTATGATCGGGAAGATTGACGCCGATACAAGGGGGCTTCAGGTATGGGTGAAGGAGACCTTTGACTGCAAGGGAAATAAGCTGGATGTTCCTCTGCTCGGGACCAATCAGAGCATTCGCTATGCCGCGGACCTCACGACGCAGATTACGGACGGCGCAGACTATGTTCACGGGAAGCATACCGGCGTTGTCAACGACAACCTCCACGGGGTGATGCTGGAGCCAAAGGACACGCTCACCAACAACGGGACAAAGGGGAATCCCTGTCTGGTCGCGGATATATTCGGCGATTTCCGGGAGGAGCTGCTGCTGCGGACAGCCGACAGCAGCGCGATCCGCATTTACACAAACACGGATATCACCGCGCATAAGCTGTTCACCCTGATGCACGATGCGCAGTACCGCTGCGGTGTGGCGTGGCAGAATAACTGCTACAACCAGCCGGGGTACACGAGCTTTTATTATGCGAGCGATATGGACTTTAAGGAGGTATTCCAAAAAGGGGGATTTATAAACTGCTAATGTAATCAGGTGCGTTTTTGGGTAGACAAACGCGAGAATAACTGCTATCATAGAAATGTATGTTTACATTAATTTACATTAAAGAGAAACGGAACAATTAATGTGTGGTGATAGTGGCTTATGAATTATGCGTTTTTTGTCGTTGAGATTTTGGGTATTATTGTTATTGTCAGTGCATTGCTGCTTCTGCTCAAGGGGGACAGCTCCAGAGAGCAGAAGCTGATGCAGTATTTCCTGATAGGCTCTCTGATACAGAACGTGGGGTATCTGCTGGAGGCGACCGCGCCGACGCAGGAGGCTGCCATAGTGGCCGTGAAGATGCAGTATTTAGGCTCTTTGTTGGTTCCCATCTGTTATTGCCATTTTATGTTCAGCTATTGTTATGAGAAAGCGCCGGTAAAGATTTTACGGGTGCTGAAGGCCGTTGACATCTTTATCCTGTGTCTTGTTTTCACCTGTGATTCGCATACGCTCTATTACAGCAGCATAGCATGGAAGCATACGCCGGACGGACACGGCTATCTGCATTTGGATTACGGGTGGGGCTATTGGATTTTTATGCTGTGCGGCACCATTATGCCGTATGCGCTGTCCCTGTTTGCGCTGATTCGCGTCTGTATCCGGCGTCCGGAGTATGCCGCGGACCGGAAATGCAAGCTGATGCTGCTGTTGTCCTCCCTGCCGGTGGTGACACTGGCCTCCTATGCGTTGAAGCTGAATTATGTGTATGACTTCACGCCGTTAGTGCTGGGACTGGTGCTCTCGAGTGTGGTGATATTGATATGGAGCAGGAATGTCTACGATTTCAGCAGCATTGCCTCGGGCATCCTGTTGGACAGCATGAGCGACGGCGTGATTGCGCTGGACGAGCGGCAGCGCATCGCAAGCTATAATCCGGCGGCGGCTCGTACTTTTAAGGGGCTGGGAGGCCGCATGAAGGGGAAGCATATCGCGTTGCTGGAGAACTTTCCGTTGGAGCTGCTGCACGAGGAGGGAAACCGGGAATTCAGCCTGAATAACCGGTTTTATCAGGGGCGCGTGGAGCGGATCTTGGACAAAAACAAGAAGAATAAGGGTTATGTTGTTCTGATTCTGGATGTCACGAAGACGCGCACTTACATAGAGGAAATCAAGCGGGTGCGGGAGCAGGCGGAGGAGGCCAATATCGCCAAGAGCGCGTTTCTTGCGAATATGTCCCATGAGATTCGGACGCCCATGAATGCGATTGTGGGTCTGAGTGACATTATCATGGAGGAGAGCAGAGGGCGTAAAGTGTATGAGTACGCCTGCGACATCAAGTCGGCCTCCGGAAATCTTCTGGCGCTGATTAACGATATTCTCGATTTGTCCAAGGTAGAGGCGGGCAAGATGGAGCTGATGCCGACGGAGTACCATGTGAAAACCCTTGTCAACGAGGTGTTGAACATGATGGACATCGTCGCGTCGCAGCGCGGACTGATGCTGAAAAGCGAGTATGACATGTCGCTTCCGTGCCGTTATCTGGGGGATGAGGGCAGGATCAAGCAGATTTTGATTAATCTTTTGAATAACGCGGTGAAGTTTACCCGGGAGGGATATGTGAAGATTACCGTCGCAGGACGGGCGGGAAGCGCGGAGGATACGGAGCTTCTGAGTTTCCGGATTGAGGATACCGGCTGTGGTATCCGCGAGGAGGATCTTGGAAAGATTTTCGAGAATTTCAAGCAGGTCGATTCCAAGAGGAACCGCACCGTGGAGGGAACCGGTCTCGGACTTTCCATCACAAAGCATTTGGTGGAGCTGATGGCGGGGACAATCGCGGTGGAGAGCGTATACGGCGAGGGTACTGTCTTTACCGTGGAAATCCCGCAGACAATCATGGATACGAGACCGTTGACCGAGGTGCCGGAGGCGGAGACCAGGAAGGACGAGAAACTGGAGCCGTTCTATGTGGAGGACTTCAAGGCGCTGGTTGTGGATGACAATCTGGTTAACCGGAAGGTCGCGCGCATCCTGCTGCAGTCCTACGGCTTGGAGATAACGGAGGCCGACAGCGGGCCGGCGGCAATAGAGCTTGTCAGGCAGACGCGCTATGACATTATTTTCATGGATCATATGATGCCGGAGATGGACGGTATCGAGGCGGTGCAGATTATCCGAAGGGAGTGCGGGGAGAATGGCAGTCTCCCGGTGGTCATCGCGCTGACGGCGAATGCCATGGAGGGCGTGCGCGAGACCTTTCTGGCGAACGGCTTTCAGGACTTTATCACAAAGCCTTTGGACAGGAGACCGCTGCATGAGGTGCTGCTCAAGTGGATTCCGCAGGAGCGGCGAATCGCGAGTAAAGAATGGCTCGGTCTTCGACAGGCGGACAGCAAGCGAAATCTGGAATTTCAGACCATTTATATCGAAGGAATCGATACGGATGAGGTGCTTCAGCGGTATTCCGGAGGCGTTGAGGAATTTCGGGAGCTGCTCAGGCTGTATTGTCTGGACGGGAAGCGGAAGCTGACGCTTTTGCGCGAGCTTTGGGAGAAGCGGGATTATAAGAACTACGGCATCGAGGTGCACGGCCTGAAGAGCGCTTCCGCGAATGTGGGCGCCATGAAGGTCTCAATCAGCGCCAGAGAGCAGGAGTATGCGATAAACAGAGGCGATGAGACCTTCGTTGACAGTCATGTCGCCGAGCTGTTGGAGGATTACGAGACGCAGCTGCAGCACATCGAGGATTTCCTTGCGGGAGGCAGTGGAAGCCGCTCGAGCGAAAATCGCTCAAGCGGCGGGGAGCAGGACGATGGCAGTGAGAAGGAGCGCGCGCCGGAGAAGGCGGAGCTGTTGCGGGAAATCGGGGAAGCGTTGGAGCAGTTGGAGAACTTCCGCGCAAAGGAATGCGCACATATGATAGAGGATATTCTGCGGTACCGGTTGGAGCCTGACACAGAGGCGAGGCTGAGAGAAATACAGGAGCAGCTCAGTCTGTATGAGGACGAAGCCGCGGAGGGCCTTTTGCGGGAGCTGATGGAACAGATGGAGAAAGGGGATTAAGGTGAGATGTGGAAGCAGATGCAAATGCTGAGCAAATTGAAAATACTGGCGGTGGATGACAACGCGATCAGTCTGGCGACGATTGAGCAGGCCCTGAAGAGGGATTACGAGGTGGTTCCGATTAATTCCGGAACGCGCGCCATACAGTACCTGAAGCGGGAAAGGCCGGATCTGATTCTTCTCGATATCCAGATGTCGGCGAAGGACGGAATCGAGACGCTGCGGGAGATTCGCGAGATGAAGGGCTGTAAGGACATCCCGGTAATTATGCTGACCTCGAAGCAGGAGAAATCGGCGGTGATTGAGAGCTCAAAGCTGGGTATTTATGACTATGTGCTCAAGCCCTTTGACGCGGATAATCTGCATGCACGGATTGACCGTGTTTTACATAACATGTAAGAATACGACACAGGGAGGAAAGAAGCATGTACCATTGTCTTGTTCGGTTTTACCTCATCGGACATCCGTGTGATGCGTTTGAGGTGATAAAGGAGATGCCGCCCTTGGAGCATTTCGGGCATTTGTTTTCGGAGGGAGACAAATCTGAAACGGCCTTGCCGGCGGAGGCGGATGTGGTAATAGTCAATCTGTCGGATGCGGGCGCAAGAGAAGCGCTGCGGACGATACTGTCGGATAAGAGGGCGGAGACAGAGGTGATTCTGCTTGCCGATAAGGAGCAGGCGGCGCAGCTGGCGGAGGATGCGGAACAGATTCAGGATATATGGATAACGCCCATGACGGACGCGGAGGTGCGGTTTCGTTTCCGGCGGTGGCAGCAGGCCTGCAAGCTGAGCAGAGATTACATACAGACTGACCGTTATCTGGAGGCGGCCATCAACAATACGCCGAATCTCGTCTGGTTCAAGGATAAGGACGGCGTCCACAAGCTTGTCAATGACAGCTTCTGCAAGTCGGTCAACAAGACGAAGGAGCAGGTGGAGGGGCGCAGGCACGCCTACATCTGGGATGTGGAGGAGGATGACCCCGCCTGTATCGAGTCTGAGCGCGAGGTGATGGAGAAACGCCAGACCTGTGTGGCGGAGGAGGAGATCCGGACAGGGGACGGGATGCGGACGCTGATGACCTACAAATCCCCGCTGTATGATTTTGACGGCAGCGTTATGGGAACCGTGGGCGTGGGAATCGACGTGACGCAGGAGCGGCTCTACGCGCGGGAAATCGTGCGGAAGAACCATACTCTGGAGACGATCTTTAAGAGCATAGACTGCGGCGTGATCTGCCACTCCCTCGACGGGACGCGGATACTGAGCATCAATCGGGCGGCCCTTAAAATCCTGGGCTATGAGTCGCAGAGCGAGCTGGAGGGAAAAGGCTTTGACATGATTGCGGAGTCCGTTGTGGAGAAGGATCGGGCGTCGCTCAAGTCTGCTATTGAGAGGCTCAAGGAGGAGGGCGACAGTGTCAGCGTGGAGTACCGTGTGCGCCATAAGAACGGTGAGATTTTGCATGTCATGGGCAATGTCAAGCTTCTGAGTGAGAACGGGGAGCTGTATTATCAGCGGTTTCTCTTGGACTGCACCGTTCAGAAGCTTCAGGAGGAGGAGAAGGAGCAGCATCAGAAGGAGCTGATACAGGCGCTGAGCATCGACTATACGCTTGTGTACTTCTTTGACCTCAACACGGGAATGGGGACGCTGCTGCGCAATGACAACAGGGACGGACAGTCTTTTGACGTCAATGATTATCAGAAAATATCGTATGAGGAGGGACGGGAGCAGTACATACAGAAGCTGGTGCATGAGGAGGATCGGGAGATGCTGCGCGAGGCGACTGCGCCGGACAGACTGATCAGAGAGCTGGCGGAGAAGGATGTGTACAGCGTCAACTACCGTATACAGCATAATGGAGAAATGCAGTATTTTCAGATGCGCGTCGTGCGGGCGGGAAGCTGGGACGAGAACCATGGCATTGTCCTGGGGCTTCACAGCGTAGACGAGGAGACGCGCAGTGAGATGGAGAAAAAGAGCCTGTTGGAGGATGCGCTTTCGCAGGCGAACCGAGCGAGCAAGGCCAAGAGTATTTTCCTGTCCAATATGTCGCATGACATCCGGACGCCGATGAACGCGATTGTCGGGTTTACGTCGCTTGCGCTTACACATATCGACCGGAAGGAGCAGGTGGAGGAGTACCTCAAGAAGATTATGACGTCGGGGAACCATCTGCTGAGCCTGATCAATGATGTGCTGGACATGAGCCGTATCGAGAGCGGCAAGATACACTTGGAGGAAAAGCTGTGCAGCCTTCCGGATATTCTTCATGGCCTGCGCAATATTGTACAGGCGGATATCCACGCGAAGCAGATGGACCTGCAGATTGACGCGGTGGATGTCAGGGACGAGGAGATTTACTGTGATAAGCTGAGGCTGAACCAGGTGCTCCTGAACCTGATCAGCAATTCCATCAAGTATACCGGAGCCGGCGGCACCATCAATATGCGCATTATCGAGCGCACCAGCATGACAGAGGGATATGCGACCTATGAGTTCCATATCAAGGACAACGGAATCGGCATGAGCGAGGAGTTTATATCGCATATCTTTGAGCCGTTTGAGCGCGAGGAGAACTCGACAATCAGCGGGATTCAGGGAACCGGTCTGGGCATGGCGATCACCAAGAATATCGTGGACATGATGAACGGAACGATTGAGGTGAAGAGCGAGCAGGGCGTCGGCACGGAGTTTATTGTGGAATTTACCTTCCGCCTGCATTCCGGAGAAAAGGAAGCGGCGGATATTCCGGAATTTAAGAATTGCAGGGCTTTGGTTGTGGATGATGACTTCAACACCTGCGACAGCGTGTCCTATATGCTGCAGCAGATCGGGATGCGTGCGGAGTGGACGCTGTCCGGAAAGGAGGCGCTGCTGCGCAGCCATCAGGCGGTGATGCGCGGGAACGAGTATGAGGTCTATATTATCGACTGGATGATGCCGGATATGAATGGCGTCGAGGTTGCCCGAAGAATCCGCAAGGAGATGGGCGGCGGGGTGCCGATCATTATCCTGACAGCCTACGATTGGTCGGATATCGAGGATGAGGCGAAGGAGGCGGGGGTCACGGCGTTTTGCAGCAAGCCGCTCTTCTTCTCGGAGCTTAGGAGCTGCCTGCGATCTGTCGTCAACGCGGAAGAAGCGGAGGAGCAGAACAGCGGCGCGAGCTTGGAGGGCGTTCCCACGGGGCGGATCCTGCTGGCGGAGGACAATGAGCTGAATCAGGAGATTGCGATAGCGATTTTGGAGGATGCGGGATTTTTCGTGGAGGCCGCGGACAACGGGCGCATAGCCGTGGACATGGTAAAGCAGGCGGAGGCGGGGTATTATCAGGTGGTGCTGATGGACGTCCAGATGCCGGAGATGAACGGGTACGAGGCGACAAAGGAAATCCGCAGGCTGGAAAATAAGGAGATGGCGTCGATACCGATTATCGCGATGACCGCCAATGCCTTCGAGGAGGATAAGCGGGAGGCGCTGCGGTGTGGCATGGACGGACATATCGCCAAGCCGATCAATGTGGAGATACTGCTCGACACACTGAGAAAAATATTGTCGTCGGCAAAATAAAACAGAGTATTATTTTTATGGAAGGAAATGCAGAAGAGATGATTAGGATTGGTATTATGGGCTATGGAAATCTTGGCAGGGGAATCGAATGCGCGGTGAAGCAGAATCCGGATATGGAGCTGAGGGCGGTGTTTACCCGCCGCGCGCCGGAGAGCGTCAAAATCCTGACGCAGGGCGTCCCCGTGTATCCCGCAAGGGAGGCCATAGAGAGAAGGGATGAGATTGACGTGCTGATTCTCTGCGGCGGGAGTGCGACGGACCTCCCCGAGCAGACGAAGGAGTACGCGAAGTATTTTACCGTGGTGGACAGCTTTGACACGCACGCGCGGATTCCGGAGCACTTTGCGAATGTTGACAGGGCGGCGGAGGAGGGCGGCAATATCGCCATCATATCCGTGGGCTGGGACCCGGGGATGTTCTCGTTGAACCGCCTGTACGCCAACACGATTCTCCCAAACGGAAATGATTATACCTTCTGGGGCAAGGGCGTGAGCCAAGGGCATTCCGACGCGATTCGGCGCGTTGCGGGCGTCGCTGACGGGAAGCAGTATACCATACCGGTAGAGAAGGCGCTGGCGGCTGTCCGGAACGGGGAGAACCCGCAGCTCTCGACGCGCGATAAGCATACAAGAGAGTGTTTTGTCGTGCCTGAGGAGGGCGCTGACCTGGCGAAGATTGAGGAAGAGATAAAGACGATGCCGAATTACTTCTCGGATTATGACACGACTGTCAATTTTATCACGCAGGAGGAGCTGGACAGGGATCACGGCGGCATCCCGCACGGTGGCGTTGTCATTCGGAGCGGCAAAACAGGATGGAATGAGGAGAACGGCCATGTGATTGAGTACAGCCTCAAGCTGGACTCGAATCCGGAGTTTACGGCGTCGGTGATCGCGGCGTATGCGCGGGCGGCCTATCGGATGAAGGCGGAGGGGCAGACGGGGTGCAAGACCGTGTTTGACGTCGCGCCGGCATATCTGAGCGCGCTCAGCGGTGAGGAGCTGCGGGCGAAAATGTTGTAAATCGTGCTTGGGTGATTAAAAAATATCAATAAAAATGATTAATTTTAATCATTCCAATCGGAGTGGGAGTGTGTTATCATAGGGATACGATAAAAGCGATGAAGAGGAATAGTAGCCGCTGTGAATCTTGCAGAGAGTTGCCGGTCGGTGCGAGGCGATAGGGGAGCGGTGGTGAACTCGCCTTGGAGCTGTGTGCTTGAACACCTTTTGTATTGAGAGAGTAGAGCACATCGGAGGCCCGCCGTTAGCAGGGAGAGGCATGATTGTGCCGGTGAGTGCATGTTTTTGGACATGAAGTAGAGTGGTACCGCGAAGGAATGGGGGAAGTGAAATCTTTCGTCTCTACAACAGAAAAGTTGTGGAGGTGAAAGATTTTTGATTTTATAGGAAATTGCGATAATTGCGGAGGTAGCTATGGACTGTTTTGTGGACGAAAGAGATTTCAAAATATTAGAGGATGACAAGTATACATTTTTTATGCTCCGTCGTATTATGGGTGGAAAGTGCGAGTTGCTTTTGACTGACCACGAAAGGCTCATCATTTGCTTTACAGGGAATCCATGGCCGATATGGATATGGATTCCGGATGATGCGTCTAAAGCAGAAATGGAGAGCGCTTATCAGATTGTGTCAGAACATTCTTTGCTAAATGGTGAATACCGATTCAACCTCAAGTATGATTTGGCGATGTATTTTATTGAAAGAGCTTCCGTGGATGGAAAAACACTTTCCATTTCCCTTAATATGTTAGCATATGATTGCTTGAATCCCATAAAACCGACTATAATAGCTGACGGCTCCGTGCACCGATGTGGCAGCGAAGATATTGATGAATTGGTGGATTTTTTGGATCAGTTCCATCAAGAAGTGGGAATCGATCAAAAGAATCGGGATAGTTATCGTATGGATGCAGCAGCACATATTAATGCAGGAAATATGTACTTCTGGAAGAATGAACAAGGATACAATGTTGCAAGCTGCACATTTGCGTCTGATGGGAATATGGCATCTATCAATCTTGTATTTGCCCGTCCTGAGTTTCGTAGGAAACATTATGCCGAAAATTTGGTTTATCAGGTTACAAAGCTTGCAATGGATGCAGGATATGTTCCTATGCTGTATACAGATGCAGATTATATTGCGTCGAATGCCTGTTACGAGAAGTTAGGGTATATTCTTAGAGGAAAACTATGTACAATAAGCTAAACAATAAACAAGAACGATAACTTCATCATGGAAATTTTGGAAAATAACAGTGGAAACACTTTTCCAAAAAAGGAGTTTTTTATTGCGGAAGTGACAGTCAGAATAAGATTTGGAGGATTGAGACATGAGAAATGAATGCATGAAGAATGCAGGCATGAAAAATGCCGCTAAGTATGAGAAGGCGTATTTTATGCCGCCGGTATGCACCTATGACTGGGTGAAGAAGGACGCGATTGACGCGCCGCCGATATGGTGTTCGGTGGATTTGCGCGACGGGAATCAGGCGCTGATTGAGCCGATGAGCTTGGATGAGAAGCTGCAGTTCTTTCAGATGCTGGTCGATATCGGCTTTAAGGAGATTGAGGTCGGCTTTCCGGCGGCGTCGGAGACGGAGTATGAGTTTATGCGCGCGCTGATTGAGCGGGACATGATTCCGCAGGACGTGACAGTGCAGGTGCTGACACAGGCGAGAGACCATATTATCCGCAAGACGTTTGAGGCGGTGAAGGGTGCGCCGCATGCGGTGATCCACTTATACAATTCGACCTCCGTGGCACAGCGGGAACAGGTGTTTAAGAAGAGCAAAGAGGAGATCAAGCAGATCGCGGTTGACGGCGCGAAGTTGTTGAAGAAGCTGGCGGAGGAGACGGACGGAAGCTTTTCCTTTGAATACAGTCCCGAGAGCTTCCCGGGGACGGAGGTAGACTACGCGGTGGAGGTGTGCAATGCGGTGCTGGACGTCTGGCAGCCGACGGCCGCGAACAAGGTGATCATCAATATTCCCACGACGGTTGAGAACGCCATGCCGCATGTCTTTGCGACGCAGGTGGAGTATATCCACAAAAATCTGAAATACAGGGACGCGGTGACGCTTTCCCTCCACCCGCACAATGACAGGGGATGCGGCGTATGCGACGCGGAGCTCGGCATTCTGGCGGGCGCTGACCGTATCGAGGGCACGCTGTTTGGCAACGGCGAGCGCACCGGAAACGTGGATATTGTCACGATTGCGATGAATATGTTTTCGCACGGGGTGGACCCCAAGCTGGATTTCTCGGATATGAACAAAATCCGCGCAGGCTATGAGCGGTTCACGCGGATGCATGTGCATGAGCGCCAGCCCTATGCGGGAGACTTGGTGTTTACCGCATTTTCAGGCTCCCATCAGGACGCGATCGCGAAGGGGATGCAGTGGCGCGAGGAGAAGAATACGGACAAGTGGACGGTGCCGTATCTGCCGATTGACCCGAAGGATGTCGGCAGGAACTATGAGGCGGACGTGATCCGCATCAACAGCCAGTCCGGAAAGGGCGGCGTCAACTATATTTTGAAGCAGAATTTCGGTATTTCGCTGCCGGAGGCGATGCGCGAGGAGGTGGGGTATCTTGTGAAGGATATTTCCGACCAGGAGCACAAGGAGCTGTCCCCGCAGTGGGTTTATGAGATTTTCTGCGAAAATTATATGGACATCATGCCGTTTTTCCAGATACCGGAGTGCCATTTCAAGCAGATAGACGGCATTATGGCGGAGGCGACGATCGCGTGCGGCGATAAGAAAACGGTGGTGGATGCAAACGGGAATGGGCGCCTTGACGCGGTGAGCAACACGATCAAGCAGTATTTCGATATCAGCTATCAGTTGTCCGACTATGAGGAGCACGCGCTGACGAAAGGGTCCTCCTCCAAGGCGATCGCGTATGTGGGCGTCACCTGCAACGGCGTGAAATATTGGGGTGTCGGCATGGACGACGATATTATCAAGGCTTCCATCCACGCGCTCTGTGTCAGCGTCAACAAGCTGCCACAGCTTCAGGACAGCAAGGCCTGTCAGGACGAGCGGCTGATGGAGATTATGAACTATATCCAGGCAAATTACCAGACGGTCACACTGTCGGAGCTGGCGGAGCATTTCCACCTGTCGGAGCAGTATGTGAGCAAGTACATCCATGAGAAGTCGGGTAAGACCTTTGGCGATCTGGTGACGAATGTGCGCCTGAAGAAGGCCAAGACCCTGCTGCGCAACGGGAACATGACGATAGAGAATGTCGCGTCGGCGGTAGGCTATCCGAATGTGGAGCATTTTAACCGCACCTTCAAGAAAAAGATGGGCATGACGCCGGTACAGTACCGCAACGAATAGAGGAAGGAACGGCATATGACAAAGGAAATCAGAGACAGACTGGCGGCTCTGGCGGAGGACTCCTATCGGGAATTCTCCGCGGGGCTGATTCCCGACAGCGCAAAACCGCTGCTGGGGGTAAGGCTTCCGCGCCTCAGAAGCATCGCGAAGGAGCTTGCCAAGGGGGACTGGCAGCGCATCGCCGCTGATTTTGACGGGGAGAACGAGGATGTTTATTTCGAGGAGACAATGCTTCGGGCAATGCTTATCGGTTATGGGACACAGAAAAAGGAAGTCACCGCACAGCAGGGGCTTTCCTATCTGGAAATGATTATTCCGCATATCGACAACTGGTCTCTGTGCGACAGCTTTTGCAATTCCTTTGGCTTTGCGCGGCGTTATCCCGACGAGCTGTGGGCGTTTTTGCAGACGTATCTGTACTCGGAGAGGGAGTTCGAGGTGCGGGTGGGAATCATTTTGCTGCTCACACAGTATCTGCGGTATGATGCGGACGGGCACAAGCGGCAGCGCAACAGGGAGATCCACAGGGAGGACTTCGCGGAAAGCGCCGTAAATGCAGAGCGGGCGGCGCAGGACAGGGAGCGGTATCCGTATCTGGAGCGGATCCTTGCGGCGCTGAACCGCCCTTTTTTGCAGGGCTATTACGCGCAGATGGCGGCGGCGTGGACAACGTCGGAGGCGTTTGTGTACTTCCCTTATGAGACACACAAAATGCTCACCGAGGGGAATCGGATGGACAATTGGACATACAACAAGGCGCTGCAGAAGATTTGCGAATCCCGCAATCCGGACGCGGCGGTCAGGCAATATATGAAAGAATTGAAAAAAACGTGACAAACTACAAAAAAGATGCTAAAATCAAAAGGACTGTTATATTTCGACAGAAAACGCACCCGACGGAGGCAACGCATGAGCGATTTTAAGGAAGCTCTTTATCAGAGGAAAAGCTTTATCTATCAGGTCGGCGGGGATTACTACGCGATAGGCGCGAATACCTTTGCCAAGATAACGGACTCCCCCGAGGTGGATACCTTAGAGCTGCTGCGCACTGCATTGGAGAAGGGCAATGACAGGCAGATTGCGAAGTATCTCGACAAGCTTGTCCGCACGGTCAACGCCTACCGCGTGGACGCGAAGGAGCATTTCCGGCAGCGGGAGCGCCTGTTTCGTTTTCTGGACGCGCTCGAGCGGGAGGATGAGGCGGCTTACAGACAGCTTCAGGAGCAGTTATTTCAATTTGATGCGCTGATGGAAAAATATAACGTGGACAAATCGAAATAAATGTGGTAATATAAGAAAAGTGATGTAATAGTTTCGTCATATTTAACGCTTTAGCACCCGTAGTCTAATGGATAGAACGGAGGCCTCCGACGCCTTTAATGCAGGTTCGATTCCTGTCGGGTGCATTATTATTGCATTTTACCGCATAACAGGTACTATGTGTTGGAAGAATGAGGTAAGAAATGGATAACAAGAATGCAAACCAAAATACGTCTGAAGACCGGAAGCAGAGACGGAAGAAGGAAACTGCACAGCCGGCGAGACGGGCGATTCGGCAGTCTGAGAAGAGAAGCCTTTCAGACAGGCTGTCGTCGGCGCTGGAGCCGCGGAACCTGCGGATGATTCTGGTCACGGCGCTCAAGATACTGCTGCCGGTAGCGGCCTGCGTAGTCGTGGTGGCGGCCATTGTGTCCTTTATTCACATGCGGGGCCGTGATGAATCACAGCAGTCGGGGAATCTGATGGATGAGCCGCTTGCGAAGAATGAGTATGCGGACGTCAACACGCTGATGGGCGATTTTTACAAGGCGCTTGCGGACGGAGATAAGGATACGGTAATGGAATTGCGGGACTATAATGACGAGATGGCGATTATTACCTATGATAAGAAGAGTGAGTTCATAGAGTCCTATGATGACGTGACCTGCTATACCAAGAGCGGAATGGAGGAAGGCTCCTATTTTGTGTATGTCACATATATGGTGAAGATTGAGGGCATTGACACCAAGGCGCCGGGGCTGAACGCGTTTTATGTGTATCCCGACGAGAGCGGGAAGCTCAAGATTGACGGCGCGATGGAGCAGAACGTGGAGGCTTCGTTAAAGCTTGTCACCAGTCAGGAGGACGTTGTAGACCTCTATACAAGAATTGACGTGAGCTATAAGGAAGCGCTGGCGGCGGACGAGCAGCTGAATGCGTTTATGAAGGAGCTGCCGGTGCGTATCAAGAACGAAGTCGGCGAGGCGCTGGCCTTGGCACAGCTTGAGCAGCAGGGCAATGGAGACGCGTCCGTCACGGATCTTCTGCAGAGTGCGGCTGCGCAGGTGGAAGGGCTTGGCGATGCGAACGGCGCAGGCGCGGGAGCGGCTGTATCGGATGGCGCGCCTGAGGAGCAGGGCGCTCCGGAGGCGAGTGCGGCACCACAGGAGGAAGAAGCACTTGAGAATAAGACCGTCAATCAGATTGTGCGGGCAACTGCGACTGTGAATGTGCGCTCCTCCGACAGCGAGGAGGCGGACCGGATTGGCCGTGTCGCCGAAGGAACGGAGCTGACGCGCTTGGAAGAGCGGATCAACGGCTGGAGCAAGGTTCTGTTCGAGGGCAAGGAGGCTTATATTAAGAGCGATTACCTCGAAGTCCTTTCTACAGAAGCAGAGGGAGATGCTATCCGCACCGTCAAGGCGACCACGAATGTCAACGTGCGCAATGACGCGAGCCAGAGCGCTGCGAAGCTCGGCGTTGCACAGGCGGGGAATTCCTATGATTTGCTGGAGGATCTCGGCGAGTGGTATAAGATTAATTATAATGGGCAGAACGGATATGTAAAAGCAGAATTTTTTGAGTAGAGAATCCCCATGCAGCTTTAAGGGCTGCGTGGGATTTATGTTATAGGAACTCCCTTTTCGGAATTGGTTTCAAATTTGATGCCCCGCTGCTTGCGGCGGGGTTTTTGACAATCAAGTGTATAAATCGGGTTTTGTGAGCAAGTCAAATTTTAGTTTACAGAAATGTCATAGATTTAAATAGATTTTCAAAAGATGTAAAGCAGAGAAAAAGTATGTGGGTATCAAAGATAACAAAAGAAGAATTAACGAATGATGTGATAGACCGCCTTTTATTTGACGGTTTGAATGATAGTGGAGAGAATGTTGACTGTATTATTGTTTTAGGCAGTATAAAAGCAGCGAAATATAGAGTTCCGGCAGCGGCTGGGGCGTTTTTTGCAGGAAGGTCTGAGAAGATAATGTTATGTGGAGGAAAAATAAGAGATTTTTCAGGTGAAAGTATGGCAGAAGCGGAAAATATGTATAAAAAAGCCTTGGAATTAGGCGTCCCAAAAGAAAGCATTATAATTGAAAAAAATTCTCAAAATACAATAGAAAATATATTATGTTCACTTTTGGAATTACAACGTTCAATATGGCTTAATAAAGTAAGAAATGTATTATTGGTGACAACAACATATCATATGCGCCGAAGTTTGCGTATAGCCGGATATCTTTTTCCATCTCATATAAATATATATCCTTGTCCGGCAGATGACACAACAACGAAAAGAGATAATTGGATGAATACACAGGAAGGAATCGACAGAGTAAAAAGGGAAGCATTGAACATCGTAAGATGTGTTAATAACGGAGTGATTCCTGATTTCGAAATTTAAAAGATAATATATTCCTATTTGAAGAATCGTGAGGTAAATGCAAATTCAATAACTATAGGTGAAAATTTGTATTTTATTTCTAATTTTATACAGTGAGAACATTATTCCGAAAAGGGACTATAGGAAATATCAATATTAAATACTAAAGAGGGGAAGCATATGTTTAAACAGAAGAAAGTGGGAATCATGGGAACCGGCGCTATCGCGGGTGTGATGGCGGGCACGATAAAACGGATGAAGAACGTGAAATGCTATGGCGTCGCGTCCAGAAGCGAGGAGCGGGCGCACGCGTTTGCACAGGAGTACGGTATCAAGGCGGCCTATACCTCCTATGAGGAGATGGTGCTCGACGAGAAACTGGATTTGATTTACATCGCAACGCCGCATTCGGAGCATTACGCCAATATGAAGCTGTGCATTGAGAACGGGAAGAATGTGCTCTGCGAGAAGGCCTTTACCGTCAACGCCAAGCAGGCGGAGGAGATTTTCGCGCTTGCGAAGGAGAAGGGCGTCTTTGTGACGGAGGCGATATGGACGCGGTATATGCCGATGCTGACGACCATAAAGGGCATCTTGAGCTCCGGCATTATCGGGGAGCCGACCATGCTGACCGCCAATCTGGGCTATGCGATTTCACACAAGCAGCGGCTTACGGATCCCGCGCTTGCGGGCGGTGCGCTGTTGGACTTGGGCGTATATACAATCAATTTCGCGCTGATGATGTTTGGCAGGGACATTGAGAAGGTGGACAGCTCCTGCAGAATGACGGATACGGGCGTGGACGCGTCCCACAGCATTACGATAACCTACAAGGATGGAAGAATGGCGGTCTTAACCGGTACTATGAACGGAATCAGCGACCGCAGGGGCGTAATTTACGGCTCGAAGGGATATATCGTGGTGGAGAATATCAATAATTTTGAGTCGGTAACGGTCTATGACGCGGCGCATAAGGCGGGGAAGCCGGTTAAGGCGCCCAAGCAGATTACGGGCTATGAATATGAGGTGGACGCCTGTCTCACCGCAATCGAGGGCGGGCAGTCCGAATGTTGGGAGATGCCGCACGAGGAGACCGTTCGGGTGATGAAGCTGATGGACGGGATTCGGGAGAGCTGGGGACTTTGCTATCCCTGTGAAGGAGAGCCGAAGCAGGAACCGGAGCCGGAGGAGAGCGCATCAGCCGTATAATCGGCATGAAACAGGGCAGACTATAGCTATCAACATGAAGTAAGGAGATAGCTATGAAAAAGGACGACCAGGAAATCCTGAAAGAGGTTCAAAAGAATACGGGTATGGCGCTCAAGGCGATTGACACCTTATCCGAGAAGGTGAGGGACGATGCGCTTTCCATGGAGCTTTCCAAGGAGCGGCTGTTGTATTCCGTCATACAGAATAAAGCGACCGATCGGCTCCAGCACGAAAAGGCCGACGGCTACCACAAGAGCGCGATGGAGGACATTATGCTCGAGGGCGGAATCCATATGAACACGCTCACCAATTGCAGCACCGGAAAGATTGCGGAGATGATGATACAGGGCAGCAACAGGGGGCTTACAAGTATGTGGAAATCCGTTAAGCATCATCAGAATTCGGGCGCGGCCTCGATGGAGGTGGCGAAGGAGCTAATGGATTTTGAGGAAAAGTGCATTAATCGACTGAGAGAATTTTTGTAGGGTGAAGAATGACCAGATTAAACAAATATCTTGCGGAATGCGGCGTCTGTTCCCGCAGAGAGGCGGACAGGCTGATTGGCATGGGCAGGGTGACGGTGAATAATGAGACTGCAAGGGCAGGCGTGCAGGTAGGAGAGGGAGATGTGGTTGCGGTTGACGGCGCGGCGCTTACTCCCCCTTCTGCGCGGGTGGTGCTGGCGTACAACAAGCCTGTGGGTGTGACCTGTACGGAGCGGGACGCCCACGCGGAGCGGACAATCATTGAGGCGCTTGATTACCCGCGGCGTCTGACCTATGCGGGGCGGCTGGATAAGGAGTCGGACGGCCTCGTGATTATGACAAATGACGGGGAGCTGATCCAGCGCATGACCCAAGGGCGGAACCGCCATGAAAAGGAGTATATCGTGACGGTTGACAGGGACATCACGGGAGGCTTTCTTTCGGGGATGGCAAAGGGCGTGTATCTGCCGGAGCTGGAGCGGACGACGCGTCCCTGCAGGGTGCAGAGGCTTGGGAAAAACACCTTCCGAATCGTGCTCACGCAGGGGCTGAATCGGCAGATACGTCGGATGTGCAGGGCCTTTGGCTATGAGGTAAGCGCCCTGACGCGGGTGCGCGTGATGAATGTCGTGTTGGGCGATTTGGAAAGCGGCACGTACAGGGAGCTTGAGGGCGAAGAGCTGGAAACGCTGTACCGCATGTGCGGGATAAACGGAGGCGGACAATGAATGCAGAGAATGAAGCTTTACATAGAATGAAGGAGCTGGTGGAACGCCTGAGCGCTGCGTCCAAGGCGTATTACGCGGAGGACAGGGAGATTATGAGCAATCGGGAGTATGACGCGCTCTACGACGAGCTGGAGGCGCTCGAGCAGAAGACCGGAATGGTGCTGACGGGAAGCCCCACGGCGAACGTCGGCTACGCGGCGGTGGAGGAGCTGCCCAAGGAGGCGCATGTGACGCCGATGCTCTCTCTCGGGAAGACCAAGGAGCGGGAGGAGCTGCGAGACTGGCTGAACGGGAAGGACGGCATTCTGAGCTGGAAGCTGGACGGTCTTACCGTTGTGCTCACCTATCGGGACGGCGCGCTTGCAAAGGCGGTTACCCGCGGAAACGGCGAGGTCGGCGAGGTGGTGACGAACAATGCCAGGGTGTTTCGGAACATCCCGCTTCGCATCCGTTATCAGGGGGAGCTGGTGGTGCGCGGCGAGGCGGTTATCACCTACAGGGATTTTGAGGAAATCAACAGCCGTATAGAGGAGGTTGACGCGAGATACAAGAATCCGAGAAATCTCTGCTCCGGCTCTGTCCGGCAGCTCAACAATCGGATAACAGCGGAGCGCAATGTGCGGTTTTATGCGTATTCGCTGGTACAGGCGGAGGATGTGGACTTTGAGAACTCGCGGGAGAAGCAGTTCCTCTTTCTGAGGAAGCAGGGCTTTGAGGTGGTTGAATACACGCGCGTGAACGCGGATACGGTGGTTGGCGTGGTGGGGGACTATGAGAAGCGCATCGCATCCAATGAGGTGCCCTCCGACGGACTTGTCCTGATTTATGACGATATTGAATACGGGCGCTCGCTCGGGAGAACCGCGAAATTCCCGCGGGATTCCATCGCCTTTAAGTGGGCGGATGAGATGATGGAGACGACGCTGACGGAGATTGAGTGGAGCCCGAGCCGCACGGGGCTGATTAATCCGGTAGCGATTTTCGAGCCGGTGGAGCTGGAAGGGACGACCGTAAGCCGCGCGTCCGTGCACAATATCAGCATTCTGCGCGGGCTGAAGCTCGGAATCGGTGACAGGATTACTGTCTATAAGGCGAATATGATTATCCCGCAGATAGCGGAGAACCTGACGCAGAGCGACACGGTGGAACTGCCCGCGCACTGTCCCGTGTGCGGAGGCGACACGCAGGTGAAGGCGGTGAACGAGGTACAGTCTCTGTACTGCACGAATCCGCAGTGTGAGGCGAAGAAGATTAAGTCCTTCACGCTTTTCGTGAGCCGCGACGCGATGAATATCGACGGCTTGTCGGAGGCGACGCTTGAGAAGTTTATCGCCAAGGGCTTTGTCCATGAATATCGGGATATTTTCCGCCTGGAGCGGTATCGGGATGAAATCGTCGCGATGGAGGGCTTTGGCGAAAAGTCCTATCAAAATCTGATGGCCGGCATTGAAGCCGCGCGCAGCGTCGCGCTGCCAAAGCTGATTTACGGCCTTGGAATCGCCAATATCGGCCTTGCCAACGCGAAGGTTATCTGTCGTCACTATCATTATGATCTGGAGGCCATGCGCCGCGCGACGGCGGAGGAGTTGAGCGAGATTGACGGCATCGGCGGAGTGATTGGGGCGGCCTTTGAGGGGTATTTTGCCGATGCGGAGAACAACCGCAGATTGGATAATCTGTTGGAGGAGCTGCATCCGCAGCAGGAGGAGCCTGACGGCGGCGCGCAGGAGCAGTCTCTGGCGGGGATGTCGTTTGTGGTAACCGGAAGCCTTGCGCATTTTGCAAGCCGAAATGAGCTGAAGGAATTGATAGAGGAGCGGGGCGGGAAGGTGACGGGAAGCGTGACCGCCAAGACGGTATGTCTGATCAACAATGATATTACATCCGGCTCCTCAAAAAATAAAAAGGCCAAGGAGCTTGGGGTTCCGATTGTGACGGAGGAGAGCTTCCTTGCGGAGTATCTGGGCCGCGCGTGACGGCGGTCGATTGGAAATGGGGGGATTCAGATGCCGATTAAGGTACAAAACGCTTTGCCTGCCAAGGAAATCTTGGAATATGAAAATATATTTGTGATGGATGAGAATCGGGCGGTGCATCAGGATATTCGTCCGCTTCAGGTTTGTATTCTGAACCTGATGCCTGTCAAGCAGGACACGGAGCTGCAACTGCTCCGCGCGCTCTCCAATACGCCGCTTCAGGTGGACGTGACCTTTCTCATGGTGGCAAGCCATGTGTCGCTGAATACCTCCGCGAACCACCTGAACCGCTTCTATTCGACCTTTGAGGAGATTAAGGAGAAACGCTTCGACGGCCTGATTATCACGGGCGCGCCGGTGGAGGACATCCCCTTTGAGGAGGTGGATTACTGGGCGGAGGTCTGCAAAATCATGGACTGGGCGGAATTCAACGTCACCTCCACGCTGCATATCTGCTGGGGGGCGCAGGCGGGCTTCTACCATTACTACGGGATACAGAAGCGGATGCTGCCCGAGAAGCTGTTCGGGCTGTATTATCATAAGGTTCAGAATAGGAAGGTCCCGCTGGTCAGGGGCTTTGACGACTATTTTCTCGCGCCGCACAGCCGTCATACGGAGACGCCTGCGGAGGAGATACATAAATGCGCCGCGATTACGGTCTTGGCCGAGTCGGAGAAGGCGGGAATATTTCTGGCCTATGCCGAGAACGGCAGAAAGATTTTCGTAAACGGGCATCCGGAGTACGATCGTTATACGCTGGATTCAGAGTACAAGCGCGACCTTGGCAAGGGTCTGCCGATTCACATGCCGCGGAACTATTATCCGGATGATAATCCGGAGCGTAAGCCTGAGCTTCAGTGGCGCTCGCACAGCAATAACCTGTACACGAACTGGCTCAATTATTACGTTTACCAGACCACTCCGTATGAGTTGTAGGAGATGCGTTTATTCCCGCGAGTAATGAGGAAAATAGCCATGCTTGCATGGATATTTGACGA
>JAMPFV010000011.1 GCA_023664265.1 Roseburia sp.
TTTGAGGTTGGGCATACCGCAAAGCCTTGAAAATAGGGGAAAGTTAAATCAGTTAATAGACAAACTGGAATTTGAATTGGAACCAGAGTCGCATAATTCTTATGAGATATTGCATTTAAGACAGCTTCTCTTATCGCTTCTTTCGGATAAGGATAAGTTTCTACTCTGGTAATATTTTGATAAGAAATGATTCCTTTCAAATATTTTGTATAAATTAAATCTACGACCCTGTCTGCCTGCGACAGCAAAGAGCCGTGTACTTCGTCCTGATACAAAATATCAGATTCTGACTGAAAATAGGCAATCTTAACATAAGAACCGGGAATCCATTTCTCCGGATTATGATGGAACAGCAAAATCGCCGCTCTTGTAAGTAATCCTTCATTGATAAGGTTTAAACGGTCAAGCAACTGCTCATTACTGACCTGAATATCAGGATCATCCATTCTCCCGCTTTTTACCGCCTGCTCTCTAAAAATATCAAAGCTGTCATTTCTTAAATCCCTTATTGCGGCATTCTGTATAGGCACGCTGTCCCATGTTATACCGGTCTTTTTCAAAAGGAACTGATTCAATGCCTGCCCTTTGAGCAATTGTCTTGTGCTCCCGCTTCGATAATGATACTCACCTCTGTAATTCACAGGATAAGTATTCGGGCTGACACAAATTTCAATATATTCTTTACCGTCTTCACGCAACAAATTCACATCTGCAACGATTCCCAAAACATCTCTTACCTTGTTCGGGATATCCTCCATAAGTTTCTTGCCGTTTCGGACTCCAATGACTGTTCCATCATCATTCGTACCAATATAAATCTTTCCACCCTGCGCATTGGCAAATCCGCATATCCATTTCAGATACTCGTCCCGCCACGTTTCTTTCCATTCAATATTCTGGCTTTCTGCCATAAATGTACCCCCGAACTGAATTGGGCAGATAAAATCTACCTGATTTATATCATAACAAAATTTTCCTCAAAATACTATATTCTCAAAAGTCTATTTTGAATTTTCTGTTTGTCTTTCCGGTCGTGCGCTTCTTGTCTGTAGCGTCTCCATCCGAATCACCCTATCATACTTCGCAAGCGTCTCCTCGGAGGTATCATGCGTAATGATAATCACCGTCTTGTCCGCCATCTCCCTACCGTGCAGCAGATACTCCTGTATCTTTTCCGTATTGGCGGCATCCATCGCGGCAAACGGCTCGTCCAGCAAAATTATCGGCGTGTCCCGCGCAATCACCCGCAGAAAGGCGATAATCTGTTTTTCCCCGCCGCTCATGTTCCGGCAGTCTGTCTCCTGCTCCCGTCCACGGTTCCAGAAGGTATCCCAGAACACCCTTCCCACGTTGGGATAGGAGCCAAAGACCGTGACATTCTCCTCCAGCCCCGCCTGATAGATATACTCATTCTGGTCAATATAGGTGATGCAATCCACCGTATCCAGCGTGCCAATCGGATGCCCGTCCAGCAGTATTTCCCCTGAAGCCGGTTTCAAATACTGCATGATCAGCTTGAGCAGTGTGGACTTTCCGGATCCGTTTGCGCCGATAACCGCGTATTTCTTTCCTTTCTCAAAAGCAAGCTCGGATATCTTCAGGGAGAACTCCCCATTTTGGAATGCAACGTCACGAAGCAAAAGTCCTGTCTCCACAGACTGCGGGGCAGAGCGCTCCCCACGCAGACCTGTCCCAATAATATCCAGGAACTTCCGGCGCACCTCCGCCGTGGACTGGATAGCGCTTACATCCTCCAAGATAGAATTGAGCGGGGATATAAAGCTGCTGACATAGCCAAACGCAGCAACGCCCGCGCCGATACTGATTTCACCGCCTGCCAGCAGCACGCAGACACAGACAAAGGACACGATCTCTATGACCTTGATCGCGGCGTCATTGATGCTCAGCGCCAGCGTCTTGCTCTTCCCGTAACGGTAACGCCTGTCAGCCGTTGTGTTCAACGCTGCTTCATGCACCCCCAGCAGATTTCCCCGTGTCCGGTTGTTCACAAGCTTATAGCCGCTTAGCAGATCCGTAATGCGGTTCACGTACCCCGCCATCCGGTTCTGATATTCGAGCCTCCGCTCGGACATCATTTTTCCTGTTATTTTAGGCCCCACGATCACAAGGAACGAGGACAGAATGATCGCCAGCGCAATCCGCCAGTCCACAAAGACGACAATCACCACCGCATAGATCACAAACATATTCACAGAGCGGAAGACGTCCACCCATGGCTGCAGGTAATCCTGCTCGAGCGCGGTGATATCATTGCCCTGCAGAGATATGTAATCGCCCACGGAATGCGCGTAAAAGTGCTGCTCATCCTTGTGCAGCAGCGCGCGGATAAATTCTTTCTTCAGACACGCCTCGAATTTAATCGCACCCTTCCAAGTATACAGCATACAGAAATAAGTACAGAGACACGACAATCCCTGCAGCAGGATAAACGCCCCGATAATCCTCGGGATCGGGGACAGGCGCCCCGCGCTGACACTGTCAAACATTTCCTTCTGCAGCACAGGAATAAACGCCGCAAAAACCGTGCACAGAATATCCAACAGAATCTCCGCAAAAATATAACCTTTGATGCGCTTCATGTACTTTTTCATAACCGTTCCCCCACTTACAAAAACAGGAAGCTGCCTCCACAGCAGCCTCCCTCTACGTTTACCGGCTCTCTTTTCTTCTTAATTACGAAACCACCCTGAGCTTAAACTTCGTAAGCTCCTTATCCGAATCCACTTTCTGGATAATCGCGCCCAGCTTCTGAAGCTTTAACTCAAAGTCCTCATAGCCGCGCTCGATATATTTGATATCCTCCACCGTGCTGAACCCCTCCGCCGCAAGGCAAGCCAAGACAAGCGCCGCGCCCGCGCGCAGATCCGGCGCGGTGAGGTTCGCGCTTGTAAAGCTCTCCACGCCCTGTATAATCGCGGTATTCCCGCCCTCTACCTTAATGTTCGCCCCCATCTTCGCCAGCTCATCCACATATTTAAACCGATTGTCAAAAATGCTCTCCGTGACGATGCTGATTCCCTTCGACAGCGCCAGCGCCACCGCAATCTGCGGCTGCATATCCGTCGGAAAGCCGGGATACGGCAAGGTCTTGACATGCGTGCTCTCAAGACGCTTGGAGGCCACCACGCGCACCGCGTCGTCGGACTCCTCAATCTCGCAGCCCATTTCCATCAGCTTCGCGGTCGTCGATTCCAGATGCTTGGGAATCACGTTCTTGACCGTCACATCCCCCTTCGTAATCGCGGCGGCAAACATAAATGTCCCCGCCTCAATCTGATCCGGGATAATCGAATACTCGGACGCATGAAGCTTCCTCACACCGGTAATGCGCACCACATCCGTGCCTGCGCCCTTGATATTGGCGCCCATAGAGCTCAAAAAGTTCGCCACGTCAACCACATGAGGCTCCTTGGCCGCGTTCTCAATCACGGTCTTGCCCTCGGCGAGCACCGCGGCCAGCATAATATTGATGGTCGCACCCACAGAGACCGTGTCCAGATAAATATGCGCCCCTCGAAGCTGCTGCGCATCCACAATGATCAATCCATGCTCAATCTTGACCTGCGCGCCGAGCGCCTTAAAGCCCTTGATGTGAAGGTCTATCTTGCGGCTCCCGATATTGCAGCCGCCCGGCAGGGCAACCTCCGCATGCTTATATTTGCCAAGCAGCGCGCCGAGCAAATAGTAGGAAGCCCTGATTTTCTTGATATAGTCATCCTCAATCACAAGTCCTGAAATCATGGACGCGTTGATTCTGACCGCGTGTCTGTCCGTTCTATATACAATCACTCCGATACTTTCCATCGCTTGAAGAAGAACATTGATGTCCCTGACATCCGGTATGTTCTCTATCACTGCCATCTCATCAGTCATAATCGCCGCGGCCAGAATCCCCAGCGCCGCATTTTTAGCGCCACCAATCTCGACCTCGCCAACCAGAGAATTACCGCCCTTAATCGCGTACTGTTCCATCGCTCACCTCATAATATCTTCCACAATCTATAATCAAAACACGCTTTCAAATTTCATAAGCTTACCCGATTATATACCTTTTTCTTTCTTTTGTAAACTGAAAGACTTGTTCGCAAAAAGTACCGAAATTATCTGTTTTCTTGTAAAATTAACGCAATTGCCGGTATAGCATCTCCAAATCCCGCAACGCCGCGCCGGTATCAGTTCAGATATTTCAGCGGATTCACGGCATTGCCGTTAATGCGAATCTCAAAGTGCAGATGCGGTCCGGTGGTTCTGCCCGTATTTCCGCTGAGCGCGATTCGCTCGCCCTGCGATACGGTCTGCCCCGTCTTGACCAACACCTTGCTCAGATGCCCGTAGCGCGTCTGTCTGCCGTCCGCGTGATTGATGTAAACGGCATAGCCGTAACCGCTCGCCCATCCCGCAAAGGCCACCGTTCCGCCATTTGACGCGACAACCGTGGTGCCGACGGGAACCGCCCAGTCCACACCCTTATGGTAGGTGGAAGCCCCCTTGGTCGGCGCGCTTCTCGCCCCAAAGCCGGAGCTTAAACGTCCGCCTGAAATCGGCTTGATATAGGTCGGCGGTATCTTGGTGCCGCGCTCCACAATCTTAGGCACAGCCTCCGCATAAACCTGCTCCTTCAAAATCTCGCGATTGGTCTCCTGCCCGTTCTTATATTCTATCAGCGAAGCGACCTTGCGCCGGCCCGCGGAAGGCTCCTGCAGCGTGACCCGCTGCGTCGTATACCAGTCGTCGTTCGGCACATACTGTACCTCCGCCTCGTAATCCTCGACATATACCTGCTGCTCCGACCAGATAATGGACAAATCCGGCTCCGGTACCGTAATGACAAGCTCCTGGCCCACGCGAATCATCGTATTCTCGTCCTCCAGCGCGTCGTTGATCGCAATCAGCTCGTCCATCGGAATATTGTTCTCAAGGGAAATCTCCGAGAGCGTGTCACCCGCCACCACCTCATAAATAATCTGCGTCTCCTGCTCCTTGGTCACCAGATTCACGGCCTCCTCCACGGTGAGCAGCTCCTCCTCGAGAAGATACGCCTCCACAACCTCTATTTTCTCCGCATAGCGGATATCCGTAAGGCCTGTGTCATAGGCCTCGAAATCCATCTCCGTCACAGGCTCCGCGGGTGTAAACATCGCGTCAAAATCCGCCTCGACGCCCGCCGACAGCAGCAGCGGCTCCTCCTCCGGCATAAGCGCCTCCTGCGTGACCACCCGCGCCTCGAGCACGTTAATCTCGCGATTGCGGTTCAAAGCCAGTTCCACATCATAGATCCCCTTGGTGTCATACGGCTCAATCGCCTGCTTCAGGAGCGCGTGAACCTCCTCATAGGAGCCCAGATTCACCGCCGTTTCGCTTATCTTCACCGTGTAGGAGCGGTGCAGCGTCTCGCGGGTACTGTCCTTCATCACGCGCACCATATTTTCAATGATGGTCTTGTCGCTGTCTACCTTTCCCCACAGCTTCTCGCTCCCCGCCAGATCCAGCGACAGATCCATCAAAATCAAATCGCCGCTTCCCGACTCCGCGGCCACCTGCCGGCGCGCCTCCGCCATCAGCGCGTCAACGCGCTCCGGCGACTCCACGCTTCCGACCTCAACGCCGTTTATTGCCACGCGGAAGTAATTGTCCCCCGTGTGTCTGTAACGCTCCATGGAAGGCAGCAAAAAAAGACACAAGAGCAAGGAAATCACTGCCGCCTCTATATAGCAAAGCCTGAATCTTCTATAATAATGCTGTACTCTTCTCATTTATTTTATATCCTTAACCCGGCTCTTCCGGATGCTGTATCCGAATTTCCCCAGATTCTCTCCCAAATCAAAATATTCCCCATGCGAATACACGATGGGCTTTGCCTCGGCAAGCCGAAAGCTGCCTTTCTCATCCATGTACGCATCCTCAACCTGCACTGCAACCACGCGGGCGATAAACATATCATGGGAGCCGAGCTGCTCCACCCGCTCCACCTTACACTCAATGTTCACGGGGCTCTGTGCGATTCCCGGCGCGCAAACCTCCCGCGAAGGCGTCGGCGTCAGCTTCAAAGCCTCCCATTTGTCCACGTCCCGCCCGCTCTTAACGCCGCAATAATCCGCGGCCAATGCCAGCTCGCGCGTTGTCAGATTGATGACAAACGCCCCCGTCTCCATAATCATATGATGTGAATATCTGCTCGGGCGTACGGAAATACTGACCATAGGCGGATTCGTACAGATTGTCCCCGCCCATGCCACCGTGAAAATATTGGTCTTTCCCGCCTTGTCCGCCACACTCACGAGCACCGCCGGCAGCGGATAAAGCATATTGCCCGGCTTAAAGGATATCTTTGCCATCGCGCTCAGAACACGCCGAGCACGGTCAGCAGCAGCAGACTGATTGCGAGTCCGGCCACGGAGGCCACCATGGAAATCACGCTCACCGTCATCACATTGCTCATCTTCGACCTGAGCCGGTTATTCTCCGCGGTCAGACCATCCGCATAGCGCTTCAGTTCTTCAACGACCACAGCCTGCACGTTCCTGTATACCTTAACGCTCTCCTTGTGCATGAAATCATCGGAATATTTGAACTTCTCCTCAATGATGTCCGCAATCGCATTGAAATCGTTTTCCTTCTGCTCCCCGTCCCCGTCTTCCCGAAGCGCCTCCTCAGCCTCCTGCATCGCGCGCTCACGCTCCAAGCGGGCCTCCTCTGCCACACGCTCACGCTCCTGACGCTCACGTTCCGCGCGCTCGCGCTCCTGACGAACCTCCTCCGTCATGCGTTCCCGCTCCTGACGCTCGTGCTCTGCGCGCTCCTTCTCCATGCGCGCCTGCTCCAGCGCGCGCTCCTTCTCCATGCGCTCCTGCTCTAACGCACGCTCACCGGTCAGGCGCTCCTGCTCCGCCGCACGCTCGCGCTCCAGCAAAGCCCGCTCTCTCTGTGAGAGCTCCGCCTCGCGGGTTCTGGTCTGCTCGACCGCAATGTCGCGCATGGACGCGACGAGCTTCTCCTGCTCCTCCTTCATGCCAAAGAGCTTCTTCGCGCCGTCTCCGATCATCTCATCAAGCTTCTCTGAAATCTCCGTATTCTTATAATTCAGCCGGCGCATCTCCTGCAAAATCTTCTCATACTCCGATACCTGAAACTGAAGCCGCTTGATCTCCGCCGCCTCCGCCTGTGAATTTGCCTTTATCATCTCCTGCGCGCTGAACTTCTGTGCCAGCCTGTCCATAAAGTTATCCATACTTTTCTCCATTTCGAAATAATTTATCCATCGTATCTCTGTGTCCAAAGCCGTACCATACATATAAATATATATTAAAAAGTTTACCACTAAATTCAAGATATGACAACACCAAAAGCAATTTGCAGCACAAAAAGCAATTTGCGGCACAAAATACGTAACGGTTTTGCGCTGTAAACCAATGTCCTTCCATCATCGCTTCGTGTTTTTGCACAGAATATTTCTCTTTTCCCACCGATAAATGTGCACATTTACAATAAAATTACATTTTGTTCATATTTTGTTCACACTCAGGTGATATTCTTTATTTATCAGGAACACAGATATATCGTACTTAAATTGATATCTGACAGATAAATTTTTTCATAATAGCCTCGGCACAGAAATGTGTCGGGGCACTCCTCATTTTACAGGCGGATTTTACACAAAGCAATTCAAAACGGAGGGCAAAATGTTCAGATTATGGGTAAAAACCTTTAAAGATAACCGCATGCTGCGCGACACCGTTATCTGCAACGACAGCGCGGATACGCGGACGCACAAGATTTTTGAGGCCTTGGAGCAGGCCTGCTATGAATTCGATCTCGGCAAGCCCATTTGGCTTGATTCCACGATTGCGGACTTCAAGAAGCACAGCCGGACGCGCTTTACCGCGGACAACTTCATTGAGGCAATCAATTTCGATTATCTGGAGATACAGGTAATCGAGGAGGACTGACAATCGTCTGTTTTATCCAAATTTTTACAAATCCGGTTCCAAACTCTGTGCATATTTATTCTTGACATTCCAAATAATAAGTCGTAGTATTATATCAAGTATTAAGTAGTTTTCAAAACTATGTTATATTGTTTGGAAAACGTTAGAAAGGATGATTTATATGCAATTGACAATCAGAGAACCGGGAAGCGCAATCACACACTTTATCGCCTGCCTGATGACGGCAATCGCCGCTTCCCCGCTGTTAATCAAGGCTCAAGGAAAAGTTGCCGTGTTTGCGCTGACAGTCTTTGTCGCAAGCATGATTCTTTTATACGGGGCGAGCGCGCTCTACCACACCGTCAATGCTTCCGGAAGAATCCTCCGTGTGTTCCGCAAGATTGACCACATGATGATTTTCGTGCTCATCGCCGGCTCTTACACGCCGGTGTGCTTAATCGTGCTGGGCGGCAGCATGGGATATTCGCTGTTGACGTTGGTATGGGGCGTCGCGATTGTGGGGATGCTGGTCAAGGCGCTGTGGATTACCTGTCCGAAGTGGTTTTCCTCGATGATTTATATCGCAATGGGATGGCTGTGCCTGCTCGTGTTCGGCACGCTCTGGGATACGCTTCCGCACGCGGCGTTCGGATGGCTGCTGGCCGGAGGCATTATCTACACCATCGGCGGCGTTATTTACGCGCTGAAACTGCCGGTGTTCAATGCGCTCCATAAGTATTTCGGCTCCCATGAGATTTTTCATCTGTTTGTCATGGGGGGAAGCATCTGCCATTTTATCTTTATGTACTGTTATGTGGCGTAGGGGGATGGATGTGTGGGAAGGCCGCTTATTCGGCCTCCCTGACAATTGACCAACAAATACCTCACTCCTGTATTTTTTTACCAATTCACTTTCATTCGCCTTCCACTGTTTTTCAAACTCATGTTCATTCATAACAGCAGTATATGGTTCACACAAAAAACTGTTTATACTTTGCAAAATAACCGGAAACTCATCCAATTGTGTCGGAATTTTACGTTTTTCCTGTTTTGGCACAATAACATCTCTCACACCAAAATCAGCACGGAATGGTGTACGTGCATTTTTAATTTTTGCACGGGAAATACTTCTTGGCATGGCAATGGTTCACACTAAAGGTGTTTTATCACTATATCCATAATAAAACAAAGCAGATTCCGGCAGATGATATTATCTGCACCATCGACGGCGTTATACCGGCATTACACAATCCTCTTCATAAAATGAGATTTTAGAATCATGGGTAACAAACCTTAAACCCTCTGCTTTTGCCTGTGCAATCATAATCCGGTCAAATGGATTGTTATGCGTTTGGTATTCATTATGGTATACCAATGTTTCCAATAACTTTATGTGCTCATCAGTAATGGGCAACATTTGGTATCCCATTTTTCTGCATAACTCAGACATCTTAGAACCACTGATGCAAATTTTATCCGGCTTAGACATATATTTAATCGTTGTTTCTCAAACAGATGCCGAACTATAGTAAATATCGTTTTCCGCATCTATAATTAAATTTCTGATTCGGCTTGTCAATTTAGGATTGTCGTCTAAAGTCCAAAGAATAATGTGTGTATCCAATAATAACTTCATTACACTTCTCCAAACATTCTTGCTATTTCAGGATTCATTTCGTCAAAATCATAATCATCATCATACAGTTTCTGCCCCTTTGCAATGCCAACCCTGCCCGGGATTACGGTTTTTTCTTTTTCTATTGGCTCAGGCTGCATAAACCGGTCTATCATCTCTAGCAGGAACCGCAAATTATCCTCTGATAATCCGTTTACTTTTTGCACCACTTTTTCTTGTAATGTCAACCTAAAAGCACCTTCCCTTCATCTCTATGGCTTCTTCTGTTTTATCCACTGCAATACAGCTCTTTTCCATGAAATATAAATTCATAATTGAGATAACAAAAGTCTTCTTTCCAAGCTTATTATATATTAAAAAGACTGTTTCCTCAATGAATTTCTATGTTTATCGATCATATTGGCTTCCGATACAGGCCTGTACTGTTCTGTTCTGATTCCAATTCCAAAATACCGACACCGTCTTTGCGCTGTCGCAATTTCCCATAACGTAACGGCAAAGTCCGGCTGTCCGCAATTTTGTGCAGACGGCCGGACTCTCATTCCCTTCACCCTCACTGCTCCATCTGCTTCCCCAGAAATCCCGCCGCAGACTGCGCAAGCTTCATCTCAACCTCGTTCATCTCGTCGCCCGCCTTCGTGGACAGCAGCACCACCGCGCCGATGATGTCCCCCTGTGTGATGATCGGGATAATCACCTCATGCTGGTACTCCTCGACCTCATTGTCCATCACGCCGATATAGCTGCTCTCTCCTCTGGACGCGCACACGGTCTCCCGCGAGTTCATCTTATCCTCAAGCTCCTTGCTCACGCTGCGCCCGAGGATTTGTTTGCTGTTGCTCCCCGACGCCGCGATAAACTGATCCCTGTCCGCGATCAGCGCCACATGCCCCGACACCTGCGACAGACTCTCCGCATACTGTTTTGCAAAGCTTCCGAGCTCCCCGATTGGGGAGTATTTCTTTAAAATAATTTCACCGTCATTATCCGTAAATATCTCAAGCGGGTCGCTCTCCCGTATCCGCAAGGTTCTCCTGATTTCCTTGGGAATGACAACGCGCCCCAAATCGTCAATACGACGCACGATCCCTGTTGCTTTCATATATCTCCTCCATCTTTACGTTTCTTTCAGCCCTCAGATATGGGGCTTTTCCGTATTTCTATTATTTGTAAATGGTGGGGAAATATGCATATCCGTTCATCCCAAATGCAAAACATTTATCAGCAGAATCCATGCCACGCCATAGTACGTCACCACGCCCACAAGGTCGTTTACCGTCGTGATCAGCGGCCCTGATGCCACCGCGGGATCCACATGGATTTTCTTAAAAAACATCGGGACAATCGTGCCGACAAAGCTCGAAATCGTCATCGCCATCAGCAGCGCCGCGCCCGCGCAGCCCGAAATCGCAAAGGCGTACTGCAGCGTCCTGCCCTTGGCCAGACACAGATACCCGCCGATGATCACCAGCGCCAGAAGTCCCAATATCAGCCCGTTCGAGAAGCCTATCCGAATCTCGCGGAAAATCATCGCCGCCTTCTGGCGCGGCCCCAACTCCTCGTCCATCAGCAGCCGTATCGTAACCGCAAGCGACTGCGTGCCCACGTTGCCCGACATGCCAAGGATAACCGACTGAAAGCTCACGATAATCGCAAGCTGCGCGATCACGCCCTCGAACAGCCCCGTCACCGTCGAGACGCACATGCTCAGCCCCAGCAGGACGACCAGCCACGGCAGACGCTTTTTGATGCTCTCCCGCAGCGGCTCCTCCAACTCGGCCTCCTCGATCATGCCGGCCAGCTTCGCATAATCCTCGCCCATCTCATCATCCACGACCTCCACGATGTCCTGCGCAGTGATAACGCCGATCAGCTCGCTGCGCTCATCCAGCACCGGAATGTAGTCCTCCGCGTAGTCCTTGAGGCGCTCGATACACTCGCTGATACGCTCGTGCGCGCGCACATACGGGAAAGAGCAGGTAATCAGGTCCTCCAGATCCATGTAATTTCTCGCGATGATCAGATCCTTCAAGTCCAGCGCCCCGTAAAACGTGCCGTCCGTGTCCTTCACAAACAGCGTCGTGATATTGTCGTTGTCCTCCGCCTGCGCGATCAGCTCCCGCATCGCCTGTTTTATCGAGATGCCGCGCTCAATCTCTATGAAATTGGTCGTCATCACGCTGCCGATTTCATCCTCCTCGTAGGAGCAGATCAAATCGATGTCCTCCTTGGAGTCCGCGTCAATCAGCTCTATCAGCCGGCTGCGCGTCTCCTCGTCCACCTCCTCCAGAACGTCCACCGCGTCGTCCGCGTCCATGTTCTCGATGATGTCCGCCGCTTTCTCCGGCTCCAGCTCCCCGAGGTACTTCCCCGGGTCGTCAAGGTAGGCGAACACCTCCGACACGCGCTCAACGCCGAGCAGATGATAGAGTACATGCCGCTCGTCCCCGCTCAGCTCATCCAGCGCGGACGCAATGTCATTGTCGTGATAGCCAGTCACTTTGTCCGCGATTACAGCGTCCGCCTCGCCGCTTCTTATCAGCTCGACAAGCTCCCGAATGTAATCCGGTTCATTCAATATTTCATTTTCCATTTTTCACCTCATTTCTGCGCTGTCTTAATGGCTCAGCTTTGCTGAGACTATGCGCATAACGAGTTTGTGGCAAGTGCAGCGCAGACACAAATCTCGTGATTGAAAATTTTAATTTTCAATCTTCGCCCTCCGCAATTCTTTCGGGCGTATCAACGGCATTGCGTTCTTCCATAATGCAGAAAGACCCAAGCGTCTTCGGTGTATACACCCTTATGATGTTTCCCGCTACTGTCACAACTGTCCATACACACCACTTCCCTTCGGTCTTCATTGATTGTTCTCAAGAACAGATATTATATCCGCCAGCGTCTCGGCCTCCGCGTACAAAAGCGGCCGTATCTCCTCGTCCGGCGGCGTCAGATCCGGCACCATCACCGGCCTGCAGCCCGCCGCGTAGGCCGCCTTAATCCCATTGGGAGAATCCTCCACCGCGATACAGTCCTCGGGCCGCTCGCCGATCTGCTCGCACGCATACAGATACACGTCCGGCGCAGGCTTTCCATTGGCGACCTGCTTCGCGCTGACAATCTTATCAAATTGATCCTTTATTCCTATCTTCTCCAAATGCTCCAGCGTCAATTCCGGCGGCGTCGCCGTCGCAACCGCCGCCTTGATGCCCTTTTCCTTCAAATAGCCGAGTATCTCGTCAATTCCGGGCTTGCGCTCAAGCCCGTATCGGGCAAGCCGCTCCGCCACCAGCCTGCGCCGCACCTCGCGGATCGCGTAATAGTCAAATCCCTCGCCGAATATCTCCTGCATCATGCGGCAGGCCGCGCGCGCGTCGCAGCTTCTCAGCATCAGCGCATGCTCCCTCGTAAAGTCAAAGCCCGCCGCCTGCGCCGCCTCGCACCACGCCGCATTGTAATGCTTCTCGGTGTCTATCAGCACCCCGTCCATATCAAAGATTACCGCTCTTATCATTATCGCAACCGCATCCTTCCCGTCTATTTGCCCTGCGCCGCCTGAATATACAGGATATCCTCCTTGGGCAGGTTCTGATTCTGCTGCATCAGATTCAGCAGGGTGACATAGCTCCTGATCATCTCCCGCGGCGTGGTTGACCCGTTCTCCGCCGCCCGCGCATACTGCTGCTTGAGAAAATAGATATAGTCGTCATGCCCCAAGGCCGGCGTATAATCGTACAGGATCCCGTGAATTGCCGAGAGCTTTTCCAGAAGCACATACATCTCCCCCGGGTTCAGGGAATCCAGCTTGATGATCGGCGATGCCATATCCCGCAGCTTCACACGCTCCTCCCGCTCATAGCTCGAGGACGCAAGGCGCGAGCGCAGCGGCTCAAAGCTGAACACTCCGCGCGTGGGATCCTCCATCGCCTCCCCGGTGATGCTCATAATAATCCCCAGATGCGACGCCTTCCCCTGCAGTGCGTCATTATAGATAGTGAGTATGCGATTGTAGTTGTATTCTCTGCCGACACGGCTCGGAATCTCATACAGGCTCGCCAGCTCATCCATGCATACATACAGCCCCGCATATCCGGCCATCACCACAAAGTCCGAGAACAGCTTAACAAAATCATACCAGTTATCGTCATTGATGATCAGGTTCACCCCGAGGTCGTTCTTGGCCTCCGTCCGCGTGCGGTATTCCCCGTACAGCCAGCGCAGCGCCTTTTTCTGAAGCTCGACATCCCCCGACCGGTGCCCCTTGTAATACGCGGCCAGCACCTTTCCGAAATCAAAGCCGTTGACCCGCTCCTCCATGGAGGCCGTCAGCATGTAAATCTTCTGGCTCACCCGCACGTCAAAGGCCTCATGCCCGGGCACCATCCCCTCATGCTGCACCACTTCGTTCTCCAGAGAGCCGATCCATTTGTCGAGAATAAGCTGCAGCGCGCCGCAGTCCGGACAGGCATGAATCGCCATGTTGTGTATCAGCTCCCTGTACGCGGCAAGACCCTGTCCGCGGTTGCCGACAAAACGCTTCTCCACCGACAGCTCCACGTCCGTCACGACAAAATTCCGCTCCATCACGTGATTTCTCAGCGCGTGCATCAGGAAGGTCTTTCCGCTTCCATACTGCCCCTCGATAAACCGAAACGCCGCGCCGCCCTGCTCGATAAGAGAGACATCCTGCAAAAGCGCCTGTATCTCATTCCTGCGCCCTACCGTGATATACTCCAGTCCCACCCGCGGTACCACGCCGCTTTTCAGGGAATTGAGAATCGCGGCCGCCACCGCCCTTGACACGTCCATACAAAGTCCTCCATTCTTATTCATTCGCAGTCCCATCCGGGACATGCCTCAGACGACGCGCAGCTGCGCCTGCACAAACTCTGAGTCCTCTCTTATCTTATCCAGATTCTCAAGACTGAACTCAAACGCAAGAATTTCATCTTCCACTTTGTCATTAATCTGCTCATAGGCTTTCTCTATCATTATGGCCCGCTTCTGTCTGCGAAGCGTCGCCAGAAAACGCTCATGCATCTGCGCCACGGTCTTATCCTGATCCCGCTCATAGTCCATGATCTCAATCATGCGCTCCGTGTCGCGCGGGTAAAAATCCGTGGAACACATCCTGCCGGCCATCGTGTTCTCCGACGGAAGAAAGGTTCCCAGCGAGAACTCCTCCCCGCACAGGTACGCCAATATGATCGGCCGCTGGAATAAGCCGGCGAACACCTCCGTCAACAGCTCGGGACAGACCTGCCTTCTCAGGGAGACCTCCAGCACGGACAGGCCGCTCTCCCTGACAAGCTCCGCGACATTGACGATTCCCTTCTTATCCACAATATGGTAGCACCATTTGACGCTCTCCACGCTCGACTCAATGATTCTGCGGCACTTGGCATTCTCCAGCTTGCCCAGCAGCGGCTCCAACGGCATTCCCTTATCCACCTTATACTGCTTTGGAATATTATATCTGCATTCGCTCATCTCACAACCATGCTCCTTTCGCAGCGGCTCCCATCCGGTGCGCCGGCGCACCGACCCTGACTATCCGTATCGGTGCACCAGTTATTATACCCCCTGCGCGCCTATTGCGTCAAGCTCCTGCTGCAGGCGTGTCAAGTCCTCCCGGATGGAAAGCTTCTGCGGGCAGACCTGCTCGCACTTGCCGCATTTGATACAGTTCTTCGCCTTCTCCGCCTCCGGAATCTCATCACGCCAGCGCCGCTGCGCCTCCTGTGCATTTTCGTATATGTGATATGTATTCCAGATGTTGAAGCACCCCGGGATATTGACGCCCGCGGGGCACGGCATACAATAGCGGCACGCCGTACAACCGTTCTGCACGCGGCTTCGCAGCGCCCCGGCGACGCGCGCCACCACCTGCCGCTGGGCCTCGCTCAGCGGCTCAAAGTTCTCAAAGGTATTCAGATTGTCCTCCACCTGCTCCATCGTGGACATCCCGCTCAGCACTACGCTGACATTGGGAAAGCTGCCCGCGTAGCGCAGCGCCCACGACGACGCGGAGGCCTCCGGCTGCTCCGCCTCAAACAGCCCCATGACATCCTTGGGCAGGCGCGCCAGCGAGCCGCCCTTGACCGGCTCCATGATGATCATCGGTATCCCGAGACGCTCCGCAAGCGCCACGCCCTTGAGGGTGGCCTGCGTGTCCTTATCCATGTAATTGAGCTGTATCTGGCAGAAGTCCCACGGATAAGCGGTGAGTATCTCCTCAAACACCTCATAATCGTCATGGAACGAAAACCCGATGTGGCGCAGTTTCCCCTGCGCGCGCAGCTTCTCGCAGTACTCCAGTATTCCCAGACGCTTTACCAGCTCCCAGCGCTCCTTATTCAGCGCATGCAGCAGATAAAAATCGACGTAATCCTTTTGCAGGCGCTCCAACTGCTCGCCAAAGATGCGCGCCGCATCCTCCAATGTGTGCACCGCCCATATCGGCAGCTTCGTCGCCAGACAGTAGGATTCCCTCGGATAGCGTGCCAGCGCCCTTCCGGTAACGCCCTCGCTCTTCCCGCCATGGTAGGGATAGGCCGTGTCGAAATAGGTGACGCCCCCGCGATACGCCTTGTCTATCATCGCAAGCGTCTCCTCCTCGTCGATGCTGCCGTCCGGATTGGTCGGAAACCGCATACAGCCAAACCCCAGCAGGGATGTTTTCTGCTCCTTCATTGCTCTGTACTCCATAGTGCTCCTCCTTTTACGCTTCATAAAGCTCTGCCATGTTTTCAAGTACCTGATTGGTATATTTTATCATAGGCTCGGCCTCCTTTTCCACCAAGCCGCATTTTTTATATTTTAACACAAAATTCGGCGTCCCCTTCGCGGAGAATGCAAGCGCGCCCCGATACGGCTCCAGAAGCGCCGGAATCCGCTCCACATGCACGGGCGCCAGCGGCTCCATCAGAAAGGTGATACTTCCCGCCTTCCCCTTGATCTCCGTCACATACCGCCGATGCGCAAGCACCCGGATCAGGGAAATCTGTATCAGGTTTTCAACCGACTTGGGGATACTGCCGAAGCGGTCCTTTAGCTCCTTTCGCATATCCTCGCACTCGGCCGCGTTCTCAAGGCTCGCGATCCGCTTGTAGATATCCAGCTTCTGCACCTCGTTGACAATATAGGACGCGGGAATAAACGCGTCCACCTCCATATCGACACAGGTGGTGAAATCCTCCTCCACGCGCTTTGTCCCCTTGAGGGTCTTGACGGCCTCGTTGAGCATCTTGCAGTAGAGGTCATAGCCGACCGCCTCCATATGGCCGTGCTGGCGCTCTCCCAGGAGATTGCCCGCCCCTCTGATTTCCAAGTCGCGCATCGCAATCTTGAAGCCGCTCCCCAAATCGGTAAACTCCCGTATGGATTGCAGGCGCTTCTCCGCGACCTCCTTGAGCATCTTGTCCTTGCGGTACATCAGAAACGCGTAGGCGGTGCGGTTGGAGCGTCCCACGCGCCCACGAAGCTGGTAGAGCTGCGCAAGCCCCATATTGTCCGAATCGTGGATGATCATCGTGTTGACGTTGGAGATGTCCAGCCCCGTCTCTATGATCGTGGTCGATACCAGCACGTCGATATCGCCGCTGATAAAGTCAAACATAATCTTCTCCAGCTCGCGCTCCTTCATCTGCCCGTGGGCGAAGGCGACGGTCGCCTCCGGCACCAGCCGGGCGATTCGGCTTGTAACATCCGCAATACTGTTGACGCGGTTGTACACGTAATATACCTGACCGTTTCGGGAGAGTTCGCGGACGATTGCCTCCCGAATCATCTCCTCGTTGTACTCCATCACATAGGTCTGTATCGGCTGGCGCTCCCCTGGCGCCTCCTCCAGAACGCTCATGTCGCGGATTCCCACAAGGCTCATGTGAAGCGTCCGCGGTATCGGCGTCGCCGTCAGCGTCAGAACGTCCACCTCCTCCTTGACCTGCTTGATCTTCTCCTTGTGGCGCACCCCGAACCGCTGCTCCTCGTCAATGATCAGCAAGCCCAAATCCTTATATCGGACGTCCTGCGAGAGCAGGCGGTGCGTGCCTATCACAATGTCCACCAATCCCTTGCGCAAATCCTCAACGGTCTTCTTCTGTTCCCCCGCCGTGCGAAACCGCGACAGCATTTCTATCCGGACGGGAAAATCCTTCATGCGCTGCACAAAGGTATTGTAGTGCTGCTGCGCGAGAATCGTCGTCGGCACCAGATAGGCGACCTGCTTGCCGTCCTGCACCGCCTTAAACGCCGCGCGAATCGCAATCTCCGTCTTGCCGTAGCCCACGTCCCCGCAAATCAGTCTGTCCATAATGCGCGGACTTTCCATATCCCGCTTGGTCGCCTCTATCGCAAGGAGCTGGTCCTCCGTCTCCTCAAACGGGAACATCTCCTCAAACTCCTGCTGCCAGACGGTGTCCCTGCCAAACCGGAAGCCCGTCGTCTGCCGCCGCACCGCGTAAAGCTCCACCAGATCCCGCGCCACCTCGTTTACCGCGCTCCTGACTCTGGCCTTTGTCTTTGTCCACTCCTGCGTCCCGAGATTGTTCAGCTTGGGCTTCTTCGCCGCGTCCGCGGAGGCGTACTTCTGAATCACGTCAAGGCCCGTCGCCGGCACATAGAGATTCCCGCCGTTCCCGTAGGTAATCTTAATATAGTCCCGCACGACATTCTCCACCTCCACCTTCTCAATGCCCTGATAGATGCCCAGGCCGTGGTTCTCGTGGACAACGTAATCTCCCGGCTTCAAATCGGAGAAGTCCCGTATCTTCTGTCCCTCATAGGTCTTTTTCTTCTTTTTCGCGCGCTGACGCGCGCCAAAAATGTCAGTCTCCGAGATGACCACCAGCTTTAAAAGCGGGTATTCAAAGCCCTTGCGCACCGTCCCGTGGAAGGTCATAATCTCCCCCGCCTGAAGCTCCCTGTCGGCGTTCTCCGTATAGAAAGCCGTCAGCCCCTCGTCCATCAGGTCGTTCGCCAGACGCTTCGCCCTCGTCGCGGACGCGGAGAGCAGCAACACGCGGCAGCCCCGCCGTTTGAACTCCTTCAGATCCCGAACCAGCTCCGGAAAGCTATTATTATAGGAAGAAACACTTCTCGCGTTGACCGTAAAGCGATTCTCGAATTTAATCGGAAAGTGCTTGTATTCCATGGTTGAGAGCGCGAGCAGGCGCACCCTCTCCAGACGCGCCATCACCTCCTGCACGCCAAACAGCAACTCCATCTGCTTCGGCAGAATATAGCCTTTCCCGGCCCTCCCGGCCATGCTCTCGCGGAACTCCAGCTCGACCGCGTTCGCGTGCTCCTCAATGCGTGTCGGCTCATCCAGATAAAAGCAGCAGCTCCTGTCCCGAAACAAATCAATGAAGGATATGGTATCCTCGTAAAAATATCCCATGTAGCTCTCCAAACTCCCATAGCCGCAAAGCTGCCGGGCCTGCTCCCGAAGTTCCTCGACCGCGCGCTCCAAGCGGTGCGCCTCCTCAGGCCGGGTATTTTCCCTGAAATACGCCGCACGCTCCCTGCAGTCCGCCTCAATCGCGCGCAGTCCCTCCTCCAGAACGGACGGCGGCAGTATCAGCTCCGTCGCGGGATAAATCGACACCTCTGTCATATTTTCCTCTATCGAGCGCTGACTCAGAATGTCAAACGAGCGGATGGACTCGACCGAATCGCCCCACAGCTCTATCCGCACGGGATTCTCCGCAGTGAGGTCAAAGATGTCAATGATTCCGCCGCGTACCGAGAACTGCCCCTGCGTCTCCACCTGATAAGTCTTCTCATAGCCCATGCTCACAAGCCTGCGCGCAAGCGCCTGCTCCTCCAGCACCGTCTCCCTGTCGATATGAATGACATTCTCCGCGATGACCCGGAGCGGGAGCTGATGCGCCATGAGCGCCGCGAAAGTCGTCACAATCGTAATCGGATTGCCCTCAAGGATGCGGCGCAGCACCATGATTCGCTCCTTGGTCAGTTGATTCCCGTGAATATCCGCCTGATAGAAAATCAAATCCTTCGCGGGATAGAAATAGGATTCGCGGCAGTACAGGCGGCAGTCGTCCAGCAGCTCGCGCGCCTTCATGTCGCTGTAGGTCACAATCACTTTCACCTCATAACCGCCGTCGATGCCAAATATCATGTGCAGCTTCTGTGAATCGACACAGCCGCTTATGCCTGCCCTTCCGCCGCTCCTCCTCAGGACTTCCATAATCTTATCGTATTCGCCAAGCTCCCGCAATGGCGCCAGTAACGTGTTCACCCTGTCTCTCCTCCCTATCCCCGGATTATGCCTTTTTCGCGTTATACGCGTTCATGGCGGCATCCACCTCCCCCTGAAGCATCAGGTTCACGGCGCCGTCCACCGCCTCAAGGCTGTCCGCCATCACGGCCAGCTCCTCCCTGCTGAAGCGCCCCAGCACATAATCGGCAAGGTCACAGCCCTTGGGCTTTTCGCCCACCCCTATTCTAATTCTATTAAAGGAGTCCTGTCCGAGATGCGCGATAATGCTTTTTATTCCGTTGTGTCCGCCGGCGCTGCCCTTCTTGCGGATTCGCAGCCGCCCCACATCCAGATTGACATCATCATAAATCACAATCAGCTCGCTCGCCGCGTCCACCTTATAGTAATCCACAACGCTGCGAACCGCCTCGCCGCTCAGATTCATATAGGTCAGCGGCTTGACCAGCACCACCTTCGTGCCGTTTATCACCCCCCGCCCGATAAGCGACCGATGCCTGCATTCCATGACACCAATGTCATATTTGTCCGCCAGCGCGTCCACCGCCATAAATCCTATATTGTGTCTCGTATTCTCATATTCTCTCGTCGGATTTCCCAACCCCGCTATAATAACCATGAAGCCTCCCCACATGTCAAAGAATAAAAAGGGACACCATATCATGGTGCCCCTGTGCCCACATTTTAATAAAACAAGTATTATTTGATTGATCTGCCTAAATTTCCTCATCCGGTTCCAAGAGCGCCTTCTCATAGCTGTCAAGGATGGTCTGCTGAATCATCTCTCTCGTAGAAGAATTGATGGGATGCGCAATATCCCTGTACTCGCCATCAGCGGATTTCTTACTCGGCATGGCGATAAAAAGTCCTTTTTCCCCCTCAATCACCTTGATATCATGTACCACGAACTCATCGTCAAGGGTGATTGAAACGACCGCCTTCATTTTGCCTTCTTTTGTGATTTTGCGAACACGCACATCTGTAATTCTCATTTTTTCCTCCATTCCGAAGCATTCACGTGAAGAAATTTTAAACAAGAACAACTTGCTTCTGCTTCCTAATTCTTACGTCCTGATTTTATAATAACTCCTATATTATTTCATTTATTCCTTCTGTCTTACAACACATATCTCTCGTTCTTCTCTACCACTACCTTAATACCTGTTTCTCCTACATGATGAGAGTTGGCCCGTATGGTGTCACGGCTCTCTACAATGCAGTTCTCAATGTGGGTGTTATCTCCTAAGTACACATCATTTAAAATTATGGAATTTTTGATGGTACAGTTATTGCCGACGAATACCTCCTTAAACAGGACAGAGTTCTCGACGGTTCCGTTGATGATACAGCCGCTTGAAATCAGACTGTTGCGCACTCTCGAGCCGGGGTTGTACTTTGCCGGCGGCAGGTCGTCCACCTTGGAGTACACATCCGGATACTGCTTGAAAAAGTAATCGCTGATGTCCCGCCTGAGGAAGTCCATATTCGTGCCGTAGTAGTCCTCCACCGATGCGATATTGCGCCAATAGGAGTCAATCTTGTAGCCGTATATCCGCTTGAGATCCTTATAGCGTATCAATATATCCTGCACGAAGTCGTAGCGCCCCTCCTCGGCGCTCTTCTCAATCAGCTCGATCAGCTGTCTGCGCCGGATGACGTAGATGCCGCACGATACCGTCCGCGACTTCGCAACCATCGGCTTCTCCTCAAACTGCTCAATGCGGCAGTCCTCATTCATCTTCACCACGCCGTAGCGGTCGATTTCCGCGTCCTCAGGCATGTCCTTCACCACGATTGTGATGTCCGCCTTCTTGGCGATATGGTACTCGAGCACTTTATTGTAGTCGAGCTTATAAACGCAATCGCCGGTCGCGATCACGACGTACGGCTCATGGCTGCGTTTTAAGAAAACAAGGTTCTGATAAATGCTGTCCGCCGTTCCCATGTACCAGTTGCTGTTGTCCGGCGTCACGGTCGGCGTGAACGTGTACAGGCCGCCCTGCTTGCGCCCGAAGTCCCACCATTTCGAGGAGCTCAAGTGCTCGTGCAGGCTTCTTGAATTGTACTGCGTAATGACCGCGACCTTCTGAATGTGTGAATTTGACATATTGCTCAGCACAAAGTCGATGCTTCTGTAGCTTCCCGCTATCGGCATGGCGGAAATCGCTCTCTTGTGGGAAAGCTCTCCCATCCTTCTGCTGTTTCCGCCCGCCAAAACAATTCCCAATGCTCTCATATCACTCACCCGCCTTTATCAGTGTCCTGCCGCTGTCCAAAACGCCGTTCGGATAATCCTCAGAGGTTGTCTCCCCGAAAACCACGGCGTTCTTTCCGATCTTGATATGACTCGGAAGCACCGACCGCTCTCCAATCGTGACCAACCCGCTGTTGTAAATATCCGGTCTGGTGTCGTTTTCTTTCTCGGGAAGCAGTCCAAGCTCCACATGATCCCCCACCACAGCATCCTCGTCAATAATGGCTTTCTCTATCGTACAATTCCTGCCAATCTTCGTCTGGTTCATAATAATCGAGTCGCGCACCACGGTGCCCTCCTCGATAACCACGCCGCACCCAATCACGGAATTGTAGACCTGTCCGTAAATCTCTGTGCCCTCACCGATGATGCACCGCTCTATCACGCTGTCCGCCGCAACGTACTGGGGCGGCAGCACCTCGCTCTTGGTGTATATCTTCCAGTATTCCTCATAGAGGTTAAATTCCGGGACAATGTCGATAAGCTCCATGTTCGCCTCCCAGTAGGAGCTGAGCGTCCCCACGTCCTTCCAATAGCCGTTGAACTCATAGGAGTACATCGGCATTCCCTTCTCGTGGCAGTACGGAATGACATGCTTGCCAAAGTCCAGATTGGGCTGATCCGCCATTGAAATCAGCGCCTCGCGCAGCACCTTCCAATTAAAGATGTAAATGCCCATCGACGCGAGGTTGCTCCGCGGATTCTCCGGCTTCTCCTCAAAATCCACAATCTTCTTATTCTCATCCGTGATAACGATTCCGAAGCGCTTGGCCTCGTCAATCGGGACGGGCATGGATGCAATCGTGACCTCGGAGCCGCTCTCCTTATGGAAGTCCAGCATCACCTCATAATCCATCTTATAGATGTGATCCCCCGAGAGAATCAGCACATAGTCGGGATTGTAGCTCTCCATATATTCAAGGTTCTGGAAAATGGCGTTCGCCGTCCCCGTGTACCACTCGCTCTCGCCGCTCTTCTCATAGGGCGGCAGCACGGTCACGCCGCCGATATTCCTGTCCAGATCCCACGGAATGCCGATGCCGATATGCGTGTTCAGCTTCAGCGGCTGATACTGCGTCAGCACGCCGACGGTGTCAATGCCGGAGTTAATGCAGTTGCTCAGTGGAAAATCAATAATCCGGTACTTTCCGCCGAAGGCAACCGCCGGCTTGGCCATTTTAGAGGTCAGGATGCCCAGTCTCGAGCCCTGACCGCCTGCCAGAAGCATGGCAATCATCTCTTTCTTAATCATGTCGTCACCTCTATTCGCGTCATTCAATATTGCTTTTTATCATTATAACATACAATTTCAATAAAAGAAACTCTTAAATCCGTTATCTTGCAAATTTTTCCGGCGTTTTGCCCAAAAAATATATTTTTTTGCGTCCTGTATCGTCATTTTTCCCGGTTGCGCGCCGTGGCGCTCCCTGTTTTGGTTATTTTTGCACGATAATTTTTCCCGCCCGCATATCCCTCGCGGCAATCCGCACAATACCCCGCGCAAATTTTAATTATTTGTGGAAAAATCTGCGGCATGGGTGTATTATGTAGGTAAAAGAATATCCTGAAAGGAAACGTTTTTCATTATGTATCAGATAAATTTTGAGGAACCCATCCATGTACATTTTATCGGCATCGGCGGCATCAGCATGTCGGGACTTGCGCAGATCCTCATCGGCGCGGGTTTTGCCGTCAGCGGCTCCGACGCGCGCCGCTCCCCGATAACGGAGCATCTCTCCGCCATGGGCGCTCGTATAAACTACCCGCAGAGCGCCGGCAGCATCACGCCCGACATCGACCTGGTTGTCTACACCGCCGCGATCGCACAGGATAACCCTGAATACATGGCGGCTGTGGAGCGCGGCATCCCGCTTATGACGCGCGCGGACCTGCTCGGTCAGATTATGAAGAATTACCCGATACCGATTGCCGTCAGCGGCACGCACGGCAAGACCACCACCACGTCCATGCTCTCCGAGGTGCTTCTGGCGGCCGACATGGACCCGACGCTGTCCATCGGCGGCATCCTCAAATCCATCGGCGGCAACATCCGCGTGGGCAAATCCGACTATTTCGTGACGGAGGCCTGCGAATATACCAACTCCTTTTTGAGCTTTTTCCCGCGCATCAGCATTATTTTGAATATCGAGGCGGATCACCTCGACTTTTTCAAGGATATCGACGATATCCGCCATTCCTTCCGGCGCTTTGCCCGGCTCCTGCCGAAGGACGGCTTTCTTATTATAAATAACGACATTGATAATATGCACGAACTGACAGACGGTCTCGACTGCACGGTCGTCACCTTCGGCCGGGACGCCTCCGCCGGCTACAGCTGCACGGACGTCTCCTACGACGCGCTCGGCCGGGGTACATACACGCTGTTGAAGAACGGCAGCCCCGACGGGACCGTCCGTCTCGGCGTTGTCGGCGAGCACAATATTCTCAACTCCCTGTCCGTCATCGCGCTGACGGATATTCTCGGCATTGACCGGACAGTGGCGCTGCGCGCGCTCGCCGGCTTCTCAGGCACGGACAGACGCTTTGAATTGAAGGGAACCGTCGGCGGTGTGACCATCCTGGACGACTACGCGCATCATCCCACCGAGATTACGGCGACCTTAAAGGCGGCCGCCAACTATCCGCACAAGACGCTCTGGTGTGTGTTCCAGCCTCACACCTACTCGCGGACGAAGGCGTTTCTGACCGACTTCGCGAAGGCGCTTACCTTGGCCGACAGAATCATCTTGACGGACATTTACGCGGCGCGGGAGAAAAACACCATCGGCATCACCTCCGCGGATTTGCAGCGCGAGGTGGAACGGCTCGGAAGAGAGTGCCTGTATTTTCGGACGTTTGACCAAATCGAAAATTTTTTGTTGGAAAATTGTATCGACGGTGATTTGTTGATAACCATGGGCGCGGGAGACGTCGTAAAAATCGGCGAAAATCTTCTCGGAGGCTGATTATCCACCATATCCACATTTTTTTCGACCGCGGGCGGGCCGGAGAGATGTGGATATTTTTTGGTTTCGTCCACATTGGCGCACAGGCGGCCTCCTCTGTCATTTACGCATGTCGTCCGCGCTTATCCACACTTTCCACAGTTTCCACAAGGCTCCTGAACATTTGTTTGCTGCGGGCGTCCGGGCGGGTACGGGACTTGCTTTTTTCCCCCGATATGTTACAATACAGATACCTTGTAGGGAGACACGCGCACGAAGTTCCCCTGTCGGAGGAATACTGAATAAAACGGGGGAATTACCATGAATCGTGTCAACATCTACCGCAGTACGCCCAAGGAGCAGACTGCCATCCCCAATCTGTTTATCGACGAATACATGGCGGGGGCCAACGACGCACAGCTCAAAATCTATCTTTTTCTGATGCGGATGCTGAACGCGAATCTGCCGACGAGCATTGCGGATATCGCCGACAAATTTAATTATACGGAAAAGGATGTTCTGCGCGCGCTGACATACTGGGAGGATCGCCGGCTTCTCGTGCTCGACTGGGATGCCGCGCACAATCTGTCAGGGATTCAGGTGCGCTCTCTGGAACAGTCCTGTGAGCAGCCCAAGGCCGCGGCGCGTGTCACGCCGGTTCTGTCGCTTGTCCAGTCTCAGGAGGACAAGCCCGACGACAGGAACGCCAAGCCGGGGTATTCCCTCGACGACCTCAAGCGCTTCAAGAGCAGTGAGGAGGTCGCGCAGCTTCTGATGGTTGCGGAGCAGTATGTCGGACGGCAGCTGACGCGTTCCGATATGGAGACGGTTCTCTTCCTGTATGACCGACTGAGCTTCTCCGCCGATTTGATTGATTATCTCATACAGCACTGTGTGGAGCGCGGCAAGAAGGACTTCCGCTATATAGAGAAGGTCGCCCTCTCGTGGCACGAGCAGGGAATCACCACTCCCAAGGACGCGCAGAGTTCATCGCGCAAATACGACAAGATTGTCTACACGATTATGAAATCCCTCGGGAAGACCGCCGCACCGGCGCCGAAGGAGCTGGAATACATCGACAAATGGACAAAGGAATACGGATTTCTGCCGGACATTATCCAAGAAGCCTGCGACAAGACCGTGATGACCACGGACTCCCACCGCTTCGCCTACGCGGACGGCATTCTCAGCAAATGGTATCAGGCGGGAGTGCGCTGCAAAGCCGACATCGCCCGCGCGGACGCCTCCCGCAGGCAATCCGCGCAGACCGGAAGCGGGAAAGTAAAAAGTGACACCAACGTCACAAAAAATAAATTCAACAATTTTTCACAAAACACATATGATTTCGACCGGCTGGAGCAGACTATTTTGAGCAATTAGACGCCGAGGCCGGCAGGAACGAGGAAAACATGCCACTGACAAACAGTCAATACGATCAGATCATGCGCTCCTACGAGGAACGGCAGCGCGCCGCAAGGCGCCGGCTGGAGGAGCGCACAAGCCTTATATACCGGACCATTCCCACTTATGAGGAGCTGGACAGACAGGTTGCCGCCGTCTCCATCGAACAGGGGCGTAAGCTCCTTGGCGGCGATTCGGGCGCGCTGAACGCGCTCAAGGCCAAGCTGGGAGAGCTGTCCGCGCAGCGCGCATCCCTTCTGGCGGAAAACGGCTATCCGGCAGACTTTCTGTCGCCGGTGTACGAATGCGCCAAGTGCAGGGATACCGGCTACGCGGACGGCGTGAAATGCAGCTGCTTCCGCGCCGCGGAAACGGATCTTATCTATGAGCAGTCACACATCAAAAATTTACTCCGCACGGACAATTTTTCATCCCTTTCCTATGACTATTATGCAGGGGAAGACCTCGAAAAATTTACAAAGGCTGTACAAATATGCCAAAATTTCATCGAAAGCTTTCATTTGGACTATCATAATCTGTTTTTTTATGGTACAGTAGGGACAGGGAAATCTTTTCTGTCCTGCTGCGTGGCCAAGGAGCTGATAGACCGCGGCAACATCGTGATTTATTTCAGCGCCTCACAGCTTTTCGACGCGCTCTCCAAGAGCACCTTCGACAGGGACAGCAGGGAAGCCGTATCCGGAATCTCCGGAGATATTTATGAGTGTGATTTACTGATCATTGATGATTTAGGAACAGAATTGACCAATGCATTTGTCTCCTCCCAACTTTTTTCGTGCCTGAACAACCGGCATCAGCGCAGGAAAGCGACAATTATCACGACAAATTTGTCTCTGGGAGAGCTGCGGGACAGATACTCGGATCGGATATTTTCCCGCATCACGAGCAATTACGAGGTGTGCAAGCTGACAGGGGACGATATCCGCATGAGGAAGAAAACAGCAGCACAGAAAAAGGAGGATTCTCTCAATGCCAGTCCGTGAAGAAAAAAGGAACTTAAATTCAATCCCCGTAGGGTCTTTAGGCATTATTCCGCTTCAGGGGTGTCAAGAGCTGGGGCGCAAGGTGGACAAATATCTCGTCAAATGGAGAACCGAGCGCGAGAACGAGCACAAGAACTCGCTCGCCTTCTCCGGCTACCAGCGCGATTCCTATATTGTAGACGCGAAAGTTCCGCGCTTTGGCACCGGCGAGGCCAAGGGCGTTATCCTTCAGTCCGTGCGCGGCGACGACCTCTATATTCTGGTGGATGTCACCAACTACAGCCTGAGCTACTCGCTGTGCGGACATGAGAACCACATGTCGCCCGACGACCACTATCAGGATCTGAAGCGCATCATCGCCGCGGTCGGCGGAAAGGCCAGACGCATCACCGTCATCATGCCGTACCTGTACGAGAGCCGCCAGCACAAGCGCAGCGCAAGGGAGTCGCTGGACTGCGCGCTCGCCCTGCAGGAGATGGTTCGGATGGGCGTTGACAATATCATCACCTTTGACGCGCACGACCCGCGCGTGCAGAACGCGATTCCGCTGCACGGCTTTGAGACGGTCTCCCCCACCTACCAGTTTATCAAGGGACTGCTGACGCACGTGCCGGATCTGACGATTGACGCGGAGCACATGATGATCATCAGCCCCGACGAGGGCGGCATGAGCCGCGCGATCTACATGGCGAACGTCATGGGCTTTGACATGGGGATGTTCTACAAGCGGCGCGACTACACGAAGGTCGTGGACGGGCGCAACCCGATTGTCGCCCATGAATTTCTCGGCAGCAATGTCGCGGGGAAGGACGTCATCATCGTTGACGATATGATTTCCTCGGGCGAGAGCGTGCTGGAAGTTGCAGCCAGCCTGAAGCGGCGGCGTGTGAACCGCATCTTCGTGGCGGCCACTTTCGGCCTGTTCACGGGCGGCTTGGAGCGCTTTGACAAGGCGTATGAGAGCGGTCAGATTTACCGCATCCTCACGACCAACCTGATTTACCAGATGCCGGAGCTTCTCGAGAAGCCGTGGTACATCAGTTGCGATATGAGCAAATATGTCGCTTACATCATTGATACGCTCAACCACGACTCCTCCATCAGCGATCTGCTCAATCCGAACGACAGAATCAACAACATTATCGAGCGCTACAAGAACGGCACGCTGGATGTGCCGGAGGCAAAACGATAACCGATACATCAGCCCTTAAAATACAGGAAGCTCCCCGATAGCGGGGAGCTTCCTGTATTTTTATTCATAGTACCGGCATCAGTCGCCGTAGCCGTTCGGGTTGTTGGACTGCCAGCGCCAGCTGTCCGCGCACATATCCTTGATGCCGTACTGCGCCGTCCAGCCGAGTTCCTTCTTCGCCTTGGAGGCGTCCGCATAGCAGGTCGCGATATCGCCCGCGCGTCTGGGCTTAATCTCATACGGGATCTTGACGCCCGTCGCCTCCTCAAAATTCTTGACAATATCAAGCACGCTGTAGCCTGTCCCTGTGCCGAGGTTGTAAATGCACAGTCCCGCATTCTCCTCAATCTTCTTCAGCGCCTTCACATGCCCGATTGCAAGGTCCACCACATGAATGTAGTCCCGCACACCTGTACCGTCATGCGTGTCATAATCGTTGCCGAATACACCGAGCTTCTCAAGCTTCCCTACCGCTACCTGTGTGATATACGGCATCAGGTTGTTCGGGATGCCGTTGGGATTCTCGCCCATCGTACCGCTCTTGTGCGCGCCAATCGGATTAAAGTAGCGCAGAAGGATGACGTTCCACTCCGGATCCGCCTTCTGCATATCGGACAAAATCTGCTCCAGCATGGACTTTGTCCAGCCGTAAGGGTTCGTGCACTGTCCCTTGGGGCATTCCTCCGTAATCGGAATGAATGCAGGGTCGCCGTAAACCGTCGCGGAGGACGAGAAGATAATATTCTTGCAGTTGTGCTTTCTCATCACATCCACCAGCGTCAGCGTCCCCGCGATATTGTTATTGTAATACTCCCATGGCTTGGCGACAGACTCTCCCACCGCCTTCAATCCGGCGAAATGAATACAAGAGTCAATCGTCTCCTTTGTGAAAATCTCCTCCAATGCATCTCTGTCAAGAATGTCAGCCTTGTAGAAGGTGATGGGTTTTCCCGTAATCTTCTCCACGCGCTGCAGCGCCTTTGCGCTTGAATTGCACAAGTTGTCAACCACCACCACGTCATAGCCCGCTTCCTGAAGCTCCACCACCGTGTGGCTGCCGATAAATCCCGCTCCGCCTGTAACTAAAATTGCCATAGCTGTTTACCTCCATAATTTTGTTATCTATATCTTATCCCTTTTATGAAAATAAAACAATAGCTGAATCGTCCCTTTTTCATCCAAAAAAGCGCAGGCTCGGCAGTCCCATCCCCTGTCGAAAAAAACAGTTATCTTGTCAAAGCCTTTGACTTTTGTGGATAATGTGCATAAACATGTGGATATTGACTGACAATTTGCCGCTTCCTTGCGGTTATCCACACGATTTACAGCGCTTTCTTGGATGCATAATATTCATCAAACATTTTGTTCGCCGCATTGATCGTCTGCTGACAGATTCCCGGAAGCTGCCCGCCCCAAGACTTTTGCGCCTTATCAAAGCCCTTCTGCATCGCGGCCTGCATCTCGCGCATCTTCTCAACATCATCCCCCGCCAGCGCGCTCGCAAAGTCAAACAGCCGTTGGGAGGTCTGCTTCACGCCGTAATAGCCGTCCTCCGAAATATCCTTCTGCGCCTGCGCCTTCGTCGCCGCGTCCACCGTATAACTGCCGCTCGCAAGAAACTGCCACATGTTTGTCGCGTTCCCGTAGGCGTTCGCCTGCTTGGAGAGCATCTGCCGTACCAAATCCGCCAGCTGCTGCTCGCGCGCCTCCTGCTCCTTCTTGAGCCGCTCCACAAGCGCCGCCCTGCCGTCGCTGCTCATCGTATTCACGGAGTAAGTGCCTGTCGTCTCCTTGTCCTCGTCGGACTTCTCATAGGAATCCTTGTCCTTCTCCTTCTTTTTGATGCGCATCTGCTCCAGCCAGCTGTCCTTCCTGCTCTTGTCCAGCGCAAATTTCTCGCGCTTGTCCGCGCCGCCGCTCTCCGATACGCTCCACGCGCTCAGGCCGCCGTCCGCGCCGATAATAAACCCAAAGGATTTGATCGTGCTGCCATTCGCCGTCTTTGTCGGCATATTCCTGATAACCTCATTGCAGTCGTAGATCAGCGCCTCGTATTCCAGACGCTTCTCCGGATTCGACTCCATCTCCCGCAGAATGTTCGGCGCAATCCCGATATTGTTCAGCCCCTCGCCCGAGAAGGGCTTTGTGCCTGTCGAAAACTTCAAATCCGGAAACTGTTCTGACAGGCGTGCCATCTCACTGCCCTTCCCGCCGCTCTCTGCCTGCCGCTGCGCATACGCATATGCCGCCTCCGATACCCAACTGTCTCCTACCTTAACCGCCATATTGGTTCCCCTGCCTTTCCGCAATCTGCAAACTTTGCTTACTCTAAGGGAGCGCTTTAATCAGCGTTTCCCTATATATCCACTATATATTATATCGGCAGCTTCCCCGAAAACCTTAGCCTTGCGCCCCCTCATCCGGACTGACAGATTTTCATCAAAAAACAGTGGCATACTTTCCATGAAAAGGGTACAATAAAAAAGAATCAATCAGACGAATTGATTATCTATGCAGAAAAGCCACAGAGGAGTAAGATAAAATAGCGCAGAAATGAGGAAAAGATGAAAAACATTATTTTGGTTGTAGACGACGACAAGACCAACCTGGCGCTTGCGCAGAAAATCCTTTTGCCGTACTACCGCATCGCGGCGTGCAATTCCGGCACAGCGGCTCTGAAATATTTGGAAAATAACCGGCCCGATTTGATCCTGCTGGACATCAATATGCCGGACCCGGACGGCTTCGCAGTGATGGAGCGGCTTCAGGCACAGGAAAAGACAAAGGCGATTCCGGTCATCTTCCTGACTGCGGACAACTTGGCGGAAACGGAAATCAAATGCTTTCAGGTGGGCGCGATGGACTTCGTCGTCAAGCCCTTTATTCCGGATATTCTGCTCAGCCGCGTCGGCAAGACCCTGGAGCTGTCACAGTACCGGAACAATCTGGAGAACATGGTGCGGGAGCAGGCCGAAAAGATTACCGAGGACGCGCGGCGCATCAGCCTGATTCAGGATTCTGTCATTGTAGGGATGGCCAACCTTATCGAGAGTCGGGACGGCAGCACCGGAAAGCATGTCAAGAATACCCAGATGTATGTGCGGATGATTGCAGACGAGCTGCACAGCCGCGGACTGTTCGCGGCGGAGCTGACACCGGAATACATAGAGGATCTCTGCAAGGCGGCGCCCTTGCATGACGTCGGGAAAATCAAGGTGCCGGACGCGATTCTGCAAAAGCCCGGGAAGCTCACGCCGGAGGAATTTGACGCGATGAAGCTCCACACCACCTACAGCCGCAAGATCATCCACACCATCATCGGCGATGTGGAGGACGCCCACTATGTGCAGATTGTGGAGGATATCGCCATGTATCACCATGAGCGCTGGGACGGCTCCGGATACCCAACGGGACTTGCGGGAGACAGCATCCCGCTGGCCGCGCGGATCATGTCCGTTGCGGACGTCTTTGACGCGCTGTATGAGGAGCGCTGCTACAAGCCGCCGATTCGCCCGATTGAGCGGATCATGCAGATTATGTCCGAGGGGCGCGGCACGCAGTTTGACCCTGTGATCATCGACGTATTTATGGAAATGCTGCCCAAGCTCAAGGAGGTCCTTGGCATCGCCTGATATACTATGGAGGAAAGGAACGGGAATTTACCTTGGAAGAAAAACAATTTCTAAACAATAAGACAAACCTCAAGCTGGAGCGGATTGTTCTGGGAATATTTACGATATTCTCACTCGCCATGTTTATATCGGCGTTTCTGCTGAATTGGAGCATTTACGCAAAGGAGACCATTCTCGCCATCATAGCGGCAGGCTGGTTCGTCGTCCTAAAGGGCTATCGCGACCACGCGTTTCGCGCGAAGCTCCTTTCAGTGCTGGCGTGGCTGAATTTTTCCATCTACGCCCTTCATTCGCAGAGCTTCACCTCCATGCTGTCCACAATGATGGCCCTGATTGTCCTGCTCGGCGCCTTCTGTATCTCGGATATTATTTTTCTCAGCATTTTTTTCAGCACGGCAATTTTTCTCTTCCATATAGCTCTCGCGGGGACTGTGGAGCTTGCGTCCGCCAACGACATTCTGCGGCTGGTTCTGCATGTGCTCTCCGCCTACGCGATTCTGCTGGTCACTTGGATCACCCTGCGCATCCGGCAGGAGACGAGCGAAAAGCTGATAGCGAACATCCATGAATTGGAGATTGTAGAGCAGAGCAAGGACGACTTCATGGTCAATATTTCGCACGAAATCCGCACCCCCATCAACGCGGTCTGCGGCATGAGCGAGGCGATTCTGCAGGAAAATCTCCCCGCAAGCGTCCGCAGGGATATTGTCGATATCCAGACCGCCGGACGCAACCTGCTCTCGACGGTCAGCAATATTCTGGACTTCTCGGAGCTGGAAAGCGGCAAAATGGAGCTTGCGGAGGAGAGCTACAACATCACCTCCACCATCACGGACATCATCAACATGGCGCTGACCATGGAAAACGGCAAGCATCTCGAGCTGATTGTGGACTGCGATGCCAATCTGCCCAGCAATCTTGTCGGGGACGAACAAAAACTGCGCCGTATTGTAATGAACCTGTTGGAGAACGCGATCAAGTTCACCAAGGAGGGCGGTGTGGTGCTGCGCATCAAGAGCCGCAGGGAGCTGTACGGCATCAACCTGATGATCAGCATTCGGGACTCCGGCATCGGCATGAAGCAGGCGGACATGGAGAAAATCTTCACCAGCTTCAGCCAGCTCAATTCCAAGCGCAACCGCGAGGAGGGCGGAATCGGCCTCGGTCTCTCCATCACGCAGGCCCTTGTCCAAAATATGGGCGGCTTTATCACCGTGGAAAGCTCCCCCGGGAACGGGACGGAATTCCGCCTTACCCTTCCGCAGAAGGTTCTGGACGAGACCCCGATTGTCTCCCTCCACAATAAGAGCCGGCTGTTCGCCGCGTGCTACATCAACATGGATAAATACAACTATACCGTCGTGCGCGAGGGCTACGAGAAGTGCATCCGCCACATGGCGGATCAGTTCGGAATCCTGTTCCGCATCTGCAAAAACCTTGCGGAGCTGAAGCGGCGTATTGAGCGCGAAAACTTCTCTCATGTCTTCATCAGTTGGGATGAATACCGCGAGGACAGAGCGTTCTTCGAGCAGCTCGCCAATGAGCTTACCGTCGTGCTGATTCTGGATTATGACCAGGAACCGCTTGTCGGCAGCAACATGCTGCGCATCTACAAGCCTTTCACCGTGCTGTCCATCGCGGCAGTGTTTAACGGCCGGAAGACGCTTCAGCGCGACGCGCAACACATCGACCTCAAGCGCCGTTTTGTCGCACCCGACGCAAAGGTGCTCGTCGTGGACGACAACGCCATGAACCTGAAGGTGATGGCACGACTGCTGCTGCCCTATCAGATCAAGGTCTCCATGGCCAGCAGCGGGCAGGAGGCCTTAAACAAACTGGACTCCATGGAGTACGACTGCGTATTCCTCGACCATATGATGCCGGAGATGGACGGCGTGGAGACGCTCCACAGAATCCGGCAGAAGCCCGGAAACTATTTCCAGTCTCTGTCCGTCATTGCCTTCACCGCCAACGCCATCGGCGGCGCGCGAGAGATGTTTCTCGATGAGGGCTTCGACGACTTTATTGCCAAGCCGATCGAGCTGAGCGTCCTCGAGCGTATGCTGCGCCGCTATATTCCGGTGCGCAAGCAGCTTCCCGTCGCGGACGAAAATGACGAAGTTCCCGCAACAGCGGACACAACCGTGGAGGCAACCATGGTTACGACCATGGATATGCCCGCACCCCCTCCGATCTCTCCCGCTGCTGTCGCCATATCCGCCGACAGCAGTTCCGCTCCGGTCTCCAAGCCGCCCGCCCCTGCAGACGATACTGCCGCGCTTGACGCGCTCAAGCAGGCCGGCATCAACATCCGGCAGGGAATCGCTTACTGCGGCGACAAGGAGGGCTTCCGCGAGATTATCACGATTTACCACACGGAAGGGCAGCGGCGCAGCAGACAGCTTGCGCAGTTTTTCCAGGAGCAGGATTGGAAAAATTACGTCATCACGGTTCACGCCCTCAAGAGCAACTCCAAGGGCATCGGCGCCAACGAGCTTGCCGAGCTTGCTCTCAAGCTCGAGATGGCGGGCAAGGAAAACCGGGTGGACTATATTCTGGCGCGCCATGAGGAGCTGTTGGAAAAACACAATGCGCTCCTGCACGCGCTCGGTCAAAGCGCGTTCCTCTATCCTGACAGAAGCCCTGACGGAAATCACGGCGACGACGGGCCGCCCGCTGAGAACGACACGGCCGCTCCGGAACGGACGCGGGAAACGGACGAAGCCGCATCCGTTCCACGGGAAGCGCTGCCTGAGGCGGACAGCGCCGCTTTCACGGCGCTGCTCACCGCCCTGCGCGAAAAGCTTGACAGCTTTGAGGGCGAAGGCATTGACGCGATTTTGGCGCAATTGGAGCAGTACCGCTATCACGGAACAGACTTGTCCGAGCTGACTGCCGAAATCCGAAGCCGAATCGATGATTTCGACTTTCTCGGTGCGTCTGACGTGTTGGATTCATGGGAAGAAAAGCCGGTGGGAGGTACGATATGAGAAAGAAGCTGCATACATTTCTGAGAGCGCTCCTAAATGAACAGTTGGATTTTCAGGAACGCCTGAACCGCATTGTCCTGATATTGGCGTTTGTCGCATCCCTGATCGGCATGGGGCGCATCCTGTTTGGCACCACCCCTGTCGTGCTGGCCGCGCTCATTCCCATGTGCCTTGTCTCCGGCGCCGCGCTCTTTATTACGGTCAAATACAATAAGATCCGTCCGGCGGCATGGCTGCTGGTGCTGACCTCCAATATGCTCCTGTTTCCACTGGTCTTTTTCCTGAGCAGCGGTACGGACAGCGGCACGCCGGTATGGCTGGTGCTGGGGCTGGTGTATATCTTTGTGTTGTTTGAGGGGAAAGATTTCTTTATCGCGCTTTTCCTCTCCATAGCGTCCTTTTTTGCGACCTACACCCTCGCATATCACTATCCGCAGCTTTTGCCGGAGGCGCCCAGCCGCTTCTACAGCTTCGGGGACTCCTTCGTCACGCTGGTCGTCGTGAGCTGCTTTATCGGCTTCCTGCTGAGAATACAGTTCCTGACCTACGATAAGGAGCGGCGGCTTGCGGAGCAACAGCGGGAGGAAATTGAGCGGATTGCCCGCTCCAAGGATACCTTTTTCGCGAACATGAGCCACGAAATCCGCACCCCGATCAACACCATCATCGGGCTGAACGAGATGATCCTGCGGGAGGACATCTCGGATGAGATTGCGGAGAACGCCATCAATATCCAGAACGCGAGCAAAATGCTGCTGACCACCATCAACGACATTCTGGATCTGTCCAAGCTGGAATCCGGAAAGATGGAGATTGTCCCGGCGCAGTATGAAATCAGCTCCATGTTCAGCGACCTTGTAAACCTGATTTGGATTCGCGCGCATCAGAAGGAGTTGGAGTTTAAGGTTGACATCGATCACGATATCCCCTCCATGCTCTACGGCGACGAGGTGCGCATCAAGCAGGTTATCACGAATATGCTGACCAATGCGGTCAAATACACGGAGACCGGCTCCGTCACCCTCTCCGCAAAGGGGGAGCGCCTCAGCGCGGACGAGCTTCTGCTGCGCATTTCCGTGGAGGATACCGGAATCGGCATCCGCAAGGAAAGCCTTGACGACCTGTTCCAGTCCTTCAAGCGTGTGGACGAGACGAAGACCCGCAATATTGAGGGAACCGGGCTTGGACTCACCATCGCCAAGCAGCTTGTCGAGATGATGGGCGGCAAGATTTCCGTTGACAGCGTGTACCACAAGGGTTCCGTCTTTACCATCGAAATCCGACAGAAAATCGTCAATGCGCAACCCATCGGCATTATTGATTTCGCGGCGCAGAAGCAGTTGGATCAACGCACCAAATACCGTCAGTGCTTTACCGCGCCGGACGCGCGGGTGCTTGTCGTGGACGACAACGATATGAACCGCATGGTTGCCGTCAAGCTGCTGCGCGGCACCAAGATTAAGGTGGAGACCGCCGAGAGCGGGCGGGAATGTCTCAGGCGCACTGCGGAAAGCTCTTATCATGTGATTCTGATGGATCACATGATGCCGGAGATGGACGGCGAGGCCACCCTGAAGGCCATCCGCGCCCAGACAAGGGGCTTCTGTCAGCGGGTGCCGGTTATCGCCCTGACGGCAAACGTTATGACCAACGCCGAGCAGGTCTATCAGGACATGGGCTTTGACGGCTATCTTGCCAAGCCTATCAACGCCGCGCTCTTGGAGGCGAGCCTGCTCAAATATCTGCCGTCCGAGCTGATTGAGTACGCCGTGGATCCGGACGAGGAGGATTCGGAGGAGACCGCCATCCGGCAGATTACCACCGCCCGCAAGCGAAAGGTCGCAATCACCGCGGACTGCATCTGCGATTTGCCGCGGGATTTATTGGAGAAATATCGGATCCGCCTGATGTACTGCTATGTACACACCAAGGAGGGACGCTTCTGCGACCTCTTTGAGGTGTCCTCCGACAGCCTGCTCAACTACCTCAAGACGGAGGGCAATTACGCGCACTCCTCCACCGCGGAGCCTTCGGAGTATGAATACTTCTTTGCGGACACGCTCGAGACCGCGGAACATGTGATCCATATCACCGCGACAACAGCGCTGAGCGGCGCCTATCCGAACGCCCTGCAGGCGAGCAAGAGCTTTGATAACGTTACGATATTCGACTCCACGCATATCAGCAGCGGCCACGGTCTGATGACGCTGTATGCCGCCGTCCTTGCGGAGGAGGGAAAGGATGTCGGGGAAATCTGTGCCGCCCTCGAAAAATTCAAGGATTCCGTGTGCTCCAATTTCCTTGTGCCGAGCACGGAGGCGCTCTACCGCAACGGAAAGGTCAGCGGACTTGTCCATAAGCTCTGTGCCGCGCTGAATCTGCATCCGGTGCTGCATATGTCGCGAAATGAGCTCAAGCTCTGGAAAATCGAGGTCGGCAACATGAAGCATGTGCGGCGCAGATATGTGAAAAGGCTGTTGAGCCACAGCAGACAGATTGACACCGATATCCTGTTTCTCACCTACGCGGGCTGCACCATGCGCCAGCTCGACGAGATACTGGAGGAAGTGGAAAAATATGTGAAGTTCGACAAGATTGTCCTGCAGAAGGCCTCCGCCACGGTCTCAAGCAACTGCGGCGTGGGCGTGTTCGGACTGATGTTTGTCAGGAGAAATGAGAAGGAATGATATGGGAGGGGCTACAGCCCCTCCCACTCTTATCCATCTGCAAGCCGCGCTTGATGCATTTTTATAATCTTTCTTAAACTGCCCTGAAGCCTTAACTTTTAACATGTCAGTCCTCCAGACTTTCCCACAATTCGCCTAATGTATCGAAGCATTCTCCGCCGCCTTCCTCTAGCTCTTTCATGGCGGCTATCGTTTCGGCGTTCGGTTTTTCCTCCCACCCCTGCTATAAATCCCCTGTAAGAACGCCACAACGCAGTCAACAACCCCGCTGCAAGCAACGGGGCATCAAACTTGCAACGCTGCAGAGCAGCGGGGTACGCGACCCTCGCGGCATTCGCCAAATGCTCATGCAAGCATGGCACTTGGCTCATTGCTCGCGGGAATCAATTTTAATTTCCGGCACAGCGTCCAACAACTGTATTGCCTGTTCTCTCCCGCTCATGCTCCGCCCTCTCTTCCCAACAATATATAATTGTATTTATTTACGGCTTTCAAATTATAATCAGGTACTTTTCCCTTAATAACATCCTTCATTTTCAACTTATGCATGCTCCTATCATATCAAAGCATTTTCAAAAAACCAATCTGATTCCTTATCATATGCTCTTTGTGTGTTATTTGAATGGGTACACCACTCTAAAAAATGTTTCAACCGGTATTTTGTGCAGACAATACGGACGACTAAAAAGGAGAACAACATGGCGCACGCTATCGATGCGGGACAGACTGCCAAAATATGGATCACATTCGATGAATGGGATAAGATAAGCAGCTTTGATTACTCTCTCCCTGTCGAAGGAGAAAAAAGTTATTCTCCGGTATATAATGACCTGTCCATTGATTACAGCACCACTGATACCGTCATTGTGGCATCCGCCACATTTTCTTCGTTGTATTGACAGTTATTTTGTGATAAAATCAAGGTTATGAGAAAGTAATCGTGTTACAAGGTGGTAACCTCCCAAAACTTGCAAAAGAAGGGAGGTGGTGCGGATGGAAATGTTTTCATTTCAGGATTTGATTCTGTTTGCTACATTTTTAATTACACTGCTTGCCTACATAGATAGGAATAACAAGCGAAAATAAATAAGCCTACCTTGTTACTTAGCCGGTTCAAGGCAGGCTTATAAACTTGACTTAGAGGGGCTAACCACTTTGTGGGCGGTTGCTTTCTCTATGTCTATAAATATAGCATACCGAAAGAGTGTTTTCAATACTTGACATTCACAAAATTAAAAAAAATAATTGGAAATTATATTTTTTGTTCCAAAAACTCTCTTTTGGAGATTTTAAAGAAAAAAAACTCCCGCAACATCAGTGTTTACGGGAGTTTTCCACTTCTTATTTTTCTTACACAACACCCTGTGCCAGCATCGCATTGACGACCTTCTCAAAGCCCGCAATGTTCGCGCCTGCAACATAGTTGCCCTCCATGCCGTATCTCTTGGCCGCGTCGTCAATGTTATGATAAATATTTACCATAATACCCTTTAACTTCGCGTCTACCTCCTCGAAGCTCCAGCTCAGACGCTCGCTGTTCTGGGACATCTCCAGCGCTGAGGTCGCAACGCCGCCCGCGTTTGCAGCCTTGCCGCCGACAAACCACACGCCGTTCTTCTGCAGATACTCCGTAGCCTCAATCGTGGTGGGCATGTTCGCGCCCTCGCATACACACTTGCAGCCGTTTGCGACCAACTGCTTCGCGTCCTCCAAGAGAAGCTCATTCTGCGTTGCACACGGAAGCGCGATGTCGCACTTGATCTGCCATACGCCCGCGCCGCCTCTCTGTGCAGCGCTGACCTCGTGGTACTCCGCGCTCTTTCTTGCCGCCGCGTACTCCGTCAGCCTTGCCCGCTTCACTTCCTTCACTTCCTTCAACAGCGCCACGTCGATCCCCTCGGGATCATAAATCCATCCGGTAGAATCCGAGCAGGTGACCACCTTCGCGCCCATCTGCTGCGCCTTCTGCGTCGCATATATCGCAACGTTGCCCGCGCCGGAAACGACAACCGTTTTGCCCTGCATGGACTCGCCGTGGCACTTCATCAGCTCCTCGGTGAGATAGAGCAGTCCGTAGCCTGTCGCCTCCGTGCGCGCCAGAGAACCGCCGTAGGTAAGACCCTTTCCCGTGAGAACGCCCTCGAACATCCCGCGGATCCTCTTGTACTGTCCGAACATATAGCCAATCTCCCTTGCGCCCGTACCGATGTCGCCCGCCGGAACGTCAACGTCAGCGCCGATATACTTACAAAGCTCCGTCATAAAGCTCTGGCAGAACGCCATAATCTCTCTGTCAGACTTGCCCTTAGGGTCGAAGTCGGAACCGCCCTTGCCGCCGCCGATGGGCAGGCCGGTAAGAGAATTTTTGAAAATCTGCTCAAAGCCAAGGAACTTGATAATTCCCAGATTAACGGAAGGATGCAGACGCAGGCCTCCCTTGTACGGTCCGATTGCATTGTTGAACTGCACGCGGAAGCCTCTGTTCACCTGTACCTGTCCCTTGTCGTCCACCCAGGGAACGCGGAACATGATCTGGCGGTCCGGCTCCGTGATGCGCTCCAGAATCGCATTCTTTCTGTAAAGCTCCTCATTGGCCTCGACAACCGGTCTCAGGGAATTCAGAACCTCCGTCACCGCCTGCAGAAATTCAGGCTCGCTTGCGTTCTTTTTCTTCACAAGCTCTAACACTTCATCAACATAAGACATTTTATATCCTCCTTTGTCTATAAAAATGAATATTGCGCTATTTGGTTCAGCGCTGTAACACGCTAAAATCAACACTCTTATTATAATGGAAAAATTTTTCCCGCACAACTTAAAATAGATGCGATGGATGAATTTGGTGCTTTTTACCAAAATTCTCCGTTATAACGCACAATTTTTATACGGTTTCAGGTATTCCGCTCTCTTCTGACCGTCACTTGCCCGGCAGCTCGTACTTCTTCAGATAATTGTGATACCGCACGTCAAACTCGCTGCCCTCACCCTTTGGCAGCGTGTCCACATACTCGTGCGCATGAGTCTCATCCTCATAGAGCTGCAGCACGTTGATCGCGAGATTCGAGCAATGGTCGGCAATCCGCTCATAATTGTTCGTGATATCGGAGAGCACAAAGCCCATCTCCGCCGTGCACTTGCCCTTGCGCAGACGCTTCGTGTGGCGTTTCTTAATCTCCTTTTGGAGCGTGTCGATCGCCTCCTCAAACGGCTCCATCGCCCGCGCGCCCGCGATATTCTCCGTCTCCAACACCCACACGGCATTCTCGACAATATCGACCACCGCCTGCGAAAATATCTCCAGCTCCTCCAAGGCCTTCGACGAGAAGCTCTGCTCCTTCTTGTGCATCTCACGCGCCGAGTCCGCGATATTGATCGCATGGTCGGCAATCCGCTCCAAATCCCCGATGCTGTGCAGCAGCATCGCCAGCTTCCGCGAATCGCGAACACTCAGGTTTTTACTCGAAAGCTTTACCAGATAGCTGCTGATTTCATCATCATAGCGATCCACCAGATTTTCCTTATATTCGACCTCCGCCACGCCGTTCTTGTCATAAACCTGCAAGGTCACAACCGCCTCCCTGACGGCCTCCAGCGTGATGTGCCCCATCTCGATCACATGGGAATTGGCCTGCTCCAAGGCAAAGGACGGCGTGCTCAGGAACCGCTCGTCCATCCGCACAAGCTTCGCGTGATCCTCCGCGCGCTTGGCCTCCTCCTCGTCCGGCTTGATGATCACAAGTGACAGCCGCTCCAACAGCCCCGAGAACGGAAGCAGCACCAGTGTCGCCAGAATATTGAACGCCGTGTGCACCAGCGCAATCCCCGCCTTATTTACGGGCATCGGCAGAAAATCAAAGTGGATAAACGCGTTGAGCAGATAAAAGGCGCTCATAAATATCGCCGTGCCCAGAAGGTTAAACAGCAGATGCACAATCGCCGCGCGCTTGGCGTTCTTGCTCGCCCCGACACCCGACATCAGCGCGGTGATACAGGTACCGATATTCTGTCCCATGATAATCGGAACCGCCGCCGCATAGGTGACCGTCCCCGTATCGCACAGCGCCTGCAAAATACCGACCGATGCCGAGGACGACTGGATGATCGCCGTAATCAGCGCGCCGACCGTCATTCCCAGCAGCGGGTTGGTAAACATCGTGAAAAGATTGGTGAACTGCGGCACATCCTTGAGCGGCTCCATCGCCGAGGACATCGAATCCATCCCGAACATCAGTATCGCAAAGCCGACGAGAATCGTCCCGATGTCCCGCTTTTTCCCGCTCTTCACAAACAGGATAAACACAATGCCGATCATGGCGAGAATCGGCGAGAAGGAGGTCGGCTTGAGCATCTGTATCAGAAAGCTGTCGCTCTCAATCCCCGAAAGGCTCAGCACCCAAGAGGTGATGGTCGTACCGACATTCGCCCCCATGATAATGCCTATCGCCTGCGAGAGCTTCATGATCCCCGAATTGACAAAGCCTACCACCATAACCGTCGTGGCCGAGGACGACTGAATCACCGCGGTGACGCCCGCGCCCAGAAGAACCGCCTTCCACTTGCTGCTGGTCAGGTTCTCAAGCACCCTCTCCAGACGCCCGCCCGACAGCTTTTCCAGGCCCTCGCTCAGAATATGCATTCCGTATAAAAACAGGGCCAGTCCCCCTATCATAGACAACAAATCAAAAAAAGTCATAGGCCTGTATCTCCTTCAAAATTTCCACAACCGTTCCTCATACGCATTCACACATAGGTTAAGTATACGACACAATACCCTGTTTGTGCAAGGAAAAAAACGCAAGCTCGGCAGCTTGCGTTCAAAGAATTTCCCGCGCAAGCCTCGCTTGCGATGCAAATTCTTTCCTAACTTTCACTACAACTGTCGCATTTCCCTACAGCCTAAAAGCGCAAGCTCAACAGCTTGTTTTGTCATTTCGCACTTTTCTCTCTGTTCATTAAAAACTTTGCTTTTGGTATCCTCCCTTTAAAATGCAACTGATTTTCCGTTAGGATAAACCACTGCCATTAGATAAGCAGTAATGCAATACAGCTAAATATTCAGCCAAAATATTCTTTAAGTGCATTTCGCATGGGTTCTCTTATGTCAATATTATCCTTTCCATACATTTTCTCCTCAAAGTAATAAACTTTATTGGATACGCCCCAAAAATTTTGATTAAACCATTCTTCTTTATCTGCACCATATTGGATAAGCAAATCAAGAATTTCAAATAATCTCTTTTGGGCTATTTCCTGTATATCCGGATAAATTCCACTGCACTTCAAAATACCTTCCGCCTTATTTACCGCCGTACCTATCGGAAGCATTTCTGATGATGTTTTCCGATTAGGATTGGCTCCATTCTCAAGCAACCTTTTAATCACCCTTATATATTTTCCGGACTGAACATACTGTTTATAACATAATGCATCAAAGCAGCATCCTATAGCAATATGCAAAACCGGCATACAAGTACTATTTGGTGCAGGCTCTTCCATGAAATCAGCATCCGCGCCATTGTCAAGCAAAAGTTCTGTAATTGTAAATTCTCCGCATTTAATCGCTACCTGTAGCGGTGACTGACCTATATCCTTTTTAGGCGTTTTCGCATTGCAGACTTCATTTACAACAGCGGCGTTTTTTGATATTGCCGCCCGCACCGCTTCAATATCGCTACGTCTTATATCTTTAAATAATTTATTCATCTCAAACCTCCCGAATTTGACTGCTTATTTCATGGAGCTGAACGTCCTCTCTCCCTTTCCGAGCCTCCGAAACAGCCGCGTCAGCACAATCACCGCCGTAACCGCCAGCACAAGCTCCGCGACAAACTGCGAATAGGCAAGCCCGTACAGCGGAAACAGCGCATTCAGCACATAGAGCGCGGGAATCTCAAGAACCACCTTGCGCATAACGGCAAAGACCAGCGCGTGCTTTCCCATGCCGACCGCCTGAAAGACGCCGACTGCCAGAAAATCCATACACAGAAACGGCAGCCCGATGCAAAAGCCCCGAAGAAACCGCGTCCCGTACGCGATAATCGCCTCATTATCCATAAACGCGCGCACGACAGCCCCCGCCCCGATATAATAGAACAGCACTGCCGCCGTGATAAAACCAAGGCTCACCTTCCCCGCAAACCAGAAGCCGCTCTTCATGCGCTTGTAGTTCCCGCTCGCGTAATTATAGCTGACCAGCGGCATAATCCCCTGTGAAATCCCCATGCTGATCTGCATCGGCACCATGTTGATCTTCTGGGTAATCCCCATCGCCGCAACTGCGTCCGCGCCAAAGTCCGCGGTAAAATTGTTGAGTATCGTCATCCCCGTCACATTCAGCAGATTCTGAATCGATGCGGGAATGCCCACCGCGCAGACGCCGAACACAATCGCACCGCGCAGACAGAACTTGTCAGGGCGGATGCACACATAGGTATTTCCCCGCTTCCTGTACAGAAGCACAAAGAAATACGCGCAGGCCGCACAGTTCGACAGAAACGTCGCCAGCCCCGCGCCCGCCGCGCCCATATTGAAGAACTGCGGCAGAATGAAAATCGGATCCAGCACGATATTGAGCAGACAGCCGCTCATCGTGCCCACGCTCGCGTGGAAGGACGCCCCCTCGGAGCGCACCATGTAGGCCAGCACCACATTCAGGATTGCGGGCGCCGCGCCAAACGTCACCGTCCATTTCATATATTCCGCCGTTGCCGCCGCCGTCAGCTCATCCGCGCCAAGCAGCGCCAGCAGCGGCGTTTTCCCGACAGTGCACGCCACGGAAAACAGGACGCCGCAGAAGAGCGCACAATAAAAGCCAAAGGCCGAGCTTCTGTATACCGTGTCGTAATCCCGCCGCCCGAGGGCGCGGCTCATCATGCTTGAGCTGCCCACGCCGAACAGGTTGTTGACCGCGTTAAACGCCAACAGCACCGGCCCCGCCAGCGTCACCGCCGCATTCTGTATCGGGTCGTTGAGTATCCCGACAAAATAGGTGTCCGCAAGATTGTAGAGCACCATGACTAACGAACTGATCACCGTGGGGACACACAGCGTCGCCACCGCCTTCGGGATTGCCGTCGTCTCAAAAAGCGCCGTTGAGTTCCCCTTTTTTGTCTCTCCCATTCTCTACCATGCCTTTCTTATCCGCACTTATTTCACACTCAATCCCGCACCTGTCCCTGCGCATCCAAGCGCTTCCGAACGTCTCCGCGCTTTCCCAGAAGCCATACCAGCCCCGCGCACAGCAGCGGCATCAGCACACAGCAAATCCCCGACTGAAAGAACGGGGGAAGCAGCGCCACCACCGAGGACATCAGGTTATAAAACATATGCATATAGATGCTTGGCAGCACCGAGCGGCACTTGACCGCCGTATACCCCAGCGCCGCGCCCACAGGGAGCACATAAATCCCCTGCACCCAGTTCATATGAAAGACGCCAAACAAAACCGCCTGTATGATAATCACCGCGGGAACGGAAAAATACTTTTGCAGCCTGCGCAGTATCAGCCCTCTCATCAGACACTCCTCGCCGATTGGCGCGGCCAGCACCGTCGCAGCCAGAATGATGATCGTGTCTCCGCCCAGCGCGAGATCCATCATATCCTCATACTCCTGCATTGTATTCGGACTGACTGTGGAAATCGCCGCCGTTATGATTACCGCGAGATAATAAAGCCCAAACGCCGCGACGGATATCATCAGGAACACCCGCGCCCTGAGCGCCCTCTCCCGAAAGAAAGCCCTGTCCGCCGCCGTCCGCTTCCTTCCCCACAGCAGCCAATAAAAGAACGCTGCCGGAACCGCCGGAGCAATCACCGTAACCGCCGTCAACAGCGACATCATTTCCGAATCCGTGGCAACAGCCCGCATCGCAAATATCATCGCGTCATTCAGATCCACGCCTCTCTCCTGCGCGATCCGCACGCACAGTCCCACCAGAAACACGACGCCGGCCGCAAGCTGCATCCCAAGATACGCTGCAAGCAGCAGAACGCTCACCCCGACACCCGCAAAGATTTTCTTCGCCCACCCCGCGGGCCTTTTCGCCCCGTCCTTTTCTCCGATCTCCGCCACAGCGCGCTCCGTCTCTCCGAAAGTCTCCTGCGCTCCCAATTCATCCTGCAAATCCAAATTCTGCTGCGGTGTAGGGTTTTGCTGCCTGCGCCCGCTGAATACACCTTCCTCTTCCATCCTCATCCTCCATTTTCACGGTTCTTTTCTCTGCTCTCCCTGTCCGCCCAATCCTGAAGCGCCTTGTAATAAAGCGCAAGCGGGATAAAGCTCTGCGCGAAATTCTTCGTGCTTCCGCTTCCGACAACGACCGCATCCCCGCAGATCGTCTTTTTGCCAAGGCTTCCGCCCGCGGTATCGCGCACCGCCCTTTGAAAGGTCTGCTCCCCATAGCGCAGATAGTTCCCGTCTCCGGTAAGCTCATAGGCAATTGCCAGCGCCTCCAGCAGGAGCGTATTCCCGCCAAGGCGGTTCAGGCTCGGCAGCTCCTTGTACTCAAACAGCCCCGTCCGCTCCATATAGCAGTTCTCGATCAGATCCTCCACCGCCCGCAGCATCATCTGTCGGATATCCTCGCTCGGGAACTCCCTGTAATAGCGCATCACGCTTCCCAGCGCCACCGATATCATAAAGCCCACGCGGATTACCGTGTTATCCGTATAGGGGGCCAGCCACTCCCCGTACTGCTGCGCCCACTGCCGGAAGTCCTCCAAAATCCGCGCCGATTTGGAAAGCCATTTCGCGTCCCGCGTCTCGACATAGAGCGCCGTCAGGGAGCGCAGCGCCCAGCCCGTCTCGCGCGCGTTCAGCTCTCCCACCTTGGAATACATCGGCGTGTCCAGCAGCCGCAGCACGTTCTCGCCAATCCCCAGCGCCGTCTCAAGCCCGCGCTCGTCCCCCGTAAAATGATAGTAATCCAGAAGCCCCTCGACCCATTGGTGCGAGCAGACCATCAGCTTCTCCTGAGGGATGACGTTCCCCTTGCAATGCCCGTTGGTGTGCTCCCACTGGCCGCCGACAAAGAGCGGATTGGCGCTGTAATGGCACACATCCACATCCATCCAATGGCTTGCGGCCGCGATGGCATAATCCAGAAACCGCCTGATCCCCGTCCGCGCGTAAAGCAGCGCACAGGCGTGGGGAAAATCATACTCGTTGTTCGTCCACACCAAGTCTCCGCCGCCCCTGCCCTGCGTGGTATAGTTCATATCCGGCACATCGCCGAAATGCAGCATCCCGTAGGCTCTCGTGTGGCCGTCCGCCTTGGCGATAAACGCCTGCTCCACCGCCGCGTCCCGACTGTCGGAAAAAATATCCACATAAACGCCGGACTCTCTGTGCACCTCCGGCTTGACATACGGCCTGTCGGGCATCTGGTAGATCAGGCTTCTGTTGTCAAGCGCCGCCAGCGGCTCCTGCGCGCCGTGGAAATGCAGTAAAAACCGCTGTTCCCGCGACATGCCCGACTCCATGACCACCCTGCCGACGCCCTCGGGCACCAGCATCACCGATACGCCGTCCCCGTCCGCGCGCACCGCCTTGGGGAAATTCTGATACGCCTGAAAGACCGTCGCGCACACGCCGCCCTCCGCGTCCGTGCAGTCCGCAAAAAACGTCCCGTAAAACACCTCCGCAAAGTGCTCGTTCGACTCCCCTACCAGCCAATCCGCGTCAATCGCCCTGCCCACCTGTGTACCGTGCGCGCCGATTTCAAAGCTTGTCTTATAGTTGGATGTCGCAACGCAGGTCCTCACGTCCGACACAGATGTCATTTTCTCTATCCCTGCAAGCTCCGAGAGTCCCTCCGCCGTGTAGGTCTCTCCCGCATTATCGGCGTTCAATCTATTTGTGACACTTGCGTCGTTTTTTCGTTTCAAATCAAACACCAGAGACGCCAACTGCAATGCCTCGTCCGTCGTGTTGATAATGCGGTAGGATACCTCTACCCACGGCTTGTCGGCATACGCCGTGAGCTTCAGCTCAAAGTCAATCCGCTTTTCCTTTTCCCCGCTTCCCCTGTTGGCGCCGTCCGCTTTCAGAATCGTGCAGACCTCGCCCGTCTCCACGATTTTCCACTCATGGATAACCGGCTCGTACGCGTTTCCGCCGCCGTCTTGCAGCAGCGGCCCGACAAACTGCTCCGCCGCGTAGCGGCGTCCCTCCGTCTCCAGCCATGAGAAAATATGGCTGCTGCCGTTTTGCACTTCAAAGGCAAGCGCTCCCGTATCCACCTGTATCCCATTCCCATCCGATACCACGCGCATCGGTTCCTTTGCGGACGTTTTCTCCGAATCCAACTCACATTGCAACACCGCGCCCCTGTTCGCCGGCAAATCTGCCGCAAACCGCAGAAACAGGAACCGCACCGAGCCGTCCTTATGTCTGGAGGTCACCTTCCTCTGTATCGGAAGCGGCCGCCCCTCCTGCAGCACCGCCACCCTGTCAGGGTTCGCAAGCGCCCCCTCCTTCAGCGGAATCCCGATACAGCAGGGCTCCGCATTTCTCGGATACCGATACAGCTTGTCAAAACAGATTTCAATTGTCTTTCCCATAGGCTCCTCCTTTTTCATTCATCATATCATTAAATCTCATTTGTTGTATACCATTTTATAAATTCTTTTCCTGATTCATTATCAATCGCACCGAAAACAGCTCAAAGTATTTCTGCGACATGTCTACATAAAAAAATCGTCGCTCGCCAGCGACGATTCAAAGGATTTTCCACGCGAGCGTTGCAAATTCTTTCCTAACCGCCACTACGATTGTCGCAATTTCCTATGGAACAAAAAAGAAGCTCATTTGTGAGCCATTGCTTCACAAATGAGCTTCAAGACTATACAGCTTTCTTCCCAAAGAATTCCGTCAGCCGTTTTCCTTTTAAAAATAAATCTCGGGCATTGATATTGGGGATATTCTTTAAAATATCACACACCTGCATACACATAAGCGCCCAATCCTTTTTTGAGTTCATAAATTCATCCCACGCTGATACGCCATCGCTTACTGTTGGTGTAATTCCATTCGCATCCGCCGTTTCTTTAAGCACCCGCAGCGTATGGTAAGAGCCAAAGGTACTCTCCGTGCCTTCCCCTATATAATCCGCGTAACTGCACAGCGCAAACATCTCCATTTGCGTAGCGCTGCTTGGGTTAATTTTGTTAATCTCCACGTTGTATACCTTATCTTCTCCATGCAGATTCGAGATAATCTGTACAACCGGATTGTCCGCTGTGGATTCTTCCGAAAGTTTTGATACCATTCCGTATACAATGCTCTCTCCCTGCTCAGGCACCATTGTAAGCCCTAGAAACTCCCCCTCTGTGGACTTCTCAGCCAATGACATACTCGGTGGAAGCCCGACAGCAAACGGCTCTGCAGCTTCCCCATTTCTGTCTGTCCTTCCTACTCCTCCAAAAAAAGATGCCGCTGCTACGTTTGTGATTTGCATGAAAATACCCCCATTTCAAATGATCTTCATCCTGCGCAGGACTTAGTTTAACTATACTCTTAGTATTCCCTCTTGGGAAGTGACAATAGAGTGACAGGAGAGTGACAATTTAAATCTCGCGGTCAATCACAGCAATGTCAATTCGGCAAGCACTCCCTCTGCCTCCTCAATAATATCCGCCAATTGTTTGATTGCTTTTTGCTGTATCCTTTTGTATGTTCGTTCAGAATATCCTTGCATTTGTCCATGCTTTTCCTCGTATTTTGCAATCACCCTATGCCACGGATTGCCTTGAATCAAATGCATTTCAATAATTTCGCGCTCCTCATTACTCAGGCTGCCTAAAGCATACTCAACAGAATCTATAACGGCACACAGCTTATCGTATTCCTCATCCGTTTTCTTCAAAGCCTCTAAAACCTCTTTTTTCGCATTCAACTTCTTTATCGATTTCAGCAGTATTTTCATATCCTCATCTGTCATTTATATTCAATCCCCTCCTGTTAGAAAATTTTATGATATAACTACATATCAATCCAGTCTCTGTCAATCCAGCATCCCTTGGAGATATTCCATCTGCGATACTGTACTTTACCTCCTGCAATACGATATTTAACCTCAATATTATCCGAATATGGAACAATGCCGCTCTTTTCGTTTGCCACCTCTATATTATACTGTTGCCGCACATCAAATCCTTTTATATCCGCAGATAACATCAAAATATTAAAAAAACTTAATACGACTATAACGATTTTCATTTTACAAACTCCTCTTCCGTTTTAAATCCCAACTCCAGCATCCTCAATGCCACTGCCTCATCAATATTTCCAACACATTTTTCTTCTCGTATCACCTCATATCCTGTTTCTTTTTTTCTCAAGAACGTTGTATTTGGGTCTATCATATAAACGTCTTCCCCATCAACAACATCCTCTACGGATGGATGAAAACAAGGGTGCAGCACAACCGCATAAGATGCCAAAAATATTCCCGTAAATGTTGCAAGAATAGCCGTCATATACATTTTACAACGCCGCTGCCGTCTCTTTGTCATTTTTTCACATTCGGATATATAACGAAACCTTTTTACAATCTGAGCCTTCTTATCCGTTCTATATAAAGCAATCTCATTTTTATGCATCCGCCTCCTCGCATTTTTATTGTTCTTTTCATACCGCACTGCATCAAGCAATACCGTCAAATATTGCACTTTCTCTTCATTTCCCATTGTTCCCGCCATTGCAAGGTCACATCTCAATTCCAATGCATTTTCAATGCAGGATGCAATCAAATAGGTTATAGGATTCCACCAAAAAACACACCGCAGAAGATTCGCAAATAGCTTTACCTCCGCATCGTGATGCAAGATATGTATATATTCATGCTTCATGGTATAATATAAGCATTGTTCCGTATACGGTCTTTCCGGCAAAAGAATTATGGAATGAACAATCCCCATTTCCAAGGGATACAAAAAAGGCGTCCTATAAATCTGAATTTTTCGTTTGTCTTGGTATTCTTTTTGCAGCTTATCTAATATCTCACATGCCGTTCCCTCATTCTCAAGGAAAAAAACAGACAGCATCCGACCAGACTGCCGATAATCCCTTATCAGTAAACACAGCTTCACAAACGCAATTATTCCCCATACACATAGAAGTACATGTTTTAGCAAAATGGTCTTCCCGATTATCTCTATGCAAAGAAAACGGCTAATCATATTGTAGGGATTTTCCAGTGAAATTGTCTTTGTTATTGGCAACTCTATAGGGAGAAGCATCCTAAGTGCACAGAAAATGTACACAACTATCATGCAACTAACTCCCCAATACTGCATCGTACCCTTACACCTTTGCACAATATAAGCAAAAAGCACCATAACTATAGCCCACATAACCGACATTAATATAGAATAAATTGTTATCTGCATTTGTGCTTACTCCCCTATTTCTCAGGCTGCGCCCGCAACCTGTCTATAATTTCCTGCAATGTCTCGATTACCTCCTGCCTTTCCTCCCCCTTCCCGCATTCTGTTTCCTTTACCAGCGCCATCGCAAGCTTTCCTATTGATTTTGCCTGTATTCCCTGCTTTATCAGGCATTGTGCCGCGTACTCCTCCCGCGTCATACAAGGAATAAAGCGTCTTGCATACTGCGTCCGATAACGGATACTTCCACACTCTTTTATCAGTCCGACCATAAGCAGCTTATTAATTGCCCTATGAACATATGTCGCGTTTTCCACAACATCATGCAGCCGTTCCCCAATATCTACGCTTGTCAATGCCTCTTCACTACGCCAAAGCAAATCCATAACAGCCTGTTCCCGTTCTGTCAACTGGTATTTATTCTTAACATGCCTCACGTCTATTCCTCCCTAAATATCTGTTATTTTAATTATTTACTTTTATTGTAAATACTTGATTTTAAATTATCACTGTTTACTTATTTTGTAAATACTCTTTTGATTTTTATTTCTACTTATCCGCAAGCCCGCTAAATTATATAACACTTTTCCACAAAATGTGGTATAATGTCCGTGAGCAAAAACATCAAGGAGGTTTCCATGGAAATAAAAAATCAGACATTCACATGTGAACGAGACGGCCTGACCATACGGGGCGCGCAGTATTTTCCCGCAGGCTTTACGGCGGACAAAACTTGGCCCGCCGTGATTGTGAGCCACGGCTTTGTCGGCAATTACGCCACTGTGACAGAATATTGCGAGGAATTTGCCAAGATGGGGTATGCCGCCTTCTGCTTCAGCTTCTGCTGCGATGGCATACAGGGGGCAGACGAGTGTTACAGAAGCGACGGCGCCTCCACGGACATGACCATTCAGAGCGAAGTAGCGGATCTGATCACCGTCAAAAATTATGTAAAAGGACTGCCCTACATTGACGCGGACCTGCTGATTCTTGCCGGCGTCAGCCAAGGCGGCTTTGTCTCCGGCCTGACCGCCGCCAAATGCGGCAGCGAGATTGCAAAGCTGATTATGATTTATCCCGCGCTCTGCATCCCCGATCACGCCAGACGCGGATGTCTTGGCGGCTCCTGCTATGATCCGCACAAGGTTCCCGACACGATTGACTGCGGCCATACCCTGCTCGGGCGGGCCTTTCACGAGGAAGTCGTCGGGATGGACCCCTATCTCGAGCTTGCGGCCTATCAGGGCGACGTCCTGCTTCTGCAAGGGCTGTCGGACCAAATCGTGAATTATTCCTACGCCATCCGCGCCAAGGAAAGCTACCGCGAGGGACAGTGCCGCCTGCAGCTCATCCGAAATCTCGACCACGGCTTCGATGCTACGCAGCTTGAGAGCGCTTTCGCGTCCATACGGCAGTTTCTGGCAGGGCGCAGGGAGATTCTGACCATCCGCGTTATCATCACGCATACGGAGACGGCCACGGAGGGCGGTACGAGGAAGGTCCGCATTTTCTTTACGGGATACAGTGAGACGCCTTATTTTCAGGGCGCCATCCTGCCCGAGGGCTGCGACGCGCAGGAGTATCAGGACGGCGTGCAGACGAAAATGCAGGCAGAATACACGCTTGTCGGTCTGGACAGCGCAGGAGCGCAGTGCTCCATACATATCATAAACCGCAGAGACGGCGGGGAGTGGCGGCCTTCTGTGACAACCGACAGCGCCGTCCTCGCATGGATGAACCAAGCCGACCTGACTGCTGTGCTCGAGGGCGGGGACGGCGGCCCGACGGTTCGGATATTCGCACAGGAGGACGCACTCCCTCAATAAACACCCCTTCAGTCACCCTTTCCCTCAATTCGACATAATCTATAAGGTATCCGTTGTCGTAGAAAAGGAGGACTGCATTGATCAAATCTGACTTTTCCATTATCGGCGGTGACAGGCGCATCGCCCGCATGGCCCCCATCCTCGCCGACAAGGGGTATCATGTATCCTGCTTTGCCACCGTCGGCCTTACGGAGGAGAAAAATCCGAAAATATACCACGCCGCCTCCGGCAGGGAAGCGCTTGAGGGCGCGCGGGTTCTCATCACCGGCATTCCCATGACGAAGGGCGACTGCATTTTCTGCGAAGCGCAGGCCGTCGAAATCAGCCTCTCCGAGCTTCAGCGGCGCCTCAGAAAGCACCAGACGCTCTTTGGCGGCGTCATTCCCGAGGCGTTTCGGCAAACCTGCGAGGAGCGGGAGATCAACTGCTATGACTTCATGCGCGACGAGCCGCTGACCCTCTTCAACGCCATCGCCACCGCAGAGGGCGCCATTCTGGAGGCGCTTCTGCACAAGGCGTCCAATCTCCATCAAAGCGATACGCTCGTGCTCGGCTATGGAAGATGCGGCAAAGTTCTCGCCGACAAGCTCAGGGGGCTTTCCGCCCGCGTGACCGTCTGCACCAACGACAGACAGGAGCTTGCGCTCGCCGCCGCTCTCGGCCTTGACACACTCCGCCTCTCGGATCTCAGGCAGAATATCAGGCGCTTTGAATACATATTTAACACAATTCCCGTCTGCGTCCTCAAGAAATCCTGTCTGGCAAACGTGCAAAAGAACGCGATTATCATCGACATCGCCTCCAACCAAAGCGGCGCGGATTATGAGGCCGCGAGGCTGCTTCATACGGACATTCACTTCTGCCCCGGCCTCCCCGGGAAATACGCAAGTCAAAGCTGCGCGGAGCGCCTCGTGCAATACGTCCTGCAATGCTGCGGCAATTTCCTATGATAAGAAAAACAAGCTCTCAAAACAACCATACAGGAGGTTCCACAATGGATTTAAAGGAGAAAAAAATCGGCGTTGCCCTTACAGGCTCCTTCTGTACCTATGAGAAAGCGTTTACCGAACTCCAAAAGCTCACGGAAGCCGGAGCCGAGGTCTATCCCATCCTCTCCGAGGCCGCCCAGACCATCACGAGCCGCTTCGGAAAGCCGGAGCAGTATATTCAGCGGCTTATCGAGCTTACCGGAAAAAGCCCGATTACCTGCATTGAGGGCGCGGAGCCAATCGGCCCCAAGAGTTTTCTGGATATCCTCGTCATTCTCCCCTGCACCGGAAACACGGCCGCAAAGCTCGCAAACGGCATCACCGACACGCCCGTGCTGATGGCCGCAAAGGCCCATCTGAGAAACAACAAGCCGCTCGTCATCTCCATATCGACCAACGACGGGCTGGGCATGAACCTGAAAAACATCGGACTGCTCTGCAACAGCAAGAACATCTACTTCGTTCCCTTCGGACAGGATAACTACGAGAAAAAGCCAAACTCTCTGGTCGCGCACACCGCTCTTTTGATTCCCACCCTTGAAATGGCGCTGGAGCATCGGCAGTATCAACCAATATTAAAGGATTATGAAAGGCTATAATTATGTGTGGAATCGCAGGCTTCAGCAATTTTAACGGAAATTATACCGAGGACGCCTCAAGCGGCTATGCCATCCTGCAGCGCATGAACCGCGTTCAAAAGCACCGCGGCCCCGACGAGGAGGATGTGCTCCTGACACGCTTCTGCGGTCTGGCGCATGTCCGTCTCTCCATTCTGGATCCGTCAAACGGGCATCAGCCCATGACAAGACAGCTCGGGAACCACTGCGCCTCCATCGTTTACAACGGCGAGATCTACAACATGCCCGCCCTGCGCCGCGCCTTGGAAAAGGAAGGCGTTATCTTCGAGACCGTCTCCGACACGGAAGTGCTTCTGATGGGCTACCTCTGTCACGGCGTTGACTATGTGAAGCAGCTCAACGGCATTTTTGCCTTCTGCATCTGGGACGAGAGCCTGAAAAGGCTGTACCTCTTCCGCGACCGCATGGGCGTGAAACCGCTGTTTTATACGCTTTTTCACGGGACACTTGTCTTTGCCTCAGAGCCAAAGGGGATTCTGGCCTATCCCGACTTTAAGGCGCAGGTGGATCGCGAAGGGCTGTGCGAGGTCTTTGGCTTAGGCCCCGCAAAGACCTACGGAAAAGGCGTGTTCAAAAACATTTGCGAGCTGCTGCCCGGACACTTCATGGAATTTGGCGGCTCCACGCTGACCACGCGCCCCTACTGGACGCTGGAAAGCCGTCCGCACGAGGACAGTTGGGCGCAGACCGTCGAAAAGACGCGCTGGCTCGTATCCGACGCCATCCGCCTGCAAATGCTCTCCGACGTGCCAATCTGCACCTTTTTGTCGGGCGGCATTGACAGCAGCCTCGTCACCGCCATATGCAGTCAGGAGCTGCGCCAAAAAGGACTCCCGCTCGATACCTACTCCTTCGACTTTCGGGACAACGACCTTCATTTCAAGGCCAACGCCTTCCAGCCCTCTCAGGACCGCCCGTGGGTTGACAAAATGGTTGACTTTGCAGAGACGCGCCATCACTACCTCGAATGCGCCAACGACGCGCTGTACGACTATCTGTTCGCAGCCGTGGACGCGCGGGATCTGCCCTGCATGGCGGACGTGGAAGCCTCCATGCTGTATTTCTGTGAAAAGGTCGCCGCAGCGCACAAGGTCACCCTGACCGGAGAATGCGCGGATGAAATCTTCGGCGGATACCCGTGGTTCCACAAGAAGGAGTGCTTTGAAGCGGACTGCTTCCCATGGTCCATGGACTTCTCCCCGCGCACACTCCTTCTGAAGGATTCCGTGCTCGAAAAGCTGCCGTTGGAAGAATACGCGCACGCGGCCTACCGTAAAACCCTCTCCGAGACACCCGTGTTGGCAAGCGAAAACGCGGAGGAGAAACGGCGCAGGGAGATTTCTTATCTGAATCTGAGATGGTTTATGCAGACACTGCTTGACCGAATGGACCGCACCGGTATGCATGTGGGACTGGAGGCCCGCGTGCCATTTGCAGACCATCGGATTGTGGAATATCTGTGGAATGTGCCGTGGGACATGAAATGCAAGGACGGCGTTGTGAAGGGGCTGCTGCGCGCGGCTGCAAGGGATTACCTCCCCGACGAGGTGCTCTACCGCCGCAAGAGCCCATACCCCAAGACCTATGATCCCGACTATGAGGCGCTGCTGCGGCGCGCGCTTTTGAACGTGCTGGCGGACAAACGCGCACCGCTCGGAATGCTGATTGATTCGGAGAAGGTTGCGGCCTTCCTGCAATGCCCCACCGATTACGGCAGGCCCTTCTACGGACAGTTGATGGCAGGGCCGCAGCTTCTGGCCTATCTGCTCCAAGTCAATTACTGGCTCACAAAATATGACATTGACGTCATATTATAAGCTGTGAATAACTACATGGCGTCTTCCGCCGGCTTGGGAAAAATCACGCTGAAGCGCGTGCCCAGCCCCTCGCGGCTGACAATATCGCAGTACCCCTGATGGCGGTCGATGATCCATTTCGCGATGGAAAGCCCCAGCCCCGTGCCGCCGGTCTTACTGTTGCGGACCGCGTCCGCGCGGTAAAAGCGGTCAAACATATGCGCGACGTCCTGCGACGCCATGCCGATTCCGTTGTCCTGAATGCCGTAAAAGGGCGAGCCGTCCTTCCACTCCCCCGCCCGAATCACGATTTCCTCTCCCTCCTCGGTGTACTTCGCGGCATTGTCAATCAGAATCCGCGCCGACTGCTTGAGCATGTCACAGTCCCCGATTACATAGACGCGGCCTGTCTCTTCATATTTATAATGATGCTTTTCGTCTATCATCAGGGACTCCTCACAGACCTCCTTCATCATGTCATTCAGGCAGAGCCGTTTCTTGTCAAGGCTCTGCCTGTTGGCGTCTCCCCGCGCCAGAAACAAAAGCTGCTCGACAAGCTTCTGCATATGATTTGCCTCATTCTTGATCGCCTCTATGGACTCGGTCAGAATCGCCTCGTCCTCCTTTCCCCAGCGGTCCAGCAGATTCACATAGCCCTGAATCACCGCAATCGGCGTCCGCAGCTCGTGTGAGGCGTCCGACACAAACTGCGTCTGCTGCTTATAGGAGGCCCGTATCCGCTCCAGCAGACCGTTCAGCGCCGTCTCAATCCCCAGCAAATCCTTGTCATGCATGTGGATCCCCGCGTCCAGCGTCTCCACCCTGAAATTCGATATCGCGTCCTCGAGGCTGTGGTACTTCGCCTCGTCAAACGCCTGCTCACTCAAAGCCTGTGCCTGCGCCGCAATCTCGTTCAAGGGCTTCAGGTGCTTCCTGACCTGCGCCGTCCCATGCACGGTCTCGTCGAGCACCTGTATCATCTGCACGGCACCGACACACAGCGCCGCCCAGCGGAGCCAATAAAGCCATTGTCCGATGGCGACCGTGTAAAACATCTTCCCTTCGCCTGTCTCAACCCTGTAGACTGCATCCCTCAAGGTCTCTCCCCATATGACACTTCTGTCATAACGCATCGAGAAGGCACCCGCAAGCTGGATATCCATCCCGTAGAGAAACACCACCGCCAGCACGAGACAGACAAAAAAATCGAGAAACAAATAGGACGTCACTCTCAGCCATATATTTTGTAAATTGATTTTCCATGCGATCGAGGTCACCTTCACGGACGCCGTTTTGTCATTCTCTGATTTCTTCCCCATCACTGCTCATCCTTTATACAATATCCCACGCCGCGCACCGTCTGTATCAGCCTGACCCCGTAGACATCATCCAGCTTGCTGCGCAGATACCGCACATACACGTCGATAATGTTGGTCTCGCCCATATAGTCATATCCGCACACCTTCTCGAGCAGCGTGTCCCTCGAAATCACGATATTTTTATTTTCCAGCAGGACGCGCAGCAGCTCAAACTCCCTATGCGTCAGCTCGACAAGCCTGCCGTCATAACGCACCTCATAGCGCGCGGCATCCAGCGCGAGCGCCCCGCAGGTCAGAAGATTCTTGTCTCCCACGGCGGCACCCGCACGCTTTTTCAGCGCAAGGCGGATGCGGGCAAGCAGCTCCTCGATGGCAAAGGGCTTGGTCATATAGTCGTCCGCCCCGCCGTCAAGCCCCGCCACCTTATCCATCACCTCGTCCCTCGCTGTCAGCATAATCACGGGCATGTCGGAGCTTTTTCGGAGCCTGCGCAGCACCTCAAAGCCGTTCAGCTCCGGCAGCATCACGTCCAGCACCATCAGATCGGCCTGTCCGCTCTCGGCCTTCTCCAGCCCCTCCCTGCCGTTTACAGCCTTCATCACCTGATAGCCCTCATGCATCAGCTCCAGCTCCAGGAACCGCCCTATTTTCTCTTCATCCTCCACCACAAGAATCGTCGTCGCCATGCCGCACACGCCTTTCTCTGCCAGTCCTTATTGACTGCGCCTTTCTCTCTTATCAGTCCTTGTTGACCGCGTTGTTAAACTCGTTCTTGATGTTCTCCGCCGCGGAAGCCGCGCCGTCCATCGCCTTGTTGATATCAAGGTCCACGCTTCGGATATCCGGCCCCGCGAAGTGATACTGCATGTTGAAGAACAGGCCTATCACCATCAGCGGGAGCACTACCCAGAAGGCGAAGAACAGCAGTACCACCAACAGCGTTATCGGCACTCTGAAAATCTCCCTGCCCTGCCGCTCCACACAGAAGCTGTTTCTGTTGCCCTTCTCAATCCAGCGCACGCACCATTTCCCGAAGCGTCTCAACAAATCGCCAAAGCCTGCCCTGTTCTCCTGCTCCTGCCGTGGCGCCGCACTGATTACGCACTGCTCGCTCTGCGTCGTGTAGCTCTCCCGCTCGGGGCCCTTAGCTTTCCCGTTCTGCTCCAGCCAGATCATCGCGTCGAGAATATCCCAATTGCTGTTCTCCAACGCCTGCTTTGCCTCCTCGTAAGAGACGTTTGCCCTTTCCCTCAATTTTTCAACCTTTTCAAAGTTATCCATCCTCTGAATCCTCCATTTCTTCCAAGCTCGAATTTAGGTACAAGCCCAAATCTCGATTTCTGTTGGCCCGTTATCTTGTTTACAGCTATATCCTACCGCGCCAATATTAAACGAAAATGGGAGAAAGATTAAAATCAGATTAAAGTTTGTTGTACTATTATGTTATCACAATCGCGGTGATATTGCCATCACAATTCCACGTTCGCTCAAATACCATTGCCCCCTTTCCCGACCTGTGTTACACTTAGGAAAACGCTGATGAGAGCGTTTTTCTAAAATACAGACCGAAAGTGAGAACCCCGATGATCACCTGTTACCTCGCCCCGATGGAGGGCATCACCACCTATATCTACCGCAGCGCCTACAACCGCTATTTCGGCGGGATTGACAAGTATTTCACGCCGTTTATCGCAAGCAGGAAAATGAACAGCCGCGAGCGCAGCGAAATCCTGCCCGAGCACAACGAGGGCCTGCTTGTCGTGCCGCAGATACTCACCAACCGCGCGGAGGAGTTTCTACAGATTGCGGAGCAGATTACCGCCTTCGGATACCGAACCGTCAATCTGAATCTCGGCTGTCCCTCGGGAACCGTGACCGCAAGAAAGCGCGGCGCCGGCTTTCTCGGCGTGCCGGAGCAGCTCGACGAATTTCTGTATGACATATTTGAGAAATCGCCGCTCAAAATCTCCATCAAGACCCGTATCGGCGTCTCCTCCGAGGAGGAGTGGGACAGGCTCCTTGCCATCTATCAAAAATATCCGATTGAGGAGCTGATCATCCACCCGCGCCTCCAACAGGAGCAGTACGGGGGAACGCCGCACAAAGGCGCATACCGAAAAGCGCAGGACAGGTTGCAGCAGATACCGCTCTGCTACAACGGCGACATTCACTCGCCCGACGATTTTATGACGCTTGCGTCAGAATTTCCCGATATTTCCCGCGTTATGCTGGAGCGCGGGATTCTCAAGGACCCGTACCTTGTCAGCAGACTGCGGCAGGATTCGGGCGCCATTTATGACAAAAGCGTCATAAAGGCTTTCCACGATGAGATTTTTGCGCGCTATGCGGAGGCGATGTCCGGCGAGACGCCTGTGTTATACAAAATGAAGGATTTGTGGACCTATCTGAGCCAAAGCTTCACCAATCCCGAAAAGTATCTGAAAAAAATCCGCAAAGCCAACAGCTTTGCGGATTATAAAACGGCCGTGAACGCTCTGCTGCGCGAGCAGGAGCTTTTACTTCAATGATTCACGCTGACGGAATATTAAGAAAATCTCATTCGCCTTCGCAAGTGCAGCTTAGCAATTTTTGTGCAATCTGCCTCGTCGAAAATAAAACAGTACCTTTTGACACCCTAATCCTATAGAATAAAAAATAAGGCAACGCCCCGCAACATATTCAGCATTGCAGGGCGTTGTCTTCTATTTATAAATAATAATCAGGGAGAGCTACTCAACATCGGCGAGCGCAAATCCATCCTCCTCACCGGTTCTTATTTTCACGACCTTATCCACATTGTATACGAAAATCTTGCCGTCGCCGATATGGCCCGTGTACAGCACCCGCTTCGCGGTCTCGATCACCTTGTCTACCGGAATGCTTGCCACCACGACCTCAACCTTCACCTTGGGCAGCAAGGTCGCGTCAACCTCCGCGCCGCGGTACTTCTCGCCCGCGCCCTTCTGGATGCCGCAGCCCATCACCTGCGTCACGGTCATTCCCGTCACGCCGATGTCGTTCATGGCCTTGCGCAGCACATCATACCGGGAGAGCTTCGCGATGATAACCACCTTGTAAATTCCCGAGGCCGCCGCAATCGGTGCCTGCGCAACCTTGACCGCCGCGTTCTTCTGCGCCTCGGACGCCTTGTCATACTCGTCCGTGCCAAGCTGCGTATTTTCGTTCTCTTCCATAATCATGGTGTTTGAAATATCCATCATGCTAAATCCGGCGTAAGCGGAGGGAAGCCCATGCTCCGTCGCGTCAAGGCCGATAATCTCCTCCTCCTCGGAAACACGAAGCCCGAAGATTGCCTTGATAGCCAGAAATACCAGCGTGATTGTCACAGCCGTCCACGCGATAACCGCCACCATTCCGATGAGCTGTGTCCCCAGCAGCCCAAGGCCGCCGCCATAAAACAGTCCGGTGTATGTATCGTTCCCGGGTGCGGACGTCGTCGCGAAAAGACCGACCGCTATCGTACCCCAGATACCGTTCATGCAGTGAACCGCGACCGCGCCGACGGGGTCGTCGATGCGCAGCTTATAATCGAGAAGCCATACGCCGAACACTACCAGCAGACCTGCAACCGCACCGATAATGATCGCGCCAAAGGCGTCGGTGACATCGCAGGGCGCCGTGATCGCTACCAGCCCCGCAAGGGACGCGTTCAGACACATCGAAATATCCGGCTTTCCGTATTTGATCCAGGTAAAGACCATGCACACCACCGTCGCAATCGCGGGCGCAATCGTCGTCGTCACGAACACAGAGCCCAACTGCTCCACACTCGTGCAGGCCGCACCGTTAAAGCCATACCAGCCAAGCCACAGGATAAACACGCCGAGCGCGCCGACCGTCAGATTATGCCCGGGAAAGGCGTTTACCTTTGTGATTTTTCCCGCCTTGTCTCTCGTAAATTTGCCGATACGCGGCCCGAGCAGCTTCGCGCCAATCAGCGCGGAGATCCCGCCGACCATATGTATCGCGCAGGAGCCCGCGAAATCATGGAAGCCCATCTGCGCCAGCCAGCCGCCGCCCCAAATCCAGTGCGCCTCTATCGGATAGATTAACGCCGAAATCACACCCGAATACACACAGTACGAGAGGAACTTCGTCCGCTCTGCCATGGCGCCGGAAACGATGGTCGCCGTCGTCGCGCAGAATACCAGGTTAAACACGAAATTCGACCAGTCAAAATCCGCGTAGCTTGTGAAAATGTCAAAGCCCGGCTTTCCGATAAAGCCCAACAGATCCTCCCCAAGCAGCAGGCTGAAGCCGATCAAAATAAAGGTACAGGTACCGATACAGAAATCCATCAAATTCTTCATTATGATGTTTCCCGTATTCTTGGCTCTGGTAAAGCCGGCCTCCACCATGGCAAATCCGGCCTGCATCCAGAATACCAGCGCGGCGCCGATCAAGAACCACACGCCAAACACTTCTCCGTTGACAACACTCAAAATTTCTTCCGTCATAACTTTTTCCTCCTCATTGCAGCATATAAACGCAAAAAAAGGCACTACGGGGATTCCCCATAGCGCCTTCGCTTTACGTCACTTATCATAGCACCTGACATTTCACTTGTCAAATACTTTTTTTAATTTCCGGAAAAACGCTTTCATCAGCGTTGCCCTAAAATTCCACGAAGCTGCGGTATTCCAGATATTCCCGCGGCACACTGCTCCCGGAGGGATCCGCCCCCTCCGCCCGCACCCGTCCCGTCTGCCGGAAACCGAGCCGCTCGCACAGCCGTCTCGAGGGACTGTTGTCCTCCGCCACGAGAGCGCGGTAATCGTATATCCCCAACGCCTCCACACCGTATTTTATCGCCGCACGGCACGCCTCATACGCATAACCCTTGTGCTGAAAGCTCTTTCCCAGCATGAAGCCCAGCTCCAAGCCCTCGAAATCCTCTTTCAGCTCAAAGCCGACGCGCCCGATAACCTTCTGAATCGCCTTCAGGACAATGACCCACATCCCATAGCCATAGAAGCCGTATATATTGCGGATATACTCCCTCGTATACTCCGTCTCCCGGTCGATATCCTCAAAAAGCGGCTCCATGTACCGCGTCACGGAGCTGTCAGCGTACAGCTCATAAAGCCGCGGCACATCCTCCACGGTAATCTCCCGTATCGTCAGCCGCTGCGTCTCGCAGATTTTCCACGGCAGTCCGTGCGCGCGCCGCCAGACCCTGTCGCGGTAATCCGCAGTAATATCCTCAAGCCGCTCCACGCAAAAGGCTCCGCTCGGAAAACGCTCTTCCCAGTTCCCCTCATGCAGATGCACAATATACGGAATGTGCTGCGCCGCATAGTATTCCGCTTCGGACGGCTTATCTGTAATCCTTATGTCCATACAAATCTCCTTTTATGACTTCCTGCTCCGGCATCTTCTGTAGTTCAGATTTGTCTCGTTTCTTCTTGTGCTATTTCCAAATAAAGGATATACTATATTTTAATATTACCAATATTTTTAAATAATGAAAAGGAGATTTTTTAATTATGGCACAAAATCCGATTGTCACATTTGAAATGAAAAACGGCGACACCATGAAGGCGGAGCTTTATCCGGAAATCGCACCCAACACCGTCAACAATTTTATCAGCCTTGTAAAAAGCGGCTTCTACAACGGATTGATCTTCCACCGGGTCATCAACGGCTTTATGATTCAGGGCGGCTGTCCCGAAGGGAACGGAATGGGCGGCCCGGGCTATTCCATCAGGGGCGAGTTCGCGCAGAACGGCTTCGAGAATAACCTGAAACACACGGAGGGCGTTCTGTCCATGGCCAGAAGCATGATGCCGGACTCCGCGGGCAGCCAGTTCTTCATCATGCACAAGACAAGCCCACACCTCGACGGCGCTTACGCGGCGTTTGGAAAGGTTATCGAGGGACAGGATATCGTCAATAAGATTGCGGAAACGCAGACGGATTACGGCGACAGACCGCTCGAGGATCAGGTGATGAAGAGCGTCACCGTGGATACCTTCGGCGTTGACTATCCGGAGCCGGAGAAGTGCTGAGGCGCTTCTCCGGTAATATTTTACTGTGCAGCCATATCTCCGCTCTATAGACGGACACAATCCGCAAAGCCACCGTTATGCATCCGCTCTCCACAACGCACAGCCTTCTGCTCTTTTCCCATAATCTGCGGAATCCCTTATAATAGTCTTCATACTATAGGCAAGGAGGTGATTACAATGCATAACTATGCTCCTTTATGGGAAACGATGAAGCGCAAGAATGTCTCACAGTACCGGCTTCTGCAGCAGGGAATCAACAACAAAACCCTGTACCGCTTGAGAACCAATCAGAACATTACGGTTTTGACGATGGAAAAGCTCTGCACAATTCTGAACTGTGAACCGAATGATATTGTCGCATTCACCAAGTAAGGCCTGATCGTTTCACAGTGCAAAAGAGTCCAAAGCCCCGGCTCCGGCAGTGCGTAAACTGCCGGAGCCGGGGCGGAGGGCTGCTTTGCGGTCGATGGGAATATTTTATGTCACTGCTTTTCAAAATCGACAACTATCGTTCCACCCCCGCCTGATTTTTCTGACCTTACGCGCATTCTTTTACTCGCAACTGCCTTTTTTCTCAATGAATGAACATCAGCTCCGCACTTAGCCGAAGTGGCTCAATGCGTTTTTTCCTCCCGTTTATTTCAACCTTAAACAAAAAATATCTGCGCTTTGGGTACTCTTATCAGAAGTTGGATTTGCTCATTATTCCTCCTTTTGGACGCAAAAAAGCGCATAGTTTACATTTTACTGTTGGAATATTATAGAAGATATACCGGAAGTTTTGGAGATAGCAGGCAAAAAGCAAATTCATTCAAAGAGCCACTTGAAAATCAAGCGGCTCTCATGTATAATCTACTTAGAAGTGATCGGAATTGAAATCTCCAATTGCCCTCAGTATTAAAATTAACTTATAAGAATAAGCATCCTAAACTTTGGGCGGTTGAGGATGCTTATTTCTTTCTATGATTGTCTATGTAAGACAGAGCCGCAAACAACACAAGTAATAATGTAAGAACTTCCATTATACTCATAGGGCATCACCCTCTTTCGTAAGACTAGAGGGCATCTATCGGAAAATCGCATCCTACTTTCTTTTCAATTGATTTTATCTATATACCTTCTGAGACTTTCTATGGATTCTTTTATTTCTCAAAATTTGCACATCTTCGTATGGTTGTCCACACATCATCGCCCCACTCCGTTATACGGTTCTCCCTTTCCCATACCTCCGCCGTCCGGATAACAACAGTACCCGTCCGTCTCCCGCAGACTGCACAGAGCATCGCACCTGCAATATTTGTGCAGTCTGCCCTCACGGAATCAGAATATTATCCTGCGCTCGGGA
>JAMPFV010000012.1 GCA_023664265.1 Roseburia sp.
AATTTACGGGAAGTAATGGTAAAATATGAGCCATAGGCAAATTTGCCTGTGGCTTGCAAAAAAAATGAAATTTTTTTTATTCCTTACTTGACACAAGCAGATCTGATGTTGCTCCACCAACCGTTCAATGATTATTATGGTGCATACAGGGCGTTGGAGGATCTGTATGAGGAAGGGATGCTGAAGGCCATCGGCGTTTCCAATTTTTATCCCGACAGGCTGGTAGACCTCGTATCCTTTACAAAGATCCCGCCCATGGTCAACCAGATCGAGACCCATGTCCTGAACCAGCGTGTGGAAGACAACACATGGATGAAGAAATATAAAGTGGCGCACGAGGCATGGGCGCCTTTCGGAGAAGGCCGCGGAGGACTGTTTGACAATAAAGTGTTAAAGGGCATTGGCGAAAAGTACGGCAAGACCACTGCACAGGTGATGCTGCGCTGGAACATCCAGAGAGGGGTGATCGTACTGCCCAAGTCCACCCATAAGGAAAGAATGATCCAGAATATAGATGTGTTTGATTTCACGCTGACAGAGGAAGATATGGCGGTGATCGCGGCACTGGACACTAAGACCAGCGCTTTCTTCTCCCACTATGACCCCAACATGGTGGAGTGGTTCGTGAAGATGGTGGAGGAGAGAAAGACAAAGCACGACAGCAGCAGGGAAAAGAAGAACTGGTAAGCTGATGAAACGGACGCCTCGGTACAGATATTGAGAGGAGAAACAGGATGAGGAAAGGGATTATATGGCTTATGGCATTTGTTCCGGCTGCGGTACTTAGCGCATGCGGCAGGGAAACGGATACAGTTCCGGCAGAAATGGGGAGTCCGCAGACGCAAATACAGGATACAGCCGATACCGGACAGGGATCAGAAGCGGACGCTGCAATGACAGGGGAAATGGCGCACGATACAGAGGAAAATTTATCCCGTATTCCGGAACTGCCGTTGCAGATCCCGGCAGGGTATGGTTCCCCGGCGTCAGAGCAGGGGACGTTGGAGCAGTTGGACTATACGACATATGAGTCCTTTACCTATGAAGAAAAGACAAAACTGCTGACCAAGACGGCTTATGTATATCTGCCTTACGGATATTCTGAGGAAACACCGTATAATGTATTTTATTTAATGCATGGCGGATGGTCGAATGAGACGATGTATCTGGGTACCCCGGATAATCCCAGTGTGTTTAAGAATATTGTCGATCATGCGATACAGAATGGCGAAATAGAGCCTTTGATAATCGTCTGTCCTACTTATAATAATGAAAATCCCAATGACAGTGATAACTATGGTCTTGCGCTCAGACTGACGGATAATTATCACAACGAGCTGGTAAATGACCTGATCCCGGCTGTGGAAGGGAAGTACAGCACTTATGCGGAGGGAACGTCTGCACAGGCATTGGCGGATTCCCGCGATCACCGCGCTTTTGCTGGATTTTCCATGGGTTCTGTCACTACCTGGCATACGTTTGAGTACTGTCTGGATTATTTCCGCTATTTCTTCCCGTCCAGCGGGGATCTGACATCGGATGGAGAGTATATGGAAAGCATCGTGATAAATTCAGGATACAGCCCGGAAGACTTTTTTATCTATGCCATGTCGGGTACGGAGGATTTTGACTATTCCGCGTTTACCCGGCAGATTCAGGCGATGCTGGACGCGCCGGGCGGTATCTTCATCGAGGCGGATAATGAAGCGGACGGCAATCTGGCGTACCGGGTGCAGGAAGGAAATTCACATAACGGGGAGGCCGCTATGCAGTATATGTATAATGGGCTGACCTGGCTGTGGAAGGAGTAAGGGATTATCTTTGAGAGAGTTTCACGCCTATGCGAAACCAAACCCTGGGGAAGTTTTAAAAGCTTCCCCTATTCATCGATTCGGATCAGATTGCTGATATAGGGACGTTTACCGGCGAGCACCTCATCGTAAAATCCCTGTTTCCAATCAATGTATGCTACACTTTCTTCCAGTTCTTTGATGGAAGCGCGCAAGGACTCCTGCTTTATAGCGAGGAGTTCTTTGCGTTTCGGAATGGTCGATTCCCCCTGCAGGCACAGATCAAGATACTCTTTCATCTCCTGAATGCTCATACCGCACTTTTTCAGGCAGACAAGATCCTTAATCCATTTTACAGTTCGTTCGTTGAAAATGCGGCGGTTGTTGCTGTCGCGTTTCACATTGGGAATGAGGCCTTCATTACAATAGTATTTAAGGGCTTGATAGGTCATATTCGTCTCTTCGCAGACCTGCATCATCGTATACATTGGAAATACCTCCCTGTTCACACAAAATTCAAACTTTTTTGGGAAAAATCCCTTGACCGATAGTTACTATCGGTAGATACAATCGGATTATAGCACAAATAAAATGATGGTGCAAGAAAAATTAAGAAAAACGAGGAGAATGTGGTAATGGAATATGTAACATTAAATAACGGAGTCAAAATGCCGGTTCTTGGATACGGTGTATATCAGATATCAAAGCAGGAAGAAAATTTCAATGTGTTTGATTTCGCATTAAATGAAAAAGAAATGGCGGAAATCCAACGATTGGATGAAGGAAAGAGTCTGTTTGCATCCCACTTGCACGATGAAACAGGAGCGTGGCTGCGGGCGGATCCGCCCAGAGAAGCGGATCAGTGAAATATCAAGGTATATACCTATGGGTTAAAACTCGTGAACGAAATGAGACTTCTGACGGAGGTAAGTTCTTGTTACAATACAATTACCATAAGGAAAGTACATAAGGAACTGTATACAGTTCCTAAAAAACAGACAAATGGAGGATGAATCAGATGAAAAGAAAAATGATCGCAGCACTCGTGGTATGTAATTTATTGACAATCGGTTTATTATCCGGATGCGGAAACCGGGCGGAGGCTCCCGCTGAGCCGCCCAGGGAAGTGATCGAGGGCAGCAGTAGTTCGGACGTGTCATCAGAAACGGATGCGCAGGAGAGCGTTGCCGCCGTAGCATCAAACTCCGCAGCGCCTGATTCCGCAACGGAAAGCAGGGATGGTATGCCGGGTATGACCATGCAGTTTGGCTATAATGGCCCGATTTATAATGTAGTGCTTGAGGAAAATGACACGGCATCAACACTTGCAGATTATGCAGCGCGAGGGGAATATAATCTGCCCATTTATACTTATGAAAACTATGAGAATGAAGATGTCCTGCAGTTTTATGACATTCCCAGCCGCTATGAGATTCCGGATGATGCGCAGCATTATACGGAAGAAAAAGCAGGAGAGCTTTACTATTCCTATCCGAACAGGGTTATCCTGTTCTATCAGGATGCGCAGATAGAAGCGGATTATACAAAGGTTGGCACGCTCACGAGTACGGAAGGACTTGTGGATGCTGTGCGCAATAATCAGCCGTTGGAGGATTGGGATTGTCTGGTGATTCTGGTTCGGGTGGTGGAATAATGAAAAAAGAAAGTTGTTGATTGGAATTTTCTTATCCATGGCAGTTCTGGCAGGCTGCGGGGATCGTAACGCGGTCGGAGCCGGAACGGGCGCGGCGACAGACGGAACAGGTATGGCGGCATTGGAGGAAAGCGAAAGCGCAGTGCAGGCGGAGGATCAGCCGGAAACCATTGCGTATATTGAGGCAGACAACGCGATCACGGAATTGGAATCCGGGCTCTCAGTTGTCCGTTTTGCGGGGGATGATGGTTTTGGCGCTTTCTTAGATCAGGGCGGCGCGGCATCAGACCAGGAGGTGTTACAGTATTTGATGGGCATGATGCCTGGCAGTGCGGAAGGACTTTCCTTTGAGGGCAGCGCTTTTGGGTGCAGCACGATCTCTGTGGAGAATGCGGCGGGGGGCTATTATTTCGGGCGGAATTTTGACTGGAATAGGTGTGATGCCCTGATCGTGGTCTCTTATCCGGAGGACGGTTATGCCTCTTTTTCCACGGTAAATGTAGATTTTATCAGGCAGGGCGCCGGATTTGCCTCCCACTTGTTAAGTGATGATATGCTGACGGTCGCCGCGCTCTATGACCTGAATGATGCCCCTGCAGGGAAGATGCGGGAGGAACTGGAAGCGTTCATCAGGCACAGGATAGGGAGCGTATCATTGATGACGGTCTATGGTGAAAGGCAGTTTTATAAAAAAGTATGCCGTTTCCTGCATAAACGGGCAAAGCGCGTGGAAAGTTTTTGCGACCGGGATGAGGAAACATGGCTGCGGCAGTTTAAGGGATGGATGCTGTCGGAAGGCATCCCGCTGACATTTGAAAAGCATGGCGTATATGGGAATGTGAGCGTAGGCACCAGCAGGCTCCTCAATTATTTTATCCAGATACTGGAGTTTACAAGGCAGGACGATACCCAAAAGGATGAAACGGGAAAGGACATATGGGAGCTTGACCGGCTGGATATCCCGTTCCATGCGAACCCCATCAAGAATTACAGGACAATCAATTTTACAAAGATACCACAGCCTGGGATACGGGAGGAATTGAAAAAAGGGGTATACTTAAACCTCCAGAAAGAGGCAATTGCCTGTGTACAGAAAGAGATGACGGCAATGCGCCGCCTGTCAAAATACCTGGCTGAGAGGCAGAAAGGGGTACAGTCCTGCCGGGATATCAGCAGGGAGGTGCTGGAGGAATACCTGACATACCTGAAAACAGAAGATATTGAAACAAAGAGTTTCCATGCAGACCTGAACAGGCTCAGGACCATCCTGGAGAGCATCGGCAAGATGTGCGACTATGGCAACCTGGAGATGCTGTTCCTGAACCGGGATATCCCGCCGGCCCGCCCGTCGGAATTCAGGGTATATTCCGACAGCGAACTGCAGAGGCTGAACGCCGGGATCGTGAAGCTGGATGAGCAGATTGCCAGGGCGATGGTCATACACCAGATGCTCGGCACACGGATCTCCGACACATTGACGCTCCAGACGGACTGCCTGTATGAGAGTGGCGGGGAAACGATCATAAGGATACGCCAGATGAAAACAAAAACCTTTGAAAAACCAGTGAGCAGTGACCTTGCGGAACTGATCCGCAGGGCGATAGCATATACGGAGGAACGGTACGGACCGACCACATTCATCTTTGTAGACGATAAGAACCCGGAGAACCCACTGCCGTATAACCGGCTGCAGAACAAGGTAGTGGAGATGATCCATAAGGAGAACCTGCGGGATGACAATGGCAGGCTGTTCGGTTTCGGAAGCCATATGTACCGGCACTATTACGGGGCAAAGCTGACGGAGATGCACCTGGATGATTTCACCATAGCCAAGCTGCTTGGCCACAGCAGTGTCCAGAATGTAAAATATTACAGGAAGATGAGCAACCAGACGCTGGCGGATGAAACACGGGCGGTCAGAAATATGCTGTCGGAGATCATCCTGCAGAATCTGGACGGATGGGAGGAAGAATATGAGCAAATACGAGAAGATGCTGGAATGCAATCGGAAAGCCAGCAATGAGAAGATCGAAAGGGCGAGGAAAGCCATCTTTGAACTGATGGATGCGGGGGAAAAGGTTACAGTCCCCAGGCTGATGGAGAAAACAGGGCTTTCAAGGGGCTTTTTCTACAAAAACCAGTCGGTGCGCCAGACGCTCGACAAGGTGCTGGAACAGCAGGGCGGCGTGAGCCATCCAAGGAAAAACATACTTGACATGGCAATGAACAATGAAATCCAGTCGCTGCAGAAACAGGTCAGGGCAATGCAGCAGGAAATGGATACCCTGCGGCTGGAAAATGAAAAGCTGAAAAAAGCGCTGGAGCGGAAGAACAGGGAACTGCTCCGAAAACTGTAACATAGCCTTTAAGGGCAGAGGCTGACAGCCAGCATACAAAAAAGTATGCCTGTTGGTCGTTGGCAGAGAGATCTGATTACATATCCTGTATAAATGAAAGCCAGGGATCACAGAATCTCCGGGGCAGGATAGAAACACACATATAATGAAGAAACAGAAAAATGTCGGAGTATGGCTGCGGTCATGCTTTTTCTTTTGGAAAATTGACAGAAGAACGGAACACAATACACACTTTTGTATGCCGTTAAAGCCAGTATCTACAAGGGATTGCGGGGAGAGGGTACATTTTACGGATGAGCCAACGGGCGCTTTGAATAAGGCCAATACGAAGGAAGTTTTGAATCTGTTCACCGGCCTTCACGATGCGGGGCAGACAATTCTTCTGGTAACGCATGATAGGGAGGCGGCGCTGCGGGGAAACCGTATTTTATATCTGGAGGATGGCAGGGTGATCTCAGAGCTTACCCTGACGGAATACAGGGGAAAAGACGCCGAGCGGGAGAAAGAACTGAGCGCATGGCTGGAAGGATTAGGGTGGTAGGATGAGCAAATATAAGATGCTGCTGCGGGCCGCCTGGAAACGGCAGAAATTTTCGGTACTTGCCTTATTTTTGATGATCACGATCTCCGCTTTGTGCCTTTTTTCAGCGATAACGCTGTATGTCAGTGGAACGGAGGATGTGGAGCGGAAGATGGACCGGCTCGGGTTCGGCGATTTCACGGTGTGGGTGAGCGGTCAGCCGGAACGGCTGCTTGCGGAAATAGAACAGGCACCGGATGTGGAAAGCGTGATGCTACAGGATATTGTTTATGCCGGGTATGAAGTCAACGGACACCATTCCGATAATGAAGGGCAGCTGACTGTTTATGATGACAGGGTTCCTTATCGTTTTACGGATCGAAATGGAAAGGTCATAGAAATAGCGGAAATTCCGGAAGGGAGCATTTATGTTTCTCCCGCGATGGAAAGTATGTTTGATGTGCGCGTCGGCGATACGATCGAGTTTAATCTGTCCCGCACAAATGGCAGGAAGGCTTTTACGGTGGCCGGATATTTTGAGGATGCGTTCATGGGGAGTTCCATGATCGATATGAAAAGCTTTCTCATAAGCCGCGCGGATTATGAAGCCGTGCTGCAGATGATGGCGGATGCGGCGGCGATCGATGTGCTGGGGAGGAACGGCGCGATGCTCCATATTTCCAGGGATGAGGCAGGCGGTCTTTCTGATGCGGTGTTTTATGAGCAACTGCAGGAACATACGGAGGTGGCCAGATATACGGAGTTTACCTATCGGAAGGATTCTGTTTTAAGCTATATGCTTTTACTGCAGAATATTGTGGCGGGATTTTTGATGATCTTTTCTGTGGTGCTCTTTATCATCTGCCTGATTATGATCAAGCACAGCCTGACGCTTGTGATCGAGCAGGAAAAGGGCGATATGGCGATCCTGCGGACGATTGGGTTGTCAGGAAACATCCTGCGGAGCGTGTATGCCTCTTTGTACGACGGAAGCGGTCTGCTGGGACTGCTTTTGGGAGCGGTCTTTTGTGGGAGGGCTGCAAGGCTTATCGCACAGGGGATGGTGACTTCGACAGGTATGCTTGTGGAGATAAAGCAGCCGGTATTGCCGCTTTTGGCCGTGTTTGCGGTTTTTATGGCAGTTTTGACGGGGGAGTGTTTTATGGCAGACCGGAAAGATCCTGCAGATTGCGCCGATGCAGACGCTGCGGGAGACGAAAAGCACGGTGAGGGTGCATTCCCGGTTTTCCGGGAGCGGGCTGCTTTTCCATATTGCGTACAGAGAGGTTCTGGCAGATCGGAAGAAATATATTTCACTGTGCCTGATTGCGGTGATCCTTACGGTTTTTCTCTCTGTGATCGGGCATATGGGAGCGTGGCTGGGGCCCAACGGCGAAGGGCTTATGAACGCATTCAGTGTGGCGGCGCATGATCTTGGGGTACAGCCATTGAACCAGACGGTTCCCATGGATGAGATCGAGCGGGTCATCAACTGGTATTCGCCAGTGACAGAAACGTATGAACTTGCCATGCAGAGCGTGACGGTAAACGGACAGGAATATACGGCAAACGTGCTGGATGATACAGGATGGTTCCATGTTTTGGGCGGAACTGTCTGCGATGAGGACAGCATTCTGATCACGGATACAGTGGCTGGGGAACTGGATCTGCAGATCGGGGATACGGTGAGAGTGGCGGCTGGCGGCAGGATGCAGGAATATCAGGTGTCCGGTATTTATCAGTGTGCCAACGGCATGGGGAGCAATATCGGCATGAGCCTGGAAGGTTACGCGAAGATTGGTGACATCACGGGATATATCTGGTGCAGGCATTACATCCTGGAAGATGGGAATATGCGGGATTACGCATATGATTATCTGGAAGAGCATTACAGAGGTATTGACGTACACACGAACAGCTGGTCCGGACTCAGCGGTATTGTGTTTGTGATGCACGCGCTGATCGTTCTGCTGTATGTTGTGACGGCGGTCGTTATTCTAATCACGGTGGCGTTGGTGGCGGGCAAGCTGCTACAGTCGGAAAAGAGCGATATGGCGATTTATAAAAGCCTGGGTCTGCATACGGGGAAGCTTCGGATTTCTTTTGCCCTGCGTTTTTTGATCGTGGTATTTGCCGGGGCGGTCTTGGGAGCCGTTGCGTCAGAGATACTGGCGGATCCTCTGATCGGGGCTGTGTTTAAGAGCTTTGGGATCGGGGAATTTACGGCGGGATTCAGTGTATTGGGCAATGTTATGCCGTTAGTTGTGATACCGGTTTTGTTTGCACTGTCCGCATGGATTTATTCTGCAAGGCTGTCACGGGTCAGCATTGTGGAATTGATTGCGGAGGATGGGGAGTAGCGGGTGTAACTTACATTTAATAATAAGTCCATAAGCTAAAACTTGTTCAATGGAGCATTCCTGTAATTCAGAAATAATGCCAATTTAACACAGAATGACAGTTATTGCCGTACTGCTGTGCTGTCTCGCTTTTGGGATTTCTGCCTGTGGAAATACGGAATCGGAGCAGGAAACGGAGGAGATTGTCATGGGACAGAATGGTGCAGGGAAGATTTATCTGCGTTCCTCCACGGTGGGGGATGTGATAAGCGATTTTTATTTTGGGGATTTTGGGCGGCTCCTGTTTCCGGTAGAACGTTCCGTGCCGGAGGATATGACATTGGAGGAGCTCAGCAGCAGCGGTGTGTATGTCTGGTATAATAATATAGATTCTGATAAGACCGTGGAAATCATACAAAGTCTGCACGACCAGGCGGTGGCAGGGGAGCAGGTTTTTTATGATATATATTCTGAGGAGGAAAGGGCGGCTGACCCGTCGAAGGAGGATACCGGCTTGTTTTTCTTTCGGGGGAATCAGGGCGAAAAATTTGCGGTAATAAACGCGGGGGGCGGATCGGCCGGCGCGCGGATGGCGGCAGCGCTTGGAAACGGAGATGCGCTTTCTCTTTTTGGGAGGGCGGATCTTCCTCAGGCCACGGCGGTGATTATGCAGTATACGGGCTACACTGCCGTCTCAGAGAAGGATGCGCCGACCTATGTGTGTGTCGGGACAAGCGATGGGATAGCGAATTGGCGAACCATATACAGTATAAAGAAAGTCAGTGATATAAGGATACAGTGAAGGTATCTGAACTGTTCATATAAGGAACTGAAAAGAAATTCAGTTCCTTATATTTAGTTTGATTTTTGATATGACAGACATTATAATGAAAGAAAAGGGAGGAGGGTATATATGATGGCAACAGCTATAAATATAAAGGAAATATTTGACAAGTATGGTCTGCAGGTAGAGGAAATCGAGCCGGAGGTTTTTAAAGTGCTCAATACAGACAAGGAAATCAGCACAAACGAATTGCAGTGGGAGCTGCAAAGTTGTGTATTACTCACGTCAGATGATACAGGTTATAAGAAACTTCCCGTCGGCGGTGTAAATTCTATCTTAGCACATATATACTATGTAATAATGGGGTACGACAGTGACGAATTAGGATATAAGTATGATGATATAGCGGCAAAAGAATTTGGAGAATCGATATACAGAGCGTACAAATACAGACCAGAGAATTCAAACAGCATAGATACAATCTACGCAAAAGGGGAGTTATGATGATAAAATCTGAGATGAGAAAAGTTGGCAATCCGTATAAGAATGAGAGTTTTGGAAGAGAAGCCTACTACACAAACATAAGTTTTAAACTGGATAACATAAGGCTGAGCACAGTGGCAAAAGTAGATACGGGAGCGGCATATACAGTATTTATTTGGGCTGAAATATAAGAAAATTGAACGGTTTGCGGATGTGATACTAAAAAGCGATATGCGCGGAGTGGCCTATGATGCATCTGGAACGGAGTTAAAATTATATGGATATGTTGTAGAAAATTTCAGATTGACAAGCGACATTATATTGGATAAAATCAAATTATTTTTTTCGGAAGATATTGGAGACAAGGCGTTATTGGGTATGGATATCATGAGCCTGTTTGACTTTCAGTACTTAAAGGAGAGACGGCAAAATTGGGGAACATTTTGGATTAATAACTATGAAGATGTGTTAAGAGAGTTGAATAATAGAAAATTAAACAAAGATATGGATTATATCGACCCGGTTCTTATAGCAAATATAGATAATACAAAGCAGATATTGGGTATAGATTTGTAATATCTCGAAAAGGGCTATCGTGCAACAAAACACGGTAGCCTTTTTTGATGCACACGCCGACGCAGAGGGCGCGTTGGCGGCGCGGCGAGTAGGGGAACATCTCCCCTACCCGATTTCCGGTAAATTAAAAAAATGACACCTTTTTAAAAAATGCACCATTTTTTTGGCAAATGCGAACTTATATAATGAATTTGTAAACAAGGAACAAACGAACTTTTCAAAGAAACAGAAAAAAGTTCCATAAAGTTTCAATAATCATTTTATTCAATGTTTCATAAAAGCATTCCTATTTTCTTTGCATGGTACATAGCTGATACTCCTTATCTTGAAAAAGAATATTGTTGAAAAAGGTATAAGATTGAAAATTAAAACTTTCAATCACGAGATTTGTGTCTGCGCGCTGCGTTTGCCACAAACTCGTTATGCGCGGTAAAATAGCGCAGACATGAGAGATAATATAAGAAAAGTATATATCAGGTCGCGGGGATTATCAAGTTTTCGGTTTTGGATTAAGCTTTTTTGGAAAACGGGAAAAATAAATTTTTGTTGTTTTTTATTGCTATTTCCATTGCCGGTTTGTGGGTGTGGAATACGGGAACGAGCAACGGACGCTCTGCGGGAAGAATTGGTAAGCGGAAGAGCAGAGGATAGCATAATAAAGCCTCCTATCGTATAATGAGAATGGTGTCGCAAGCCAAACTCAAAGATAGGAGGCGGCCAAATGGGCTGCCGTTTATCCGTCTCTTCTGGTTTTGTAAGAAATTTGAAAGAGAAATTATGCATCTATATATTGCTTTTCCCATATGCTTGCGCCGAAGGCGGATGTGCGGAAGAGATTTCAAATATTTAGTGTCCCGATTCGACAAAAAACACAAAATATATGAAATAGATGCCCTCTCAACATTGACACAACGGGGGGCGGTATGCTAAACTGTCAATAATAATGGATACAAGATATAGGGGTAGATTGACAGAGGTGAAAAGCGTTGGATAAATACGAATATAAGGTTCGTTCAGAGGAAATAGAAAGATTAATTGATGTGGAGAAGTACGCGGAGGCCGTGAACATTGCGGATACGATTGACTGGAGACGGGTCAAGAGTATCACGATGCTTTTGAGAATAGCCGCATTATATAGAGTGAACAGACGCAATGAGGACAGCAGAGCGCTTTTGATGCTGGCCTATGACCGTTATCCCACAAACCGTTCGGTTGTGTATTCCCTGTGTGAGGTGTCGATTGAATTAGACGACGTTGTGGCGGCAATTGAGTATTACAAGCAGTTTGTAAAGCTGGCGCCGAGAGACAATGGCGTCTTTACCCTGCGCTATCGCATTTTGGAGGCGCAGGAGGCGAGCCTTGAGGAGCGCATTGAGCTTCTGGAGGAATTGAAGAAGCGGGATTATCAGGAAGAGTGGGCCTACGAGCTCGCCTACCTGTACCACCGGGTAGGGCTTGCCACGAAATGCGTCGAGGAATGCGACGATATGATTCTGTGGTTTGGCGACGGCCCCTATGTGCGCAAGGCGATGGAGCTCAAGATGCTTCACGCGCCGCTGACAGAGGTGCAGCAGGCGAAGTATGATAATCTCGACGGGGCTTCGGATGCCGGTTATGCAGACGCCGGCTATGCAGACGCCGGCTATTCAGACGGTGGCTACACGGAGAATACATATTATAATAATGAAGCGGGGGCTGACGAGGAATATTTTGACGTCTCCTACCCGCAGACGGACGGCAGGAAGGCCGGCTATTCCGGCAGTGGACATTCGGATGCCGGTTATTCAGATGCCGGTTATGCAGACGCCGGTTATTCAGACGCCGGCCATTTGGACGGTGGCTACTCGGATGCCGGTTATGCAGACGGTGGCTACGGGCAGACAGGTTATGCGGAAGATGCCTATACGGGAGAATTTTATGTGGATCAGACCTATGATGAGAACGGCTATCCGGTCGAGGCGTATGACAACGGTTATGGCGGGGAAGGCTATTCAAATGAGGGATACGGAGATGCCTATTCAAACGAGGGGTATGGTTATCCGCAGGCGGTGGCGGCCGTTGATATGAGTCAGTACAACACCATCAATCTGCAAAAGGTGGTTGCCGAGAGCATGAAGGAGCTGTTCCCTGATGAGGAGGAGACCGTGTCTGCGAAAGAGGTCGTGTCTCCTTTGCAGACACGGCCTGATTCGGAAACGCAGGAATCCGAAGAGCAGGAGGCTTCCGCGGAATTCCATACACAGGTATACTCCATGAGCGGATATGAGACGCCGGAGGCCGCAGAGCCGGAGACTGCGTCCGCGGAGGAGAAGCCTGTGGCGAGGAGCGCGGCCGGCAAGGTTGCCGAGATGGTGACAAATGTGTCGGAAAAGAGTCCCGAGCCGGATACGGGCGCAATCAGGAAGGTATTTCTGCCTGGAAGAGATGCGCGTTTTATGACGGATGAGACAGAGTCGGAGGCGCTCGCGGAAGCGTCGGAGCAGACCGCGGATGCCGTACAGAGCCCGGAGAAGCGCGAGGAGGCGATGCAGTCTCTGTCCGGGGAGGCGGAGCCTTTTACGCCGATTACGGGACAGATGAAGCTGGACGACGTATTGGCGGAGTGGGAGCGCATGAAGCAGGAGAATGCGCAGAAGCATCAGGAGGAGATAAAGCAGCAGGTATTGACTCAGACGGGGAAGATTTTGGCGCAGTTTGACAATTCCCTGAAGAGCGGAATCCTCGGAGAGCTTGCGCAGGAGGAGGAAAAGGCCGAGCGCGCGGTGGCGGGCGATTCCCCGGAGGAGGAAGAAATCCTCGAGGTGGATCTCGAGCAGGACGAAATAACGGACGACGAAGAACGCTACGACGTGGAATATGAGAGCGAATCGGATGAGGAGAGCGATTCCGCACAGCCGGAGGATGAGGAGGAGTACACAGCAGAGTCCGACGAGGAAGAGGAGTATGATACCGACGAGTCGGAGGAGGAACCGTATACGGCAGAGAGCGGGGAGGCTGACGAATCGGACGAGGAAGAGCGCTATGTGACGGAGGACGACGAGAGCGATACCGCGGAGTCCGAGGATGAAGAGGCATATGCGGCGGAAGCCGAGGCGCCGGAGGATGAGACGGACAGCGTTGCGGCGCAGGAGAACGATTACACGGAGCCGATGTCGGAAATCGAGCAGATGGTACAGGATGAGCTTGGCGGCAGGACAGCCGTGCTTCCCAAGGAAAAGATAACGGCGGCGCTGAAAAAGGCGGCGGAGGCGGCGGGAGGCTTTGATGATGCCGACGAGCTGTACGCTGAGGAGAGCGACGAGGAGGAGGCTTCCGCGGGTCTGGATCCTGAGGACGAAGAGATGATTGCGGAGATGGCGAAGGAGGACGCCTTAAAGACGCAGGAAATCAAGATGAACACGGCGGATTTGAGCACGCTTTCCGATAAGATTGTAGCCACCACAAGCAAGGAAGCCAAGGGCGCAAAGCGCGAGGAGGTGCGCGACTTTTCTCCCGAGGAGCAGAAGCTCTTTGAGAATTTTGCCGTGACGAAGAAGATCAAAAAGCAGATTATCTTTGCGTTGGAGAAAATGACGCTGGCGGCGTATACGGGCAATATCATTATCACTGGGGAGGCCGGACTTGACACCGCGCGTCTGGCGAAGAACCTGCTTCGCGAGTTCCGTGAGACGGATGCCAATTTCTCGGGGAAGATGGCGATAATTGCCGGCGAAAAACTAAATACAAAAAACCTGAAAGAAACCTTTTATAAATTGGGAAATGGTGCTATTATTATAGAGAAGGCAAATGGTATGTCTGAGGAAAAGCTATATGAAATGACGACGCTTCTGAATCAGGAAACGCTTGGGATTATTGTTATTCTGACAGATACCAAGAAGGAGATTTCCCTGCTTTTGAAGAAACAGGCCATGATAGCGGATTACTTTAACATCCGAATCGACTTGATAGAGATGGACAACAATGCGCTGGTGGCCTACGCGAAGAATTACGCCTTGGCATTGGAGTATTCCATCGACGAGCTTGGCACCTTGGCGCTTTACACCAGAATATCCAATATTCAGAGCGGCAATCATGTCGTGACGAAGGACGAGGTCAGGGACATTATAGACGAGGCAATCTGGCGGTCGAAGAAGTCCAGAATCAAGAATTTTGTGGATGTGCTTTTTTCGAAGCGGTATGACAGCGAGGATATGATTGTCCTGAAAGAGAGAGATTTCATGTAAGCTTTTTATCATCTGGATTCTATTAAGAGATAAACGGGGGTAATGGAATGGATACGGAGACAACGATTTTTATTTCGGATGCGGACCAGTATGTATTCGGTCAGGGCACACATTATGAGATTTATAAGAAGCTGGGTGCGCATCCCTGTAAGAAAAACGGGAAGGACGGCGTATTCTTTGCGGTGTGGGCGCCGAATGCCAAGGAGATCTATGTGATAGGCGAGTTTAACGGCTGGGACGAGGGCGCGAACGCGATGGAGCGCATCGGTGAGGGCGGTATTTTCACCGCGTTTATCGAGGGCGTCAAGGAAGGCCAGATGTACAAGTATATGCTGGTGCTGGAGAACGGAACCAGACTTTACAAGGCGGACCCGTATGCGAATTACGCGGAGATGCGCCCGGGCACGGCTTCCAAGGTATATGATTTGAACCACTTTAAATGGACGGATAAGAAGTGGATGACAGAGCGGGCCCAAAAGGACATGAACAAGGAGCCGATGGCAATTTACGAGTGCCATATCGGGTCTTGGATGAAGCATCCCGACGGCACTGCGGACGGCTTCTACAATTACCGCGAATTTGCGGACAGGATGGTGGAATATCTGAAGGAAATGCCGTATACGCATGTGGAGCTGATGGGAATCGCGGAGTTCCCGTTTGACGGATCATGGGGCTATCAGGTGACGGGCTATTATGCACCGACCTCCCGCTATGGCACGCCGGACGATTTCCGGTATCTGATAGATTTGTTCCACAAAAACGGCATTGGTGTTATCCTCGACTGGGTGCCGGCACATTTCCCGAGGGATGCACACGGCCTCTGTGAGTTTGACGGCACCTGTCTGTATGAGCATCCCGACAAGCGGCTGGGAGAGCATCCGGACTGGGGCACGAAGATTTTTAACTACAGCAAGAATGAGGTGCGCAATTTCCTGATTGCGAACGCTCTGTTCTGGATCAGAGAGTTCCATATCGACGGGCTTCGGGTTGACGCGGTGGCGTCCATGCTTTATCTGGATTACGGTAAGCAGGACGGGCAGTGGGTTGCGAACAAGTACGGCGGCAATGAGAACCTCGATGCGATTGAGTTCTTTAAGCACTTAAATTCCGTGATTCGCGGCACCGATTCCGGCGTGATGATGATTGCGGAGGAGTCCACGGCATGGCCGAAGGTGACTGCAAAGCCCGAGGACGACGGATTGGGCTTCAGCTTTAAGTGGAATATGGGCTGGATGCACGATTTCTGCGAGTATATGAAGTTGGATCCTTATTTCAGAAAGGATAATCACTACAAGCTGACCTTCGCCATGAGCTATAACAGCAGCGAGAATTACATCCTGCCGCTCTCCCATGACGAGGTAGTGCATCTCAAGTGCTCCATGGTCAATAAGATGCCGGGCTTTGAGGTTGACAAGTATGCGAACCTCCGCGCGCTGTATGCGTTTATGTTTGGCCACGAGGGCAAGAAGCTCTTGTTTATGGGACAGGAATTTGCGCAGGAGCGCGAGTGGAGCGAGGCGAGGGAGCTGGACTGGTTCCTGCTGCAGAATCCGCTGAATAAGGGAATGCATGATTTTATGAGCGAGCTGCTGACGCTCTACAGAAAGAGTCCCTGCCTGTATGAGATTGATAACGATTGGCTTGGCTTTGAGTGGATGAATGCGGACGACAAGGACAGAAGCATTTACAGCTTTGTCAGGAGGACAAAGGACGGCAAACAGCATATGCTCTTTGTCATTAACATGACACCGGTGGAATATCCGGAATACCAGGTCGGCGTGCCGATGAATACGCAGTATAAGCTGGCGCTCAGCTCCGATGATGAGAAGTTCGGCGGGAACGGACATAAAATTCCGAAGACCTTAAAGGCGAAGAAGGGGCTCTGCGATAAAAGAGATCAGTATATCAGCTTTGCGCTGCCGCCGCTGACGGCCGTGATTTATACCTTTTAAATAATGATTCCTTTTCTACGGTATTCCGTGGGCGTCATATGCATCTGTTTTTTGAAGATGCAGAGTTGTGGATTTGGGTGAAGGACCTGCAAAGTGATGCGTTGAACGTCGGCCTTCTGTGTGAAGGCCGGCACTTCAGCGCTTTTTTCGTAACTGTGGAGTTAAGCGATACAGAAATGGAGCAAAAAATGGCAACATCAAATATAAAGGCAACGATTCGCAGTGATATTCATAAAGTCTGGGGAACGGTTTTAGCTGTTGACAAGTACAGTACATGGCGGAGTGATTTGAGTAAAACAGAAACAGTAAATGAAAAAGAATTTATCGAATATACGAAAGCGGGATATTCGACGATGTTTACGGTCACGGTTACAGAACCATATAAACGATGGGAGTTTGATATGGAAAACAGTAACATGAAAGGACATTGGATTGGTATTTTTGTTTCAAAAGAGGACGAAACGGAAATCGATTTTACAGAAGATGTAACCGTTAAAAAGTTTTTTATGAAACCATTTATAAAATCCTTTTTAAAGAAACAACAAACACAATTTATTATGGATTTAAAAAAAGTGTTGGAGCAATAGCTTCAAATTATCTGCGCTTCAATCTAGCCCCTTCCCATATCGGAGCATCCACCTGCGGTACCATACAAGCTCCTGACAAAGCTGCAGGGAAAGCTCCCCGCACAGCGCCTTTACAAAAGCCTCCTCCGGCATGGAGACAGCCCCGGGTCTGCCGTAAGCCGCCTTCTCGACAATTGCAAGCATGCGGAAAATCAAATCAGAATCCGTCTGAGGAAACAATGCGGACAACTGCGCTCCGAAATCCTCCTCCGTACCGTCATACCCCCTGAGCTTTCCGGCATAGTGAAGCGCCTGAATCAATCGAAGAAAATGCTGTCTGCAATCCATGGCTTGGAGACGGGCAAGCAGCCGCAGCCGCCGATAGTCCAAAAGGAGCGGTGTCAGGAGAAGCGTATAGAGAAGAAGCGCGGCGGCAATCCGCAGCTCTTGTACATGATCCTCCCACGGGATGTCCCATAAAATTGCAGTCTCGTCGATTTCCTGCGACTCCTCCTCCGCGTCGGGAACCGGAGCTTCCGCCGGCAGGGATTGGGAGGCTTCTTTTAAAAGCCGCTCCCAGTTCTCCATATCCAGCCCCGGATAGGAGGGATGAATCGCCGCGTCGGAGGAGGGCGTCACCTCGATGGGAACCCAGCCGTAGTCCTTTATGAAAACTTCAACCCAGGAGTGGGCGGACTCATCGGTGACATATGCCTTGTAAACCCCTGTCTCCAACTGAAAATCAGAGGGGGCTACGAGATAGCCGGAGGCGTATCTTGCCGGAACGCCGTACAGACGATACATCAGCGTTGCCGCTGACGCGAAATGCTGACAATATCCCTTGCCGCTCTCAAACAGAAAATATTCCACAATATCCTTGTTGACAGGCGCATTGCCCGGAAGCTGCGTGTAGGAGGTTCTGCCCTGTAACGTCGCGGTGATGAAGGCGGTAATCTCGTCAAAATCCTCCAGCGGATGCGCCTCACAGAGCTCCGTCAGCCGCGGCAGTCGTTCTCTCGGAACCTCAAGACAGTTTTCGCCGACAGCTTCCATATAGGCATCCTGAAGGCTTCCGTACCACTGCGCCTGACGCTCAAAGGCGGCGGGCACCCGATTCCAGTCGATTTTCATGTCCGATTGCTCATAATAGCGATAGTCATAGCCCGTGTTGGCGTAGGTGCTGTAGAGCGTGCCGTTAATCCATTGACCGCCGTAGGGCTCGAAATAATTTCTATAGTGTTGGCTCACATGCTTTACATTCACGGTTCTGCTGTTGCGGATGCCGTCTCCCGAGAGGAAGGAATTCAGCGTATAGTACATGCCGCTGTACGTGGAACTGATGTTGTAGGTTCTCTGATGCCATCCGAGGATTTCCAGTGCGCGCTCAAGAAGCGCCGTGTCATCCGCGCGCTGCCATTGCCCGCCGAGATACCGATTGCCGCTGAAGCCATGCAGATATAAAGGCTCGGAGGGAGCGACATAGGTCTCCACCGTAAGCTGTACCGTTCCCGTCTTATAGTCATTTCCTCTGCCGACAGTGCCATCCGCAACCGCCTCGTCGGCTCTTCCGGTCGCCCAACTGATGGTGTTGTGGACAAAGTGCTCCGCGTGGGCAGCCGCGGAGTAGAGCTGCTCCCGATGGAGGGAAACGGGGAGGAAAAGAAGCGCAAAGGCGGTTACCGTGAGGAGCGCGCAAGCCCTTTTTCCGACCGGCATAAAGGGAGAAATCTGAAACAGCGCGAGGAAAAGGACAGCGCGAAAATCAGAGGCAATGCCAAACAGCGGACCTGCCAAGAGCAAAAGGACGGTTATCAGACAGCAGACGGTATGCCGCTTATAAACAAATTCCAACAAAAAGAGAAGAAGCGCAATCAGCGTCATTACAAGCAGAAAGAACCACGTTACGTCCTGCGCGGCGGAGCCCGCTTCGCCCATAAAAGCCCTTTGGACATGCGAAGCCTGTGCGCGCAGAACACGCCCTCCCGCGACAGCAAAGATCAGCAGCAGCGCCGCCGTCACGGCCACCGCCGCGCGAAGCCAGTTTTTCTTGTAAAAATACCATAATCCGCAGGAAAATACAGCCAGCCACAGACAGAGAACCGCCTCCTGACAGCGGATTCCCGTCAGCGCCTCCCCAAAACAGAGGATTCCGTAATTACCGCAGAGAAAAAGCAGAATTTCCTGACAGCTCCTGTTCCAAATTTTCATAAGTAAACTGATGCCTCAATTCTTCGCCATAACGGCCGGTGACGTCATAGCATTCCAAACGCAGGTTACATTTTAAAAGCCTTCCGCCCGAGCGGGACTGCCGGTTTTCATACGCGGTTTGGACCGCGTTGGTTTCCGCGACAAAGCCCGATTGGTATAATTGCCGCATCATGCCGCGGTACTCGGGAATACCCGTCACCAGAACAATAATAAAATCCGAGATTTTGCCGGAGTACCAGCAGACACGGACGCGATGCCCGCTCTGCAGGAGTCCGAGCACGAGCGCCGCGGCCAGCTCATAGAAACCATCCTGCCTTTCCCGCTGCCAATCCTCGGGGAGCATGAGGTCCAGCAGCAGCTCGAAAAAGGGCTCGTCCTCCGGCTCAAATTCCTTGAACCAAAGCTTGCCCGTTTTGGCGCTCTGATTCCAGTGTACATAGCGGAGCATGTCCCCCGTGCGGTACTCCCGTATCTGCCGGATATCCCTGCTCTCGTTTCCGAAATGCTTTCTGTCCGACGGCAGGGGAAGCTCCTCCGGCCGGTCTGCGGCGGCCTCCCCCAAAGAGGGAGAAACCGTCAGCGCCCTTGACCTTGGGAGAACGGTAACGGGAAGCTCTAACGGTATGGACTTGGAGGCGGAAAACAGGGACAGATAGTCGTAAACGGATATTTTACATATCTGTATGCGCATCATGCCGCAGTGGGAGGGACAAAAGGACAGCTCCATCATTCCCGAGGGCGCGTTTAGCGCCCCGCAGACCCGCTTCCGCTCAAGAAGGGCGCCGGTATCGTCATACAGCTTCATCTGTATACATACCTTTTTCAAGGGAAGCTTTCCGGCGCGTGTGATACGGATAAGGCATTTTTTCGTGCAGCCCTTCTCGGCCTCGTCGCTCTGCGCGGGGACGGACAGGGTAAGCTTTTGCCGCAGGCAGCGTGAGAGAAGAATCAGCGAGAGCAGCAAAAGCCATTCCATCAGGGTGAATATCATTAGTGGCAATTGCCGGTACATGCCGGCAATATAGTAAGACGCCGCGATAAGAACAAAAAAGAGTAGTTTTTTCATTTTAATTCCCCACGTCGAGCGACGGTTTTGTATTCTATAGAAAATTGCGACAGCGTGAATCAATAATTTCCTGTATAATCCGTGCCTTGATGCCGCGGTCCGTTCCGGCCGACAACGCGGGCATGATTCTGTGGGAGAGTACATACGGGAGCTGGCGAAGGACATCGTTGGGCGTGCAGTAATCGCGCCCCTCCAGCCACGCCTGCGCTTTTGCCATTTTTATCAGGGCGATCGTGGCCCTCGGGCTTGCGCCGCGTTCCAAACCGGGATGTTCCCTTGTCGCAGTGACCAATTCCACAATATAGCGGTAAACATCGTCCTTGATAAATACGGTATGGATTTCCTGCTGCATCGCGCAGAGCTGTTCGGTGTGGAGAACCGGACGCACGCTGTCAAGGCGATTGGTTCCATCAACAGTCTTTGCCATTGCAAGCTCGCTCTCAAAATCAGGATACCCCAGTGTCAGCGTAATCATAAACCGATCCATCTGTGCCTCCGGGAGGGGCTGTGTTCCGACGCTGCCGAAGGGATTCTGCGTGGCGATGACCAGAAACGGGGCCGGAACCTCACGGGTAACGCCCTCCACCGAAACCCTTCGCTCCTCCATGACCTCCAATAACGCCGACTGTGTTTTCGGGGAGGTGCGGTTGATTTCGTCCGCGAGCAGGAGATTGCAGAAAACGCTTCCCTCACGGTAGACAAATTCTTCCGTCTCCCTGTTATAGACGGAAAAGCCGGTCAGGTCAGAGGGCATGACATCCGGCGTAAACTGCACTCTGCGGCTGTCAAGCCCCAGCGCCTTGGAGAAAGCAGCAGCCAGCGTCGTCTTGCCGACCCCTGGAATATCTTCAATTAAAATATGCCCGTTTGCCAGAAATGCCAGTAAAGTCTCCTGTATCTCCTGCGGCTTTCCCAGAATGACCTGATTTACCTCATCCAATACCTTCTGTGCCAATTCCACCTGTGTATCCAATCGCGTGTTCCTCCCTTTAATGTGGATATTACTATAATTTTATTATATATGACAGCGGCAGACAAGGGACTTTTGGTGAAATATTCGTGTATATCTAAAGTTTTGGCGGAAACTGTCCGACATATAAAGCAGGAAGATAAATGCCACAAATGAAAGATGGGGAAGAAGCATGAACAATATTACTTTAGACACACCATTCTCCACAGCCGGATTGGCAGATATTGACAACGCTACATCAACTGTATATAAGCCGCCTGTCCGGACGCAGAAGGCGCAGGGCAGCGGATATTCTTTAGACATCGCTGATAAAGTTACGGATAACGAGGCATACAAGGGTCACGGATGGACCGCGGAAGAGATTATGCAGCAGGCGGGGAATTTGGACCCTCAGACTCAGAAGGACTTTATGATTGTGATGTCTGCTTGCGTCTCCGAAGAGGATTTGCGCAGGATGCAGGAGGAGGGCTTCCGTCCCGGAAGCATGGATGTAGACACCTATGTCAGTATCGTTGACAGGATTAAGGTCACGCTTGCCAAGGCGGGAGTGGAAATCGCGGGTTATAATGACGACATTGACGTGGACACGGTAGAGGAGATTACAGGCAGCCGTGTGGATGCGAATGCGCTTGTGAAGGAGCTGTCCGAGATTTTCCAAAGAGGAGATATCCCTGCCACGAAGGAAAACATTTCTCAGATTGTCAATGCGGTTGCGGAGGCATCGGAAATCGGGGAACTGTCGGAAGACACCTTAAAGTATATGATAACGAACGGGAAAACGCCCACCATTGAGAATATATATAAGGCGCAGTTTTCCAGCGCAGCCGACATGAAGCAGGCGCAGGGCTATTACAGCGAGGGCGCGGGCAATTACGGAAAATATTTCTCCAAAAAGGCGGAGGAGATCAACTGGGACAACATAAGGAGCCGGTTGGAGGCTGTCGTAAGGCAGGCAGGACTTGACGGCGACGAGGAGACGAAGGCCGCCGCCATGGAGAACGCCAAGTGGCTTGTCGAATCAGGGATAGAGCTGACCGGCAGAAATCTGACGCTCCTGTCAGATTTGAGGAGCTTGGAGCTTCCGCCGGAGCAGGAAAAGTTGCTCAATTGGTGCGTGACGGCTATCGCAAACGGCAAGGCGCCGGTTCAGGCCCTGATGACCGGAGAGACGTCGATTGCGGAGCAGGCACAGGAGCTTATGGATACCGTGGAGTCCATATCGGACGAGGCGGTACATGCGACGGTAGAGGCGGGAACGGAGCTGAACATCAAAAGCCTTTCCGCCGCGCAGAGTGAGATTGAAGCGCAGGGCGATGACGCCGCGAAAGCGCCGGAGGCTTCCCAAGCATCCCTGAAGGAAATCGAGGCGAGACGGCAGCTTGAGGAGATCCGTCTGATGATGAGCGAGGAGGCAAACCGCCACCTGCTGAAAAACGGCATTTCGATTGACACGACAGAGCTTTCCAAGCTGGTGGACGCGCTGCGGCTTGCGGAGGAGCAGCTTCGGGCGGCGCTGTTCCACGGGGACAGCGTGGAGGAGAACGACCGCATGGCGGCGCTCTATGATGAGACGCTCACCACGACCAAGGAGCTCGGCGGAATGCCCGCGGCTTTGGTTGGGAAGATGATCGCGAGCGGTCAGGCCTATACGCTGATAAAGCTTCATAGGGAAGGCGAAGCGCTTCAAGATCAGTATCAGGAGAACCGGCCGAATCAAGGGCAGTCAAAGCAGGCCATGGATGCCTACGAGACATTGATGACCGCGCCACGCAAGGATTTGGGGGACAGCATCGGCAAGGCGTTCCGGAATATCGACGATATTTTGACGGATATGGGGATTGAGACCAGCGAGGAGAACCGTCGCGCGATACGAATCCTCGGCTATAACAGCATGGTGATTGACGAGGAGAACATCAATGCCGTTAAGGAGGCCGACAGCCAGGTATGCGGCATTATCAGGAGAATGACGCCGGCCACGACATTACAGATGATACGCGAACAGAAAAATCCGCTGGAGATGTCGATGGAGGAGCTGGACGCATATTTGAATGAACAGGACAGAGATTTCGGCGCGGACGCGGAGCGCTTTTCAAAATTCCTGCAAAAGCTCGACAGGAGCAACGGCATCACGCAGGACGAGCGGGAGGCCTATATCGGAATATATCGGATGTTCCGCCAGATTGAAAAATCGGACGGCGCGGTCATCGGAAGCATTGTCGCGGCGGGCGCGGAGATGAACTTCAAAAATATTCTTTCCGCCATCCGAACCCGTGCGGATAAGAATATGGATATCCGTGTGGACGACGGCTTTGGCGCGCTCGAGGAGCTGATTTCCAAGGGCACGGCGATTGATGAACAGATTATGAGCGGTTTCCAAGAGCGGCAGAAGGATTTCTCGGAGAACGCGGACAGCCGGCAGCAGTATTACGCGAGGCTTTCCGGAGAAATCAACGAGGAGCTGGCCGAGAGAACCGATCCGGAGAAGCTCAGAGATATAAGCATAACCGCCGAGACAACGCCGGAGGGCTTTGCGGGTGAGATAAGAGCCGCAGAGCTGTCCGAGGAGGATATCCGGCGGCAGGAACAGAGCGAGGAGAGCCTGAAGGCGTTTCAGGACAGTCTGCGCGAGGCGCAGCGGGCGGAGGATGCGGTTATCGAATCGCTGATGGACTATGGACAGACGGTGAGTGTGGACAATATTTTGGCGGCATCCCTGCTGACGGAGGAGCGAGGCGCTCTTTACAGGCAGATTTTTGCAGGGAGGCTTGACAGTGCATCCGGAAAAGCCGATGAGGAGGACGAGGCGGCTTCGGAGAAGGAGGCGCTTATGGAGGCCGCGGACAATGTCATAGAAAGCCTCACCGATGCGGAGAGTGCGGGGCGCAGCTACCGGGAGCTGGTCGAGGCGGCGAACAGAGCCGTGGAGCAGATGACATATCGGCAGGGCGTTTCCCCGATAGACGTAAAGGCGGCGCAGGCGCTTTACAAGGGACTTGCGCTGGCAGGGAACCTGGCATGGGAAGAGAATTACGAGATTCCCATGAATATCAAGGGGGAAGTGACCTCTGTAAACCTCAAGATATACCACAACGCTGCGAAGGCTGGAAAAGTGGCGGTTACGCTTGACACGGAGACGCTCGGAAAGGTAGCGGCGGAATTTGAGGTGCGCAGGGATTCTATTTCCGGAATGGTGGTCTACGAGAATCGGCAGGAGAAATATGAGCTAGAACAGGTAGATCGCGCAATGCGCGAGGAGCTGTCCCGGGACGGCGACAGACAGATTATCGTGAGCATGGTACAGTCAAAGGACGTTGATTTGCGCAGGTTCGGACAGGACAGAGACGGCAGCGCAGGCAACGGGGAGGCGCTCTCAACCACTGAGCTTTATCAGACGGCGAAGGCGTTCATAAAGGCATTAAAAGGCTTATAAACGGAAGGAGATTTCAATGAGAATCAATTACAATATTTCGTCAATCGTGGCAAAGAATGCCGCCAACAATAACGATATGCGGATGACAAAATCCATTCAGCGGCTCTCAAGCGGCTTAAAGATCAACAAGGGTTCTGATGACGCTGCGGGGCTTGCCATCTCGCGGAAGCTGAACGCGCAGATTCGGAGTATGCAGCGCGCGAACCAGAACGCTAACGACGGTGTATCCGTGGTAAATACGGCAGACGGCGCGATGGCGGAAATCCATGATATTTTGCAGAGAATGAACGAGCTGGCGATTCAGTCGGCGAACGGCACCAATGCAAACTCCGACAGAGCGCAGATTCAGAAGGAGATTGACCAGCTTCTGGCGGAGATTGACAGAATCGCGGACACGACGCAGTTCAACGCGCAGAACCTTCTGGACGGCACCTTCGCGTATAAGGGCTATACGAACACGGAGAATGTCACGGTAATGTCCTACGACGACGGCGTTACCACCGGCGTCTACAATATAAAATCCATTACCTATTGTTGCTATGATGAGACAATGACCTACGGGGATGAGAATGAGGAAGTAAGGACGAAAAAGAGATACGAGGTGAGCAGCGCGGATGATGTGCAGAATGCGCTGGTGACCAAGACAGAGCTTGCGAGTAGGAAGCAGGCCTCTGCGAATCCGAAGGAATATGACGGCCATCAGGGCTTTCCGGACGGCTCCAAGGTAACGCTGGATGATGAGAATATCATTATCAAGGCGGAGAATAACTTCGAGGTTAAGCTGGCTCTGAATAATCGAAATTATATGGATACAGTCAACACGACGTCCACATCGCGTACCTATACGGGAATCAATACGACAACGGTATCGCGTACCTATACAGCCAAGGTTTACGAAGATGTTGCCGTGACAGACGACAAAGGCGTAAGCTATACGATCAGCGAACTTACGGTATTATCAAACGTTGATAAGAATCCCAATTCAGCGGTTGAGGTTCGGCATCCGGAGCAGATTCATATTGATTTTGCGGAAGGTGAAGTGCCTGACAATTGGAAAATAACGACTACTACGGTGACTGCAACAGCGACAGCGGGAGAATATGAAATCAGTCTCGAGATAGTGAATGGTGAGGGCCAAAAAGAAAACAGAACCATAACGGTGGACGCCTCAAAGGCCGGGGAAAGCGGAAAGCATACCAAGACGATAGAAACGATAGAGACGACTTATGTGGTCGGTGGCGTGGATGCGGACGGCAATAATACGGAGATTACACTGGATATGACCGGTATGGGTCCCATGATAATACAGGTAGGTGCCAATGAAGGACAGATACTAAAAATAGATATTCCGGCGTTGAATACCATTAACCTGGGAGTGGATGAGCTTGAGCTCACAACAGAGGATAAAGCTACGGCTGCAATAGACACTATCGGGAAAGCGATCAACATGCTCTCCAGCGTGCGGGCGAAGATTGGCGCATACACAAACCGTTTGGAGCGCACCATCACAAACCTTGACACCTCCGAGGAGAACATGACGGCGGCTTATTCCCGTATCATGGATGTCGATATGGCGGAGGAAATGACGGAGTACACGACCGTGCAGGTGCTTGTGCAGGCGTCCACCGCTATGCTGGCTCAGTCAAACGAGCGTCCGCAGCAGGTATTACAGCTGCTGCAGTAGTTCCAATCAACACAATAATTGAATGGGAAAGGTTCGGGAGATTATGGATAAGGATACAAAGCAAATGTTCACAAGGCGCATTACGCATGCGAACGGCACTCAGCTCATCGTGATTCTGTATGAGATGCTTCTGGTATATCTGGAGGATGCGCAGACCGCGTACCGTCAGGGGGATTCGGAGGAATTTTGCAGGAATCTGCAGACGGCGCGCGGGTGTATCGGGGAGCTGCGCGAAAGCCTGAATTTTGAATATGAGATTTCCAAAAATCTGTTTTCCATCTACTGCTTCGCGGACAGAACGCTTGCGGGAGATATTTTCGGAAACAGGGCGGCGCATACGCATATAAATGCGCTGCGGGGCATCTTCACAAAGCTCCATGATGCGTTCGACACCGTCAGCAAAACGGATACGTCGCCGCCGCTGATGGACAATATTCAGGATGTATATGCCGGCATTACCTACGGCAGGACGGACATCAACGAAAATCTTGCTAATTATGATGCAGAGAGAGGCTTCCGGGTATAGGACAGAGCTGGGACACCAGCTCATGCTCCGCAAGGAGGCTCTCGGAGGAGCGGCCGGGCTCCTCAAGCCCCTGCATACGCTCCGCCTGCTGCAGAAGAAAGCGGTAGCGCTTGAGTGCGGAGTTTACCTCATAAATATAGCAGTCTATCAGATCCGGGTCTGTGACATAATCAAAACCGCAGTATGCAACCTCGAGGGCATGCTGCGTTTTTTCGATGTCGTCCAAAAGCTTTTCACGGGGTGTCAGCAAAGGCGTTTCGGGTGTATTGTCTGTGTCCTGGGTCGGCTTTAAAAAGCGTTTGAGGCTGAAATATGTTTTCATAGGCTGTCCTTTCAGAGATATGTTTGATACCGAAGCAGCGTTTCCCGATACAGATGCGGGAGAAAGCTTTATACTAGTATAGGTGCCGGAATCAGGAATTATTCATAAAAATATTCCTAAAGATATCGGCGACGGCAACGGTTTAAATTGGTAAAAATTCACAAAAGAAAAATAGTTGTTTGAATTTTTACATTTCGAGTGGACAAGCCCTTTTTTTCTGTTATAATCAAAAAATATCAGGCGCGCACAATTCTATTGCGCCTGCATTCAAGCCGGTATCCGGCAAGCTTTCCATAATATTTCCGGAATTATTCACAGGAGAAAGGCAGGTGAAGCATGGAGCTTCTGACAGGTGTATTTCTTATAGCCGTTTTTATGGATTTGCGGCGCTACAGGATTCCAAACGCGTGCATCGCGGCGGGAAGTCTGGCGGGGCTTATCCTGACATACGAGAGCTGCTCGGCGGCAGGGGTTTTGAGCGCGATATGCAGGGCGGCGGTAATTTTTGCGGCGCTGTATCCGTTTTATCTGATAAAGGGACTTGGTGCCGGAGACGTCAAGCTGCTGATGATGACGGCCTTTTATCTGCAGGAGGCGCAGCTGTTTTCCTATATACTCGTGACCCTGCTGCTTGCGGGAGGCGCAGCGGCTGTCAAGCTGGCGTGCGTCAGGGAGAGCAGAGGACGGCTTCTCTATCTGCTGCAATATATAAGGAAAGCGGCTGTCACGGGGATCTTGGATCCCTACGAGACGGACAACACGCGGCTGGCAAACGTGATAAGAGTATCCGTCCCCGCGTTTGTGAGCCTGCTGCTTCTGCGTGCGGGGCTTTACGGATGACAGAGAGGAGTTGCATTTAAAATATGAAGGAAAGACAATTAGCAATCTGCGATAAGGATGTGGAATATCTGGAGACCCTGCAGTCTTATCTGCTAAAAAAGAAGCCGGCGGGCTTTGAGATTCTGGTATTCAGCTCGGTCAGTCAGGCGGCTGAGGCGAGCGAGGAGGAGGGCTTTGAGATTCTGTTGGTGGGTGAGAGCACCTATGATGCGGCTGTCGCGCGGATAAAGGCCCGGAAGATATTTATTCTCCTGGAGAACGGACTGAGCGGCATCCGGGAGCACAGCGCCATCTCAAAATATCAGTCGATGAGCGCGCTGATCGCTCAGGTGCTCGACGAGTTCTCACTGGAGGAGGGCGCATCGGGTCTGACAGGGGGACAGGGCAGAAAAGCGCGGCTGATCAGCTTTTTCTCCCCGGACAGGCACAGCGGGCAGACTGCGGCGGCGCTTTGCGTGAGCGAGCTGCTGGCCGACAGAGGAGAGCGCGTGCTGTATTTGAATCTGGCCGCTTTCTCGGGCTTTGAGGAGCTGCTGCGGATAAAATACGACGCCGACATAACGGATTTTATGTATTTTGTTCTCAAGCATTCGGACAAGCTTCCATATAAGCTGGAGAGCATTAAGAGAACGCTCCACGGAGTGGATTATCTGCCGCCCGCGCTGGATTACGCCGATTTGCGGGACATCGCGGAGGAGGACTGGAAACGGGGCTTGGACATGCTGCTGTGCGGCGGGAATTATACGCGGGTAGTGATTGATTTGACAGAGGTATGTCAGGGCTTTTATCATATCCTCGACAGGAGCGACCGCGTGTATGTGGTTACAGGACAGGCGTCTGCACGTTCCCGCTCGGCGTTCAATCAATACCACAGTCTGCTGCTCGCAAAGCAGTACGGGAGAATCATTGAAAAGACGAGAGTTGTCGATTTTCGCAGCGATTGGGAGGCGTGCAGCGCGGATTTGGAGGGGCTGTGCGCGTCGCCAATCGGCGCACACATGAGGAGCATGGTACAGGAAGATGAACAGGAGTGAACGCTATGAGCGGTGCCGGTGCGAGATCAGCGCACAGGTGCGGGAAAGAATTGATTTGTCCAGAGAGGTGTCGGATGAGGAGATACAGGATATTATAGATGACATGATTGTCAGTTTTGGCAGGCGCAACGCGCTGTCCCTTGCGGAGAGGCAGGAGCTCGGGAAGAGCATCTTCCACGCCATCCGGAAAATGGACATTCTGCAGGAGCTTATCGACTCCGACGACATAACGGAGATTATGATAAACGGAACCGAGAGCATCTTTATAGAGAAGGAGGGCCGCATCCGGCAGTGGGAAAAGCGCTTTGAGACAAGGGAGAAGCTGGAGGACGTTATACAGAAGATTGTGGCAAGGTGCAACAGAAGCGTGAATGAGGCTTCCCCGATAGCGGATGCGCGGCTGGAGAACGGGGCGCGCGTGAATATCGTGCTCGCGCCGGTGGCACTGAACGGCCCGATTGTGACCATTCGGAGATTTCGGGACACGCCGATTTCCATGGAGGATCTGTTGGCCTTTGGCTCCGTCAGCAGGGAGGCGGCAGCCGATTTGGAAAAGCTTGTCGTCGCGGGCTACAACATTTTCATAAGCGGCGGAACCGGTTCCGGGAAAACCACCTTTCTGAATGCATTATCGCAGTATATTCCCCCAAAGGAAAGAGTCATTACAATCGAGGATTCGGCGGAGCTGCAGCTGCAGGGGATTCCCAATCTGGTGCGGCTCGAGACCCGCAGCGCGACCGCAGAGGGAACGAGGGAGATCAGTATGCGGGATCTGATTCGCTCCTCTCTCCGCATGAGGCCGGACAGAATTGTCGTCGGCGAGGTGCGCGGAGGCGAGGCGATAGACATGCTTCAGGCGCTCAATACGGGCCATGACGGCTCCCTGAGCACCGGACATGCCAATTCCGCAAGGGACATGCTGACGCGTCTGGAGACGATGACCCTGATGGGGATGGAGCTGCCGCTCCCGGCGGTGAGAAGACAGATAGCGGCGGGCGTGGATATTATCGTGCATCTGGGAAGGCTGCGCGATAAGTCGCGGCGGGTGTTGGAAATCACCGAGGTGACAGGATATAAGGGGGAGGAGATTACGACCCGCCCGCTGTACCGGTTCGTGGAGAGGGGAGAAGAGAACGGAAGACTTCTCGGCGAGCTGCAATACAGGAATCCGCTGACGCACACGGACAAGCTCTCGGCAGCAGGGCTTACATGGAGAGAGGAGGTGACGGCGCTTGAAGCAGAGGAGCAGAGTACCGCCCGCAACGGATTACAGCGTGTATGTGTTCAATAGAAGAGAGCTGGCGGTTCAGATGATTCTTCAGATGCTTTTTACGGGAATGACGGCATATCTGTTTTACGACAGCGCCCTTGCGTGGCTTCTGCTGATGCTCTTGTCGGTATTTGCCCTGAAAAAGAAAAGAGCGGCGCTGTGCAGACAGCGAAAGCGGCGGCTGGAGAGCGAATTCAGAGAGGTGATTTTAAGCGTCTCGTCCAATCTGCAGGCCGGCTACAGCGTGGAAAACGCTTTTCGGGAGGCCGTCGGGGATATCGCGCTGCTGTACGGAAGAACGTCGCTGATGGCGGGGGAGCTGCGGCTGCTGATTCGGCGGCTGGACAACAATGAGCAGCTCGAGGATATTCTGATGAATCTGGCGGCGCGCAGCGGCGTCAGGGATATCGGCGACTTTGCGGATGTCTTCCAAATCGCGAAGAGAAGCGGCGGAGAGCTGCGGACCGTCATCGCGAACACGGCGCAGATAATCAGCGGCAAGCAGGAGGTACGGCGCGAAATACAGACCGTGATGAGTGAGAAGAAGCTGGAGCTGACGATTATGCGGTATATCCCGTTTTTTATCATATTTTATATCTCCATCACGTCAAAGGGATATTTTGAGAGCCTTTACCACAACCTGTTCGGGTGGATGGCCATGACGGTCGCACTGGGAATCTACGCGGCGGCGTGTCGGATGTCCGATAAGATAACGGATATTGAGGTATAAAGTCCTTGAGCCATGAAGGGAGGTGATAAGATGGGCGACAGGCCGGCACGATGGCTGTACGACATGCTGGAGAGGCTGTCGGGAAAGCCCAACGGACTTCTGCACAATATGGCGGTATACCGGGACCTGCAGACGCTGGAGCCGGAGGGCAATACAAGAGAGCGGCAGAAAGAGTATGTAGTGAAAAAGCTCTCTCTCTGCGGTGCGGTTCTGCTGGGCGGTATTCTGCTGTCCCTGGTCGTATGGATGAAGGAAGGGCCGGAGGCGCGGATTGCGGATAACCGGCTGACGCGCAATGCCTACGGGGAGGGCTCGAGGAGCGTGACCTTGGTGGCAAGCGACGCGGAGGAATCCGTCGAGCTTGTGCTGGAGCTGGAGGAAAAGGCGTACACGCGGCAGGAGCTGGAGGACCACATGGAAACATTTCTTCCGCTTCTTGAGGAATGCGTGCTCGGACAGAACGAGAGCTTTGACAGGATCGAGTATGATCTAAATCCGGTTGACGGTATCAGCGGGTATCCCTTTGCCGTGGAATGGCTGACGGACGAGGAGTACATAGACTGTGACGGAGGACTCGTGCAGGATACGCTGGAAAACCCGAAAATCGTGGAGCTTACGGCTCAAATCAGTTGTGGGGAGTTCCGAGTCTCGCATGTGATTCCCTGCTATGTACACACAAAGGCGCTGCAGCCGGAAAAGGCGGAGCTGCTTGCGCGTCAGCTGAACGCCGCAGAGCAGGAGAGCAGACAGGAGGAATTTGTGACACTTCCGTCAGAAATGAACGGACAACCCCTTTCCTGGAGCGCTAAGCGGAGCCATAACGGCTTGCTGCTGCTTGTGGGAACACTGATACTGACCGTTCTCCTGTATTTTGGAAGGGACCGGGATTTGCATAAGCAGGTGGAGGATCGGGAAGCGCAGATGCGTCTCGACTATCCGGAGCTGGTAAGCGCACTGGCCTTGCTGATCGGCGCGGGAATGACCGTGGCGGGTGCGTGGAGGAAGGTCGCGGCAGACTATCTGGCAAGGAAAAAGATGACAAAGGAAAAGCGTTATGCCTATGAGGAAATGCTGCTGATGCTTCACGAGATGGACAACGGCGAGTCACAGGCGAAGGCCTATGAGTATTTCGGAAGGCGGTGCCGCAGCGCGAGCTACAACCGGCTTGCGGCCATGCTGTCGCAGAATGTCAGAAAGGGCAGCGCGAATCTTGCGGCGCTTTTGCGAGAGGAGGCGGAACGCTCCTTTGAGGAGCGCAAGCACGCGGCGAGAACGCTCGGGGAGAAGGCAGGCACAAAGCTGCTTGCGCCCATGATGCTGATGCTGTGTATGATTATGATAATCATTATGATACCCGCATTTACAGGGTACTTTTAAATTATTTTTATTGAATAAAAGAGAGGAGAATTTATGAGAAATTTAAAGAGCTTTATAAGAGAAGAGGACGGAATGGGAACAGTGGAGATTATCCTGATAATTGTGGTTTTGATTGCGTTGGTCGCAGTATTTAAGAAGCAGATTACCTCCGTCGTAAATACCGTATTAAAGAAAGTTACTACGAATGCAAACGCGATTTAGGGAGACGGAGGACGCGTATCTCACCGTATATCTGTCCCTCGTGTTTGCAATTGTCCTGTCACTGCTGCTGGCCCTGATACAGGGCGCGGCGGCGGGCGCCGCAAGGGCGCAGGCGGATTTGATAGCGGATTTGGGAATGGACTCCGTGTTTGCGGAATACAACAGAGAGGTGCTCGGACAATACGAATTGTTCTTTATTGATACCTCCTATGGGACAGGGTACGGCGGTGTGGGAAGGCTGGAAAGCCGCTTAAAGGCGTATATGGAGCAGAATATGGATCCTGATAAAAGCCTGAGCATGGCCGGGGCGACGACGCTTTTGAAGCTGAATGCTCCTTATCTGGAGATTGAGGAGGTCTCCTATGCGAGCGATGAGAACGGCGCCGTATGGAAGGCGCAGGCCATTGCGTATATGAAAGCCGCTTACGGGGGCGATTTGATTTCCACGGTAAAGGAACATCTGGACATTGTGGAGGGAAACGCGCTGAATATGAAGGATGTGGCTGCAGAGACCCTGCAGCAGAGGGAGGCGTTGGAGGAGGCGCTTGCGGCGCATGAAATCACGGAGTACAACGGCGAGAGCGAGGAGGGCTTCTCTTACGCGGGTCTGTCGGAGACGGCGGATTCGCTTCTGGGAGACGGAATGCTCTGCCTGGTGCTTCCAAGGGGAGTCTCCGTGTCGGGGACAGTGATTGACAAAAGCGAATATCTCTCCGAGCGAATGCGTTCCGGAAAAGTGAATCGCGGCTGCGGCCTGCGGAATACAAATCCGTCAGAAGACGGATTTGTGGACGAGCTGATTTACGGTGAGTATCTGATGAAAGTGTGCGGGAATTACGCGAAGGTCAAGGAGGGAGGGCTTCTTGCCTATCAAATCGAGTATATTCTGTACGGAAACAACAGCGACGCGGCGAATCTGCGCGCGAGCGCATTGTCACTCTTCTCGCTGAGAAGCGCGGCGAATCTGATATATCTCTACAGCGACAGCGCAAAGAGAAAACAGGTACGGACAGTCGCGGCCGTCATCTGCACGCTGCTGATGGTTCCGGAGCTCTCCGATGTACTGGCCTTTGTGATAATGGGGGTCTGGGCGCTTGCGGAGGCCGCGGGGGATGTGCGGACACTGCTGGATGGCGGAAGGGTACCGCTGCTCAAGCGCAGCGGGGATTGGAATTCGGAGCTCTCCGGAATCTTTGGAGATTTGTTTGTGAGCGGCGGGGGAAAAGAGGAGGGACTGTTGTACAGTGATTACCTCCGAATCTTTCTCGCGCTGATGAACCGAAAGGACAAGGCGCTCCGAAGCCTTGATATTGTGGAGATGGATATTCGGCAGACGGCGGGAAACGAACATTTCCGGATAGACCGATGCGTGGACTATATGCAGGCGGGCTTCGGCTTTTCGGATGCGTGGGGACATGAATTCGTCTTCCACAGGAGAATGTGCTATGAATGACGATAATTATCAGCGGGGAGGTGGGAGGATGTTCTTTTTCGTGTGGCACGGACGGTTCTTAAAATTACATGGGAAGGGAGGCGCTGTGGGAAATTCTGAGAGTTTGCGGTTTTCACCGTGCCGCAGGGAGAGAATATCCTCCTGCCTCCCCGCGAGCATGACGGTGGAGGCGGCGTTTGTGCTTCCCCTTTTCCTGTTCGCGTTCCTGAATCTCATATCCATTCTTGAATTATACCGTCTGCAAAGCAATATGAGCGCGGCAATGCACGCCGCGGCGAAGGAGATGGCGGTGTACGGATATGAGTATAAGGCGCTCTCGGGCGGGGATGCGGGAACCTTGGAATCGCTGGGAATCACATACCTGTACGCGGCTAATCGGGTAGAATCCGCGCTGGGAAGCGCGTACTTGAACGGATCGCCGATGTCCGGCGGGATAAGTTGGACACGGTCGCGGGTGATGAAGGAGGAGGAGTGCATAGATTTGGTTGCGGTGTACAGGGTGGCGCCGTTTTTCGCGGCGCCGGGCTATGACGCCCGATACCTGTATAACCGCATTCGGACGCGTGCATGGACAGGCTATGACAATGCAGGAGCCGCGGCGGACGGCATGGACGGGGAGGAGCTTGTCTATATCACGCCGGAGGGCACGGTCTATCACCGCTCTCGGGGATGCACCTACCTTCGACTGTCCATTGTCGCGGTGGACATCGCATCGCTGGAGACCATGCGCAGCGATAACGGGGAGATTTATTATCCCTGTGAGGGGTGCGGAGCGGACTGCGGCAGTACGGTGTTTGTGACGAGCTATGGGAACCGGTATCACTCGACGCTGCAATGCGGCGGCATTAAGAGAACGGTGCTCGAGGTCAGAATTTCCGAGGCAGGCGGCCGAGGGGCGTGCTCAAGGTGCGCGAGGTAAGGGTGCGCGACGGGAGAGCAGGAGAGACAAAACGGAAATAATTGGAGGATAAGATGATTTATATAGGAGCGCTGTTTATTGTGGGCGGAATGCTTTTTGCGGCGGGAATAACGGATTTGAGGAGCAGGACGGTGAGCCGCGGATTTTTGCTGGCGTTGGCGGTTCCATGCATAATGGGGTTGGCTTCCCGGGGCGTCGGCGGTCTGACGGACGCGGCGGGCGGCTTTGGGATCGGCCTGTGTGCGATAGGGCTTTCCGTGATGAGCCGTGAACAAATCGGACGCGGCGACGGAATCGTGATCGCATGGGTGGGACTGCTGTTGGGATTTCAGGGATGTCTGGTCGTGGTGTGCGTTGCGTCATTGATCATGGCGTTTGCGTCAATCGTTATTCTCCTTTTGAGAAGGGGGAATCGGAGCACCAGACTGGCATTTCTCCCGGCGCTTTTTGCGGGGTATCTGATATATCTGGGAGGAGGCCTGTTTGGAGGGATTGTGTTTGTGTAGCCGCGGAGAGGCGCGCGGGATAAGAGGAAAACGGGCGGCAGCGTACCTTACGGTGGAGGCGGCGCTGCTGCTCCCGATGGCGCTGTTGTTTATCGTATTGATGATTTTTCTGGCCTTTTACAGCTACGACAGATGCATTCTGGAGCAGAGCGCCTATGAGGCCGCGCTTCGCGGGACGGGCAGCGGCATTGACAGCGCAGAGGCGGCCTATGACGCGTCAGCGGAGGCGGCCATGCAGCTTGTGAGGGACAGGCTCTTTGCGGTGCGGGAGGTGGAATATCAGGTATCCGTTACCCCGGATGCGGTTATCGTCACCTATCGCTGTGAGGTAAATGTACCGCTTATCGCGTGGCTTGGCAAATATGTCGAGGCGCTTGATTTTTCCTTTGAGGCACATGGGGAGGCGCGAAGAATCCGGCCTGTGAGGACGATACGCGGGTGCAGGATCATCAACGGGCTGATACCGGAGTGAGCGATGAGGAGCGGAAGAATCAATTGCCGGAAAACGGCGGAAGAGTATAAGGGGAAAGGACAGGAAAGCGTATGGCGCAGGATATACCAAATAAAAGCTTTGACAGGAGTATGAATCACAATTACATGGTTTTAAGCAGACAGGATTTCTTCGGAAAAGGGGGAGCCGGAGGCGAGGACTATCGTGTGAGGATGCTCTTGGAAAATCATATTCAGGGACTTTTGCCGGTAACGCACAGAATGGTGGACGGGGAGAGCCGATATTATTATGAGATTAATTCCCTGCAATCGTTGGACCGCCTTCTGGATAAAAAGGAAATCGGGTACAGAGAGCTGAGAGCGCTGCTGATTGGATGCATCAGCCTCTTTGACCGGCTGGAGGAATATCTGCTGGATGGGAGCCGAATCATTATGAGGGCGGAGTATATTTACATGGATGTGGAGCGTATGGAGCCGTATTTTGTGTGTTATCCGGAGTATGACGGAGACGCCCGCGCTTCCTTTATGACGTTTATCGACGAGCTTCTGGTTCGGATAGACCATGCGGACGAACAGGCGGTGCTGCTGGGGTATCAGGTATACCGCTACACGCGGAATCCGAACTATGTGCTGAGCGAGATTCGCCGTATGATGGAGCAGATATCGGAGGAGCCTGTGGGGAGTACGGCGGCGAAAGCGGAGGCGCTGCCCCGCATGGAGCCGCAAGATCCCGTGAAGGTGTATGAGACCTGCTCCGGTAAAGGAACGCCGGAGTATGGAAGCCTTGGTTGGGAGGAGGAGCTTGCCGTGGAGCCGGCGGAATCGCGGGATTCGGGCGGCAGAATGGATCTGATTGGCGCGGGCGTATGCGTGTTTATCGCGTTGAGTGTGGCTGCGGTACTTTTGGGTGCGCGGACACTGACGATATCCGGGTTCGGGCGGGAGCAGGAGTTGTGCCTGTACGGTGCGGTGGCAATGGCGGCAGCCGCCGCAGTGATATTTGTCGTGTGCTTTATAAAGAAAAAGCGCCGCGGGGAAGACACGGAGGAAGCGTATCTGTATCCCCGTGCGGACGCGGAGGCGTTCCCGGCGGAGCGCTTTATGGACAGAGTATCGGAGAAGGGATTTCCGGAGGCGGGGAGCGCGATGGAGGCCGCGGAGCCGGGAGCCTGCAACGATACGATTTGTCTCGGAGGCGGCGTGATAGAGGAGCGTGTGCTTCGCGGACGAATACGGGACAGGGAGGTGACGGTTGACCTGAGCCGTCTGCCGCTGACGGTGGGAAAGCTGGGGAGCTTTGCCGATTATGTGATTAATGACAATACCGTCAGTAAAATGCACGCCCGCTTTGAGGAGCGCGATGGCAGGGTGTATCTCTGCGATTTGAATTCCACGAACGGAACGGTGAGAAACGGCGTTATGCTGGACATCAACGCGCCCGTTCTTCTGGAGCCCGGAGACAGGCTCCGCTTCGGTCGGACAAGCTTCACCTATTGTTAAAATCGGGTGAAATCGGGTGAAATTGCTCTCGTTTTTTGTTGACTGTATTGCTTATTGATGTTAGGCTAAAATAGTACAATCAAAAGAACGGGAGTGATTTGCTTGGCGCGTGATGACAGCCGTTGGAAAGACTGCTGTATTACAATCCTTTTTCTGGTATTGAATGTCGGTGCATATCTCCTCTATACAGCAGCGGGGGAAATCGTGTATAATACAGGTAATCTGAATGCGGCCGCGGTGCTTGAGGACGGGGAATACTACCGGCTGGTGAGCTGTGTGTTCCTGCACGGGAGCATCGACCACATTATAGGGAACATGATTTTTCTGGCGGCGCTCGGCAAGATGCTGGAGAGCAGAATCGGACATGTCCGTTTCTTCCTGCTGTATCTGTTTTCGGGTGTGGGCGGCAGCATTTTCTCGCTGGTCTATATGACGGTCAGCATGGCGCCCTATCGCTCTGTCGGCGCGAGCGGTGCGATTTCGGGACTTATCGGCGCGCTGCTTCTGCTGGTGGTTGTGAATAGCGGAAGATATGAGGGGATATCGCTGCCTCGGATACTGCTTGCGATTTTCTACATGGTCTATACGGGGCTGCGGTCAGAGACGACGGACAATGCCGCGCATATAGGGGGACTTGTCTGCGGCTTTGTGATCATGTTGGTGATTGAAATACACCGGTTGGGCGCGCGAGCGCTTGGGAATGGAGGAAAAGGTGAAGATTAATATTTATTATGGCGGGCGCGGATTGATCGGAGACCCGACGCTCTATATATTGAACAAGATGCAGGAGGTTCTCAAGGAGCTCAATGTGACGATGGAGCGGTATGATCTGTATGAGTATAAGAATAATGTCGTCACCCTGCCGCAGACTCTGAAGGACGCGGATGGCGTTATTCTGGCGACCACGGTTGAGTGGTACGGCATCGGGGGATGGATGCAGCTGTTTCTGGATGCCTGCTGGCTGTACGGGGACAAGGAGAAGATATCCGGCATTTATATGTGCCCGATTGTCATGTCCACCACCTACGGGGAGCGGGATGCGATGGTGCGCCTTACGGATGCTTGGGAAATTCTCGGCGGGCTTCCGTGTACCGGAATCTGCGGCTACACGGCGGATGTGTCGGAGCTGGAGCAGAACGCGGGATATGCGCGGGTCATTGAGCGCCGCACGGAGGATCTGTACCGTTCCATCAGTCAGAAGATGGCGGTATTTCCATGCAGCAATCAGGCCGTTAAGCAGAAGGTATCCTTTACGCCGAGCCTGAATCTGACGCCGCAGGAGGCAGAGCAGCTGTCGGAGCTTGCGAGCAATGATTTGTATGTGCAGAAGCAGAAGGAGGATATTCAGGAGCTTGCGAGCATGTTTAAGGATCTGCTCAACGAGGAGGAGCCGGACAGCAACCTGTTCCTACAGGATTTGCGGGAGCATTTTCAGCCGCAGGCGGGCTTTGCGGCGGTCTACAAATTCGTGCTTCCCGAGGCGAAGATGCCGCTGATCGTCAAGGTGGATTCCGGCGACATGGAGTGCTATTACGGGGACAGCGAGAACGCGGATGTGGAGATGCAGATGTCCACGGACACGATGAATGAGATTATTCAGGGGCGCATGACCTTTCAGCGCGCCTTTATGGCGGGGGACATGAAAATGAAAGGGGATTTTAAGATCCTCCGGACCCTGGATATACTTTATGTATTTTAACATTTTCCGGAAAGGCAGGGTAGGATTATGAGAGATGAGAACTGTATTTTTTGTAAGCTTGCGAACGGGGATATTCCGTCGCGGACGATTTATGAGGATGGAGATTTCCGCGTGATTCTGGATATGGCGCCGGCTACGAGGGGGCACGCGCTGATATTGCCGAAGAATCATTACAAAAATCTGTATGAGATAGCGGATGACACGGCCGCAAAGGTATTGCCGCTGGCGAAAAGGATGGCGGTGCACATGACGGAAAAGCTTGGCTGTGACGGATTTAACCTTGTTCAGAATAACAATGAGGTCGCGGGACAGACGGTATTTCATTTTCACATGCATCTGATACCGCGATACAATAATGACAACCGGAGGCTGGTTATGGAGCCGTGTGAGATGTCCGATGAGGAGCTGGATGCGGTGAGGGACGCTGTTATTCTGCGGGATTAGCGGAATATCCGCGGCATAAAAATGACGCCGGAGACAGCGTCATTTTTTTGTCGCGCGCTCACAGATGCACGCTTCTATCAGGTTGACAATCGTATCAATGGAATTTCTCTGGCTGCTGTTCTGCATCGCCTCGATATAGGACTGGCGCGTGAAGTACAGCTCGTGCACCTTTTCGGTGAGGGTCACGCCGGTGAGGTAATCCTCATCCGCCACCATGGAGAAGCCCTGAGCCTCGAAGCTCTTCGCGTTCAAAATCTGGTCGCCGCGGCTGGCATGTGCGGGAAGCGGAATGAGAAGCGCCGGCTTCCGGAGCGCCAACAGCTCACAGATTGCGTTTGCGCCTGCACGGGATATGACGATATCCGACATTGCGAACAGGTTCTTCAAATCATCCTTCACATATTCAAACTGTCGATAGCCCTCTTTATTCAACAGGAGATTGTCAATCTTCTCCTTCCCGCAGATGTGCACAATCTGAAAATCCATCAAAAGCTGCGGGAGCGCTTCGCGGACGAGCTTATTGATGCCCGCGGCGCCGAGACTCCCTCCGATTACCATGATAACGGGCTTTGCGGTGTTGAATTTGCACATTTCAAGTCCCTTTTCCTTACTGCCGTGAAGCAGCTCCTGACGGATGGGGGAGCCGGTCAGGACGGCCTTGTCCTGCGGAAGGTTCTGCAGGGTCTCGGGGAAGTTGCAGCATACCTTCGTGGCGACCGGAATGCACAGATTGTTTGCAAGCCCGGGCGTCATATCCGATTCGTGGATAATGCAGGGAATCTTCAAGGAGGACGCGGCCCGGACAACCGGCACGCTGACAAACCCGCCCTTGCTGAAGACGATGTCGGGCTTCAGGGTTTTGAGGATTTTGCGCGCCTCGGCAAAGCCCTTGAGCACGCGGAACGGGTCGCTGAAGTTCTTGGGGTCAAAGTACCGGCGAAATTTGCCGGTGGCAATGCCGTAATACGGAATGCGAAAATCCTCTATCAGCTTCCTTTCGATGCCTTCGTAGGAGCCGATATAATGAATGTCATAGTCCATCTCTTTCAGACGTGGAAAAAGTGCGATGTTTGGCGTCACATGGCCGGCGGAGCCGCCGCCCGTAAAGACAATGCGTTTCATATGCAAAAGCCTCCGATTCTTTAAGTTATAATATGTGAAGCAGCAGCGAACGTGTCAGCTGTACTACTGCGCCGCCTTATAGGCCTCCAGCGCCGTGGCGAGCTGGTCGGGACAAGAGGTATTTTTCATGCCGCATTTGATACCCTTTAATCTGCTTATCGCATCATCAATCCGCATACCTCTTACAAGACTTGAAATGCCCTTGAGATTGCCGTTGCAACCGCCCGTAAAGGCGACGGAGCGGATAATATCGCCGTCGATTTCAATGTCTATCAGGGAAGAACAGGTTCCGTTTGTTTTGTATTGCATAAATAACTTTCTCCTTTGTGATATTTTATTATGCACAGGTCCGCATAAGGAATTGTGCCGCTTTGCGGCATGCGAACCGCGCAGGGTCAAATACCCCGCTCCTTGGGGCGGGATTTTTGACTATACAAAGATTTTATCAGCCAAACGAATGTAAGTCAACCGTTCGCGGGATTATTCGGAGGGATTTACATGCACCATGATATGCTTTACCTTGGAGAAATTCCGCTCAATGGAGTCATGGACGCTCTCCGCGATGGAATGCGCCTCGCGCAGCGTCCCGTTCCCGTCGGCGGTGATTTCGATGTCCACATATATTCTGTTTCCGAAGACGCGGGTGCGCAGCAGATCCACGCCGAGAACGCCGGCTTGTGAAAGCGCGCAGCTGCGCAGTTCATTCTCCATGGCCTCGTCGCAGGCCTTATCGACCATCTTATCAATGGCGTCCTTGAAAATCTCGTAGGCGGCCTTTCCAATAAAGAAGCAGATGACAAGGCTTGCGCCGGCGTCCATTACGGGGAAGCCGAGCCGCGCGCCGGCGATACCGATAAACGCGCCGATGGAGGAGAGCGCGTCCGAGCGGTGGTGCCACGCGTCCGCCATGAGCGCGCCGGAATCGTATTTCTTCGCGTAAAGGGCGGTGTATCGGAACAGGCCCTCTTTCACGGCGATGGACACGAGCGCGGCGACGAGCGCAAAGCTCCCGGGGATAATGAGGTCGTCGTATTTCCCGGAAAGGATTTTCAGGGCGGCGGAGTATCCGATGCCGATTCCCGTAATCGCGAGAATCGTCGCAAGGACAATCGCGGAGACGCACTCCATCCGCTCATGCCCGTAGGGATGCTCCTTGTCGGAGGCTTTGTTTGAGACCTTGATTCCCACAATGACGATCAAGGTGCTGAAGACGTCGGAGGCGGAGTGGATGGCGTCGCTGACCATGGCGCCGGAGTGGGCGGCAAGACCGGCGGCGAGCTTAAATACGGACAGAATCAGATTCGCGGCAATGCTCACAAAGGATACCTTCATTGCCACCTGTTCAAAAGCGTTTTTCATAGAGATTCCCCCTCAAAACAAATACTTCGCTCAAAAAGAAACACCCGCGGATTCAGTAATGGCAGCTACTGTCCCGCGGATGTGATACGCTATCCACTGTCGCGCTTGCGACCCGGCTCCACGGACGACGCCCTGACGGCGGTCCCGGCCTGCTCAGATGGTAAGGTATTATCAGTAATATAGCATAATTATATGCATATTTCAACAAAAAAGTTCCTGTGCCGGCGGCGCGGAGCATAAACCGTCGAAAAGCTCCGATACGGCGCATAAACAGGGAGAATTTGACGAACGATTCTGCCGCGAAGCGTCTTGTGGGAGAGAAATGAAATGAGTATACTAAAGATAACACTTATTAAATATACGATAGGGAGAGATGGATTATGACAAATGGAATTATCGGTTATTTTGACCACTCGTTCATATTGGTGCTGACGATTATCTTCATGGCAATCGGAGTGCTCTACCAGATTATTATCGGGGTGCTTTATCAGCGCATGATACATGCGACGGACACGCTTTCCGGCGTGGAGGACAAGCTGCTCAGCCAATGCAAGGAGCGCTTTGTGAACTGCTATAAGCTCAACGGCGGCGTGCCGAACATATCGGTCTTTGTGGACAAGTTTATCAACCGCATCCGGTTTATGGGAATGGGGATCAGCTTTATGAAGCACCTATCCGGACAGCTGATGCTGGCGGGCGTCTTCGTGGCGGGCTTTGGCGTGTGCAAGGGCATTGTCGAGGGACAAAGCTTTGTGGAGCTGCTGCCGTTTTACATTATCAGCCTTTTCGGGATTTACCTGTATCTGAGCATTGTCTCCATTGTGGACATGCCCGCCCGCAGACAGATGCTCAAGACCAACCTCACCGATTATCTGGAAAACACGGTGGCGCAGCGGCTGGAGCATGGCATTATGGAGAAAGAAAAGCTTTTGTGGGAGCTTGCGCAGGAGAAGAGCGCAAAGGCGGAGGAAGAGGAGAAAGAGACGGACGCGGCTGCCGCAACGGAGGAGAAAGCGGGCTTTTCGCAGGAGGACGCCGCGGAGCTGGAGGCGCTGCTTCGCAGTTTTATAGGAAACAAGGCATAAGCGATTGATTTATAAGGAAAGTTTTGCTAAAATATGGAGTAGCGATACAGAACGGCAAAATCTATCAAAACAGAAAAGGAGAGAACAAATGAGTAAGGTAACGTTTGACTATTCAAAGGCATCACAGTTTATCAGCGGGCATGAAGTCGAGTCCATGAAAAAGCTGACGCTCGACGCAAAGGACGTTCTTCTGAGCAAGAGCGGCGCGGGCAATGATTTTCTGGGCTGGATTGATTTACCCGTGGATTACGACAAGGAGGAGTTTGCCAGAATCAAGGAGGCGGCCAAGCGGATTCAGAGCGACAGCGAGGTGCTGCTGGTAATCGGCATCGGCGGCTCTTATCTGGGCGCGCGGGCGGCGGTGGAGTTCCTGCGCCACAGCTTCTACAATATGGTGGACAAGAGCATCCGCAAGACGCCGGAGATTTACTTTGTCGGCAATTCCATCAGCTCTACCTACATCAAGCATTTAATTGACGTGATCGGCGACAGGGATTTCTCCATCAATATGATCAGCAAGTCCGGCACGACGACGGAGCCGGCGATTGCGTTCCGTGTATTTAAGGAAATGATGGAGAAGAAGTACGGCAAGGAGGGCGCGGCGAAGCGGATTTACGCGACGACGGATAAGGCGAAGGGCTCGCTCAAGAACCTTGCGACGGAGGAGGGCTATGAGACCTTTGTGGTGCCCGACGACGTGGGCGGACGCTTCTCCGTGCTGACGGCGGTCGGTCTGCTTCCGATAGCGGTCAGCGGCGCGGACATCGACAAGCTTATGGAGGGTGCGGCGAGCGGCAGAAAGCGCGCGCTGGAGCTTCCGTTTGAGGAGAACGACGCGATGCAGTACGCGGCGGTTCGCAACATCCTGCTGAGAAAGGGCAAGGCGGTGGAAATCCTCTGCAATTACGAGCCGAGCGCGCACTATGTCTCCGAGTGGTGGAAGCAGCTCTTCGGCGAGTCCGAGGGCAAGGATCAGAAGGGTCTGTTCCCCGCAAGCGTTGACCTCACCACGGATTTGCATTCCATGGGGCAGTTTATTCAGGACGGCGCGCGCATCATGTTCGAGACGGTCTTGAATATCGAGCAGTCGAGGGAGGAGCTGGTGATCGGAACGGAGCCGGTGGACCTTGACGGGCTGAACTATCTTGCGGGCAAGACGGTGGACTTCGTCAACAAGAGCGCGATGAACGGCACCGTGCTCGCGCACACGGACGGACAGGTGCCGAACCTTATGGTGAACGTGCCGGAGGTCAATGAGTTCTATCTGGGCGAGCTGTTCTACTTCTTCGAGTTTGCGTGCGGCCTGAGCGGATACCTGCTCGGCGTCAACCCGTTCAACCAGCCGGGCGTTGAGAGCTACAAGAAGAACATGTTCGCGCTGCTCGGCAAGCCGGGCTATGAGGAGGCCAGAGAGGCGCTGCTCAAGCGGCTGTAAGAAAAGATTTAGAATAAAAAAGGCTGTAAAATAAGAAAAAGGGTGTAAGCTTTGATATGGTGCCAGAGCTCACACCCTTTTGATTCTGTCAATATATTCAGCACAGCCCCTTCTCTCTTGCGCCCGGCCGGCTGCCGCGTCTGCACTTAATCCTCATAAATTCCAATATATCCGCGCGGTCCCTGTCGTCCAACAGGCGGTAGCAGCGCAGAAGCTCATTTTCCTCCTCAAGAGAGACTTCCCTGTGGGACGGCCCTCCGGACGAGTAGGAGAGGGAAACGGTCTCATATTCGGAATCGGCCTCCTCGTTTTTTACGGCCAGTTCGAGAAACGCGTCCGCCGATATCTGATACAGCTTTGCGAGATGATAAAGCGAATCAATGGGCGGTACGATGCGTCCGGTCTCATAGTGCGAATAGGTCTGCCGGATAATATTCAGCTTGGAGGCGACAAATTCCTGAGAATAGCCGTTTTGCTTTCTGAGCGTTCTCAGATAGGCGCCGAGTAAATTATCAGCCACAAAGCCCACTCCCTTCAGATGAAATATAGTATAACCAGTATAGCGAATAATCATAGCCAAAAGGCTTGTTAAAATAGCGTATAAGATATTATAAATAGCGTTTGAGCATGAAACAAAAATTCAAAAAGATGGCCTGATAAAAAATTTTTGAAGAAAAGCTATTGAAAATAGCGATAAAACTAGTTATAATAGCGATAATCGGGCCGACGTCTTTACCGCCGACCCGACAAAAGGGTCTTCACCGCCCTGTATTTAGTTTGAATTTTGAGGAGGACACGACAATGAGATTGAAAAAAGTATTGGCAGCAACACTTGCTGCAACGATGGTAATGGCATCCGCCGTAACCGTGTTTGCCGCGCCGACGACAGTTCAGTCGTCCGGCAGCGAGGAGACGCCCGCTACCTTTGAGGAGGTATATTCTCAGCCTGCGGGCGCCGCGATATCAGTAGCGGGAACGGATGTAAAGACAAGTCTGCAGGGCGTATATGCGGCAACCTCCGTTGAGGGCGTTGCAGTGACGACGGCGCTCGCGGATGTAAAGACGGCGCTCGGCTTAACCGCCGATCAGCAGCCCGTAATCGTAATCTATGACACGGACCCCAAGAAGAGCACGGCTGCAATGGTGAGCGTAAACGCGGCAGTTGAGGCGCTCGGCGGCGAGTTCGTATCATCCCTGAACGTTGATTTGGGCGCAAGGGAGGATGGCAAGTGGGTTACGCTTGAGGACGGCAGCGTTGCGATGGCAGCGGGACTTCCCAAGGACGCGGACACAAGCAAGACCTACTGTGTTGTATGCGTACAGCCCGGCGGAACGACAACCATTCTTGAGGATCAGGATACAAATCCCAAGACCGTGACCTTTGCCGTACAGGCAGGGCTTGCAACCTATGCGATTGTTGCAAAATAACGACACTGTGTGGAGTGATGAATTGCAGAGACGGTTGAGGTGAGAACCGTCTCTGCAATTGTAAGAGGGAATGCTGTGTTCAGAGAGCGTTGTGTACGTCATAAATATTCGATTTTGTTTGTCTTATTTCTGATATGCTTCTACGGATACGGAATCGGAAGGGTATACGGCTTTACCTTCTTCCCGGATGAATTCGGCTATTGGGCGCACGCGGCGAAGGCGGCGGGCTGCGACTGGTCGGATATCGCGTCGAGGGGATCTTATTATTCCTACGGCTACAGCATGATCCTCTTCCCGATATTTAAGCTGTGCACCGATGCGGTGACTGCGTATCGCGCGGCGGTGACGCTGAATTTTATTTTGATCGGCGCGGTTTATTTTATGCTGTTGGGACTGATGAAACGGCCGGGCGGCCTCACGGAAGACCGGAGCGCGCTCTGTGCGGCGGTGGCCGCATTTTATCCCTGTCAGCTGTTCTACGCGAAATCAACTCTGGCGGAGCCGGTGCTGGTGGCGCTGTACGCGGCCATCTGCGTGTTGCTCTGCAGTTACCTTGAAAAAAACAGGCGGCCGGCCTTGATCGGGCTGGTGGTGGCGCTTGTCTATATACATTTTGTACACATGCGCGCGGTGGGCGTTCTGATTGCAGGCATTCTGACACTGGTGTCGTATTTATTGACGCGGACAAAGGGAAGAAGACAGCTTGCGCTGCTCCTGCCGGTGTGCGCGGTGGCGCTGGCGGCGGGCTTTGCCGTCAAGAACCGGGTGCAGGGCGGCCTGTATACGGACGCGGCGCTCAGCAGCATCAACGATTATGCGGGACAGCTTGAGAAGCTTTCCTATATTTTCTCGAGAGAGGGGATGCGGGATTTTGCGGAGGGATTGGCGGGGAAGCTGCTCTACATGGGACTGTCCGGCTTCGGACTGACCTGGTGGGGCGGCCTGTATGCGATAAAGCAGACAGGACGGCTTGTCCGGGCCTTGCGAAGAGGACAGCCGTATGACGCGCGCGGATTTTTGTATGTGTTTATCCTGCTGTCCGCGGCGGGAGAGCTGCTGATCAATGCGATATACAATATTCACCCTCTGCGCGTGGACAGCGTGGTATACGGAAGATACCACGAGTTCGTCTTCCCGATTCTGATGGCCTTCGGAATGCGGGAGCTGCTGTCCACGGCGAGCGTGTGGAAGGGCGCGCTCGCCATTCTTCTGGGGCAGCTTCCGCTGACGGCCTTGGCTGCGGACTGTGTGCGCCGGCACGGGCTGACCAATATGCACGGCTACGTCATGGCGGGAATGAGCTATATGCATAACGCGGCGCATTTTGAGGCGGGCGCCTTTCTGTGGTCGGCCTATGGTTTTGGCGCGCTGCTGACGGTTGTGGTCGTCTTGGCCGTGACCTGTGTACGGGAGAACAGGCGGTATGAATTTCTGCTGACGCTCCTCCTTGTGATGGAGCTTGCGCTGTCCGCGCGGATATCGGGCCTGTACACGGACGCGGCGGCGCAGGCGACCTATCGCGACACGATAATCGCAGACAAGATAGAGGCGCTTGCCAAGGAGCAGCCGGGGCGCAGAATCGTGTATCTGTCGGAGGAGGAATGGGGCTTCATCGGCGTTTTGCAGTTTCTGCTGCGTGACAGGAAAATAGAGCTCTTGCCGCCGGAGGAGCGGACGCAGGCGGGGGAGGACGACATTCTCATCCTGTACTATGAGAGCGCTTTTACGCAGGAAGCGCAGGAACGCTACCGGAATCATCTGCTGAGCGGTCATTTTGACATTTATTACAATCGATAGCATTGCGGAAGGGAGTAGAAAATGAGACGGATAAATAGAATAGGGATGCTTATCGCCATTGTCCTGTCGGCGCTGTTGTGCGCCGCGCCGTGCGTGCACGCCGCACAGGAGGAAATCGCGGCAAATCTTCTGCTCAAGCTGCGGGAGAAGGCCGTGCTGTACGAGGCGCCGGACGAGACGGCGGCCGTGGTCGGAGAGCTGCCGGAGGGAACGCCCGTCATCAGCATGGAGGCGTCCTCGGACGGTTGGATTCGGGTGATGTATCGCGAGCTGGAGGGATATACGCTGCTCCACAGCATAGAGATTGAGAAGAATGAAGCGCTGGTCGCAGAGTTTGAGCAGCTGTCCAATGAGAGCCGGATGATCTTTGAGGTGATCGAGAACAGGAAAACGCAGGAGAGACAATCGCTTATGTGGGGGATTGTGATCGTGATGCTGGTGATATCCGTCTTTGTCGTGGGAATCGGCTCGACAATCGCGGGCGGCAGAAGAAGGAACGGACGAAGATAAGAATGAAGCTGATTATACAGATACCGTGCTATAACGAGGCGGATACCTTGGAGCTGGCGCTGAATGATCTGCCCAAAAGCCTGGACGGAATCGACGAGATTGAATATCTGATCATCAATGACGGAAGCCGGGACGGGACAGCCGACATTGCGAGGGCGTGGGGCGTTCATCATATTATTCACTTTAATCAGAATAAGGGGCTGGCGAAGGGCTTTATGGCGGGCTTGGACGGCTGCCTCAGAAACGGCGCCGACATTATCGTCAACACGGACGCGGACAATCAGTACAGCGCAGCCGACATCCGGCGGCTGATACAGCCGATTCTGGACGGGGAGGCGGACATGGTTGTCGGCGCGCGCCCGATTGACGAGATAGAGCATTTCTCCCTGATGAAAAAAAGGCTGCAGCATCTCGGGAGCTGGGCGGTGCGCCTGGCCTCCGGCACGGATATTCCGGATGCGCCGAGCGGCTTCCGCGCCATGACGCGGGACGCGGCGATGCATATCAATGTGGTGAACGATTATACCTACACGTTGGAGACCATTGTGCAGGCGGGAAGAGACAAGATTGCGATCACGAGCGTGCCGGTGCACACGAATCCGGAGCTGCGAAGCTCGCGGCTCTTTCACGGGGCATGGTCCTATGTGAAGAAATCCGTCGTGATTATCCTGAGAGCCTACATGATGTATAAGCCGCTGAAATGCTTTACCTATCTCAGCCTGCCGCCGATTCTGACCGGCTTTGGCATCGGTCTGCGGTTTCTGTGGTATCTGGCGGCGGAGGGCGGCGGGGGACACATACAGTCACTGATTCTCGCGTGCACGCTGATCATCATCGGATTTCTGACCTTTATGATAGGGCTGGTATCCGATCTGATATCGTCAAACCGCCGGATCCTGACGGACACACAGTACCATGTGCGGCGGATGGAGTACGAGGCGATAGAGAAGGAGCGGCGCAGGGATGTATAAAAGAATGCTGGAGGCGGTGCTGGGAGGGCTGTATTGGCTCGGACTGCGCGGGCGGTATCAGGCGGACAGGTACATATTCTTCCCCGAGGACGAGGGGGAATGCTTCCGGTGGGGAATGCGTCTGCTGCCGCGTTATATCGTGCAGGAGCAGCTGAGGAAGCCTGTCGTCATAATGACGGGCGCTTCCGCGAGAAATTCAGAGATTGACGGCGGCATCACAAGACTTCGATTCAGGCGGATAACCGACAGAAAGATGCGCTGTCTGATGGGCTGGTACGCGCTGCGGGATATGTCGCGCCAATGGGTGGTCGTCTCGACCCGGCAGCCGTATGACACGGGGGCGGAAAGACTGTTGGGAATAAACGGAGTGACATGGCGGGACATCGTATATTATGACATTTATAAATTTGATTAAGGCCTTCGTCAGAAGAAGAGCGCCGTCCGCGGAGGCCCTCTATATGGTATGGCGCGGAGCAAGGGCGCTGAAACGCATCCGGAGCATTTACGGAAATGACACGCATGTCTTTCTCATGCGGGGAGCGACAGGCGATACCTGGCTCCAGCTGGCGCTGATGGACAATCTGATCAGAGAACGGGGGATCTCCGCATACAAAATCGTCGGGGACTCCGCGGGCTGTGTGGAGCTGGCAAGGCTGTTCCGGGAGGAGAATCTGATTCCGGCAGGCGGATACAAGGCGGCCTGCATTGAGAAGGCTTATATGCTGCTGGGCGGAGAACGGCTGCGGCTCACCCTTTTGTTTCCGTGGACATACGCGCTGTATTTCAACCGCTGCCGCATCAGAATGACGGAACGGTTTGATTTTATGGACACCTATCGGTACTATGTACTGAATCTCAAGGGCGCCATGCGGATAAAAATCCCCGAATTTGAGCCGATAACGCCGGAGCAGGAGCGGGCCTTATCCGAGAGAGGCTTCGTGCGGGGCAGGACGGTCGTGATAGCGCCCGAGGCCAACTCCGTCACGGAGCTTGACGCGGGCCTGTGGAATCGCGTCATTGCCGGCCTGCGCGAAAAGGGCTACGCGGTCGTCGTGAACACGAAGAAAAAGAAGGCGTACCATGCTCCGGATTATTTCTGCGGATATGCTCAGAGCGTGCCGCTTCTGGAATATGCCGGCTTTTTTGTGGGACTGAGAAGCGGCTTCTGCGATATCGTATCCTCCGCCAAATGCAGGAAGGTGATTCTGTATCCCGCAAAGGCGTCAAGGGTAAATTACAGCGAGCACAGGACGGAGCGGGAGTTTTGCGGGCTGAAAAAAATGGGGCTTATCTGGGAGCAGGACGACACCCTGACGGAGCTTGACACGGCGCTTGTCAGGAATATCACGGATACAGAGGACGCGCTTGGAGATGAGGAGGAGCGGGCCCGCGAGGAAGAGCTGCTGATTGCGAGGCTGCTGTCCGCCTTTGACGGAGGCGCTTGAATCGGATGGAGGTGAACTATGGAAGTCGATTACATTATTGTACAGGCCGGCGGGAAGGGAACGCGGATGGGATATTTGACCTATAACAAGCCCAAGGCGTTGGTGCCCGTGGAAAATCTGCCCATGCTGTTCCATCTTTTCAGGAAATACCCGGATAAAAAGTATTTTATCATCGGAGATTACCAATATGACGTGCTCTGCAAATATCTGGACGCCTTTGCGCAGGTGAACTGTCAGATGATAGACGCGCGGGGGCGCAAGGGAACCTGCGCGGGCATAGCGGATGCGCTTGCGCATATTCCGGAAGGCAGCGCGTTCATGCTGATATGGAGCGATCTGATACTGCCCGAGGAGTACCGAATGCCGGAGAAGGCGGGCAATTATATCGGGATTGCAAAGGACTTTCCATGCCGGTGGCGATATGAGGGAAAGACCTTCGCGGAGGAGCGCAGCGCGACGCAGGGAGTCGCGGGACAGTTTATTTTCCGGAATAAGAGAGAGCTGGACGGACTGCCTGCGGAGGGAGAATTTGTCCGCTGGCTCAAGGAAAACCATAAGCAGTTTGAGGAGCTGCCCCTGTTAAAGACAAAGGAATACGGACTGCTGGAGGAATACCGGCAGCTGCCCCGGCAGAAATGCAGACCCTTCAACCGGATTGAGGTGACGGACGCGTATGTGATAAAGAGAGCGATTGACGAGCAGGGGAAGCGGTTGGCGGTGCGGGAAGCGGCATGGTATCGGAGGGTGCGGGAGGCGGATTTCAAAAACATTCCGCGCATCTATGGGACGCAGCCGTTGAAGCTGGAGCGAATCAGGGGAAAGAACATTTATGAGTATGAGCTGTCCCACGAACAGAAGAAAGAGATTCTGCGGCAGCTGACGGACTGCATCCGAAGCATTCACCGTCTGGAGGGCTGCGCCGTCGATATGGCAAGCTACGACGAGGCCTACATAGGAAAAACCTTTTCCCGGCTGCAAAGGATATACGATCTGGTTCCCTTTGCGCACGACAGGGAAATCTGCATCAACGGAAAAAAATGCGCGAATATCTTTTACCACCGTCGGGCGCTGGAGCAGATGGTGAGAAAGTATGCGCCCGAGGAGTTTCGTCTGATACACGGCGACTGTACCTTCAGCAACATGATGTTGAAAGAGGGAAATATTCCCATATTGATAGACCCGCGGGGATATTTCGGCTTCACGGAGCTGTACGGGGACCCCGCCTATGATTGGGTGAAGCTCTACTATTCCATTGTCGGAAACTATGACCGGTTCAATCTGAAGGACTTTCGGCTGCGCATAGAGGAGCAGGAGGTATTCCTGGAGATTGAATCCAACAATTGGGAGGACATGGAGGAGGAATTTTTCTCCATACTGGGGGATGAAGTGAGCAGGGAGCAGATGACGATACTGCATGGAATTACATGGCTGTCACTGACCACATACGCGTGGGAGGACTATGATTCGGTCTGCGGGGCCTTTTACAACGGCCTGCAGATCCTGAGTCCGGTGATGCGGGACGTGACGGGAGGAGGAAAGCATGATCAAGTATTATGAGGATGTGTTGGAGGTACTCCGGGATTCGGTGGCCTCCATTGACGAGGGCGTGTATGAGCTGCTCCTGCGGCAGTGCGTGGAGACCATGGAGCGCGGCGGGAAGCTTGTCGCAAGCGGCTTGGGGAAAAACGTCCCCATCTGTGAGAAGTTCGTGGGCACCATGAACTCAATGGGACTGGATGCGCGGTTCCTGCATACAAACACCGCGGTGCATGGCGACTTGGGCATTGTCGGGGAAAAGGATCTTGTTCTCCTGCTCTCCAAGGGCGGGAACACCATAGAGACCGTGATGCTGGCGCAATATCTCAAGGCGAGAGGGACGCGGACATGGCTGCTGACCTTCACCGAGCGCTGCAAGAGCGCGGAGGTGGTGGATGAAAAGCTGATTCTGCACCTGATAAACGAGGGGGACGAGTGGGACATCATGCCCAATAATTCCACCAGCGTGTACCTGATCCTGTTACAGGGGATGGCGGTGGAAATCGGCAGACGCATGAACGTCACCATTGATGATTTTAAGATAAACCACCCCGGCGGAGGAATCGGCGCGAAGCTGAGAGGAGAGACCATATGGAAATAGAGATGTCCGCGCTGCCCAAGACATGGATACTGGACTTGGACGGCACCGTCGTCAGGCATAACGGTTACAAGACGGACGGCAGGGACTCCCTGCTGGAGAACGCCGACCGGCTGCTGTCGCAGATTCGAGAGGAAGACATGCTCATCTTCGTCACATCGAGAAAGAGAGAATATAAAGAAATGACGGAGCGCTTTCTGGACGAGAACGGAATACGGTACGATCACATCATATACGAGGCGCCGTGCGGGGAGAGGATTCTGGTGAACGACGAAAAGCCCTCCGGGCTCAGGACCGCTTACGCGATCAACACCAGACGAAATGAGATATGCACGGCCCAGGTCACGGCGAATCCGGCGCTGTAGCGCATCCGGGGTGAGGAATCGCGCGGAAAACGGAATTTCAGAAAGGAAATGAGGCGGGAAGCAATGAATGAGACCGAAAAGCATTTGAGAGCCGTAAAGCGGCAATTGTATAAGAACCTGTTCAAGGCCTACGCCGGATGGTGGGAGTGGCGAAAAATAAAAAAGATCAAGGGCTTTGGCAACACGGCGGTAGTGCTGCTGCCCTCCTGCGAGCGGGAAATAAACCATCTGGCGCTGTTGTATCTCGACGATATGCTCAGGAGCAGGAAGCACGATAACGCGGTTATCCTGACGCATGACCCGGAGGCGCTCAAGGCCGCGCGGCTGTACTCCGACAGGATTATAAAAGTAGTGGATTTCAGCAGGAAAAAGGCGGAGCGCATTATGCAGTTCTACTGCCTGTATGAATTTAACAAAAAGTTTATCGTGGCCTCTCTGGATGAGCCCTACGGGAGAAACGGCAGCGCGCTGATCGGCAAGAAGGGAACCACGAAAGAGGAGGTATTCGTCATCGGCGTTTACAGAATATATCCGTTTGAGAGGCCCGACGAGCCGGCGTATGCGGGAGAGGACGAGGATATCCGGCGGTTTATCGGATGCCGGGTGGGGTGACGTATTGCTGAAAAAATTACTGCGCTTCTGCATCTCCCGGTGCGGCCTCCTGCACATACCCTGCGCCTTTTGCCGTGAGATGATAAGGGGATATCGCGTCTATAAGCGGATAAAGCGGAGAACGGGCGGGGCGAAACTGTTCCTTCAATATTATCCGGGGACAGGGGACGTGTATCTGTCCGCCGCGTATTTGAGATACTGCGAGGAGCGGGAAAATGCCGCCGGAAATTCCGTTTTTGTCGTGAACGGGGCAAACGCCGCCGGGGTCGCCGCGCTGACAGGCCCGGAGCGCATCCCTGTCGTGGCGCTTCCGGGCGATAAGGCGTATTCTCTGGTGCAGCTGACCAGATTTATCGGGACGGATGCGGTGGACATAAAATATCTGCATTACATGAGCGATTGGCCGATGTACACAAGTTTTCTGATTACGCTTGCGGGTCTGCACGGCCTCGGATTTATGGAGCTCTACCGCGAAATCGCATTCGACGGGGAGCGGTTTGAACTGCCGGCTCCGCGGTGGAGCATGGGGAGGGAATCGTATCCGCCGGCGTCAGGCCGTGAGCGGAGGGCGCTGCTTGCGCCCGCGGCAAATTCGATAGCACAGGGGCCGGACAGTCTGTTCTGGCGGGAGCTGGCGCGGCGGTTAAAGCAGTCGGGATACCGCGTGTACACAAACGTCTCCGGCGACGAGAGACCGATTGCGGGAACGGAGCCGGCGTTTATACCCTATAAGGAGCTGGCGCTGTTCTTGGACGAGCGCGCGGTGTTTATCGGGTACAGAAGCGGACTGTGTGATCTGGCGGCCTCTCTAAAGTGCAGGAAAATTATCCTGTATCCCAAAAGCGGCTGGCCGGTTATCAACGGATTGCGTATAGCCTCAACGCTTGAAATTTTCTCGCTGAGTAAGATGGGGTTATGTGAAGATGCCGTCGAGTTGGAATACTCGGAACAAAATGAGTTGCAGATTTTATCAGAAATACTGGAAAATACAGCAAATGGAAGAGGAAAGAGGATAAATATATGAAAATAGCAGTAATAGAAGACAGGTTGAAGGATTATGTGGCGGATGTATTTTGCCGGCACCCGGATTCACAATTGGAGCTTGCGTCCTTTTTGGATTGGAAGCCGCAACAGGAGACATACCGGGAAATACCCATCGGAAAAATTGAGGAGGCGGACAGCGGCAAATATGATGCGATTTTAATTGCGATCAGGGATAACAGGTATCTGTCCCGTCTGCTTACTTGGCTGCATAAGCGGCATATAGGGAATGTGTATGTCGTGCGACTGTTTGCGTTGGACATGAGGGAGGATTTTATTATTGAGGAACCGCCGTATTTTGACAGTCTGCGCGTGGATAAAATGCCGTCAGAGCACCAAAAACCTTATTTGGTACATCTAGAAACGCATGTGTGTGACCACTGTAATCTGAACTGTAAGGCCTGCAACAATTTCTCGCCGTTTGTAGAGGAACCGTCTTACGCGGACATTGACCGGTTTGAGCGGGATTTGCAAAGCTTAACCGGGTTGTTTTCGGGAATAGGCAGATTTTTTCTGCTTGGGGGAGAACCGCTGCTTGCGCCGGAGCTGTGCTGTGAGATGATTCGGTGCTATAGAAAATATTTCCTGGCGAACGAATTGCGGGTGCTGACAAACGCGACGTTGATTCTCTCCATGAAGGACGAGTTCTGGGAGTGCATTCGAGAAAATGAGGTTATTATACACATCTCGCTGTATCCGCCTGTGAAGGAGCGGATTGATAAAATCAGGGAGAAATTGGAGCAGGAAAATGTAAGGTATCTTGTGTTCAGGGAGGTTAAATCATTTGTAAAGCATTGGACTGCCTATCCCTTTGAAGATGAGAATTATAATAATGAATATTGCGGATCCGCAGGATGCCATTATTTGAGGGATGGGAAAATTTCAAAGTGTCCGGATGCAATGTTGGTTGATTCTATGTCTGAGAAAGATAAGTCACTCTCATTACCGGAATCCGAGGACAGGATAAAGCTTTCAGAGGAATCGGATGCATGGGAGATAATTGAAAGGCTCGATAATGCCATTGACATGTGCAAGAGCTGTACCTACAGGAGAGCGGAGGCCATAAGCTGGGAACGGGTGGAGGGTGCGGCACAGCCGTCGGACTGGCTGTTACCGCATAAGTATGAGGCGGAGGTGGAAAAGGCCTTCCATGAGACAGAGAGAGTAAAGGTTGAGCTTCAAAAGGCAGAAAATGAGATAAAAAAAGTAAAAGCGGAGGCTCAAAAGGCAGAAAAAGAAATAAAAATGTTAAGCGGAATCATAGAAGAGTGGCATAAGCAGATCCGGTCGGACAAAGAAAACATAGATGCCGGTAAGGAAAGAGAGAACAGGCTGAAGGAAGAGTTGGGCATATGGAAAAAAAGATATGATTCCGTCAATAATTCTCTGAAAAACATACAGTGGGAATATGAGAGAGTGAATAATTCGTACTCGCATAAAATCGGCAGAGCAATCACATGGCTGCCGAGGAAGGTAAGAAAAACGGCGCAAATATGCGGGGGGGGGGTACTTAAAAAGCTGAAAGAAAGCGGGCTGTATAAGATTAATGATTTGTTTAAAAGGGAGGTATTAAAGGGGTTTGAGGAATACGGCAAGATTGTAAATGAATATGGAAGCGATGTGGTCGTTTTTGCCACCGCGTGGAGAGGAACCGGGGACTACTTTATCTGCGGGTTATACTTGGAAGAATATTTAAAGGTAAATAATATTGACAATTATGTCTTTTTGATTCCAGATAGTGGAGGAGAACCGAAGGTTACGGAATTGTTCGAGGTATACCATAAGCATACTGTTGAAATGAAGAGAATCACACCCATGAATATTTTAGCAGCCTTTTCCTTTCAAAAAAATAGGCAGATACGTTATTTACATCATGGCAATCAAAATTTTCACAACAGAAGTATAAGTATTTCAGATATTGAACTGGCAGGATATAAAGGATTGCACATGATTGATTTTTATCTGTGTTATGGGTTTATGCTCCCAGAGCACGCTCCTAAATCCATTCCGTATTTTGACAGAGAAGAAAATATAATTAACGAAATGTTTGAGGAAAATCATTTAATAAAAGGGAAAACCGTATTAATTGCACCCTATTCCACAGGCTTGAAACAATATGAACTGCCGGAAAAATTTTGGGTGGAATTGACTTTTCATTTAAAGGAAAGGGGGTATACCGTAGCGACAAATTGTGTGGGTAAAGAAAAATGTATTTCGGGAACCGTGGCAATGAATATCCCATATAAACAGACTGTTCCTTTTGTGGAGAGGGCAGGATATTTTATAGGAATACGAAGCGGGTTATGTGACATCCTGGCAGGAGCGTATTGTAAAAAAATAATATTTCATACATATAGGGCGACATGGTGGAAAGACGGAATGAGTATACCATATACGGGATTAAATAATATGGGGTTATGTGATGATGCGGTTGAATTTGAATATAGAAATGGGGAGGAAACAAAAGCATTGTTAAAAATTGCATTGGAGAATTTATTTTAAAATCTTTTTTAATAAAACTACCAGATTATAACCGAAAGTAATCTGTATAGGATTAATACTTTACCCAAAATGGATGTGATAAGAAGTTTAGAGGAGTATATAAAAATTGCAGGCGAGAGTGCAACAGAGAAAGTATTGATTATAAAAGAGATAGAGGAAAAAATATGAAGGTGTTAGTGGTTTCATTCAACGATTCGGACAACTTAGCAATAGAAAATGTTTTATATGAATTGGAGAGCAGAGGACATGAAATAACAATATTTGCGGTATGTGATGACAAAAGCAGTTTAAGGATGTTTGAGCATTTAAAGGCGGAGATAAAAGATATTTCAGAACTCAATGAAAGTACGGTAAGGGATTATGATATTGCATTTTGCAGTAATATGGTGATGCGCGAATTACAATTATTTGATATTTACTGCTTTGTTTATACGTCATACTTGGATGACACTTATGTCACGGATGGGGCAGATTTTCTGTTTATGAGCAGGGATTTACAAATAGATGATATGGATTATAAATGCGCTTCTATGACAGTCGGGATTCCTAAAAATGATAAAATGAAACAAAGCAATGTTGCGCCATCCAATAGAATTCTTTTTATTGACAGCGGACATATTCCATTCGGGAGGCAGGGAAAAGCAGAGATAGCGGATACAATATTAGAGATATGCAGATGCTTTCCGCAGTATGAGATTTGTATAAAACCAAGATGGTTAAGAGAGAAAGACGTCAGATATACTCATAAAAATCTTGAGCATATATATGACATTATCGAAGATAGTTGTAACCATACGCCACCAGATAATCTAAAAATGTTGACACAACATTATGACTTGCAGGAGCTGATTGATTCCAGCATAACGGTAATAACTTTATTTTCGGCCGTCCATTTGGATGTGATAAGCAGAGGGAAGGGATTGCTGATATTATCCGAATGGCACAACGAAGATAAACATGATATGAGAAATGAAACCGTATTACAAAAACAGGAAAGCTTATACAAGAAAAGCGGTTGTGTTATACCTTATAAAGACGCAATAAAATTTCTTCCGTATGGGTTACAGGCATCAGACAGTTATAAAGAAATGATGTTACCTTACAGAGGAGGTGCCTCACAAAAAATAGCAGATGTAATGGAATATATTTTTTTCAATTTTTTGCTTGTGAACAGATTCCCTATAAGAAAGGTGTATAGATATGAAACCTTTAGGAGTGAGATCACAGAGGATGCTTCACTTACAATGGATTCGTTAAAAAGAGAGCGCATTAAAGCGGTTTTACAACAGCGATGTCATATGGAAAAAATAAAGCTGACCGGTGCAATTGACTTTAGCGGTTATTATGAATATGTAGAACGGGAAGTAAAGGAGATTTCGATAAATAAATATAATGTTAAAAAATTATTTCGTTCCGCATTTGATTTGCGCAATCAGATAATAACAGATAATTATTCAAAGCTGATGGGAGATGCAATCAATCAATCATACTTACTAAAAGCACTTTATGATGAAGGACGCGAAAATGAAATAATGAGTATAAACATACAAGATGTTTTATGCAGAGGTCCCTATTTTTACTATCTGGGTATGATACACAGGCAAAAAAAGCAATTCAGGGAAGCTGTTTTTAATTTTGCGCTGTATATAGAGGAGATGATGGAAAGAACTTATGATAAATATCCTCAGGAACAGAGTTGGGGAATAAGAGATGCTTATAATTGCATTTTTAAATTTTATGACGGAACGGGTATTCCGGATATGTTATTTGCAAAAATGTATGGTTGGTTATATGAAAACAATCTTGAATATTTGGTTGCATTTGATAATAAAAAAAGGATTTATAGCTATATACCGTCTATAGCCATGAATATATATAAGCATAATTTGGAATTATCGCAAAAACTTTTATATTATTATGTAAAATACGAATCAGTCTATAAGTCGGAATCAATTATCGGAAGAACAGATGAGTTAGATATAAATGAAAAGCGAATAAAAGGTTCTCTGAGCTATAAGCTCGGATTTGGAATCACATGGCTTCCGAGAAAAGTTCGGAAAGTATTTAAGGCCGTAATGCACGGAGGAATAAAAGGCGCTTGGCAGGACGGAAGAGATGCTCGGAGGAGATTTATAGAGAAACAGCATGTTTTTCAAATTACAGACACTTTTTTGCGCAAAGTTCTAAAAGGGTATGATATATATGCAAAAGTCATGCAGGAATACGGCAGTAATGCGGAATTGTTTCTCTCGGCAGAAGCGACTGGGGACGCATACATATATGGAATGATGCTTGCGGCATATGCCGGGAAAAATTACCCTGACAGAGAGCCTGTTTACGGTGTTTTTGGACAGAGCAGTATCGTTGTGGCGCAACTGTTTAAGATTAAAAACAGTGTACCTTTAAATAAAGACGAATTTTATTTTTTGTATAATTTATTGATGTTTGCACCTGAAGGTTTAATTCATATGGTGTCCATGCATTACCATGTGTTTTATCGACACATAGGAATATTCACTTATTTAGAGGGGCTTCATGGATATAATTATCTAACGCAAGTAATGTCTTATTTAAGTATCGATAATAAAAGTGAATTTACAAAGCCGGCATTTCTTTATGACAACAAAAGGATGGATGAAATCTTAAAAAATATAGCGTGTATACCGGGCAGGACAATTGTGATTGCGCCGTATGCAAAAACAGTAAAACCGATTCCGATGTATTTTTGGATACAGCTGGCAGTAAAGCTGAGGCAAGCCGGATATTGCGTTTGTACTAATTCTGTCGGGGATACAGAGCCTCCGGTTTATGGAACCGCTGCAGTGTTTATTCCCTATGACCAATCAGTGCCTTTCGTAGAGCGAGCGGGAGCGGTAATAGGGTTGAGAAGCGGATTTTTGGATGTAGTCAGCAGTGCGAACTGCTTAAAAATTTCTTTATGCAACGATGATAATTATAAAAGAGGGATATGTCATATCAGTGACAGTTTTTCATTGTCAGCGATGTATGGGGAACCCAAGCAGTATGATCTGTTATATTCAGCGGAGGGGGTAACAAATTTATTGGAGGAGGTAGTAAATACAGTTATCGGCGAGTTGAAGAACCAAGCGAACAATGAAAGGGAAATACGGTATGAACAATGAGATATACAGGGCATTGAGGCAAAGCTTTGAAATTATTGAGAAATCGCATCTGGTATTGCCGGCACAGAGCACGTTGGAAATATATCATCATTACGGAATAGAGGATTTCAATAAAACGGGGGCTGTTTTTATAAATGTGGTCAATAAGGAATATTGTAAGAGTTATGCGGTAATCCTCCCAGGGCAAAGTTATCCGTTACATTATCATAAGATTAAATTAGAGACTTTTTATGTTTTATATGGTGAATTGGAGGTGACATGCGAGGAGAATACATATATATTAAAACCCGGGGAAATGTTGGATGTGGAGAGGGGAGCGGAGCATTCCTTTTGCAGCGCAACAGGAGCAGTATTTGAGGAGATTTCCACAACTTATGTGAGAAATGATTCTATATATATTGATTCAAAGATTAGTGGAAAAACATATGAACAAAGGAAAACATTTGTGACTTATGCAGAATGGAGGGGGATGAAAGAGAATGAGCAGCAGAGAAAAGATTTTACTCCATGATTTTGAAATTGGAGGAGATACACTTACTTTAATCGGAGGCCCTTGTGCAATAGAGAGTAGAGAAATATGTCAGGAAGTCGCGGATACGATGGTCAGAATCTGTCGGCGGTTAAAAATAAACTATATATTTAAAGGAAGTTTTGATAAAGCGAATCGTTCTAATCTCCGTGCTGGAAGAGGAGTAGGAATGGAAAAGGGACTGGAAATACTGAATGATATAAAAGAGAAATATCATATTCCGGTCACCACGGATGTACACGAATCATGGCAGTGCAAAGAGGTTGGAAAAATCGCAGATATTTTGCAGATACCGGCATATCTATGCCGCCAGACGGATCTGATACTGGAGGCTGCCGGAACAGGGAGAGTAGTCAATATCAAAAAAGGACAATTTATGGCTCCTTGGAATATGATAAATGTTGTGGAAAAAATGTTGTCGCGCAACAATAAAAACATTATTCTTTGTGAGAGAGGAACGACCTTTGGGTATAATCGACTGGTTGTCGATATGCAAAGTCTGGTAGAGATGAGACGGTTTGGATACCCGGTATTTATTGATGCGACACACTCGGTTCAACAGCCGGGAAGTAATAATGAGTTTACGTCAGGGAATCGGGACTTCGTCCCATATTTAATGAATGCATCTGTAGCGATTGGCGTGGATGGAATTTTTGCGGAGATTCATCCTGATCCGGATCATGCAATATCGGATGGGCCAAGCCAGTTGCGATTAAGAGATGTAGAGAGAGTACTGGCAAACGCGAAAGAGTTTGATAGTCTGTCAAGGAGGTTACAGGTATAATGAAAGCAGTTATATTGGGAAAAGCGGGTTCAACTCGGGTTAAATATAAGAATTACAGACCGTTTTACGGTGAGAAATCTTTAACAGATATATTGTTGGAAAAGCTGACGGAGGTAATGGATCCGGAGGATATTTTTTTAAGCTGTGAGGATGACCGGTTTCGCGCATTCGCAGAGAAATGGAAGATTCACTTTATTTTGAGGGACGGTGAATTTACGAAATTAGCTACTAATACAGTAGAGGTAGTCAGAAATGTATGCAAAGATGTTCCGGGGAGTGATGACATACTGTATTGCTCCTGTATGGATCCATTGTTTGACAGCTATGATGAGATATTTAAAATTTGGGAAATAGAAAAAGCAACACATGATTCCTTAAATGTAATATATCCTATTAAGAACTATTTTTTGGATCAGAATCATAATCCCATAGGATTTGGATTCGGCTATTGGCATAAATATTCTCAATATATTCCACCCATCTATCAAATTAGTTGGGCAACAGAAATATTGACAAGAAAGAGTATAGAAACATGCGGATATATGGTGGGCGAAAATCCCTATTGGTATGACGCATACAATCCGACGATTGACATAGATACGGAAAGAGACTGGGAGTTGGCACAGGTCTTATATAAATATTACCATGAGCACGACTTAAAGTAAAAATTTCTGTGGAAAGGTGTTTATGATTAAATTAATTGTAATGGATGTGGATGGAACGCTTACAGATGGGGGACTTTATTACTCAAATGAGGGTGCGGAAACAAAAAAATTTTGTGTTAAGGATGGAATTGGAATACTTATGGTTCAGGCAGTTGAAAAGAAATGCATGATAATGACGGGCAAGGAATCAGATCTGGTAAAAAAAAGGGCGGAGGATCTTCATATCGAACATGTTTTTCAAGGGATTCATAACAAAAAAAGGTGTCTTATGGCGTTTATGAAGAAAGAACAGGTAGCGGGAGACGAAATCTTGTATATAGGAGATGATTTAAATGACTTGGGCGCAATGCAAATCGCTGGGAGAGTCGGATGTCCCGCAGATGCGGCAGAAGAAGTGAAGCTGCTTGCTGATTTTATATCTGTATATACCGGGGGTAATGGTGCGGTAAGAGATATTCTGTTTAAATTGTTAAAAGAAGAGGGGCTGTATGAAAAAGCAATCGAAAATGTATATGGATCGATTTAGAACTTAAAATCCGATGTACCTTGACAATTCCATACTTTACATCAAAACACACGGAAATTTCCTACAGATGTTGACAATACAGCTGCAATGGTATAAAATTAACAAGAACATATTTTCTAAAACAATGTATTGTTGACTGCGCCAAGGGTGAAACGGAAGCTCTTTGACAGGATAGGAGGAAGCGAATATGTACAGTGCATTGGTGGAGCTGATGCGACCGGAGATTGACGAGGCGGTGAGAGAGACGAACGCCCGCTGTACCATTTGGGCGATTGAAATTGCCATGAAGAAGCTGAATGTGTCAAAGAAAGAGGCCTGCGCCTTTATGAATACGACGGAGGAGCAATACGAGGAGTACAAGAGGCTGATTGAAGGTGTGTAACGTTTAGATCTGAATAACGGAATACGGGGGAAGATATAATTTATGAGATTCGAAAGGATGTTGAACAAAGAAAAAAGTTAGGTAAAGGAGATATGCTGTCTGCTTTATAAATGATGTAGAAAAGATAATAAAGAGAAATTGAGTATCGCTGAAGACTATATGAGTTAGCTAATGTACGGCAAAATGCTTTACAAATGCTGCGCAGTAGAATATAATGATAACATCATAAAGAAAGAGGTGATATAAATGGCTCAAATCAGTTTGCGTATAGAGGATGATGTGAAGAAAAGTGCAGAGCAGGCTTGTGCGGATATTGGAATGTCTTTATCTACAGCCATTAATATTTATCTGAGAAAGTTGGGACGGGAAAAGCGTATACCATTTGAGGTGTCTGTAGATCCGTTTTATTCTCAGGAAAATATGGACAGACTTAGAAAATCTGTGGCACAGATGGAGGCTACAGGCGGTACGGTGCATGAGG
>JAMPFV010000013.1 GCA_023664265.1 Roseburia sp.
TCAAATATCCATGCAAGCATGGCTATTTTCCTCATTACTCGCGGGAATAAAAATCGAGTTCCAATCTTGTTCCGCACCCTAAGTCCAATACTGCAGCCCCATTCCACATAGGCAGACAAGAAGCAGTCTAAGGATAAAATTCCTGTGCGCCCTCTATTACATTAAGCTGATGTTCTTCATAACCGTCATTCATTTTTTCAAGCATATATACCCTCGCTTCCAAATCCCGTTTGAACAAATTGCATTGTTCCGAGGAAACGCTGATTAAATCATCATTTCCTTAGAATATACCCTCGCAATTCCAGTTTTTTTCCCGAATCCGTAGTGAATTTCTCCACCCCCTGCTCAAGGATTTCGTATTTTTTGTCAAATTTTTGTAACAGCTTTATGCTCCCGATATTGCGGATATCGGCTTCGTAATAGAATTTCGCCTTATCATATTTTGAACACAAATAGTCAAGGACTGCGTCCAGAGCTTCATAAGCATAGCCTTTATTCTGTTCTGATTCTATGATCCAAATACCCAATTCCGGACAATCTTCGGAAAGCCCATGAATCTCAACACTTCCTAAAAAGTCACCATTCTTTGAAAGTATGGAAAACAACAGGGTTTCCCCGCGCTCCATTTCATTCAGGAATTCTTGAAGTACGGTTTTCGCATCTTCGATGCTTTCAAATGGATCCGGCCACTGGAATCTTGTTATTTTCGCATTGAACCCATTGAAGTAATGATTCAAATAATTCATGTCAAACGGCACAATGTTGGTTCTCTCACTTTTTATCATACAAAAACTCCCTGCCTTCACGGCATTCCGCCAGTACCCGCTGAAAAAACTCCAAGAAGCCGTCCTCGACGGCCACTTGGTCTAAAGTCTCCGCTTCAAGGTCGTAATAATATTTTCCGGTCTTAATGTCGATGGAGAGGCTGTCGAGCGGGAAGCCCTCCTTCCGCTTGGGGTGGGGCTTGGCGGTGAGGATAAACGCCTCGCTTGCCATGCTCTCCTCCATCGCCTTATAGATATGGTTCTCATCCAGCACGAGGCAGATGGCGTTGCGGTAGCGTGCTGTCAAATCGCCATATTTACGGGCAAGCGCTGAATAATATTCCCGCATTTCGTCGTCACTGCAATATTTTCCGTTAATGGTGCGGACATGGACGCCCGGTTGCAGCTCCTCGGGAAGCTCATCAATATACAGCCCCGAATCGCAGGAGAATACAGGCATATGCAGCGCGTTATAATACCCCGTAGCTTTCTTCTGCGCGTTCTCTAAAGGAGTGCTTCCGTCCTCCTCAATCTGCGGAAGCTCCCCTTCAATATCCTTCAGCCCGATAATCTCTATCGGAAGCTGCGCCAAACGATTGCGCATCGCGGCAAGCTTCGCGGGATTCCCCGTTCCATATAATATTTTCAGCTTTTGTGTGGTATCCTTCATCATCTTAATCCTCCATGTCAGCGCATAACCATGCCTTTTCATAACCCGCATTATTCAACTGCATTTATAACTATAACTCAATATCAATATCGACCTGATACGCATCCTCAATAAGAACAGGGTTGACCCCATAACGCCGGCACTGTTCCAGCATTTCGGCATTCTCTCTGCGCACGGTCTCTATCGTGCAGCCCTCGTCGTCCATTCGCTTCTCGATAACACTCGCGTACTTTTTTATATCACTGAAATGCTCCACAATGTATTTATCGCTCATAACCAGACAATAATACCGTATGCTCTCCAAATACTCCGGCTCAAAATCCTTCGACCACGCAAAGGGGATATAACAGCCCTCGACAATGAGATTTTGCTGATTCTCAACCACTGTTTTTATCATTTCGCATACAATCGGCCATAAATAATCCGTCAATTCCTTATCGGCACTCAATGGGGTGAGCGTCGTATTTTTGCTGCGGATAAGCCCCATCTTTAAGTGGTCTATGGACAGATAGGGATATTTGTATTTTTCAAGTAATTTTTGCGCGAGTGCCGTCTTCCCCGTGTGGGAGGCTCCCGCTATCAGAATAATCATTCGATTCACCCTTTCCCGTTTGTGACTTCATCATAGCATTTTTCAGTCATAAGTTCAAGCCGGCAACACACCCGCTCTCAATCATCCGGCACAATCGCCTTTTATTGGGCTTGCACAATCGCCTTTAATTGGGCAGCACAATCTAATTGGGCTTGATTTTATTTTATATCTGCCTCATACTGAAAATATCATAAATACATCATATAAGGAGGATTTCATATGGAACTGAAATCACGCAAGGACGTACCGCCAGAGCTGACTTGGGACTTGTCTTCCATTTATGAGACGGAGGAAGAGCTGAAACGGGATATGGAAAAGGTCGAGGCCCTGAGCCGCGCTGTCGTGCAAAATTATAAGGGACAGTTGGACACCCCGCAAAAAATCAACGCCTGTCTGGATGAATTTCGGGAGGTGGAGCGTCTGCTTATCCTGATTAATCATTACTGCGATCTGGCCGTTTCGGTCGATTATTATGATACTTATAATCAGGAGCGCAACGAGCGCGCGATGAATCTGATTTCGAGGATTTCCAGCGACCTCAGCTTTATCAACAGCGAGATTTCCGAAAAGGAGGAAGCCGTGCTGGCCGAGGCCATTGCCGGCGCCACGGAGAACAAGCGCTTCTTGGAGGATATTCTCCGCGACAAGCCTCACAGACTGCATCCCGAGACAGAGCGTGCACTGGCGGCCCTGTCCGGAACCTTGAGCGCGCCCTACCGTATTTACAACATGACAAAGCTCGCCGACATGAAATTCGATTCCTTTACGGTTGCGGGCAAGGAATATCCTTTAAGCTACTCCCTGTTTGAGGACAACTATGAATACGAGCAGGACGCCGTCGTCCGCCACACTGCTTTTGCAGCCTTCTCCCAAAAGCTGCGCGCGCACGAAAACGGAACCGCCGCGGCCTATAACGCGCAGGTGCAGACGGAAAAGACGCTCGCCACCCTGCGGGGCTTTGACTCCGTGTTTGACAGCCTTCTTTTCCCGCAGAAGGTACCGCAGACGCTGTATCACCGCCAGATTGATTTGATTATGGAGAAGCTCGCGCCCCATATGCGCAGATATGCGGGACTGTTAAAGCGGATCCACAAGCTGGACAAAATGAGCTTCGCGGATTTGAAAATCGCCGTTGACCCCGAGTATGACCCTGAGGTTACGATTGAGGAATCCAAGGCGTATATCGAGAAGGGACTCTCCATTCTGGGGGAGGATTATGTGGAGATGGTCAAGACGGCCTACCGTGACCGCTGGGTGGACTTTGCGCAGAATGCAGGCAAATCCACAGGCGGCTTCTGTGCCAGCCCTTATGGAAAGAACTCCTTTATCCTGCTCTCATGGAATAATCGCATGTCCGATGTCTTCACGCTCGCGCATGAGCTGGGACACGCGGGGCATTTCAAGGCCTGCAATGCCAATCAGTCCCTCTTTGACACGGACATCTCCACCTATTTCGTGGAAGCGCCGTCTACCATGAACGAACTGCTGATGGCGCATTACCTGTTAAAGACGAACCCTGACCCGAGATTTCGCCGCTGGGTGCTTTCCTGCATGATCGGACACACCTACTATCACAATTTCGTCACGCATCTGATGGAGGCGGCCTATCAGCGGGAAGTCTACAGAATCGTTGACAAAGGCGGCAGCGTAAATGCCGAGACCTTAAACGGCCTTATGAAAGCCACCCTGCAAAAGTTCTGGGGCAAGGATGTGGAAATCTCCGACGACGCGGCCCTGACTTGGATGCGCCAGCCGCACTATTATATGGGCCTCTACTCCTACACCTACAGCGCGGGACTCACCGTTGCCACACAGGTCTGCAAGCGGATTGAAAATGAGGGAAGCCCCGCCGTGGAGGACTGGAAAAAGGTGCTCGCCGCAGGCAGTACCTTAGATCCCGTAGGCCTTTCCAAGCTTGCAGGCGTCGATATCACCACAGACGCGCCCTTGCTCGACACCATTGATTATATCGGGGAGATGATTGCCGAAATCGAAAAGCTGACAGATGAATTAGAGGCGTAGCATTGTCAGCGCTCGGTTATCCGTCCCGTAACGTCATTTAACAGGTAGGTGGTGTCATCATATGTCCGGTGCTCCTCCTGCACATAATATACATACCTGATGATATGGCAAAGCGCTCCGTCGTCGTAGGTCATGCCGTTATAATAGACGTAATCGCCCGCCCAGTCCTCTTCCGCCCTGGCGGTCTCGGGGAAAACATAGTAGTAATCGGGGAGCGCAATTCCCAGCAGCAGTTCGCAGCTCTCTTTCTGCCATGCGGCATAGGGAAGCTCCTCGCGGACCTCCCCGTCAAACATAACGCTCAAAAGACTGTCCAACGCTTGGGAGGCGCTCATCCGTGTCTCCTGCTTATGCTCGTGAACATAATAAGACCTGTCATATAAATCCATTTCGGGAAAGGCCTTGTGATACGGGTGCTCGGAATCGGCCAAATCCGCTCGAACCATGCGGTAGCCGTCCATGGCAAGCGCATACCGCTGCCAGGTATCCGTCTCCTCGTTTCGCACCTGCACATCATAGCCGTCCGCATAGGCATAATCGCTCACGGAGACGGTCTGCACCAATGAAAGCGCGCCATTGCGGAGGATATAGCGCTCCCGCACCGACGTTCCCCCGCTGCTCCCCCACGCGGTTCTCAGCAGCAGATACCCCTCTTCGATATACATGCCGCGATAAGGATCCCCGCGCACTCCGCCGCCGGAACGATCCTGCACCTGTGGCGCATTCTCAACCTCCCGCCATGAACCATCCTTCTGCTGCAGCAGGATAACCAGACAGCGGTTCTCCGGTATACGTTCGGTCAAATCCGCCCCATCCCCGTCAAAGGAATCCACCACAAAGCCGACATCCTGCAGCCCGTCGCCGTTTAAATCACCTCGGACAATATCCATATATTCAAAGTCTTCCGGCTCCGCCTCGGGATACTGCTCCTTCAGCCAATCGAATATAAAGTCCCTATCCTCCTCGGATACAACGCCGCCGCTCATGCAGTACATCAAGGGAACTTCCCAGACAGGCGCCACGCTCTTTAGCGGATTCCCAAACACTGCCGCGTACATCAGCGCTTCCTTCCCCGCAAGCGGCGACAAGTCCTCAATCCGATTGTCGGAAAGCCCTGCCTGATTCAGCCGTGTCAGATTGGACAAGACGGAAATATCCTGAATCTCGTTTCCGTCCAACGCCAAATCATACAGCTTTGTAAGCCCTGCAAGCATGGAAATGTCGCGTATTCCGTTTTCGGACGCGCCCAGACGCTCCAGCTTGTTCAAGTCGGACAGCGGCATGAGGTCCGTGACGTGATTCCCGTTCAAATTCAGCCCCCGAAGCTCCTTCAGACCGCTCAGAAAGCCGATATCCCCGATACCGCAATATTGCAGTCCCAATTCCTCCAGCTTCGTCAGGGTTCCCACGGCTTCGATATGCCTTGCGTTTTTATTGCCGGAGAGCGACAGCTCGACCAGCTCGGGAAGCTTCTCCAATACCGCTAAGTCCTCCACCGGCGTCTCATACAGGGACAGGCGCTGTAATTGCGGCATTTCCCCCAAGAAAGAGATGTCCTCTATAGTGCACTGCGTCAGAAAAAGCTCCGTTATGGAGTCCATCTCCCCCAAAAAGGAAAGGTCAATCGGCGCTTCCTTGTCATAGCTGATATAGACCTGCTCAAGCTGTTGAAGCTGTGCGACAGGTGTAAAATCCGTGATGACGGTATCGTCCCACTCCCTGATATCGATTGCCAGTTGTTTCAGATTCGGCAGCAGGCGCAAATCCTCCAGAGAATATATCGGATCCCCATAGGGCGCCTCCTCCAGGACGATTTGCGTACACTCCTCCATCTTTTGCAGGACGATTTCCACCGTGTCCTCTTTTGAAAGGCCGATACCATACCGAATACGCTCCCGAACGCCGTCGTCCTTCACCAGAATCTCCAATATCTCGTCCACCGCCTCCGCGTTCAACAGGGTTTGAAGCTTCTCCGTCTCCGCCTTCGCGGTGTCGGAGAGCTTTTCTGACATAGCTGTCAGTTCTTCGGATACGCCTGTCATGCGCTCCGCCGTGCCATGCGGCACGCCCTCGCGCTGTCCGCACCCGCTCAGAAGCAGACCGCATAACAGCATTCCGCAAAGCGGCTTTAGAATAGGTTGCTTTTGCTCTCTGTCCATCCTGTATCTCCCGTCAATCCGCCGTTCTTTGAGGCACTCCGAATCGGCTCAATACTGCGGCGTATTCGAGTGCGCTGCAGCGCCGATAATGAGCGCGCAGATATCCAGCACCGCCTCGATAATCAGGGAAATCGCGATAAAGCGCCACATAATAATCGCGGTGGCGAACGGATTCACCAGAATAACGATGGATAAAACGATGGAAAGCACCGCGCCGATTCCCGCGACAAACCAATATTTTCTCTTTAACCGCAGGAAGTCCACCGCCCACTGTATTTTGCAGAGACCGGAAAACAGAATGGCGATGCCGTATAAGATGCTCAGAATCGGGAAGGTCATAATGACCCAGTTGGCCCTGAGGGTACAGAAATACCCGAGCAGGATCGCGATAATGCCTTTGGTCAGGCTCTGCTGCAGCGCGGCCTCCGCAGGGTCTGTCCGAAAATATTGAATGACCTTGAGGATACCGGTGACAATCAGCACAATGCCTACCGTCGTGATGATGCCGGACGTAAAGCCGACAGGGTCAATCAACAGCAGGATTCCGATAATCAGCTCACAGAGACACAGGATAATGCTACTGATGTTTTCTTTTAATTTTTGCATGGATAAATACCTCCCCAATTATTATTTTAAAAAAATTGTACCATTAATTGGGAGAGTCGGCAATTGAAAATATATTTTATATATTTGTAACAGTTCAGCCATGCCATTCATAATTTGCCGGAATATACATTATAACCAAATAATTTACAAATTTGCCGGCAAATTATTTCATGTCGGGCGTCCGCCCTATAGAAATGATTATACAAATTACCCTTAGTGAACAAGCTCCCATGGTCAATTTGCATAATCATTTCTGCATGGCTGAACTGTTACATATATTTTATTTAATGTATCAAAATATATAGTAGTCAGACAAATAATATGTTAAACTGTAGAGGATAGCAGTTAAAACAACCTTCAGGAGGAGACGATATGTGCCAAATAGCGATTAATATCCCAAATGAAGTCCTGTTCGACACAAAAATGAGCGAGGACGAGGCCTGTCAATTCGCGAGATGCGCCGTGGCGCTTGGATATTATACCCAAAGCGGCGTGTCAATAGGATACTGTGCCCAGATTGCGGGAATGACCAAAGAAGAATTTATCAAATATCTTGGGAAAAACCATGTCTCTATTTTTCATTTTGATAACAGAGAAGAATTCTTGGAGGAATTAAATAATGCTTAAAGTTATTGTTAATTCCACTCCCCTTATTGTTCTCTGCGGAATTGGGCGATTGGATATTTTGCAAAAATTGTATTGTGAAATTATTATTCCAACTGCGGTGTATCAAGAGGTTACCGCGATTGAAGATTCTGCCTGCTCCCAAATAAAATCTGCCGGACAGTGGATACATGTAGAGCAGATACGGGAACAGACCGAAAAGAAAATGTACAAGGCCAAGCTGCATGACGGCGAGGTGGAGGTCATGATTCTTGCACAGGAGAAAAAGGCAGACCTACTCATTCTTGATGATAATGCCGCAAAGAAAACAGCAAAATACCTTGGTCTTACCGTTACCGGTACATTAGGTATTCTTATAAAAGCAAAACAGCAAGGCATTATTGATGAAATATATCCCTTGCTGTCTGAAATGAAACAAAATGGTTTTTATATTGCGCCTGAATTGGAATCTGTTGTATTGGAGCAGGCGGGGGAACGCTGTAAATAATAATCTGTCCGTTTCTACAATTGTATTCTTAATCCGTCATATGCAAACTGTATCGCATTCAATTTTTTCTCCAATTCTCTGTAATCGTCATACGATTTTCCCCAATCCTCCTCCAAATGCGTAATAATGACTTCTTTGATGCCATATTGTTCCCGTATGGCGTCAATTTCCTCTAAAGTAAATAATTCTTTTCTCAAGGGATTATCTTTATTTAATACAAAGCCGTCTTTTAATACCTCCCCGACAATGGTATTGCCGATAATCAAAACATCTGCATCTCGAAATTTCTCCGTTTCCGGAAATGGCTTTACATCGCAGGGCGCATAAATTATTTTTTTGCCGCCGGAAGAAATGAGAAATACCGTCACATGTTCCTGTTCGTCTACCGGAATCAGCTCAACCAAAATATCGTTCTTTTTAAAAGCGCGGATCCCTTTTGTGTATACAAGACCCTTGGATTCATAGTATTCCATGACCGAGCCATATCTTGTACGCTGCTTTTTAATATCTTCGATAATTACAGGCAGGGACAGAACTCCTATCGGGGTCTCCGGTTTCTTTCCCAGCGAATCGTCAAGCCACTCCAAGTTTATTTGTTCAATGACACGCATTCCCATTGTGTGGTCGGGATCGCAATGGCTGTATAAAATATATTCCACTTTCTGTATGCCGGAATTATTTAATGAAGCATTGATATCTTCCGGTGTGTCGATCAAAATATTTGCATCCTCAAGAAACAGACTACAGCCTGTTCTCGCATATGGAAATCCTTTCTGCCGCGCTTCCGTACATACACGACAGTTACAACATGCTCTTGGCGTGCTGACACAACCGCCGGAACCAAGTATTCTTACATTCATATTCCGTCCGCCTCCCTTTTTTCATAAAACACCAACGTGAGTTTTTCATTGATGGCTTTTGTTTTGCCTGTCTGTCGATACCCCATCTTCTCATATAAATGACAGTTCTTGGGCTCCTGCAAAATGGTATCTAATTCCCAATTTTCGATCCCATGCACTTCCTCACACAGTCTGATTGCTTCCTGCGCAATGCCCTTCCCCTGAAACTCCGGCAAAATAAATATAGGAGAAATTTTCTTGTTCTTTCCGGCATCCTTTTTGTCAACAATACGAATAGCTCCGACTTTCTGCCGGCCGATACCGATAAAATAGTAGAACGTAAACGCCTGTTTCAAACGCGCTTCTACTTTTTCCACCGTTTCATTTGCGGGACTTGTGTCAAAATCCTGATATTTCTCCAGTAATTCTTTGAATGCTTTTACCTGCATGGCATGTAATTCTTTTGCATCACCGACAGTTGCTCTAAACAGTTCTATCTCCATCTGACCGCTCCTTTCCGAACCACCGCTAGGATTATCTTACTTTCCCATAGAGCCCAAAAATGCACCAAACAGAATATGTCCGGTGCATTTCCAAAACCATCGATTATTTAAGCATTGTATCATAATTACAGCTTACACCTACCGATTTGCATGCACAGACATATCAGACCTACCTGCGTAACTGTGCATCCAATCGCGAAACACAATTACTTCAAAGTACGTCCGTAATACATGTACATATCGTTCATTGTATGGTGTAAATTCTGCATTTCCATGTTCTCCTAAGCCTTTTTGATAAATTATCACAATTCCATGTGATATGTCAAGAAATATTTTGAACAGGAATTATAACTGTGACGCTGCTGCTCACTCGAACTCGGCGTGCTCTTCGTTGTCATTAACTGTATTTGTTTAAGTTTTGCGCAAATTCACGCCCTTTTTTACTTCAATTACATCATTTATTATGGCTTGCTGATTTTCTGTTGCCAAAATGTTGCCACGCATTTATTATAGCAAATCCTCATAAATTAGCAACCTGTTTTTGAAATGTTACGCAATAAAACCCTATTTGGGGAACAAAGGTATAAAATATCATCTATGCCATTTCCATATCTGAAATGCCTTGCAAAATAAGGCTTTCAAAAGAGCTAAAGCGTAACAAACCATAAGCCGAATACCCGTTTTCTCCTTAATTGCTCTTAATTACATGGTGTTAGCACCATGTATAAAGAACATTAACAAGGAAAATCAGGCATATCTTTCTTTATATTCATATGTTTTGTCTTTACCAATACTAATTTCTACTTTTCTACAATTAACAGAAAAGAACGTTGATTTTTATAATCATTTAATATTTAAAATCCTTCAACTCAATTCATCCAATAACCTCTGGTAATGTAACATTATGTATTTCTTTCAAGTATTTTTCAAAATACTTAACAAAAAAATCAAAAGCCACATCATCCTGATTACCGTTTATATATAAAATATGATTCCACCATATTACATAACCCCTTCGATTATCTACTTTTTGCTTTTCCATATACCAATCATTAAAAGCGTCAAAGTATGGAAATGTACTAGAGCTATAATTCAATGCGTAGGATATACCCTTAATAAAAATATCCAATCGGACAATAGATTTTTGCCCAAGGTACAATTCAGGTCTTGTTTTTATTATTGTCCAAAATCTTAATTCATCAAACTCATTCATCAAATCTTCCTCTCATTAAATAAAGATTTATCGCTCGCTTCTTTCTATGCTTTTGATTACTATGTCAGAGCAATAAAATGAAAGTGCTTCTTCTTCATAATCTCCAACTTCGTACTTTGAACTGTTCTCATATCCTCTTACAGACATATCTCCGATATAGAATCCTAAAATTTGTCCATTTCCTTCAAAACGAAAAGATTCTACATCTTTACATTCCATCAAAATTTTATAGTTGTTAGAACCGGTCATTTCCAATATAAGATTTTTATGTTCTTCCCCAAATTTATCATCAAAAACAACTTCCCATTTTAAAGAAATAATTTCATTAAACATGTTGAAGCTTTCAATATCAAAATCCGGCAAAGCAGATTTTATTACAGCTAAATTCATTTTTCACCTCCACATATATTTTTGATTCATGTGATTTGTTATAACATTTTCACATAAAACGCAAATGTAAAAAACTATTCATAGTATGGGAACTCTTGCTTCCTATAAATTCATATCCCACATCAAACAATGCTGAATTTATCTCTGTACTTATACCAACTTGAAATCATATATTGAATGCGATGATACTATTGCTCCTGCGTTATCGAAAATCAATATTAATTTTCTCGAATCCCATGTTTGAAAAGATACTTTTACTTGGTCACCCCCTATCAATATGCTTTTTATATGTCCATCTTCTGCTGGAAAACTATCTCATTTGTTATAACTCCATGATTCCGCTCTGCGGAATCACAGATTCAGATGAAAAATGCCCGAATTTTGGGCATTCTTCGGTTTTCATTCAGTTATTATTCGTATAATTCAAGTTCTGAATAATCAATACCAAAACTTGATAATTTAACTTTTGCAACTTTGATCTGATAATCAAGTTCTTTGTTCTCACCTGTCTCATGTGCCTTTATTCGCATCAAGTCCACATATCTGTTAATTGCCACTTCTTTTTGTTCTTCTAGTGACATAATATCACCCACTTTCTTTTATAATCCGTACTGATTGCTGTTACAATCATTATAGCGGATTATGTAAAGGGTGTAAAGCCTTATTCAATCACTCCCATTTCAAAAAGTGTACTCAGCGCTTAAAAATGCATATTTTCACAATTTGCACTTATCTGACAACTCTTCAAATCGGAAATGGCCTTAAAGAACACGGACTATTACAACTGTAATAATTACAACAATAATACTAAATATCCATGTCCACTTGTTTCCTAAATTCATCGTATATCCAAAACCACTTTGCGGTCTCTTGATAATTACTCTTTTATTCTCTCTGTTGAAATATAATCTTCCGGTGAACCAGCCATCCTCTTTATTGCTTGATTTCATAAAATTCCCCCTTTGCAACTACTGATTTATATACTTGATTCCCGCGAGCAATGAGCCAAGTGCCATGCTTGCATGAGCATTTGGCGAATGCCGCGAGGGTCACATACCCCGCTGCTCTGCAGCGTTGCAAGCTTGATGCCCCGTTGCTTGCAGCGGGGTTGTTGACTATGACATGTTTGCCTGTTGCTTACAATGTATATTTATAAGCCCGTTTTTAGTGGTACACAATTCCGAAAAGAGAGATATATTTTATTCAATCAGGGAAACGCTTATCTTCCACATCAATAATTTCTCCGACAAACATATAATGTGTTTGCCATTCGTCATTTTCATCCGGAGGATATACAGCAGGACTTGCCTTGTAGTAGTCGTGTATTTCGTCAGCTAAATTTTCTTTGACAAACTCTTGCTGATAAAGCTTTTTACAAAGAAAAGTCAAATGAGCCTGTTGATATGTGACACCGGTTCCCATCGCAACAGGTGTAAGACTGGCAGCGGTTACTTTATCTTCATCGCGACCGGAATGAGTTCCCATATACCCCAATGCTTTACGGTACTCTTTTGGGAAAAAGCTGACAGTAAAGTTTTCATTTGCTTTTAGAAATTCGCATGTATATCGGGAAGGATATACATATACTGTTACAATAGGGCGGACATTACCGGCTCTTGACCAAATATTGCCTAAGCTGCCCCAACCGATTGTACAGCCATTGAAATGTTCCACAGTTCCGGCAGTTACCAAAGCCAGTTGATGACTAAACATATCAAACACTTTATATTCTTTCTGCTCAAACTCTTTCATCTATGATTTCTCCTATTTTAGAATACATATTTTGTTGTTCAATTTAACTTCCCGGTAAACCGGTATTGTCAAATTTCCAACAAGTTCACAGCATCCGCGGGAATCGACTTAACGGCATCCCTTATGTATGCTCCCGCATCCACACAATCAGCTCCTCCAGCTTAATCGGCTTGCTGTACAGATACCCCTGCAGCCCGCTGCACCCAAGCTCCAGCAGCCTGTCCCGCTGCTCCTGCGTCTCCACATACTCCGCAATCGTCTCAAAATGAAGCGACTCTCCCAGTCCCGTGATGGCCTCGATAATGTCCTTATTCCGATTGTTCGACAAAACATCCTTCGTCAGCGAGCCGTCCAGCTTTACGACGCCGAAATAATTCGTCTGCAAATACATCAGCGAGGTGTGCCCCATCCCGAAATCATCAATCAGGAACTGGTGCCCGTTCTCCTTCAAACGCCGTATCTTATCCAGCACCTCGTCCGAGGATACCAGCGCGTCCTGCTCGGTGATTTCCAGCCAAAGCCGCTTGGACGGAATCTTGTATTTCCTGACCGCGTCCCCCACACAGTCCTCAAACGACTCCCACATAAGCGACTCGTTTGTAATGTTCACCGATATTTTAAAGTCCGTGTTGATGACCTTCCCCGTCTCCATAATCGCACGGGAGGCCTCGTCAAACAGGAAAAGCTCTATCTCATGTAAAATATGCTCTTCCTTGGCGAGCTGGATAATCAGCGGCGGATAAATAAAGCCCGCAATCGGATGAATCCAGCGGATAAGCGCCTCCGCGCCCATGCATTTTCCCTCCGCGTCCACCTGCGGCTGATACAGCAGAAACAGCTTCCTGTCGTGTATCGCGTCCTTCAGATCCGTGGCCAGCACCCGCGCCACGCTTCCCAGCGAATCTCTGCGCGCCGTCAGGGATGAAATCGCCTTTGCGGCCTCCTGCCGCTGCAGCTCCTTGGTCAGCTCGGCGGCGTTTTTGGCCAGCCGCATATCGTCCCATTCCTCGAAAAGACGCAGAAACGGCAGATAAATCAGCACGCCGACAACAAGGCACACCGCCTGCAAAATACTCCCCGCGATGGAGCCGGTCGCCAGATAGCCGCTGAGAAATACCGGCGTCGTCCATTCCACCGTGTTCGTGACATGCGGCACAAGCCCCACATACACCGCCGCGTAGGACAGGATAAAAATAACCATCGGCGCAAGCAGATACGGAATCAGGAAAATCGGGTTTAAAATCACCGGAAGCCCGAAGGAAATAATCTCGCTGATATTGAAAATTACGGTCGGAAACGACAGGCGGGCCACATTGCGGATACTGTTCTTCCTCGAAAACAGCAAAATCGCGATAACGATACACAAAACCGCACCCGTGCCGCCCATCAGGACAAACACATCATGGAAGGTCTTGCTGAACACGGCGGACGTACCAATGGAAAACTTCGTCTGCATCGCGGCGTCCACTACATTGCTGCCATGGATGCCGACAAACCAAAGCCCATGCTCCGGCAACAGCACGGCGACAGCCGCCGCAAATTCATTGTCAATCCGCGCAAGCAGGGCGTCCGCGGCGGAACCCAGTATGGCCTGAAACGACTCCGCGTGAAAGAAAGTCTCAAGAACCTGACGCAGCACGGCAAAAAAGCTGACGATCATCAGCACCGGAAGAATACTCGACACCGCCTCCACATAGAAGCCGTCCGCGTCCATCATTCTCTGTCTTAAATAGAAAAGCCCCTTTTCCTTGATTTTAAAAAACATCACGCTCGACAGCAGGGCGACAAACAGCGCGGTAAACACATTTGCCGTCCCGAGAGAGGAGATGGAAAAATCCTGATATTGAATGCCGGAATACCCGATTAAGGACACCAGCGTAATCAGCATGACGACTGCCGGCTCCACAATGCTCGTGCCCTTATGGCTCTGCTTCAGCATCGCGTAGTTGAAGCTCGTCATAAGCGAAAGCGCAACGGCAAACAGATTAAACGACGCACCGTGGATAAAGTCGAGAAGCTTCACGATTCTGCCGTTCCACAGCCCCGCAAGAAGCCTCTGATAGGCCGGAATCGGCAGACATTTCAGCATCAACGCCATCGAGCCGATGACCAGCAGCGGAATCATCATAATCATGCCCCGCCGGACGGCTGTAAACATTAAACTGTTATCAAAATAATTGGAGATGCGAAACAATCCCTTTTTAAACTTATCCTTCATCTTCTCCCTCTCTCACCGTTCTTTAGTGGTAAATGTCGAAAAATACGGACTACTGACTGTATTGTAGCACAGCTGAGGGAAAAATAAAACAGTTGTCACACAAATAATTCATCATAAATTTTGTGCATTTATTTGAATACAAGCATTGCAAATGTGGAAATTTTGGTTAAAATAGTATTTAGATATAGATGTAAGGGCTTTCACTATTCAACAAAATTTATAAGAAAAGGAAGGATTTATGACTATGTATGGATTTGGTACAATGATCGAGCAACTCAAGAAAAACCCTAAGACAATCGTATTTACGGAGGGAACCGACCCGCGTATTCTGGAGGCGGCCTCACGGCTTCTGGCAAGCAGCTTTTTAACTCCTGTCCTTGTCGGCAATGAGGAGGAGGTTGTGAAATCCGCTGAGGAGGCAGGCTACAACATCCGTGGCGCACAGATTATAGACAGTAACCATTATGACCGTTTTGACGAGATGGTAGAGACTTTCTGCGAGCTCAGAAAGAGCAAGGGCATGACGCCGGAGGAAGCCCGCAAAATCCTTGCGCAGCCGAACTACTTCGGGACGATGCTTGTACAGATGGGCGTAGCGGACGCGCTTCTTGGCGGCGCTACATACTCCACTGCGGATACCGTTCGCCCCGCGCTGCAGATTATCAAGACAAAGCCGCAGAACAGCATTGTTTCTTCCTGCTTTATCCTTGTTCGTCCGGGCGCTACCGGTGAAAACGAGGTGCTTGCGATGAGCGACTGCGCGATCAACATCAATCCCACCGAGGATGAGCTGGTTGAGATTTGCGGCGAGACCATCGAGTGCGCAAAGATTTTCGGCGTTGATCCGAAGGTTGCATTCCTGAGCTACTCTACGCTCGGCTCCGGCAAGGGAGAGGACGTGGAGAAGATGAGAAACGCGGCAAACAAGGCAAAGGCGAAGTTCCCGAACACGCCGATTGACGGTGAGCTTCAGTTCGACGCTGCCGTATCTCCGCGTGTTGCCCGTACAAAGTGCCCGCAGTCCGAGGTTGCCGGCCATGCGAACACCTTTATCTTTCCGGATATCAACTCCGGCAATATGGGGTACAAGATTGCGCAGAGAATGGGGAATTTCGAGGCATATGGACCTATCCTTCTCGGCCTGAACGCTCCGATCAACGACCTTTCCCGCGGCTGCAACGCGATTGAGGTTTACTCCATGGCCATTATCACGGCGGCGTTAGTATAAAGCCCTATATTGTAATACCATCATATCCATATGAGACATAAAATCCGAGCGAAGAAGCTTTCGCTCGGATTTTTTATGCTTTAGGATTCGATATCAAAAACCATAATAAGAAATCGCGATAATCGCAATGACCGCCTGCGCTTTTCATCCGCGCCTAAATATAGGCATAATCGTACTGAACCAACACGACGAACTCTCCGTTCGAATATTCCCGCTGCTCGAGAATATTTCCGTCCTCATCACAGAGATACTCAAACCGTCCCTCATTCAGCAAAGTACCGTTCGCGTCACGGACAGACAGCTTTGTCATATTCCCGTCTGCGTCATAGTCATATTCGTAGGCGTACATCAGGGAACCGTCCGCGAAAAAGATATTCTCCGCTATCCTGTTCCCGTCCGCATCATAGCAGGCCATCGCAAATTCCGTCACGACATCATTGTCATAGCCGATATAGTAAAGAACCTCGTTTTTATCCGCGGCGGCCTTCATCTGATACAGGGTACGGAGCGTTATGCAGTCCTTCCCGTCAGCGCTGAAAAACCTTGTACGGATGAGATTGTTCCCCCGATAATAAGCGCGCTCCGTCATATCGCCGCGGGCGTTATAGCTGTAGTCCATATGCGTCTTGGCGCCGTACTGACTATAAGTAGTCTCCCTTACATGGTACCCGTTCCCATCGTCCGTGTATTCATATTCGCTCCAATTGCCGTTATTTTCAGAGCTGCCATAGGCCGTCCGCTTCACCCTGTTGCCGTCCGCATCATATTCGTATTGAAAGCGCAGCGCATACGCATCGCTTCCGTCATTATTGAAATGCGTTTCTTCGCGGACACGGTAGACAGGCTCCTGTTTTGAAACGGTCCCCGCCGTATCTCCCGTCTCGTCAGAGAACACGGCGGCCTCCTGTGTTTCGACGGGAATCGCATTCCGGTTCCCGCAGGCTGTCAGCAGGGAGACCGCCATAGCGGCTCCGAGAAACGTTTTCACAATAGGTCTTTTCATCACAGCCCTCCCGTTGCTTTACTTCATATGCAGTACCAGATGCTGCGGCAGACCGTTTACCATGAACGGCTGATAATCGCCGCGAATCAATGGCTCAATGTAGTTGATAAACTCCTCCGTGACGTAATTTCCTTCCTTGTTCATCCAAGAGCGGGGCACCAGCTTCTCGTTGTTGGCAATCCGGTGAACATCGTAGATACCCGCCGCACTCATGTAAGGGTCATCGGAAACACGGTCGATGACAACCATCTTACCGGTATCGCCCTCGTCCGCGGCCTTCACGGCAGCGCCGCCGACCATAAAGGCCTCGTCCACATCGACACGGGACGCCATGTGCGAAGCGCTCCGCTGTAAAGTGGAGAACTCAATGCTCCGCGTCTTGCAGCCGATTTCCGCGCCGAGGTAGCTTGCCAGATAAGCCGCTGTCCCCTGAAGCTGCTTGTGTCCGAACGCGTCCACATAATCTGCTCCGCCCGAGAGCTCACAGACATACCGGCCATCCGCCAGCTTGATTCCCTCAGATACGGCGATGACAATTGAGATTTTCTTCTTTAACAGCTCACGTACCTTTTTCTCGAATTTATCCATATCAAAGGCAACCTCCGGCAGATAAATCAGATCCGGCCCGTCGCACTCCTCCGTTCTGGCAAGCGCCGTCGCTCCGGTCAGCCATCCCGCGTTGCGGCCCATAACCTCAATCACGGTAATCATTTCTTTATTGTAAGTCAGGCCCAGCGCGTCCCGAATAACCTCTTTCGTCGAGGTCGCAATATACTTCGCTGCACTGCCAAAGCCCGGGGTATGATCCGTGAGCGCCAGATCATTGTCAATCGTCTTGGGTACGCCCAAAAACTTCTGCGAATGTCCCTTGATAATCGCATAGTCGGACAGCTTCTTAATGGTATCCATAGAGTCATTGCCACCGATATAGATAAATGCCTCGATTTCCAGCTTGTCAAGGATGCCGAAAATCTTCTCATAAATCTCCGGATTCTCATGGATTTCCGGCAGCTTATACCTACAGGAGCCCAAGAACGCCGACGGCGTCCGTTTCAGCAGCTCGACATCCATGTCGTTGTGAATCTGCGTGGACAAATCCACATACTTTTCATCCAATAATCCCTGGATCCCGTGCAGCATCCCATATACCTTGTGGAAGCCTCTCTCCTTCGCGGTCTTGTAAACTCCTGCCAGACTGGAATTGATTACGGAAGTCGGGCCTCCCGACTGTCCTACGATAATGTTGCGTTTTCTTGCCATATTTATCCCCTTTTCTGCGCACATTTGTTTTTATGAATAACGGGCCTGTATCAGGTGCGCGTAAATACAAGCTCGATACAATCCTTTTAATCCCCATGCCGCTTTCCATAACGTGCGAATTTGTGCCCCAAGTACAAACAGTAATGAAAAACGCTGTCTTTTCACCCTAATTTCTTACAGCAGGCCAGCGCCAGAGAGCCAGGCCCGATATGACAGGATACACTGAGCGACAAATGGTCGATATAAATCGGGTAATCAGGAAGCTGCGCGTGAATCTCCTCCCTGAAAAGCTGTGCCGCCTCCTCATTCTCGGTGTGCGCAATCTCCAGATAGATTGGATTGTCCGGAGAAATCCCGCCAAAACGCTTCTCGATATCGCTCTTTATCGCACTTATCATAATGGATTTTGCCTGATTCACGGTTCTCGCCTTCGCGAAGGCATCCAGCTTCTCCCCCTGAATCTGCAGCACCGGCTTGAGCCTGAGCAGCGTGCCGAGCGCCGCGGCCGCAGGCGTCACCCGCCCGCCCTTTTTCAGATAGTAGAGCGTATCAATCATAATATAAATACTGGAATTGAATTTGTCATTCTCCAAAATTTCTTTTATCTCACTGCCGCTTTTGCCCTCCTGTACAAGTGCAACCGCATCCAGAACAGACTGCCTCTGCGTAACGGAAATCCGCTGGTTATTGACGACATGCACCCTGCCATCATAGTCCTGCGACAGCATGATAGCGGTCTGACAGGATCCGCTCAGTCCGCTCGACATTGGAATATGAACCACCTCGTCGTACTCCTCCAAAAGCCCGGCCCACAGCTCCAAAATAGATTCCGGCGACGGCTGGGAGGTGGAAATGTCCGCGTTGCCGGCAAGCTTTTGGTAAAACTCCGCCCTGCTGAGCGTTATCTCCTCATAGTAGGTCTTGCCGTCAATCATAAAAGGCATCGGAAGGACACGGATTCCAAGCTCCTGTGCCTGCGCCTGTGTAATACCACTGTTGCTATCCGTAACGACTGCTACTTTTGACATTTTAACAGCATACTCCTTTCTGTTTATAGCGTTATTATCATAATAACTTTAGATATGCGCAAAGTCAACACTTGATGTTACAGGATTCCCGCATCAACCGCATTGCGGCTGACATCCTCGTAATGCCGCCAGAACGCTTCGTGCTCCAAAGGCGGCTGCTTCCCGTTGGCAAGGTAAGCCTTGTAAAGGTCGGCAGCACAGCGCTGCGCGTCCTGCAGGAGGCCTGCGTCCTGATAAATATCGCCAAGCCGAAACCGGAACTGTCCGCTCTGTCGGATTCCGAACAAATCCCCGGGGCCCCGCAGACGCATATCCTCCGAAGAAATAAAAAATCCGTCGTTTGACCGATTCAACACCTGCAGACGCTCCATGGTCTCCTCTTGATTGGAGGTACTGATAAAGATGCAATAGGACTGGTGCTCTCCTCTCCCGACACGCCCTCTCAACTGGTGAAGCTGTGCCAGACCAAAGCGCTCGGCATTTTCCACCATCATCACCGTAGCGTTGGGGACATTGATGCCGACCTCTATCACGGTCGTCGATACCAGCACATCAATATCGTGGGCGGCAAAGGCCTCCATCACGCCGTTTTTGTCTCTCGGCCGCATCTGTCCGTGAAGATATGCGGTCCTGACCGTATCGGGAAGCGCCTTTCGCAGCGTTTCCGTATACTCAATGACATTTTCAAGCACCGGTCCGTCGCCCATCAGCTCCTCATTGGCCTCCACCATCGGACAGATCACATAGGCCTGCCGCCCCTTCCCGACCTCCCGCGCGATAAATTCATAAGCCTTTTTCCGATAGTCAGTGTTGACGACGCAGTTCTTGATGGGAAGGCGATTCGACGGCAGCTCATCCATGACGGAAATATCCAAATCCCCGTATAAAATCAGCGCGAGTGTCCGCGGTATCGGGGTCGCGCTCATCACCAAAATGTGCGGCTGTAGACCCTTCTGTGCCAATGTCTCCCGCTGCTTTACCCCGAAGCGGTGCTGCTCGTCGGTGATGACCAGCCCCAGATCATAGTAGGTGACGTCCTCCTGTATCAACGCCTGCGTGCCGATGATGACATTGCGCGTTCCCATGCTGATATGCTCCTTGGCGGAGCGCTTCTCCCTTGCGGTGAGGGATCCTGTCAGAAGCACGGGCTTAAACGGCAGGTCATAGTCGCTGACAAGCGCCGACACCGACTCAAAATGCTGCTTGGCAAGTACCTCCGTCGGCGCCATAAAGGCCGCCTGCCGATGGTTCATCACACACATCAGCATCGCCAGAATCGCGACAATCGTCTTGCCCGAGCCGACGTCCCCCTGAATCAGGCGGTTCATCAGATGCGCGGAGCACATGTCCTCCTCAAGCTGTGCCCAGACCCGCTTCTGCGCGCCTGTCAGCTCGTAGGGCAGCTGCTCAATAAAGTCCGCGCACGCGTCAATGCGCATCATCGGGCAGTCGTTGACCTCGCGCTCGGACATGTCCTTCAAAATCAGCACCGATACGATAAAAAATAAAAATTCCTCAAAGACCAGCCGCTTCCTTGCCGCAAGCAGCTCCGCGCGGTTTGACGGAAAATGAATGCCCGTCAACGCCGAGCGGTAATCCGGAATGCCGTAGCTCTGCCGCAAATCCTCGGGAACGTAATCCTCCTCCAAGGACAGCGCGTCCAGCGCGGCGCGCACCGCCTTCGTCACCGCATGGATGGTAAGCCCCTTTGTCGTCGGGTAAACCGGCGCAAGCCTGTTGAGGTTTTGTACAAATTCCTGCGGGCTTACAATCTTGGGCTGTTCCATGGTGATCCGATTGCGCTTTAGCAGCACGCGACCGCGGAAAATATACTGTTTTCCCACCTGAAGCGTATTTTTGATATAGGGCATATTGTAATAGGTAATATCACAGGCTCCGCTGCTGTCCTTGACCCGCACCGTGGTGACGGACATGTTTCGCCGGATATGTAAGGTCTGGGGAGTGCCAAGAACCGTCGCGCGAATCGCGTGCACCTGATTCACCCTCAGTTCCCCGATATTCACGATGTCACGCCACTCCTCATAATCCCTCGGATAGTGGCGGATGAGGTCGTGAACCGTATAGATATTTAATTTGTTGTATAATGCCGCTGTTTTCTCACCAATACCATTAATGACAGTGATCGAATCCGTCAATTGCATAGATTACCCTCTTTGAACACAAGGAAAGAAGACGCCACAGCCTGTATCATTGCAGGAAAGAAATTTGGCGTACCGCCAAATTTCTTTGAACGCAAGCCGCCAGGCTTGCGCCTTTACTACTCGAAAGATGCCACAGCCTACAATCTCTCTGGAAAGAAATTTGGCGTATCCGCCAAATTTCTTTGAACGCAAGCCGCCGGGCTTGCGTTTTTATTCCGCAGAAACCACATAAGAGTAAATGGGCTGTCCACCGAACTGCAGCTCCACGTCGCAGCCGCCAAAGGCCGCCTGCACCCGCTCGACCAGCGCCTGCGCCTGCTCCTCCTTGATAACATCCCCGTAATAGATGCTGACCAGCTCATAGTCCCCCGTCTGCATCATCTCCGAAATCATCTCATAGGCAACCGTCTGCAAATCCGTCCCGACGGAGAGGATTCCCTTGTCGCCGATTCCCATGAAGTCTCCCTGATGGATTTCCTTATCGTCAATCACGGTATCGCGCACCGCGTAGGTCACCTGTCCGGTCGCGACATTCGCCGCCTCCTGCGTCATAACCTTCTCGTTCTCCTCCACAGACACATCCGGAACATAATTGATGATTGCGGAGATCCCCTGCGGCACCGTCTTGGTCGGAATCACGATAATATTTTTATCCTTGGTCAGCTGCTTCGCCTGATTAGCCGCAAGGATAATATTCTTATTGTTCGGGAATATGAAAATAGTGTCCGCATTGATTCGCTCTATCGCATTCAGCATATCCTCGGTGCTGGGATTCATGGTCTGCCCGCCCTCAATAATATAGTCCACACCGAGCGAGCGGAAAATCTCGTTCATCCCCTCGCCGATGGATACCGCGATAAAGCCGGTGTCCTTGTGCTCCATGGGCGCCTGCGCAGCAGCCTTCTCCACACTGACGGGCAGCTCCTCGCTCTGCATCTGCTTCTCCATCATATCGGAAACCTTCTCATCGCGTTCCAGACGCATGTTCTCTATGATAATTGTCGTCAGAGAACCGTACCGCAGCGCCTTCTGCATGGCAAGCCCCGGGTCGTTCGTGTGCACATGCACCTTCACAATCTCATCATCCGCGACAACGACAATGGAATCACCGATGGAGGACAGATATTCCTTGAAATCCATCTCATGCTTTATGTTAAAGGTCTTGTTCAGCATAATCAGGAACTGCGTGCAATAGCAGAACTTGATTTCCGCGTTCGCCTGCGCCTCGATATTCGGGGAAAGCCCCTCCTTCTTAACCGTTGACTCCTTGGGCGCCGCCTCAATGCTGAGATCAAGCTCCTTGCCCAGAAAGGCGTCAAGGCCGCCCTTTAAGACCTCGACAAGACCCTGTCCGCCGGAATCCACAACGCCCGCCTGCTTTAATACCGGGAGCATCTCCGGCGTCTGCGCGAGCACAATCTCGGCCTCCTTAATCACCTCACTGATAAACACCTCTAAGTCCTTCTCTCCCGCCGCCGCCAAATCATTGGCGCGCTTGGCAGCGCCCTTGGCCACGGTGAGAATCGTGCCCTCCTTGGGCTTCATTACCGCCTTATACGCAGTCTCCACCGCCTTGTCACACGCGGAGGCCAGGATCGCCGAGTTGATTTCGTCGTACTCCCGGATGACCTTGGTAAACCCGCGGAAAAGCTGCGAGAGAATAACGCCCGAGTTCCCTCTTGCGCCTCTCAGCGAGCCGGAGGAAATTGCCTTCGCAAGGGAAGCCATGTCAGGGTTCTCGATTGCCGCGACCTCCTTGGCCGCAGACATGATCGTCATAGACATGTTTGTACCTGTATCACCGTCCGGAACCGGGAAAACGTTCAGTTCATTAATCCATTCTTTTTTATGCTCCAAATTCTTAGCTCCGGCGAGAAACATCTTTGAAAGCATTTTAGCGTCGATTATATTTAATCCCACTTCAAAATCCTCCTTAATCAATTACTCGAACGCCTTCAACAAAGATGTTGATTTTTTCGATTTCGAGACCTGTAAAGTTTTCAACCTTATATCTTACGTTGTTAATCAGATTATCGCACACCGTAACGATGCTGACGCCGTAAGCGACAATCACGTGAAAATCAAGAATCAATTTATTGTTGACGATATTTACCGATATTCCATGTGTGATGCTCTCTTTCATAAGCAGCTTGACCAAGCCGTCCTTCATGTTGACCGAAGCCATTCCCACGATGCCGAAGCACTCTACCGCAACGCTCCCCGCATACTGGGCAATGACTTCCGGGTCGATAAATATATTACCCATATGGGTATTCATAGAACCTTTCATAGACATCCTCCTTTTGATACAGTAGTCGCTACTATTATAACCGTTTTTGTGGAAAAAAGAAACATATATTTCAAGGGATTTCCATTTTGCTGAATATTTTTGCGAGATTTTGCAAAAAATGGCTTGCAAAACGCTAAATCTTTTGGTAAAATATCAATGTTGCGAGTCGAAGGACTTAATTTAGTCGAGGAGGTGCTAACGATGGCAAAGTGCGATATCTGTGGCAAAGGCGTTCATTTCGGTAATAACGTAAGCCATTCTCATAGAAGGTCCAATAAGATTTGGCATTCAAATATAAAAAGAGTGAAATGCAAAGTAAACGGAGCTGCTAAGAGAATGCATGTATGTACGAGATGCTTACGCTCCGGACTTGTTGAGAGAGCATAATTTTTAAAGGGACATCCTGTCGGATGTCCTTTCCTTATTCTATAACAAAAAGCAACAGCACTACACTTCGTAGTACTGTTGCCGGATGCTCTCATATTCCGTCTGGATGCGCAGCAACGTCTTGGTATCCCCGCATTTATTGTCAGGATGGAAAATCTTTAACAGCTCCTTATACCGCTTGCGCAGCGCAAGCTCATTGTCCACCCCCCTGAAAAAGCATGTCCCGTCATATGCTCCCGCGTCAAAGGAGGCGGTATTGCCGCGGTTCCCCGCCATCCGCTGCTTTCGGTATTTTCCCTTTTCATGCTCGAAGTTCAGCCGCTCGCATTCCAAGGCTTTCCTGTCCAGTGCCAGCTGCTGATAGGCATCCTCTATAATCTTCTTCTTCTTCGCGATAAAGATTTCGTTGTCATCATAGCGCTTTTTGATGGCCTTCTCACGCGCGTCCAACGCCTTCTGCTCCCGCTCCAGCGTCCTCTTTTGATTCTGCAGCTCGCGGCTCATATCCTGAAGCTCGTCCTGCTGAGCCTGAATCCGAACCTGCTCCTTGAACATCCAGAGCTTCATGCTTTTCACATCATCCAAGGTCTCAATATCCACAAGACTTTCATCAAATTCCATCATCGCCATACTTCCTCTCGAGACAGTTCTCCATACACCGGTGCCTTGTCTAATTGCTGCATTGAAACAAATTATAACCGACAATAACAAAAATTGCAATAAGTATTAATCCGACCCACGCATTATCTATCAACAGCATCAACAGCATACCGACTGCAATCCAGAATATCGTGTATCCGACCAGCTTCCCCATGCCGGAATCCTCCCGCACATACGCTTATCACTATTTATTATATGCGGAAATTCCCCTGCAATTACGATAATTCAATTCCCCTTCGCCCGCTCTGCGGACCGTCCAAACGACAATCAGCTCTCGTCGGGGAACGCGGTGCTGACGACCTCCTCATCGCTCGGCATATCGTCGTTGTTCTTCCTGGAGGTAAAGCGGTCTATAAAGTCCGGAACCATGTCTATAATCTTGTTGACGGTGTCCTGATTCTTGATGTTCACAAGGCGAACCTGCCCGTTCTTAATGACAAGGACTGCGCTCGGAGACATTTTCCCCGTCATGCCCCCTGCTCCGCCGTTCTTCTTTTCCTGCGCGGAGGAGCCTGCCCCGACGCCGAAAGTCACATCCACCAGCGGAATAATAATCGTATCCCCTATCTGCGTCGGCGCCCCGACCACCGTCTTGGAGGAAAGAAAGCTCTCCATTCCCTGCATCATTGTACTTACCACACTGTTAAACGTATTGTCCGCCATATAAACCTCCCGTGCCGAAGCGCTTTTGCGCAGGCAATCTCACATTATATATTTCGTTTCAGCCGGCCGTAAAGCCGCCGGATATTTTTGTCAAAGAAAAGCACCAACACCGTCCGGATATACACATACACGCTGATTCTTCCCTTTAAGAAGAAATCGCCCTCCAGCACCGCCCGGTCAAACTCCGGCAGAATGTCCACGCGCCCCTCGTGGAAGGGATAAAGCATTCCCCACACAGCCATGACCTCGCCCATTGTCGCAGGGTCCTCAAAGCCGAGATGAAGATGCACATTGTACTTCTGCGGCGCAAGATTTTTAAAGATTTTGACCAACTGCCCCTTGCAGGCCGCAAAGGCCGCCTTGGTGCTCTCCTCCTGCAGCAGCCGAAAGTAATAAGTGATATTCTCTCTGATTTTTACTATTGTATCACATATTCTCTGAATTGTGTACTTTATATTCTTTATAAAATGCACGAATTTCTTCCAAATAATTTTAATTTTTTGGAGAATAGTGCTGTTTTCCGCATCCTCCTCAAAAGTCTCCGCCATATCCTTATCCGGAATAATGCGTTCCTCCGGGATAACGTCCTCCTCCGGAGCAATGCGTTCCTCCGGGATAACGTCCTCCTCCGGAAGCGAGGCTGTCTGCAGCTCCGTATTAGTTTCTGATTTTTCCCGTTTTTTATTCTTGACCTTGGGTTGTCTCAAATTATCAAAAACCGGTATTCCGAGCACCCGGACCCTTATGTGCAGCGGTTGTCCGAGCTCAAAGGCCATCCTTGCGGAAATCAGGTGCAGCAGCCATGTAATGCGCCCCGTAACGGACGCTTTCCCCTCCTGATACACACCCTGCGCGCGGTAGCGAATCGGGACAAACGCAATCAGTCCCGCCAACAGCAGCACTATACCCAAAAGAACGAGAAGAACGATTCCCACTATCTTCAGCACGGTCAAAATTATGGATATCATATAATCAGCCAATCTCCAAATTATTTTTTAATTTCAGTCGCCTTATACTGAATTTCAGTTGCCTTATACTGAATTTCAGTTGCCTTATACTGAATTTCAGTCGCTTTATCCCGAATTGTCCTGCCAAAACAGTAACAGTTCAGCCATGCCATTCATAATTTGCATAATCATTTCTGCATGGCTGAACTGTTACCCAAAATAAGCCTTCACATCATAGCTGCCTGTCTCCTGCCATACATCCGTGAGCATCTCGGAAACCAAATCCACCGCGCCCGAATAGCTCTTGGCGATACCGACAATATACGGTGCATTCTCCGCTTTTCTGTAATAGCGCTGCTTCAAAATACCGCTGTGATATATTTCAAACAGATCCTTATTCCGCGCAAGCGCAATCAGATATATCGTCGGCTGCAGCCGCCCTGTCTTTAATTTCCATATTATTTGTCGCCGCTTGTCCTGAATGGACGGGCTTAGATACAATCTCTTATAAAAACGCATATGCAACAAACTCCCGATGTTTATTCTACCATAACATGCCGGAATTTACAATTTGAAAAAATACGAAAAGAAGGCCAAACGACCTTCTTTTACCGACCGGGCTTTATCCATTGTTTACTTTTTCTCAAGTAAAGATATTCTTGATAAGCCTGTTCAAGAATTTGTTTTTCATTTGAAAACTTTAATAAATGATATGCCTCATGGTATTTATAATACCCCGAATCCACAAAGAATTCTTCACGCTGCGGCTTGCTGTAATAATTGTCCGCCATCATCAGGTACCAATGCACTTCCTTCTCCACCACATCCTGCGGGACATTGAAGGAGTATTCGCTTTTCCCAATGTATTTCATTACAGACGCCTTCACGCCGGATTCCTCAAAGACCTCGCGCAGCGCAGTCTCCACATGTTTCTCACCTTTTTCGACAGTTCCCTTTGGAAGCACCCATCCCTCATATCTGTTTTTGAAGTTCTTATATAGAAGCAGAATTTTCCCTCGGAATATTACTACGCCTCCACAGCTGGTAGCTTCAATCATGGCGTTTCCTCCTGTACAGTGCGTATATATGGGCTATTTAATGCTTTCGATAATGCTGATGATCTGGTTGGTCTCAAAGGGCTTTGTAACAAATTCAGAAGCGCCGAGCTTGATCGCATCCAGCATCTTGCCCTTCTGTCCCGCCGCTGTAACCATTATAACCCTCGCGGACGAATCGTATTCCTTTATTTTGACGAGCGTCTCGATACCGTCCATGATGGGCATTGTAATATCCAATGTAACCAAGTCCGGCTTTAACTCGCAGTATTTCTCGAGGCCTTCTTGTCCGTTTGTCGCCTCCGCAATAACCTCATAGCCGTTCTGCTCTAATATGTGCCGAAGCATTGATCGGGATGTCTTAGAATCGTCAACTATTAAAATCGTATTCATGTTTTCCTCCATTCCAAAGCATTTATATTCTACGCAAGTAAAAATCCGTCTGCTTTATTCATATACTTCAAAAACGGCCCTGAAGATATATCCGTTTGCACAAACAGGAATGATATAGAGCTTCTCATTGCTGACAAAAGGCCCCTCCTCCCCGTATTCCGGAGAATTCATATCAATAGAGATATCATCATAACTCAGATTGGTCGCGAACAGGCCGTTGACACAATTGATAAACTCGCCTACATTGTCCAGCGCATCCGTGGTTACGGTGTCATATTTGTCCCCCGTAAAGTAATTCGCAATCGCAAGCAGGCCGTCCCCCGGAGCGCTGATGTATACCTTGATATGTAAGTCTCCGATGATGGCCTGACACGCGTATTTGTCCAACTGGAGGGAATGCGCGGTATAAGCCTTCTCGAGATATAAGTCAGGGTCAATCAGGCGGCGGAGCGTCTGTATCAGCGTGAGTGTAAGCTCCTTGAGCCGCGGAGACTTGATCGGGACAAAAATATTGACGCACTCCTCCAAGTCATCATGCACCAATGAACTCAGTTGAGCATCCGTAAAGCCGCTCACTTTCTGAAAGTCATCCAACAGCGGATTAATCTGCTCCAGTGTGATAATCCCCTCGTTCAGCGCAGCCTGGATAAACTTCAAAAAGCTGTTCTGCTGATAGGTCTGTATCTCGTCCAGCTTCTCCTCCGAGAGGTATCCGGCCTCTATCGCCATCTCACCGAAATGCATACTGTCATTATCCATGCGTCCCAGAAGCATCCTCACGTCCGCAGGTGAAATTGCCTTGTTGATCACCGCAATCACTTCGACCTCCGCACTCAGCTCCTTTGACACCGGAAGCAACGCATCCAACTGTTCCTTGGTCATTGTTTTCTTATCAACCAGGTAGTTTCCAAATAAGCATTTAAGCATATTACGACTCCCTTCCAAATTATAAATTTGTAATTTGATTTCTCTCAAATTATCTAACTATTACTAATATACACCTTTTTGACAAAAATTACAAAGTATTTTGTTTAAAATATAGCACATTTATAAAAAATTGCCCATATTTTATTTCAAGGCACTGCTTTTTCTGTCTATTGCGCATAATACTGCTCCAAAATCCGGCGCGCGACAGGCACTGCGTACTCGCCTCCGGAGCCGGCGCCCTCCATGATAATCGTAATTTGCAGCGGCATTTCCGTGTCATAGGTGAAGCCCGTAAACCACGCGTGCGAATCGGAGTTGGAATTGTACTCCGCGGAGCCGGTCTTGCCCGCGGCGCTGTAACCGGCGCCCTTGAACCGCGTTCCGGTGCCCTCCTCCACAACCGCGTGCATCAGCTCCTTCAGGGCAGTGGCCTCCTCCTCGGAAATCAGCTGTCCGAGCGAGGTCGGCGTAAACTGCCTAAGCGTCGTCCCGTCGGCTGTCTCAATGCGCTCTATCATATACGGCTGCATCATCTCGCCGTCATTCGCTATCATGCCCGTGATCATAGCCATTTGCAGCGGCGTTATCTGCGTTATCCCCTGACCGATGGCCGTCTGAATCATATCGTTGTCGCTCTCGGCGATTTCCCGGGAGATACTGCTCTGCTTCACGGGAAAATCCGCCGGGAATTCCCGATTGAAATAAAGGCTTTCGAGCGTCTTGGAGAAGCTTTTTCTGTCCAGCCGCAGACTGATATCCGCAAAGGCGGAGTTACAGGATTTGGCAAAGGCCGTCGTAAAATCGACATTGCCATGCCTTGCGCCGTGATAGCATTTAATCGCGTAATCCCCGTTGGTAAAGGAACCGTCACATTGGAAAGAATAGTTCTGATAGTCCGCGGGATTTTCACGAATGTATTCCAGCGCGGTCAGTATCTTGAAGGTGGATCCGGGCGGATACATTCCCTGCGTCACGCGGTTTACCAGAACCGAGCTCTCCGTATCTTCAAGAAGACTGTCCCATATCTGCGTAATCTCATTCGGGTCAAAATCCGGCTTGGACACCAGCGCAAGGATTCTCCCGGTCGCCGGGTCCGTGATAACGATTGCGCCCTCGTAAAGGCCGAGCGCGTTATAAGCGATTTTCTGCAGCCGCGCGTCAAAGGTCGTGATGACCGTGTTCCCCATATGCTTTTCGTTCTCGAGGTCGTCCAGCAGCTTATTGTTCAACGAGATGTTGGACGATACCAGATAGATATTGGCGCTCTGTTCCACGCCCATCCGCCCGTTGGCGGCATATCCCACCGCGTGCGCGAATACCTCCCCGTAAGGATAATACCGCTCCTCCGTGTCGGGCCGCGTTGTCGCAAGCACCTCCCCGTCCGCGGACAGAATATCCCCCCGTATCGTCTGCGAGGCGAGGATTTCCTGACGCTTGGCGTTGTAGGAATTATTGATGACCTCCGTGCTGTCAAAATGTACATAGTGCGTCAGGTAAACACCGATGGCCGCAAACGCGAGCGTAAACGCCCCCGCAATCAGATTCATCTGCAGTCTTGGCGCACAGGGAATCTCCGCGTCCTCCGTTTCCGCGCCGGCATCCGTCTCCGGCAGTGGTTCCCGATAAATGTAAAAGCCCTGCACGACTGCAAACATCATCAGCGTCGCAAGCACCGAGCTTCCGCCGTAGCTGATAAGCGGCAGCGTCACGCCGGTAAGCGGGACAAACTTACTGTTCCCGCCGATGGTCAGGAAAATCTGCATGATATAGACGATTCCAAGCCCGTACACCGAATGTCTGACAAACGAATCCCGGCAGGAATGCGCGATATTGACAATCTCAAGAAACAGGTTCACACAGATCGCAATCAGACAGATACCAAAGACAACGCCGTATTCCTCGCAGATCGCCGAAAAGATAAAATCCTGCTCCACATACGGTATCGAGCCCGGCGTTCCGGCGTCGATTCCCATGCCGAACCACCCTCCCGTGCCGATTCCAAACAGAGACTGCGCAATCTGATAGCCCGTGGCGTCGATATCCGTCCACGGGTCCAGCCACGCGGCTACCCGCACGCGGACATGCGCAAACAGGAAATAGGACACATAGGAGGCCGCAGCCGCTCCGGCAAGTCCCAGAATCAGATAGCGCGCCTTCCGCGTCGATACATACAGGAGCACGACGTAGGTGACAAAAAATATCAGCGCGCTTCCCAAGTCCTTTGAGGCCACCAGAATCAGAACATGCGCGGCCGCCAACACTGCCGAAAGGAAGATATGTCCGAAATGCTTTGCCCGCGACAAGATTCCCGCAAGGAACAGCACATAGATAATCTTGACAAATTCCGACGGCTGAAAGGAGATTCCAAAGACGGAGAAAGCCAGCTTGGAGCCGTTGCTGATGCGTCCGCTCACCAGAACCGCGCCCAGAATCGCGATTCCCACCGTCACATAAAGCCACTCGCAGCGCTTTATCAAGGAGACGTGCTTTACGAAGACCGGGATAATCAGCGCGATGATCAACGAGACCGCGACAATAACGAACTGGCGCAGCGAGCGCGCATAAGAAAGGCGCGTCAGGATAACAAAGCTAATCGACAAAAGCATCGCGATATGGTTCAGTATCAGCCTGTCGGAGCTTGGATAAATCGCCCGCATAAGCACGAGGAACGTGAAGACGGCGATAACCTGAAGCAGCGCGAGAAACAGATACGAAAAGTCCTGCCTCGAGTAGAGCAGCACCAGACTCCCGACGATATGATTCACGAAAATCATCATGTCCTGAAGCACGAAGACAACGGTTCTGCGTTCCCGGTCCTCCCGCCGCAGCGTAACATAGCTTATCAGCGTGTACAATAAAATATTTATCGCCAATATATATTTTGATAATTCAATGACTGCCTTCAGCATTTATAAAATGATGCTCCTTTCCCTACTCCACACCGCGCCTGTAGTGTCCGTTCGTGAAGTCCTTCAGCGGTGCCTCCGGAAGCGGCCCGGTCTGTCCCAATGCCTTTACATAATATCCGATAAGCGCTCTTGTCTCCGCCCCAGTCTCCGTCGTGAAATCCATCCGCCAGGCGCCGAAGCCCATATCCTTTATCTCCGCAAGCCGTCCGTGCAGCGACAGGGGTACGGTATTATATAATATATTATAGCAATGGCGGCAATTTTGCAAAACCGGAAATATATTTTTGTATCGGTCCGTCAGCCGATAGATATTCTGTGTCGATGCGGTATTTCTGATACATTTGTCGGTTGTCCTGCGGATGCAGTTCGCGGAATACATCAGCGGCAGTCTGCCGTAAACCGGCAGCTCCTTCTCCCCGGGCAGCCCCAAATCCGACAGCTCTCTCCGATTCAGCTCCACCGGAAGCGTGACGCGGTCCGCAAAACGGCGCAGAAGCGCGGCCGCAGGCCGGTTCCACGCGTAGAGCGTGTAATCCGCCGTTATTTGACCTATATAGTCAATATCCGTAAGCCATTGCAGCTCCTCCGGATTTCTGACCAACACCGCATACCGGCAGTGCTCCTCCAAGAGCCTGCGATAAGCGGGAAGGAGGTGATAAGACCGCTTTCTCAGGATATGCGGCAGCGCAAGCCCGAGTCGTCCCTCCGCCTCTGCCGAAAGCGCGGGCGGCTCCCCGCCTGTCCATAAATCGGCGTCAATATATATCCGTTCCAACTCCGGGAAGGATAAGGCCGCGGCAAGCTGCTCCGCCGTCATTACCACAACGTTCAGCGCAGGCCTTTCCGCATAATCCGCAGCAGTGCCGGCCTTCTCCGGCATTATGTGTGATGCTCTCTCGTCCGGGATACTGACAGCAACGGCGCTTTCCCGCGTCCGCACATGCCTCTGCAGGATTTCCCGCTCCAACAGGGCGCAGGCCTGCCGGCGCAGCGCGTTCAGGGTCTTGACCGGCAGAAACGAGGCGTTATCCGTATCGATTTCCATCTCCTCCACCGCAAAAAAGGTATCGCCCGTCTTCTCAAAACGCGCTCTCAGCTCCGCCGCCTTGAGCGGACGGCTGACAGCCGGGCTGACGGTCTCCCCCTCCGCCGTGACAACCGCGCCCTCGCAGGAAAGCGAAAGACGCGCGGGTCGGTTCGCCCGGATGGAGGCATGTCCCCGGACCGGTATGGAGGGCGTTTGCGAGAGATACTTTTCGCGAATCGTCTCAAAGACCTCCGGAGAGCTTCCGGAGTAGCCCGGCTCCGTTATCGTGACCATTGACCTTCCGTTATGCCGCTCATAATAGCCGCCGCAAATATCGGTTCGGATGTACAGGCTCCGAAGAAGCGCCTCATCCTGCGGCGCAATCCGATAGGGCTTGCGCGGATCGGCAAGATACGAATCAATGTACTTGCGGTATACCGCCGTGACGCCCGCCACATACTCCGGCGCCTTCATTCTGCCTTCTATCTTAAAGGAATCCGCGCCCGCGTCAATCAGCTTGGGAATCAGCGGGAGCGCGTACATGTCCTTCAGGCTGAGCGGGTACAAGGTTTTCCCATTCTCATCCGTATAGGGAAGTCGGCACGGCCCCGCGCATCTCCCGCGGTTCCCGCTTCTGCCGCCGATAACGGAGCTGAGCAGGCACTGACCGGAATACGCGTAACACATGGCGCCGTGAATAAAGACTTCTATCTCAAGGCCTGTCTGCTCTTTTATGTCGCGTATCTCCTCCAGCGAAAGCTCCCTTGCGGGGACAACGCGGCAGACGCCGAGCCTTTTGGCAAATGCCGCGCCGTACACGCCGGTAATCGTCATCTGCGTGCTCGCGTGAAGCGGCAGCTCCGGAAAGCTTTCCCGCAGCAGCCTTGCCACCCCGAAGTCCTGAACAATCACGCCGTCAAGCCCCGCCTCATACAACGGGCGGACATAGGGAATCAGCGCGGACAGCTCCTTCTCCTTGACAAGCGTGTTCACCGTGAGATAGATTCGTCTGCCAAACAGATGCGCAATCCGCAGTGCTTCCGCCAGCTCCTCTTCCGTAAAGTTGCCTGCATACGCGCGCGCGCCAAACCGCGTGCCACCGAGATATACAGCGTCAGCTCCCGCGTTTATGGCCGCCTGAAAGCAGGAAAAATCTCCTGCGGGCGCCAATAATTCCACTTTTTTGCTCATAAAACCCCTACCGTATAAAGGGCTGTCACCTGGCAGTGACAGCCCTGTCATTACTTTTTATATTCCTTCAGCTCCGTTTCAAGACGGACAATCTGCTTTGCGTTCTCATTCAGCTCGTCCTGCGCTTCCTTCAGCGACTTGTTCGTATTATCCAGTTTCAACTGTGTCGCTATCAGCTCATGCTTCAAATCATAGAGCTCGTTTTCCTTCGCTTTCAAATCCTGCTCCAACAGCTCATTCTGATTCCGAACCTTAAAATAATCATCCGCTATATTGAGCTGCAACAGCATATTCTGTGTGTCCGCAGGCTGGCGTTTAAAGCTGTCCATCTTGTTGTATTCAATTAATTTATTATTGATATAGGTGGCAACCTTCTGCAGATATTCCGCGCTCTCATTGCCGCTTACCGTCAATACCTTCCCCCCGATAATAACCTCTGTATCTGTTTTTGCAGACATACTCATGCCCCTTTCTCCAACCTGTCCGGTCATTCTGTCGTGCGCGTTTACTTGATTATATCAAATCACCCTGGAAATTCAAGCCCCAAATGACGATAAGTCAGCTCCGTCACCGTCCGTCCGCGCGGCGTCCTGACAATCAGCCCGTTCTTGAGCAGATATGGCTCGTAGACGTCCTCAACCGTCCCCCTGTCCTCCCCGATTGCCGCCGCAAGCGTATCCAGACCGACAGGGCCGCCGTCAAACTTCTCAATCATCGTGAGCAGGAGCGTCCTATCTGTCTGGTCAAGCCCAAGCTTGTCCACATCCAGCATGTCCAGCGCGGTGTTTGCCGCCTCCAAGGTGATTCGCCCGTCATATTTGACCTGCGCAAAATCCCGCACCCGCTTCAAAATCCGATTGGCAAGCCTCGGCGTCCCGCGGCTCCTGCGCGCAAGCTCCATCGCGCCCTGCTCGTCGATTTCTACCTGTAAAATTCTCGCGGAATGCCGGATGATCAGCATCAGCTCCTCAAGAGAATAAAACTCCAAATGCTGTACGACGCCAAAGCGGTCTCTGAGCGGCGCGGTGAGCAATCCTGCCCTCGTCGTCGCGCCGATCAGCGTAAAGTGCGGCAAATCCAGCCGGACGGAGCGTGCCGTCGTCCCCTTGCCGATCATAATGTCGATGGCAAAGTCCTCCATCGCGGGATAAAGCACCTCCTCGACCTGACGGTTCAGGCGGTGGATCTCGTCAATAAACAGGATATCGCCCTCCTGAAGCCCATTTAAAATCGCAGCCATCTCACCGGGCTTCTCAATCGCCGGCCCGCTCGTCACCTTGATATGAACCCCCATCTCATTCGCGATAATCCCCGCAAGCGTCGTCTTGCCAAGTCCCGGCGGCCCGTAAAAAAGTACATGGTCGAGCGAATCGTTTCGCTGCTTCGCCGCCTCGATATAGATGCTTAAAATATCCTTTATCCTCTTCTGTCCAATATATTCCTTTAAGCGCTGCGGTCGGAGGCTCCCCTCAAGCTTGACGTCCTCCTCCATAACCTTCGTCTCAATGACTCTGCCGGCCATATTCCAACCATGCCTTTCTGATAACGCAATTTTCTGATACAGGCGTTATCCCAACGCCTTCAGCGCGCGCTTCAATATCTCGCCGGAGTCCATTTCCTCCGTCACCTGTACCTGTCTGACCGCCCGCAGCGCCTCCGCGGGCGCATACCCCAGTGCCACAAGCGCCTCGATGGCCTCATTCTTGGCAGTTGTATTCTCCATGGCGCCGATTACGGCTGCCTCCGCGTCAAAGCCCGCCGGCTGCAGACTGATTTTATCCTTTAAATCCAGAATAATGCGCTCCGCTGACTTGGCGCCGATTCCCGGGGCCTTCGCGATAGCCTTCGCATCTCCGGACAGAATGGCAAGCCGCAAGTCATCCGCGCTCATCACCGACAAAATCCCCAGCGCGCCCTTGGGACCGATACCGTTGACAGTGATAAGCCTTTTGTAGATTTCCAAGTCGTCCTTCGACAGAAAACCGAACAGGAGAAACGCATCCTCTCTCACACTGGTATAGGTATAAATCTTGACGGTCGCGCCGATTCCGGGCAGACGCTGTACGACGCTCAGAGGCACCCTGATATTGTACCCGATATTGTTACATTCCAAGACGATATTGTCCTCCGCGATATCGACAAGCTCTCCCTTAATATAGGCATACATTTATGTGCGTCCTCCCTTTTTAATCAGTGCTTCCTTAGTATAACATATCACTGCCGATAACTGCAATCAAACTTCATCAATTCCTTATCGAATCGCCTCTGTTATATAGTCCACTGCAAGCTGCCGCTGCTCTTCTGCGCTGATTCGGGGCGTGCCGTCTCCCTCCTGTGCCCCATAGCTGCCAAACTGCGCGTGACAGCCGCCCTCTATGACGTATTCCCGCGTATCCGCCGGAAGATTGACGCGGTTTCCCCGGTATTTTTCCATATTGAGAACCATATCCTCTGTCCCATAAAGGGAGACCACCCGCAGGCCGGCCCCGCTCAAGTCCGCTGTGGAATAGGCAGCCAGCAAAATCAGCCCCGAATATTCCGAGGCGTGCTTTGCAGCGTAGCTTGCCGCCATGGAGCCGCCAAGAGAGTGTCCGCCGATATACCAGACCTCAAGCTCCGGAAACTGCTCTCGGATTCCGTCGGCGGCATTGATATCCAAGACCGCCAGATTGCACGGCATTTTGACCAGTACACACAGGATCCCCTCCTGCGCCAAATCGTGCAGCAGCGGTGCATACGCGGTATATTCCACCTTCCCGCCCGGGTAAAATATCAGCCCCGCCGCCGGCTTTGCAGGCACAAAGGCCATCGTGCCGGAATCAAGCTGCTCGACTGTCACGGTCTCATCCGTTTCCAGCGCTTGCGCTGCCGCCGCGTCTGCGTGGTAATAGTCGCTGACATAAATGCCAAAGGCAATCAGTCCCACGGCCAAAATACACAGGACCGCAAGGAGTATGCGCCTTAAAATTTTGTGGTTCGCATTTTTTGATTTCATGCTATCCCCCATTTCTGCGCTGTTTTACCGGCTCAGCTTTGCTGAGACTATGCGCAGATTGAAAATTTTAATTTTCAATCTTTCCAGCGTCCCTCAAAACCTTACGGTACGGCGCAAGCATCCCCTCGGTCATCTTATTCCCCATTTTCTTCTGAACAGCGGGCACGGAAAGCAGTCCGCCCACCAGATACATTTTCAGGATCGTGCCGGGATGCTTCTGCGGGAAATCATACTGCCCGTGCGCCTTGAAGAAGCGATGATCCGCCTTCATCATCCCCTGCATTTGGAAAATCAAATCGCGGAAAATCTTCATGCCGCCGACGCCGTAGAAATTCTGCGGCTGTGTGTAATGATGCCGCAGCGCATACGCCAGCGTGTCCGCCATACGGTCAATAGCCGCATCCGGATTCGTCTCATCTGTGGCAACCCCCGCAAGGAAATTCCCGCCAACCGCGCTTCGCGCCTCGAGAACCATCCTAAGGTTTTCCTCACGGCTGTAAGCGCCGCTGACCAGATACCCGACAGGGCTTCCCATAGTGACGGTGCGATGCCCGTTGCAGAACTGACGGTCGTCGTATTTCTTAAAGATTGCGCCCATGGAGTGATCCTTGATGGAAAAAGCGTACACGACCGCGTCCGCGCACTGAATCTCATTGCGCAGAAATTCGTCAAACCCGTCCTTGTAGATGCACTTGCCCGCCGGCGCACAGTGAAAGCAACTGATACAGCCTCCTTGGAACGGATATTCCCGAATATTCACCACCTCGCTGTGAACAGGCAGGACAAGCCGGAAGCGCGTGATCATGCGGCGAAGCTGTGTATCCTCCGCGGGGGCGTCCGTGACAATCACAACCTTGCCGTCCTTCTTCCTACTCGAGGTCTCCGGAATGTGCACGGGCACAGACTCACAGGCCGCGGCCAGCGCGGGGAGCGGCTCATAGTGATTCTGCTTCACACACCATAAGACATAGCGGAAGAACGCGGCCGCCTCCTTTCTGCCCTGCGGCTTTAAGAGATCCTCCATATCCGCGGACAGCCCCTTTACAAACTTCATGCGCATATCCTGACAGTTTTCCTGAATATAGCGGTGCGCCGTGACGTCATAAAAATGCTTCGAGGTGGTAAGCTGCGTCGCATACTTCCCCGAAAGATTGAGTCCGGACTGCTTTACCAGCTCCATAAACCGATGAAGCTGGCTGGGTGCGAGAAACGTATACACAGGATAGGCGAACAGGATAAGCTGCGCCCGCTCCAAGGCTTCCCTTGCAGGCGCAAAGTCCTTCTCCAACGCCCGAATGCGCTGTCCCGCGTGCAGGAACTCAAACGTATGCTTGGGAAACCGCTTTTGCAGATACAAAACCGTCTGCAGGGTGATGCTCGCCTCCCCCTTGGGGCTGCCATTGACAACTAAAATATTCATAGCAGATATTCTCCTTTCCAATTCAACCAAAAGGGAGGAAACAAAACATGCGCTTCGCCTTCCTCCCTCTCATACCTATAAATATTTTTACAAAATGTGCTCGGACATCAGTTGTTGATGAACTTGTCCTCTTCGTTGTTCCAACTGTAAAGCTTCCGAACTTCCTCGCCAATCTTCTCAGAAGGATGCTCCGCAGCGAGCTTTCTCATCGCCTTGAAGTGAACCTGACGGCCTGCCGGAGACATATCCAGAAGGAATTCCTTCGCAAAGGAGCCGTCTTGAATATCAGAAAGGATTTTCTTCATCGTCTTCTTGGTCTCGTCCGTGATGATCTTCGGCCCTGTGACATAATCGCCGTACTCCGCCGTGTTGGAGATGGAGTAGCGCATTCCCGCGAAACCGGACTGATAAATCAGATCTACAATCAGCTTCATCTCGTGGATACACTCAAAGTACGCGTTTCTCGGGTCATAGCCCGCCTCTACCAGTGTCTCAAAGCCCGCCTGCATCAGTGCGCACACACCGCCGCAGAGAACTGCCTGCTCACCGAACAAATCCGTCTCGGTCTCGGTTCTGAAGGTCGTCTCCAAAACGCCTGCCCGCGCGCCGCCGATTGCAAGCGCATACGCAAGCGCCAGATCGAGCGCCTTGCCGGTGGCATTCTGCTCTACCGCTACCAGACAGGGAACACCCTTGCCTGCCTGATACTCGGAACGAACTGTATGCCCGGGGCCCTTGGGCGCAATCATCGTAACATCCACATCTGCGGGCGGCTTGATGCATCCGAAGTGAATGTTAAAGCCGTGCGCGAACATCAACATGTTGCCCGCCTCAAGGTTCGGCTCAATATCCTTCTTGTACATGTCTGCCTGAAGCTCGTCATTGATCAGTATCATAATGATATCCGCCTTCTTTGCAGCCTCCGCAGCCGTGTACACCTCAAAGCCCTGCTTCACAGCCTTGTCCCATGACTTGCTGCCCTCGTAGAGGCCGATGATAACGTTGCATCCGGACTCCTTCGCGTTCAACGCGTGCGCATGTCCCTGGCTGCCGTAGCCGATAACCGCGATTGTCTTTCCCTCCAAGAGAGACAGGTTACAATCCTCCTGATAATAAATCTTTGCTTCTGCCATTTTTTTCTCCTCCTAGAAATAAAATAAATTTATATTTTATGTAACAGTGCATAAATATCATGGTTCGTCACTCAAGATAAATGACATTCTCGGTGCCGCGCTCCAGACCGGAAATGCCCGTCCGCGCAATCTCAAGGATCTCATAATCCTGAAGCAACGCGATAAACGCCTCGATTTTGGACTGGTTTCCCGTCAGCTCCACAATCAGGCTGTCAATGTTGACATCTATAATCTTCGCCCTGAAAATATCCGCGACCGCGATAACGGACTGGCGCTTCTCCGGCGTGGACCGCACCTTGATCAGGCAAAGCTCCCTGTATACGCTGTTGTCCGGCTTCAGCTCATGGATGTCCCTGACATCCACCAGCTTCGCGACCTGCTTCTCAATCTGGTCGAGGATTTCCTCCTCGCCCGAAGTCACGATGATAATGCGTGTAAACCGCGGATCCGCCGTCACGCCCGCCGTAATGCTCTCGATGTTATAACCGCGCCTTGAGAAAAGTCCCGATATACGGCTCAAAACGCCTGCATTATTGTCAACCAGAAGCTGAAAAACTCTCTTCTGCATAAATATACACTCCTTCCGGTATTTCGTACACGATTTCAATTTTAGCAACTATCCGGTTAATTGTCAACACATTTAGGCAAAGCCAGTGTGCCGGTTCTCGCCACCTCCACAATGCTTATGGACTTGAGCATATCCAGCATAACCTTGATGCGCTCCGGCAGATCACAGATTTGAATCATCATCATCGTATTGGACATATCGACGATATCCGCCTTCATAATCTCGCAGATTTCCATAATATCGCGCCGCGTGCCGCGGTTGTATTTCACCTTGATCAGCATCAGCTCTCTGCTGATGCTGTCCTTCTCCTCAAAGGTCTTGACCTTGATAACATCAATCTTCTTATTCAACTGCTTCTCAATCTGCTCGATGGTCCGCTGATTGCCGGAGCTGACGATTGTCATACAGGAAATCTCCGGGTCCTCCGTCTCACCGACCGCCAGACTGTCGATATTGAAGCATCTTCTCGAGAACAGGCCCGACACCTTGCAAAGTACGCCGGCTCTGTTTTCTACGGATACGGAATATATTCTTTTCATGGAAACGAAACCTCCTTACTTTACCAAATCCATCGGGTCTACAAGACATTCCATCAGCATCGTGTTGTCCTCACACAGGAACTGCTCAATCTTCTCCGATGCGTGCGACATGTTCTCCACCCGAATAAACGGAATGCCATATGCCGCCGCAAGCTTCTCCAAATCCGGCGTTCCCGCCTTGATGTCAACGACAGAATAACGGTCCTTATAATTATAGTGCTGGAATTCCCGCACCATCCCGAGATAGTTGTTCTTCATCACGATAATCTTTACCGGAATCTTATGCTGCATAATGGTTGCAAGCTCCATCATGGACATCTGGAAGGAGCCGTCCCCGCACACGGCGACGACCTGTTTCTCCATGCAGCCGCGCTTGGCCCCCATCGCTGCGGGAATGGAGTACCCCATCGTCCCCATGCCGCCTGTTGTCAGGAAGCGTCCCTTCCTGACAACATGGTAATTGCAGGACCAAATCTGGTTCTGTCCGACGTCAGCCACGTACACGGCGTCCTCCTTCATCGCATGGGACAGCATTGTGATAAACGCCGCGGGATCCACATACTGCGGATTGGGCTTGCGCTTTACCACCATCGTCTCCCGATACGCCTCGAGCGTCTTGATCCAAGCCTCGTGTTCGCACTCAATCTCCTGCTTGGAGAAATCGTCAAATATATGCTTGGCGTCCCCGACAAGCGGAATGGACGGCCCGACATTCTTTCCAATCTCGGCAGGATCCACATCGATATGTACCAAAATCTTGTTGGTCGTAATCAGATCCGGCTGGCTGATGGCCCTGTCCGCCACCCGCGCGCCGACCATAATGAGGAAATCCGACTCGTTCATCGCGCGGTTCGCGTACGCCTTGCCGTTGTTTCCGACCATCCCGAAGTACATCGGATCCTCCGTCTGCATCACCCCATTTCCCATCATGGTCGTAACCACCGGAATCCGATATTTGTGCGCAAAATGGCGAAGCTCCTCCACCGCGTCGCTCAGATGCACGCCGCCGCCTGCGCAGATAATCGGCCTCTTCGCCTTCTCCAGCTCCTTAATGACCTTCTTAATCTGTACGGCATGTCCCTTGATCGTGGGCTTATACGCGCGGATATTGACCTCCTCCGGATATTTATAGTTCTTTATCGCCGCGTTCTGAATATCAATCGGAACGTCAATCAGAACAGGCCCTTTCCGTCCGGAATTGGCAATATAAAACGCCTCCTTGAACACGCGCGGAATATCCTCCACGTTCTTGATAAGGTAGCTGTACTTTACAAAGGACTCCACCGCGCCGGTAATGTCGGCCTCCTGGAACACATCGCTTCCCAGAAGCTCGCTGTTTACCTGGCCTGAAATGCATATCATGGGGATACTGTCTGCAAATGCCGTGGCAATTCCGGTAATGAGATTTGTCGCCCCCGGGCCGCTTGTGACAGCGCACACCCCGACCTTGCCGGTGACTCGGGCTTCCCCGCTCGCCGCGTGTGCGGCATTCTGCTCTGTTCTTACTAAAATTGTCTGAATGTCGGAATCGAGAATGCTGTTGTAAAAGGGGCAGATTGCCACGCCCGGGTACCCGTACACGGTCGTTACACCCTCATTTTCCAGACACTTCACCATTGCGTCAGCACCGTTCATACTGTTCACTCCAATCTGTTTAAAATAAAACTTCTATCATTATACCGAAGTTTCGGAGGGAAGTAAACCACTAATTTGCGCCACAGGAAAGAATACTGCCTGATAAAGAACGTAACAGTTCAGCCATGCCATTCATAATTTGCCGGAATATACATTATAACCAAATAATTTACAAATTGGTCGGCAAATTATTTCATTTCGGGCGTCCGCCCTATAGAAATGGTTATACAAATTGCCCTTAGTGAGCAAGCTCCCGCGGTCAATTTGCATAATCATTTCTGCATGGCTGAACTGTTAGAATAAAATTTACACCAATCCGGCACTGTACAATATATCGAACGCATGCTATAATGAGACGAACAGCACAAGTCAGTTTTTTTATTTGAGGAGGATTTTTATGAAAAGAGCCAAAAAGAGTCTCCTGCTTGCGGTATTCTGCGGCGCAATGCTGAATCTATGCGCATGCGGCGCGCAAAATAATGCCAATCCGGAGGACACTGACACACTGTCGGAAGCAGAGACAGAGATTGGAACCGTAGATGCGGATGTCCTGCGGATGCGCGAGGAAGCGTCTCCGGATTCGGACATCATCGGGCTGCTGAAAGGCGGACAGCAGGTAGTCATCGTCTCTGACGCGGGCGAGTATTATTACGTTCATATAACATTAGACGATAATCCGGATGATATTCTGGAGGGCTATGTCCGGAAAGAATATGTGAAAACCAATTAGGGGATTTCCTGCGAAATCCCCTTTTCTTAACCTTCTTCGTTTTTATTCATTTGCAAGCGGCGGTTTTTGATATAACTTCCGCTCTATCTGCTTCCGCTTTTTCGCGATTGCCTTCAGCGTCTCCTCAGCCTGTTCCTTCTCCGCGATCTCCTGCAAATCCTCCAGGATCGTCAGTTGGTCAAAAAGATAACAATTCAATTCCTTTTCGTTTGTAGGCATACGTTCACCCCCTCTGCCTTCAGCTCAGAATGGAATTTGTCTCCTGTATAACGGTCTTTACATTGTCCGCCATTCTGGAAACCGTATCCATCGATTCCTGTATAACCTGTCCGTTTTCCGAGGTTTTATCCACGTCCTGAATTGCGCCCCGAACAGAATCCAAAAGCACGGAGATGGTATCGCTGAACTTCTGGATTACGCCCATAATTTCCTCTATCGCATTCTTGATTGCATCGTCGTTTTCCTTCGCGGACGCCACGGATGCCTTGGAGCTGTCGGACAATTCGCGGATATTGGAAGCCACCACGGCAAAGCCTCTGCCGGCCTCCCCCGCTCTTGCGGCCTCAATCGCGGCGTTCAGGGACAGCAGGTTAATCTTGTTCGCAATGTTCTCGACATTCTGCGTCATAACATTGTAGCCCTCGATGCTGTCATTGATATGCTCCGCCGACCGCTTTATACCCTCGTTCAGGCTCGCAAGCTCATTCATATGGTCTGTCACGACGTTCATCTTATCGGTGGTGTGCAGGCCCGCCTCCCGAATCAGATCCGCCTCCTCCTTGACGCGCTGAATGCTGGTATTGAGCTGTTCAAAGATGCCCATCATCTCCTCATTCATGTCGTATACCTTGCGGTTGACGCCCTCCACCTGCAGACGCTCCTCCTTGATAGAGCGCAGAACGTACTGGTGGCAGTTCTCCTTCTCGTTGATGCCCTTTGCCAGCGCGATTGCCATGTCACGACAACTGTTAAAGCCGCATGCATGACAGTCGAAGTGCTTCTCCTGTTCCGTCTCCTTTCCCAGCAGCTTATAGACACGCTCAATATCCGCCTCCGTGACCTTGACGCCTTCTGTATTGTGCGCCTTGTAGGTGCGGATGTAATCCTTCCAATTCAGAGTCTTGTCAAATTCATCAAACAGCGGGTCGCGCTTCTTTTTCGTCTTTGCCGCCTTTCTGCGCACATTCTTCACATACTGCTCTACCTCGTGCATGATATTGCTCATGGCAAAGCAGTGATAATCGACGCCTGTCGCAGGACCGCCGTTGCAGCCGTCCTTACAGCTCAGCACGTCAAAGACAGTCGGCAAATCGCTCTTCTTTTGCTTCAGATACAAATCCAGATCCTCATACAGCCGCTCCGTTCCGGAGGTCTCAATAATCTTTAAATCCGGTAAATGCATCAGCAAATTCTTGGAAAGGCCGCCCGGCAGCGGATAAATCGCGCCCTCAAGTCCCGCAACGCCGTCAAATTCAAACTCGCTGAACATCTTTGTCTGGGGGAGGTGCACACCATTCTGCTTCAAATAATCACGCAGATGCTCCATTGTGACATTGTAATCGACGATTCCCGTATCCCGAAATTCATCGGTCTTGGCGATACAGGGAGAGATTGCCGCAATTTTCCCGCGGTATCCCAGAACTTTGCGCAGATAGATTGCCAGGCACAGCATCGGACTTTGAATCGGGGAAAGGTGCGGAATCAGTTCCGTCCTGTTCTTGAGTATATAATTGACCACCGCCGCGCAGGGCTGTGAAATAATCTTCGCATCCGGATTCTCCTCAATATAGCGTATATGCGCCCAAGTGCAGATATCCGCGCCGTAGGAGACATCATATATTTTCTTAATGCCCTGTCCGCGCAGCCACTGAAGGACGTGCCGCCAGTTGCCGTCAAAGGAAATCTTGATGGACGGTGCGGCAATCAGAACCATCTCCCTGCCGGACTTGAGCTCCTTAAAAAAGTCGTCAATATCGTCTCCATAGCTACGGGCGTGGTGTGAACAGGCGCGGATGCAGGCTCCGCATTTGATACACTTGCTCTCGTCCACATGGATGATCAGCCTTCCCTCTTCGTTTGTCTTGGCATTGTTGGCGTCTATAACCGGACAGGCCCGCACACAGGCATTACAGCCCACGCACTTTTCCGTATCTAATGATATTACTCCCATGATATGTACTCCCTTCCTTTCTGCGCGAAGTTGTTATTGCATTTATTATAGCAAAAACATTTTCCTTTTTCCACCATTTTTCGCAAGGTGTTACTCCTTTATTGCCTTTGCGGCGCTGTTATGGTAAAATACAGACATCCGGAAAAAATATGTGAGGAGAAAATCATGCAAAACAAACGATATAAAACCGTGCTCGCCGCACTTGCGCTGACGCTCTGTCTGTGCGGATGCGCGAACAGCACGGATGAGGAAAAGGCGCTCGCCGCGTTCTCCTCATCCATTGCCGGCTTTACCTCCAATATCAAGGAGGCAAATGAGCAGATTAACGGCATTGACACCACCCAATCAGAAGCCCCGGCGGAGCTTCTGGAAATCCTTGACCGACTTGATGAGGAGTTCGTAAAGCTTGCGGAGCTTTCCGTTCCGGAACAGTATCTGGGCGTTGAAGCGCTGGCGGACGAAGCGAGTCAGAACATGTCGGAGGCTGTCTCCTATTATCATTCCGCCTTTGAGGCGGAGGTCTTCAGCGAATCGGACGCTGACGTCGCTTATCAGTATTATAAGCGCGCCATGATGCGCGTTGAGTACATCGGTTATATTCTTGCCGGCGGAGAAATACCGGAGAATGAGCATATCACCATCTATGAAGAGACGAATGACCATAATATCATAGACAGATGGTTTGATGATGAGGATGAGGAGAATTAACTATACATGAACTATACCGTTGGATTATCGATAATACCGATAAACAACGGTATTTCTTTTTCCATATCCATTATAATATAGAGGAACGGCTCATTAAAATACACATCCTTCGGCTCATGCTCCGGCCATTCCAAAGCCATCTCCCTGAGAACGACCTCCGTAGCCGCAGCCGCCTCTGTCCCCTCCTCATCCACAATAATCTTCGCCTTTTGGCGGACAAGGCTGATATAAATATTGTCCTCACTTTGTCCTAGTCGGTCAAAATCGGCTTTTTCCCCATCAAAGGCATCCCGCAGTCCCATCTGCTGCAAACTGTCATTTAGCACATGGTCAAAGGTGATTTCAAACTTGGGAAGTTTCAAATTGACTGTTTCGGTCTGGATACCGTTCAACGTCTCATGTATGACCTCATTGGTCAACTTCTCATATACCGTTCTGACATCATCCTGCCCTGTCGGTTTGAGCGCCACAAGAGCCAAATCCGACTCCCGATACGGCAGAACCACGCCCTCCGAGAAATCATTTGCGATATATTGCAGCTCCTTTTCATGCTGATTCATCATGTCCGTCTCGACGACGCTTCCGTCCGCAAGCGTGAAGTCCTCGATATGGGTATCCACCGTTTCAAAGGGAACCGTCCATTTCGCTTTAAAATAGACCGTATTAAAAAGCGCAAGGCGGGTCATCGCATCCAGCGGCTCCTCCAGCATCTCCTGAATCAGTCCGTTTGTGTTCCTTTCCACCCAATCATTTATGCCGCGCATGGCCGCATCGCTCGAAATATTCGTCTGAAAGGCTTCCGCGTCCAAAAAGGACTTGATGGATCCAACCCACTCCTCATTCACGTCAAACGAATCGCTGATCCATGCCGAATTTGCGATTGCAAGCGTCATATCCGCTGTATCCGCGGGGAGTGTATTCATCATATCGTCCGCAAATACCGTCATATCCTCTTCTCCCAATACGCTGCGAAACTCCGCTTCCGTATTGCCGCCGGCACCCATCCCCACCATCGAGAGCGCAAGATACGCCGATACGGGAGAGAGCACGGGATTCTCCCTGTCTGTGTTTTCTCCAAAGAGCGCATAGCAAAACTCTCGGAGCGGCGCATAGTCCTTGATGGCATAATCAATGCAGGTTATCGTATTATTGTTTGCCGTCAGATTAATCACGGAATTATTTTTTTCATTCGTCTTCTCCACACTGCTGCCTCCTTTCGCCCCGGGATTGCCTGGTTCAACGTTTGCATCCTGTTCCCGCACCACGCCTCCCTTATCGGCCTGCGCCTCGTCCGTCTGCTGCACTGCGCCTCCCTCATCGGCCTGCGCCTCGTCCGTCTGCCGCAGCGCGCCTCTCTCCGCGCCGTCCGTTTGCACATTTACGGCGCATGCACACAGCAATACCGGTATTGCCGTCACAACTGCCGCCGTGCGCAGACTCTTTTTCAACTCTCTGATTTTTTTCATGCTAACCTCCATTTCGCTGCTTGGCAGCGACTCGAATCAAGATGAAGAATGCCCCGATTTTTGACATTCTTCACACTAATCTCTATGCCGCTTTCAGCGGCACAGATAGTAATGAAAAACGCTGTCTTTGCGTTTTTCCAGGTTGAAATATAATGATTGTTAGACAGCGTTTTTTGCTGTCTTATAATCATTTTTCAACCTCCCATGCCGAAGCGCGTTTCCTTAACGGATGCGGTAATGTCCCACAATCGGTCCCCATATCTCCAAAATGTCCTCCTCATAATCGGCCTGTATGGGGTTGGCATTGTGAAGAACAAACGGTATCCCGCGTTTGTTCCGCTTATCCGAGACAATTCCGATATGGTTCTCGAATATCACGATATCACCGCCCTGCCACGCTTCTATATCATATACGTCCGTGGTGAGGGAATTTGTGGTATTTTTGAAAAAGATTTTCAGATTCCGGACACGGCGAAAGTCAATATTCTCATCCGGCTCCGCGATGTCATAAGCCTCGGGGTGATTCCGAATATCCTCGTTTACCAACGCCATCAGGTCATAGCCCGCACCCAACAGCGCGAACGCCACCACATCTGTACAGACACCGTACTCATCATCCGGATAGCCGGTCGTGTAATAGCGGCTCTTATATCGCGGTGCCGTCTCTATATAGGCCCGCGCGCTCTGCAAAATATCTGTCTGGTCGTCAATCGAGTCGCCATCCCTGTCAACAGCACTGACATATGGCGTGACGCCAAAATATTCCGAGTCATATTTTTTGTGTGGGATATAATTGTACCGATACAGCAGCTTGCCGCCGGTTGTGAGAACAGCGGCAGCTGCAAAGAATATTATCACCACCGGCAGACGCTTTCTGTTCCCCTTTATATTGACAGTTCCTTTCAAATCGGCAGCTTCCTTCAATTCAATTGCTCCCTTCAACGCTCCGCGGCAGTCTCATTCAGATTGATCAGCTCCATCGTGTCCATGTCCAGCCGCCGATAGAAGCAGTTGTTTGCCACACCGTTATAGGACGTATGGCAGATATTTCCCTTTAGAGGTCTCGCCCTGTATACCAGAGAGTTTTGCTCGCAGTTCACCCGTATTTCCACCAGCTCAAATTCATTGCCGGAGGTCTTTCCTTTGTGCCACAGCTCATTTCTGGACGTGCTCCACAGGACAACCCTGCGGAGACGTATCGATTCCAGCATCGCCTCCTGATTCGTGTACGCAAGCAATATCACCTCTTGGGTGTCCGCGTTCTGTACCGCCACCGGAATCACCTTCTGTCCCTGCATGTTGGCGATTTTCTCAAAGTCCAGCTTTAATTCGTTTGTCTCCTCAATGTATCCCATATCCGCCTCCTGTTATTTTATTCCTCTAATACATCTAAGGCATTGTTTTTTACTGCCTTAGATTGTATTTTTCAACGAACCTCCATGCCGAACTTCTCTTCACACGAATCCGGCTGAAGAATGCCCGAATTTTGGGCATTCTTCGGCGTGAGACTTAGAGTTTCTTCGCGAAACAGCCCTTGCTGCGAGCGATTAGAAACTCTTCTCACGCTAGCATAAGAAACGCCCCCAGATTCCCGCGCTGTCCGTTGCTCGCCCTGTGGCTGAACAGCAGCTTGGCATTACAGCAGGTGCACACATCCGTAATCTCTATGTTCTCATCCGGCACGCCCGCGTCCCGAAATACCCTGAAATTCGCGTACCACAGATTCAGTTGATATTTGCCGTCCGCCTTTTGAGCGGCATTCTTCTGATAAAGCAGGCACTCCGCAATCTCCCGCTCTGTTATCGTGTCCTTGTACCGCCGAAGATATTCTGCCGCCTTATCGTCGTCCCTGGCAAAGGTGTCGGAAAACGCAAGTGCGACGTCCCCGCTGACCTCATAGCAGTCCTGACAGATGGAGGGCGCGATCACAACGCGGACATCCTCGGGCCGTGTGCCGTATTCCCGCGCCATCGCCTCCAGCGTCGCCCGCCCCATCCGCGCGACCGTGCCGCGCCAGCCCGAATGGGAAAGCCCGATGGCGCGGTGAACGGTATCCACGACAAAAAGCGGCACGCAGTCCGCATAGAAGGTCGCCAGAATAATCCCCGCTTCATTCGTGATCAATCCGTCCACATCCTCATAATCCCGCGGCCTTGTCACGCCCTTTCCCTTGTCGGCAGGCGTCACCTTGCGGATATTGGTGGTGTGCGTCTGCACGGAGCATACAATATCGGACGCTTCTCTGTGGAAAACCGCAGCCGCCCTGCGGAAATTCTCATCTACCGCCTCTTTCTCATCCCCTCTGGAATAGCTGAAGTTCAGCGTATCAAACGGCGCCTTGCTCACGCCGCCCTGCCTCGTGGAGAAGAAGTGCTCCACAATTTCCGTATCCGTCAGCGAATCGAAGGTAAAATACATCATTTTTTCATTGTTCCGTCCGCTGTACTGTATCTTACAGATTTCTTTTCTTCCCTGCCTGACAAGCTGTTCTTCCATTCCGGTCTCCTTTTAATATACATAAATATGCTCGAACGCATTCCGATACCACGTAAGCTCCTCCCCGCAGATTGCGACAACATCATAGCGGACGGCCTCTGCGTCCCCGATTCGGTGCGTCATACGGTAATAATCCGCCACGCGGCATATGGTTCTCTGCTTCCGGTAATCCACCGCCTCCGCGGGAGCGCCCCTGCCGTCCGTCCTGCGGTATTTTACCTCGAAAAAGACAAGATACTCCCCGTCCCTTCCGATTAAATCAATCTCCCCGCTGCGAGTTCTGTAATTTTGTTCCAACAGCCTTACGCCGTGCGCGAGGAGATACTCCGCCGCCCGCTCCTCGTAGGCCGCGCCGATCTCCCTCTTATTCATCGAGGCTCTATGCTCCCTTCTCCGCCTGATGCGCCCGCACCTTGGACTTGATCTTATCCATGCCATCCACAAATATCAGGATTTCAGCCACAACCTCGTACAGCTCGGGCGGTATCATATCGCCGATTTGCAGCTTTGACAGCGTTTCCGCAAGCTTGTCGTCCCGATGCACCGGCACCTCCGCCTGCTTCGCCTGCTCGATGATTTTCTCCGCCAATGCGCCGCGCCCCATCGCGACAACCCGCGGCGCATTATCCGCAGGGTCGTACTCCAGCGCGACCGCCTGTTTTACCTTCTTCTTCTCCTCCGCCATCGTTTACACGCTCCTCCCTGTCTGCAATTTATTCCCGCGAGTAATGAGGAAAATAGCCATGCTTGCATGGACAATTTGCCAGTGCCGCAAGGGTCAGGTCCTCATGTCAAAGGACTGATAGCTCAGCGGCGCCATCCCGCCCGCCACCTGCTCCTCCATATGCTGCAGGACCGTCTTGTCCTCGTCCTTGGCCTGTATCGTGTTCCTGCACTGATAGCCTTTCCTAGCCAGACGCTGCGTCAGCTCATCAATATGCTCCTCTATCAGGGAAATCGCATCCTCCTCAAGGTAGAACTTCGTCGTCACCTGATTCTTCTCGGTCTGAAGCGAGATACTGATGTCCAGACCGCCAAGGTGCTCCATGTCGAGATGCAGGAACGCGGTAAGCATTCCATCCCTGCGCGCAAGGTTCTTCTTGTTGGTGTACACATACAAATCCCCGTGCGCCTGAGACTCGGTGAGCCGCAACGGGAGCTGGACATAGCTGAACATCTGGTTCATCTGATTCATAAACTCCACATTGTCCCGCATGTTGCTCAAGGCTCTTGCGGGCGCCGCTCCGCCGCCTCCACTCTCCTGCATGGCGTCGTTCATAATCTGCATCAGGCGATTGCTCTGTCTGACAAGCCTCTCGTAAAACTCCTGTGTTTTTCCCTCCTCCGGAAGCTCCTGCGGGCTGAGCGTCCACTGCCTTTGAAGCTCCCTGCGCACCATGGTTTTAAACGGCTCCGAGCTGAAAATCTCCCCCTTCTGCTCCGGCGTCAGCAGCTTTGACAGGGCCGAATCCGACAAAAGGCGGTTTACGCCCTTGATATCCAAGGCGCCCTCCTTGATCAGATTGGTAATCCTGTCGGGAAGCTCTCCTGTCGGGGTTTCCCGTAAACGGTTCACGGTACTCTGCCAATGCGCCTCCGTCTGTGGTGCGGTAGTGCCCGCAGTATTTATATTCGCGGTTCCCTCTCCCGTCGGTTGTCCCGCCTGCGGCAGTGTTTCCCTCACTTCCGTCTGCTCCGGCAGGACATTGGATGCTGAAGCCGGCTCCGGCGCCGCTTCCGCGCCGTTTTGCGCAGGATTTGCAGACTCCGCGGTTACAGCGGCGGCGGGATTCTCCGGCTGCGTTCCCGCCTCATCCGCAAGGAACTGTACTACTTTCTCCATATACTGTCCCGCCGCGCGCAACGGCATTTCCTGACCCACCGCTCCCTGTGCAGCAGCTTCTTGCGCCACCGCTCCCTGCGCCGCCGCACCGGAAAGCGCACTCTTCCCTCCCGAGAGCAAGTCATACAGCTTAAAGACCTCGTCAGAGGCCTCCCTGACGCCGTCTAACAGTTTATGCTCCATATTCTGATAGCTTTCGTACTGTGCGATATTTTTGTCCGTCACGGGCAATTGCAGCTTCGTGAGCTTTATCAGGTCGGCGATATCCGCCTGCGGGTGCTGTAACGCTAATCGGTTGAAGGCCATAAGTGTGTTCCTATTGATGGGCATCCCGTTCTCAATCAGCTTCGCCACGAGCTGCAAATTCTTCTCCGTCACCGCGAGATTGGCCGTTTTCAACGCGGACACGCTCACCCGCTGCATCTGCATATTGCTGTCATACACCGGCTTGAGCACGAGCCTGTTATCCTTGTTGGACAATACCTGCAGGCTGAGCGTCTGTCCCAGCGCAACCTGCACGTCGCGCTCCAGCTTCGCCGCCATATACTGTCCGTTTGCGAGCTGAATCTGCACGTCCTCGCCGTTGACGGACGCAATCTCCCCCTGAAAGGTGTCCCCTGTCTGAAGCTGCGAAACGTCCACATTCTGCGCGTTTGAAGCTGTGCCCGCGCTCGGGGCCGTCCCTCCCGAGACGCCGCCGGTATAGGCGTGTCCTATCTGCGCGTTTCTGGTAGTATAATGAGAAAATCCCGACATAAAGCTGTCCATATGCGTCCTCCTGTCCTATGCATCACCGCTCCTCACCGTCATAACAGGTTTTGGATGAAGGAGCGTCTGTGAATCGGCGTCGGCCCGTATTTTCTCAGTGCCTCTATGTGCACAGCCGCGCCGTATCCCTTATTGTCCGCGAAATGATATTCCGGATACCGGTTGTCATATTCCACCATCAGGCGGTCCCTTGTGACCTTCGCCACAATGCTTGCGGCGGCGATGGACACGCTCTTGGCGTCCCCCTTGATAATCGGCACCTGCCGGATGTCCACCTGCGGTATCGTGACGGCATCATTTAATAATATATCGGGTTTTATCCGCAATTTGCTGATAGCTTCCCGCATCGCTTCGTAGGTTGCCTGCAAAATATTGATCTCATCTATCCGCTCATGGGATGCATACCCGATTCCGACTGCCACTGCCTCGCGCAGAATCACCTCGTACAGCTCCTCGCGCTTCTTCGCGCTGAGCTGCTTGGAATCGTTGAGATACAATATCTGACAGTCCCTCGGAAGGATTACCGCGCCCGCGACCACCGGTCCCGCCAACGGCCCGCGACCTACCTCGTCTATGCCGCAGATATAGCCGCAGTCCGCATATTCCCGCTCATACGCCTTCATGGCCTCCGTCCGCTGTTTTTCACGCTCCAGCGCCTCCAACTGCTTCCTCGCCTTCTCCACAAGCGCCTGCACGCCGCTTCGCTCGTCCTGCCCGTATGTCTCCACAAAAAGAGGCAGCGTGCTTACCGTTGCTGCCCTCAGTTCCTCCCGTATCTCACCGATTTTCTTACCCATTTTCTCCTCGTTTCCGTATTCAATCCCGCAATGTATTCAATATTTTAATATTGTTTCCACATCATCAACGTTTCTATTTTAACACTATTGATGCTTTAGGATGCCAAACTTCGACAAAGGCCATATGCGGATAAAGGCTCTGCCGATAATATCCTTGCGGTGGATATTTCCCACAGACGGATCTCTGCTGTCAGAGCTGTTGTTGCGGTTGTCTCCCATCACAAAGTATTCGTCATCACCGAGCACCACTGCTTCGCTTGCCCTGCCCGGATTCTCAATGACCTCGCGCCCGTAGTTCTCCTCCAAAATCTCGCCGTCAATATAGATATTTCCTTCCTCGTCAATCTGCACGATTTCCCCCGGAAGCCCGATAATCCTTTTAATATAGTAGGTATCTCTGTCATACTGAAAAGGAAATACGATAATGTCAAAGCGCTCCGGCTCCTTGAACTTATAGGACAGCTTATCGACGATCAGATGATCCTCATGGCTCAGGGTCGGCTCCATACTGCTCCCGCTGACCTGCGTCCGCTGTCCCACATAGGTTACGATCAGATATGCCGCAATCAGCACAAACAACAAATATATGCTGGTATTCAAGATTTCCTTCAAAATATTTTTCATTTTCCCAGTGTTGCACCTTTCTCAGACGGTTCTTCTTGTATATTGTCAGGAGTTTCCAAAGAAATTCTGCCTAATCTGCCGCTTCTGAAATCCTCGACCACCATCGACGCCGCCTTCATCATATCCGGCGTCTCCCCCTTCAGAAAGCATCTGCGGCTGATGCAAATCGCCTGAAGCGTCTCATAGGCGTCTGATTCGACCGCCTCAAGCTCATAACGCTTCTCCAAGGCTCCGGGATACGCGGACATCATAAAGCGAATCAGCTCACAGGCCAATTCGTCTGAGTAAACAATCTCATCATTTATGGAGCCTATCATCGCCAGATGAAGCCCCACAGCGGGGTCGTCAAACTTGGGCCACAAGATTCCCGGGGTATCCAACAGCTCCACGCTCTTATTCAGACGTATCCACTGCTTTCCCTTGGTGACACCCGGCTTGTTCCCCGTCTTGGTACAGGCCTTTCCCGCAAAGGAGTTGATAAAGGTCGATTTGCCGACATTGGGAATGCCGACCACCATGGCGCGCACCGGGCGGTTGAGTATCCCCCGCTTCCTATCGCGCTCGATTTTCTCCCTGCAGGCCTCCTGCACAACGCCGTGGATGGATTTTATCCCGTGGCCGTTCTTGGAATTTATCTCGACGGCATAAAACCCCTTTTCGCTGAAATAATTTATCCAGAGCTTATTCTTCCCGGCGTCCGCCAAGTCCGATTTATTCAGCAGGATAAGTCTTGCTTTGTTTCTGCCAAGCTCGTCAATATCAGGGTTGCGGCTGCTCAACGGCGCTCTTGCGTCCACAAGCTCTATCACCAGATCGATCAGCTTGATATTCTCCTGCATCATCCGCTTCGCCTTTGCCATATGCCCCGGATACCATTGATAATTTGCCATATTGTTTTCCTTTCCAATCCGTCCGATAAGCAGACTATTCCACAAAACCGATATCGCTGTCCCCGGACGCCATTTTGAACCACGCCTTGCCGATAATATACTCATTCTTCACGGTTCCGATATTCGCGGAGCGGCTGTCCTCACTGCTGTTGCAGTTGTCTCCGATAACAAAATATTCGTTTTCGTCGAGTGTGATCTCATTCTCCAGAACGCCCGCCTCCGCGATTCTGTCGTTAAAATATTCCTCCATCGCCTCTCCGTTGACATACAGTATGCCGCTTTTTATGTAAAGGGTATCCCCCGGCACGCCCACCACGCGCTTCACATAATAGTGCGACTTCTCATTGCCGTTGGGCAGAAACACAATCACATCGCCGACCTTGGGCGAGGATACCTTATAAATCAGCCTGTTTAGGAATATCGACTGCCCGTTGTACAGGCTCGGCTCCATGGACGCGCCGATAACGCTGGTCTTCATGCCGACGCAGTACACGACCACGACCGCCAGAAAGATGGAGACAAATATCCAGAATATCCAGCTGACAAGCTCCCGCAGCAATACCATATTCAGTTTTTTCTTCTTCTGGTAAAAGGTGAGTCCCTTTCTTCTTGCCATGAATCCGCTGCCCTTCGTCCTTTATCGTCCATTTATGATTATAACCAATCCCAAAGCCTATTGCAAGCGCAAGCTGTCGCAATTTCCATAATACAAAAACGGGGCTTTGAAAAGCCCCGCCTTGTCTGTGAATCGATTATTTGACTAATTCCTTAACCTTTGCCTTCTTGCCGACACGGTTTCTCAAGTAGTACAGCTTCGCTCGCCTTACCTTACCTGTTCTTACAACCTCAACCTTTTCCACATTCGGAGAGTGTAACGGCCATGTCTTCTCCACACCGACGCCGTTGGAAAGCTTTCTCACCGTGAAAGTGGTTCTGTTGCTTCCACCCTGAATTTTAATCACGGTTCCCTCGAATACCTGAACTCTCTCTCTGTTGCCTTCCTTAATCTTACCGTATACCTTAACCGTATCACCCACGTTAAAGCTGTCGATAGACTCCTTTAACTGCTCCTGCTCAATTTCTCTGATAATGTCGTTCATCCTGTGTCTTGCCTCCTTTATTCATTCGACGTTCTTAATATTTCCACATCATATACTGCAATATGACTCATACCAGAGGACCATCTCTTTCTTCGCAACATGAATACTATATCATAAAGGGTTCAGGAATGCAAGGCCATTTTCAAGAAAATATCCTTGAACATTCTCAAGAAAATATCCTTGAGAATTCATATCTTGATTCCCGTCCACTTTCCGGTCTTAAAACGTATCGACGCGAACAGAAACCGCGACATCTGATCCGCCAGAATCCCCAGCCATATTCCCGGGATCCCCCACGCGAGGAGAATGCCACACAGATAGGAGAAGCCCGTCCTGATAACCGTGACGCTGATGGTGGACGCAATCGCGGTATAGGTCGTGTCGCCCGCGCCCCGAAGGCACCCCATGTAGATGACCTGAGACACCTGAAAGAGCACGATGACGATAATCACACGGATAATCTGCACGCCATACGCGACAATATTGTCCTCCTCAAAGAAGAGCCGGTACAGCGTCTCCCCGCCGAAGAAGTAGATAACCGCAAGCGCTATCGAGATGCACAGGCCGATACGCCTGCACACCTTTCCGTATTCCTTCGCCTTGTCGGGAGAGCCCTCGCCCAAGCTTCTTCCAATCAGCGCGACAGCCGCCACCTGCATCCCGTCCCCGAAGGAGAAGGTCAGCCCGAGAATGTTCATCCCGACCTGATGCGCCGCCATGGCGTCGGTTCCCATTCCCGCCGCCATCATCGCCGTTGACATAAAGCCGATGCGCATCAATACCTGCTCGATAAAGACGGAGTACCCCACCTTGACAATATGCCCCAGCGTCCCGAGGGATCCTTTGATTCTGTTCCTGACGATGTACGGCAGACTGACAAAATTGTCCTTCTTAAATAAGGAACGGATACTCATAATGCACGCGATTACGGTTCCGAATACGGTCGCAATCGCCGCACCGTGAATGCCGAGCGCGGGGAAGCCGAAATGCCCGTTGATCAGCAGATAATTCCCGATGATATTTACGAGATTGGAAATGATATTCGTCTTCATGGCGATAATCGTGTTTCCGGATCCGCGCTGCGCCGCATTGATTCCCATGGAAACCACATTGAACACCATTCCGCCCATAATAATCCGAAAATATATGACAGCCGTGTCATGTGTATCCTCCGCGGAGCCGCAAAAGCGTATAATCTGATTGGCAAATACGACGCACAGCACAGACACGACAACCACGGCCGCCAGAATAAACCATATCGCCGTCAGAAGGATTTGGTTGGCCTCGTCCTTCTTCTGCTCGCCGCGCCTCCTCGCCACAAGCGCGGATATGGAAACATTCATCGCGATAAACAGCGCAAGCCCCATAAATTTCGGCTGTGTGGTCAGCCCTACCGCCGCGACCGCATAGGAGCCTATCGAGCTCACCATCAGCGAATCAATCATTCCGGCGAGCGCCACAAAAAAGGACTCGCACACGGCGGGCCAAGCCATGCGCAGGGCCTCCTTTACGACAGCGTTCGCTCCCTTCTCCTGGACATTGGCCGTATTCCCCATCGCATTTTCATCTTCTTTCTTTTTCTGTCTAATTCCGGACGCTTATTTTCTTGGTTCCCTTATTTTCCTATTTCAATGAAGCGTCCATATCCTCATACGCCTTATACAGATCAGGACGCCGCTGTCTGGTGCGCTCCAGCGACTGCTCCTGCCGCCACTTCGCGATGTTGGCGTGATGCCCGCTCAGCAGCACCTCCGGCACCCGCCTGTCGTGCCAGATTTCGGGCCGCGAATATTGCGGATATTCCAGTAATCCGTTGGCGTGGGACTCCGTCTCGGCGGACTCCCCGTTGCTGAGCACGCCCGGCACGAGCCTTGCTATCGCGTCAATCATCACCATTGCCGGAAGCTCACCGCCCGTCAGCACATAGTCGCCAATCGAGACATAGTCCGTGACAATCTCCTCCAGCACCCGCTCGTCAATTCCTTCGTAATGTCCGCAGAGAAATATCAAATCCTCCTCCAAGGCCAGCTCCGCTGCCTGTCGCTGGTGAAACAGCGTCCCCTGCGGCGTCACATAGACGACGCGCGTCCTGCCATCCCAAGTCTCTCCGGACGCCGCCCTGCGCCGGCGGATACCGTCCTCCAGGGCCTGCCAACAGTCATAGACCGGCTGTGCCTGCATCAGCATTCCCGCGCCGCCGCCATAGGTATAGTCGTCCACCTTATTATGCTTATCTGTCGTATAATCGCGGATATTGACGGCATTTATGGAGATACAGCCTTTCTCCTGCGCCCTTCCGGTGATGCTCGTCCGCAGTCCGCTCAGCACCATATCCGGAAACAATGTCATAACGTGAAAATGCATACCGCACCCTCTCTGCTTTCCTAATCCATCAGACCGTCCAACACATGCACCTTCATCCGGCGGGCTTCCATGTCTACCTCGAGAATGCACTGCTTAATCGCCGGCAACAGCAGCTCCCGCCCATTCGCGAGCCGGACGGCATAGACGTCATTTGCGCCGGTCTCAATCACATTCGTAAGGACGCCCAACGGTTGATCCTCCTCGTCAAAGACCTCCAAGTCAATCAAATCCGCGATAAAATACTCGTCCTTCCTGAGCCTTACCGCGTTTTCGCGCGTCACATAGAGGCTTTTCCCTTTATAACGCTCAATATCATTGATATCGTCATAGCCCTTGAACTTTAAAATGACCAGCTTCTTAAAAAACCTTACGCCCTCGATTTCGAGGGGCAGCTTCTCTTTTCCCGTATCCAACAGGACTTCCTTCAGCCTTTTAAACCGCTTGGGGTCGTCCGTCGTCGGGAACACCTTGACCTCCCCGCGCAGCCCGTGTGTCTGCGTGATAATCCCTACCTGTAATATTTCCTCCATATGACTCTCCCCATGTCCGACAGCCTGTTTCCCCAGCGTCTGCCGCGAAAAGGAAACAAGGTGTTTCTACTCTGAAACACCCTGCCTTTGCCTAAATGATTTCAACATCTGCCCTAATGTTCTCCTTGGACGATGCCGCCTTGACAACGGAACGGATTGCCTTGGCAATTCTTCCCTGCTTGCCAATCACCTTCCCCATATCGGAAGCCGCTACATGAAGCTCAATCGTAACGCTGTTCTTACCATTGTCCTTCTCCGTAACAACGACCTCCTGCGGATTGTCTACTAAAGCCTTCGCTATAACTTCGACTAACTCCTTCATGCTTGTATGCCCCTTTCTCATCCTACGAATCTGTGCCTTCGCACAAATCTGCCGAGACTGCTTCCATATGCCTTATTTCTTAATACCTGCGGCCTTGAAAAGTCGGGCAACGGTGTCTGTCGGCTGCGCGCCGTTGGACAGCCACTTCTTAGCTGACTCCTCGTCAATCTTAAATTCGCTCGGGTCCGTGTTCGGATTGTAGGTACCGATCTCCTCGATGCACTTTCCGTCTCTGGGTGATCTGGAGTCCGCTACAACAATTCTATAAATAGGAGCTTTCTTCTGACCCATTCTTCTTAATCTGATTTTTACT
>JAMPFV010000014.1 GCA_023664265.1 Roseburia sp.
GCGGACAAACGGTTTTCAAGACCGCCTCGTTATGACCACTTCGATACCTCTCCACTTGATTTATTTTCGCAAATTCCTGCTTTGTGCCTGCCCTTATCCTATCAGCAGTGCAAGATTTATTATAGACAAACGCACTTTTTTTGTCAACAACTTTTTTCCATTTTTTTATTATGAAAAAAAATTTTTTGAGCCCCGCGCGGCGGCCTCCAGAAAAACAGGCGCAATCTCTATATCCTCGGGTGTTGTAATCTTGATATTTCGATAGGAGCCCTCGACCAGTTTTACCGGTATTTGCGTAAAATACTCCACCACCATCGCATCATCCGTAATGTCCACGCCCTGCGCCAACAGCGCCTGCTCCTCCGACAGCAGTTTTTCGTATGCCGCGGCTATCAGCGAGCGCTCAAAGACCTGCGGCGTCTGTATCTGCCAGACCATGGAACGCGCGGGAGTGTCCGCCACATATCCTTTCGCGTCGGCAATCTTCACGGTATCCTTTACGGGCATTCCCGTTACACACGCTTTCGCAAGCTTTACCTCACACAGGGCACGTTGTAAAATCGCTTCGTCTATAAAGGGCCGCGCTCCGTCATGGATAAACACATAATCGCACGGCCATGTAATCCCGCGAAGGCCGCAGCTCACGGAATGATACCGCTCTCTTCCGCCCTCGATGACGGCCCGCACCTTGGTCAGATTATATTTTTGGAGGATTTCACGTCTGCAGAACGCTTCCCCGCCGCTTCCCACGACAAGAATAATGTCGTCGATAAAACTATCCTCAAAGACTTTCAGGGAATAATAGAGCACCGGCTTGTCCTTTATCAGAAGGAACTGCTTGGGCACGCTGCTGTTCATCCTCCTGCCCTGCCCCGCGGCCAAAACGATTGCCGTTGTCCTTACGCTCTCCATCTTTACCGCTCCCCCAGCTTCAGATTGGGCACCGCGTTCAAATCATACCCGCTGCGCGCTCCTCTGATATACTCATAATATCCCGCCGCCCCTATCATTGCCGCATTGTCGGTGCAGAGTACCGGCGATGGATGGTAAAAGGCAATCCGGCGCTTCGCACATTCTCTTTCAAAAGCCGCCCGCAGTGACGAGTTCGCCGCCACGCCGCCCGCAATCGCAAATTTATCAAAGCCGTACTCCTCCGCAGCCATCAGCGCGTGCTCCACGAGCACGTCGATCACGGCGCGCTGAAAGGAAGCCGCCACATCCGCCCGATTGACCGCCACGCCCTTCATCTCACAGGCGTTCAGGTAATTCAGCACTGCCGATTTTAGCCCGCTGAAGCTGAAATCATATCGGGAATCCCCGACCTTTGCACGCGGAAACGGCACCGCGTCCGGATTGCCCTCCTTGGAGATGCTGTCTATCTTGGGGCCTCCCGGGTAACCCAGCCCCAGCGCGCGCGCCACCTTGTCAAAGGCCTCGCCGGCGGCGTCGTCCCTTGTGCGCCCCAAAATCTCATACACGCCGTAATCCTTCACCGAGACGAGATGCGTATGCCCGCCGGACACCACCAGACAGGCAAAGGGCGGCTCCAGCTCCTTATTTTCTATGAAATTCGCACTGATATGCCCCTCAATATGATGCACGCCGACGAGCGGCTTTCCCGCCGCAAAGCTTATCGCCTTGGCCGCTGACACGCCGACAAGCAGCGCGCCGACAAGACCCGGGCCATAGGTTACGGCGACTGCGGTAATCTCCTCCAACGGAACCGCCCCCTCATTTAACGCGGCCTCTATCACCTGATTGATCCGCTCAATATGCTTTCTCGAGGCAATCTCCGGCACGACGCCGCCGTAGGCCGCGTGAATGTCTATCTGCGACGAGATGATGTTCGACAAAACCTCCCTGCCGTTTTTCACAACAGCAGCAGCCGTCTCATCACAGGAACTCTCGATTGCCAAAATCAACACATCCTGTTTCGCTGTCTCTTCCATATCCGCTCTATCCGCTTTACGCGCCTTTCCTATTCTCTTACCTCATCGTCTGCAATCTCAAAGCCCAAGATTTTCCAATGTCCGGTAGCCGTTTCCCTGCGCAGCACAAACACCTGTCTCGAGGAGACGTAATCCACGCCCTTTTTGACGGAATAGGTGCAATAGAGCTTCGCGTACTCACGGCCGTCAATAGTGTCATACTGAACATCCGTGCTCGCGGACGGCGTATAGGTCACAATGGAATAGCCGTTTTGGCTCATATCCCGGACTTCTTTCTGCAAATCCTTTATATATTGATCCCGCGGATTATTCTCGGCAAGCTCGTCATCATAGAGCCCGAGCAGCTTATCCGCAAGCTTTTGCAGCTCCTCATCCGTGTAGGATTCGTTGTAGACGCACTTTGAAATATCGCTGAAATACTTTACGACCTCTTTCGGCGTGGGGGGATAATTGGTCTCAAGGTTGCGCAGGAGTATGTCCTGCACCGTGGAAACCTGTGTCTCCTTCTGCGTCTTTTCCTTATTAGAAAGGTAGAAATAGTATCCTCCGACGAGCATCACCAAAATAATAACAATGATGATGGTCTTTAATTTTCCGCCATTTGATTTTGTCATAGTCTCATCCCCTTTGTTCATCCTCATCCTCGAACAACAGCGTCTCACTCCATCCGTCCTTTGCGATATAAGTATTCTGAAAGACTGCCTGAACCTCTTTCTTGTACTCCTCCGGTCTTATCAGCGACGGCGAGTAATGGGTGAGCCACAGCTTGGATACCCCCGCCTCTTTCGCCATCCGGGCCGCCTCGTAAAAGGTCATGTGCTTGTATTCCTTTGCCTTTTCCTTCTTATCCGGCTCCCCGTACATCCCCTCGCAGATAAACAAGTCCGCACCCGCGGCGTTTCTGACAATGCTGTCAGTCGGTCTCGAATCGGTGCAATAAGTGACCTTTAATCCCTTCCGCGGCGCCCCCAGAACCATGTCCGGCGTGTAGACGCCCTCCGGAAGCGTCAGAGTCTCGCCTTTTTGCAGGCGCCCCCAATACCGTCGTTCCAGTCCCAGCGCAAGCGCCCGCTCCACCTGAAACCGCCCTTTGCGCTCCACCACAATGCTGTAGCCGTAGCAGGTCACATTATGATTCACGCGGAACGCTTCGATGCGGAAGCCGTCGAAAGAAAAGGTCTGCTCCGCCTCGGTGATTTCCATGTACTGTATCTCAAACGGAAGCTCGGGCGCAATGACGCGCAGCGCATTGACGACCCTTGTCAGCCCCTTGGGGCCTATCATCAGCAGCGGCGTTGTCTTCTCGGCGTTTCCCATCGTCAGAAGCATCCCCGGAAGCCCTCCGATGTGGTCCGCGTGATAATGCGTAAAACACATAATGTCTATGGGCTTGGGGCTCCAGCCCTTCTCCTTCATGGCGATCTGTGTCCCCTCGCCGCAGTCTATCAAGATTCCCGTCCCGTTATAGCGCGCCATAAGGGAGGTCAGCCATCTGTAGGGAAGCGGCATCATCCCGCCGGTTCCAAGCAAGCATATATCTAATATATCAATCACCCTCCCTTTCCTGATGCGGCGGCTTTGCCCCTGCGTCCGTCAGCCGCATGATTATCGCATCGTCCTTGGGCTTTTCATAAAAATTCGGCCTGACCCCCGCGGAACAAAAGCCCAGCCTCTCATATAAGCCGATTGCGGGGGCATTTTGGCTGCGCACCTCCAAAATAAAGGTATGGATGCCCCGCTGCTGCCGTCCGACGCGGATGAGCTCCCGCAGAAGCGCCTGCGCCACATGCCGCCGCCGATAGGCCGAGTGCACCGCGACGTTGGAAATATCTCCTTCACCTGTTATATCGGTAAGAACACAGCCGCCGATAACCGTTTGGCCCTCCGCATTGGGCGAATCCAAGACCGCCGCCATATAGATACGGTTCTTATTTGTCAAGATTTCCTCAAAGTCCTTGTATTTCCACGGCATTGAAAAGCATGCCGCCTCCAATGCGGCCGCCTGCTCCAAGTCCTCCGTCCGCAGCTCGCGGATGTGATACGGTACTGACATGCTAATCCTCCATGCCGAAGCGCTTTTGCGCAGGCACCGCTTTTTCCCGCTCCGCCTGTGACAGCCGCAAATACTCGGGGGCGTGCTCCGCCGCCGTCTGCCGGACGCCCTTGGCGAAAAGCTCCGCGCCCAGAACGCCCACGCAGGCGGCGCGCTGTCGGTTGCAGCTTGCCGGCGCAAGGCAGTACGGCACGGTCAGCAGCTCCGAGAGCCGCTGCTCACAGACCGGCACACCGTCCCCCAGAAAGACCGTCTCGCGGCCGATTGCGTTGAGCTTCCCCGCAAGCTCCGCGATGTCCAGCGCACACTGCTTTTCCAAGGTTTGCAACGTCCCGTTCTCAAAGGTGTACAGCCCTGTGTAGACCTGATTCCTGCGCGCATCCATCAACGGGCAGATTAACCGATTGCTTCCATATAAATTATATGCGAGCGCATCCACGGTCGGGACCGGAATGAGTGGGATATTCAGCGCCATCCCCAATCCCTTTGCCGTCGCTGAGCCGATTCTGAGGCCTGTAAAGGAGCCGGGGCCCGCGGCGATTGCAATCGCGTCCACCGTTGTCAAATCCAGCTCCGTCATGCGCTTGATCTCGTCCAGCATGGGGAGAAGCGTCTGCGAATGTGTCTTTTTGTAGTTTGTCGTGTACTCCGCGACTGTCACCCCGTCCTCTATCAGCGCGACGGAGGCGACGAGCCCCGAGCTGTCCAATGCGAGAAGTTTCATGGTAATCCCCCATTTCTGCGCTTCAAATTTGTGAGCTTATTTTTTCCATCACTATTTTCCTGTAGTCACAGCCTTTTTCAAGGTTTTTTGTTATCGTGATATGGCCGGCGGTTGGCGGAATGATTTCCGCTATCAGCTCCGCCCATTCAATAATGCAAAGGCCGTCCCCGTAAAAATAATCCTCATAGCCAATCTCGTCCATCTCCTCCACATCCCCGATGCGGTAGGCATCAAAGTGGTAGAGCGGAAGCCTGCCCTCCTCATAAATCTGAACGATGGTAAAGGTCGGGCTGTTGACGGGCTCCCGAATCCCAAGTCCCTCCGCGATGCCCTGCGCCAATACGGTTTTCCCGACGCCAAGGTCGCCGCTCAGGGTATAGATGTCTCCCTTTTGAGCCTGCTGCCCCAGCCTCCGCCCAAGTGCAAGGGTCTCCTCGGGGCTGTTGGTTTCTATGCAGATGCTGTCTTTCCTGTGTGTTCCGTCATTCATATGCCGCCGTCCTCTCTCCCGCGCCCTAAAAGCGTATTTTGACCTTCTTGGGCGGCATATGCGTGGAAATCATCTGTATCAGCGCCGTCTTGCGCTCCCCGAGATCCGCCTTGGGAAAGATGGACGCAGTCGTCCGCGACGTGTACAGGATAATGCTCCGTCCCGTGGACACCGCCTTCACACAACTGTCCCAGCTCTGATTCTCTGTGTTTTCCCCCTGCGAGACGCTGATGCCCTCGTCCGTCATTTTGTAATGAAGGGGTTCCTTGAAGGCGGGTGTATTCAACACCTGCCTGTGCGCCCGCACAAAGAGCGTGCAGGGCAGATACGCAATCATCACAACGCCCGCTATCAGGTAAATCGGGTATTTGGTGGACGCAAACACAATCAGCAGCAAAACGCCCGCCACGGTGCCGATGATCCCCGAGAAGCTCGCGTAGGTATGATAAAGTAAGTAGTCATAAAGCGCGCCCGCCGTCACCTTTACGTCAAATTCCAGCTCCATTCCCATCCGCCTTTCTGCCTGTGCATTCTACACTCCCACAACCGCGGCAGACGATACGGTTCTCCCCGCCGCGGAAAGAAGCACCTGCGTTCACAGGTGCTTACCGGATTATGCACTTTTCTCTTTACAGTATACCAAAAAGCGGTCAAAGTGCAAGTATATGATTGGGATTTCTTCTTTAGCGATTTCTTCTCTACACCGTCACCATTATTTTCGTGTAATCCTCCGTCTTGTCCCGCATGATATGGAGCCCCCGCTCCAACTCCTCCAAGGGGAACCGGTGTGTGATCAATTCCTTCGGGCTGAGGCGCCCGCGGGAAATCCGCTCCAGCGCATAATGCCAGTCGTCGTCCGCCGTATGCGAAAAGGACGAATTCCACGTCCCCGTGACCGTTATCTGATTCCGCAGCAGCTTCCAGTATATATCCCTGTCCAGTCCCATGCGCGCGCAGGGATTCCCTGTCAATACAATTCTGCCCGCCACGGCGGCGTTTTCCACCGCCTGTACAAACGTCTCTTCCTTCCCGACGCATTCAAAGGACACGTCTGCGCCGTTCCCGTCCGTATGCTCCATAAGCCATTGATTCACATCCGACACGGTGCTGTCGCAACAGCGCTCCTTGGGCACACCAAGCTTCATGGCCTGCCGCCTCTGCGCATCCTTGTTGCCGATCAGCAGCAGCCTTTCGGCGTCCCCGAGCGCATCCGACAGGAACATGGCCAGCAGCAGGCCGATCGTCCCCAAGCCATACACCGCCACGGTGTCACCGGCGTTGATCGTCACGCGCCGCATCGCATGAACCGCAACTGCCATTGGCTCCAGCATGGCGCCCTCCTCGTATGACACTATATCGGGCAGTTCGATCAGATTCCTTACAGGCGCCGCCACATATTCCGCAAACGCACCATCTCTCCGCGAACCGAGATAGCTGTAATCTCTGCACAGCTCATACTGCTGCCGTCGGCAGGGGGTACACTTCCCACAGGGTATCAGCGGAAAAACGCCGACCCGCCGTCCCTGCCATTTTCCAGCTGTCTCTGACGCTGCTGTCTTTGACGCTGTCGTCTCCGACGCTGCCGTCATCACCTCCCCCGAAAACTCATGTCCAAGGATGATCGGATGGACATGCGCGCCCGTCCTGTATATCCTCGGAATATCCGACCCGCAGATCCCTGCCGCCCTGACGCGGATCAATGCTTCCCCTTCCCCGACTGCGGGTATTTTGCTATTTTCCATTCCTATACTGCCTATATCGCGCAGCACCCATGCCTTCATCACTCCGCCCTCTTTTCCGCAATGCCTCGGAAGCGCTCCAGATCCTCCATGGTAGTGAGCTTAAAATTCCGCTCATCTCCCGCAAGCATCCTGATCTTCATGCCCGCAATAACGGCGGGCTCTGTCGAGCCGTTGATTTCCAGAAGCTCCTCCCGTGTCAGCCGCCTGTTGGCCTCATGGTATTTTCCCAGCACAAACGCCTCCGGCGCCTGTCCCGCAAAGATTTCCCTGCGCTTCAGCAGCGCTGAAATACGGCGGCCGTCCTCGCTGGCATACAGCGTATCCTTCACCGGCAGCACGGGAATGGCGCCGTCATATCCCGCCGCACCTCTCAGAACCGCTTCAATCTGCCTTCCGCTCACCAGCGGCCTTGCCGCATCATGGATCAGCACATAATCCTCCGCAGACGCATCCCTGCCAATCTCCTCCAGACCATTTACGATAGAGAGCTGGCGGTTTTCCCCTGGAACGGTGAACCCTTTGAATTTCGCCAGGGCCGCCGGAGACTGCTCCATGCCCCTGATGATCAATTTATGCCACCGCTTATCCGCGGCAATCCAGATGAAATCGATCCCTGCGCATTCAGATAAGGTCTCTATACAATAAGAAATAATCGGCCTCCCGCCAATCTCTATATACTGCTTGGGGATTCCCGCGCCAAGCCGTGCGCCTGTTCCCCCCGATAATATGAGCGCTATGTTCATGCTGATATGTCCACCTAAAACTTTAATTCCCTTATGTTTTGAAGCGTTTCGCCATAGGGCCTGTCCTTCCCGAAAAGCAGGGTCGTCCCAAGCACAAAGCCTTTCACGCCCTTGGGGGCAAATTCAAGGATCTTCCCCGCGCTGCACGCCCCGTCCCAGTAGATCTCAAAGTCCATGTCCTCCTTGATGGAGAGCAGCTTCACGATCTTCTTCCCCACATAGGGCAGGTACATCTGTCCCGCATTTCCCGGATTGACCGACATGACAAGCACCTTCTTCACGATCCGAAGCATTTCAAATACGGTCTCCACGCTGGTCCCCGGATTGATGGCAATGCCCGGTACCATTCCGGCGTTGATGATCTTCTGTAAAGTAGTTGAGGGGTGATATTCCGCCTCGGGGTGGATATAGACGGTGTCCCCTGCTCTGAGATTGTCTAGGAATAATTGGACGTTGTTGTTGGGATGCTCTATCATCAAATGGACGTCTATCGGCTTCTTCGTCGCCTTCGCGATATACCGCATGTCATTTAGCGACATGGCAAAGTTCGGCACGTAGCGTCCATCCATGATGTCTATGTGAAAGGAGTCAATGCCGCCCTCGTCAAGCTCCCGTACTTCCCGCTCCAGACTGCCGTAATCGGCGCACATCATGGAGGCTGTAAGTTCAAAATTCATATGTATCAGCTCCTTTGGGGTAGGGTGGTGCTTATTGACATAAAAAATCTGATGCTCCATATGACAATTTCATACTTTACATCAGATTACTATTTGTTTATTGAATATCGTCGTCATCCATCACACAGAAATAATACACTCCTCCATATAATATGGCAGCAGGTAATCATGTGTCATAAACATCATGCTTTCCACCTTGGCCTGTGCAATCATTATACAGTCAAACGGGTCTTTATGAGGAGGAGCGCCCTCCTTACGCCGAAGCCCCTCCAACGCATATACATGTTCATCACGCACAGGCAACATTTGATATCCTGCCTCTTGGCAATACTTGGATAATTGTCTCCCTGATATCGGCATATGCTCCGGATGCTGAAGGTGTTTTATCATCACCTCCCAAACTGACGCTGTACTGTACCAGATTTTATTTTCACTCTGTGAAATAACCGTTCCGGCCTTCTGCGGCAGTTTACTGTCATTTGTAAGCGCCCATAATATAATATGTGTATCCAATAACAGCTTCATCCAATACCTCCGAACATTTCCGCAATTTCATCATTATATTTATCAATATCCTCAGGGACGATAAATTCCCCCTCCGCTACTCCTATACGCTTCCCTGTCTCCTGTCCTATAAGGCGGACTGTAAACGGCATTGCGTTTTCCTGCACACTCTGCCGCGCGAACATTCTCACCGCTTCTGCAAAGGAAGTCCCAAGCTTTTTGTATAATTCTTCTGCCTGTTCTTTTAAATCCGCATCCATACTTATCTGTAAAACAGCTTCTCTTGCCATAAAATACCTCCATTTCTGCACAGCTTAAATCTCCCATATTACAATTGTATTGCGCTTTGCGCATTATTGCAAGATAAACACAATAAATCCAATGTAAAATATAAAATTGTCAAGGTACAATATCCGCTAAAGCACTTCCTTAATCTTTGTCATTCTGTTAAAAAATGAATCCTCTATCATAAGTTCTCCAAAATCCTCATCCGTAATCCTAAGCTTATGCATCAGGGAAAGGAAAATCTCATCCAGTCTCTTGTGCTCTTCCCGTTGCGCAGCAGGACACAATGTGATATAGGTCTTAAAGTATGCCCAAATGCCCTCCTGCATCCGCTCAAAGCATCGGATATCCTTCGGCGTGCGCGTTTCCTTCGCATAAACCGGCTGCCCTTCCCCCTCAAACTGCAGCAGAGACGGAAAAGGGGCTGTCAGCAAGGTCTCCAAAATATAGTAGTTCTCAAAAAAAGCTCCCCCCTCGCGCTCTGCATAAAATGTCTGAATATCCAAGTCCCACCGCTCCATCTCTTCCGCCTCCAATTGCAAAAAATAGAGGCCTCTCAGATGATGCTTTGTCATTCGCTGCACAAACATCTGAACGGTTCCCTTGGCCACAAAATCAAAAAAAGCAATATCCCCCTCCTCCGTTGGCAGCCTGTCTATATATTTTCGGTAAGCCGTTCCTGCTTCTTTTGCGCGCTTTAAAATAGCAGTCTTGTATCGCATCAATCCATCCGCATCCGCCTGCTCACACGCCGTACCATCTGCCACGGTGATCCCAAAGCGTTCTCTGACATTTTCCTCGAGGGAACCACTGAATTTCATATCATCTACATACTGTATATCCGCGTCATCTTCCACACCTGCGCGGATTGCCGCTGTCCGCGACGTCAAAAAATATGTGCTGTCTTGACCCATCTCCAATTCCTGATACAACTTGCGGATAAGATACCCGTCTCTGGCACAAAACCATATGTTTTTCAAATTCTGCTGCTGCACCCGCTCACGAAACCAAAATACAAAATCCGTAATCAGAGGGGCGCAAAATAAATAACCGACTGCTTCCGCATCCGTCACGCATATCCTTTTGTCAATGGTTTCAAACTGAAAGGGATTGTTAAAAATGCACGAGACAAACATCCCTATCTTCAATCGCGCCGATACCGTGTTCATATAATCCGCCATTCCCAGATATCCGACCGCTTCAAACAGATCTAATCCGCTATATATCCTGTATATCTTGATATTTTCCCGCTTTGCGCACTCAATATCCGCCACCAAGTCATCCCCGACATGCAGCCATTTCCTGTTTCCCAGCTTGTTCCTCAAAACCCGAAAAAGGCCCTGTGTCTTACTTATTTTACAGTCACTGGAGACAAAGACATCCTTCCATTTTGCGATTCCGCATTTCTCCAAAAGCTTTATAATCTGTTCCTTATTGTAATAGGAATCTGATACCACATACACGTCTTTCCCCTTCGCGTATGCATATTCCAACAAGCTGCACACCCTTTTTCTGGCAATTATCAGCCCATAATCCATCTGCCATTCCAAATCTGCCGGTTTCTCCGCCCCCATCTGCTCCTGTTCCTCTCCCGCAAGCAGGTATCGGTAAATTTCTTCAAGGGATGGCGCACCGCTTTGCGACAGCGCCTTTTCCGCCATCATGCGCTTTTTACAGAAATCCTCAATACAAATCCCCATGCCCCGCAGACTGTTATCCACATACTCATACACATCCTCCGCTGATAAGACCTGACGCATAATAAGCGTGTCAAATAAATCAAAGCTCACAAGCTCCGCGGCATCGATTCTTTCCTTTAATTCTTTTTCGGTTTCCCCGCTTATATGCATAAAATCATAGGCCGTGCTGTCGGATGCCAGCAAGTCCCTGCCCCGTATATCAATCAGAGCAATCCGGTTCTTAACACAGACATCGCCAATTCTTCTCGCAATGACACGGCAGGACGCGGGGCGGGCGGCGACTATGATTAATGCAACCTGCCTTTGAACCGCTTCCGAAAGCGGGATAATGGGCTTTCCATATAATTCCCCCTGCTCTCTGAAGCCGTCCAGCAATCCTACAAGCTCCATGTATCCGTCCAACCGCGCCAATACCTTCTCTGCCTCTACCCCCAGACCATATACCGCTGCCTTCCTGCCTTTGTAGTCTTTGAAATCGTACCGCTCCATATCAATACGCCAAAGCCGCCTTGACGTAATCCAACGCCAACAGCTTTTGTTTTACCTGTTCTACATTCAGCCTTGTCGTATTATCAGAGGTAAATTCCGTCCGTTCCGTCTCTATGATTTTCCCGCTCTCATAATACTTTCCGTAATTCAAATCGCGGTTATCCGCAGGCACACGGTAAAAATCTCCCAAGTCAAACGCGTGCATACACTCCTCCTTTGTCAAAAGCGTTTCCGCTTTCTTCTCTCCATGCCGAATCCCTATGTAATGGATCTCATTCTTATCATCAAACAACTCCCTGACCGCCTGCGCCAGTGTCTCAATCGTACAGGCCGGCGCCTTCTGCACCATAATATCTCCTGCCTGCGCATGTTCAAAAGCAAACAGCACTAAATCTACAGCCTCCTCAAGGCTCATCAAAAATCTTGTCATCGCAGGATCTGTTACTGTTATCGGCTTTCCCGCCTTTATCTGCTCAATAAACAGCGGAATGACCGATCCTCTTGAGCACATTACATTGCCATACCTTGTCCCGCAGATTATCGTTTTTTCCGTCGTCCTTGATTTGGCGACAAAAACGCGCTCCATCATCGCCTTACTGATACCCATTGCGTTAATCGGATACGCCGCCTTATCCGTAGACAGACAGATCACCTTTTTCACCCCCGCGCGGATAGCCGCCGTCAATACATTCTCCGTCCCATAAACATTCGTCTTTACAGCTTCCATTGGAAAGAACTCACAGGAGGGAACCTGCTTCAACGCTGCCGCACTGAAAATGTAATCTACTCCGTCTATGGCATCCTCAATGCTCTGAATATCCCTGACATTTCCAATATAAAATTTAATTCTGGAATTGTTATACTCCTTACGCATATCGTCCTGCTTCTTCTCATCTCTGGAAAACACGCGTATTTCTCCGATATCCGTATTCAAAAAACGATTTAATACCGCATGGCCAAACGACCCTGTACCTCCCGTAATCATAAGGGTCTTTCCCGTAAACATTCCCATTACCGTTTCCTCCAAACTTTATCATCAATAATTCTTGTATAGCTTTGGATAATCCTGATTACTGTCGATGAGACATTCTCCGTGTCATAATCCGGCACCGTCCCTCCATAATCCTGTATCTGCGAAAGGCCGACTGCCAAGTCCACCGCCTGAAGCAGGGACTCCTCTGTAATTCCCCCTATCACAAAGCAGCCCTTATCCAAGCTCTCCGGCCGCTCTGTCGAAGTACGGATACAAACCGCGGGAAATCGGCAGACTGCTGCCTCCTCCGGCATTGTCCCGCTGTCAGACACTACACAATAAGCCTTTTGCATCAGTTTGCTGTAATCCGTAAAATTAAACGGGCGCATCGGCCTTACAAGCGGATGAAATATGTACCCTCTTTCCTCTATCCATTTCGCGCTTCTGGGATGAAGCGAATATATGACCGGCATTTGATAGGTCTGCGCCATCACATTAATTGCCCCCATCAGGCTTTCAAAGTTTTCCGCATGATCTATATTTTCTTCCCTGTGCGCTGACAGAACAATATACTGTCCCTCCTCAAGCCGCAGTTCATCTAAAATAGAACTGCCCGCAATTTCCTTTTCATGCGCCTTGATTACCTCTTTCATCGGGGAACCTGTAACATAAATATGCTCTTTGCGGATTCCTTCCGATATTAAATACCGCCTTGCGTGTTCCGTATAGGGAAGGTTTACATCTGAGATATGGTCAACAATTCTCCGATTGGTTTCCTCCGGAAGATTTTCATCAAAACATCGGTTTCCCGCTTCCATATGAAAAATCGGTATTTTCAGGCGCTTTGCGGAAATCGCCGTAAGCGCGGAATTGGTATCTCCCAAAATCAAAAGTGCATCGGGACGCTCCTGCCGCATCAGTTTATACGATTTTGAAATAATATTCCCAATCGTCTCCCCTAAATCTGCCCCCACAGCCCCCAGATAACAATCCGGTCTGCGAACACCAAGATCTTCATAGAAAATGTCGTTCAGCCGCTCATCATAATTCTGTCCGGTATGGACAAACACATGCTCAAAAAAGCGGTCCGCCTTTTTGATAAGCTCAGAGAGCCGTATCAGCTCCGGCCTTGTCCCCACAATTGTCATTAACTTTAGCTTTCGCAATTCAAGCGCCTCCCTATCCCCTATACTGTGTATACAGATGCGCATGATTGTCCATCCAATCCGACATCTCCTGCACCATCCTTTCATAGGAAGGCACCTCAAACACATCCTTGCCGCAAGTATTCAGAAGTGTCCTGTCACTACAGACATCTGTATTTCTCGTAACCGTAATCGGCGTTCTTCTGCAATATCGATTAAATAAAAGCAGTAAATCATGTTTATTGATAAAATCATTGTTCACCAAATGATATAAGCCCGTCCGAGGAAGCTGCGCATCCTCCGCAATTGTCTTTGCCAATTGCAATGTCGTCACGCCGGACCAGATTACTTTTTCGTATCCCTCAACCGCATCCTCCTGCGACATAAACCAGTGAAACAAACCAATCCCGTTGTTCTTCAGCTCCGGCCCCACAATGGATGTCCTGATTGTCAGATTCTCCGTATCCACCACTTCCCCCAGCGCCTTGCTGCGCCCATAGAACGACTGTGCATCCGGTATATCCTTCTCCACATATCTCCCACGGGTACCTTCAAACACACAATCACTGCTGATATGAATCAGCTTCGCACGCTTCTCTCGCAGATACTCTGCCAGAAAATGCGGCAGCACGCTATTAATAAAAATCCCTGTCGTCAAGTCCCTGTCCACGGCGCGATTTAAGATTCCGACTGCATTGATGACATAGTCAAATTCCTGTGTCTCCAAAGCATCGGAAACTGCCTTCTTATCTCTTGCATCTCCGCATATCGTTTCACAGGGCAGGCTGCTCTTATTTCTTGCAAAACCGCACACCGTATGTCCCTGCTCTATCAGATACTGCGCAATCATATGTCCTGCCATGCCATTTACACCGAAAATCAAATATTTCATAATCTAATACCCCTTGTATATACCCCGCAGCGCAATCAATAGCCTAAAACCCGCTTTTTCACTTTCAAGCCTGCCCACCCAGTACTGTATATTCTGTATTTATTCCATATAGTCCATCGCACATTTCACATGCTGACAGATGTCCTTTGACGGTATAACCCCGCAGATATTCAAAAACCGTCTCCTTTGCGGTGCTTCCGCTTAAAGCCAGATAATCCTCATCAGTGTCTAACTCTTTATATGTATATCCTGCGAAATACGCGCAAAGACATTTTACCAGTTTCCCATCCACATATCCGTCACAACGACTGTGGCAAATGCATTGGTCAAAAATATAGTCTGCCGCTTTGCTGCTTTTCCTGTTTTTCACCCACATTTTAAACCAATGTTCATGCCTGTTTTCGACAAAGCACACGCCCTTTACCTTGCACAGCTCTTCTGCTTGCTTGATTTTATCCATATTAAAGCCATAGTCCGTGAGTTCAAGCAGGATACCATGCTCCTGCGCACATTTCAGGAAATTCTCGTCCGGCATAATCGTTCCATTTGAAACTACCCGTATGGCCCCAATCTGCCGCCCGTAGCGATTCACCATATAATCCAGAAGCCTGTCCAACTCCTTAAACAAAAACGGCTCTCCGCCCGTAACCGCCAGAAAATCTATAAAATCAATCTTGGAAAAAAGTAAATCAATATGTGCCGTCAGCTCCTTTAAGGTATTCATTCCGAGTTCCTTTTGATAAGACATTCTCTGAGAGCACTCTTTACACTTCAACGTGCATTTCTTACTGACGCATATCGTCAGGTTCTTCACATAAATCTTGTTTTCATGGAAGAACAGATAAGGTTCCAAATACCACTCCATAAAATCCTGTCCCAAGAAAAGGTTGTTCCCTAATATCCATCCGCAATTCATAAAATACTGCAACACCGGAGACACTGTGCTTCTGTCTATTGCGACAATCAAAATACTGTTCTTCCTGTCAACCGTTTGCAGCTCCATGGGATTATGTATCTCGATTTCTCCATATCTTTTCAACTCTGCAAAATTTCTGTCAAAAGCTCGGGTTATCCCGTTCACTTGCAATACGCTTTTCCCAATCCTGCCTGCGCCATATACATATACGTCCTTCCCTGCAAATATCTCCTTAAAATATCCTAATTCTTCTCCTTTATGCATCCATTTCATTACACTGACCTCCGCACTGCCGCGCAACAGGCACTCTGTTCGGGTTAAAGTCAGCCCATCCCGCACAGCGCTTACACATCTGCACATAGCCTGTTTCGTTATAATTCAGCAGGAACTCCATTAATTCCTTTTTTCGATTTTGCGTCATCTTTGCAAGGTTAAAGCTGCTGCTGTTATTTTCCTTGTTTAATCCTGCCCTTTCTGCGAATCTTGCGAAATTGCACGCGTATAATTTCCCGTTTTCATAATAATGCCACGGGTTATTGCAATGGTCAAAATACTCCGTAAGCCCTTGCTCTCCCATTTCAGAATTATCGGTATCGAAAATCCTAAGGTCAAACCAATCCTGTACCGTATTGTCCACCCATTTCACACTATGCTTTTCCAACCGGTCAATAATTTCCTCCCGATGATTCATGGCTTGGGGAATGCTTTGCGTGTAATTATCCAGACAGGCCGTCATATCGTATTGCTTCATACACTGACATAAATCATCCGACGGAATTATGGTTCCATTCATCACAACCTCAAACAAGTCGATTCTATGCCTATAATGTATTCCTATATACTCAATAAGCTCCCGTAAATGCGCGTATAATACCGGTTCTCCTCCGGAAATCTGATAGCGAAAGGTAAAATCAATCCATTTGAAAAACAAATCAATATCCCTGCATGCCGCATCCAACGGTCTTATTTCAAAATTCTTAATGTATGGTGTAAAATTCAAGCAATCCCTGCATCTTAAATTACATGCGTCGGTAGGAATATAGCAGGATGAGGACACAACAAGCTTATCTTGCGTATACAACGCATAGATCGGAAAATAAATCTCATTCAGATACGCTCTGAATATATCCCAACGGAAAAAATCAAGATTTTCAACGTATCCTGCCTGAAGGAGCCGTGTCACCGTCCGACTGCAGTGCGGTTCCCACATTGCGACAATCATCACATGGCTTGTATCATGCTTTTCAAACAGGATTTCAGGCGAAAGCACCTGCTTTCCCTCGAACCCCTCTGCCTGTTTCCTCACATTCTTGTCAATAAAGCCATCCACCATATCCGACAGGCCCGCCATGGAAAGCATATCCAAGAACCGCTTCCCATATTCCGCAGCTCCATATATGTATATCCTGTTCCTTTGCTCAAAGCGCTTTCCCAAGCAGTCAAACTGATGCCCCTTATTCGTCCACTTCATCCGTCATCCCTCTCTTTTACATTGAATTGCCGGCTGACACCATCGCTCGTTCGTGTCCGTCCAACCGCCGCATTTTTGGCAAAATTCCATATATCCCTTCTCACAATAACGCAGCCTGAACTCAACCAATTCCTTTCTCTTCTCCGCAGAAAACTGTCGCAAATCATAGGATTCATCCTCATGCTTTCCACAAAGGCCTGCTCTTTGCGCATACATCGCATAATTACAGGATGAAATCTTCCCCTGCCACAACGACGACCATGGCGCGTTACATTTTCGATATTTCTGCCGTAATACCTGCTCAGACAGCTCTGTCCCCTCGTCCTCCTCCGGAATATACATTCTGATCCATTGTTCGACATAATTATCCGCAAATGCAATCCTGTATTTATTTAATTTCCAATATACCTTCTCATACTGCTCTTCCATGCCCTTCACTGACATCCTATAATCATCCAAAAACACATACATATCCCTTTTTTTCAATACTTCGCATACAGAATCATCCGGTATTACGGTTCCGTTCATCACAATCTCAAATCGCAGGATTCTGTTTCTATAGTTCTCGGCAATATATTCTATCAACGATACCAAGTCTTTATATAGCAGCGGCTCTCCTCCTGTAATCTGAAACCGATACACCAAATCCACCGCGCCGAAAAACAGATCCACATCCTCCTTTAGCTGCTCCAGCGGCTCTACATAATGCTTTTTGATATATGGCGTAAAGTTCAGACAATCCCTGCAATTCAGATTACATGCAGTCGAAGGCAGCATACTTTCAGATGTAAAGAAAACCATATCATGCATATAAACAAAATATATCGGCAAATAACTGTGCAGGAAATAAAAGGCCTTAAAAATAACAGCATCTTTATCAAGCCGCTCTTTCACCAAAGCATATATTTCATCGCCCGCGTTATTCTGTGCACATGCGATAACAAAATAATCCTCTTTTTCCATGGAGAAAAACCGCTCCGGAGACAATACGCTATGACCAAATCTTCCCTCCCGCTGCTTCTTCTCGTCCCTGTCCACAAGATAAATTTTCCAATTCGTCCATGCTTCCACCGCATGAAGCACCTCCAACAGTTCCCATGCAATCCCACCGGCTCCATAAAGAAAAACATTTTTTTTACCTTTTAATAAATACCCGACTTCGTCAAATTCATGTCCTTTATTTTCCCATTTCATTTGTCATTCTCCTTGTATAATAACGTCTTAGGCTCCACAGAAAACAGTACCTTTTTTAATGCGCCCATAGTGACAATATTCGCTATTCTCATCGCCTCCAACTGATGAACCACCTCTTCCGTATCCATCATCGCCACAATCACCAGAAAGTTCTTTCTCCCCGGAAGATATTCAGGTGCATAACACTGCTTCCCATTAATCAGCGTTCCCTGCTTGCTTTTCGCATTATCTATAAATCCGCATAGCGCAATATCATACGATTCCAACATTAACTGCATTTCCCGTCCCATCTGTCCCGCACCGAAAATGTAAACCTCTCTGATGTCGCTCGCTCCCCATATGTGCTCCGGCCGTTTATATCCAAGGGTCTCTGTATTCCCGGCTTCCGAGCTGTCATCAAGCTTCTTCCTCAGATATTCCAGTATACGGTTCGCCGGACGACTGTACTTTAACAGCAGATACAGCCTATAATAAAAATTCCGTACACTCCCGCACATCTCAATCTTCTCATCCGCTGACAGAGCTTCGCAAAAGGCTATGAACATGTCATTGTACTCCAGACCATGGCAGGCCATTGTCTGCTGCCCCTGCTCCTTATGGATACGTGAAATCATCAGGTTCTCCTGCACAAAGATTGATTTTTGCCCGCGCATCACGCGAAACAGAAACTCGCTGTCCTGCGTCGCCAAAAGTTTCGTATCATACAGCCCTACCCGTTCAAAATGGCTCCTGTGTATCAATACGGTGCTTCCATGAACTGCCAGAAACACAGGGGCAAAACAGCTATTTTCCAATTGCTCCCTATTGTACTGTTCCAGCCAATCCACATTCACACGCCGGTCGTCCTCCATATACCAAAAGGTAAAATTGCTATGTACAATCGCATCGGGCCTGCCTGCTGCCTCTATCGCGCTCATCTGTTTCTCTATCTTGTCGGGAGTAAACATATCATCATGGGACAGCCATGCAAAATAATCCCCCGTCATCCTTTGTATTCCCATATTAACGGCTGTCGCAACTCCGCCGTTCTCCTTTTCAATATATCGTATTTTGTCTCCATACGATTTTGCCACCCGCGCCGTCTCACCCTTGTCAGTTGAACCGTCATTGACGACTATAACCTCACAGTTCTCATAGGTCTGATTCAATGCGCTGTCGATCGCATCACGCATATAGTTTGTCCCATTGTAAACAGGAATCACTATCGAAACTCTTGGCTTCATCTCTTCCTCCCTTTCGTTTCATTCTGAAACAGATGCTCATAAATTTTTGTTCCTATCTGCTCACATTTGTTTTCTGTTCCTCTTTTCACATGCCGCACTACCTCCAAAAACATTTCAAAAGGGATTTGTGATTCATGCCAGACTTCCCCCCGCCTGTTTAAAGCACTCGCCAACAATTTTTCATATTGCGCGATATTTATCCTCGCACTTTGATATCTTGTTTCTCCCGTTGTTAAGTCAATAATCACCAACGTATCTCCATGGTACGGGAAAAATACAAGCTTATTTTGGAAGCTCCTGCATACCAACAGCGGCTGTATATCATTGATATAACTGCCAATTCGCTCATCTTCCAGCAAAAATCTGACGGGAATGTCATTATTCATAATTGTTATGGGCTGCGTTCTCATTGGAACGCTGACTATGCGCCCATCCTCTAGGGCCGTATTCATAACATACTCCATACGCTCAAACTCAAAATTTCCCTCTTGTCCGCTCTGCTCTGTCGCCAAAAAACACGTCTTTATATAGCCATTCTCATCATAGGTATCATAAGCACAACCATCATCATGCATCATATACAAATACCGACCATCCGATGCCACATGAAATAAAGGCACTTCTTTCTCCGTCCTGCGTATCCGTACTATCCTCGTCTCCACCTCAAACTCTACATACCGATTGGTTTTGTCTATGACGAAATACGCCTTTCCCTTGTAATAGGCGCTCCCCCGCAAAAGCTTTCCTTCTATGCCCGCCTTTTCGTTCCCGTAGTCAATCAAAACATATTCACAGCATTCTTTTTCCAGCGAAACAATATATGCAGAATCCCGCCCTCTGACCGAATACAGAAAAAGTTGATCCTCCGGCAGCCGAACTGCATTATAATTGTCCGGAGGCGTACATAAAGATATATACCCCGCCGTCCTCCGCACCGTATCATATACCGCAATATCCCTCGCAGCACAGGGTATCAGAAATATCTTTCCGTGAAACCATATCGCATCCGTATATAAATCCCTCTGCTCAAATGGCTCCCTGTCAAAGCTTGTTATGTATTCTGTCTCGCCATCCTCAAGATTTCTGTAAAATAACGCGTTTATTTCATTGGAAAAAATCCACGCGTTTCCCATTTCATCAATGCAGGCGCACTGTGTACTCAGTATAAAATCCCTGTTCATGGCACATTCCTTCCTACCCCTGTAGCGCAGGCTTTACTTTATGCTCATTAATCTCAAGATACCCCGCACATTCCCTGCAAAATTCGGCATATCCCTTTTCGCTGAAGCCCAGCCGAAACTCCATTGCCTTCTTTAAATCCTCTCTTTTATGTGCATGAAAATCATAGGTCTCTGTTTTATCCGGCTGCCCTGTCAGTCCTGCCACAGAAGCAAACGCGGCATAATTACAGGTATACAGCTTTCCGTTTCGATATTCCTGCCATGGCACATGGCATCTGTCATATTTTTGCGCCAGCTCCTCTTCATTCATGCTCTTTTGCGGATACGGATATAAATCAACCCACTCTGTATATGTCCTCGGAATAACCTTGTTCTCTCCGGCAGCCTCCTGCATTTTCCTCAAATTCTCCTCTATCTTCTCTTTATGCTCCGGCAGCGCCTCACGATAATCATCAACTGTGATTTTCAGGCGCGTATCTCTCAATGCCATCAAAAATTCCTCGCTTGGCGCTACAGTTCCGTTTGTCACGGTCTCTAAGGAATAAATTTTGTTCCCATAAGTCTCGTCAATATACCGTACAAGCTGCGCAACTGCGGAATACAGAAGCGGTTCCCCGCCGCTGATAAACAGCAATCCCACATAATCAACCGTTCTGAAAAATAAATCTATATCCGCCTTCAGCTCCTCCAACGGCCGCTCCGTAAACCGTTTGATATAGGTTGTAAAATTCAGACAGGCCTTGCACCGCAGATTACATTTTGTTGTCGGCAGAAAAGAGATGGAAGGTATAAAAAGCTCGTTATAACGGTACGCCGCAATAACAGATATAAATTCTTCGTAGTGAAAGAAATTGACGCCTTTTATCCAAGCCTGTCCCATCAGCTGTGCGTCAATTTTCTCCGTAAATTCCGACGCAAACGCAACTACAATGCCAGTGCGCACATCCCGTTCCACATCCTCCAAGGCATATACGCTCAGTCCAAGATATTTCGTCCCCTGCTTCCTCACATCATTGTCAATAAATCCCTCAATCGCCGCACCGATATATCTTTCAGACAATATCTGCTTTACCATTGCACCGTCATGTCCTGCGCCAAAAAGATATATTCTGCTTAACTTTTCAATATTTTCATATTCCGCATCGTACTCGTGTCCTTTATTGCTCCATCTCATAACCCTTTGCTCCTGTTTTCCTAATACTTCCACAAAATGGAATCCACCTCATTCTTTAACAAAATCTTAGAAACTCCCATTACCGACAATTGCTCAACCGCCTGCGCATAAAATTTCTGTGCGACAATCACAACCGCTTGGGGACAGGCCTTTAAATGCTCTACCTTATAGCAGGGAAGATCATCAATGATCTGTCCGTTTTTCTCATCTGCGTTATCGACAAAACACTTCACGGTAATTTCCCTTACATCCAATTCAAATTTTAACCGCCTGCCATATTGTCCTGCGCCAAATATGATCAAGTCCTGTTCCCGCAGTCTGTTTATTTCCATTGCGTCTCCCTTACAGGCCGCTATATGCTCTCTTATAGGCTTCAACTCCCCGCCTCCGCCCATACTGTTAATGATGCCCCCGAGCTTTGCATATAATTTTGATGCGTTATCTGTAATTCCCCTTATTTCCTCCCGCGAAAGGCTCTTTGCCACTTTGAGATAAACGCTCCTGTTTTCAGCATCCACACCTCCATGAAAGCGATTTGTTCCTGACGCAGTATGCAAGCGTACCTTACTCACCGGCCTTGACGCAAATATCATTCTTTGATTACGGCATAACCGAAATATAAAATCATTATCCTGTGCGTATCGAAGTGTTTCGTCAAACACACCCACTCTCTCAAAGTGACTTCTATGGAACAAAAGACTGCTGAAGTGAAGCTCTCCCCAAAGGAGCAGGAACACGGAATTGCCAATCTGCTCCACCGGATAATATTTTTCAAAATCTGTCGCAATGCCTTCCGTAAAATCCGCATTGCATAAGAAATAATTTCCCTGTGCGATTGTATTTTCATCCCCTGATGCGGTGATCAGGGATACTTGGTCATAAAGCTTTGTCTCACAAAATACATCGTCATGGGACAGCCACGCAAAATACTCTCCTGTCATTTGGTGAATGCCAAAATTCAATGCGGAGGACACCCCTCCATTATCCTTTTCAAAGTATCTGACCCTATCTTCAAAGGGCTCTACAGCCTTTTGGGTCATTCCGCCATCGTTTGAACCGTCATTTACCACGATAATCTCGTAATTGCCATAGGTCTGCCGCAGTACGCTTTCAATTGCCTGTCCTACATATGCGGCACCGTTATAAACCGGTATCACAACCGATACCTTCGGACTTTTCATCATCATTTTTCTCCATATTCACCTCATTTCTGCGCTGTTTTACCGGCTCAGCTTTGCTGAGACTATGCGCAGATTGAAAATTTTAATTTTCAAACTTATACTGCCTGTATTTCCACATCTTCCAGCATCACCGGCATTCCCGCCCTGACGCACAACTGTACTACGGAGCTCCCATCCCCATAATACGCATCGCTCAACGCTATCGCGCGATTCAAATCCGCACTGTCGTCATAGATTCCCCACCCCTCCTCACGGTAGTTCCTGACAATCCTGTCATATTTTCCCCGGAGTTGTGGACGCATACTCTCCAGCGTCGCCTTTATCAGCGGATGCGGCCGCCACAGGAGTGCGATATCCGCCTGATTCTCCTTGAACACTTGGAGCACGTCCTCTATTTTCTCCAGCATTTTTTCGTTATGTGCCAACAGCGCGCCCACGCTCGTATTATAGAGAATGATCTTCTTCCACTCACCATCCGGCTTTTGGATAACCCGCAGCCACTCCCGCGGTATTTCCAGTTCCTCCCTGCGGGTGGCCGATACCTTATCAAGCTTGGGAGACCCAAGTCCAAGGATCCTGTTCTCCCAATAGTTTCTTGCCACCTCTGTATGGCTGCCCGCCGCATCCAAAAGCACTTTTATATATACCTGCTTCATCTCCTCGGACTGGACGATAACTTTGTCCGCATGATACACGCCCGGCACTGTGCAGAAATGTTTCATGCGCTCTATCGCGGCCTCATCCTCCGGCGAGATTTCGCCCAATACAAAATAGGGAATATATATCAGTGTATCCGTAACCTTTCTCAGCTTGTCCGAGTAAAAGAACGGGTGCACGCTTGTGACAAGGTTGGTATCATCGTACGGATTATGGATAAATATCATATCCGGATGATGCGCGCCAAAATCAAACTCGTTGTATCTCGTGATCGGGACATCATCGGGGTACTGCTCTCCTTCATAGTGCATCTCGCGGAAGCTTCCGTCAGGATTTTTGTCATAATATGGTATCGGAATTACATAGGCGTCGCAGTCAGGATCCTCATCGGCCGCCTTCCAGACACTCTCAAGCGAATCCCACATGGACGCTTTGTAGGGAAGGAATACCGCTTCCCGCCGCACTGCGACATCGTGTTTCAAGCTGTTGGTTACTTTGATAAGCTTTTGTTTTAACAGCTTGTATATCTTATCGCTGTTTATTTTGTCTGCCGCGCTGCCGCTGTCTGCGCTCAAGCCCTCGTGAAGCCGGTAAACCAGCTCGCAGTATTCCTCCAAGACAGCCACAGTCGGATGCCCTTCCCCCTCTGTGCTCTCGATCAGGGTTCCCAGCGCGATTCCCGCATTCCGGCACTCCTCCAGAAGCGCCATGGCTGGCTGAAAATTGCCTTGCTCTATCTGCTTTTTTATTTGGTTGTGGGCTTCCTCCATCTGCCTGGCCAGCTCTTGGGCCTGCTGCTTTTGCGCTTTTCTCATAGTCCTCTCCGTTTTCACAGCTTCTCCTGTGAACAGTTTCTGTGATTTCTCATTGCGGTCCGCATGCCGCAAAGCGGCAAAATTCCTTATGCGAACCTGTGCATAATAAAAAGATGCAAGGTACTCCATCTATCGCATTGATAATTTCATACTTTACATCTCTCTATCTGTCCTGTATTAAATTATATTTTATCCGACATTGAACCGAAAGTGGCGCTCATAGTCCCCAACGTCCTCACAGAAATATATCCGTTTGTCGTATGGATTTGCAATAAATATGAGCTGTTGCAGAATATCCATTCCCAACACGGTATCAGTTACTCTCCTGTCAAAGGTTACCCATATATCCTGTTCACCCATATCAATATTCCCGATTGTAAACTGCTTCAACCGATATTTATAAAGCTTTACCGTTTCCCCCTCGATAACGCCTCGAATGAACTTTATATCACAATCCGCAAGCGACGCCTCACACATGCTGCAATCAACCAGCCTATAATTGACACAGCTATACTGCGCACCCGTGTCAACAATAAAATCAATCGTCTTAATATCCTTCGTAACTCTGATACATCTGACTAAATACCTTCTATCCTCTAACCTCGTACTGTACACCCAATGCTCCTCCATTATTATAGCTTCCGCCAATTACACAGCATTTTCCTTCCTGCTGTAACCGCTCACTTTCATCAACCAATTCATCAAACGAATCTTCCGATGTGCTGACACAGTACAAATACCCATCATTATCCGCGACCTTAGACCAACTGTCTATTGTGCATATATATTTGCAATTCTTGTACAAGCGCCTAATCTCTTCATCCGTTCTTCGTATCTTCTCATCTAATATCTTTAACATGATAATCCCCCATGCCGCCTTCGGCGGACCAAACAGAAATGAAAAATGCTGCCTTTTGCGTCTTTCCTGTACACAATCTGCCGCTCCCAACATTATAGGAACAGTATACCAATCCACAAGGTATTTGTCAACTCTTTTGCGAACATTTGTTTGTATATGCGTTTGATTGTATATTGTAGTCGTTTTTGTTCTTGACATGTAAAGTATGAAATTATCAAGGTGCTTTTTATTATCATATGGATTATCGGGGCGTTTCCGCCTGTTCTGCCTGTAACGCAGCATTCTGCAGCGCTACAGGCATTCACTTCGCTCCGTGACGGCCACGGTCCTGGCATACCCGAAAGCTGCTATCGCCCAAGGGCTTATACAGCTTAGCCAATGCCGACTTTCTGCCTTGTTATGTCAATATACTTTCCCGCAATCCGTTCTCCGGTGAAATCATCCTTGGATAAATCATCCTTGGATGGTTTATTCACAGGTCCATATATTTTAACCGTTATACTTCTTCTCGATATTTGCGGCTGAATTGCGCGCTGCCGTGGTTTTCAGCCCACAGGCCCCGCATGTAAAGGAAAGCCCTTGCCGCCTGCCCTCTGCACCGCAGGCGGAACATATGCTGCCTGTTCCCTTGGGATCCACCTCAGTCAATTCTATCGAATTGACGCCGCATTTATATGCCAGCCGCTCTCTGACATAGCCGTAAAAGCTGCGCGTCTGCCACCTGTTCACGGATTTTGAGCGGTGTCTTGTTCCTTTCTTTATCACGGGTCTTGCGATGACAATCCGTTCCGGCTTCTCCATCTTGATCATTCTGTTCATCTCGGCATTTATAAAGTCCTTCGTTCGGATTTGCTCCTTTTCCTTCTGCCTGTCATATTTGCGGCGGCCCAGATTATTGGCTTCTATAGCGCCTGCCTTTTTGAGATTCCCGGTTTTCGCATTCTGCTCATACACCGCATACATCCGAAACCGCTCCTGATTTTTCTTCGCAAGCCGCTCTGTCTCAGGCGTTACAATATCACACAGATTTTCCCCATAAATGTTCCCGTTGGATAGCGTAAGCATGTCCTTATAGCCTATGTGAGCATAAACGGTATTGATATAATCCTCATGCCTCTTTATTTTCGCTGCGATTGGTACTGCAATTGCGACAGAGTCGGCATTTATCTGTATCCTGAGCTGCCTGTCAAAGCTCCGGCCGTCCTTTAACGGGATCGCGACCCTTTTCCTTGGCGTCCTGCACGCTATTCGGAGTATGCCCTCTTTATAGGAGTAGCCGTTGGGCGATATTCTAAAGGAATCCGTACCGCCTGTTTGCGGCTGCACAAGATATTTCCTTGTGAGCCTGCGCAGGAGGTTATTCAGCCGCTGCGTATCAATGTCGAGCCCCGCCACATTTCTCGGCATTTCATATTCCTGACGGTTCAGGATCAGGGCATATACGCCGTTGAGCTTGAGCACTGTCCTGAGATACAGCCTGTCGTCAGCGCTCAGATTTTCATTTGCGGTGATGCATGTGCCTATCCGCTTTTTTAGGATGCCCCAGCCGGACTTGATATCGGCAACTGCATCCGCTATCGCAAGCTCATAATATACCGCGGGCAGATTTAGCTGCTCTCTCAGTCCACAGTAACGCATCTCATTTAAGATGCCGTAAACCGGCGTCAGGCTGTCCAAGCTTTTAATCCCTGAATATTTTCCATAGACATAATTCTTGACTTTCCCATAGTCTGAGGCAATCCCTCTCAGAAATGCCATCGTTTCCTGCGGCAGCGGTTCACTATACTGCCAGATTGTTTTTATTATGGTACTGTCCGTCGGCACCGCTCCCATCCTTTCGGTTTAGCCCAATCTAATCCTCATTTCTGCGCTGTTTTAACGGCTCAGCTTTGCTGAGACTATGCGCATAACGAGTTTGTGCCAAACCACTTATGGTTTTGCGCAGCGCAGACACAAATCTCGTCATCTCCGTTTTTGGAATAAGACCAAACGGTCTTATTCCGTACTAAAGTATAGCATATTCGATATACTTTGTCTATAGTAAAAATTCGGTTTTATGAGGAGATACATGGTGTTGAAATTCCAACGCATTCAAGATTTAAGGATTGATAACGATATTACGATCAAGGAAATTTCCTCGACTTTAGGGATGCATCGGGACGTCTATTCGCGCTATGAACGAGGCGTGCGGGACTTTCCTGTCGATGTATTGATGAAGCTTGCAGATTATTATGACTGTTCCATTGATTATCTGGTCGGCAGGGTAGATTACAGGAAACCATAAGCGGGTGGTCTTTTTTTGATTGCGATATTCCCACAAAAGTAAAATGTCAGACTTCTTTCGCCTGACATTTTACTTTTATATGCATGGTTTTAAACCTTCTCGAAAACAGGGATCCACGCTAGCGGGGCCTCACTCACAATCGTCCTGCCGCCCTCATAGGCTCTGCCGTCCGCGACGCGCCTCCATTGGCCCGCCGGAAGATAGACCTCCCGCTCCCGCTGTCCCATGCCAAGCACCGGAGCGACCAGATAGCTGTCCCCGAACATATATTGATCCTCCAATTCCCAGCAGTGCGCATCCTCCGGAAATTCGTAGAACATGGTCCGAAGCAGCGGCGCGCCCGTCTGCGACGCCTCGCGCATCAGCCGCTCCAGATAGGGCTTTAAGGACAGGCGAAGCTCCCACTGCTTTTTCATAATGGCAAACGCCTCCTCGCCATAGCACCACAGCTCGTTCGAGTGTCCCGTATAGAGGCTGCCGCCGCCCCACTCCTTGTCGGAGAGCGGCGGGATGTCGTGCGGGCCGCGGTCGCCGTGCATTCGGAGAATCGGGCTGAACACCGCAAACTCAAACCAGCGCAGGAGCAGCTCGCGAAAGCCCTCGTCCGCCACGTCGTCCGTCATAAAGCCCCCGATATCCGTCGTCCACCACGGAATGCCCGCAAGCCCCATATTCAGTCCCGCGCAGAGCTGATCGCGCAGGGACTCAAAGGTACTCGGCACGTCGCCCGACCAGAGGAGCGCCGCGTATTTCTGGATGCCCGCCCAGCCGCAGCGGATCAGATGCAGGATTTCCTTCTCCCTGCCCGCCGCCTTAATGCCGTCGTAAAAGGTCTTGGCGTAGAGCTTGGGGTAGATGTTGCTGACCTCGAGCGCGCTTCCGAGCATATATCTGTAATTGTCATAATCGTACACGCTGTAATCCGGCTCGGCATTGTCCAGCCAGAACATGTCGATGCCGAAGTCATAGTAGTTCTTCCTGCACTTTTCCCACAAATACGCCTGCGCCTCGGGATTGGTCACGTCAATCTCCATGCAGTCCCCCTGGAACTCATAGGTCTGATTGCTGCCGCGCTCGGTCTGAATCAGCAGCCCGCGCTCCAAAAGTTCGCCGAAGTTCTCGCTCTTCTTGTCCACGGAAGGCCATACGGAAACCACCACCTTCGTCCCCATCGCGTGCAGCTCGTCGCACATGGCCTTGGGGTCGGGCCAATACTCCGGATCGAATTTCCAATCGCCCTGCCTTGTCCAATGGAAGAAATCTATGACAATCACGTCGAGCGGGATCCCCAGCTCCTTGTATTTCCTCGCGACGCCGAGCACCTCCTCCTGCGTCCGATAGCGGAGCTTGCACTGCCAAAGCCCCAAAAGTCCGTCCGGAATCATCGGCGTCCTGCCTGTCACCTCGGTATAGTTCTCCACAAGCTTGGCCGGATTGTCGTCCACGGTGACCCAATAGTCCATCTGCTTTGTCACCTTTGCCTCCCACTCGGTGTAATTCCTGCCAAACACCACATTCCCGACACCCGGGTGATTCCAGAGAAAGCCGTATCCCAGACTGGATACCGCGAAGGGGATGGAGGATTGGGAGTTGCGCTGCGCAAGCTCCAGCGTGCACCCCTTGAGGTCAAGGTACGACTGCTGGTACTGCCCCATACCGTAAAGCTTCTCCCCGTCGCTGCTCTCAAAGCGCACCTTCAGCGCATAGTCACCGCCGATGATGGCCTTGTACTCCCTGCCGCGTATTTTCAGGCAGCGGCTCTCCCTGCATGCGGGCTGGTCATAGTCCCTGTGGTACTCCTTGAGAAAACGGCTGCCGTCGCGGTAAAAGGTCATAATTCCCGCAAAGTCTACCTTGATACAGAGCCGCCCGTTCGTGATGGACGCGCCCTCGCTCCCCTTGATTTCGATGGCAGTGTCCGCAGCCGTATCAGGAACCGGCTCCTCCAGCGCCCAATTGTTTTGTGTAAACTGCGGGTATTTCGTGGCCCGCACCCGCAACGCGTTTTTCCCCCACGGCGTAATCATTACCGTCTCGTACTGATGCTTCCACATCAGGGACTGATTTTCCTTCCAAAATCTCATATGCATCCTCCATTTCCTGCTTTAATATTATCGCAATCTGCTTTTCAACTGCCTTTCCCGCGCTACATCTCCGCCTGAATCCTTCCCTCACACCGCCTTTTTCACGGAATTGCCATACGAGGCCTTGAGTATCGGGCTGAGCGGCTTATACAGCACAAAGGTCAACACGGAGACAACGCTGCCCTTGATCAGATTCAGGGGCGCCACGCAGAAGGCCACGAAGGAAAATACCCCCGTAATATTCGGGTTGATATCCGTGCCCATGCCAATCAGCGCCTCCATCGGCATTCCGTACATCACAGCGAAGGCAGGCAGAAGGTATACCGCGTTGAACAGGGTGCCGAATATCGTCATCACCAGCGTCCCCGCGACACAGCCCGCAATCGCCGTCAGCTTTTTCTTCTTTATATGATAGAGAATGGTCGCGGGCAGTATCATGGAGCAGCCCACGCAGAAGTTGGCAAGCTCGCCGACAAACGCGGTTGAGGTGGGCTTGAACAGCAGCTTGACGATAATCTTGACAAACTCCGTGAGCACACCGGCCAGCGGGCCAAAGGCAAAGCCGCACAGCAAAACGGGAAGCTCGCTCACGTCAAGCTTATAAAAGAACGGCGCAAACGGCATCGGCAGCTCCAGCAGCATCAAAACGCCTGCCACGGCGGAGAACATGCCAATCATCGCGGTCTTTCTGGTGGTGACGGCCTTCTCCGCACTGCCGTTTTTCTTGGCAATCAGCTTTTCCGCAACCAGCGCCACGATAATCAGCACGGCCACGATGCCCAGAAACTCCAGTACAAAGGTTACGTTTTCGATGATGTTTTTCATAAATTGATTCATCTTTACCTCCTTATGCGGACCTGTGCATAATAAAAGTCCCCGAATCTAAGATTCGGGGACTAAGCTTCGCGCACGGAAATCCGCTCCAAACACACTCTTCTCTCATCCAGACTATACTGTCGGTTATGGGATTACACCATATCAGCCGCCTTACTTTCATAAAGCGGGTCGCGGACTGTGACCGCCGGTAGGGAATTGCACCCTGCCCCGAAGAATTTCCATATTGTTTTCCAAGGTTTATTGTAATACGGTTTAGGGCAGAATGCAAGGGGTTTTTATGGCATCCCTGCATTTTCTTTATACCGATACAATACATGATTCATCATAAAACGGAATTAATTCATCATGTGTAAGAAAATACATATTTTCTGCTTTTGCCTGAGCCAAGAGCAGTCTGTCGAACGGATCCCGATGCTCTCTTGGAGCACTATCTGCGTATTTCAGGGTTTCAACCATATAAGCATGTCTGAAACTTGTTTCCAATGGTATATATCCCGCTAATCCGCATAATTTTTCGAAGCCTTGTGCCGAAAAAGTCATGCTTGATTTGTGAAGTGCATGTTTAATCGCAACTTCCCATACATTCGCAAAACTGTAATAAATACTGTTGTCTTTATTTAACAGGATTTCTCTTGCCTTTGCAGACAACTTGGGATCATCTTTTAAGGCCCGGATTAAAATATGTGTATCTGCTAAACAATTCATGTTGCAGCACCCTCAAATAAATCCGCAATCTCATCATTCCACTTATCAAAATCCTCAGGATCCTCTATAATTCCCTTTCCAATTCCAATTCTTTTGGAAACATCAACCGCGTCTTTACCGGACTCCTTGCCTGAATTTCCCGTCAGAAAAACGGGATTCATATTATTTATTACCTGATTGATAAAATAAGCGCCCTCATCCGTCATATTGATAATACGGTCACATACCTGTTGTTGTACTGTCACGGTATCACATCCCCTCAATTCTCATATACTGCAATCTCAATTGAAATCTCTTGTATATATCATACCCCAAAGCGTCAAAAAGTTCCACCGAAACAAGTCAGAAGGCCTTTTAAATTTCACACCATGATATCCACACTGCCGCCCTCGACCGCAGCAGGGGCCTCCGACGTCTGCACCGGCACATCCGTCCCCATAATCTCCATGGACACGCCCCCCGAGGATCCGGACGGCTGCGATGAGGACGAACCGGCGCTGCTTCCGCTGTCGCTGCTGCCGGCCGCATTGGCGCGCTTCTCCCGCTCCAGCTTGTTAAACAGCGCCTTGAGATACTTCATGTTCGCCTCCATAATCTCCCGCATCTCGTCGGCCCTGTGCTTTTTCTTGAGGCGGTCCAGATCCTCCGGCGCCATGTCCTTCTGCACGGTGGTCATCATCTCGTCCGCCAGATCGCGGAGCCCCTCTGTCGCCTCCAGCTCCTCCAAGGTCTCCTGCATCATCTCTTCCAGTTCCTGCATGAGCTCCTCCAGCTCCTCGTCGGTCATCTCGGCGCCCTGCTCCTCCTCAAGCAGCTCCATATCGTCCGTGTCTTCCTGCTCCTCCTGAATAAAGCAGGTGCCGCCCTGTCTGGCCCGCTCCTCCTCCTGCATATGCTTCACGCGCTTCTTGGCGATCCGCTCCATGCGCTTGGCGTGGACGAGCGCGTTCTTCAAATCCTCCTCATCATACTCGCCGCTGCGCAGACGCTGTGCAAGCACGGCCGTCATCCGCCGCGCGCTCGACTGCACCGCCCGCGCATTGTTGGCGGTCTTTGACATCAAAATCTGATTGGATACTTTGTTAAAATTGTAGGGCAGGCGCTTCTTCTTTTTCACGCTTTTCGCCTTGGAGCTTGTGGAGGTTATCCTTCCCGCAACGCTCCCGTCAATATTCCTGAGAGTCACTACCCGCTTGACCATATCGTTTGAACGGATTCCAATCCCCATCATATCTGTCACACCTTTCATCATCGCCACGCAACGCGGCACGAAAATCATTCTCTCTCTGTTTTTGCACAAAATCGTTATGCTTTTATTATGTACATCGGCATTTTTATACGGAAACTTTAGCGCTTCCGCGCCTTTCTTTTTGCGGACTTCTGTTGTATACTGGTTATAATCCGTACCACAACTATTTTCAAAGGAGTCTGACATGGTTCAAAAAACGACAATCCCCGAGGCCACGGGCGCCTCCATAAGACCTGACATGCTCGCAAAAAAGACCCATTTCTATATCACGGACTTTGGCGCGTCCACGGACGCCGCTGCGCAGACGAATACCCGAGCCATCAACGAGGCTGTCAAAAAGGCGTCCTCCGTTATGGGGGGCACCGTTGTCATTCCCGAGGGCACCTTTTACACTTATACAATCCGTCTGCAAAGCAATGTCAATCTCTTTCTCGAGGAGGGCGCCGTCATTGCCGCCGCCATGACCGATATCTCCGACGCCCACGAGACGCAGCACAGCGAGGGTGGCAACTACGACGAGCCGGAGGTCAACCCCTATGTCGGACTGCAGGACCACGGACACTCCTACTTTGCCAACAGTCTTGTCTACGGCGCGGACCTGGAAAACATTATGATTTACGGGAAAGGACTTTTCACGGGCGGACGCTTTGACGAGGAAAGCGGACTGCTGACCTACGTGCTTCAGGGCGCGGACCCCGCTGAGCCGGACAGCCGCGGCGCAAACGGGCACAGGGGCGCGTGGTTTGGCAACAAGGGCCTCGCGCTCGTGCGGTGCAGAAATATTGTCTTTCAGGATTTTTCCGTCACGATAGGCGGTCACTTCGCGATCATCGCGGAGGGCTGCGACAATCTCTATGTAGAGCACATTTTGATCGACACGACGCGCGACGCGTTCGATATCGACTGCTGCCAAAACGTCACCGTGCGCGATACCGTCTGCAATTCCCTCACCGACGATGCGCTCTGCGTGAAAGCGTCCTTCGGCGCGGGACAGTTTTGCCCTGCCCGCAATATCCTGATTGAGGACTGTGTTGTCAGCGGCTACGACGCGGGCAGCGTATACGCCGGCAGCTACACGAGGGACAAGCTGGCCGCGCAGGACCGCTGCGGCCCGACAGGGCGCGTGAAGCTCGGCACGGAATCCTCCTGCGGCTATCATCAGGTGACCGTCCGCAGGGTGCGGTTCGACCGTTCCCGCGGTTTTGCGCTGGAGGCGGTTGACTGCTCCGCCCTCACGGATATTATTTTCACGGACTGCACAATGGACAACGTCTCAAGCTCCCCCATCTTTATCCGCGCGGGGGACCGCGGACGCTTCCCCGTCACGGGCCACTCCGCACAGGAGATCTATCCCTGCGGCGCGGGCGACGTCCGCTTGGACAACCAAGGGTGGATTCTGCCCAATTCTGCGGATTACCACTACTATCCCGCCAAACGCTATGCGCCGCACTACAATCGCACCAAAAGGGTCACAGTGGACGGGCATTCCTATTTTGACATTGTAGACGGCGCGAACCCGACCGCATTGAATGAGGCCAATTACACCGAGCGCGAAGGGAAATACTATCCTAAGCGCCAGAGCGAAGCGGCGCATGGGTATGAGACGGATTTCTCAAAGGAAATCCGCGCGGCGGATCTCCCGCTCTATGCCAACGCCGTCGGCTGTGAGACGCTTGCGCGCGTGGAAAACGTTTATATCGGCAATGTGACGATCACCAACGCCGACCCGCGGTATCCGATTTTGCTGATGGGGCTTACCGATTCTCATCTGAAAAATATCACGCTGGAAAATATCTCGGTGGAGTACCGCGGCGGGCTGACGATGGCGCAGGCGGTGGAGCAGCGGCAGCTCAACACCGACTGGAAGTATTCACAGTTCCACGCAAGGACGCAGGTACAGAGCCTGCCGTGGCTGGTGAACACGTTCTTTCTGAAAAACGAAGGGCTTCTTCCCCGCGCGGAGTGGGACGCGGCCCAGGGCGCATGGGTGGACGACCCCTACAATATTCCGGAGCTTCCCGAGGTCTATCCCGAGCCGAGCAACTGGGGAATCCTGCCCGCATACGGCATTTTCGCAAGGCATGTCGATGCGCTGACGCTGCGCAGCATCACCGTTTCCTGCAAAGTGCCCGACGAGCGGCACGTCTGTGTGCTGGACGATGCGCACACTGTCTGCATTGAGGGCTTGCGCGCCGACAGTCATTCGGATTGCGTTCGTAATCCGAATGTTCCGGCCGCGCCGATTGTCACCGTCACAAACCGCTTCCGCAGACATACCAACGCGGAAAACGTTCCCGAGCAGCCGTATTTCACCACGACGGTCACCCATCTGCAGACGGACGATCCGTCAGCGGTGGCGGCGGTCGAGGTCAACGCACCCGCGCCCGGGACGCCGCAGGACAGCCTCTATCCCTACCCGACGGTCCCCTGTGCGGACACCGGATACCGCTTTGCCATCGCCACGGACGACTACCCGCTTCCCCTGACGGTTCACCGCCCTTATATCTGCCCCCTCGCCCCGATTACGGCTGTGGCGGGGGAGACCGTAACGCTTGCGCTGACGGTGCGCAATCCCGCAACGGATATTTCCGATGAGGCGGACGACGGCATCATCTACAACGAGCGCGGGGCCTCCAATTACGGTGTGCGGGGCGCCTGCGTCTCCCTGCGCCTGTCCTGCGCGGAGCTTCCCGCGGGCGCCTCCTTTGACGCAAAAAAGCGGGAGTTCCGTTGGACTCCCGCTGCCAATCAATGTGGCGAATATCGCATTCCTTTTATTGCGGACGACGGCGTTATTCCGGAGCGCACTGAGGTGGTTCTCAGGATTGTCCCGTCCCACGGCCTGCCGCTGTGAACTACTTCATGGACTCCGCAATCAATTTATCCACGTTCCGGATATGGTTTACGAGCCAGTTGACGAGGAACTCCAACAGCTTCTCAACGGCCTCGTTCTGCCCCTCCAAATCATTTTCCAGCGCGTCGATGTCAATCTCTGCCAGACTATCCTCAAATTGACGGTGCTGCGCGGCATGAGCCTCAAGCTGGGGATAGTTGATGCTTCTCTGGAACTCCTCCTCATGCGTAAAGTGCGTCCGCGTGTAGTTAATCAGCTCCGAAATCAGACCGACGAGCTGCTCGCTCTTGTCCTGCGAAACGGTGTCATGGAGCAGGTCGTGGGTCTCCTGCGCAAGCTCAAACAGCCGCGCGTGCTCCTTGTCAATAAATCCAATTCCCGTATAATATTCGGGCTTCATCTCGTACATAATACTCCTCCAATCCTTTGTTGCTTCGGGAAAATTTGATGTGTCCCTTTTCTCCTATATTACAGCGTTTCAATCGGATGTTCAAGATGAAAATGAGGAGAAAATTTACTCCTCAACCATATTATTAATAAAACTAAGAAAATCCGGAGCCACATACTCTACCGGGACATTCCCCTCGTCATCCTCCGTATCCTCATAAATGTAATAAATTTGACCGCTATCTGCATGAAAACAAAATGAATTTCCACCCCCGTCATAACCGAATGGAATCAATTCCTTTGGCCACCAATCATCAATATAATTCGAACTCATTTTGTCGTTTAAAGTGCTATACCCTGTTTTTATGGAAAGAAAATCCGAAAAAACATATGCATCTTCCTGTGCCATATAACAACACCTTTCCAACCGCCCTCCATTATATTTCATGTAAAACCGCTTTATGTCTTCGGGAAATTTAAAATTATATTCCCTTTCCAAAGACTGCAGATCTTCTTCCGTTATTTCCTCACATTGCCTGATTACTTTATTCTTGATTGGTAACATCTGATTTTCCGCATGATACACTAACGCATCATACCTTCCTCCTTATTATGGTATTTGATTTCTTTTGGCTTTCTCCATCCCATCGAAATAATCTGTATTTCGTATGATCAAAATTTCTCATAGCTTATTCTCCTAAATTATATCGTTTTTTAGGAGAATATCAACGATAGTTAAAAATTAGGTCCCACTTTCCATTATTGGAATCACAGCTTTATTCATGCACATATATGGTATTTCCTTATACCCCGTATATCTCTTCCCAAAATTTATACCGCATATACTTATTTACTCTTTGCTCTACATCGTTATAACCATGCGGTTTTCTGACAAATTTAATATCGTCTTCCATAGCATCCAATTCTGCCTTTACCATGTCATCATTTTGCATTTCTTTTATTCTTTTATCGCTTGGAGAACTGACATCATATAAGCAGCACAAATATTCTTCTATAAGTTCACTTGGTACCTCTAAAAAACGCGCCATCCTTTTGCTTTCCATATTATCAATGTTCAAAGACAGCATTCCGATAAAATAATACCAATTTTCAATCAAGAGGTAAGCAATCCCCATTAAAATTTCATCTTGTTGATTCGTAACCTTATAATCCTCTTCTTGTAAAATTAAAAGAAGTGCATTACATGTATCTTCACCCTCACTGATTTTCATATTGATTCCGGAATCATTATATAATTTCTTAATTCCTCCCCATATATATGTATCAAATACTGATATTGCCTGAAATTCATTATGAGTCGCAATATATTTTACCAACCCGACAGTCCTCGCCATTCCCATAATCCCCAACAAAATGCATTGCTTACATTCCATATTGGAAATACTGTCTTGTATAGATTTACACATATTATCAATATTGCCAAACATCCCTCCGTCCCTCCACGATTATAAACGGGAATTGAAATCACAACCGTCTCTCGGTTACATTTGCATAAAATTGTCGTGTTGTATATAATACTTTATCGCATGCAGCAATTCATCATTTGCAGCATTGGGCTTTTGGTGTAAGGCCGCTATGATTGCATCCTGCAACAATTCCGGTCTGTATACGATGTCCATTTGATTCTCTATGGCTTCCTGAGGCAATACTTCTTCATCCGTATCATCGTCTATTTCAGGATAATCCAGAATATAGCATTCTGACATCAATGAGATTTCTTCATCTTTCATATACAGACACCAATCGTCATCTGCCTCGACTTCCTTGTCCCCATATTTTAAATACATTTCCTTTATTTCATTAATCACTTCTTCAAATTGCGTTTTAATATTTTTTCTCATTACAGCCTCCGTCATTCGCATAATCTTCCGTCTCTTCCAAGCGCTTCACTACCGCGATAGCTCTCCCGCTGTTTCCGCTTCTTATTATAACACTGCCATCCAAATATTGCCATATTAAAGTGCCATGATTTACACAAAAAAATTCACCTCATTGTCATCAAAAATGCTTTTCAATATCAGCAGGCCCTTTTTCAGGTCAGCCTCCGTATCGGGCGAAACAACCGATACCCGTATGTAAGACGATTTTTGCGTACCCTGCATGGCAAACCTGTGAGAGCCCAGAACATGCGCCCCCTTCCGCAAGGCCTGTATCTCCGCTTCCTCACTCGTCAAATGCCCGGGAAGCGGAAGCCAATAAAAGAAGCGCGCCATGGTATCCTGTCCCGATACGTTAAAGACGGATCTGAATATCCTGTTTCTTTTTTGCGCGAGTGCGATTTTCTGCCGGACAATATCAAAAGCCGTACCATTCTCAATCAATTCCGCAACAATTTCTCCATTCAGGGAAACCGTCTTCAGATTGATATTCAGCATACCGTTGGTCAGCGCCTCCCTATAGTTGGATGGAAATGCCAAAAAAGCCACCCGCAGTCCGGCACACAGGGATTTTGAAACACTGCAAATATGGACAGTCTGCTCCGGAAGTATGGAAAAAACGATTCCGCTCCTTTCGGCGCCAAAAAGGAGTAAATATCATCTTCAATGAGCAGCAGCCGGAATTGACGCGCAATGCCGGCAATTTCCCTTCTGCGGGAACCCGACATGAAAATGCCTGTCGGATTACTGCAGGTCGGCATGAGATAGATTCCCTTTAAGTCCGTATTCCTACAGATTTGCAACAGAGAATGCGGGGACATTCCAAACGCATCCGCTTCAACGGAAATAAGCTGTATCTGCAAAAAGTTGGCTAATCCCTTAAAATTGGTATAAGTAAAAGCGTCCACTGCAATTTTATCTCCCGCCCTGAACAGGGAAATCAGCACAACAGACAATGCGTTTTGAGCGCCGGCAGACACCAGAATGTTTTCTTTTGCCGCATCAACGCCGAAATGATAAAGCCATTTCAGAGCCGCCTTAACCTGCCGCTTCGTTCCAAAAGGATTGCCGTATTCCAAAAGTCGGACAGCATCCGGGCTGTTCAGCACGATTCCGGCCGCGCTTAAAACGCTTTGATTACATTCATAGAACGGCTTGATCATTCCCATTTCAATGACGGAACTGCTCTTGTCCAGAAACGTATCCTGAGTAAAAATCCCCGGCGAGACAAAGGTTCCTCTTCCCGTTACGGCATACAAAAGTCCCTTCAATTCACAAAGCTTGTACGCTCTGGTGATGGTGCTTAAATTCAAATCCAAAAAATCAGCCAATTCTCTCTGCGGCGGCAGCTTTGTATTTTCCGCCAAAGCGCCGCTTAAAATATCCCGTTCCAAACAGGCGGCTATGGATAAATAATAGGGCTTTTCCAGGTCTGACTTCTGCGGTTTCCACGACATCGGATAGTTTTCAAAAGATTGCGCTTATCGGGATTATGGCGGCAGCCGTATATACGGCGTCTGCTTTTTTGCAGATACCGATACCGACAGCAATCGGCAGCACCCGCCTGCACATGGGAAATGTGATGTGTCTGCTGTCCGGTATGCTTTTGGGGCCGGTACCGGGAGGACTTGCGGCTGGAACAGGCTCTGTGCTTTTTGATTTGACAAATCCCGCATATGTCGCATCAGCGCCTTTTACATTCGCATTTAAGTTTATTATGGCATGGCTGTGCGGAAAAATCATTTCTAACTGCCGTATGGGGTTGAAAACAAGATTTATCAGCGGTGCGACGGCCGGAGCCTTTATTTATGTCCTGCTGTATATTTCCAAAACCTTTGTGGAAAACCGTTTTGTTCTGGGACTGCCATCGGAGGCCGTTATGCTCACTGTAGCGCAAAAAAGTGTCGTATCCGGCATAAATGCCGGTATCGCTGTGATTGTGGCGGTTCCTTTAGGACTTGCATTGCGTCCGGCAGTTGCGAAATTTATACCGAAATAATACTGCCTGCATCTGTCGCATTGTCAGCTGCTTCCCCGCTTGCGCCTTGTCCTCACAATAGAATTTGCACAGGAATCAGGTAGTTGCGAACCTGTTTCGCAATTGCCTGATTTAACTCATTATAAAAAGTCAAAATAATTACTGTTACTTCCATCATAATTCACCAGCATTTTTCCCTCTTCCATTTCACAGTTCAGCCATTCTGCCAAACTGTTCCATTCCTTTCTAATCGCACCTGTTTCATGATCCCAATAAATAATAACGCCATCATTTCTATTTGTCCGTCTCAATCCCTTTGCATCTCCAACCAGTTTCCGTTACCGTCACACAGCTGTAGCAATTGTCCTCAAAAATATGAGCCATTATATCTGCGCGGCACTCACTCTCCTCCCCCTCAATCCACCGACTTCAACGACTCCGCCATATTGATTCTGTCCAGCTTCCCCGCCATGATCCGATTCACCACCCATGTAAACAGGAACGTCAGCAGGACGCTGTACAGATAGCTGACTGTCTTGACATGCACATCAAACGATATCATGTCGATATCCACCTCATGCATCACATAGAGATGCAGCAGCTTTCCCAGCACAAGCCCCGCCGCGCAGCCGATTGCGGTGAGCGCCATATTCTCCCGAAAGACATAGGACGCCGTCTCGTTTCTGTAAAAGCCCAGCACCTTAATCGTCGCAATCTCGCGGATGCGCTCCGTAATATTGATGTTGTTCAGGTTGTAAAGCACAATAAAGGCCAGCGCCGCCGCACAGGCAATCACCACGAACACAATATAGTTCATGCTACGCATCATATTGGAAAAGCGCGTCAGCATATCCTGATTGACTGCCACCGCCGTCACGCCCTCAAGCCCCATTATGGCGGCCCCCGCCACGTGCACATCCGTCTCCTCGGACAGATTCACATAGATGTTTTTATAGTCGGGCGTCCCCAAGGCCTTCTCATAAGTCTCCTCGCTGATGTAGACATAATTATAGATATAGTTCTCGCAGATTCCCGTCACCACCGCCTGTATTTCCCTTCGGTCCTCATCATACAGCCGAACGGTGTCTCCCGTCCGAAGGCGATACCGCTCCGCAAGCTTATTGCAGAGTACGATTTCTCCCGCGTTCGGATAGGCGATGGGCTCTCCGGAGACAGTGTGCAGATCGACATACTGCCCCACCGCCTGCGGGTCTTGCGCCACAATCAGATTGACGGCCTTCACACTGTCCGCCGTCTCCAAATCCATCGTCGTCTCCAGCATCACCGTATACTCACCGCCATACGATGCGATCAGATCCGAAAGCTCCGTGCCGGACAGCGCCTCCGCCCCGCCAAGGCTTTCCTTCATGGTGACATCCAACTGATAGGTCTGTATCTCCGCAAACTGTTGGTCGGCAACCGTAGTCACAGAGTCCTTGATGCCAAAGCCCGTCACCAGAAGCGCCGTGCAGCCGCTGATACCGATGACCATCATAAAAAATCTTCTCTTGTACCGCACAATATTCCTGACGGAGACCTTGTGCAGGAATTTCAGCCGTTTCCAGATAAACGGCACATACTCCAGAAAAACCCGCTTCCCCGCTCTCGGCGCCTTGGGACGCATCAGATTCGCCGCCGTCTCCCGAAACTCATGCCGACAGGACGCCCAAGTCGTCCCCATGGAACACAGAAGGGACGCCGCAAGGCAAAACGCCGCGGTTCTCCAATCAAAGGCGTAGACAATCCCGCCAAACCGATACATCATTCCATACGCCATCCAGATTACCAGCGGGAACAGATGAATCCCGATAAAATACCCTGCCACACAGCCCGTCACCGCCGCGCTTCCCGAGTAGAACAGGTATTTCCCCATGATTTTCCCCTCGCCGTAGCCAAGCGCCTTGAGTACGCCGATCTGCGTCCGCTGCTCCTCCACCATGCGGTTCATGGTCGTCATGCAGACCAGAGCCGCCACCATAAAAAAGAAGACGGGAAACACCACCGCAATGCCCTCCACAATGCCGGAATCGCTCTCAAAGCAGGCGTATCCGATATTGGTATCCCTGCCCAGCACATAGGTGTCCGGCTCCTCGATATCGGCAAGCTCCGCGCGCGCATCCGCAAGCTCGGCCTCCGCCTCCGCGATTTCCGCCTCAAACTCCCGATATGCCTCATCATACGCCTTCCTGCCATCCGCAAGCTCCTCCCTTGCATCCAGAAGCTCCTGACGGTTTGTCTCAAGCTCCGTCTCTCCCTCCGATAACTGCCGCCGTGCCGCGCGAAGCTCCGCCTCTCCGGCCTCCAACTGCTGCCGCGCCTCCTCTATCTGTAAGCGCGCCGCCGCAAGCTGCGCCAACACGGCCTCCGCCTCCGCCCCTGCGCCAATCTGCCCCGCATAAAGCTATTCCATGTCGGCAAGCTTGGCTTCCCGCGCCTCCAACTGCGCGCGCGAATCGGCAAGCGTCCGCGCTTCCCTGTTGAGCCGCGCCCTGTTGTCCGCAAGCGTCTGCTCCGCTTCCGCAAGCTGCGTCTCCCCGTCCGCGATTTCCGCCTCGGCATCCGCAAGCTCCCTGCGGGCGTCGGCAAGCTCCTTTTCCGCATCGGCCTTCTGCGCCGCAAGCTCCGTCTCCGCGTCGGCAAGCTTCTCCTCCGCCTCCGCCAGAATCGCGTGGTACCTGCGCGCGCCCTGCGCCTTACAGTAGTCCTCCCACTCCGCTTCCCGCGCCTCCATATACGCATCGTACTCCTCAGAGAAAATCGGCGCGTCCGTATCGAATTTTACAAAAATCTCTGTATAGTATTCCGTGGCAAAGCCCTCCGGCAGCAAATAGACAAAGCTGCTCACGCTGCCGTTGCCAAGCGATGTATTTCCCCGCTCAAACTGAACGTAGGCGGAGGCCTGCGCCACCCCGACAATGGTGTATTCCCTGTAGGCGAAATTGTCCAAATCCTCCTGCGCATTGTTGTCGGACAGCGCCAGCTTACTGCCGATCGCGCTCGCGTCATAGCGGTTGGAATCCACAATGCACTCCGCCGCGTTTTCGGGCAGCCGCCCCGCCGTCAGCTCCACGCCGTTTATCTGCTCCAACAGAGAATGCGCCTTCAAAACACTCTCATTGCCTTCCGCGTCCGGAGAGAGGATATCCGCCTCCACCGCGCCCTCGACCGCGCGCACCCCCTCCTTCTGCCGCAGCGCCGACACATCCTCCTCCTCGAAGCCGAGCGTGGACAGCAGACGGTAATCATAGAGCTGCTTTTCCCGCAAATACGCGTCCGCGGACTTCACCATAACGGTCTTTGTAATTTTCAGGCCCGCAAACAGTCCGACCCCCAGCGCCACAATCGCCCATATCGCGAGATAGCGCCCCAGACTCTGCCGAATTTCCCGCAAGGTTGTTCTCTTCATCATGGATTTCATTGTTCATCCCATCCCCGCTACCATTCAATATCGTTCACGTTGACGATCTGCTCATTCTTCACCATACTGACGATGGTGCCGCTCTTTACCGTGATAATCCGATCCGCCATCGCCGTCAACGCCTGGTTATGCGTGATGACGATCACCGTCTTGCCCTTATTTCGGCAGGTGTCCTGCAGTAACCGCAGCACGGCCTTTCCGGTATTGTAGTCCAAGGCCCCCGTCGGCTCGTCGCACAAAAGCAGCTTGGGATTCTTGGCAAGCGCACGCGCAATCGCGACCCGTTGCTGCTCCCCGCCCGAAAGCTGCGCGGGGAAATTGTTCCTCCTGTCTTCAAGACCTACATCCCGCAGGACCTCCGCCGCGTCCAGCGGGTCCGTGCAGATCTGCGCGGCAAGCTCCACATTTTCCAGCGCGGTCAGATTCTGCACCAGATTATAAAATTGAAAGACAAAGCCGACGTCATGGCGGCGGTAGCCGGTGAGCTGACGCTTGTTGTACGCCGAGACCTCCGCGTCCTCCAGAAATACTTTCCCCGAGGTGAGCGTGTCCATCCCGCCCAGAATATTTAAGATGGTCGTCTTTCCCGCGCCGGACGCGCCCACGACCACACAGAACTCTCCCTTTTCTATCTGAAAATTCACATCATGCAGCGCCTGTATTGACACCTCTCCTGTCTTATAGACCTTGCTGACATCCTGAAATTCCACAAATGAACGCACCGTCACCTCTCCTTTTTGTATGGTCTGTTTCCATGATACCACGCGCCTTTTGACTCTTTCCACAGATTTCTGTTTTTTCACAAAATTTTTATGAAATCATCGCAATACCAGCATATCCCCGTTCAGCACGACCCGCTCCAAGTCCTCGACCGTAATCATCTCATACTGTGCCGCGAACAGCCGCTTCATCGCGTACAGATAAACAACGCCCCAATAGTAGTCCGCCAGCTTCCTTGCGGAGCCGCCCACCATCGTCCCCTCCTTCTGTCCCTGCTCAATCAGCTCGGCCATACACGCATACAGCGCGCTCTGACAGCTCGTCTCCTTCGCGGAAAAATCCGCGCTCTTCTCCAAGAGCATCTGCGTGTTGAGCGCAACTCTGGCGGCAAACGCTTCATCCTTCTGTAATTTGTTCAGAACGCTCTCCGACAGCCGATGCAGCTTGCCCTTGGCGGAAATCGGCATTTTCAGCAGCGAGCGGATCTGCAGGAGTTCCTGCTCATAATCAGCCATCCGCAAAATCTCCTGAAACAGCTCCTCCTTCGACTCAAAATATATGTAGATGGTTCCCTGCCCGATACCGATGCTCTTGGACAAATCGCTGATTTTTGTTCCCGCAAACCCGTTCCGCGCAAAATAGAGCAGCGATTTCTGCAGGATGGCGCTGCGCATCTCTTCCCGTATCTCCATACACCGCTTCTTTGACTTTGGCATAGTATAACTCCTTTTTTCTGTAAGAAATTGCGACTGTTTGAATGAATTTTTCTTCATTCATTGATTGTAACAATTTTCCCGACAGACTTCAATCCCTCACGCGCAAAAGTCAATCTCGTACCGCGTGCCATGCGACAGCAGACAGCCGTCGGCCAGGCGGATACAGAGAATGCAGGTGTTGACGTCCCCCTCATAATATCCGTTCACATAGCGGACATGCGGAATATCCGCCTCCATGGTCGCCAGCGCGATAATGCTGTCCCTGCCAAACCGCTCCTCCATGAGCCGCTTCGCTTCTCCACCCAGTTTTTCCATTGTCGAATCCTCCTTTGCTTTCGTCATTTTTATTGCCGGTTTTAAAGTGAATAAATATTCATGCAAAAAGGTACATGATAGCGAAATTTTCTTTATCATGTACCTTTTTGATTTAAAGCAGTTTTAAAAGCTGCACCAATTCATGGGGTTTTCTTTTTGCGGAATCACTTATTCTTGTATCAAACGGTCGAAAACCATTCTCTCTATAAAAGGATAACAGTTTTTCATTGTTATTTGTTTCCAAAAATACAACCATCCCGCCCGCCCAATACTGCAACTGATGTATCTGCCGCATTGCCAATCCCAATAATTCTCTTCCTGAAATACGTTCATTCGCTCCATTACCATAATTTTTCCCAAGTTGTGCAATCAAATATGCCGCCATATATATGTCTGATTCTGCTCATTCAATACGCTTACTCTTGCAAGCTTCTTTTTTACAGTATTACTGAAAGCTTCCGCGTTTATGGTAATCGGCTTGATTGTAATGGCAAAATATCCCACCGGTTCCGCATCCTCCGTAGAAAATACCAGATATGTAACCGACTGTTGCTTTTTTGCAAAGTCAATTGCCTGTTCTTTTATAAATCTTTCAACATCCAAGTTTATCTTACATGAAAACTCGGAGAGAATCTGTTGTAAGTCCTCCTCTCCGAGTCCATAGCTTCCGTCACCCAGATACTCACGAATGTTAAAAACCGTATATTTACTCGTTTCCTGCACTCGCCTTTTTCCTTTTCTTCATAAATTTTGCTATATCCTCCGGAGCCGTCAAAAAAGTTGCACTGACCTGAACGGGAGGCGTATTATCATTGGCGGATGCCTCTATCGCATCGGCAAACATCTCCACCTGTCGTCTGCCGGATATAACAAAATTCTTCGTAATGCTTGAAGTTGCCATATAAACACACCTCCTTTGTCAGTATGGCTTTTAATTATTATACGCTTTCTCTGATTCCATTTTACGGTTTCAGCCCCTGTTTTGCAATCAAATTCTTTATAAACTTTTCATAAGGTTTTATAAAATTCATAATTACACAAAATCATATATAATTACCGTTTCCGCGTAAAAGTCCTCCCCCTCATAGCGGCCTGTCATGTTGAGCGACGATTGCTCCTTGATATCTAAAGCTGTCCCTTCCCGCTTATCCGTATCGGCCTCTCCGTTGATGCCGCTGTTTTTTACCGTCCACACCTCAAAGCGCGTTTCCTCGGAAAAATGCACAGTGACCAGATCCTCCTCGCTGCCCACATAGGAAACAGCGGTTGTCGTGGATAAAACATATATCTTATTCACGACAACGCTGTTCTCACCGATGCGCTCCACAATCCCCTCCAGCTCTGTTTCCTCCTGCTGCCCGTCATGGTCTGCCGGTTGTACGCTATCTGGCTGCGGATTCTCTGTCTCCGCAGCCCCGACACCCTGCTGACTGCCGCCGGTTTCCGCGCCCGCCATATCGCTGTAATAAACCGTCTCTGCCTTGGGCGCCTCTGAACTGCCACACGCCGTCATCATAACCGGAGCTGCCCCGACGCAAAGCCCGATCAGCCCTGCTGCCAATTTTTTGCTTTTCATTATGCTTTTCCCTCTTTCTTATGATTTTACCGGAAAAGCATAGCACAACCACCTCTAAACAGGCTCTAAGGCTTTCTCAGCCTTGAAGCTCCGCCATATATAATGTGCACTGCATATGCGACGGTTCAATGGAGAGCGCCGTTTTGAAAAACGCCTCCGCCTTCGCCTTATCGCCAAGCCCCCAATTGCCAAGGCCCATCAGATAATAGCAGTGCGCTCGATTCCGCGCCGTGTAATCTTCATTGAAAATCCGAAATTCCGGCAGGGACACCGCAAAATATTCTATCTTTACCTGATCCCACAAATGACGCTCCCCATAGTCGATAAGTCTGTAGAATCGGGACTTCGCCTCCGCGCTTTTTCCCAGCTTTAATTTTGCAAGCCCCTGATACAGGATCATATCCGCGGGCTGGTCGTTATAATACATCATTCCCGCAGGCTCGTCTGTACCGGCAGTGGCAATCTCATAGCATTCCATTGCCTCTTCGCTTCTTCCCAAGGCTTCCAATGCAAGCCCCAGATTATAGTATACATGGTTGTCCTTCGTCCCTTCCAGCTTTCCTTCCCCGAGATTTTCCGGATATACCAGAGACGCCCTGAGCAGCCGCTCCGCCTTTGCGGCCTTCCCCGCCGCAAGAGCCTGTTTGGCAAGCTGTACCAGCGACCATGTATACTGGGTCGTGATCTTCCCCTCGCCGCCCTCCCATGCATGGAATTTGTGGTTCATGGTAAGGTCATACGCCTTCTGATAATTGCCCACCATATTGTTCAGGGTGATATATTCAATGAACAGATCATCCCTTTCCTCAATGATGGCCCTGTGCTCCTCATATTTTGCAAGCCTGTCCGCAAAGCTGTATTCGAGTTTTTTATAAAGCTGATCCAATTCAAGAAAAACTCTCGCATCCGACCTGTTTTTCGCAAACGCGGTCTCCATCTCCCGCTTTGCCGCCTCCCTATCGCCCCGCTTATTATAATACGCCAGCGACAGATTCCGATGCACTGTCGGGAAGTCCGGATACTGTTGCGCGGTCTGCTCCCAAAGCCTGACGGCCTCCTCGTATTGCAGCTTATCATAGAACAGATTCCCCAGATAATATGCCGCCATCCCCGCGCCAAACCGCTCCGCCGCATAGCGAAGTACCGCGATATCCTCCAACGCATTCGGGAAGCAGTAATCAGAACTCATCTGCTCCGCCTCTCTTATTTTTGCTTCCGCGGCTTTCTCCTTCCCCTGTTTTCCCAGATAATACGCCTGATAACAGCTTACTAACGGGTAGGCGCTGTCACAGTCCGCCAACAGCCTCTCCGCCTCCTCGTAAGCGCCCGCTTCCGCATAGTCCCGCGCAATCATCAAATAATTCTGTGGTAAGCCGCGCATCCCTTGATTCTGCTCTTCCTTCAGCTCCGCACGGTTGTACAGGATTGCAGCCTCATTTCGGCTCATAAAATCAAACGGATCCAATGCGAGATTCTCCTCCGCAAACGCCTTGGCCTCGTCCGACCGCCCCAGTTTCCTCAAAATATACACCTTGAGCGCACGGGCTTTTATGTTATGCATATTTTTAACCAGCCCTTTCCATGGTCCATCACCGCATGGACATCCGGCGGAAATATCGACTGCGTATCATCATTGACCGCGACGGCGGGATTCGCCCACCACAAAAATGTCTGCGGAAGCGGCGTGCGGTTATAGAGCTGCCCGCTTATCTCGATATAGGCTTTCCCCGGATACAGGGTAATTTTCGCTATTCCCTTTGTTCCATACATCCGATCCACGTCATGGCACAAAACCGACTTGCTCCCATCCGCGTTCTCCTCCAATACATAATCCACCGGAAGAAAGGTCGTCGGTCTGTGGTGCTGCGGCCAGTTAAACTCAATCCCGCCGGAAATCCATGGCCCCGTGAGCCCTACAAGCGCCGGCTTGATCACATGGTTATAGTATACAAAATCATAATCATTTGTCTTGTCATACGCCCGCTGTATCCTGCCGTCAAGCTCCGGCAGGACCATAACCTTTAAATATTCATTTTCCAAATATACTGCCTTGTATTCCTTGTCCGTCTTTTCGTCACAGATTTTTTCAACCGTCGGATAGGGATAGACCTTCCCCGAGCTTCCCTGATAAACGCGATTTTCAAGGAAAATCGGATTCTTCTCCGCTTCACCGATCTCATAGGTTGGAATTGTGACACATTCTTCCCATACACTCACTTCACTCATAAAAATCCTCCATATCCAAGTGCTTTTGCGCAGGACTTTCTGCTCATTGCCCGCGGAAACCAATATATCCGGCTCTATCTGCGGATAACCTTCCGCATACCCGAGCCGCAAAATTCATGCGGGATTGCCTTGAACCCCTTTTTCTCATAGAAGGCTTCCTTCCCCCTTTCCGCCGCTAACTGTATGCTCGAACGCCCGCCGGCCGGCGTCGCCGCATCCACATATGCGGTCAGCATATCGGTAATCCTGCTGCCGATGCCCTGTCCCTGATACTCCGGCTGTACCACGATATCCGCTATCATATAGTACATCCCATCCCCGATCAGGCGTCCCATGCCGACAGTCCGGCTCCCGTCCATCGCAGTCACTGTATACAGACTGCCGCGGAGCGCCCTCTGCATCTGTTCCTCCGCCCAGAGCATCCACCCGACGCTCTCCCTCAGCCTGCAATAGTCCTCATAGCACAGTTCGTTTTCTTTGTACTCCATACCTTCCGGCCCTCCGTAATATTTTCCTCATAACCTGAGTTCTGCCTGTAACATACAAGAATTATAATGATATTGTCAATATCATAACACAAAATGAATTGGGCGGAAAGAAAAGAAAGACACGTTTATAAATGAGTGCCTGAATAGAGCGGGCAAAGAGCCAAACTCAAAAGAAGTACGAGTTGCCCGTTTCCGGTGGGCATAAGGAGCTTCGCTGTAATTCTAATAAGGAATTGCCTGAAAATGCGCTAAAACCTCGTATTCATGCTATTTTAATGCCTGTTGCACCAAAAGATGAAAATTTCATAAAGATAGATGCTGCTTCTGATAAGCAGCGGTGCAGCCGTTTCAGACCAACACATAAAAACACCCCTCCAAACTCAAAACGGGTCTGAATAGGTGTGTCTGCCACTTATTCGGGCGTGACGATACAGCCCACCAAAGCTCCGTTTTTTTATTCGGTGGGCTTGTCCTGCCTATGGGTATATAAAGAGCAGAGCCGACAAACCGTGATTGCTCACAAGTTCATCGGCTCTGCGTCCGGCTCTTTGATGATTTTTGTTTTGCCCGATAAACGGGAATTCTGATAAAACACTTTTTATAGCATTTATTAACTGTTATATCTTATCTTCA
>JAMPFV010000015.1 GCA_023664265.1 Roseburia sp.
GCCGCAGCCTCATCGCCATGTAAAATCAGATACTCAACAAATTCTTTTGCAGCCGTTTTCCCGCCATATTCCTCTTTATAACGATGTGCCGTTATAAGAATATGTACTACAAGTCCGCAAACAAGTGCCAGAAACAAAACGCCTGCACACCACAAGATTGTTTTCCTTTTATTTTTTTTCATTACACCCACCCTTTTCCATCAATAACCATGTTTTGATTCGATTCAGAGAAAATACGGTCTGCCTGTCCAAGTCATTCCAACGACAAATGTCCCAAGTGATACAATGCTTCCTGAAGAGGCGATCTGCATTTTTCCTGTCGCACCTTTTTAATATGATTCAGAAATTCCCGTTTTTTTGTCTCCACTTCGCCAGATTGATACCCTTTTTCAATCCAAAACTCACCCAAAAGCGCAACGTTCAGATCCGCTTCCAGATTTTCCAATCCTTTCTCCGCATCGCCATCCCCCAAATTTTCCAAAAAGCATTCCGCTCTGTTAATCTCCTTATCCAGAACACCTCTCTTATATTCCGTCATAACTTCAAAGAAATCCTGTCCTTTGACTCTCGTATACATGTTATATATATTGAGCGCATCCATATCCGCATTCATATCCTCAACCCCCATTTTTCCCGAATACACATCCCCTTTATAGCCATTGAGCGTTTCCATATCTCCCGTAAGTAATTGAACTATTCTCATGTCCAAAATTTCTCTATGAAGTTTACTGCCGTTAAAATATCCGGCATATATAGCCATCTCATGCACAAAATCGTTCTTCTCTTGATTATCCTCCTGAAAATCCCCTTTATGCTGTTTAATAACTGTATCCTCCAGCTCTGAAACCTCCTGATCACTCAAACCAAGTCTTTTGAAGTATTTCCTTGCTGTTTCGGCATCAGGAATGCCATCTATAAAGCTAAACTGAAACTCGCCGCCATATGTAAACGCCGCCATGTTCGCCACAAAATCATGCACATGTGCAGCATTTCCCTTTGCCGCAAACAGATTATACGCCTTCTGTATTAATATGGCCTGATCTGCATCAAATCCATAGCTCTTCTGCATCATGTCCATGTAGGCCTGCTGCTTTGTCGCAGCCGCGGCGGCCGCCATGACAGCCGCTCCCACCGCGCCCTGCGCCAAGGCCTCCGCCTCGGGCTCGGGCTCAGGCTCGGGCTCGGGCGTATCTATGATACTGATGATCCCGCCAAACTTACACGGACATACGCTGCCGATGGTGAGCGCCGGCGCCCCGTCAATCATATGTTCCTCGTTATAGAGATTCCACGGGAGCGGCGTGTCCAATTGGCACTTATTCACCGCAAAGCATTCCTGCACGGTTACCGCCGCCTTCGTCACCCCTCTTGCAATCGCCTTTCCCGCGCGCTCGAAGAAGCCGTCGCCCGCCTCCGCCTTATACTTCTCATCCGCCTGCTTTTTTGCTTCCTCAAAGATCATTTTGGAATTGCAGTCCCCAAAATGAGTCAGATTGATCTGCGGGGTATGGTCATTCGCATTCAGGAGCGGCTGCCCCTGATAGACGACCCCGTGGCCCACATCCGTATTCAGATAATTTTTCATGGTTCCCATGGAGCACTCCGCGTACATGCCGTGCACCACATATTTTTGACCCGGCTCATTCTCTTCCGCGCTCCCGCCTCCCGCAAGGGCTTTCCCGACGGCGGCGCCCATGACGGCCGATTTCCCGATAAGCTCATTTCCCATATGACGTTCCCCCAATCCTTATTGCTCACTCCACCAATATGCTCCTGCGCCGCTTCTCCGGCGCTTTCCGGGAGCCGCCTGCGCCCTCCCGGGCCTTCCGCAGGATGTCCGACAGCCCGCCGTATATCTCCGCGTTCTCCTCCTTTACCGGCGCCCCGCTTCGCAGACGGATGTAGGCCGCAAGCGCCTCCATGCGGACGGGTTCTCCTCTGCTCAAGATCTCCAGACAGAAGCTGACGTCAACCGGGTTTTCCGGCTCACAGGCGAGCAGCTCCCGTGCAAACGCCCTCGTCAGCTCGGGATGCAGCGTGCCGTGTCCCGGGGACGCGTACCGGGCCTGCACCATGCTGAGCGTATCGTACTCCGTCGCCCAGTCTTCGAAATCCTGATACTGGCATCTCAGATACGCCCCCTCCTGCAGCGTGAAGCGGCACAGTTCGATCTCCCCCTCCTTCTGCGCGGGGTCCGTATCCAGAAACAGCTCCAGCTCGTAGCTGATCATGGATTCCGTCCGCTCCTCGCCCATATATCGGAGCTTCAGTATTCTAAGCTCGTTCGTCGGCGCGTAGCGGACCGGCGCCGGCTCCTTTATGTAAAACACCTTCCCGTAGAACAGCACCAGCCCCGGATGCACGATGATCGTGTCCCCCGTCGTTGTCAGCCGGCATCCGCTGATAATGCCGTTCGCATATCCTGTGTACAGAAGCTCTCCAAACCGAAAGCTGTAATCCGTGAACGCCTCGAGCATCCGGGCGCGCAGCACGCAGCCCTCGCGGAACAGCGGAAAAATCTGTCCTATCATAACGCTTCCCCCCTCACGCTTATTTGGTTCCGTCAAAGAAATTCGTCATCCAGCTCTCCGTCTCAAACAGGAAAAATCTGTCCGGGCCCAGCATGAGCCTCTCGCCGTCGCGCAGCACGGGCACCACCAGAAAGCCCCAGCGTTGCTCGTCCGCGAGGATGAACGAGCGCAGCTCCCGGTTCACGATGGTGTCCACGTCGTCCTGCGGGATTCTTCCCCGGTACTTCTCCACGATCTCCTCCGCCTCCACAGGCTGAAATTCCTCCGGATTGAAGGAGCAGTTGTACTTATAGCGCTCATGCCCGTCCGTATCCTTGAGGAACAGCTGCAGCGTCAGGTCGGCCATGGTCCGCGCAATGTACCCCTGCGTCTGCTCCCTGTCCAGACTGTGAATCAGAATCCGCTCCTCGCCGGTATGGGTGATGGCGGTCACGACATAAGGGAATGCCGCCCGCTCGCTTGTAATCGTGACGTCCGCGTATCCGAACCGCGTATCCCGGATATACTTGATCGCCCCGTCCAGACACATCAGCTTGAGTCCGTAGTCCTCCTCCCCCGGGGCGCTGCGCTTTGACGACTCGATCACCCGCCCCGGGATAAACTCCTTGAGCGCCTCCCGGAACAGCCCGATTTTGCAGGACTGCCCCGTCAGGCGCATGATCGCGTATTCGTCCAGCCGTCCGTCCTCATAGAGCGGCTCGATAAACCGCTTTACCAGACGATAGATGTCCCCCTGAAGCAGGCGGCTGATCTGGCTGATGTTCAGGTAAACGGTCGGAAAATCCTTGACCATCCGGAGCCCGTCCGCCCCATACACGGACAGCTTAAACCGGTCCGCCTGTACTCCGACCGTGCCGGGCTCCGTGACCGGCACGCTGCCGACGGCCACGCGCAGCGCTTCCCGCCTGCCGAAGAATACCTTCTTGACCTCCTCCGCCAGGCCGAAGAGATAATAGAAGTTATTCATCACGGCAAAATATTCCGCGTTGCTCCTGTGCTCATGCTCCTTAAAGCGGGTCGGAATCACCGCCTCCGCCTCCCTGTACGCCTCGTCCAGCGGCCTGTACACACACTCCGCCCCTTCGCGGTCCATCCTGCGGAAGATGTCGGGGCCCATCTCCTCCGTAATGCGCTCTATGATCTCCTCCGCGCGTTTTGCGCCCTCGCCGCCGTCTGCCGCCTGCACGGCCGCGATCTTGAGAAGCTCCATGATGCGGTACGTCAGATTGTTGCCGCCAAAATCCGTATCGCCGTTCTCGTACGCCGTGGCAATGCGGATTTTGTAGGCCACTCTCTGTTCGCTGATGGAGAAGCGGCTCGAGGAGAGATCCGTCGTCCCGCCCCCGCAGTCGATGATCAGGGCCTTGAGCTGCTCGTTGTTCCTGAACCGCTTCTGCGCGATCAGCTCCGAGATGGAGTTGTAGAGCACCGCCACGCCCTCGTCGAGCATCCCCGTCTCCATAATCCGGTATTCCGGGAGCAGCTCCTTGAACAGGCGCAGGAAGAGCTGCTTCTGCTTTACCGGCGCGGTCAGGTGCAGACTTTTGAATCGGCACTTGAACCGCTGTGTCGCGCAGGAGATGACATACTCCAGAAAAGCCCTGATGATCTCCCTGCGCCTGACGAAACAGCGCCGCCCTTCCCGGTCCACCAGCTCCTCCTCCCTGTCGGGGTCGCTGATCCAGCGCTTGATGTCATAGAACGCGCAAAACCCTTCGTCGATATAGCCGGAGCGGAACAGCCGGTCCGCCTCATATCCGAATACATACCGGACCTTCTCACCGTCGATATCCGACACGCCGACCACGGACGGCAGAAGGGGCGTCTCCCGTCCCTCCTGCGTGACATAGGTCACATAATTCGCCGCATTTTCCCTGAGCGCGTCCCTTGCGGGGTCTCCCTCCAGCCGTTCGAGATAGCCGGAATCCAGATAGATGCCGGCGGTCGTGCTGCTTGTCCCGAAATCAATAGCGAGGGGCATGTCCATCTCCAACAGCTCCCGCACCTGAAAGTCCATGACCGGCACCTCACAGATATCCAGATGTTCCGGCCGCAGCTCCTGATCCTCCCGGTAGAAACGGCAGAGCCAGTCCGACTGCGCGCGCGCCATGCAGTAAAGGCGGTAGTTCTTTACCGCGGAATCCCTGCACGGCATCCGCTCCGACTTCGTGAGATAAAGCCTGTCCGTCCTCCCTTGGAAGCTGCGGAGATTGAACACGGCGCAGATACGGCTGCCGCTGACCAGAAGCGCGTTGGTATCGACCAGCTCCGGAAGGTATCCGATGGTGAGCCCGTCCGCGCAGGACGCCGCGATTCCCTGATAGACGACTATCTTCGCACAGCCGCGGGGAGACTGCTGCATCCGGTTGATGCGGGTCGTCCGGAGCAGCTCCTCAAGCCGCGCCATCCCCTCCTCGCTGTAGTCCGTGATAAACAGGCTGTCCTTTCTCCCGCGAAACCGCAGAATCTGTCGAATCAGCTCGTCCTTATCCAAGGGCGCCTGTATGCCGTTGATGATCCGCTCCCGCCAGCAGATGTCGCGCAGCTGAAAGGTCGTCATCAGCTCCAATTCCTCCCTGCTGTAGGATTTTGTCTCCTTTTTGTCCCTTCCCTGCCTGAGTGTATAGGTATATCTGTCCATCATGAATCCCCCGTTCAGTAAAGCGCCATCGCATCGGGCCTCATTGTCTCCTCCGCCCCGATGATTCCAAAGTGATACCTCCAGAACACCCGGAGCTCAAATCCGACCGGCAGGAACATCTCCCGCACGAACCGGAGCTGCCGTGCGCGCTCCCGCGTCTCGGCGCTTCGGATATAAAGCAGGAGCTTCTCAGGCTCCTCTTTGAGCTGATACAGCATCGCGTCCGGATACAGAATCAGCACCCCTCTGCGGAACAGCCGCAGTGAGGAGCCGACCTCCATCTGGCTCAGCACCAGCGCCGCGAGCCGCCCCTGCGCGGAGCGCTCTATCACATTAAAGTCCGCCGCCGTTTTGCGCCAAAACGTTCCGTCCCTGAGTTCCTCCAATATCTTGTGTATGCGGATTTCCCTCGCGGTGAGGCCGTGCCTTAAATCCGTGTAGAGAAGCGTATGCAGCGCGGCGTCCGTAAAATACCGGCGAAACCAGGCATACGCCCCCTCCTCGAGACCGGGGATTTCCGGCGCGAGAAGCTCTTGGAATATATCCGCGAACCGATACAGAAGATTGAGCTCGATCACGGGCTCCGGCACGGTCGTCTCGTTGAGGCAGGAGAAGGACGGTTCAAAGAACGGGCTGTACTCCCGCGCCTGCGCAAAGAACAGCTCCTGCTCCTCCAAGCCCTGTCCGTATGCCCTCAATGCAATATCCCACATAAAGTTCATGCCGCAGCCCCTCCTATATGATGCGTCCCACACAGCGGTAATCCGGGAATATCCGCTGTACCTGCGTCACAAGAAAGCTCATAATGTCCTCGTTCAGCCAGTCCGCCGCGTCCTTGGCCGTAAACCGGATTACCAACACCCGCCCGGCGTCCCCCGTCCGCAGCTCATCCGCCAGAAAGCCGTCCATATTGTAATTGGCATCCCGGCATTCCTGCGGAATCTCCTCGCAGAACTCAAAGCCCTCGAAGGTCAGATACGCTCCATAGTCAAAGGCTTCTATCAGTCTCCCCATCTCCGCCTTGGTCCTGATGCTCCTGCGGAACATCTCCGTGATGCTCCCGGAAAAGCTTTCCTTATACCGGTTGGAGAGCGCCGGATAGCGGTACTTCTCCGAACCCGTCGCCTGATGCACCTCATACAGATGCCACTCGCAGGGTCTTTCGATCGGGCAGGTGATATAGAGGTCTCCCTTCAGACGGCGGATATTGGTGATCTCCGCCTCCGTATCGCGAACCAGATATCCGCACTCCTGCCTGAGACGCTGCGCAAAAATCTGATGCTCATAGTTGACCTTGTCAACGCAGGGATTCGGATAGGTGCTTGTCTTCTCCGTCAGGGGCCACAGATTCCATAGGGGAAACATGTCATATTGAATCTGACCGGCGTACTCCTCAAAATCAATCTGTATGCCGGCGATCTCTTCATTGTCCGCAAGCTTCTCCGCGGAGCACAGATACACGTCCGCGAATTTGGACAGGTACGCGGTGCACACCGTGACCCACGGCTGAAGGTTCGCCCCGAAAACCGCATAGAGCTCCTCTGTCAGACGCGCATACTCCGTGTTCGGTCGCAGCAGAAAGGACGCTCTGTACTCTCTTCTTGCCGTTTTGATCGTTCCGTTAAAGCTCCGTCCCTCCTGACGGAGGATCCTGCGGACCTGTGTCGCCGTCCCCCGGATAAAGACGGAGTAGAGCTTCAACGGTTCATTCTCCGCGAGCGCGGACTTGATATCCTGACAGGACAGCCTGACCTCCTTTGTATCCTCCCGGCGCATGGGGCACAGAAACCGGTCAGTCTCGTCATAGTGCCGTCTGTCCGTCACGGAAATACAGACTGCATAGCGGTACGGATCCGGGCTGCACTCCTCCAGAACTCTCTGCTCCAGCGCCTCGTAGGCCTGACGGTTATACGCATATATGGCGGACAGAACATCCCCCGCGATCTCCTTGAACAGCTCCCTGTCCTGAAGCTCCGGGATTTCCAGCATCCGTTTTCTGATATAATCCTCCATGTCAAAATCCTGACCGTACCTCATAGGCTCCCTCCATTATTCCGAAAGCGTTTCGCTGTCCGGGCCTTCCGTGCTCTCCTCCTGCGCAATCTCCTGCGAGGCGGTTTCCTCCGGGGCGCTCTCCTCCGAAGGGATTTCCTCCGGGGCGCTCTCCTCCCGCCGGATGTCCAGCCGCTCCATCCTGCGCGCAATCTCCTCGACCTTGTCCTCCATTTTCGCCGAGGCATAGACGTCCTTCGCCAGAAGATAATATTTCCCGGCGACGGTGTATTCCCCGCGCTGCGCCGCCTGCTCCGCCGCCTGCACATACTCCTGCGCCTCCTCCATGAGCCGCGCTCTCTTCTCGAGCGCATCCTCCGCGATTCGCAGCTTTTCCTCCACAGCCGTCTGCTGTGTCTGCTCGCCCATATCGCCGTATAGCTGCCACGCGGAGAGATAATATACCCTGGCCTCCTCATAATCGCCCTGCGCGAACGCCACATCGCCCTGCGACACATAGTTCGCGCCGGCCTCCCGCTGCAGGAGCTGTTCTTTGCGCTCCGCCTCCTCCGCTTCCCTCTCGGCCTTCCGGTCCTCATAGAGCTTCTCAAGCGCCTCGATGGCGGATTTCCTTCCGGCGTCAAAGTAGAGCCGCCCGGCGACCTCCCTGGCCTCCAGATATTTCTCCTCCGCCTCCTCGTACTGCAGATTCAGCGCCAGGGAATCGCCCAGATTGATCAGATCATACACGGCAATGTAGTCCGCCGTCAGCGCCAGCCTGTCATTGATATAATCCAGTCCCATGCTGTCCACATAAACCGAACGGGCGGCGGCCTCCCGGTAAGCCCGCTGGGCCTCGGCATATCGCTCTTTGTCCATATACTCCTGCGCCGCAAGCACGGACTCGATGAGCTTGAGGTAATCCCCCAGCTGCCTTATCATGGCGCGGTTCCTGAGTCCTTCGGCAAGCCCCATCGCCTCCTCACAGCATTCCAGCGCGCGCGCATAATTGTCCGCCTGAATATATTCAATGGTATCCATGTACCCCTGCTCCAGCTGCTCCCTTTTCCTGACCCGCCGGTTGTGCAGGACTGTCAACACCACCGTCAGCGCGATGAGAATCACCGCCGCGATCACAGCCGTCACGATTATGCGGCGGATTCTGCGCTTTCTGTTCGGATCCGTATACACCTTGTTGACGAACAGCGTCACAAAGGTATACTTGCCCAGATTTTCGGGCTGTCCGGACAAAAGCAGCTCCTCCACGTTGTCCACCAGCTCCTGAGGCTCGTTTGACGCCTCCGCGTAGACGTCGCTCAGCACCCCTTCGTCTATGTTTTCCCATATGCCGCGCGTATACAGTGCGACCGCGTCCGTGTTCACCAGCTTTAATTTTTTTGAGATATACGGATGAAATTCCTTTTCCTGCCCCAGATAGGCATACAGATTATTTCTCTCCTCATGGGCGGCGACCTTGTCCGGCTCTATCCGCTCCTCCCTGACCATATCCAGCGCAAGCGACTGGTCCGTCGATTGGTACCGGACAAAGCCGTCGCGATACAGGCGCAGCCGGACGTTCCCGGCCTGTCCGTAGCGGAGCTTCGCATAGTCGGTCACTACCATTATGATGGACGCCTTGAGCTTTTTCCTGCTCTTGGTCTCCTGAATCAGCGCCCGGTTCGCCGCGTTCAGACAGGCGCGCAGGGTGCGCTTCCTCATGGAGGGCGCCTCCGAAAAGGCGCTTATCGCGGCCGCCACCGCCAGTCTCGCGCTCAGTGCGTCCGTCTGATCGTCGATTCCGTCCGCGACAACATAACAGGCATACCGGTCCAGCTCCACAAAGCCGAAATAATCCGTATTTCTCAGGTCGCAATCCGCCTCCGAGGTGAAGGCTGTCTTAAATTCCGAATTCTGCTTTCTCATATGCCTTATCCGCGTCCCCCGTTCCCAACAGGACAATGCTGGCATTATCCTTATCTTCCTTAGGATTTTGGTTTACCAATTCTATAATGTCATACGCTTTCCGCCGGCAGTCTCCCGGCCCCCCGAGAACCGCTTCGATCTCCCTTGTCCCCAGCAGCTCGTATACGCCGTCGCTCATCAGCACGACAATGTCTCCCGCCTTCATCCGGACAGGCGCGTCAAACAGCTCTATGTCCTTAAAGCCGTCCTGACCGAGATAATTGTACAGTCTCTTGTTCTCCAGAAGGCGCAGCGCATCCTCGCGTGAGATGGTTCCCTCGCGGAATTTCCGCTCCGCGAGAACCGCAACCGTATGCCCGGAGGATACGGGGACGAGACTGCCCTCCCTGTACACGCATATCCTTACGTTTCCCACCAGCGCATAGTAGAGAAAGCCCTCCCGGAGCATCACGCAGCCCACGCCGGCCGAGCCCCGGCTGTCATCCCCCAAGGCCTTGAGGATCTCCCTGTTGGCGCGGTGAAACGCTTTCCGGAAGAAATACTGCGGATTGTGAAAGGCATTGTAGTCGCTGAAGATCTCCATGCAGGTATCCACCGCTATCCGGGCGGCTATCCGTCCGCCACAGGCCTTCCCGGCGCCATCCGCCAGCACGGCCATTATGCCGGCCGGCGTCTCCATGTCGCCAAACTGATCCTCCTGTATCTCGCGCCCGCCGATCGTCATGCTCCTGCCTATGTCCGGCCTCCGCTCCCTTTGGGGCGCGCGCCACATATACAGCGCGGCGGTATCCAACAGGAGAACGCACGCAATCAACAGGCTTATCGCCAAAAACCAGCTATCCATCTGTATCCGCCCTCCACAAATGTCCCTATGCTTCCCACATGAAATTATTGCCGCAGAACGGTATGAACACGAACACGGATTTCCCAAGCTCAATCTTGTCATACGGATTCAGGGGCGTCGGCACATACACCGCCGTCTCGTTCAGATATACCAGGCCGTTCGAATCGCCCGGAAGCAGAACGGTCTCCTTCTTCTTGGGGTCGAACACGATCACGGCATGGTTGCGGCGCGATATCTCGTTGTCCCCGAGAATCTGGATATCCATGTCGTCCGCCCTCCCGACGAAATTCTTGCCCGACACGACCTTATAGTCCTTTCCCTGCCGCGGCCCGGAAATGCACACGATCCATCCGCAGACCGGCTTGATATCCTCCTGAAACAGCTCCTCCTCGATGTCAACCTCGGACTTCCCGGTCTCCTTTTTTTCCTGCGTCTGCGTCTCTATATTGCAATAGGGACATACCGTCCCATATCTCTTCCTGCTGAACATATGCCCGTTCTGACAGCGAATTAAATTTGACTCTCCCATGCTTACCTCCCTGCGCGCTCAAGGCTCCCTTACGCGAATCATCGAAGCTGAAGCCTTACCGGTCCGATAAAAATAATGTCTCCCTGTTCAAGCTTACATGGCTTCCCGTATGAAAGCCTGTATTTGCGCCCGTCGCTTTTCTGTACGCTGACGCCGTTTTTGGAGGATATGTCCTCCACATACCAGGTATCCCCCGTATAGTTTAAGACCGCGTGCTCGACGTCAACCATGGCGGCATAATCCGTATGGTCCAGATTGACTGTCACCTGATTCTCTCCCACATCGCGGCCGATGACGATTCCGTTCTTCCCGTACAGATCCCATGACGCAAGCGCACTGCCCTCCTCGTTGAGGAGCGTCAGCTCCGTCGGCGTCTCCGGCGGTATAAACGGTTTTGCGCTCTCCCTTTTCCGCTCCGGCGCCGGGAGTATCATGTGAAGCACACCGGCGCACACCGCCACGCCGGCCCACGGCAGGCCTGCGCGCAGTCCCATCCGATGGCAGAGCAGCCCCGCGATTATCATACACAGCAGGGCCGACGCATAATTCAATTTTTTCACCATGTCGATTCCCTACCTCTTCTTCATGCCCTCCCGGGTTTTCGGATTGAATCCGAAAAAGGCCTCAAAGCTTCCGGATACGTCCCGGAAGTTCATCTTTGCCGCCGCTCCGGCGGATTTTGCTTCTGCCGCGGCGGATTTTCCCGTGTCCTGCTTCCGGCGTCCGCCGAGCGTTTCATCATATTGACGGCGTTTCTCCGGGTCTGAGAGAATCGTATACGCCTCCGTGATTTCCCTGAACCGGGACTCGCATTCCCGGTCGCCGGGGTGCGCGTCCGGATGATATTTCTTCGCCAGCCGCCGATACGCGGACTTGATTTCCGCATCGGACGCCTGCGCGGATACCTCCAGGACGCCATACCGGTCTGTCATCTTCCCACCGCCCTTCCTTCCATGGCAGGCGCTTTAAGAAAAGGCACATCACCTCTGCGATATGCCTTCCCCTGCGCTCAGCCGGCCATCAGGCGCCGATATAGCCGCCCTCAATGGCAATTGTATCCAGCTTATCTTTCTTCTGTTTAATGACAATCCTGAACTGTCCGATACCGTCGCTGTTCGAGAAGTCCTCTTTGTAATCAACCACAAAGGCCCTCGGGAAGCTGTATTTCCTCTCCACGATGCCGGCGTTGATAATCTCTACCTCCACCTGTCTGTAGGCCGCCGCTTCCTCCGCGGGCACCACGCTCCACAGCGCAAGCTGTCTGGTGCTGTCGAACGGGTCTCCGTCCGTCGCCACCAGAATCTTCCCGGTGATCTCCAATGTGCTTCCCACATCCTTTGTTCTCGCGTTGGAATCCAACGGGATGTCCGTACGGAATTTGATCTTCTGTACGCAATCCTTCGCAACCTCAAAGCTGTTTGCTCCATTTACCTTTACACGCAATGACATATATACCCGCCTCCTTATTCACTAAATCCGCCTTCGATGCCGGTCAGTCCGGTCAGATCCTTCTTCTGCTTCACATGCAGATAAAATTCACCTACGCCCGTCTCATCGTCAAGCTCTTCTTCATACTCCATGACAAACGCATTGGGAAGCGTGTACTGTCTCACAACCTGATTGGCCGCCACTACCTCGACCTTCACATTTCTGTAGGCGTCCGCGCTCTCACTGGGCACCACGCTCCACTTCGCCAGATTGAGGGTGGCGTCCTGCGCCTCCGCCCCCAGAGAGAACAACAGCTTTCCGCGTATCTTCATCGCGGTTCCGTTATCCGTTGCCCTCGCATTGGAATCCTTGGGAATCTCCGAGGAGAACTCCACGCCTGTCACACACTGCTCCGTCAGGCTCACCGGACCTGATCCATCAATTGTTACCCTGAAACCCATAGCTTTACCTCCTTATAAACGAATCTGGGTCTTGTCTTATACCCCGGAAATACGATTGATCTGTACTTCCAAATTCCTCGGACTGCCATTGAAGGAAAGCGTCAGCTCACAGATACCGTTCCTGTCGTTGATGCTGTAATCCAGACTGTCCCCCTCCGTGATAATTGCATTGATGCAGTCCTGCTTTGCAAGCCACTTGCTCTTCTGGCTTTTGGGATTGTTGGAGAAGAAATCGCGGATATTATCCTCCTTGAAATCTCCCGTCACATATCTCAGAATCCGCTCGATATAAGTAGTGACCTGTGTTTTATATACCGGCTCATACGTCGAGTGCTCCGTGTCATACAAAAGATTCCTCGCCTTATAAACCGTTATATTCGTGATTGCCGCCCCGTCCTGAGAGGCGTTCTCCGACGCAAAGACCCAGCCGAAGTTCTTCTGATTGATCTGCGTCTTGATCGTATTGGTAAATCCCGTAATCTCCTTTGGCATGGTCGTGCAGGCCATCAGGGAATGATTCCCCGCCTCAATGTCAAACCGGACGCCGGGCAGCTCCAAATCGGTTCTCACCTTCGTCAGCTTAAAATGGTTCCTCAGATATTCGGGGCACTGACAGGCCGCGCGGAACCCCGCGGCCACATAGGCGCCGCTTATGTATACGCCCTCGATCCAGAGCCGGATGACGTCCTCCTTCGCCTCGGAAAGCTCCACTCCGTTCTCGTCCGTGATATGCATCCTGCTGTCCAGCACCACCCCGGATTTATTCTTGGGAAGCACCGTAAAGTTCGGGAGCACCGGTATCGCAAATTCGCTGTACGGCTTTCCGACCAGAGGCGCGCAGCGCTCGATCATCTTCTCGATGCCCTCCGCCGCTATCGCGTTAAAGGTCGTCTCCTCCCGGTTCTCAAAGGAGAAAAACGTCTCCACTCTGTAGTCCTTAAAGACATTCAACAGGGTGCTCAGCGCCTCCATGCTGTACACATCGGTTCCGGCTTTCCTGACATTTCCCTGAAAACGCTCTCTGTGGATCTTGTTGGTCATGTTTTGGCTCCATGACAGGTTCGGATAGATCGCATACCATATCGTATCGTTGAAATTATTTTTGCTGTTCGTCGTGTTCAGATAGGTGAGCAGTCTGGGGATGTTCGGGCTTTTTGCCATAATCTCCGGCGAGATATTGGCGATCACAAGCGTCGGCGGCATTCCCTTCGTCTTGGTCTTATATTGGTCAAAAAACATCCGTATTCCCAAGAGCTTTTCCACCAGCGGCTTCACGACCTTGATAAAGTTATCCTTGGAGGTGCGGTAAAACTCCAGATAGGAATTATAGTTTGCCACCTCCGTCTCCATGTCAATCTCCGTCGGCGTCGTCGCGGTCAGCGGGCAGAAAGTCCGCACCACAAGGTTCTGCACATAATCGTTGGGCGATTCGTTGACCTCTCTGTAATCGTCCGCCAGCGCCTCCACCAGGCCGGCCGTCACCTCGTTATCGACGACCGCAAGGCTTGTCGTCTCCTCCTTGGGCGCCTCCAAAATCTTCAGTTCTCCGGTCTCGCCCATTGTGAGCTTTCCCACAGCGATGCCTTTTCCGCCCTTTTCCTGTCCGCCGTTTCCCAGCAGAAGGCGCGTCTTGATATCCTCGATCGCAAGCGGCAGCATTGCCATAATATTGTTATAATTTTTGCTCGCGTCCTCAAACAAAAGATTCAGCTTGTCGCCCAGATCAAGCTTGGCCGGATCGCCGTCCTCCAGCTTGGAATACTTTTCATAATTGTGCTGGATCTCCTTGCGCACCAGCTTGATGTCCTCCATCACCTTCTTGGGGGAAATCATCTCCAGCAGCTGCTCAAAATGAAATTCCACGTTCAGCAGTCCCTGCGACTTTCTGGATTCCATCACCGTCAGGATGGTCTTGAAAAAGCTGTCGTAATCATTCAACCTGATCTCCGTCAGCATGGACGCCGGTATCGTCTCGGGACACTCCAAGGTGTATATGACCGACTGTGACTTTGCATCGAAGAAGGACCACACGGTAGGCTCAAATTTGCGCTCCATCTCCTCATAGCTGTGACATTCCAAATGCCGGTTAATCTCCCGCATCTGATCGTCGCTCAGGCTGTCAAGACCCTTCACATCCCCGATCAGCGTCAGCAGATTCTGTTTCAGGGGATTAACCGTATCCAGAAGCAGTGTGCGGTTTGTTTGGCTGATTATCTCCATTTCCTTTCACTCCTTGTATGTTGATTTTTATAACGCCTTTGCTGCTCAATATCTTTGCCGCTCAATACATCTCCGACGGCTTCAGCTCTCTGTACTGGAAGGTCAGCTCGCCGATTTCATCCTCAAAGGCGACATCGACCTTCGCCCCCGCAAAGAGCTGACAGCTCTTCTTTTTCATAAGGATTTCGCCGCTCTTCATAATGCAGCAGTCCGATTGATTGGTCAAAATAATGCTGTGTCCCTGCCCGGAGCTTATGTAAATGCGGTCAGCGCCGGCAAACGTCTCCCTGACGCCGCAGCCGGCCAGTATCTCGGCCATCGAGACGACTCTCCCGGAGGGCAGCCGGAACAAGTCGTACGACAGCGGACTGATGTCATACCCGGAGGCTGTTCTTGTAATATAAATGTTCAGCCGTCCCATATAGCTCGATTTCCCCGGCTCGGGACGTCCGTCATTGTCGGGAATGACCACAGGCGTCCTTCTCTTCCCCGCCCGGACTGCCGCGATTGCGATCAGGATCATAACCGCAGCCGCAAGAGCCGCAATCCCATAGAGCGCTGCCGGGAAGCGCTCCGGCTCCTCCGCCGGAAGCGGGGGCGGTCCCTCCAGCCGCACGGTCACCGTGCCGATGTCCAAAACATTCACGGGAAGCTCCGAGCAGTCAAAGGATACCTCCCTGACGCACGCCTCCGTCACAGGCTCCCGGAATATCAACTGCCCCTCCTCCAGCGCTCCCGCCCTGAGTTCTCCCTCCGACGAGACCGACAGTCTGCCATGGGCAAACCAGTCCTCCGTCCACAGTCGGACGGTGTCATTCTCCATGTCATAAAACGTATATGTAATTACGGCTTCTCTCTCATACACGGACGCATCCTCCGCCTCCGGAATCCGATCCTCATACTCGATGGAGACCTTGGGCAGCACTCTGTATTCCGGTATCAGTATAATGCGTATCTGATGTCCGGGCGTCCCGCTGAAGCTGACGTCCATCCGACCGCTCTTGGGACTGTCGGCCTCTATCAGGGAATAGCGCTCCCCGTTGACCTGTACGGCCCCGTCCGCGTTAAAGTTTGTCGTCAGATTCCGTATCGGGGAATCGCTTGTCAGAAGTACCCGAACCGTGTCCGCATGGGCAAACGGCAGAGAAAGCTCCAATGATACCGGCGCTTCGCCCGCATCGACGAGCGCCGCCGTCATCTGCCTGACGTGAAGTCTCTCCTGCAAGATGGAATCGAGGCCGCTCTGTATTTCCAACGCCTGCGGGGAATGGTATCTCCCGCCGCCGGTTGCGGCCGCCGCCTGAAAGACGGAATTCTCCGTGTCCTCCATCTCTGCGCCAAGTCCGATCACATGGATCCGAATGCCGTTTTCCGCGGCCTGCGCAACCGCCTGACAATACGCCGCATAAGACAGCGCCGTCGCGTCCTCGTCTCCCATCAGACACTCGCCGTCGGAAAGCAGAACGATGTCCCTCTGCGCGGCGGCGCTGTCCGACAACAGTCTCACCGCCCGCTCCATTCCGGCTCCGGCATTGCTGTAGCCCGCGTATGGAACCGTATCGGCCGCTTCCGTAATCTCACTTCTGTGCGCGTTATCCACAGGCGTTATCTCCGCGCAGACCTCCGCGTTGTAGGCCACAAATCCGACCTCGTAATCAGAAGGCAGCGTATATATGAATTGTGCCATTCCGTCCATCGCATAACGGTTGGGGTCGTTTGTCTTCATGCTTCCGCTTACGTCAAGCAGAAAGACTACCGCTTTCCCCGTTCCCGCCGCGTCTTTTGCATATGCGGCACAGGGAGCTGTGGCCGCCGACAGGAACGTCAAAACCGCGGCAAGACATTGAATCAGAAATCTTTTTCTCCGCACTCCCGTTCAGCTCCTCCCCGGTCCGTTCCCTGAAGCCGCTCTCAATACCGCCGGCTTGTCTTATTTCTGAATATTTTGTCGAACCCTGTAATCCGATTATAGCATTAGTGCGTTAAAATAATTATGACGTTTGGGGAAAAAATAATTTTCCTCAAACGTCATAATCATTTACGGATTTATGTTTTATCATATTATTGTAGTACTAAAAATATTCTATTTATTAAGGAGACTTGCAGATATGAAAATGAGAAAAATAATTGCAGCACTTTTAACCTTATGTATGATTTCGGTTATCCTTCCGCCCGTGCCTGGCAACGCTGACGGCGATTCGGGAATCAGCCCCTATGCGTATTCTTATCAAGACGATGCCAATTAATCAATATCTTTATGAAACTTGTCCTGATATGCTTTTTGCAGTACATCGCTCAGGCTCTCCCTGCCATACAGGCCGGTCAGGTAATATCCATGCCTGAGATAGGCTTCTTCCATATCCGGCAAACCCTGTTTCCCGTACACGAGAGACAGGTTTGCCAGTATGTCGCCCGCCATATCGCCCCGACAGCACTCCAGACTGTGCCGCAGCCCCTCCTTCCCAATCGCCATGGCCTCCTCCAATTCATCCTGCTCCTCCAGAAATCCCGCATAATTTATATACAGCGTCATTCCCGGGACTGCGTGATACCGCATCAGGACTCTGCTTCTTTTGTAGCACTGTATCAGCTCTCTATAGATGCAAAGCGCCTCCTCCGCATTGCCGTCCTCCTTCAAATTAATCGCTATTTTATTCCATATTGTATATTCCGTCCGAAAGGGCACCCGATAAATCCGCTTGCCCGAGACTGCTGGCGGCATTGTCAGGCAGAGCAATTCCCTGAGCCGTTCGTTCGCCTCCCTCCGCGACAATTTCCCTTGTGTTACCAGCTCAGAGATGCGTCCCTTTCCGATAAACTGCCGGTTGACGTTCTTCGTCATGTCCACTCTGCTCTCAATTTCGTCCAGCAGTTTCATTGCCTCCTCTCTCCGATCCTTGGGAAAGCATCGGTTATACCGCCTCACCTTCTCGTATAGCTCATAATCCTCCGCCTCGATAAAGCCGTAATAATTCTCCCGTTCCATGCCCATTTTCTGCAGCAGCAGATACAGCTTCTTTTTGTTCGGACTCCGTTTTCCGCTCTCGATTCGAGACAGGGTTTCCTGCGAGCAGATTCTCTCACAGAGCTCCTCCTGTGAGAGCCCCTTCGCCTCCCGCATATCCCTGATCAATTCATTTGTGATGACAAATTCTCCCTGAAAGCTGCTTTTCATAAATGCGGTCATTATATCGGATTCCGGGCGCGCTCCCGCCGCCTCATACAAAAAGGAGACCGCCTCCCGATACCGTCCGCATTGAAGCGCCTCTGCCTGTCTGCCCAGCTTTTCCAGACAAGCCTCCTCCAGCTCCAGAATTTTCCACAGAGGACTTAACGAGCCGTTCTCCGTAAGAGATTCTCTGCCTTTCCTGCACGCCGCATACGCCTCCTCCACCCGGTTTTGCGCTAAATAAAGCTGCCCCGTCAGCCAGGCGCAATGCGGGTAGACCTTCACCTGTGCTTCCGTGTCCGTATAGTGCTGCCGTATGTATCCGCCAAGCCGTTCCATTTCCTCCGCGAGCCCGTCCGTATCTCCGAGCCGCCACCGGCAGTATGTTATCACCAGAATAATCCGGAGCTCCTGATTGCAAAGGCTCTGTCCGTATCTGACCTTCCGGCGCCAATCCCCGCACAACGTACAGTCGAGCGCCTGCTCCATCAGATGCAGACAGGACGCATAATCCCCATCCTTCACATAGCGTACCATCGCCGTCATCGCCAACAGATACTGCCTGTGAATCGGACGATTCTCATCATTGCAGGCATTATATCCCCGGAGCAGCTTCTCGAGCGTCCCGCAATCACCGGTCTCAATGCTACGCTCAATCTCTACGCGGTAGGCGATTGATTCATACTCGCTGACCGACACCGCAATCTCCAGCTTATCGGTGGATTTCCCCAGACGCTCAAACAAGGCCTGCAGGGTAAAGTAATCAACCTCACGTCCTCCATTCTCCACCTTGCACAGCTCGGTCACGCTTATGATTCCCTCCGCAATGCTCTTCTGTGTTTTTCCCATTCTCTCACGCTCTTGAAAAAGCATGACCCCCAACTGTTGTATCATATCCGTCCATTCCCTCTGTGAGCGCCTCACCGCAGCATAAAAACGCAACCCCTCTTTTCGTTATATTATATCGGGCTTTCACACTTTGCACAATATTTATTACGCATATAATTTGATAGTATGCCGCATCACGGAAGGGAATTTTCTTCGCTCACCACCACGCGGTATCCTCATACGGCTCCATCGCGACCCTGCCCAAATCGACCGCATATTCCTTCTCGCCAAAGGCGTCCTCCTGCCCGTCCTTTACGGGATACCAAATACGAACCGCCTCCTTCTCCGGCAGATATTCCGTTCCCAGGCAATTTGCCGCCGCATCGCCGTCGTACTCCTCGTCAAGCAGATCCTCCGCAAAGCCCCGCAGGATCAGGCCGTCGTCATAGCGGTAAATCAGGGTGGCACAGACGCCGTCCGCAAGATACACCACATTGCAGATCAGCTCTCTGTCCCCGTCGCCGTCGAGGTCAACCATGTAATCATCCGGTCTGCGCTCCCCTCCGCCGGGAATCGTCCAGCTCGCCGCCAGCCCGACGAGTTCTCCGTTCTCTATCGCGTAATAATTGGTCAGATACCCGAAGCTCTCATAATTCTCATACACGCAAAAGCCGTTGTGGCCCAGCAGACGTTCAAAGGCCTCCGCCGTAAATTCCTCAGGAGTGTTATAGTTCTTCCCCTTCTCGTAGGTCTGCAGAACTTTCTCCGTACTGCCCTGACGCAGCACCAGCTTCAGCGACGCGTCCGGAATCCCGTCCTGCAAGGATACCGTGTAATCCTCTACGGATACTGTCCAGTATGTTTTCAGCGCGGTATCCGGCTCCGTCTCTTCTTCGCCGCTTTCCCACGCCGGCTCCGTCTCTTCTTCCACGCGCTCCTGTTCCCTGCCATAGGCCTTCCTGCCCCCGCATCCGGTCAGGGTAACAGCCGCCGTCAGCGCCAGCGCGGCCGCCGCGATTTTTGTCCTTCTCATCAAATCATCCTGCCCTTTCCATCCTCCGTGAATATCATCGTCTCGTTCTTCATCTGTGGAAATTCAAATTTTCATTTGTCCGTATCCGTTGCTCCCCCCATCATACAACACAAATGCATCAAAGTTGCATCATTTTGAGGGGGAATTTGAAAATTTTTCAAAAAATTTTATGCAGGGGAGATTTTTGAAAAGCAACAGAAAAAAGAAATAAGCATCCCTGACCGCCTAAAGTTGAGGACGCTTATTTCCATAAGTTAAACTTACCGAGGGCCCGTCGGAACCCGTGTCCGATAAGTCTTTCTAAACGGATTTGATTCAATTGTTCTTTTATTATGCTAACTGCATGACTTCGGCTTCAATTTCCTTTAATTCATCAAATGACAGTGAAGATACGCAATCTGCAATTTCTTCCAGTGTCATTTTCCCTTTTTTCATCATTTTTTCGGCTGTCTTTCTTTCCGTTTCCTTTTCAATATCCCTCGCATAAGTCCTCATTATCTGCTCATCATCAAATAAACTCATCATAATAGTTACTACCTCCACTTCTCTGCTGATCAGATATTCTTTTAAAATGTTCCTGTCCTTGCAAATACGGATTGTTTCCTTAACGGCCTGCTCGGTCATTCCATACAGCTTTCTCTGTTCGTCAAAAACTTTACAGAAAATAATATATTGGTTGATAATGTCCCCGGAACCTGCGGATTCCGTGGTGTCGCTCTCATAGATGACCTTTGCTCTTACTTCAATGTCAATATCCGCACCGTCAAAAAATTCTTTGGACAACAATATTGTATCGGGTTTTCTGCCTCTGTTTCCTGTATAGATGATATATAATTCGGGTTTAGGCATTTTGACCTTGGTACTCTTGTATAGGCTTTGCGATGTCCTCTCGAAATATTCATGGTAGCTCTGAGCTAAATACAACAATATTCTGATTAAAATATTTACCGTCCAGCTGGATTGCGCTTCCAACAACAAAAGCAACCGGTTGTCACCCACCATGATACCCAAATCATTATATAAATTATCTGTCAGAACATTGTCTATCGTTACAATATCCAACGCATCTTCTGTTGCGTCCGTATCCTCCGGGTGTAATGTTTTATACAGTGCAAGCAAATTCTTTTTATCTTGGAAAAGGTCTAAAAACACACTGTTTTTTGCGGTACGCTTTGCCGCAGGCTTCACATCGTGAAACACGCCGGCTTCCTGTGTCTGCTTTGTCCGCACTCTTATCACCTCGTTTCTTAAAAATCATGCTTATTAAACCGCTAATGTTCAATAAGGTGTGACAGAAGAGAGTATAGAGTACTCTTACCACACCCTAATTATACAGAAAAATGTTTGTGGTTACAATAAAATCCGCATTAAATTTCTTCCTCCCGCCATTTCGTCCTGTCCTGCCTTCAAACAAATATTTTAAAACAGGCGGGAAAGCCTCTCCGGTCCGCTTTCCCGCCTGCTCTGTTTTTTGAATCATTGATGACTATTTATGGCAAGTTCTGTCCGCCGCTCATTACACCTCAAACATCAAATCCCCATATGTCGGTATCGGCCATACGCTGCTGTCAACCAGCATCTCCAGCTTGTCAATCGGCGCGCGCAGCGCGTCCATGGCGCTTCTGACAACATCCTTATAATAGAATGCCTGCTCCTTTACGTCCGTCATCCCTGCCGCCTTGGACTCCTCCGCGATAAGCGCCTTGAGCGCCTTCTTCGCCTCCGCGAGCAGCGTGTCAACCTCGTTGAGCATCTCTGCCTGCGCCGCCGCCGCCGCACCGGCCTCCTTCACCGCGAGAACCGTGTTCGCCAGCTCGCCCGTATAGGACGCCACCGCCGGAATAATATCCTTGCTCGCCATGTCGATCATGGTCAGCGCCTCGATATTGATGGTCTTGGCGTAGGTCTCATAGATAATCTCCTCGCGCGACTCCAGCTCTACCCGCGTGAAAATGCCGAACCGCTCAAACAGCGCCACCGCCTTGTCGGTCGTGATGGTGGAAGCCGCCTCGATCATGGACTTAATGTTCGGAAGTCCTCTGCGCTCCGCCTCGGCAACCCACTCCTCGGAATAGCCGTCCCCGTTAAAGACAATCCTCTGGTGCTTCGTCATATATTCCTTAATCAGATCATGCACGGCCAAGTCAAAGTCCTCCGCCTGCTCCAGCCGGTCCGCCGCCTCGCAGAACGCCTCCGCCACAATCGCATTCAGCGTCGTATTCGGGCTCGCGATGGAATCCGCGGAGCCGACCATACGGAACTCGAATTTATTTCCCGTAAACGCAAACGGCGAAGTCCTGTTCCTGTCCGTCGCGTCCTTCTCAAAATCAGGCAGCGTCGATACGCCTGTCTCCAGCTTGCCGCCCTCGAGAACCCTCGCGGCGTTTCCGGTCTCCACAAGCTGCTTGACCACATCCTCGAGCTGATCCCCCAGGAAAATGGAGATGATTGCGGGCGGCGCCTCGTTCGCGCCGAGCCTGTGGTCATTGCCCACGTCGGACGCAGACTGGCGCAACAAATCCGCGTGCGTGTCCACCGCCTTCATAATGCAGGCCAGAACCAGCAGGAACTGGATATTCTTGTTCGGCGTGTCCCCCGGCTCCAAGAGATTGACCCCGTTGTCCGTCGTGATGGACCAGTTGTTATGCTTGCCAGAGCCGTTCACGCCCGCGTAGGGCTTCTCATGCAGGAGGCATCTCAGGTCATGCTTGTAGGCCACCCGCTTCATCGCCTCCATGACAAGCTGGTTGTGGTCTACCGCAATGTTCGCCGTCTCGTAAATCGGCGCCAGCTCATGCTGTGCGGGCGCAACCTCGTTGTGCTGTGTCTTTGCGGTCACACCCAGCTCCCAGAGCTCCTTGTTCAAATCCTTCATGTACGCGCCGACGCGCTCCTTGATAACGCCGAAGTAGTGATCCTCCATCTCCTGCCCCTTGGGCGCCGGTGCGCCAAAGAGGGTGCGTCCCGCGAACATCAGATCTTTTCTCTGGAAAAACAAGTCCTTGTCAACCAGAAAATATTCCTGCTCCGGACCGACAGAGGCGGTAACCTTCGTGGCCTCCGTATTGCCAAACAGCTTCACGATTCGCAGCGCCTGCTCGCTCAGCGCCTCCATGGAGCGAAGCAGCGGCGTCTTCTTGTCAAGCGCCTCGCCCGTATAGGAGCAGAACGCCGTGGGAATACATAAAATGGTGCCGCAGCCCGACTCCTTCAGGAACGCGGGGGAGGTGATGTCCCACGCCGTATAGCCCCTTGCCTCAAAGGTCGCGCGCAGTCCGCCCGACGGGAAGGAGGACGCGTCCGGCTCGCCCTTGATCAGCTCCTTGCCCGAGAACTCCATCAGCATCCTGCCCTCGGAATCCGGATGGGACACAAACGAATCATGCTTCTCCGCCGTGATGCCCGTAAGCGGCTGGAACCAGTGCGTGTAGTGCGTCGCGCCATGCTCCACGGCCCAGTCCTTCATCGCCTTCGCGACAACGTCCGCGGTCGCCATGGAAAGCTCCCCGCCGTGCTCCATCACCCGCTTTACCTCCTGAAAGACCTTCTTGGGAAGCCGCTCCTTCATCGTCGCAACGGTAAATACCTTCTCCCCGAAAATTTTTTCGACATTCAATAATTCGCTCATCTTTCTCCTCACTTTCTATAAAAAAAGCGCTCCAAAAAAAGTAATATTCTTTTTGGAACGCCTTTGTTCACGATGTATTCCTATATAATTGTTTCCAAAGAACCAAAACGGTCAAGCCAAACTGTCTTTGCTCTCTCTACGATAATATATTCCGCGGAAAAAATCAAGTCCCTCTTGTCAAATTTCCTCTGTTTATGTATTTTGTACAGACAGTGCTTGTTTCTGCACCCGCTTTTTGTCGTTTTCGCCCAAGGAACGCTTTCATCAGCGCTTCCCTAGGCCTCCTTCACCGGCACCCGCATCAGGTCATACTGCTGCGGTGTCTCCGAGAGCTCCACCAAAAGCCGCTGCCTTGCATGCGGACAGCTTTCCACCGCCTGCCCGTCCGCGTCGTACATTGCGAGCACGCTGACAGGGATGTTCCTCCCGTCCGGCTTCATCAGCTCAATCCTGTCCCCCACGCAGAATTTGTTGCGCTGTTCAAAACCTGCAAGCCCGCGCGCGTCAACGCTGTCCACCGTCCCGAGATAGACATACTCGTTCACATAGGTGCTGTTGTCATAAATCTGCGTGTCCGCATCCGGCTTCCCGAAGTAAAAGCCGGTCGTAAACTGCCGATAGGTGCACTTGCCGATTTCCTCCCGATACCACTCCATGTTCGCGCGGTACTCCGCCTCCGACACAAAGTAATCGTCAATCGCCTTCCTGTAGGTGCGCGCCACACACGCCACATACAGCGCGGTTTTCATCCGCCCCTCGATTTTGAAGCTGTCGATTCCCGCCGCCACAAGCTCCGGAATATGCTCAATCATGCACAAGTCCTTGGCGTTAAAAATATAGGTGCCGCGCTCGTTTTCGTACACCGGAAGATATTCTCCCGGGCGCGTCTCCTCCACGACGGCGTACTTCCAGCGGCACGGGTGCGTACAGGCTCCCTGATTGGCGTCCCGCCCCGTAAAATAGTTCGAGAGCAGACAGCGCCCCGAGTAGGAAATGCACATCGCGCCATGCACAAAGCTCTCGATTTCCATCTCCTGCGGGATGTGCTCCCGTATCCCGCGGATTTCCTCCAATGAGAGCTCGCGGGCCGACACTACGCGCTTCACCCCCTGTCTGCGCCAGAACCGGTATGTCTGATAATTCGTATTGTTGGCCTGTGTGGAGATATGGATTTCCATATCCGGACAAATCTCCCGCGCAAGCAGAAACATCCCCGGGTCAGAGATGATCAGCGCGTCCGGCCCTATCGCCCGCAGCTCCTCAAAATAGACGCGCGCGCCCGCAAGGTCGGCGTTGTGCGCGAAAATATTGGCGGTCACATACACCCGCACGTCCCGCTCATGGGCAAAGCGGATGCCCTCCGCCATCTCCTCCATGGAAAAGTTCTTCGCCTTTGCACGCAGTCCGAATGCCTCGCCGCCGATATAAACCGCATCCGCGCCGAAGATTACAGCCGTCCGCAGAACCTCCAGACTGCCGGCAGGCACCAAGAGCTCCGGCTTTCCCGCCCTCTTATTCTCTCTCATCCTGAACCCCTTCTCCATCCGCCACCGCGTCCTTGCGGCATATATCCCGCTTGGCCGAGAGCGCGACCCCGTCCGCAATCGGGAGTATCGTGGTCTCCAGCGCCTCGCAGTGCGTCAGCGCATACAGATATTCCCGCATCCGGCTGTGAATCGTGCGGTTGCGCCTCGTGACGGCATACCTTGACTCCACAACCTCCCCCTCCCGGAGAATGTTGTCGGATATCAGAAGCCCGTCCGCAGAAAGCAGCCGCAGCACTTCCGGCAGAAACCGGATATACTGCCCCTTTGCCGCATCCATCAATATCAGATCATAGACGCCGTCCTCGGAAAGCCCCGCAAGCACCTGCGCGGCCTCCCCCTCCAGCAGCGTAATCCGGTCAGCCTTTCCCGCCCGCGCAAAGTTCTCCCGCGCGATGGGAATGCGCTTTTCATACTTCTCTATCGTCGTGATCTGACACGCCTCGGGCGCATACTCGCTCATCAGCAGCGCGGAAAAGCCAATGGCCGTACCGACCTCCAGAATGCGCGTCGGGCGCCTCCATGTGATCAAAACCCTGAGAAGACGCTGCATCTGCGGCCGGATAATCGGAACATTGGTCTCCTTGGCATAGCGCTCCAGCTCACATAAATATTCGGGCTTTGCACTGTCAAAGGAATGAATAAAGGTCTCCATCCGCTCATCCGTCACCGCGTTATTCCTCCGTCTCCTCGTCCAGCCTGCACAGAATACGCAGCATTTCCGCCGCGCTCATGCCGCTGCTCAGCTCGTATGTCCCCGGCTGTATATTGTCCTTAAAGTCTTTGGAGAGCTGCTCCTGCACATAGAACACATTCGCGTCAGCTATCAGGCCCCGCTGCTCCAGAAGCTTCGCCACATCCCTGCTGTCCTGCTCCTCGGTGACGATAATGCTGACCACCCGGCCGCCGTCCTCCTCCATCGGAATGTCCGCAAAAACCTGATATCCGAAGTTATAAGCGCCGACCGCCAGCCTAAACACCGCCACGATAATCACCGCCGCCAGCGCAATCCGGGCCATCATGCCCACGATTGCTCCCAATAGTTGCTTTACATTCATAATAACCCCCATTTCCGCGCACGCTCTGACGGCTCAGCCTTGCTGAGACCATGCGCATAACGGTTGTCAAATCTCCATGATAATCGGCAGTATCATCGGACGCCGCTTGGTCTTCTTCCAGACGAACTCACCGAGCGTATCCTTGATGGTGCTCTTAATCTTGCCCCAGTCGGTAATATTTTTCTTGAGGCAGCCAAGCACCGCCTTCTCAATCACCTTGCGCGCCTCCTCCAGCAGCTCGTCTGACTCCTTCACATATACGAAGCCGCGCGAGACGATATCCGGTCCCGCAAGCAGCTCGCCGCTTGCCCCGTCCATGGACATCACCACAATCAGAATACCGTCCTCCGCAAGATGCTGGCGGTCGCGCAGCACGACGTTGCCGACGTCCCCGACGCCAAGCCCGTCCACCAGCACCGTTCCCACCGGCACCTTTCCCGTGACTGCAGCGCCCTCCCCGTCCAGCGCAAGCACGTCTCCGGACTGTAAGATAAACACATCCTCCTTGTCGATGCCAAGCTCCATCGCAAGCTTCGCCTGCGCCATCAAATGCTTGTACTCTCCATGCACCGGTATCGCGTACTTGGGCTTGGTCAGCGTGTAGATCAGCTTGATTTCCTCCTGACAGGCATGTCCCGACACATGCGTGTCCTGAAAGATCACGTCCGCGCCCTTCTTGAACAGCTCGTTGATCACCCGCGTCACGGCCTTCTCATTGCCGGGAATCGGGTTGGAAGAGAAAATAACCGTATCGCCCTTCATAATACTGATCTTCTTGTGCATCCCGTTTGCCATGCGACTCAGCGCGGCCATGCTCTCGCCCTGGCTGCCCGTGGTAATGATAACGGTCTTGTCCTTGGGATAGTTCTTCAGCCGCTCAATGTCGATCAATGTGTTCTCCGGCACGTTGATCCGGTTCAGGCTGGAGGCTGTCTCCATGATGTTCACCATGCTGCGCCCCTCGACTACCACCTTCCTGCCGAACTTATCGGCGGAATTGATAATCTGCTGCACCCTGTCCACATTCGACGCAAAGGTCGCGATGATGATCCTTGTCTTTTTATGCTCCTCAAACAGCGCGTCAAACACCGGCCCCAGCTTCCGCTCGGACGGCGTAAAGCCCGGGCGCTCGGCGTTGGTGCTGTCGCACATCAGCGCAAGGACGCCCTTCTTTCCCAGCTCCGCAAACCGCTGTAAATCAATCGCATCTCCGTAGACAGGGGTATAATCCACCTTGAAATCGCCCGTATGCACGACAATGCCCGCAGGCGAATAGATGGCCAGCGCGGCCGCGTCAACGATGCTGTGATTGGTCTTGATAAACTCTATCCGAAAGCAGCCGAGATTGATGTTCTGCCCGAACTTGACCACCTTTCTCCTGACATGGTTCATCAGATTGTGCTCCGTCAGCTTATTCTCAATGATTCCCATCGTAAGCTTTGTCGCATACACCGGAACGTTCAGCTCCTTCAACACATAGGGCAGCGCGCCGATATGGTCCTCGTGCCCGTGTGTGATGACAAAGCCCTTGACCTTGTCCTGATTGTTCTTCAGATAAGTAATGTCGGGAATCACCAAGTCAATTCCCAGCATGTCATCCGCGGGAAAGCTCAGCCCGCAATCCACCACAACAATACTGTCTTCATACTCAAAGGCAGTAATGTTTAACCCAATCTGCTCAAGACCTCCCAGCGGGATAATCTTGAGCTTCGACGTATTTTGTTGTTTGTTCTGTTTCAAAATAAACCTCCTGACTTTCTTCGTCCTTTTTTTAACGAACCTCTTGCTCAATTAAACAAGGTCAATGTCGTCAAGCATATTTTCAAAGACGCCCGATACGGCCTCCAGCTCCGCATCCTCCTCAACCATCTCATAGAGCTGCTCCGCCTCGTCCGTGCCCGGCTGCGCCTTCAGAATATACGCTTCCCCATCTTCCCCTTCTTCCGCGTCTGTCACCAGAATATAATTCACCCCGCCGATGGTCGTCTGCTCCAGAACGTAAAATTCCACCGCAGCTTCGCCCTCCGGCGTAAAGGTAATTTTCTCCACGCAAAATCCTCCAATCCTCATGCACCGCTCTCCGGTTCCTGCTCCTTATTCCGGCAGAAATCCAGATACCCTTGCAAAATAAAAACCGCCGCTATCATATCGACGTACTCTTTCCTCTTCTCACGCCGTATCCCGGCCTCCATCATGGCCCTGTCCGCCGCCACCGTGGTCAACCGCTCGTCCCAGAGCTGCACCGGCAATCCCGTCCTGCGCTCCAGCATCTCCTTGAACGCCAGCGTCTTCTCTGTCCGTTCGCCCACCGAATCGTTCATATTCTTAGGATACCCGAGAACAATCTCGTCCACCTCGTACTCCACGATCAATTCCTCGATTCTCGCAAGTGTCCGGCGCAGCTTGTTCTCCGACTTCCTCCGCACAATCTCGATTCCCTGTGCCGTGACCAATAAAGGGTCGCTGATGGCCACGCCGACGGTTTTGGAGCCAAAATCAAGTCCCATCTTTCTCATATGTCTCTCCCGGTTTCCGCGCGGTGTGTTACGCCGCGGCTATCTGAGCTGCCGCCAGCCTTCATTGACAATGTAAGACTTAAACATCTCCTCCACAAGCTCGTCCCGCTCAACCTTCATAATCAGAGCCCTTGCGCCCTTATGACTGGTGATATAGGTGGGGTCGCCCGACATAATATAGCCCACAATCTGATTGACCGGATTGTACCCCTTCTCCATGAGCGCAGCATACACAGAAGCAATCACATCCCTCACGGAACGGGTCTCACCCAGATCATCGGGTGCAAGCTGTATGTATTGTGTGCGAGTTAAGTCTTCCATTTGTCTATGCTCCTTTCGTTTGGTCTGAGCTCTGCCAAGCCGTAATCATCGTTATTCCTATCATAACGTAATCCGAATGAAAATTCAATAAATTCTTTTCATAAGCAGAATTTCCTTTGTGAGATACCCCTCCGGAATGCCGCGAATCGGCCTGTTTGACAGGTTCTCCCCCGCCTGTGCGCAGACCGCGGTCTTTACATATTCGCGGGTGTGCCCGACCCAATAGTCCCTTCCTGCGATTCGCTTTTTCTCCTCCGGCAGCGTCTCCGTCTCCTTTCCGATATAAAAGTCTCTGAATTCCCTGGAGGCGCGCTCCTCTATCTGCTGCAGCCGCGCGCTCCGCTGCGCCTTTACCTGCTCGGAGAGCTGTCCGTCCATCGCGGCCGCCTTCGTCCCCCTGCGCTTGGAATACTTGAAAATATGCATCTCGAAGAAATGAATATCCTCCACAAACCGCGCAGTCTGCGCAAACTCCTCCTCCGTCTCGCCCGGAAAGCCCGCTATCACATCCGTCGTGATCGCGGGATGGGAAAAAGCCTCCCGCAGAAACGATACGCTCTGCGCGTACTGCTCCGGCGTGTACCGGCGGTTCATGCGCCTCAGCGTCTCGGCACAGCCGCTCTGCAGCGACAGATGAAAATGCGGACAGATGTGCCGGAGCTTTGCGAGCTCCCGCGCAAACGTCTCCGTCACAATGCGCGGCTCGAGCGAGCCGAGGCGGATGCGCTCCACCCCCGCTATCGCGTCTGTCTCCCGTATCAGAGAGAGCAGTCCCCGGTCTTCGCCGGTCTCCGCCCCGAAGTCCGTGCCGTAGGAGCTGATGTGGATTCCCGTGAGCACGAACTCCCGGTATCCCAGAGCCGCAAGCCCGCCTATCTCCTCAAGGACATCGGACTTTTTCCGGCTCCTGACGCGCCCTCTCGCATACGGTATCATACAGTATGTGCAGAACTGGTTGCATCCATCCTGAATTTTGATGTAGGCGCGTGTGTGCTCCTGCGGGCCCGTCAGACGCATCTCCTCATACTCATTTGTGTGATGGATGTCGATAACGCCCTCTGGCGCCTCCCCCGCCATGTACGCCTCAAGGATTTGCACCAAATCCCGCTTCCGGTTGTTCCCGATCAGCAAATCGACCGCGTCATCCTCCGCGACAGCCGCCGTATCAGTCTGGACATAGCAGCCCACCGCCACCACCACCGCCTGCGGGTTGGTCTTCCGCGCTCTGTGGAGCATCTGGCGGCTCTTCCTGTCCGCAATGTTGGTGACGGTACAGGTATTTACAATATATATATCGGCCTTTTCCTCGAAGGGCACCACCCTGTATCCGTTTTCCCGCAGCGCCTGGAGCATGGCGTCCGCCTCATAGGCATTTACCTTACATCCGAGATTGTGAAATGCTACTGTTTTCATCAGAATTGCCTCATTCTCCTTTGTCTGGTGACAATTTGTACATATTTTTTACTTATTTTCGTCAATTTTCATTACATCTGTTCTTTATCTTCGGTTGACTTTTCCACTGTTTACCTTTATTATAAAAAAGGAAGGTATATTTAAAAGGAGGTAGTCAGAATGAAGACTGTTCAGATTTCTTTAAACTCCATTGACAAGGTGAAGTCCTTTGTTAATGATATCACAAAGTTCGATTATGATTTCGATCTTGTTTCAGGCAGATACGTTATTGACGCGAAGTCAATCATGGGTATCTTCAGCTTGGATCTGTCTAAGCCGATTGACTTGAATATCCATGCTGAGGGCAGCGTTGATGAGGTTATGGACGTATTGAAGCCGTACTTAATCTAATCTGACAACAAATTACACAAGATCAAAATGCACCGGATATGCAATGCATCAGATATGCGTTGCCATATCCGGTGTTTTTCTTTATCATCTTTATGCCATGTCACGCATAGCTGACAGTTATCACCTCGTCCGTCTCCAGCGCAGTCCTTACAAGCGCGTCAATCCCCTCGTCAAGGTTCGTCTCATGGCGGCGTATCACATTCAGGTTCGGCTTGGTGACAGGATGCTTTGCGACGAAAATCGTACAGCAGTCCTCGTAGGGCAGGATGGAGGTCTCATAGGTGTTGATTTTCTCCGAGACCGTGACGATTTCCTGCTTGTCAAAGCCGATGAGCGGACGGTACACCGGCATGGTGCAGACGTCGTTGGTCGCCATCAGGGACTGCATGGTCTGCGACGCGACCTGACCGATGCTCTCCCCCGTGATCAGTCCGAGACAGCCGCTCTCCTGAGCCAGCCGCTGCGCAATGCGCATCATATACCGGCGCATGATGATGGTCAGCTCGTCATGCGGGCACTTGTCGTAGATATAGAGCTGAATATCCGTGAAGTTGATCACGTGAAGCCGTATCGGCCCGCTGTAGCGGGCTACCAGCCTTGCCAGATCAACCACCTTCTGCTTTGCGCGGTCGCTCGTGTAGGGCGGCGCATGAAAATACACCGCGTCGATCGCCACGCCGCGCTTTGCGATCATATAGCCGGCGACGGGCGAATCGATTCCGCCGGACAGCAGCAGCATTCCCTTGCCGTTCGTGCCGATGGGAAGCCCGCCCGGGCCCGCAATCTCCACCGAGTAGACATAAATCAGCTCCCGAATCTCTATGTGGAGCAGGACATCCGGCCTGTGCACATCCACCCGGATGTCGGGAAACGCGTTCAGCAGCGCCTCTCCGATATCGCAGTTGATCTGCATGGAGCGCTTGGGATAATCCTTTCTCGCCCTGCGCGCCTCCACCTTAAAGGTGATATGCTTGTCGGCGTACACCTCATCCATATACGCGACCACCGCCTGCGAAAGCTTCTCAAAGCCCTCGTCCTCAAGCTTGATGACGGGGCAGATTGCCGAGATGCCAAACACCGTTTTCAGCCCCTCCACCGCCTCATCAAAATCAAAATCGCTCAGCGCGTTGACATAGATCCTGCCCTGCGAGCGGGTGACCTCAAAATCTCCCTCACAGTGCGCAAGCGCACCCCGAATACGCGCACAAAGGCAGTCCTCGAAGATATAGCGGTTCTTGCCCTTCACGCCGATTTCCGCGTATTTTATCAAAAATGTACTGTACCTCATATTCATCCTCCATACCGCCTTTGGGGCGGCTATCTCTGAGCGCCGCGCTATCTTCTGGTGTATCTTCTCAGCATCGGTATGATTTCCACCATGCTCTGAACGGTATAGTCAATCTCCTCCACCGTCGTAAACACACTGAAGCTGAAGCGGATTGTCGAGTCCAGATACTGACGCTCCACCCCGATGGCCTTCAGCGTCGCCGAGGGCATCGGCTTGTTGGAGGAGCAGGCGCTTCCCGCGGACACATAGATTCCCTTATCCTCCAGTGCGTGGAGCAGCACCTCGCTGCGCACACCCTGTACGGAGACGCTGACCACATGCGGCGCGCTGTCCCTTCCGGTGAGCCCGTTGATTCTAATCCCCTCAATCCTGCTCACGCCTTGAATAAAGCGTTCCTTGATATCATACAGATAATTGTTCTTATCGTCAAAGTCCGTCTGCAGCTCCTCGACCGCCTTGGCCATGCCCGCAATCCCCGGCACGTTCTCCGTCCCCGGGCGCATCCCCTTCTGCTGCCCGCCGCCGAACAGAATCGGGCGCACCTTCGCGGACTCATTGACATAGAGAAAGCCCACGCCCTTTGGCCCATGGATTTTGTGCGCGCTGACGGAAAGCAGGTCTATCTTCATCCGCTTGGGATAAATCCGGAACTTCCCGAAGCCCTGCACCGCATCCACATGGAAGAGGATGGACGGGTTCATGCGCTTTATCAGCTCTCCCGCCTGCTCGATGGGCTGCAGGGATCCGATTTCATTGTTCGTGTGCATTATGGAGACCAGAATGGTCCCCCGCCGGATCGCGCGCTCCAAATCCTTCAGGCGCACAACGCCGTTTGCGTCCACGGGAAGGTAGGTCACCTCAAAGCCCTGCTCCTCGAGAAAGGCACAGGGCTGCAATACCGCCGGATGCTCTATGGCGGTCGTGATGATATGTCTGCCGCTTCTGCGGTTTGCATACGCGCCGCCGATCAGCGCAATGTTATCGGATTCCGTGCCGCCGGAGGTGAAAAAGATCTCCTTCTCCTGCACCTTGAGACACTTCGCGATGGTCTCCCGCGCATACCGCACATACTGTTCGCCTTCCACGCCCTTTCTATGCATACTTGAAGGATTCCCGTAATCCTCGCACATAATTTGGGTCATCAATGCCGCTACGCTTGGCAGCGTCTTTGTCGTCGCCGAATTGTCTAAATAAGCTTCCATCATATCCACACCCTCAAACGCATCATTCCGCAAGGCAAGTCCCTGCGGAATAAGTACATTATTATTTTATCTTGTTATATACATATGCCTTTTCTACAGGTTTGGTGCACATAGAGGATATGACAGAATGCTCACGACGCTATTCCACATATTTGTCAATGCTCCGAACCGTCTCAAGCAGCCCTTCCATCAGCCCCTTTACCTGAGCGGCCTTACTGCTGGTATCGTTCCCCAGCCCCACAGCCTGGTCAGTGCTCGCCGCGACCTCCTGGCTGACCGCGGAAATATGGCTGATGCTGTCCACAATCTGATTATTGGACGCCAAAATCTCCTCAATCATCCCGTAGATGTCCCGCACATTGGCATTCAGTCCCTCGATGCGGTTCCCGATCTCGTCAAACTGCGTGTCAGCATTCCCTATCAGCTCATGCTCCATGTTGGCAACCTCGATAACGTTGTCCACGGTTTCCTTCGCGATGTCCGCGTTCTGCTTCAGCTCGTTTACAATCCCCTGAATGCCCGCCGTCAGCTTCTTTGTCTCGTCCGCCAGCATACGGATTTCCTCCGCCACAACGGCAAAGCCTCTGCCGGCCTCCCCGGCCCGCGCGCTCTCAATGGATGCGTTGAGCGCCAACAGATTCGTCTGGTTGGAAATGGAGAAAATCTGCTCCGTAATCTCCTCAACCGCATGGGCGTTGGTGATCAGATTCGTGACCGAGGTCACCACCTGCGCGTTGGCTTCCTTCGTCTTCTCCTCCTGCTCCTGCAGGCTGTCTATCGTCACCTGTCCGTTCTCAACCGCCTTGCCGGACTGCTTCGCCAGCTCAAGCATCTCGTCGGACATGCGCTTTGTCTCCAGAATCATATTTTGGATATTCCCCGTCATCACCGTCTGATTCGCGATGCTCTCCGCGTTATTGCCGTTCCCCTTCGCGATGTCACGCAGCTCGGACGCGGTCGCCTCCACATGCTGCCCCAGCATCTCCATCTGTTCCGCCGCCTCCGCGGAATTGTTCTTCACGGCGACGACCACGCGCAGCACCTCCTCGAGAAGCTGCCCGCTCTTCTCCTTCTCCGCATTGAGCTTTGCGAGCTTCTCCGCGTTGTTGTCATTCGATATACGGGTCGTCCCGCACAGCACGATCATGTACACGATAACGGACGCGCCCTGCAGCAGGAGTGAGGTGCTGTTGAGCGCCACGCCCGCGTGCGTGTGCCCGAGTACCGCAATCACATAGATCATATCCGCGATATTGATCAGGCTGAACACCACCGACATGCGGACAATCAGCTTGTAATCAAAATACAGTATGTACAGCACGGTTATCGGAAAGACCATGATAAACACCAAGTCATTCTGCGCGCCCAGCACGGCAAGCCCGTAAACCAGCATATAGCCGATGATCGAAACATGCTTGAAGATCTCGCTGTCCCGCTTGCGCAAATAGGTCACATAGCTCGCAATCATCGAGACCAGCACCGTCAGCTCCACCGACAGCATAAAGCCCATCCCGATGTTTCCCTGCATATAATCGCTGATGTAGCCCACAAAAAGAAACATGTCGATCACGGTAACAATCGTAAGTATGAATTTGTTGACTCTTTTCTCTCTTGCATAATCTCTCTCTATCATATGTCATCCACCCTCAATTGATAATTTCTGTAGTGCCTCGTGCTCTACTATCGTACCACACCTTATCACCTAAAATCAATACCAACTATCGCTCCAATCGGTACATGATCCACGCCAGTACCGTCAGTCCCGCCGTCTCGGTGCGCAGGATGCGCCGCCCCAAGGTAATCGGCTTCATTCCGCAGTCCATGGCCGCCTGTATCTCCTCCTCGGAAAAACCGCCCTCCGGACCGATAAAGACTGCTATCGAGCTGTCCGGCACAAGCCCGTCGATAACGCTTCTCGTCCCCGCCATACCTGACGCCTCGTCCAGACGCTCCGACAGCTCATACGGCACCAGCTTACAGTCCATGTCTGCGGCGTACCGCAGCGCCTCCCGATAGCCCGTCACCGCCCGCACCCGCGGGACAATGCCGCGCCTGCTCTGCTTGGCGGCTGCCTCGGCAATCGCCTGCCATCTGGCGGTCCTGGCGCTCGCCTTTTTCTCGTCCAGCCGCACGACGCACCGCTGCATCGCAACCGGAATAATCTCGTGGACGCCCAGCTCCACCGTCTTCTGAATGATCAGCTCCATCTTGTCTCCCTTGGGAAGTCCCTGGAAGAGATATACCCTGGAGGGCAGCTCCACGCCGTCCTCCCTGATAAACCGAAGTTCGCAGCGCACCTCCGTATCCGTCACCGACACAATCCCGCAGCGGTACTCCCTTCCATCCACGCCGTTGCTGACGCCGATCTCGTCGCCGACGCGCAGCCGCAGGACATTCCTGATGTGATTGACATCCTCCCCCGTAATTATGACGCTCTTGTCACAAATCTGAGAGGGCTCCACAAAAAAACGATACATGCCTTCCTCCCTCCATATCTGCGGATCTGTATCTGTCAAGCCTTCCTCGCCGTCACGCTCACCCATTCGCCCTGATACGTCACCTCAAGGATCTCAAGCCCCGCAGCCTCCACCGCCTCGCGGACCGTCTGCTCCTTGTCGTCAATGATTCCCGACGTGATATAGATTCCGCCCTTTTTCAACTGCCTGACGATCACCGGCGTCAACGGCACCAGCACATTCGCCAGAATATTTGCGACAACAATGTCATATTTATCATACCCGACCCTGTCCTGAACCGCCTTATCGGAGATGATATTCCCTATCATCATCTCAAAACGCTCCGGCGCAATCGCGTTTGACGCCATATTCTCGCGCACGGCCTCCGCCGCGCAGGGGTCAAGGTCCGTCCCCACCGCATGTCGGATTCCATACATCAATGAGACAATCGCCAAGATGCCGCTGCCCGTTCCCACGTCGAGCAGCTCCGTATCCGGCGTGATATATTTTCTCAGCTGACGGATGCAGAGCTGCGTCGTCTCATGCATTCCCGTCCCAAAGGCCGTGCCCGGGTCGATGTGAAGGATTTTTCTGCCCCTGTCCTCGGGCCTGACCTCCTCCCACGAGGGAATCACCAGCAGATCGTCGATATAGAACTGCCGGAAATATTGCTTCCAATTGTTAATCCAGTCAATATCCTCCGTCTCCGACACCAGAATGCTGCCCTCGCCCACATCTGTAAAACTGCGCAGTCCGTCAAGCTCCCGCTGAATATCCGCGACCATCGCGTCCGCATCCACCGGATTCTCATCGCTCTCCTCCACGAAAAAGCTCAGATACGCAATCCCGTCGTCCTTGGGTCCCTCCGGCAGAATATCCACAAACATCTGCTCCTTCTCCAGCGGTGTCAGCGGCACCTTGTCCTCAATCTGCGCACCCTCAAGCCCGATGTCATACAGAGCGCTTATGATAATGTCCTCCGCGTCCGTGACCGTCTTTACCGTAAACTTTTTCCACTTCATACTTCTTCCTCTTTCTTTTCCCGAAGACCTCCCGTATCCTTTGATGCCTTTTCCGGCAACTCAAAAATGCCTGCGGAATACCCGCCGCATGATGATATCATATACCATCCGGCGTCTCTCCCGCAAGCACTGTCTCTCCGATTATTTATTTAAAGAGCTTCCGTTTCTTTTCCTTCTTCTCATTGCCGGAATCGCTGCCCTCCATGTTCTTCACGGCCTCCAGACTGTTCCCGGTCTCCGCGTCAAACCTGCGCAGCAGCTCTCTGGCCTCCGACGAGAGTTTATCCGGCACCTGCACCACGAGGGTGACATAGTGGTCTCCCCGGACGTCCTTATTTCTCAGGGACGGAACGCCCTTGCCGCGCAATCTGACACGCGTGTCAGTCTGTGTGCCTGCCTTGACATCATAGACCACCTTTCCGTCCACCGTGTCAATCAATATCTCTCCGCCGAGCGCCGCTATCGCAAACGACATCGGAACCGTGGAAAAGATATTCATATCCTGTCTCTGGAAAATAGGATGCCTGTCAACAACCACCTCCACCAGAAGGTCGCCTCTCGGCCCGCCGTTGACACCCGGCTCTCCCTTGTCGCGAATCCGGACGCTCTGCCCGTTGTCAATGCCTGCCGGGATGGATACCTGTATCTTCTTCCTGCCGGCGATATAGCCGCTTCCATGGCATTCGGGACATTTGTCCTTTACCGTCTTCCCGGTACCGTTACAGTCCGGACAGGTCTGTGTCTGGCGTATGGTGCCCAGTCCAAACGGCGCCTGCGTCTGCGTCACCACCTGGCCGCGGCCGCCGCAGCGGTGGCAGGTCTCAGGGGACGTCCCCGGCTTCGCGCCCGTTCCGTTACAGGTCTTGCAGGTGTCCTTCAGGTTCAGGTCAAGCTCCTTCTCTACGCCGAACACTGCCTCCTCAAAGGTAATGCGCACGCTGGTGCGCAGGTTCGCGCCCTTCATGGGCCCGTTGCCGCGGCCGCCGCGGCTGCCGCCGCCGAAGAAATCGCCAAAGATATCGCCGAAAATATCAGAGAAATCTGCCCCGCCGAAATCAAAGCCGCCGAAGCCCCCGGCTCCGCCGCCCTCAAAGGCTGCATGACCGAATTGGTCGTACTGGCGCCTCTTATCAGGGTCGCTAAGTATCGCATAAGCCTCCGAAGCCTCCTTGAACTTCTTCTCGGCCTCCTCATCACCCGGATTCATATCCGGGTGATATTTCTTCGCAAGCTGCCTGTATGCTTTTTTGATGGTCGCATCATCCGCGCCTCTATCGATGCCCAGCACCTCATAATAATCTCTTTTCTGCTCTGCCATGTTTATCCATGCCTTTCTTCATCGACTGCAAAAGGCTTATACCTCGCGATAGTCTCCGTCAACAACGTCGTCCGCCGCACCCGCGTCCTGCGTCTGCTGCGCGCCGCCCATATCGCCGCCCATGTCCGGACCTGCGCCGGCCGCACCCTGCATGTTCTCATACATCTTCGTGAACAGGTTCTGCGCCTTGGACATCAATGCCTCCTGCTTTCCTTTCAGCTCCGCTACCTGATCCTCCGTCATCTCCACATCCTTGGTGCTCTCGAGGAAGGACTTCAAATCATTCAGATCCGTCTCGAGGGAGGCCTTCTCACCCGCGTCAATCTTGTCGCCAACCTCCGTCAGCGCCTTCTCTGTCTGGAATACGAAGGAGTCCGCGTCATTTCTCGCGTCGATCGCCTCCTTGCGCTTTCTGTCCTGCGCCTCGTACTCTGCCGCTTCCTTCACGGCCTTCTCGATATCCTCATCGGACATATTGGAGCCCGCGGTAATCGTGATATGCTGCTCTTTTCCGGTGCCCAAATCCTTTGCGGACACGTTTACGATACCGTTCGCGTCGATATCAAAGGTAACCTCAATCTGAGGAACGCCGCGTCTTGCGGGCGGGATCCCGTCAAGCCGGAACTGTCCGAGGGACTTGTTGTCTCTCGCGAACTGCCGCTCACCCTGTACAACATTGATGTCCACTGCCGTCTGGTTATCCGCCGCCGTGGAGAAAATCTGGCTCTTCTTGGTCGGGATGGTTGTATTTCTCTCAATCAGCTTTGTCGCGACGCCGCCCATCGTCTCGATGGAGAGTGAGAGCGGTGTGACGTCAAGAAGAAGGATTTCGCCTGCACCCGCATCGCCCGCAAGCTTGCCGCCCTGAATGGAAGCGCCGATTGCAACGCACTCATCCGGATTCAGAGACTTGCTCGGCTCCTTGCCTGTCAGCTGTCTTACCTTATCCTGCACGGCGGGGATACGGGTGGAACCGCCCACCAGCAATACCTGGCCAATCTCGGAAGCGGTAAGGCCCGCATCCTTCAGCGCGTTCTGTACCGGAACCGCCGTTTTCTCTACCAAATCATTTGTCAGCTCGTCGAACTTCGCCCTTGTGAGGTTCATGTCAAAATGAAGCGGGCCGCTCGCATTCATGCTGATAAACGGAAGATTGATATTTGTCGTGGTCGCGGAGGAAAGCTCCTTCTTCGCCTTCTCTGCGGCTTCCTTCAGACGCTGCATCGCCATCTTGTCGCCGGAGAGATCCACACCGTTCTGTCCCTTGAACTCGCTCACCATCCAGTTGATCACCTTGTTGTCGAAGTCGTCACCGCCAAGGTGTGTATCACCGTTTGTCGCAAGCACCTCGATAACGCCGTCGCCAATCTCGATGATGGAGACATCAAAGGTACCGCCGCCAAGGTCATATACCAAAATCTTCTGCTCTTTCTCGTTGTCCAAGCCGTAAGCCAGCGCCGCCGCCGTCGGCTCGTTGATGATACGCTTTACGTCAAGGCCCGCAATCTTGCCGGCGTCCTTTGTCGCCTGACGCTGTGCGTCATTGAAGTACGCGGGAACCGTGATAACCGCGTCGGAAACCTTCTCGCCGAGGTAGCTCTCCGCGTCCGCCTTCAGCTTCTGCAAAATCATCGCGGAAATCTGCTGCGGCGAATATTTCTTGTCGTCGATGGTTCTGCCGTTGTCCGTACCCATGTCTCGCTTAATGGAAGAGATGGTCTTCTCCGCGTTGGTGACCGCCTGACGCTTTGCAGGCTCACCTACAAGGCGCTCCCCTGTCTTGGTGAATGCCACTACGGACGGTGTCGTCCTTGCGCCCTCCGTGTTTGCGATAACGGTGGGCTTACCGCCCTCCATAACAGCGACACAGCTGTTTGTCGTACCTAAGTCAATACCGATAATCTTACTCATTTTTTGCTCCTCCTGTTATTTAAAATCTTTTTATATCTATGAAACTACCGCTACCATGCTGTGCCTTACGACACTGTCACGGTAGGTATATCCCTTTTGAAGCTCCTGCGCCACAATTCCGGACTCATACTCCTCGCTCTCCACCTGCATTACCGCGTTGTGAAGCTCGGGATCAAACTCACAGCCGACCGCCTCAATCGGCTTTACGTCAAGCTTCTCAAGCTCCGTGATCAGCTGCTTGTAGACCATGTTCATGCCCTCCGCAAACGGCTGCTTGAGCTCCTCCTCGGTAAGGCCCGCAAGGCCGCGCTCAAAATTGTCAACCACCGGCAAAATCTTCTCCACCACGCTTTTCGCGCCGGTCTCAAACATTGCATTCTTTTCCTTCTCCGTGCGCTTTCTGAAATTATCAAACTCCGCCATCTGGCGCTTTACCCGGTCCTCAAGCTCATCAATTTTCTCCTGGAGCTTATTGGATTTTTTTTCTTTTCCCAAAAAGGACTTCTTCCTGGGCGGCTCCCCGCCCTCCTCCTCATCTGCTGTCTCTTGGGCCTCTGCTTCCGGTTCCGCTGTCTCTTCCGCGGCTTCTGCGTCCGCGCCCATCTCCTCTGTGCCTGTATCCTCCGAGGCCGCGCCCGCTTCTAGGCTCTGCTCATCCAAGCTCTGTTCGTCCAACTGCTTTTCTTCCACACTCACTCGCCATCCTTTCTATTTTTCGCCTGTTTGTCATCCTTTTTATAGATGGTATCCAATTGGCTTTTTAACGTTTTCAATGTACCGATTACCTTGTCATAGTCCATGCGTCGGGGGCCGATGATACCGATGGTGCCCCGCATCCCCTCCTCCAGCTCGTAGGTGGCTGTGACTACGCTGCAATCCTTCATCGTCTGGACAGGCGTCTCATTTCCTATATAAACCTGTATCCCCGTCCCGTTCTCCTCCGTCAAGGTCTCCTGAACCAGCTCGCTCAAAAGCTTTTTCTCCTCAAAGGTATTGATCAATTCGCTTGCCCGTTGGTTATCCGCAAGCTCGGGATACTTGAAGATGTTGTTGGCGCCGCTGGTGTATATCTCGATGTTCTCGTCATCCTTGATCACCGCGGCCACGGCGTCCATGACCTCCGCAATGATATCCGCGTAAATACCCGCCTGCTGCTTCAGCTTTGCTATCATTGCCAGATTGATTTCCGCAATCGGAAGCCCGTTCAGATTCGTGTTCAGCAGGATGTTCAGCTTTAAAAGCGTCTCGTCGTCAAGCGCCTCCTGCGTTGTCAGCATCGTGTTCTTGATGACGTTCCCATCCACAACGATGGTCGCCAGAAGCTGTCGAAGCTCCACGCGGGAAAGCTGAATAAACTTGAGCTTATTTCCTTTGACATGGGGCGCTGAAATCATCGTGGCGTAGTTGGTGTTTACCGCGAGCATCTTCGCCATCTGCTTCAGCAGGGTCTCCATTTTGTCCTCGCGCTCCAGAAGCAGCTTCTTCATCTCGCTGACCTCCTGCGTGGCCTGGCTGAGCTGCTCCTCCTTCTCCGCCATCATCCGGTCCACATACAGCCGGTAGCCCTTATCCGACGGGATGCGCCCCGCCGAGGTGTGCGGCTGAAGGATATAGCCGAGTTCTTCCAAATCAGACATTTCATTTCGGATGGTAGCAGAGCTGAGATTCAAGTCCGTGTATTTGGAAATCGTCCTGCTTCCTACCGGCTCGCCCGTCTCTAAATAGTTCCGGATGATCGCCTTTAGAATTTTCAGCTTTCGCTCGTCTAAATCCAAACTGCCACTTCCTTTCCCAATCTGCCATCCTCCGTCTTTATTAGCACTCGTTTTGGTAGAGTGCTAATATCTACATTTAATAAGTTACTACTTTCCTATTTTATTGTCAACATTCTTTTTCATTTTATTTATTAATAAATTATAAAACGCAGGCGCCGCCGCCTGCGTTTTCCTCTATTCCATCTCATCCGTCTTTATCGCCGGCCTCTTATTGAATGACCTGTGACCATTCACTGATCCCGATGACCGCCTTGGCCCATGCATGTTTCTCCTACTGCGCGACAAACTCCTCCCGCATCGGATTGAAGATGTCAAGCAAAATTCCCGCCTCTAGGCATACGCAGCCATGCTCCACAGAATTTCTCTTCAACAGCACATCTCCCTTGCCCACAATCTTCTTCTCCCCGTCAATCGTAAACTCAAAGCGCCCTGAGACCACATAGGTCATCTGCGTGTGGGGATGGTGGTGCATCGCGCCGACGGCCCCCTTCTCGAAATAATTTTCCACGCACATCATCTCATCCGCGTACGCGAGTATCTTGCGCTGAACACCCTCCGCACACGGCTGCGCGTCAATCTCCGCGTTAAAATTCCAGACATTGTTCTTTTCCGTTTTCATCCCAATCCCCCTTGCCAAAGCTCTTTTGCGCAGTCACCACGATGAGAAATCGCTTATCGGTTCATCGCTGCGGCCAATATATCCACGCAGTTGTCAATCCCCAGATTCTTACTGTTCAGGCAGATGTCAAAATACTGCATGTCGCCCCATGTCCGTCCGGTGTGCGTATTGTAGAAATCGCTCCGCCGCTTATCTGTCTTGCGCAGCACTTCCTCGGCTTCATTCTGCTTCACATTCTCGGTCTCGATTGCGCGCTGTAACCGGTACGCCTTGTCCGCGTGCACAAACACTTTCAGGCAGTCCTCGCGCTCCCGCAGGATGTACGACGCGCACCGCCCGACAATCACGCAGTCCTCCTTCTCCACAATCTCCTCAATGATCTTCTTCTCCTCCAGAAACAGCTTCTCCGCCATCGAGAGATTTGAATTTTTCTTGCTTATGCCGCCAAGCGCGGTCTTGGACAGGTTAAAGATAATGCTTCCGGGCGCGGTCTCCTCCAAATCGGAAATATAGATTGGCGGGATTTCCAGCCGCTGCGCCGCCTCTGTCAGAATGTTCCTGTCATACAGCGCAATCCCGAGCTTCTTCGCGATGCGACGCCCAATCTCATTGCCGCCGCTCGCATATTGACGTTCCATTGTGATAATCTTATACATACCCATTTCTCCTTTCTTTTTCAGGTGCAGTCCGACGTATTTTCTGACTTTTCAACAAGTATGCATTAATTATACACCATCTTTTGCCAATTGCATAGAATTTTCTAAACAGTTTCATCCCTACTGTATCCGTTTCCACCCGAACAGCGTTTTCCTGAAATTCTTCTTATGCTCCACCACCGCCGAGTGGTTGGGAAATTTGTTCCAATAGCTCATGCCCGTCTTAATGTCCGCCGGAACGCCGAGTCCGTATGCGTAGATTTCGCCCAGACCGACAGCGGACAGCGTCTCGCCCTTATAGCGGCTCAGCTCCTCCCGCGCCTTGGCGTAATCGACCGGTGTTCCATAGCCCTTGAGATAACAGGTGCCCAGCATGTCGGAGCCCCAATAATTTCCCCCGTCATGCGCCGCCAGCAAATGGCGAAAGGCCTTGTCATAATCCACAGGGACGCCGTCGCCGCCATAGAAGTAAATCTCCCCCAAGCGGTTATTGCAGCCGACCTTCTCCTCGCCCGCCGCCAGACAGCTTTCAAACAGCTCCCGCGCCATGGAAATATTCCGCGCAAGCTTCCCCCCGAAGGTATGGAGCTTCCCCAGATAATAGCCCGCGAGCGGATAATTGCGCTCCAGCGCGCGCCGGTAGTACTCCTCTGCCTTGTCCGGCTGCGTCTCCTCATACTCCTGTCCGACCTTTATCATATAGAAGGGATCCCCCTTCTCCGCACCGATGTGCTTCAGCTCCCTCGCCTTTTTCTCATTCTTGGGCACACCGTAATCCCCGCAGGTGATAATGTCTATGTAATTGCCGATGCACATCACCATGTTCTGCGCTATCAGCTCATCATACATCTTCATCGCGATTTCAGCCCATTTTCTGAACTGCGCGTCGAGCTGCTGCTTTGTCGTCACATGACTGAAATCCACTTCCAGCAGCTTCGCCACGTCTCCATAATAATAGGCGTTTGCCACCAGATATTTTGTAAAAAGCTCGCCGGACTCGGCAATGCCGCACACCTCGTCCCAAATCTCCTTGGAGGAGTGGTACGGCTCATGTACAAAGGTGCCCCCCTTGGGCTTGTAGCCGCCAAAACGTCTCGCCGCGAACATGCCGAGCGCGCTTCCCTGCTCAATGCTTTTATCCAGATACGCATACGCCTTCGCGTCGTCCTCCGGAAAGCCAAAGCCGACAGCCACATAATTCTCGCCCGCATAGCAGCGCGCCAGAAAATAATACGCGTCCGCGTTGCCCTCTGCCGCCGACTCCTCGAAGAGCCGCATCGCTTCCGCGCCCTTGTCGAGGTCGCGGTCAATCCACAGGATTTGAACCGCCCTGCAAATCTTACTGTCCAACTGTCTCATTTTCCCTCCGTTCCCGCGCTGTTCCACGGCTCGGTACCGCCGAGACGGCGCGCAATAACTACTGTTCCTTCCGCCTGAAATCAGCGCTGATCGCACCGCCAATACTTCCCCGGATATGCCTCGGCCGCGTCCTCCTCCAAGGAGAACTTCTTCATCAGCCGCGCGGAAATATCCGTCCTGGGTACACTCAGTTCCTGACACGTCTCAAATTCAATTTAAGATGTTTATGAATCTTAGAATTGTTTCTTTGCTTGGCATTATTTTATCACAACCGCCCTCCCCGCACAAGCTTCTTTTCATCCCTTTCGTCAAGTCAACAACAGTTCACCACACGCGCTCCCCGTACTACTCCACTATACGGTTTCAGATGTGTCCTTCAAAAAGATTGCTGTCTTTTGCCGTAAGATATGTTATACTTGGTAATGATCTGCAATTAAGAACTGATTTATATTGAGCACTGATTTATATTGAGAAAGGACTGGAACCCATGAGACCAAAAAAGACCAAATGCCCTATCTGCGGAAGTAAAATGAAAAACGAGGACGGCAGCCTGCGCTGCAGCTCCTGCGGCTATTGTATCTCCGCAGCCTCCTCGCTCTCAAGCGCATACACTGCCGGCAGCGCACACCCTGTTACCGCCGGCAGCCCTGCATCAGGCGGCATATCCCCTGCTCCCGCCGGCAGCCCTGCATCAGGCAGCGCATCCCCGGCTCCCGGCGTATATCAGAAATCGCCGCAACAGGCCAAGCCCGGCGCCTACTCCTATGATGAGGACCATGCCGCCGCACCGCACAAGAAAGCCTCCGGCGGCTCTCTCGACAAATACACCAAGTGGAAGCTGATTGCGGCTGTCGCCATTGTTCTCTCCACAATCGGCATCCTGCTCCCCGATCTGATGAACAGCACCAACAAGACTCCTGCGTATGATGTCTGGAAACCCAACACGATTCCCGCTCCGGAGGGCTATGATGAACAGTTGGAGGACAAGAAGGATGAAATCCGGCAAGCCTCCGAATCCGGACAGTCCATGGCGCTCAGCGCCGTCCTTCCCGAGTCGGAAATGTGGCAGCAGTTTATCAGTCAGGTATTTGACAAGGACTACCTTCTCGTGGGCGCGGACGAGCTTGCGCAGGTCGTCTCCCTGAAGCTGTACGACAGCGACTACTATTATCAGGTAATCGAGTATTCACTGGACAACGGTCGAAGCGGCAAATTCTTCTACAACAATGTATCCTCCCTCAACACCGCCGATCTGCGCTGCTTCCCCAATCTGGAGGTACTGGATCTGGGACGGGAGGAATTGGAGCGCACCGACTTGAACGGGCTGTGGCGGCTTCGGGAGCTGCACTGCGCCAACTCTCCTCTGGAGCTTGCCGAGATAACAGACCCTGCACAGCTCCAATCGCTGTATCTCTCCATGAATATATTCAGCGACAGTCTGTTTGGAATAGAGGCTTTCACCAACCTGTCCCATTTGTCGGTGGACGGAAATTGGTACCTGACAGACATCAGCCCGCTCTCCGCCCTCGAAAACCTTACCTCTCTGGAAATCACCGACGGGGATACCATCGACAGCTTTCAGGTGCTCTACGACATGCCATGGCTGGAGAAGCTCTCCATCGATTCCCAAAAGCTGAGGGACATCGGCTTCGTCTCCGGCATGTCCGGCCTGACGGAGCTGACCATTCAAAACAGCGAGGTGAAAAAGCCGGATGCACTGAATGACTGCAAGGACACGCTGACCAAGCTGAATCTGAGCCATAACGCTCAGATAACCGATTACGCCGTCGTCTCAGAAATGACACGCTTGTCAGATTTAACGCTGTTCATCTCCTACTCCTTTGATGAACCATCTCAGCTTCCGGACTTCTCCAACATGCCCGAGCTCAAGCGCCTGTCCATCGGAAATTATGACAACTTTGACGGACTCGCCGCCGCTGCCGGACTTGAGGAGCTGTCCATCCGGGATGTCTACACAAACGACCTCTCCGCCGTCTCCGGCCTTACCAAGCTGAAGCGGCTGAACCTGATCGACATGTCACTGGATCCCGGCGCGATTGAACCGCTTATGAGCCTGACGAATCTGGAAGTCCTTGATATGACCGACAGCTATATCTGGGGAAATGTGGAAGAATTGTTAAAGCTTCCAAACTTAAAAGAGCTGAACCTTGACGATTGCACTACCGGATTTGACGTGGAAAACCTGACGTTCAACGAGAGCCTGACCTCCTTAAACATGAGCAACACCACCCTCAAGGCCCTCGTCAACGGAGAGTGGGACTATAATGCCGGCGATGCCAACAACTTCGACCTCTCGCAGCACACGGATATCTTCCAATACTACCCGAATCTGACGGAGCTGTATCTGTCCGAAACAGGCCTTGACGACGTCGCCTTCGCCGCAGACCTCCGACACCTGATGTTTCTGGACATCACCGACAACTATGTGACAGACCTCTCCCCGCTGTCCGGCCTGCCGGACCTGAAGGCCGTCATGTGCGCCGAGAATCCCATCGCCAAGGACGGCGGCCTCGGGAACAGGGTTTTGTCAAAAAATTAGCGCCATTACATATACCTTTAACCGCAATACAAAGGCAGAGACTTTCGACGGCAATATCCAAATTAACTGCTATGTCGCGAAGTATCAGTTCAATTGAAATTAATTGAAAATAAGATTTTGGAGGGATAAGG
>JAMPFV010000016.1 GCA_023664265.1 Roseburia sp.
GCTACCCCGGCTGGCATATCGAGTGCTCCTGCATCAGCATGAAGCATCTGGGCGAATACATGGATATCCACTGCGGCGGCGTTGACAATATTTTCCCGCACCACACCAACGAAATCGCGCAGAGTGAGGCGTATCTGGGACATAAATGGTGCAACTATTGGTTCCATGTGCATCATCTGGTTGACAAGACGGGAAAGATGAGCAAGTCCAAGGGGGACTTCCTCACGGTGTCGCTGTTGGAGTCGAAGGGCTATAACCCGCTGGTTTACCGCCTGTTCTGCTTACAGTCGCACTACCGCAAGCCGCTGGAGTTTTCCTATGAGGCGCTCGACAACATGGGCGCGGCCTACGAGAAGCTGGTGAAGCGAATCGGCAGCCTCAAGCGGGACGGGGAGCCTGACAGGGAGCAGTACGAGGCGTATCGGGCGCGGTTCGAGGCGGCGCTCTGCGACGATTTGAACTCCGCAATGGCGGTGACGGTGCTCTACGATATGCTCAAGGCGGATATCTCGGACGCGACCAAGCGCGCGCTGGCGGAGAGCTTTGACGAGGTGCTGTCGCTGGATTTGACGACCGCGCACGCCGCGAGGGAGGCGCGCAACAGCGTTGACGCGGCGACGGAGCAGTATATATTGGAGAAGATCGAGGAGCGGAAGGCCGCGAAGAAGGAGAAGGACTTTGCGCGCGCGGACGCGATTCGCAGCGAATTGTTGGAGAGGGGTATTGTGTTGGAGGATACCCGCGAGGGCGTCAAATGGAAGAAAGCATGATTTCTCAAATACACAGGGAGTTTGGCGCGTGCGGGGTCGATATCCGAACCTACTCGCCGCTGACGCTGGCCTATGTCGGGGACGCGGTCTTTGAGATCATCGTGCGGACCTTGGTGGTGGAGAAGGGGCAGCGGGCGGCAAACACGCTCCATAAGCACACGACGCAGATTGTCTGTGCGCAGACGCAGGCGAGGATGGCGGAGGCGCTGTATGATAGAATGACAGAGAAGGAGCAGGATACATACCGTCGGGCGAAGAACACGAAGCTCAATTCCTCTGCGAAGAACGCGTCGCTCTCCGATTACCGCAAGGCGACGGGCTTTGAGGCAGTCTGCGGGTATCTTTTTCTGACGGATGATGTGCCGCGGATACTGGAGCTGGTGAGGAAAGCGCTGGATATTCTCGGGATAGAGCTGTAGCGGCAAGGATATGACATGCGCTGTTATAACAGGAAGCGGCGATATGGCGGCGGGGGAGCAGTGGAGTTGAAAATGAGATACGAGGAATTTACGATAGAGGGCAGGAATGCCGTGACGGAGGCGTTCCGCTCCGGAAAGCCGATAGACAGGCTTTTTATTCAGGACGGGCTGCAGGACGGGCCGATACAGACGATCAAGCGCGAGGCGAAGAAGCGCGATACGACGATAAAGTTCGTGACGAAGGAGCGCCTCGACCAAATGAGCGATACGGGGAAGCATCAGGGGGTGATTGCCTATGCGGCGGCGTATGCGTATGCAGAGGTGGAGGATATTCTGGCGCGGGCGCGGCAGAAGGGCGAGCCGCCGTTTCTTTTCCTGCTGGACAATATCGAGGACCCACACAATCTCGGCGCGATTATCCGGACGGCGAATCTGGCGGGCGCGCATGGCGTGATTATCCCCAAGAACCGCGCGGCGGGGCTGACAGCGGCAGTGGCGCGGGCCTCGGCGGGCGCGCTGAACTATACGCCGGTGGCGAAGGTGACGAATCTCGCAAGAGCGATTGAGGAGTTGAAAAAGGAGGGCCTGTGGTTTGTGTGCGCGGATATGGACGGCACGACGATGTACGACTTGGATTTGAAGGGCGCCATCGGGCTTGTGATCGGAAACGAGGGCGAGGGGGTAAGCCGCCTTGTCCGAGAGAAGTGTGACTATGTGGCTTCGATACCGATGAAGGGCGATATCGATTCGCTGAACGCCTCCGTGGCGGCGGGCGTGCTCGCGTATGAGGTGGTACGGCAGCAGCGCGGGGCAGGATTATCATAAGCCTGCTTCAGCATGGATAAATTATGTCACGGAATGATTATGGAACGGCAATGGGAGGCGTTATGCAGCGATATGCGGATGCGACGGACGAGGAACTGATAGACCGGCTTCGCCAGGGCGAAGCCGCGGTCACGGATTATATCATGGAGAAGTACAAAAATCTGGTGCGCAGGAAGGCGAAGTCCATGTATATTTTGGGCGCGGATTCTGACGACCTGATACAGGAGGGCATGATAGGTCTTTTTAAAGCGGTGCGCGACTATGACGCCGGCAGGGACGCGAGCTTTTATACCTTTGCGGACTTGTGCGTGTCGAGGCAGATGTACAATGCGGTGCAGGCCTCGCGCAGGGCCAAGCACGCGCCGCTGAACACCTATGTGTCGCTGTACGCGGACGTGGCGCAGGACGAGAACCATGAGGGCGGCGTTGCGCTTGCCAATGTGCTTGCCTCGGGGATGGAGACCAATCCCGAGGAGCTTTTGATAGATAAGGAGAATGTCGCGGACATCGAGGCGATTATCGAGAAGGAGCTGAGCAGCTTCGAGAAGCAGGTGCTCGATCTCTATATAACGGGGATGGCGTACTCCCAGATTGCAAGGGTTCTGGGGCGGGATGAGAAGTCCACGGACAACGCGCTGCAGCGTTTGAAGGCCAAGCTGCGCAAGGCAGTGAATTACAAGGCCGGAAACGAATTTCCCATGCGCAGCATGCGCAGGGGACATGCACAGAAATGAGGAGGCTGTAAACAACCAAGATGAACAATCAAGATAAATACGAGGTCCTGCATACATATTTCGGCTATGACGCCTTTCGGGACGGACAGGAGCCGCTGATCGATGCGCTTCTTGCGGGGCAGGACGTCTTTGGCATTATGCCGACGGGTGCGGGCAAGTCCCTGTGCTATCAGATTCCCGCGCTGATGTTTGACGGCATTACGCTGGTGGTATCGCCGCTGATCAGCCTGATGAAGGACCAGGTGGCGGCGCTCAATCAGGCGGGCATTTACGCGGCCTATCTCAACAGCTCCCTCACGCAGGGGCAGTATTTCAAGGCGCTCGACTTTGCCAGGAAGGGAAAATACAAGATCATCTATGTCGCGCCGGAGCGGCTGATGACGGAGTCCTTTCTGGGCTTTGCATGCAACGCCGATATTTCGTTTGTCAGCGTGGACGAGGTGCACTGTGTATCGCAGTGGGGACAGGATTTCCGTCCAAGCTACCTCAAGATCGTTGAGTTTATAGAGCGGCTTCCCAAGCGTCCCGTTGTGGGCGCGTTTACCGCGACGGCGACAAAGGAAGTGAAGAACGACGTCGTGCGCATTTTAAAGCTCCGCGAGCCGAAGCTTGTGACGACGGGCTTTGACAGGAAGAACCTTTTCTTCTATGTAAAGAAATCCAAGGACAAGAATGCGGAGCTGCACAGAATCCTGCGGGAGCACTACGACGAGAGTGGGATTATCTACTGCATTACCAGAAAGCTTGTCGAGGAGGTCTATGAGCTGCTCAGCGAGCGCGGCCTGGAGGTGGCGAAGTACCATGCGGGGATGCCTGACGAGGAGCGGCAGCGCAATCAGGAGGCGTTTACCTATGACCGCAGCAGGCTTATGGTGGCGACGAACGCTTTTGGGATGGGGATTGACAAGCCGGATGTACGCTTTGTCGTCCATTATAATATGCCGAAGAACATGGAGAGCTATTATCAGGAGGCGGGGCGCGCAGGGCGCGACGGGGAGAAGGCGAGCTGCTATCTGCTGTACAGCCCCAAGGATGTCTACATCAACCAGTTTTTTATAGAGAACAACCGTGAGAATGAGGAGCTGAGCGCGGTGGAGCTCGCAAACGTGCTGGAAAAGGACAGGGAGCGCCTGAAGCAGATGACCTTCTACTGCCATACCAAATACTGCTACCGCAGATTTATGCTGAATTATTTTGGGGAGAAGGCTGAACGGTTCTGCGGGAGCTGCGGGAACTGTTTGCAGGCCTCCAAGGCCGCGAAGCATTCCGAGGCGGATAGCTCCCATGAGAGGACAAAACTGCCGCCGCTTGCGGCGCAGCTATCGGAGCCGCCCGCAATGCGGGCTGCGTCACCGCGGGCAGTCTCCGACAATCCGGTACTGTATGAGAGCCTGCGGCAGCTTCGCAACAGTATGGCAAAGCGCCTCCAAGTGCCCGCATATGTTATTTTTACCGACAAGACCCTGCGGGAGATGAGCGCCTATCTTCCGGCAGACCGCGAGGAGATGCTGCAGATCAGCGGCGTAGGTGTGACAAAATATGAGAAGTTCGGGCGGGAATTTGAGGCGCTTATCAAAGCGTACCGGACGGAGCATGGTGGTGACCATAAGCCGCCGCAGGCGACGGCGAAGGTTATTATAAAGGAACCGCAATAACAGAAAGGAGCATGAAGACATGGTAAAAGGATTTAAGATGAAGCTGTTTGAGGGACAGGAGGAGGAGTACGAGAGACGCCACAACCTGTTATGGCCGGAGATGAAGGACATGATTCACGAGCACGGCGGGAAGAACTACACGATTTTTCTTGATAAAGAGACGCTGACGCTGTTCGGCTATATCGAGATTGAGGATGAGGAAAAGTGGGCGAAGGGCGCGGACACCGCCATCAACCGCAAATGGTGGGATTACATGGCGGACATTATGGAGACCAATCCCGACAACAGTCCGGTTTCCATCGACCTCAAGACGGTATTCCATCTGGATTGACAAAACGGAGGGCAGATTGAATGAAATGTGAAACCGTGAAAATAGAAATCGCAAATTCCGTGCAGGCGTCGCTGTCGCTCTACATACAGGACAGCTATCCGGAGACCTACGGGGAGCGCAAGCGCCCGTTGATACTGGTCTGCCCGGGCGGCGGCTATGAGCATGTCTCCGTGCGCGAGGGGGAGCCGATCGCGCTGCATTTCCTCACGGCGGGCTGCCACGCGGCGGTGCTCTGGTATGACATTGCCAAGCAGGGCGTGGAGCACCCGCAGGAGCTCTTGGAGCTTGCCAAGGCGACGGCCTATATTCGGGAGCATGCGGACGCGTACTCGATCGACAGGGACAAAATTCTGGTGGCGGGCTTCTCGGCGGGCGCGCATCTGGCGGCAAGCCTCGGCTGCTTCTGGCAGGAGGACTGGCTGGAGAAGGCGGCGGGGCTTTCCAGGGAAAGCTATCGGCCCAACGGCCTGATACTGGCGTATCCGGTCATCACCGCGGGCGAGTTCGCACACAGGGGCTCCTTTGTCAACCTGATGGGCAAGGCGGCGTCGCCCGAGCTGGAGGCGAAGCTCAGCCTTGAGAATCAGGTGACGGATCAGATGCCGCCGGTGTTTATGTGGCACACCTTTGAGGACGGCGCAGTGCCGCTTGAAAATTCGCTGTTGTTTGCCTGTGCGCTGCGGCGGGCGGGCGTGAACTTTGAGTATCATGTGTTCCCGCACGGCGGACATGGGTATTCCCTTGCGACCAAGGAGACCGCTATGCCGTCGATGGTCGAGATTGAGCCGCAGTGCGAGCAGTGGATGCAGCTCTGCAAGAACTGGCTCAAATACAATTATGTCGAGAACTGCGGGTGAAACATCCGCACAGACGGGAACAGGACAGGCTGTCACTTCTCGGGATACATCCATCCGGTGTACTCGAGAATGGACAGCTTTTCCTGACTCTCCTTCGCCCAGAGCGTCTCGTTGCGGTAATTGCGCGGCGTCGTCTGCATGGTTTCCATGAAATGGCGGTTGAAGCTCGACACCGAGCGGAAGCCCACCATCTCGGAGATGGCCAGGATAGAGTATTCGGTGCTGCGCAGCAGGTCACAGGCCTTGCTGATGCGGGTGCTGTTGAGAAATTCCAGCGGGCTTGCTCCCATGATCGAGTGGAACAGACGCCGGAAATGCGTCGGGCTCAGCCGGCAGATGTCGGCGAGGTAGTTCATATCAAACTGCTCCGCGTAATGGTCCTCTATGTAATCCAGCACGGGGGAGATCACCAAGGCGTTCTCGGGAGGCTGGGCGGTCGGGTGCGTCTCCTGTCCGCCTGCGCTCTGAATCCGGTGTAGCTCAATACATAAGGAAAGCAGAAGCCCCATGGCGCTTGTCTGATAATGCGGCGCCTGCCCCTCGATTTCACGGATGGCCATCGTCACCAGCTCATAGACGCGGGGGTATTTGTCGCGGCTTAAAATGTGCTTGTATGTCCTGTAGGCGCTGAGCGAGAGGTCAAAGCCGCGGATGTTGGGGGCAATATGCCGAAACAGCTCCTGTGTGTTCAGAAACAGGTAAGACCAGCGGCTCTCGGTGTCGGGCGCGCTGTAGGTGGTGTGCGGAATGTTGCGCGGCACACAGGTGATATCGCCCTCCTGGAAGCGCAGCGGCTCTCTTCCATTGAACACCATATACCCGCTCTCCGAGTGGCAGATGCCGATTTCCAGACAGTTGTGGAAGTGCAGATGCTTGCTGGGCGTGCTTGAAATCTTCCAGTGCTCGCCCGCCAGCAGCAGCACGGGGAAGTCGGGTGGGAGATAGTAGCTCCTGTATTCGGCGACATCATTCTTGGGCTTTGCCATATGTATCCTGCCTTTCTTTTTAAATCCTTCAATCCGCCGTGAGGGCGAACAACCAAAAATAACCAAAATCTCAAAAAAATACGAAAAAAATTGAGACAAAAAAATAAATAAAGTTTGAACAAAGTGTAAAAAACGGGAGGATTACCAGTCAAAATGTATAATAAAAAAAGTAAAAAAAGTAAAATACTATGCATTTCGATAGCCTGTCCCTGAAAAGAGTATATCATAAATGGTCGGAATTGCATAGTATTAGATTCTCGTTGCTTAGACATTCGTGAAAAATTGTATAATAATATATCTATAGTGAGCATGAATCTATGCAAAATAAACGAAGAAAAGAGGATGATTATGGGCAAAGCGAAGAGCGGCGGTAACAAGGTTATCACCAAGACAAGTTGGAAGAGCGCTCTCAAGAGAGACTGGCAGCTCTATGTGATGCTGTTATTCCCATTGATTATGGTGTTCGTGTTCAATTACGCGGCGTATCCCGGTATGCGGATGGCGTTTATGGACTACAAGCCCATCAGAGGGTATGCGGGCAGCGAGTGGGTCGGCTTCGGCATGTTCCAGAAGATTTTTTCGGATCCGGAATTCACAAAGGCATTGCGCAATTCCATCATATTTAATCTGCTGGATCTGCTGATTGGGTTCCCGATGCCCATTATTTTGGCGCTGATTTTGAACGAGCTGCGCTATGCGCGGTTTAAGAAGGTGGCGCAGACCATTCTGTATCTGCCGCATTTCCTGTCATGGGCGATCGTCGGCAGCGTGGCCTACACGATGTTCCGTCCCAGCACCGGTCTGGTGAACATCGCGCTGATGAACGCGGGGATTATCGAGAAGGGTATCCCGTTTATGACGGAGAAATGGCACTGGGCCGTAACCTATCTGCTGATCAACGTATGGCAGACGATGGGGTGGGGCACCATCCTTTATCTGGCAGCCATCACCGGCATCAGCGGCGAGCTGTACGAGGCGGCGATGATCGACGGCGCGAACCGCTGGAAGAGGATGTGGTACATCACGCTTCCCGGCATCAAGAGCACGGTTGTCACCCTGCTGATCATGAACCTCGGCAAGGTTATGGGAAGCAATTTGGAGCGTCTGACGGCGCTGGGCAACACCCAGGTAACGGATTTCCAGTTCCAGCTCGCGGTATACATATATAACAGAGGTATCAGCAACGGCAAGTTCAGCCCTGCGACTGCGGCGAACCTGTTCCAGTCTCTGGTCGGGCTTGGATTGGTATTGATATCTGACCGAATCGCGAAGAAGCTCGGCGAAGACGGATTATTATAGGAGGTGGCACAATGGCGAAAAAAGAACAGGAAGCAACCGTTTCTTCCGGCGGCGAGCATGCCGTAAATAAATTCCGTGTCAGTGATTTTATAATGATGGCGGTGATCGTACTGCTGTGCGCGACCTGCGTACTGCCGTTCCTTCATGTGGCGGTGAAGTCCATATCAGGAAATACTGCGGTTATGGCAAAGTCCGTATATTTCTGGCCTAAGGACATTACGTTTGACGCGTTCAAGAGAGTGTTTGGGGACGACTCCATGACCTATTCCATGGTGTTCTCCGCAGGCATCACATTGATATTTACACTTTTGGGCATGATTGTCTGTACCTGTGCGGCGTATCCGCTCTCCAAGAAGCGCTTGAAGGGCAAGCAGGTGATCACCTTCCTGCTGATGGTTCCGATGTACTTCGGCGCAGGTATCATTCCCAGCTATCTGCTGTATCAGGACTTACATATTTTGGATACATGGTGGGTATTGGTTCTGCCGTTGATCTACTCGCCGTACAACATGTTGATCATGAAGAACTTTTTCCAGAACACGATACCGGACAGCTTGGAGGAGTCCGCGTTCCTTGACGGTGCGAGCAACTTCCAGATTTTGTGGAAGATTGTGCTCCCGCTGTCCAAGCCGATTTTGGCGACGCTGTCTCTGTTCTACGCGGTAGGGCGCTGGAACTCATACTCTGACAACATGTACTATACCAGAGCATCAGAGCTGAAGATGATTCAGTATAAGCTGTACCAGCTTGTGGCGTCCGCAAATGAGGCGCAGACCGCATCGCTGGCGGACACCGGCGGCGCGAGCCAGTCCGTGCCCGAGGTACTGCAGGCGGCGAGCATTATGTTCGTTACCGTGCCGATTATCATTATCTACCCGTTCTTACAGAAGTATTTTGTAAAGGGCACGATGATCGGAGCGGTCAAGGGTTAGGTAGTTTCCCCTTGGCGCTGAAAGTGACAATGGCGCCGAAGGCGACAATGGCACTTTTAGCGTCAGGGGGTACATATAAACTATATTAATTTTTATTTAAGGAGGAATTTCATTATGAAGAAGAAAACTCTTCAGAGAGCTGCAGCGGTAATGCTGTCAGGCGCGATGGTAATGGGCGCTTTGACGGGCTGCGGCGGCAATTCAGACAGCAACACGACAGCGCCGGCGGCAGATACGACAGCGCCTGCTGATACCTCGGCAAGCACTTCCACAGACACCACGGCGCCCGCTGACACGACAGCGCCGGCAGATACGGCGGCTGACAGTGCGGTGGCAGGCATTGACGGCTTTGTACCGTTCGAGAACCAGGTAACCTTGCAGATTCCGGTTTATGACCGCGGCGACGCTGGAAACGGCTGCTCCGACGTAGTAAACAACTACTGGACGAATTGGGTACAGGAGAACTTCGGCGACAAGTACAATATCAAGGTTGAGTACGTTGCAATCACCCGAAGCGATGTTATGACGGACTACACGCTGCTTGCAACCGGACAGGATCTTCCGACTATCCTGATGGAGTATGACTATGACAAGCTCGCGACATGGCAGAATGAGGGCTATCTGCAGCCGTATGACATGGAGCAGTTAAAGCAGATCGCGCCGACCTACTATCAGAACATGGTGGACAACGGCATCGACATCTACACAGAGCTTGCGGACGAGGACTACCTCTGCCTGGGCATGAGGCCTTACGGTAACACCAACTATACATTTGTTACTTGGTATCGTCAGGACTGGGTTGAGGCAGCAGGCTTTGACGGCTATCCCGCAACAAACACAGAGAGACTGGAGCTGTTTGCGAAGCTGGTAGAGCTTGGAATTTCTGAACATCCGGCGGGAGGCACCAAGGTATCCGGCGCGGGCGCAGACCAGAACTACGGCTGGAGAACCTATCCGCAGGATGAGGTAACCTGGGCGACGACCGGCGACTATCAGATTCCGGCGCTCTCCACAGAGGCTCAGAAGAAGATGCTGAAGTTCGAGAACGAGCTGTACAACAAGGGCTACAAGGATCCCGAGTATTACACGAGAGACTCTTCTGAGGGTCAGGCAGACTTTATCAACGGCAAGATCTTTGAGTGGGGAGGCTATACTTCCTCCACGATGGATGTACTCAAGTCTTTCTATGACGCAAATCCGGATGCAAAGCTCGGTGTTGCGGTATGCAGCAGCGACCTTGTAGTGGATGACGAGTGGGGCTCCAACAACTCCTTCCGTCCGACCAACGTATTTGGTACCATGACCGCGTTTGCGCATGACGCAACCGAGGACGAGGTAAAGGCAGCCATGATGTACATGGAGTGGATGTCTCAGGAGGATGTTCTCTTCACAATGCAGTGGGGTCTTGAGGGCGTGAACTTCAACTATGACGGTGACACTCCTGTCGCTGTAGCAGACCAGACCGGTCTTGCAGAGCAGCAGGGCCACAACAACAACGTAGACTACTGGATGATCGTTACGGCTTCCAAGACGCTGGGCAACATCGAGAAGGATATCGCAGCGATCACGCCTCAGGGACTTCCTCAGGACTTCTATGAGGACATCCTTGCAAACTACAAGGGACAGAACGACCTGTACAACAAGAACCTTGCAAACTCTGACTGTAACTTCGCGACATCCTTTGACGCGGTTACCGAGTACGGCAACATCCTGAAGGAGGAGCTGTATCCGCAGTACAGAGATCAGTTGACAATGTGTGCACCGGAGGAATTTGACGCACTGTATGACGAGCTGAGCCAGAAGTATCTGGATGCAGGTTATCAGGAAGTTATCGACGAGAGATTGTCCGCGTACAACTCAGGCCTGAGCACAAAGCTTCCGCAGTAAAAATCTAAAAACAACGATGGTTTTTTAAAAAAAGTTATAGCCCCCGACAGCGGTTGGGGGCTATAATAGATTAAGGCGTGGGCTTGGGAGATCCGCTGCGTGTCTTCCCATGGGGTTTGGGGTTTTGGCCCTGTGGACTTTATGGGAGGGTGCGCAGAAGCAGGTACAATTCGTGCGCGTGGGCATACTGTTCATGCAGGTTACGGAAAGATATGGTTATTATATGATATTATAAAATAGAAGGAGGATTTATTTATGCTGAAGCTGGAGTATGACAAGAAGGAAATCGAGGACGTGATCGACAGGATTGTCAGAAGGACAATGAAGATGGATCTGACATGGGACTGGCCCTGCGGCGTAGCCTATTTCGGGATTGCCGACGCCTATGAGAAGACCGGAAACGAGGAGTATCTCAAGCTCCTGAAAGACAGAGTGGATGAGCTGATCGATCTGGGGCTTCCGACGGTATGGACGGTCAATGCCTGCGCGATGGGACACTGCCTGATCACGCTCTACAAGGCGACCGGAGAGCAGAAGTATTGGGATATCGTGATGAGCAAGATTAAGTATATTCGGGAGGATGCGCTGCGCTTTGGCGACAATGTGCTGCAGCACACCGTTTCCGCGGACAATGATTTCCCCGAGCAGTGCTGGGCGGATACGCTCTTTATGGCGGCCTTCTTTCTGCTGCGCGTCGGCGTGGAGCTTGCGGACGAGGACATTATCGAGGATGCGCTGAATCAGTATTACTGGCACATCAAGTATCTCCAAGACCCTGCGACGGGCTTGTACTATCACGGCTATAACAACATTAACAAGGACCATATGTCCGGCTTTTACTGGGGACGCGCCAACGCGTGGGCGGCGTTCACAATGTCACAGGTAGGGGATATCCTTCCCAAGTGCTACCTGTACCCCAAGTATATGGATGTGGCAGGCTCGCTGAATGAGCAGTTGTCCGCAATCAAGCTGCTGCAGACGCAGGACGGCCTGTGGAGGACAATCCTGAACGACGAGAGCTCCTACGAGGAGATTTCCGCGTCGGCAGGCATCGCGGCGGCGATGGTTTCCAGAGCGAACCCGTTACATTCAAAGTATATCAACAAATCCATTCAGGGATTGCTCAAGAATGTCAGCGCGGACGGCAGGGTGATGAATGTCTCCGGCGGGACGGCGGTAATGAATGACGCGGACGGCTATCGCAAGATTTCGCGCGATTGGATACAGGGCTGGGGACAGGGCCTTGCACTTGCATTCTTTGACAAAATCCTGGTGTCGGATGAATTGCAGAAAGATGGTGCGTTATAAGTGTATAAGAAAGACTTTGACTTTTGCAGAGACAAAGCCGTGCTCTATGACAGGCAGCGCGGCCACGGCTTTGTGACGGAGAGGAATCGGCGGGAAGAGGAGCTGCTACAGCTTGCGGAGCTGAACACGGGCTTTGACGTCCCGTATTGGTACCGCGACGAGACGGTGACCGAGATCTTGACGGATGAACACGGCTGCTATGTGGATTCGCAGGCGGCTGTCCGGCGGATTGCGGCGGACGGGGGACGGCTGATCCCGCTGTGCTTTAAGGCAGATGTGGAGCGGCAGGGCAATTATGAGGTGCGGCTGACGCTGTATGGCAGGGGTGAGATACTTGTCTTTGCGGGCGCAAGGCGTCTGGTCTATAAGGGCTGTATGACGGAGGAGGGCGCTGTTGAATGCAGCTTCCTATTGAATGTGTGCGATATTATACCGCGCGGCAAGACCTGTATGTTCGAGAAGCGCAGCATTGACATTGCGGTGCTGGGGGAGGCGGTGCGGCTCTCCACCGTGCACATTGAGCAGGTGAATTGCCCGACGCTCTACATAGCGGGAGATTCCACGGTGACAGACCAGTCCGCGGAATACCCTTATGCCCCGGGGACGAGCTATTCCGGATGGGGCCAGATGCTGGGCTGGTATCTCAATAAGGGAATCGCGGTATCGAATCATGCGCATTCGGGACTTACCGTTGAGAGCTTCCGCTCGGAGGGGCATTATGCCATTGTTCAGGCGAACTTCAAGCAGGGGGATTACCTGTTTATGCAGTTCGGGCACAATGACCAGAAGCTGATGCACCTCAAGGCAAAGGGCGGCTACAGGGACGGCCTTGCGGCCTATATTGAGGAGACACGGCAGCGCGGAGGGTATCCTGTCATTGTCACGCCGCTGGCGCGCAATACGTGGAAGGCGGACGACGGCACGTACAATGATCTGTTGGCGGAGTATGCTGACGTCTGCATCGCGCTGGGGGAGGAGCTTCAGGTTCCCGTGGTCGATCTGCATGGGCGGAGCATGGCCTTTGTGATCGGAAAGGGACTGGAGGCGGCCAAGCCGTTCTTCTTCCCCAAGGATTACACGCATACGAATGATTACGGCGCGTATAAGATGGCCGGCTTTGTCGTGGCGGATTATCTGGAAAAGACAAAGGGAGTGCGCAGCGATGCGTACCGCCGACTGGCGGGCCTGATGCGCGCGGACGCGGATGTCTGGGAGGCGCGCGGAGCGATTGCGCTGCCTGAGATTCCCGAGCAGTACAGGCATGTGCAGAATCCGGAGGGCGACACCGCGCTCTTTGCGGATTTGGAGAGACCGGACGAGACGCTGACGCGTGTGGAGGCGCTGGACATGGTGATCAAGACGGCGCGATTCTTTCCGACAAATGTGTTTAACGATATTTATGAGGATATTGTCGGGCATGAATGGTACGCGGGGACGGTGGAGTGCGCATACCAGAACGGCATTATTCCCGCCGGCATGACGCCGCAGGGGCGGTTTGAGCCGGAGAAGCAGGTGCGCATGGAGGAATTTCTCGCGCTTGTCATGGGCGGCTATCGGAGCAGGAGAAAACTGCCCGAGGAGGCGCCGTGCGCGCTCGACGCGGCGTGTACGGCGTACTGCGTTCCTTATGTGCGCGCCGCGTATGCGCTCGGTGTGGTGCGTGCGGACGAGGATTTGCAGGCGGCGCTGACAAGAGCGCGCGCGGCAGAAATCTGCAGGGCATTGAATATATGAGACTATCGGCACAATTATAGAATAAGAGGTGGAAAGATGGGAAAAGGAAGCTTTACCCTGCCAGGCGAGGCGGGATTTGAGAAACTGACATTGGAGCTTGCGGACAAGTGGGGCGCCGATGTGATACGGGACAGTGACGGTACGGTGCTCTCCGACGAGATTACCAAGGCGGGCTACGGGATTTACTCGACAATCTGCATTATCCGCGACCACAATGAGTGGGCAAAACAGAATCCGGATAAGCTTCAGCAGACATTCCTGATGACGCAGCCAAGAACCGCGGTGGGTGAGACGCTCACGGTTGCGCTGATGGAGGATTTTTTTGAGGAGCAGTTCCGCGTGAATGACAGCGCGGATTCGATGAAATACTGGCAGGTCTATGACAGGACGACGGACACGCTGGTCGATGCGGCGAGGTGGCGCTATGACAGGGATGCGCAGACGGTGACGCTGGAGGGGATCACGCCGTGGCACAGGTACACGGTGAGCTTTCTGGCTTACCGTATCTGGGAAGAGATTTCCATGTACAATCATACGACCAACAACTGGGACAAGGAACATCTGATGCAGATTGATCCGGTTTATCCCGAGACGCAGGCCTATATGAAGGACTGGATGACCAAGTGGTGTGAGACACATCCCGACACGACGGTAGTGCGGTTTACTTCTATGTTTTATAACTTCGTATGGATTTGGGGAAGCAGTGAGCGCAACCGCCAGCTCTATTCCGACTGGGCCTCCTACGACTTTACGGTCAGCCCGAGAATGCTCGACAATTTTGCCGAGAAGAACGGCTACAGCCTGACGGCGGAGGACTTCGTGAATCAGGGGAAGCTCCATGTGACCCATGTGCCCGGCAACAAGAAGAAAGCCGACTGGATTGACTTTGTGAATCGGTTTGTGGTGGATTTCGGCAGGGAGCTGATTGACATCGTACATCAATACGGGAAGAAAGCCTATGTGTTCTATGATGACAGCTGGGTGGGCGTGGAGCCGTACAAGCCGACCTTTAAGGAATTTGGCTTTGACGGCCTGATCAAGTGTGTGTTCTCCGGCTATGAGGCGAGGCTCTGCTCGGGCGTTGACGTGGAGACCCATGAGCTGCGGCTCCATCCGTATCTGTTTCCGGTAGGGCTTGGCGGTGCACCGACCTTTATGGAGGGCGGTAATCCGACGCTGGATGCGAAGAAATACTGGAACAGCGTGCGGCGTGCGCTGCTGCGCTGCCCGATTGACCGTATCGGTCTGGGTGGGTATCTGCATCTGGTACAGGATTTTCCGGATTTCGTGGACTATATCGCGAAGATTTCCGACGAGTTCAGGGAGCTCAAGGAGCTCCACAAAGCGGGGAAGCCCTACAACTGCAGGACGAGGGTGGCGGTGCTCCATTTCTGGGGCAGTATGCGCTCCTGGTCGCTGTCGGGACATTTCCACGAGACCTATATGCATGATTTGATTCACATCAATGAGGCGCTCAGCGGGCTTCCGCTGGAGGTCCGATTTATCAATTTTGAGGATGTGAAGAGCGGTGCGCTCAAGGATGTAGATGTTGTGATCAACGCGGGCGCGGCGGGAAGTGCGTGGAGCGGTGCGGACGCGTGGAAGGATGCAGATGTAGTCACAGCGCTCACACAATGGGTATATGAGGGCGGCACGTTTATCGGCGTCGGGGAGCCCTCCGCCGTAGCGGGCTATGACAGTTATTTCAGAATGGCGCATGTACTCGGCGTTGACGAGGATATCATTGACAGGGTGTGCCACGGGAAATGGTCGTTTGAGGTGGACGAGACGGTGGCGGAGGCTGTGATGCCGGCCGGCGCGGATATTCCTGCAAGGACCGCCTGTCATCTGACGGACGGCGGGGCGACGGTGCTTGCGGCCAAGGAGAACAATCCGCTGCTGACCGTGAACGCGTTCGGGAAGGGACACGGTATTTATCTGTCCTCCTTCGAGGTGACCAATGCGAACACCAAGCTGTTGCTGAATCTGATTCTGCAGGCCGGCGGGGAGGCCATTGGCGGCAATTACCTGACTGACAACGCGGATATGGAGTGCGCGTTCTATCCGGAAAGCAGGACGCTGATTGTCATCAACAACGCTGATACCTCGCAGGAGTGCAGCATTCGCACGGAGTTTGGCGTGGAGAAGGTCCGTTTGGAGGCGTTCGATACGGTAATCAAAAAGATTTAAGTCGGAGCCGGCGGTCTGTAAGAAAGATGCAGACCGCCGGCTGAACTGTTACGGCTTTTTATAATTTTCGGGCTTGGCGGATTGATTTCCGCGAGCAATGAGCCAAGCGCCATGCTTGCATGAGCATTTGGCGAATGCCGCGAGGGTCATATACCCCCTGCGAAGCAGTGGGGTTGTTGACTTTCAATTGGCGGTGTGCTAAAATGATGAATGGCACGGAGAGCAGTACTTCGCCGTGCTAGAGTCAGTTTGTTGTAAGAGGGATCCACATGAACGGAAGAGATAAAAAGGCAGGCGTACTGATTGCCTTTGTTGTAGCGACAGTTGTTTTTTTGGCGGTTGTATTGGGACAATATCTGTCCTTTCTGGACACGCGGCTTTTTGAGGAGCGGAGCAGTCATATCGTGGAGTTTACCGATAAGGCGTCGGAGATTGTTGACGGTATTATCGAGCATTCCTGCCAGCAGCTTTTGGTCTGCCGGTATATCGTTAAGACATCAGAGATTGCGTCCGAGGAGGAGCTGCTTGCCGTACTTGCATCCACATCAGAGTTCATTGACGAACAAAATTCTATTGTACTTGCCATAGACAAGGATGGGGGGTACTATTCTTCGGACGGAAACATCGGACGTTGGCCGCAGCCGGAGCTGCTGTCGGAGAAGGCGTCCGGCAAGCGGACAGAGTCCGGTATGCAGCAGATTGTTTCTGAAATTCCGCATAAACCCGGGAATGCTTATTTTATATTTATGGAACCGTTGGAGGCTCCTGTCAGGATCGGCGACAGGGAGCTTGCGCATCTTGCGTTCGCGGTGGATATTGAGGCCATGCGAGAGAAAATCTCCGTGAACAGCTTTGGCGGCCGGTGCTATACCTATCTGGTGAATAAGGACGGGAGGAGACTGTACAAACACACCTATAAGAATAATTTTATAGAGGATTACAATATTCTGAACGCGTTTCAGGATTATCCGATTGTGCACGGCGGGGCTTATGAGGAGTTTACTGCACAGTTGGAACAGGGGCATAATACCGCGCTTGAGTTTACCTTTACCGACGAGCAGGGGAAGCGTCAGAATTGGTTTGTGGCGAACGCGTCCATCGCGTCGCAGGGCTGGCAGATTCTTTTGTTTGTCCCGACGGAGGTGCTGGGCGCGAGCACGATGCGGCTGCTGCACGGGACGATATGGTTTTTCGCGGCGCTGTCCGTTATCTTCCTGATAATGATTGTGATCGTGATTGTGACGACCATGGTCGCAAGGGCGGACAAGCGGCTGGTACAGCAGAAGGATGAGGCGAACCGCCTGTTGCGGACTGCCGCGGACGAGGCCAACAGCGCGAATCGGGCCAAGAGCGATTTCCTTTCGCACATGAGCCACGACATCCGGACGCCGATCAACGGTATCATGGGGATGACGGATATCGCGCTGAAGCATATGAACAATCCCGACAAGGTCTACGACTGTCTGCAAAAGATCAGCGGATCCTCCCAGCATCTTCTGGGGCTGATCAACGATGTGCTGGATATGAGCCGTATCGAGTCGGGCAAGACCAAGGTGAATCACGAGAGCTTTAACCTCAGAACCTGTATTGATAACTGCACCTCCATTATCGGCGGCCAGTTGGCGACAAGGGATATCGAGCTGATCGAGGAGACTGACGGGGTGGAGCATTCCTTCCTCGTCGGCGACGAGCTGCATCTGCGTCAGGTGTTTATCAATATCCTCGGAAATTCCGTCAAGTTTACGCCGGACGGCGGCAAAATTTATTTCCGTGTGCAGGAGCAGGAGAGCGCGGATGGAAAAGCGCTGTTCCGATTTGAGCTTGCGGACACCGGAATGGGGATGAAGCCGGAGTTCCTGCCGCACCTGTTCGAGGCGTTTGCGCAGGAGGACGACGGGATGCGGACCACCTACAAGGGAACCGGACTGGGAATGGCGATCACCAAGCAGTTTGTGGATCTGATGGGCGGCACGATCGCGGTCGAGAGCACGGTAAATGTCGGGACGACCTTCACGATAGAGCTTTGGATCGATATCGATACCGAGGCGGGGACGAAGGCGGCCAAGGCGGAGGCCCCGATTGATCTGGAGGGCATGAAGGTGCTGCTGGTGGAGGATATCGAGCTGAATCTGGAGGTGGCGGAGAGCATTCTGGAGGATGAGGGCGTGATCATCACGCCGGCGATGAACGGGCAGGAGGCGGTGGACGCCTTTGCCAATAACCCGCCGGGAACGTTTGATGCGGTGCTCATGGACATTATGATGCCGGTGATGGATGGAATCACCGCGACCAAGACCATTCGCGCGATGGACAGAGCGGACGCCAAGACGATACCGATACTGGCCATGACGGCAAACGCCTATGAGGAGGATATCCGCAACACAAAGGCAGCGGGCATGAACGCACATCTCTCCAAGCCAATCGATGTCGATGTCCTGTTTAAGGCGCTCTCGCGCTATCATCCGGCCGGCGGCCGGCAGGAGGTGGGGGCAGTCACCTTGGAGGGCATGAAGGTGCTGTTGGCGGATGATGTGGAGATGAATCTGGAGATTGCGCTGGATGTGCTCGAGGAGGAGAAGGCCGTCGTGACAACGGTGACAAACGGCAGGGAGGCGGTGGACGCCTTTGCCGGGAACCCGCCAGGAACCTTTGACATCATTCTGATGGATGTGCATATGCCGGTGATGGACGGGCTTGCGGCGACTCGGGAAATCCGCGCGATGGACAGGGCGGACGCAGGGACGATACCGATACTGGCGATGACGGCGGATGTCTACGAGGAGGACATGGCGGCGACGAAGGCGGCGGGCATGAACGGCCATCTGACAAAGCCCTTGAAGGTGGAGAAGCTGCTGTGGATGCTGACGGGCTACCGGGAAGGCCGCCTGTAGAGAGAAGCGCGAGGGGAAATGAGGGCGAAGAAACCCTATGAATATCTGTGTTTACCGGAGGGATATGAGCTTGATTTTCCCGCGGAAAAGTGCTAAAATCTATTTGAAATTATTGTAAACCATTATTTTAGGAGACCAAGGATATGAATGAGACCATACACACCAATGAAAATGCAAGCAACGCTGAGGATATAATTAAGTTGAAAGATACTTTGTTGATTGCGGATGACGCGGAGATCAACAGAGAGCTGCTGAAGGATATTTTCGAGGAGCAGTATGCGATACTGGAGGCCACAGACGGCGTGGAGACGATTAATTTAATCAAGGAGCACAGCGACAGGATTGCGCTGATTTTCCTGGATCTGATCATGCCGAACAAGTCCGGACTGGATGTGCTTGCCTTTATGGAGGAGAACGGCTACGGGCTGATACCGGTCATTATGATCACGGGAGAGGCGACGGCCATAAGCGAGGAGCGCGCCTATGAGCTTGGCGCGGCGGATGTTATCTACAAGCCCTTCCAGCCCAATGTCGTAATGCGCAGGACGCAGAATATCATCGAGCTGTTCCAGCACAGGATTGACCTCGAGATTAAGCTGGAGGAGCGGACGAGGGAGTTGGAGGAGAGCAGACAGATTATCGAGAAGAGCAACGACTTCCTGATCAATGCGCTCAGCTCCGTTGTGGAGTTCAGAAGCCTTGAGTCGGGCGAGCATGTACAGCGCGTGAAGTATTTTACCAAGATACTGCTCAAGGAAATGCGGCGGATGCATCCGGAATACAAGCTCACGAAGGATAAGATACGGCTGATGTCAGACGCTTCCGCGCTGCATGACATCGGGAAGATTGCGATACCGGACAGTATCCTGCTCAAGCCCGGGAAGCTGACGAGGGATGAGTTTGAGGAGATGAAGAAGCACACTGTATACGGCTGTGAGCTTTTGGAGAAGTTCAAGCAGGAGGAGAACGAGTTCTACAGATACTGCTATGACATCGTGAGATGGCATCACGAGCGTTATGACGGCAAGGGGTATCCGGACGGTATCGGCGGGGATGACATTCCCATCTGGGCGCAGGCGGTTTCCATCGTCGATGTCTATGATGCGCTGGTCAGCAAGCGTGTGTACAAGGCGCCCTACGCGGTGGACGAGGCAGTGCGGATGATAGAGGCCGGAGAGTGCGGGACCTTCTCACCGCAGATACTGGAGTGCTTCCAGATGGCAAAGAGCAAGCTGTTTGAGGCGACCGAGATGGAGGTTTCCTACGCGGACGCAATGATTAAATAAGGATGGAGGATTAAGATGACCGTAAGAGAATGTTATGTTGCAATGGGCGCAAGCTATGATGAGATTATAGGCAGATTGGCAAACGACGACAGAGTCAAGAAGTTCCTTGGAAAGTTCCAGAATGAGAAGAGCTTTGAGCTGCTGTGCAGCTCCTTGGAGGAGCGGAATGTGGAGGAGGCCTTCCGCGCGGCGCATACCCTCAAGGGCGTCAGCCAGAACCTCGCGTTTACACCGCTTGTCAAGTCCGTCAGCGCTCTGACGGAGCAGCTTCGGAATCGGACGGAGTACGGGGACGACATTGATCCGCTGTTACAGCAGGTAAAAGAGGACTATCAGAAGACCCGCTCCCTGATAGACAGCCTGCTGGCGGAATAAAGAGGGCTGCGGCATTCAGAAGTGCTGTCTGCGGGCGGCCAGCGGCTCGGCGATGCATTTTCGCGCGATATAGCCGAAGGTGCGGACGAAGAGAATACCCAGCAGGGAGCCGAAGCTGTCAATAAACACATCCTTTACCGCGGCGCCGCGTCCTGCAACAAAAAACTGGTGCAGCTCGTCGAGCGCCGCGAAGCCGATGCAGAGGATTCCGGAGGTCAGGACAATCCAGATGCCCCGTATGCCGTAGACATAGATGGGGATGGAGATGGACACGGCGAGCAGGAAGTACTCTGTGATATGCGCGAGCTTCCGGACATAATAGTGGATGCGGTTGATGCAGCGGTTGATCTGCTTGGGCGTGAGCTCCAGATCCAGCGTGCGGTCAACAGCGGACACGAGATCGAAGGATACGCCGTAGCTGAGCTTGGAGCTGGCGGCACCGTCCTGCGAGGAAAATGAGAAAATGATATACATCATAAGAATTGCCGGCAAAAGCGACAGCGGTTTTAGAAAATAGCGCATGTATCGGTCTCCTTATCTTTAAAAGCTATATGTCTATTATAGTATTTTCCCAATAATATCACAAGTTAAAAGCATTTTATGATAAAATATCCCGATTTAAAGTGAAAACATTTACGTTTTTTGCTGTACTTTTTGTGTTTTTATGATAGAATAAGAACAGTAATGTACGGAGGAGGAACCCTATATGCTCGACAGCTCAAGACTTTCAAGAGAGGAGATCGTCATTTGTTATCAGGAGGATGTGGTCAGGCTGTTGCGGTTTCTGCCGTGGCTCCAATCCTCAAGCGGCGGGGCGTCCTCGAACATATACAGCGGGGAGGGCATTGAGAAGAATTCCATGCCGGTTCCGGTGTATGACTCTACGCTGCTTCGCTTTGTGAAGGAGGTAAAGGCTACGGATTTCATCAATCGGAATTACGTCTATACGCTTTCCCGCTACAATATCAGGACGGTCGCGGACGAGCATCGGGTGATAGACGCCTGCTCTCTGCAGGATATCAGTGTTCTGGGCGATATTCTGTCGAAGTACATCCTGAAGGGGGATGTCAAGGGAGCGGTTTGGTCGGAGGGAGTCAGCAATGGCATATACCTTGCGCTCATCCTGAAGATGAAGGAGCTTCTGGAGAGCATCCGGCCGTTGGAGTATTAAATATATACAAATATATTGGGAGTTGTGACATGGGAGATAAATCGATACAGAAGAAGAACTATATTGTGGAGCGGGCACGCGAGGTGTTCCAAGAGCGGGGCTATCGGACGGTGACGATGAAGGATATTGTGGAGGCGTGCGATATCAGCCGGGGCGGGCTTTATCTCTATTTTTCGAGCACAAGGGAGCTGTTCGAGGCGGTGTTGGAGCAGGAGTACGAGGGAATCCCCGGTATCATGGATACGGCGGGCGCGAAGGCGGATACGCCGGGCGAGATTATGCTGATTTATCTGAGCAGTCAGAAGAAGGCGATTTTGAAGAAGAAGGACAATCTTTCCGTGGCGGTGTACGAGTATCTGTTTGAGAATAAGCTCTCCGGAAATGACAACCCTGTCAGAAAACAGTTCGACAGGAATGTCGCTGAACTGGAGGCGCTGATCAGGGACGGCGTGGAGCAGGAATGGATGGTATGCGACGACGCGGCGGCCGCGGCGAAGAACATCGCCTATATTATAGAGGGCATGAAGATTACGGCACAGACGACGGGACTGACGGCGGACGATATAGACAGGGAGATTGAGTATATCATGGGTACGCTGGGAATGGTGATAGAATAAACGGCCTATGCAACGGCATATGTCAATTGCATATGCCATATGCCGACAAACAAAAGCATGGTGCATGAGGCCATGCTTTTCCTACGGAAACCGGGAGAAGAATATACGGAGGATTCATTGAATGGGAAATGTAAGGCGAATTTATGTGGAAAAGAAGGATTCCTTTGCGGTCAAGGCGAGAGAGCTTGAGGAGGAATTGATCAGCTATCTCAAGATCAGCGGTCTGAGGAAGCTGAGGATATTCATCCGTTATGATGTCGAGAATATTTCGGACGCCGTCTTTGAGGAGGCCTGCCGTTGTGTCTTTTCGGAGCCTCCGGTCGATATACTGTATCGGGAGCGCTTTGAGATGCCTGAGGACAGCCGCTGCTTTTCCGTGGAGTTTTTGCCGGGGCAGTTTGACCAGCGGGCGGATTCCGCGGTACAGTGCGTGCGGTTTTTGAAGGAGGACGAGGAGCCGATGATCCGGACGGCGGTCACGTACCTTCTGACAGGGAATATTTCCGACGAAGAGTTTGATAAGATAAAGGCTTATTGTATTAATCCGGTGGATTCGAGGGAGACGGATATGGTGAAGCCGGAGACGCTGGCGGCGGTTTTTGACGAGCCGGCGGATGTGGCGGTTTTTGAGGGCTTTGTGGACCTGCGGGGGATGGAGCTGCGGGAGCTCTACGATTCCCTTGGGCTGGCGATGACCTTCAAGGATTTTCAACATATACAGAACTATTTTGCGGCGGAGGAGAAGCGCAATCCGACCATGACGGAGATTCGGGTGCTGGATACATACTGGTCTGACCATTGCCGCCACACGACGTTTGCGACGGAGCTGAAAAGGGTTGAATTTGCAAAGGGATACTATACGGCGCCCATCAAGGCGTCCTATGAGAAGTATCTTGCGGCGAGGGAGGAGCTTTTCGCGGGGCGGCAGGACAAGTATGTCTGCCTGATGGATCTGGCCCTGATGGCGATGCGCAAGCTCAGAAAGGACGGAAGGCTTGCGGACATGGAGGAGTCCGATGAGATTAACGCCTGCTCCATTGTGGTTCCGGTTGAGATTGACAGGGAGGACGGCAGCGGCGTTGTCACGCAGGAGTGGCTGGTGAGCTTCAAGAACGAGACGCACAACCACCCGACAGAGATTGAGCCGTTCGGCGGTGCGGCGACCTGTCTTGGCGGTGCGATTCGCGACCCGCTTTCAGGCCGCTCCTATGTGTATCAGGCGATGCGTGTGACCGGTGCGGCGGACCCGACGGCGCCGGTGGAGGATACGCTCAAGGGGAAGCTCCCGCAGAAGAAGCTGGTGCGCGGCGCGGCGGGCGGTTACTCCTCCTATGGCAATCAGATCGGGCTTGCCACCGGATATGTGAAGGAAATCTACCATCCGAACTATGTGGCGAAGCGGATGGAGATCGGGGCGGTGATGGGCGCTGCGCCAAGGGAGAATGTTATTCGGGAAACTTCCGACCCGAATGACAGTATCATCCTGCTTGGCGGGCGCACCGGACGCGACGGCTGTGGCGGCGCGACAGGCTCCTCCAAGGTGCACACGGAGAGCTCCATTAAGACCTGCGGCGCGGAGGTGCAGAAGGGAAACGCGCCGACGGAGCGGAAGCTTCAGCGGCTTTTCAGGCGTCCCGAGGTCAGCCGGCTGATTAAGAAATGCAATGATTTCGGTGCGGGCGGTGTCTCGGTTGCCATCGGCGAGCTTGCGTCCGGATTGATTATTGATATGGACAAGGTGCCCAAGAAATACGCGGGACTTGACGGCACGGAGCTTGCAATCTCCGAGTCTCAGGAGCGGATGGCGGTGGTTGTGGATCCCAAGGACGTGGCGCAGTTTCTCGCCTACGCGGCGGAGGAAAATCTCGAGGCGGTAGAGGTCGCGGCGGTTACCGAGGAGCCGCGGCTTGTGATGCGCTGGCGAGGGAAGGAGATCGTCAATCTGTCGAGAGCCTTCCTCGACACAAACGGCGCGCATCAGGAGACGGACGTATATGTCGAGACACCGGCGAAGGAGAACAATTATTTTAACAGGCTGGCGCTGGACGAGGATGCCGCAAAGGCGCTGCGCGCGGGCCGCATAGAGGATGCGATGCTGTATGCTCTGGGCGACTTAAATGTGTGCTCCCAGAAGGGGCTTGTGGAGATGTTTGACGCTTCCATCGGTGCGGGCAGCGTACTGATGCCGTATGGCGGGAAATATCAGTTGACGGAGACACAGGCGATGGTCGGAAAGCTTCCCGTCCTCAAGGGCAGGACGGACGTCGTGACAATGATGGCATACGGCTTTGACCCGTATCTTTCAAGCTGGAGCCCATATCATGGCGCGGTATATGCGGTCACGGAGTCGATGGCGAGGATTGTCGCGGCGGGCGGTGATTATAAGAAGATACGCTTTACCTTTCAGGAATATTTCCGCCGCATGACGCAGGAGCCGTCACGGTGGAGCCAGCCCTTCGCGGCGCTTCTGGGTGCGTATGACGCGCAGATGGGCTACGGGCTGCCCTCGATTGGCGGCAAGGATTCCATGTCGGGAACTTTCAATGATATTGACGTGCCGCCGACGCTGGTTTCCTTTGCAGTCGATGTCGCGAAGCAGCGGGACATCCTGACGCCGGAGCTCAAGCAGACAGGTGACAGGCTTGTCGTATTTGAGATTGCGAAGGACGAATATGACCTGCCAAGGTACGACAAGGTGATGGCGCTCTATGAAAAGGTCGCGCGGCTGATTGCGGACGGGGCGATTGTCGCCGCCTATGCGCTCGATTCCAAGGGAATCGCGCCGGCTGCGATGAAGATGGCATTCGGCAACCGGCTGGGTGTGGAGTTTGACAGCGATCTGGACGCAAATGAGCTGTTCGTGAACGGTCTGGGGAACATCATTGCCGAGGTCGCGGCGGATCAGATGGGCGCGCTGGCAAAGAGTGGCGTCTCCTATAAGGCCGTCGGGACGGTTCTGGAGGAGAATGCGGGCTTTGTGTACAAGAAGACCGCCGTTTCGATGGAGGACGCGCTGAGCAGATGGACCGGCAGACTGGAGAAGGTATTCCCGACACGGTCAGTCGGGGAAGCCTCCGGCCCGATAGAGACGCAGCTCTATGACGCGAAGGAGGTTTACATCTGTAAAAACAAAGTGGCAAAGCCGACGGTGTTCATTCCGGTATTCCCGGGAACGAACTGCGAGTACGATTCCGCGATTGCCTTTGAGCGTGCGGGCGCCGAGGTTGTGACGAAGGTGTTCCGCAACCGGACGGTGGACGATATACGGGAATCGGTGGACGCGTTCACGAGGGCGATTTCACAGGCGCAGATCATCATGTTCCCGGGCGGCTTCTCCGCGGGTGACGAGCCGGACGGAAGTGCGAAGTTCTTCGCGACGGCCTTCAGCAATGAGAAGATGAAGGAGGCCGTGAACAGGCTTCTGCACGAGCGGGACGGCCTTGCGCTCGGCATCTGTAACGGTTTTCAGGCGATGATCAAGCTGGGGCTGGTGCCCTATGGCGAGATTGTGGGGCAGAAGGAGGATTCGCCGACGCTGACCTACAATACCGTCAACCGCCATATCTCCAAGATGGTCTACACGAAGGTTGTGAGCAATCGATCCCCGTGGCTGCGGCTTGCGGAGCTTGGGGAGACCTATGTGACGCCGGCCTCCCATGGAGAGGGGCGCTTTGTCGCACCCAAGGAGTGGATGGATAAGCTCTTTGCGAACGGTCAGGTGGCGACGCAGTATGCGGACTTTAACGGCGGTATTTTCATGGACGAGGAGTGGAATGTCAACGGCTCCTATGCGGCGGTCGAGGGCATCACCTCACCGGACGGCAGATGCCTTGGCAAGATGGCGCATGTCGAGCGGCGCGGCGATTCGGTGGCGATCAATATCTGCGGGGAGCAGGATATGAAGATATTCGAATCCGGCGTGGCGTATTTCCAATAGAACAGGTGGACGAAAAAGTATCGCTGATACCGGCGGTACTTTTTGCGGTATGGAAAGCTGTGTATTTTGAGAAAGGATGGGACGGATATGATGGATTTTACGGCGATAATGAAGATGAAAGGGGCATGGGACACCTTTACGCGCAACCACCCGAAGTTTATGCCGTTTATGCAGGCGGTCGGGCGGGAGGCCATCGGTGACGGCACGATTATCGAGATAAAGGTAAAAAGCCCCGAGGGGAAGGAGTACAACACTAACATGCGCCTTACGCAGGAGGATCTCGACCTTTTTGCGCAGCTCAGGGGAATGATGATGTAAATATTCCTTGAACGGCAGATTTGCATGTGTTATAATTAGTCGATTGTGCGGAATTTGGAACCGCGGCCTCGGCCGCGGGAGGTTGGGAAAGGCATGGTTATTCGGATGAAGGCATTTTTGATATTGGAAGACGGCACGGTATTTGAAGGGCTGCATATCGGTGCGGACAGGGAGATTATCAGCGAGATTGTTTTTAACACCTCCATGGCGGGCTATCTCGAGGTGCTCACGGATCCCTCCTACGCGGGACAGGCGGTGTGCATGACCTATCCGCTGATAGGCAACTACGGGATCTGTCAGGAGGATATGGAGTCGGGCAGGGCTTGGCCCGACGGGTTTATTGTCAGAGAATTGTCTAGGAGCTTCAGCAATTTCAGAGCAGATTATTCCATTCAACAGTTTTTGGAAAAGAATAACGTCCCGGGCATTGCGGGAATCGACACGAGGGCGCTGACGAAGCGGCTTCGCGAGAAGGGTACCATGAACGGCATGATAACCACGGATGCGCATTACGCGTTGGACGTGGTTTTGCCGCGCCTGGGGGCGTATACCACCGGAAAGGTGGTCGAGCGGGTCACTTGCAGGGAGATGTATCGGCTCAAGGGATCCGTGAGCTTGGACGAGAACGGCGCGCTCTCCGGAAGCGCGAAGTTCAACGCGGCGGATTATGAGGCGGGGCGGCGGGAGCATAAGCCCTCTCTGGTCAGGGAGCTCAACGGCGCGGGCAAGCGGGTCGCGCTCTTGGACTTTGGCACGAAGGACAATATCGCGTACTCGCTCAGGGCGAGGGGCTGCGACGTGACCGTCTGGCCGGCGGGAACGCCCGCGGCGGCGGTGATAGCGGATCAGCCTGACGGCATCATGCTCTCCAACGGGCCGGGGGATCCGAAGGAATGCGGGGAGATTATCGCGGAAATCAAAAAGCTCTACGACACGGATATCCCGATATTCGCGATTTGCCTCGGGCATCAGTTGATGGCACTCGCGACCGGCGCGGACACCTATAAGATGAAATATGGGCATCGGGGCGGCAACCATCCCGTGAAGGATCTGGCGACCGGAAGGGTCTACATCTCCTCCCAGAACCACGGCTATGTGGTCGATACGGACAAGCTTGACCCGAGCGTGGCGACGCCTGCGTTTGTCAATGTGAATGACGGGACGAACGAGGGCTTGAATTACACGGGCAAAAATATTTTTACGGTGCAGTTTCATCCGGAGGCCTGCTGCGGCCCGCAGGATTCGGGGTATCTGTTTGACCGGTTTATCCGGATGATGCAGAAGGCAAGGGCAGTATAGCGGCTGCGGGAATAAGGAGGTAACAATGCCAAAGAATCCAAATGTTAAGAAGGTGTTGGTCATCGGGTCAGGTCCCATCATTATCGGTCAGGCGGCGGAGTTTGACTATGCGGGCACACAGGCCTGCCGCTCCCTCAGGGAGGAGGGAATCGAGGTGGTGCTGGTCAACTCCAATCCGGCGACGATTATGACCGACAGGGATATTGCGGATAAGGTTTACATAGAGCCGCTCGCGGTGAAGGTGCTGGAGCAGATTATCGAGAAGGAAAAGCCGGATTCCATCCTTCCGACGCTCGGCGGACAGGCCGGACTGAATCTCGGCATGGAGCTGGAGGAGAGCGGCTTTCTCGCCGCCCACGGCGTGAAGCTTCTGGGGACGACCGCGGCTACGATCCGAAAGGCGGAGGACCGGCAGGCGTTCAAGGATACCATGGAGAAAATCGGGGAGCCGTGCGCGTCCTCCCTTGTCGTGGAGACGGTGGCGGACGGCGTGGCGTTCACGAACGCCATCGGGTATCCGGTTGTGCTGCGTCCGGCCTACACGCTCGGCGGCAGCGGCGGCGGCATCGCGCACAATCAGGCGGAGCTTGAGGAGATCCTTGAGAACGGCCTGCGCCTGTCGCGTGTGGGTCAGGTGCTCGTGGAGCGGTGCATTGCGGGCTGGAAGGAAATCGAGTACGAGGTCATGCGCGACAGCGCCGGCAACTGTATCACGGTCTGTAACATGGAGAATATCGACCCCGTGGGCGTCCACACGGGGGACAGTATCGTCGTGGCGCCGTCTCAGACGCTCAGCGACAAGGAATACCAGATGCTGCGCACCTCGGCTCTGAATATTATCTCGGAGCTGCAGATTACGGGCGGCTGCAACGTGCAGTTTGCGCTGCATCCCACCAGCTTTGAATACTGCGTGATTGAGGTCAATCCGCGCGTGAGCCGTTCCTCGGCGTTGGCCTCCAAGGCGACGGGCTATCCAATCGCGAAGGTGGCAGCGAAGATTGCGCTGGGGTACACCCTCGACGAGATTAAGAACGCGATTACGGGCAAGACCTATGCGAGCTTCGAGCCGGCGCTGGATTACTGCGTCGTGAAGATGCCGCGTCTGCCGTTTGACAAATTTATCACCGCGAAGCGGACGCTGACAACGCAGATGAAGGCGACCGGAGAGGTGATGAGTATCTGTACGAATTTCGAGGGCGCGCTGATGAAGGCGATTCGCTCTCTGGAACAGCATGTGGACTGCCTCAGGAGCTATGATTTCTCCGAGCTGGATACGGCGGCCCTGCGCAGGCGCATGGAGATTGTGGATGACAGGCGCATCTACGTGATTGCGGAGGCGCTGCGCAAGGGAATGGACTACGACACAATTTACCGTATCACGGGAATCGACAGATGGTTTATCGATAAGCTTGCAATCCTTGTCGAGATGGAGCGCGCCTTGGAGACGCAGCCGCTGACCGTGGAGCTTTTGCGGGAGGCGAAGCGAATGGAGTTTCCGGACTGCGTGATTGCGCGCCTGACAGGGAGGAGCGAGCAGGAAATCAAGAAAATGCGCTATGACAATCGGATTGTCGCGGCGTTTAAGATGGTTGACACCTGTGCCGCGGAGTTTGAGGCGACCACGCCGTACTACTATTCCTGCTTCGACGGGGAAAATGAGGCGGTGGAGACGAACCCGCCCAAGAAGGTATTGGTGCTCGGCTCGGGGCCGATCCGCATCGGGCAGGGTATCGAGTTCGATTACTGCTCGGTACACGCGACATGGGCCTTTTCCAAGGCGGGCTACGAGACGGTTATCATCAACAACAATCCCGAGACGGTCAGCACGGACTTTGACATTGCCGACAAGCTGTACTTTGAACCGCTCACACCGGAGGATGTGGAGAATATCGTCAATATCGAGAAGCCGGACGGCGCGGTGGTGCAGTTTGGCGGGCAGACGGCGATCAAGCTCACGGAGAGCCTGATGAAGATGGGCGTTCCCATCCTTGGCACCAAGGCGGAGGACGTCGATGCGGCGGAGGACAGGGAGCTGTTTGACAGAATCCTCGAGGAGACACAGATTCCCCGCGCGGCGGGCGGCACGGTCTACACGGCCGAGGAGGCGAAGGCGGTCGCAAACCGTCTGGGCTATCCGGTGCTTGTCAGACCGTCCTATGTGCTCGGCGGACAGGGGATGCAGATTGCGATTTCCGATGAGGAGATCGAGGAATTTATGGAGATTATCAATCGGATTGCGCAGGATCACCCTATCCTTGTGGATAAGTATTTGCAGGGAAAGGAGCTGGAGGTTGACGCGGTCTGCGACGGCACGGACATTCTGATACCGGGGATTATGGAGCATATCGAGCGGACGGGCGTGCATTCCGGCGATTCGATTTCGGTCTATCCGGCGCACACGATCACGGACAAGGTGAAGGAGACGATTGCGGAGTACACGCGGCGGCTGGCAAAGGCGCTGCATGTAAAGGGTCTGATCAATATTCAGTTTATCGCGATGGGGGACGAGGTGTATGTGATTGAGGTGAATCCCCGCTCGTCCAGAACGGTTCCGTATATCAGCAAGGTGACGGGGATTCCGATTGTGGATTTGGCGACGGAGGTCATTATCGGCAAGACCATCCGCGAGCTGGGATATACGCCGGGGCTGCAGCAGGAGGCGGGCTATGTGGCGATCAAGATGCCGGTATTCTCCTTCGAGAAAATACGGGGCGCGGAAATCAGCCTCGGGCCGGAGATGAAGTCCACAGGCGAGTGCCTTGGCATCTCCAAGACCTTCAACGAGGCGCTCTACAAGGCGTTCCTCGGGGCCGGCATCGATTTGCCAAAGCACAAGCAGATGATCATCACCGTGAAGGACGCGGATAAGGGCGAGGCGATTGAGATCGGCCGGCGCTTCGAGCGGCTGGGCTACAAAATCTATGCGACGAGAAGCACAGCCAAGGCGCTCAACGACGCGGGCGTGAAGGCGAGGAAGGTCAACAAGATACAGCAGGAATCGCCGACGGTCATGGATCTGATACTGGGGCATAAGATTGACCTTGTGATCGACACGCCGACGCAGGGGCGCGACAAGTCCAGAGACGGCTTCCTGATCAGGAGGACGGCGATTGAGACGGGCGTAAACTGCATCACGGCGATGGATACAGCGCGGGCGCTCGTCACAAGCCTTGAGAACGCCGAGCGGCAGGAGGACCTGAACCTGATTGATATTGCGTCGATAGCAAATTGAGGACGGTGCGGGCTTTTTTGGAGGAGTGAATTTTCAGGACAGATATTGAATTTTGCACATAATTCTCTGTTACAATTATGATAATGCAAAGTATTCAAAATCTGTCTGTTTACATTCCTCTTTTTTTATGCTATTATATTGAACAGAAATTCAATGAATTTAAATTCAACAAAAAGGAGCAGGCACATGCCAACCAGAAAAGAGCAGAAGGAAAAACGCAGGCAGGACATTCTCTACGCGGCTCTCGAGCTGTTTGTCGGCAAGGGGTATGCGGCGGCCAAGATTACCGACATCGCAGAGCGCGCCAATATGAGCACGGGACTGTTATTTCACTACTTTGAGTCAAAGGAAAAATTGTACGAGGAGCTGGTGCGTCTGGGACTGAAGGGAACCGCCTATCCGGCGGGACAGTCCTGCGAGCATGCGATTGACTTTTTCGTCCGATTCACCGCGGAGCTGTTTGATTACATGCGGCGACAGCCCGCGACGGCGAAGATGTTCGTGCTGATGGCGGAGGCGCAGCGCAGCGAGGCGACGCCGGAGCATATTCGGGCAATCGCCATGCAGGTCAATACAATTGAGCAGTTCGTACCGATTGTGGAGTGGGGACAGCGCGAGGGAACCATCCGAGAGGGGGACGCGCTGGTGATTTCCAATGCGTTCTGGTGCAGCATACAGGGCATTGCGGAGCAGTACGCCGCCAATCAGGCGGTTGATTTGCCGGAGGCGGACTGGATAGTGGATATTGTGAGGAGAGAGCGTATATGAAAAAGGTAGTGATTGTCGGCGGCGGAATCGCCGGCATGACGGCAGGAATTTTATTGCAGAAGGCAGGGTTTCAGACAGAGATTTATGAGAAGAACGCGATTGCGGGCGGACAGTGCACCGGATGGAAACGGGACGGCTACATGATTGACAACTGTATCCACTGGCTGACCGGAACGCGGGAGGGGAGCGCGCTGCACTCACTTTGGCGGGAGATCGGCGCCTTGGGGGATGACGTGGCGGTGTACGAGAAGCCGACGTTTTTTACCGCCCGACTGGACGGCGAGACCCTCACCTTCTGGCGGGATAAGGAGCGGACGCGCGGGGAGCTGCTCGCGCTCTCGCCGGAGGATGCGGAGGAAATCAATAAACTGATGGATTATGTGGCGCTGGCAGAGACCATGACCGTTCCCGTTGAGAAGCCGTTTGACGCGATGAACCTCTTCGAGCTGATGCGGCTTGGACTGTCCATGAAGGGGATGGGAAAGCTGATGAAGGCATACGGCGGCATGGATATCCGCGAGCTTGCCGCGCGCTTCCGGCATCCGTTGATTCGGCATGCCATTGTGGATTACATGCCTGAGGGGTATCAGGCGTACGCGTTTCTTGTTTCCTACGCGACGGTGACCGGCGGAAACGGCGATATTCCGCGAGGCGGGTCGTTGGAGATGGCGCGGCGCATCGCCGGAACCTATCGGGATCAGGGCGGCGCGCTCCATACCGGAACGGCGGTGAGCAAGGTTCTCTTGGACGGAAAGCGGGCGAAGGGGATCCTGCTGGAGAACGGGAAGAGCGCGGATGCGGACTACGTTGTGTGCGCGTGCGACATGGACTATACCTTCCGTGCGCTTCTGCCGGAGCGCTATATGCCCAAGGCGCTGCGCAGGCTTTACGAGAATCGGGAGAGCTATCCGGTCGGCAGCAGCTTTCAGGTGGCGTATGCGGTGGACGGCGTGTTTTCCGAGCTTACGGGAACGCAGTTGTTTTCCTGTGATGAGATACCGGTGGGGAGCCGGACCGTGCGGCGCATGAGTATCCAGTCCTACGACTATGAGCCGTCGTTTGCGCCCCAAGGGAAAATGATTTTGCAGTCCAACTTCGCGCAGTCGGAGGCGGATTACGCCTATTGGGAGACGCTGTATGCCGACAAGGAAGCTTACGCGCGGACGAAGCGGGAGACCGCGCAGTCGGCGCTTGCGCGCGTGGAGGCGGAGTTCCCCTTCCTGAGGGGGAAGCTGCGCATTCTGGATATCTGGACGCCGATGACCTACACCCGCTGGTGCAATTCTTACAAGGGCGCGTACATGAGCTTCGTGACGACAAAGCAGGCCAAGAGCGTCACCGTACCGGGGACGGTGAAGGGGCTGGAAAACGTGTTTCTTGCGGGCCAGTGGCTGATGGGGCCGGGCGGCCTTCCGACCGCGGCGGCAACGGGAAAATTCGCCGCGTGGCGGATTATGAAAAATGAGTGATTATTCCAATTGACAATGGAAAAAAAAGGTGCTAGTTTTAAGTAGGAAAATGCTATGGCAAAAGCAATGACAGGAGGGGAAGATATGAGTAAGAAGCAGAGAATGCTTAGCATTATCGTGTTTGTCGGCATTGCCATTATCCTGCTTGCAGCGGTCTTTTTGACAGGGCGCCCCGGAGGAAAGCAGGAGACGATCAAGGAAGTGATGCAGGATGCCGTGCTGCACGAGACCGGCAAGATCAATTTCTTCAATCTGAAGGATGTGAATCCGGGATTTATTTCCGCCGTGACGGTGACGGTCATCATCTTGATCGCGGCCGCGATGATACGCATTTTTGCGATACCGAGATTCAAGTATGTCCCGGGAAAATTTCAACTGCTGTTGGAGCAGCTTGTCTCATTGTTTGACGGCTTGGCGAAGTCCAACAGCCCGCATCGGAACGGATTCCTGGGGGCGTATGTATTTGGCGCGGGCGTCTATATTTTTGTCGGCACATTCTTTGAGCTGTTCGGCTTTCAGGGCGTTACCACAGAGGGCTTGTCCATTGCACTTCCGGCTCCGCTGTCGGACATCAACGGGGCGATTGCGCTGGGATGCCTTTCCTATGTGGTCATCCTCTCGGGGGGAATTGTCGGCAACGGGATGCGGGGCGTGGGAAGCACGCTGAAGGATTTTTCCCTGCCGATTTCCATGAGCTTTCGTCTGTTCGGTGCACTGCTGAGCGGACTGCTGGTGACGGAGCTGGTCTATTACTATATTCACCTGAGCTTTGTCCTTCCGGTAGTGGTAGGCGTTCTTTTTACACTTCTGCATGCATTGATACAGACCTATGTGCTGACAATGCTGACGGCGTTATTTTATGGCGAGGTCTCAGAACCGCACCAAAAGAAAAAAATACAGGGGGTACATGAAAATGATGAATAAGACAGTGAGAAAAGGGATTTATGCAGTCTGCATGATGGTGATGATGCTTTTGTTTCTCTCAAAGCCCGTCTATGCGGCGGAGAACACGGCAACCGGGCAGGCGGTAGAGGCGGTGGACAGCTCTACGGGAGATCGGGCCGGAGCAGCAGCCTTGGTAGTCGGTCTGGCGGCGGCAGCCGGCGCGATCGGCATGGGTATGGCGATTTCTAAGTCTGTGGAGGGCATGTCCCGCCAGCCGGAGGCGGAGGGAAGCATCCGGACAAGCCTTATGCTGGGACTGGTGTTTATCGAGACGGCGATTATCTATGCGCTGATTGTCGCGATTCTGATTATATTTGTCATGTAAAGGAAGGTGAGTACAATGAATATTCCGTTGAATATTGATTGGCAGCAGATATGCCTTCATCTGTTAAACTTCACAATCCTCACGGCGGGGCTGTATTTTCTGCTTTACAAGCCGGTGAAGGACTTTATGGACAAGAGACTTGCACATTACCGTGAGATGGAGCAGGTGGCGCAGGCGAAGCTGGACGAGGCCGAGACGTACAGGAACGGCTGCATGGAAAAGCTGCAGGGAATCGAGGGAGAAATAGCGGAAAAGGAGCAGGAGGCTGCCCGAAGGAGAGCACAGATAAACGAGGAGGAGCTGCAAAAAGCGAAAGAGCAGGCGGATGAGATTGTCCGCAACGCCAAGGTGGAGGCAGAGCGGGAGCATGAGCGGATTCTTGAGAGCGCGCGAAAGGAAGTCACGGATATGGTGACAATCGCGGCCAGGAAGCTGCTTCTCGAGGCTGACGATTCAGAGCTGTATGACAGCTTCCTGTCATCATCGGAGGGGAGTGTTGGAGATGAATAGCCGGAATAAGGAAAATGAGACGGCGATTCTGTATTCCCCGACACCGCCGGATGAACGGCAGAAGGAGCGGTTCGCCGCTTTTCTGCGCGAAAAATATCAGTCCGATATCGCGCTGGAGTGGACTCAAAGCGACGATATCCGCAAGGGCTTTCGGCTGGTGGTCGGCTCGGAGGTGTATGACTGGAGTGAGAGCGGCAGGTTTGCGCAGCTAAGGGAGCTGCTGACAAAATCCGCAGCCGGCAATGGGAATATTATCGCCCTGATGAAGGAGGCACTGGATGAGTGGACGCCGGAGGCCGTCGCGGAGGAGATTGGCACCGTGGATACCGTCGGAGACGGCATTGCGGTGGTCACCGGCCTCGACCATGCGTTTTACGGGGAGATACTGATTTTCCCGGGCGGGATAAAGGGCATGGTGCAGGACTTGAGAAGGGGCGAGGTCGGCTGTATCCTGTTTGGCGGCGAGGAGGAAATCAGCGAGGGCGACACGGTAAAGAGAACGGGGAAAATGGCGGGAATGCCTGTTGGAGACGCGTTTATCGGGCGTGTTGTTGATGCGCTGGGTTCTCCGATTGACGGAAAAGGCATTATCAGGGAGAGCGACTATCGTCCGATTGAGGCCGCTGCCCCGAGCATTATCGACAGGCAGCCGGTAAATGTGCCGCTGGAGACGGGACTGCTGGCCATTGATTCCATGTTCCCCATCGGCAGAGGACAGCGCGAATTGATTATCGGGGACAGGCAGACCGGCAAGACGACGATTGCCACGGACACGATTCTGAATCAGAAGGGGAAGGGCGTTGTCTGCATTTATGTGGCGATAGGACAGAAGGCAAGCTCCGTAGCGCAACTGGTGGAGAACCTGCGCAAGCGGGACGCCATGAAGTACACGATTGTGGTGAACGCCTCCGCCAGCGAATCGGCGCCGTTACAGTATATTGCGCCGTATGCGGGGTGCGCGTTGGCGGAGTATTTTATGAATCAGGGCAGGGATGTGCTGATCGTTTATGATGATTTGTCCAAGCACGCGATTGCGTACAGGTCTCTGAGCCTGTTGCTCGACCGCTCCCCGGGGCGTGAAGCCTACCCGGGGGATGTGTTTTACCTGCATTCGCGGCTGTTGGAGCGGGCGGCGCATTTGTCGGACGAGAAGGGCGGAGGCAGCATAACGGCGCTCCCGATTGTCGAGACGCAGGCGGGGGATGTGTCCGCCTATATTCCGACGAATATCATCTCGATCACGGACGGGCAGATATTTTTGGAGAGCGACTTGTTCTTCTCAGGACAGCGTCCGGCCGTCAATGTCGGCATCTCCGTGTCCCGTGTGGGCGGCGACGCGCAGACAAAGGCGATGAAGAGTGCGGCGGGGCCAATCCGCCTTGACTTGGCGCAGTACCGCGAGATGGAGGTGTTCACGCAGTTTTCCAGCGATTTGGACGAGACGACAAAGCGGCAGTTGGCCTATGGAGAAAGCCTTATGGAGCTTCTCAAGCAGCCGCAGTATCATCCCAGAAAGCAATATGAACAGGTGGTGCTGCTGGTGGCGGCGACGGAGCATGTTCTGCAGGAGATACCGACGGCAAAAATCAGAGCGTTTGCGGAGCTGCTGCTGTGCCATATGGAGCAGGAGGCGTCCGTGCTGTGCGGGGAAATCGAAAGAACCGGCACGCTCTCCAAGGAAGGGCGGCAGAAAATCACAGATCTGTCGCGGAAGTTTGCGCAGGCCTATATGCAGGGTGAAGAAGAGCAGGGGCGGTGAGAGCATGGCATCGACAAAGGAAATTAAAAAGAGAATCAGCAGTGTAAAAAACACGCAGAAGATTACCAATGCCATGTACCTGATTTCCTCCACCAAAATGCGCAAGGCAAAAAATGACTTGGATCAGACCCGACCTTATTTTCAGGCCCTGCAGGGGGAGATTAAGCGGATATTCCGCACGGCCGGAAATGTGGAGAGCAGGTATTTCTATCCGGCGGATGACACGAAGGTATTGGACGGCACATACGGCTGTCTGGTAATCACGGCGGATAAGGGGCTGGCGGGCGCGTACAACCATAACGTGCTTCTGGAAGCGCAGCGGATGTACAATGAGCATACCGACATGAAGCTGTTCGTCGTGGGGGAGTACGGGCGGCAGTTCTTTCTGCGGCACCATATCCCGATAGAGAAGAGCTTCCTCTACACGGCGCAGAATCCGACCATGCAGCGGGCCAGAGAGATTGCGGAGATCCTGCTGGAGCTGTTCGACGAGGGAAAGCTTGAGAAGATTTATATTATCTACACGGATTTGGAGAGCGGGATGGAGGAGGAGGCGAAGTCCACCCGTCTGCTGCCGTTCCACCGCAAGCAGTTTGCCTCGTCCGCGAGTGAGCGGGCGGTTTCGAGACCGTTTGAATTTCAGCCGTCCATACAGACCGTCCTGGACAACATCATGCACAGCTATATATCGGGCTATATATACAGCGCCCTGATAGACAGCTTCTGCAGCGAGCAGACGGCCCGAATGACGGCGATGGATTCCGCGAACCGGAACGCGCAGAAGATCTTGGACGAGCTGTCGGTGCAATACCATCTTGTAAGGCAGGCGGCGATCACGCAGGAGATCACCGAGGTGTCCGCCGGTGCGAAGGCGCAGAAAAAGAAGAAGAGAAGGAAGTGATACAATTTTGAATAGAGGAAAAATTGTACAGGTTTCCGGCCCTGTTGTGGATGTGGAGTTTGAAGCCGGAAAGCTGCCAAGAATCAACGAGGCTCTCTGTGTCGAGGCGGGGGCGAAGAGAAGAATCATGGAGGTAGCGCAGCACACGGGAAAGAGTACCGTCCGCTGTATCATGCTCGCGGAGAGCGAGGGTCTGGCGCGCGATATGGAGGTGGAGCCTCTCGGAAGCGGGATTCAGGTTCCCGTGGGAGACTGCACGCTCGGGAGAATGTTCAACGTCTTGGGGGAGCCCATCGACGGGGGCGGGGCCATCCCGCGGGAGACGGAGCGCCGGAATATCCATCGCAAGGCGCCGTCCTTTGAGGAACAGAGTCCTGCCGTGGAAATTCTGGAGACCGGCATCAAGGTGATTGACTTGCTGGAGCCGTACCCCAAGGGCGGAAAGATAGGACTTTTTGGCGGCGCGGGCGTCGGCAAGACCGTCCTGATTCAGGAGCTGATACACAATGTCGCGATGGAGCACGGCGGATACTCGATTTTTACGGGCGTCGGAGAGCGTAGCAGAGAGGGAAATGACCTCTGGACGGAGATGCACAGCAGCGGGGTTGTGGATAAGACGGCAATGGTATTCGGGCAGATGAATGAATCGCCTGGCGTGCGTATGCGCGTCGCGCTCACGGGGCTGACGATGGCGGAGTATTTCAGGGACGAGGAGCATAAGGATGTGCTTTTGTTTATAGACAATATCTTCCGTTTTGTGCAGGCGGGCAGCGAGGTCTCTACCCTGCTCGGACGTATGCCGTCCGCGGTCGGCTATCAGCCGACGCTGGCGGAGGAGATGGGGCGTCTGCAGGAGCGGATTACCTCCACCCGAAAGGGCTCGGTTACGTCTGTACAGGCGGTGTATGTGCCCGCGGATGATCTGACGGATCCCGCTCCGGCGACGACCTTTGCGCATTTGGACGCGACAACCGTGCTTTCAAGAAAAATCGCGGAGCAAGGCATCTATCCGGCCGTGGATCCGCTGGAATCCTCCTCCAGAATCCTGGAGAGAGATCTTGTCGGGGAGGAGCACTACGAGGTTGCCCGAAGCGTACAGGAGATCTTGCAGAAGTATAACGAACTGCAGGATATTATCGCAATTTTGGGTATGGAGGAGCTGGGCGAGGAGGACCGAATGACGGTATACCGTGCGAGGAAAATCCAGCGGTTTCTTGCGCAGCCGACCCATGTGGCGGAGAAGTTTACGGGCATTCCGGGTATCTATGTCCCGCTGAAGGAGACGATACGGGGCTTCAAGGCGATTATCTCTGGTGAGATGGACGCGTATCCCGAGGCGGCCTTCTATAATGTCGGCACCATTGATGATGTGATACAGAAGGCTCGAAGCTTGGAAGAAGGTGGCGCGTGATGAGTATGTTTCAACTGTCCGTCTATGCGGCGGACAAGCCCTTTTATGAGGGAGAATGCGAGATGCTGGTCTTTCCGAACGTGGAGGGCCAGTACGGCGTGCTCGCGCACCACAGGAACATGATTGCGGCGGTGGTGCCCGGGACGATGCACTATATCCTGCCGGACGGACAGAAGAAGGTGGTGGCGGTCTCCGGCGGAATGATAAAGGTGGAGGACAACGAGGTTCTGGTGCTGGTGGACTCTGCGGAATATCCGGAGGACATCGACGCCATACGCGCCAGGCAGGAGGCCGATATGGCCAAGGAGGCCATGCTCCAGAAGAAGAGCATACAGGAGTACCATCTGGCGCAGGCGCATCTGGCGCGGGCCATCAACCGTCTTAAAGTAAAGCGGAATTATAATGATTCCATGGGAGGGGTCTGAAAAACACAGGTTTTAAGCCTGCAAACGCAGGTTTCAAGCCTGCGTTTTAATATACAGATAGGAGTTCCTGTCGGGGAAGTCATAGGGAATAGGCAGGGCGCTTTTCTCGATGCGCACAAAGCCGTTTTGCTCGTAAAATTTATGGGAGGCTTTCGCGACGGCGGGCGTGTCCAGTATCAGGGTGTTTATGTGATTTTCGGCGCAAAAGTCCGACAGCGACAGATATAACCGCAAGCCTGCCTTTTGGCTGCGGCAGTCCGCCCGCACAAAGAATTTCTTTAGGATTCCGATGCCGTTTCCCTTATTCATCAGCGCAATCGTGCCGATGACCTCATCAAGCTCGTTGAGCGCGAGCAGGAAAGCCCCGCCGTCCTTCTTATAAAAGGAATCAATATCCTTTAAGTCCGGCTGCTCCTCCAGCGACAGGCCGATTCCGGCCTCGTTGTTTTGAATATTCAAAATCAATTCGATAACCTGTTCTTTGTATGGTTCTTCATAGTGCGTGATTCGCATGGGTTCCTCCGATTCTGTGCTGCTTTTTGTCAGGCTCCGCCTTTTTTCGATATAATAACATATGTGGGCCTGTCAGGCAAGGTCTTGCGGATGAAAGCTCTTTTCGCAACGAAAGGCTGCCAAAAAGAACTTTTATGTGAGCAGCACATTCCAATTCTGTCAGTTTATTTCCGGTTTTGCAGTTAGGATTGCAAAATTCTCGTTGATTCCTCATAATAATCAGGGGGAGTTTTACTATGGGAGGATGCCGTATGCTTCGTATTGCGATATGTGATGATGAGGAATACTTCAGAATGCGGGAAAAGCAGTTGATTGAAAAATACATGAAGGAGCAGGGACACGACTGCCGGATGGATTTATATACTGACGGCAGAGAGTTGCTGGAGGTGCCGGAGGGCGTTTCGTCGTATGATGTGATATTCCTTGATATCAACATGGAGAAAATGGACGGACTGGAAACCGCCGGAAAAATCAGGGAGCTGTCCGCTGCCGTTTCTATTGTGTTTGTGACAGCATATATTACTTATGCTTTGGAAGGCTATAAGGTTGACGCGGTGCGTTATCTGTTGAAAGAAGACAGCAGCTTGGAAAGCGCATTCAGAGAATGTCTGGATACGATTATGAACAGGATGGGGAGGAAGGAAGCCGTCTATGAAACGGATGCTCCAAATAGAGGAAAGCGCATTCCGGTGGATTCGATTCTTTATGTGGAGAGCCGCCTGCATAAGGTTATCTTTTTTGTGGACAAAGGGGAAATAAAGGAATATTCCAAATATGACAGGCTGGATACCGTAGAGAAAAGCTTACGGCAGTATGGCTTTTTCCGCGTCCACCAGAGCTTTCTGGTAAATATGAGGTATGTAAAAAATGTTTCAAGATATAAAGTATTGCTTGAAAATGGAACCGAGGTAAGCATTTCCAAAAAATACTATAAAAGTGTGGAAACGGAATACATCAGGCAGCAGGGAGGCATTTGATGAGCGTATCGATTTATTTGGTGTTTGATATTTTGTATGCGTGCGGTTGTATTCTGCTGTTTTGTTTTTTCGCGGAAAAAAGGAAGAAAAGCGGCAGACTGATCACAGCTGCGGCAGTGGCCGTGTTGGGCGGCCTGTACTTTGTAATCGGAGAGACTTTTTATGCGCATTTTTATATCAAGGCTTTTTCTGTTATCGGCGTTACTGCAGTTATAATGCTTGTACTGTTTCGGATCCACTGCGCAAAAGCGGTGATTTTATCCATGTTCTTCTATGGAGCGCAGCTTGCGACGGAATATCTGGTCATTGCCGTGATGGGAAGGCTTGTTTGGCTGCTTGCAGGCAGGCCGTTTGATTTGTCAGACGTCGCCACGTTTAATATTGTCTGCGTTGCAAATAAAGTGTTGCTGTTTGGTGTGGTTCTGTGGATAGGAAGGGAGCTTGGAGAAAAAAAGCATGGCGCTCTGATGCCGAAAGAGTGGTGGAGCCTGCTTATCGTTTCTTTTATTACGATTTATCTGATCATATCGTTAGTCGTGAGAACGGATGTACTCTACAGCGCCAATCCGGACAGCATCTATCTCTGTATTGCAATCGGCATATTGGCAATTAATTTTGTGATATGTTATCTGATATACGGTGTTATGAAAAGGGAAGCGCAGTTAAGAGAGCATATCATCTTTCGGGAAAATATAAGAAGTGAAACGGCCATGTACCGTTCTATGTCTGAAAATCTGGAAAAACAGCAAAAAAGAACGCACGAGTATAAGAATCAGATTGCCGCCATCCGTGCGCTTGCAATGGACGGAAGGTATCGGGAGCTGGAGGCTTATCTGGAAAAGGCAGACAGAAGTATAAAACTCCGCACGGATGCGGTTGATGCCAACCATGTCATTATCAACGCGATTTTAAACACCAAATACCGGGAAGCAGTCGAACAGGGAATTGTGTTTGTTCTGAAAGTAAATGATCTGTCGAAACTGAAAATGGAGGATGAAGATATTGTCACCATTCTTTCCAATCTTTTGAGCAATGCGCTGGAAGCCTGCGAAAAATGTGACAGGACGGAGCGGGTGGTAAAGGTAAAGTTTCTGTTGGAGAACGAACAGTGCGTGCTCTCGGTAAAAAACAGCATAAAAGAGAAACCGCTCATGGAGGGCGGCAGATTTTTGACGACCAAGACAGGAGAAGCGGGAGAACATGGAATAGGCGTCCGGAATATAGTGGAAATCGTTGAAAAGTACAAGGGCAGGTATGTGATTGATTATGAGAAAGATTTTTTCCGGATTACGATTCTGATACCTGATTGAAAACTCTTTTCCAAATCTGCAGAAGAAGTTCCAAATCTGCCAAGAGAGGCGAATTTAGCTGTTGTTTGTGATAAGGTGGCTATAGCTGTGGAAATTAAGGAGGAGAGAGGATGAAAAAATTTAAAACCCTTTTAAAGCCGGTATTAACGGCCTGCCTGTTTTTAAGCCTTTTATCGCTAAACGGCTGCGGGAAAAAAGCGAACGACAGTCTCGGTATGGCGAACGACAGATTGAACGCGGAAATCCCGTCGGAGACAGAAGCGGCTATGGAAGCCGTTGGAGCGGACAGTCCGATGGAAACAAAAACCGACGCCGGAACTGTGCTGAAGGTTCATTTTGAAGGAGAGGGAAGCGCGCAGTTAAATGGCAAAATCAACTCCGTCGTTTCGGCGGATACGGGTTGGCTGATTGCCGATACGGCGGATGGAAAACTGTTTTTATTACAGCCCTTTCCTGATTTCCGTTTTCCGGAGGATTCCGAGGTAAAGTATTCCGAGATTACCGACGGATGCGAATTTGACAGTTTAATCTATGCCAACCGGAATCTTGCGTACGGGCAGGACAGGCTTGTGTATTTTGAGATAGTGGGAGACTATGCGGATGAAGATGTTTATATGTTGGATTCTCTTGCGCTTCCGGAGATGGTCTATACCGCTGAAAATGTGAAACAGACAGAATTATCGGGAGGCAGGAGCCTGCTTTGGGTAAGCGATGAAGCAATGTGCAGCGTTTATGCGGATGCGGAGGGAAATGTGCGCGCATCTTATAACAATACCGTTTATTCCGATGTGGGCATTGTTGTGGACGGTGAGGAGCAGGGGGAGGTTACCATCTGGAAAGGCATCTGTCGGTTTGTTTTGACGGACAATCAGGAATTGTTATATATCGGAAGTATCCATATCGACGAGGATTTTTCGGGAGCAATATATGGGATTTCGCTTGACTGCACGCGGCTGACAGACGGGGCAGATGGTAAGATCGAGGCGATTTATGACTGTCAGAATGATGAGGAGGCCTGCTATGCCGTAGATGAAGATAATCAGATATATTATATTGAGAACAGCTGGTTGGAGGCGGATGTATCGACAGAGCTGATCACTCGGTTTGAATATGGCAATATTACGGATATTCAGGGCTTTGGCGGAAGCCCTAAAGACATACTGATCAGAACGGACGAGGACTCTTATTACTATCACGGCGCTTACGACGGTCTGATGAAAATAGAGGCATTAGACCGAACTTATAAAGATGCGGTACTGCTTATGGATACGAATGTGCTTGCGCTGGGAAATGACGGATACCTTTATATGATTAAGAATCCGGCAGTACAATAAGGGCGATTCTTTTTTATCATGCATTTTGATATGATGGTCAGCCGAATTTGCCCATATATAAGCAGGTAAAGCAGACCATCATGAGAAAGGTGTTTGTCGGACAAAACCGATAAACACTTTTTCTGTGCCGAAAATGGTACAGTAAAAATTTTTCGCGGGCGCGCAACCCTTTCCCGCTTTCAAACGTGTTAGAAGCAAAGGAGGTGACAAGCGTATGGATATCGAGAAGAGTGTGAGCGAAGCGGTCATAAAATACAGCGATATGCTTTACAGGATTTGCATTGTCATACTGTGCAATGAGCAGGATGTTCAGGACGCCATTCAGGATACCTTTTGCAGGTATTTGGAAAAGGGACCCGATTTTCGTGATGAGGAGCATGAGAAGGCGTGGCTGATCAGGGTGGCAACAAACATCTGTCGTGATATGATACGGTTCAGGATCCGGCACCCGAAGGTTCCCATTGATGAGGTGGAAAAGATTCTTGTGGCGCCGGAGCGGCGGGAGACATTAAAAGAACTTCTCGAACTTCCGGTCAGACAGAAAACGGTTATTTATCTGCATTATGTGGAGGGATACCCTGTAAAGGAAATCGCGGATATTCTGGGAATCACGGAAAGTGCGGTAAAATCAAGGCTGCTACGGGGAAGAAGACAAATGCGGGAGATGCTCAGCATGGAAGGAGGCTATAGCGTATGAATGGACAGGACGTAAAGGAAGCAATGGCGCAGATACACATTTCATCAAAAATGCAGGAGGAAATCATTATGAATGTTCAGAAGCGGATGGAGAACGGGAAGAGAAGGACATGGAATTGGAGAAGGATGGGGACGGCTGCGGCCGCTTTTGCATTGGCAGCGTGTGTCATCGGAGTTCCGGTGCAGGCTATGGTAGGTGACATAGTGAAGGCGAGGATGGAGAGTGTTCCGCAGGAGGAAATGCAGAATCTCAACGATATGATTCAGTCGCAGGATGATGTGCAGGCGGACGGTTTTTCAAGGGAGTATTCCGACAGTGAAAAGGAACGCTTTAAGGAGCTCAGGCAGGCTTATAAAAACGGCGCCTTCCCCGAAACGGTCATTGCACAGGTGGACAGTGCGGAGGCAGCACAGGAGGGGACGCTCTGCTATATCAGGGCTACAGGCGTCTTCAATCTGCCGGTATCGGAAATGACAGATGAGGAGATTTTGGAGATTATTGATTTCCAACATAAGATGAGCTATGCCGTTTTACAGGGACCGGCGGCGCAGGAAGGGAGAGCAGAGGCGCAGGCACAGACGGCGCTGCTTGAAAAAACGGTGCAGGACGCAGGCGGGATCAGCGGGGACAACGCGGTAGAAATCGCGAGAAAGCAGTTAAAGGCGGACCTTGGGGACGCGGCGGATGGATTGGAATTAATGACAGACAACACCGGCAGCGGCGCGACCCTGTTTGCTCCCACAGAGGAAGGCTATGAGGGAATTGACAGCAAGGCAGATGTGGCTTACAACGTAGGATTTGGGAATCCGGATATCCATTTCTCTTATGGATATATCATTGACGCTGTGGATGGAAGTATTCTGTATACCTATCAGTCAAATTAGGCGACTAGATTGAAAAATAAGCTTGATAGCTTATTTTTCAATCGGCTATTTGTTTCTGAGCGAAAACAAATAGCCTTGATGGCAGACGAGAAAAATTTCTCGCCGCCTCTTCGCGACAAGTCGCTCAGAAATGAGGATTATAATGAGAAACGAGAGGATGAAAGAATGGAGAAGAAGTCACCGAAATCAGCAGCGGTTTTAATGTTTGTAATTGTTTTCTCTCTGGCCGGATGCGGGCGTACAGAGAGCAGCGGGTCCCGGGAAGTACAGCTTGAGATTTCAGAGGCCGATCAGGAGTCCGTGCCGGTCCAAACGGATGTGGAAATGAGGACTTCCATGGAAGTCCCGGCTTCCATGGAGGCCCCGGCTTCCATGGAGACCTCAACGCAGGATGACGAAAGCGCGAGGGGAACCGGCGGCAGTGTGCGGGCCTATTCCGATACGGAAAAGGAGCGTATGCAGAAGCTGCAGCAGTCTTATCAGAATGAGACCGCAAAGCCCGAGAAGAAGATTCAGGAGGCTGCTTCCGCGGAGAATGTGACGGAAGGAACACTCTGCTATATCACGTCCACCGGAGAATATTATCTGCCGGACAGGGAGCTTACGGATGAGGAGCTTTTGGAGATTATCGACTGCAACTTCCGGATTGCTCTTGGCACGGGCGCAAAGACGCAGGCGGAATGGGACGAGATAACCCGAAAAGAGAGAGCTGCGTTTGAAGAAAAGGTAAAGGCGGCGGACGGAATCAGCGAGGAGGAAGCGGTAGAGATTGCACGGAAAGCGTTGGAGGCCGATCTCGGTGCGAATGCGAAGGAACTGGTATTGACCGTAGACGAAACCTTTGGCTGGAAGTCGGATTTATGTGTGGCGGATTGGAGTGAGATAAAGGAAAAAGACAGGGGGACGCTTGCATATTGCATTAACTTTAATAATGGAGGAAAGGTCGCGGATTTTAAGGAACTGATAAACTACAACTGTACCGTCAGCGCCGTGGACGGCAGTATTTTGGAGGCTTATTCTTTATGGGGGCTGGTTGACAATACAATCCGCTATGAGCACTGACAGGAGTATCATCCGGCGCTGTCCGCAACCGTCTTAAAGTAAAGCGTATAGCACTTCAGCGATTCCATGGAACATCTGAAAAACGCAGGCTTGACAGCCTGCGTTTTGAATATTCAAAAGCAAAGACCGATGGGCAAGATAGCCTTTTGGTTTTTGCCGTATATAATAAATCGACTATAAGAATCCTGTCAATTAAGACTGCACCTCGATTCAAACAGCAGATGCAGGATATGAAGTTTGACGGGGACAGGCTGAATGAGATCGTTGACCTCATGC
>JAMPFV010000017.1 GCA_023664265.1 Roseburia sp.
GAGCAAGCTCCCACGGTCAATTTGCATAATCATTTCTGCATGGCTGAACTGTTACTAAAAATTCTATAAAATGTATCTGCTCTATTGACTATAGTCCCAATTGGGGGTATAAGTATGAAAAGACTTTCACGGTAAGGATTGGGGGCGTCTTATGACCGAGGTAACGTTCAAAAACCGAAAGCTGAATAAGAAAAAACTTCTGTCTTTCGGGTTTGAAACTGCCGGCAATGGCTATACTTATCATACGGATTTAGCCGATGCGCAGTTGAAACTGACAGTAAAAATTGACCATGAAGAAAAAATATATACGGAAGTGGTTGACAGCAGCAGCAAAGACGAATATGTGCTTCACCTTGTTGCCGGCGCCGCAGGTCCTTTTGTCGGGCAAGTGAAAAGTGAATACGAGACTGTGCTTGAGGAAATTGCTGAAAAGTGTTTTGACACGCAGATTTTCAAGAGCAGGCAGGCAAAGGAAGTCATCGCCTATGTCCGAGACACCTACGGAGATGAACCTGAATATCTGTGGCGGAAGTTTTCCGATAATGCCGTTGTAAGGCGAAAGGACACGCAAAAATGGTATGCGGTTTTACTTACCGTATCACGCCGGAAACTCGGATTTGATTCGGATGAAACCGTCGAAATCCTCGATTTGCGAATGATACCCGAAGACATTGAGAAACAAACGGATGGCGTGAAAATCCTGCCCGGGTATCACATGAACAAAAAGCATTGGGTTACCATCTGCCTCGACGGTTCAGTACCCATTGATGATATATGCAGGAGGACAGACGAAAGTTATCTGCTGGCAATAAAATAATTCTGATAAAGAGATTGAAAATTAAAATTTTCAATCTGCGCATAGTCTCAGCAAAGCTGAGCCGATAAAACAGCGCAGAAATGAGGTGAACCATGAAACGACATCTTTTTATGCTGCTCTTGGCGCTGCTGCCCGCGCTGTTGTCCGCGTGCGGCGCAAAGGCGGGCGCTTCCGAGCCGCAGACCGTAATTGACTGGAGCCAAATATCGGGCGCGGCAGGCAGTGAAGCGGCAGCGGACAAGCCCTCGGCAGACAAACCGCAGCAGGACACGGCATTGTCTGCCACGGTAGACAATGCCGCTGCAGACAATGCCGCTACAGACAATGCCGCTACAGACGACACAAAGCCACAGACAACGACACCCGCGGATAACGGTTTATCCGAGCCGTACCGACAGCTCTACGCGCAGGCCGTCACGGAAAATACCGATCCCGTCTCCTTCTCCCTGATTTATCTGGACAATGACGATATTCCGGAGCTGGTTGTCACCGACAACTACTACGGCGCCACCTCCATCTATACCGTAAAGGACGGCGCGGTCTCCTGCATGGTCGATGCCCTTTTCACGGTGGAGCTGACCTATTTCGAGCGCGGCAGCGTCATTGCCGCATTCGCGCGCTGGAACGGCGGCGGGGATGAGGGCGGATACGGCCAATACTATTATCAGACTGACGCCGACAATACGGTCACGGATGATACCATGCCCCTGCTGAGCTTCGACTACAACGCCGTCTACGACGAGGACGGCAATTATACGGGCGAGGGCGTCACCCGCTATTTCCGTATGGGCGAGGAGGTTGACGCGGCAGCGTATCAGGAGGCGCTTGCGGGCTTTGGCATAACCGAAGACAGCGACCGTCTCTGCGCGGAAAATTCCATGACAAAAGAAGAACTGCTCCGCGCGCTGAACCCGTAAACCGACATTCCCATCCGATTTACCGTCCGTTTTGTTTCAAAGACCGTCTTGCACAATTTCCCCTGAAATGATACAGTAAAGATACCTTCCATCGACAGACATCCCATGCCTTGTCGGTTGGAGGTATCTTATGACGAGGAGGATATTCATATGAGCGACACGGCAAAAGAGATTTCCGGCTTTGCGCACAGAAGCGAGGTTCCCAAGGCCTATACTTGGGCGGTTGAGGATTTATACGCTTCCGACGACGATTGGAAAGCCGATTTGGAAGAAATAAAGGAAATGCTTCCCCGAGTGGAGGCTTTTCAGCATACACTGGCGGACAGCCCCACACGGCTGCTGTCCTTTTTGAAATTGCAGGATGAGCTTACCGTCCGACTGGACCGCTTCGCAAACTACGCGATGACAAGGGCCGACGAGGACACCAAAAACACGGTCTATCAGGGATTCAAGGATCAGGCGACGGGCGTGTATGTCGCCGCCTCCGCCGCTTCCGCCTTTGCGGAGCCGGAAATCCTCGCCATCCCTGCCGAGACGCTTGAGCATTTCTTTGCACAGGAGCCTGACTTGGCGGTTTACCGCCGCTATCTCCATGACGTCCGCCGCAAGGAGGCGCATATTCTGAGCAACGCCGAGGAGAAAATCCTTGCCGCCGCAGGGGATCTGGCACAGGCGCCAGATGATATTTTCGCGCTTTTGAACAACGCGGACATTACCTTTGACTCGGTTACGGATATCGCGGGAAGGCGCTTCCCCGTCACACAGGCGGGCTTCATCCCGCTGATGCGCAATCCTGACAGGAGTGTCAGAAAATCCGCCTTTGAGTCCGTTTACCGCACTTACAAGGGACTGAAAAACACTTCCGCCGCGCTGCTCTCCGCACAGATGAAGCAGTTGCAGTTTTTCGCGAACATGCGCAGATATGACAGCGCACTTGCCGCCGCGCTGGACAATACCAATGTCGATTCCGCGGTATACTACAACCTGATTGACGCGGTACACGACAGCATGGAGTCCATGTACAAATATGTCCGCCTCCGCAAAAGGCTTTTGCAGGTTGACGAGCTGCACATGTACGACCTGTATGTGCCCGTCGTGTCCGAGGCCGTAAGGACAATTCCGTTTGAGGAGGCCAAGGCGGACATCCGCGAGGCGCTCTCCGTTCTGGGGGAGGACTATATCGCGATTCTCGACGAGGGCTTTGAGAACCGCTGGATTGACATATACGAGAACACCGGCAAGCGAAGCGGCGCGTACTCCTGCGGGGCGCGCGTGCATCCGCTGGTGCTGTTGAATTACAAGAATGATCTGGACAGCGAATTTACCACGGCCCACGAAATGGGGCACGCCATCCACTCCTACCTCTCCAACAGGAATCAGCCGGTTATCGATTCGGAATACGGGATTTTCGTTGCCGAGGTGGCCTCGACCTGCAACGAGGCGCTCCTAATGCAATATCTGTTGAAAAAGACCACGGATAAGAAGGAGCGCGCCTACCTGATCAACTACTTCCTCGAGCAGTTCCGCACCACACTCTACCGCCAGACCATGTTCGCGGAGTTTGAGCTGAAAATGAGCCAACTGATTCAGAACGGGGAAAGCCTCAACGCCGAGACGGCCTGCAGGGTGTACCATGATCTGATTCATCTGTACTTTGGCGACGACATTGTCATCGATAAGCAGATTGATTTGGAGTGGGCGCGAATCCCTCACTTTTACTATAATTTCTATGTCTATCAGTATGCGACGGGCTTCTCCGCGGCAATCGCCCTCTCTCAGAGGATTTTGAAGGAAGGCGCCCCCGCCGTGAAGGCCTACAAGGAAAAGTTCCTGAGCGCGGGCTGCTCCAAGGATCCTGTCTCCATCCTGCGGGACGCCGGCGTGGATATGTCCACCAAAAAGCCCGTCGAGGAGGCCTTAAAGCTCTTCGACAGCCTGATTGACGAGATGAAAGAGCTGCTGTTATAGCAGCTCCTTCAATATTTGGTTCACCATTGCGGGGTCCGCTTTCCCTTTCATGGCCTTCATCGTCTGTCCGACCAGAAAGCCGACAGCCTTCTCCTTGCCGTTGTGGTAATCCGCCACCGACTGCGGGTTGGACGCGATGACCTCCTCGATGGTCTTTCGCAGCGCGCCCTCGTCATTGACGGTCTTTAACCCCTTCTCCTCCACATATTGCTCAGGGTCAATATCCTCGTCAAACATCACCGCGAACACCTCCTTGGCCACGGAAGAATTGATTGCCTTGGAATCCACCAGCTCAATCAGCTTTGCCAGATGCTCGGGCGCAAAGCGGATATCTTCGGGATCCATGTTCTGCTCCTTGAGCAGCCGCAGGGTCTCCCCCATCAGCCAGTTCGACACCTTCTTGGGCTGCCCGCAGAGAGCGGTTGTCTCCTCAAAGAGATCGGCCATATGCTTGGAATCCGTGATAATGCCGATATCGTACTCCGGAATGTCAAAGGCCTCCTTATAGCGGCGCATCTTTTCCTCCCGAAATTCCGGCAGACTGCTCCTGATTTCCTCCAGCCATGCGTCGCTGATGCAGACGGGAACAAGGTCGGGGTCTGGAAAATAGCGGTAATCCTGCGCATCCTCCTTGGAGCGCATCGCATAGGAATATTCTTTCGCGTCATCCCATCGCCTGGTCTCCTGAACCACCTGCTGCCCCGACTCGAGAAGCTCAATCTGCCGCTCCCGCTCTCCCTCGATCGCGTGGGTGATGGCGCGGAACGAGTTCAGGTTCTTCATCTCGGTTCGAGTGCCGAATGCCTTTTCCCCGACCTCCCTGACCGAGAGATTGACGTCCGCGCGCATGGAACCCTCGTTCAGCTTGCAATCCGACGCCCCTAGATATTGGATAAGCATGCGCAGCTTTTCCAGATAGGCGATAACCTCCTCGGCGCTGCGCATATCCGGCTCGGAGACAATCTCGATCAACGGCACGCCCGAGCGGTTGTAATCCACCAGCGAGCAATCCTCCCACTCGTCATGGATAAGCTTTCCCGCGTCCTCCTCCATGTGAATCTCATGGATCCCGACGGATTTTTTCCCCGCCTCCGTCTCGATATCGACATGCCCGTCCCTGCAGATTGGCAGATAGAGCTGACTAATCTGGTAGTTCTGCGGATTGTCCGGATAAAAATAATTCTTCCTGTCAAATTTACAGTGCTGCGTGATATGACAGTTGGTCGCAAGCCCCACCGCAACCGCGTAGTTGACCACCTGTCTGTTCAGGACAGGCAGAGCGCCCGGCATTCCGGTGCAGACCGGACAGGTATGTGTATTGGGCGCTCCCCCGAACGCGGTAGAGCAGCCGCAGAAAATTTTGGTTTTCGTCGCAAGCTCCACATGAACCTCCAACCCGATAACCGTTTCATATTGCTTCGCCATGCTATCCCTCCATTATCTTTTCATGGGTGTACGCCGCCCGTATCAGCTTTTTCTCCTGAAAGCTGTCCGCAATCAACTGCAGGCCGATGGGCAGTCCTGCCGCATCCCCCCCGCACGGAACCGAAATCGCCGGAAGCCCCGCCAGATTGACGGCGATGGTATAAATGTCCCCGAGATACATTTTCAAAGGGTCCGCCAGGCTCTCCCCCAGCTTCGGCGCGGTGGTCGGCGTCACCGGCCCCAGAATCAGGTCATACCGTGCAAACGCCTCGTCAAACGCCTTTTTTATCATGGCCTTTACCCGCAGCGCCTTCAGATAATACGCGTCATAATAGCCGGAGCTCAGCACGAACGAGCCGAGCATGATGCGGCGCTTCACCTCCGCCCCGAAGCCCTCCGATCGGGTTCTCTTGTACATCTCGTGAAGCCCCTCGGCCGCGGCCGTGCGGTACCCGTACTTAATGCCGTCAAAACGCTCCAGATTAGAGCTTGCCTCCGCTGCCGCAATCGTATAGTAGGTCGGTATCGCGTATTCGACAAGGCTCAGGTCGAACTCCTCCAACACCGCGCCCCGCTCCTCGAGGCGCTTTGCCGCCGCGAGTACGGCCTCCTTTACCGCGGGGTCAAGCCCCTCCCCGAAATAATCGCGCGGAATACCGATGCGCAGTCCCGCAACGTCCGCCGTCAGCGCGGCGGTAAAGTCCGTGTCCGTCCGCTCTACGGAGGTGGAATCCTTAACGTCGTGCGAGGCGATCGCCTCCAACACCGCCGCACAGTCCGTCACATCCTTTGTCAGCGGCCCGATCTGATCCAGCGAGGAGCCGTACGCAATCAGGCCGTAGCGGGAAACCGTGCCATAGGTCGGCTTTAGTCCCACGACCCCGCAGAAGCCTGCGGGCTGCCGAATCGACCCGCCCGTGTCGGAGCCGAGCGCGAAAAAGCACTCCTTGGCCGCGACCGCCGCCGCGGAGCCGCCCGACGAGCCGCCCGGGACATGTGCCAAATTCCAAGGGTTCCTCGTCTCCCCGTATGCCGAGGTCTCCGTCGTGGAGCCCATGGCAAACTCATCCATATTGGTCTTTCCGATAAGGACTGCGCCTGCCCGTTGGAGGTTCAAGACCGCCTCCGCGGTAAAGGTCGGGACAAAATTCCCCAAAATCCTCGACGCGCAGGTCGTCAGCATTCCCTCCGTGCACAGATTGTCCTTGACGGCAACGGGAACGCCCGCCAGCGGGCCTGTCAGCTCCCCGCGCGCTATCCGCTCCTGCGCTTTTGCCGCCGCCCTCAGGGCCGCTTCCTTATCCACCGTGATATAGGCGTTTATCTCCTTTTCCTTCTCGTCAATCCTTGCAAGCGCCGCCTCCATCGCCTCCACGGCAGTGGCCTTGCCCTCTTTTATGGACGCGGCAAGCCCTGCCGCGGTACATGATAAAATATCCATCGCCATCCCATACCTTTCTGTCCGCGCTCCGCGGCGCTCTATGCCTCAAAGGTTCTCGGCACCATAAACATGCCGTCCTTCTCCTCCGGCGCGTTTTGCAGGGTCTTTTCGCTCTCGTCGCCGTTCGTCACAATATCCTCACGGAACACGTTCTGCACCGGAAATACATGGGACATCGGCTCAATCCCCGTCGTGTCCAGCTCGCCCAGCTTGTCAATATAATCCAACATACGCCCCATATCCTTCTTGGCCTGCTCCTTCTCCTCGTCGGAAAGCTCAAGCTTTGCGAGGATTCCCACATAGTCGATTGTCTCATCCGTTATCACGTTCGCCATCGTTCTCTACTCCCCCCATCCGTCATCTGATCTTGATATGAACCTCCCGAAGCTGCTGCTCCGTCACGTCGTTTGGCGCGCCGCACATCAAATCCTGCGCCGAGCCGCTCATCGGAAACGCGATGACCTCACGGATATTTTCCTCGTTTCTGAGCAGCATCAGCATTCTGTCCACCCCGGGCGCCATTCCCGCGTGCGGCGGAGCGCCGAACTGAAACGCCTCATAGAGCGCGCCGAACTTGGATTTCAGCGTTTCCTCGTCATAGCCCGCAATCTCAAAGGCCTTGACCATAATCTCCATATCATGGTTGCGGACCGCGCCGCTCGACAGCTCCACGCCGTTGCACACAATGTCGTACTGGTAGGCGAGAATGTCCAGCGGATTCTCGTTCTTGAGCGCCTCCAGACCGCCCTGCGGCATGGAAAACGGGTTGTGCGTAAAGCCGATTTGCTTCGTCTCAGGGTCGAGCTCGAACATCGGGAAATCGTTGACATAGCAGAAGCGGTACGCGTTCTTTTCGCACAGCTCCAAGCGGTTCCCCAGCTCGAGCCTGAGCTGTCCGGCGTAGTAGTTGGCCCGCTCCTCCTTATCCGCGATAAAGAATATCGTGTCCCCCGCCTCAAGCCCCGCCAGTCTTGCAAGCTCCGGCTTCAGCTCCTCGGGAATAAACTTGTCGATAGGCCCCTTATAGCCTCCGTCCTCCGCGACCTCCAGATAGCCGAGGCCGCCCATTCCGAGTCCCGTCGCGAACTCCAGCAGCTTCTCGTGGAAGCCCTTGGACATCTCCGCATGTACCCGAATCGCGCGCACCGTCCTCCCGATAAACGGCTTGAAGGTGCACTGTCCGAAGAACTCCGTCACGTCAATGATGCGCAGCGGATTGCGAAGGTCCGGCTTATCCGTGCCGAACTCCAGCATCGCCTGTTTATAGCTGATCACGGGATACGGCGCCTGTGTCACCGCAAAGCCCTCCGGCGCAAACCGCTCAAAGGTCGCGGAGAGGATCTCCTCCCCCGCCTTAAAGACATCCTCCTGCGTGGCAAAGCTCATCTCAAAATCCAACTGGTAAAACTCCCCCGGGGAGCGGTCCGCGCGCGCGTCCTCGTCCCGAAAGCAGGGCGCGATCTGGAAATATTTGTCGATCCCCGACACCATCAAAAGCTGCTTGTACTGCTGCGGCGCCTGCGGAAGCGCGTAGAATTTTCCCTTGTATTTTCTCGAGGGCACGATATAGTCCCGCGCGCCCTCCGGCGAGGAGGCGCAGAGAATCGGCGTCTGGATCTCCAGAAAGCCCATCTCCGTCATCTTCTGCCGCAGAAACGCGATCACCTGCGCGCGGAATACGATATTGTCCCTCACCTTGGCATTTCTCAAATCGAGATAGCGGTATTTCAGACGGATGTCCTCCCTTGTCTCCCTCGAGGTCATCACCTCAAAGGGAAGCTGATGATACACTCTTCCCAGCACCGTGATGCGCTTGGCCTCCAGCTCAATGGTTCCCGTGGGGATTTTCGGATTATAGGTCTCCTCATCCCGCTTCTCGACAGGCCCCTCGATGGAGACGCACATCTCCTTCGCAATGCCGTTCAACAGGCTCGTGTCCCGCAGAACCACCTGCAGCACGCCATACATATCGCGCAAATCGATGAAGGACACGCCGCCGTGGTCGCGGATATTTTCCACCCAGCCCGCCACGCAGAGCGTCTGTCCGATATGCTGTTCCCCGATTTCTTTCATGGTAATGTCTCTGTACGCCATTTCTACTCCTCCTCTGATAAATCCCCGCTGCAAGCGGCGGAGAATCAAAAATCCCGGAATACAAAATGTATTCCGGGACGGATAAGCTTTCCTATCCGCGGTACCACCCGCATTGACAAGACAATCCGCCCAAAGCGGCCGTCCTATCCACTCTTACATTTAACGCATGTGTACGTATTACCCTAATCACCGATTCGCAACGACGCATCCGCTTTCAGATAATCTGCTCCGGAGTGTTCCCTTTATCAGCTCCAACGGACGGCGCTCTCAGTCGGTGACGCCGTTTTCCTGTCGCTTTCCCTGACAAGAGTCTCCTTCATCGCATTTCCATAAACCATTTCAATTCCAAAAATCTTTGATTCCGTTGACTAAGTTCATAATCGTTTATTATGGTAGCACACCCTCTTTAAAATTTCAAGAAATTTTTAAAATTTTCTATCGCTTTAAAAAACTTCATCGACCGCCAATCCCTCCGCAGTCAGCCGATAAACCTTGTCGCAGACCTCGCGGATATACTTTCTGTCGTGCGAGATGCTGATGATCGCCCCCGGGAACGCCCGCAGCAGCCGTCGTATGACTGGTCCGGACAACGGTGAAAAATTGCGGGTCGGCTCATCCAGCAGCAACACGTTCGCACCCGACAGGCTCATCTTCAACAGCAGAAGCTTCGCCTTCTGTCCGCCCGACAGCTCCGCAACCGTGTGCTCCATCTCATCCGCGGTATACTTCAACGCGCCCAGATACGTTCGGATTCGCGTCAGCTCCTCCTTGTCCCCCGACTGCGCAAGAAACGCCGTCGGCGTCGCGCAGCGGTTCAACAGCTCCTCATAATTCTGCGGCATATATTCCGCGCGGATGTCCGTTCGGGACAAAAGCTCCTCGGCAAGCGCATGGAGCAGCGTTGTTTTTCCCGCGCCGTTGGCCCCGACAATGCAGATTTTCTCAGCCCCCCGAAGCCGCAGCTCGATATTGCGGGCGAGGACTCTCGCCCCGTCGGGCGTACAAAGCGCCTCCATGGAAAGCTCAAGCACGCGCTTCCCCTCGGGTATTTTCGCCGTCTCATCTCCCAGCTTGAAGAAAATCGCGGACTCCTCCTCGGGTATTTCCGTCATCTCTTCGTCCTCGCGCTCGAAGCGGCGCTGCACGGATTTCATAAAATGCATCTTCTTTTTCAGCCGCTTTCCGACGCTCGGAGCCTGCCGTGAAACAGTATTCTGCGCAGTCTCCACACTCTGATAAATCCGATGAAGCTTTTCGTCCCGTATCTTTTTCTCACGCCTGTCGTTTGCCGCCTCCTGCGCCTGCCTCTCAAACTGCTCCTGCCGCTCCTGTCGATACTGCCGGTACGGCTTATGCACCACGGTGTATCTGCTCCGCGTCTTTCGCCGGATCTGCTCTATATGAACGACCATATTGGCCGTCCGCTCTATCAGCGTCTCGTCATGCGAGATAAACAGCACGCTCCGCTTCCAGTCAAGTATCAGCCGCTCCAGCCATTCAAGCGTCTCAATGTCAATGTCATTGGACGGCTCGTCGAGCAGCAGGATGTCGGGCTGCGCAAACAGCAGCCGCAGCATCTGAACCTTTACCTTCTCCCCGCCCGACAGGCTTCCCATCCGCTGCTCTCCATAGAAAAAGTCGGGCGGCAGTCCAAACGCCCTCGCCATTCCGCCAAGCTCCTTGGGCGTCTGCTCCCAGAACAGCGCCTCCTGCGCAAAATACTCGTAAACGCTCTTCTCCCTGTCCGCGCGCGGCAGCTCCTGCGGCAGATAGCCGAGCCGTTCCCCTTGGGTAATCCGCTCCCCTGTCGCCTCGCAATAATCTTCAATCAGCTCAGGACAATAAATCCATTGAAGCAGCGTGGATTTGCCGTCGCCCTCCTCGCCGATAATCACGGCCTTATCCCCGTCGTTCAGCACACAGTTGAAGTCCTCGAGAATAACCCTGAAATCCTTTTTGTGCAAAATTGTCAAATTCTTAATCTGCAGCATACAGACCCCTCCTGTCTTGAGCGGGCTTTAAAATCATCGCTCGGCAGCGCGATATAATATTTCACGTTGCCTCATTACTCGCGGGAATAAAAACAAAAAGCCCGCTTTCGTACCCGAAAACAGACTCACGCAAAAAAATCCTCTATATGCTCTGACAGCTCTGCAAGGAAAACGCGGGATAATCTGATTCGGTGTACGCAAACAATGTCCTGCCTTGGCAGAACCCAACCCTACGGTATCTTCCTTCCGGATTTCCGTATGGTTCTCATTGCAACATCCAAGTCATATTATCTCTGATACATTTCTCCACCCTGCACAGCCGTGCCTTTCTTTTTATTAAAGAAAAAAGCTTATTGCTTCTCTTCTCTGTCATTGTACACTGAAAGGCGCAGATGCGCAAGGGGGAATTTGGATTAAGTGGCGGAAGACAGCGCCTTCCGTTTTCAATTTTTCCAATTTTCTGCCACTGCCTCATAGAAATATGCCAGAAACTGCTCGTACTCCTCTCGCACTGCCTTTTCCTGCTCTGCCTTATCCTCACAATCGTCAAACCGCTTCTTCATAATATAGGAAACGCACTTCCTCATCTGTCCGCTCTGCATTACCGCGTCCTTCAGCTCCTCCGACAGCTCCGTTCTCCCATCCGCAAGGTCTTTCGCAAGCACATCCGTCGATTCTTTGTCGAACGGGGACAGAATATACCACTTAATGCAGTAATCCAACTCCCGTTCCATATTCCGTCCTTTGCGGAAAGTGTGCGGAAAGCATGGTACTGCCAGATTCCGGTAACGGATATCAGGTTTAAAGACCTTTCCCTTTAAAGACGCAAGCTCCGGCTTCCTTTTCTTCTCGGGCGGCATAATTACGGACAGATAGTCATGCAGACAGGCTCCCTTATTCATTTCGATAAACCGCGGCTTCCCGTCAAACGCTTGGAGCCGCAGATAATAGTGCAGCCCGTTTCCCTCCTGACGAAGCATTTCTATGTTTATCATCCTGTGCGGAAGCCTGCTTATATTATCCATGACGGTTACCTGCAGCACCTCCGTTCCAATCCCGTCTTTTTCCAAAGCTTCAAACTGCGGCGTATCAATGTGAAGCTTTTCTCCACCCCTCTCCTCTATTCTCCGAAATGCTCCAGGCAGCACCTCCCCCGTCTGAAATATCCTGTTCACATTCCATAATTCGGAAATCCTGATTCCTTCTCCTTTCAGTCTGATCTCCCATGACGGGCTCATCCCCCAGCACAGTTTAATAAACCTGTCAAAATCCTCGGCGGAGACATTCCGATAAAATGTCAGAATCAGTGAGATCAAAATATCCGGCTTATTCCCATAACGATTTTCAAGACTTTTTATGCCTCTTTCAGCCTCCTCACAGAGCCGGCGGCACCAACGCCTTACGATTTCCTCCCGAACTGCCAGAAGCTCGTCCTCGTCAACCGCGCCCTCTCTCAGCCGGTCCCTGTCAATATTCATGTAATCCATCGGCCTGTCATCCAAAATCAATACCTCCAGCTTCAGGAAGCCGGCATGCAAATGTCCTGAGGGGTCCTGCTTCGCATAAATCGCCTCCGTGTTGGAAATCTTATTGAACTTATAGCTGATCTCATACAGATTCCGAACCTTCTGCGGCAGAACCATCTGTACTTTCCCTTCTGCCTTCTCCCGTATACAGGGCCGCAGCGTCAGCCTGTAGCATCTGCAGGTCTCTTTATCCCAGAGAAATGCTTTATCGTCTGCGAAAATGTACTCCAAAGCATGTGACTGCTTCGCCTCCTTTTTCCTGACCGCGGCAAGGCTCAAAAGATTTTCGCCAAAGGCTCCCTGATTATCCCCCGGCCCCTTGGGAAAGATATAGCTCTTCCGCAGACAGTTTCTCCCCCTTTCACCGCCATCCTTATCGGAGGCTCTCTTCCTTCCGTCCTTCTCAATGATTATGGCATCAAAGCATATATTGAAATAATCATACTCCGCTTCCCTGATTTTATTCTTACAAACCTGCGAAATTTCTTCGAAAATCATATGCAGCTCTTCGCCTGAGTCAAATTCCGGATCATAGTACATATATCCGTTCCCGCTTTTGGTGTCGAAAAACTTGCGCGGATCTATCACAACCTTGACATTCGTCCCCGGTATCGCATTGTCATAATACAGCGCGTCGCCGTATTCTGAAACAATCCTCGTCTCAATCTTCCCCTGATTCCTGCCATAAGAATAAAGTGAAATCTGCCGCTCCGGCTGATTGTGCTGCCGCGTGTAAAATTCAATGCAATCCGTCAATTGAAACACGGACTGCAGTCCGATGCCGAAAACGCCCGACGGCTGCAGCCATACCGGCATCCCGTCCATCAGCTTGCGAACCCGCACGTTCCTCTCCTTACTCGAACCGATATCCGCGATATATCCCACATCCCTTGTGCTGATGCCAATTCCCTTATCCTTTACAACGATAATCACCTGCTCGCGCAGCCTATCCTCTATCACTTCTACGGTGATGTCATAATTCCCAAAAACCGACGCCTTTTCCCTGTCAAGCAGATCCAACAGATCAAAACCGCCAAGCACCTTCTCTCTTGTCAGTCCGCAGGAGCTGTATCGGTTCTGTATCAGATCATTCCAGAGCTGAAGCAGGGATGCGTCAACCGCATTTTGAATCATTTCCCGTATTCCCACATATCGATCTTTATATATATTTGTTCCTTCCAGAAGCTTCATGACCCGCTCCTGCGACATCTTCATCTGGAGCGCCTTATTTTCCGCCATGTATTCGTTTCCGTCCACATAAATCCGCACCTCCGGCACAGCGGGCGGAAGCCCGAAATCCGGCTGCGCTATCTCCTTCCAATTCAGCGCCATATTGCGGCATTCCCGCGCAAGCTGCTCTGTCCAGTCACTGACAATCCCCGCGACCTCAAAGCTTTCCCGCTGCGCCTTCTCTCTTTGAAATTCTTCCTCCTGTCTGCTCTGTTTCTCATTGCACTCCGGCAGTATTGTGTAGCAGTGTGCCGTAATCTCTATTTTGTACGGCGTAATCAACAGATGGGAGACGGATTCATGTTTGCGGAAATGAAGAACCGAAAGCCTCGGTATGAAAGCTTCATTTTGTGCGATTGACCGCACAAACCACATCGGAAATCTTCCGTTATCCAGATCCAACAAGTCCCCCAGGCGCAGCATCGCAGCCACAAAGCGCGGGTGATATTCATCCCCTATCATGCCATCGGCGCGATACGACAACTTCATCAGATCCGTCAGCGACTGCCCATGACACATACAGATTTCCACAATTCCCTCCGCGCCATAGATAAAGCGCTTTTTGAGATGTCCCTGAAAAAGGCCGTCATAATCGCTTTTAATATCTATCACACCCTGCCAATGCATCGGGCGCAAATAGAGCTGAATCACCAACATAATCGAAAAATAAAGATCCCTCAACGAAATATCCGCCTTTTTCTCATTAAGATACCGAAAAAGATTGTGTATCGCCCACTCATCCTCCGTCTCCATCGAACGTCTGTCCCTCTCTTTTTCCTCAACAAACTCCTTAAACCGGTCGCTGCCCAAAATATCATATATCTTATTGAAGGTCTGCGCCATCCCATAATCATGCGCATAAATACAGGCCAGCAGCATAAATGTATCGGTCGCGGACAGTCTGCGAATCCGTTCCTCTCCCAACAGCCTTTCCACGGACCGGATGACGGAGAGACTGTGGCTTTTATCATGCAGGCTGTAGCTGGCAAAAACACCCGAGGAATGAATCAGCTGCTCCTCAATCTGCTTTTTTAACAACGCCCACAGACTGTACAGCTCTCTTACCTCCAAATGGCTCTGTGAAAGGTTCTCAAAATGTCGTTCCAAGGTCAGCGGCATATTATAGTCAGACATCATTTTCCGCATTCCTCCTTCCCCTGCTTTTCCGTTTTGCCTTCTGTCTTGTCCGCCTGAACCATCCGGCTCCAATCAGAAGCTTCGTTTCCTATGATATTTTCTATATTGGGAACAAATATCCTGAAGTTCTCCTCGTCATCTCTGCCGGCATACCCGCCCGTTTTCGTCACATACTGACGCTCCTCGCGCATCAAGTCATTCCCTACTCTCCGGTACAGTATCCATCTGTCTTTCATTCCGAACAGCTCCATAAGCGATTCCAGTAAAATGCACAGTGAGGAGGCCCCTGCCACCAACCATGGAAGCGCTATGACCTGTGGCAGTGTCTGGCTCACGGGAATGATTGCCAATACCACGACTTTAATTACGCTCAGACACAGATACCACGTCTTATAATGTCCCGCTCGCGCATAGTAATATCGGATGTAATTATGCACGACCTCTAAATATTCCTCTCTCTTTTCCCCTGCCGCACACATACTGTCCATATAATACAAATCCGCCGACTGAAGCTTCTTTTTTTGTCCCATCTTATCCCCTCTTGTTTTCCTCTTCCGGCAATCTCCCGAATCAAAACAGCCCCTCCGAATTATGACAACAGAAGAGGCTGTTACCGCTTTTATAAAATTGAGAACTCCTGACGACTGCGTATGTTTCCTCTTATGTTATACTACAATCGTAACACATCTTGCTTTTCTTATCAACACTGTTTTGGGAAAATAATCCTTTTTATTCCGCCGTCCTCTGCAGCTTCTTCACAAGATATTGGAACTCGTCCTTGTACTCGTCCGCCTCGGTATCGACCTTCCCCAGAAGCGCCCGCACATTCTCAAAGGAGGCATCCTTCTTGTACGCGCTGTCGCGCACAAGCAGCCCGAACTCTGCGACAGCCGCCGCAAAGTAAAAGTCCTCCGAAGGGGCTTTCGTATAGGCCGCCTCCGTGACGGGATACGCACACAGCTTACTCTCCTCCCCATCCGGCTCCTTGTAGCGGATTTTCAGATTCAGCCATTCGCCGTTCTTCACACCCGCGGAAGCATTCTGCTGATACTTCAGGTCCGCCTGCGCGACTTCCTGCGCGGAATCGACGGGGATAATCTCGTACAGCGCCGTCACGGTATGGCCCGCGCCGATTTCGCCCGCGTCCTTTTTGTCATCGTCAAATTCCTCCGCCGTAAGCGCGCGGTTCTCATACCCCAGAAGCCGATAGCCCTTTACATACGCGGGATTAAATTCGACCTGAAGCTTTACGTCCTTCGCCACTGTCACGAGCGTCGCGCCCATCTCCTCCACCAGCACCTTCTTCGCCTCGCTCAGGGAATCAATGTACGCATAATTCCCGTTGCCATAGTCGGCCAGCGTCTCCATCTTGTTGTCCTTGATGTTTCCCATGCCAAAGCCCAGCACCGTCAGAAATACGCCCGACTCCTTCTTCCGCGTCACCAGCTCCTTCAGCGCGCTCTCGCTGCTTGCACCCACATTCAAATCGCCGTCCGTGGCAAGGATAATGCGGTTGTTGCCGCCCTCGATAAAATGCTTTTCCGCCAGCGCGTACGCTGTCTGAATGCCCGCGGAGCCGTTGGTCGCGCCGCCTGCCATCAGTGCGTCCAAGGCCGCTGTAATCTTTTCCTTTTCATCTCCGCGCGCGCCGTCCAGCGCCACACTGTCGCCGCTCGCGTAAGTGACGATGGATACGCGGTCCTTCTCCGTGAGCTTCTCGGTGAGCATCCCGAACGAGCGCTGAAGCAGCGGCAGCTTGTTGTCATCCGCCATCGAGCCGGAGACGTCCAGCAGGAATACCAGATTGGAGGCGGGCGCCTCGCTAAAGTCGATTTCCTGCGTTTTCAGCCCGATCTGCAGGAGCTTTGCGTCCCGATTCCACGGACAGTCGCTCATCACGGTTGTCACGCCGAACGGCTCCGCTCCCTGCGGCAGCTTATAATCATAGGAAAAATAATTCAAAAGCTCCTCAATCCGCACGACGCCCTCGGGAATATCCTCCAAGGCGTACCCTGTCTCAATCATCCGCCTGAGATTGCTGTATGCCGCCGTATCCACATCCGCGGAAAAGGTGGACAGCGGCGCAGCCGCCACCGACTGAAAGCCGCTCTCACTGATTGCGCTGTACTCCTCCGCGTTCATGCCGACTGTGCTCTCGACGGGCATCTCCCACGCCGTATCACAGGCCGCCATCGAAGCCGAAGCGTTCTCGATTTCTCCGGTCGTCACAATGGAAGCGTCCGGCGCCTCCTTCATTTCCTCGGCAGTCGCAGCCGTGTCATAGCTGCGCTCCATCGAGTCAGAAAGCTGTGTCTGCACCTCAAGGACCGCTCCGCCGTCCGCAGGGCTGTGCCCCGACACCGCATCGTATTTCGCCCCCGAGGCAGTCTCCCCGCCGCAGCCATAAAGTGACATCACTGTCACAACCGTTCCCATTATAAGCGCCATAATCCGTTTCTTTTTCATAACCATCCCATCCCTTTCTCTGTGTTTTTCATATGAATCTTTCGCCATGTGAATCCTTCACATTGTGAAGGATTCGCATTGTGATGTTTTTACATTGTGACGTTTTCACATTGTAATGCTCTTCATTTGATATACGGATGACCTCCCTCTTTTTTATGGTGCTTTTTGGAATCGAAATACCAAGAGGGATTATTTCGCTCCCTTTTCGGAATTGCGTCTTGAAGCAGGCAGCTAAGTTTGGTATACTGAAGAAGCGTTGGTTAAATCACCGCTTCCTTAAAATATAATTTTGATTCCCGCGAGCAATGAGCCAAGCGCCATGCTTGCATGAGCATAAAACCAATGAAATTGGTTTGGCGAATGCCGCGAGGGTCACATACCCCGCTGCTTTGCAGCGTTGCAAGCTTGATGCCCCGTTTCTTGCAGCGGGGTTGTTGATTGGAGAGATGTCCTTATGGCTTTTGATTTTAAGAAAGAATACAAAGAATTTTATATGCCTAAGAATAAACCCGGTATCATAGAAATACCCGAAATGAATTATATCGCAGTCAGAGGAACCGGCAATCCGAATGAAGAAAACGGAGCGTATCAAAATACAATCGGCTTATTATATGGTGTAGCATATACAATCAAGATGAGCTATAAAGGAACGCATAAAATAGCCGGATTTTTTGAGTATGTTGTTCCGCCATTGGAGGGATTTTGGTGGCAGGATGGCATAAAAGGCGCTATTGATTATAATAATAAAGCCACTCTGCACTTTATATCCATCATCAGACTGCCGGATTTTGTGGCAAAAGAAGACTTTGATTGGGCGATTGAGGAAGCCACGAAAAAGAAAAAGCAAGATTTTACAAAAGTCGAATTTCTGACGTATCGTGAGGGCCTTTGTGTTCAGTGTATGCACATTGGCAGTTATGACAGCGAGCCTGCAACCGTTCATTTGATGCATCAATTTGCAAGCGAAACCGGGTATGAGCCGGATATCACCGACACAAGGCACCACCACGAAATATATTTAAGCGACCCAAGAAAATGCAGTCCGGATAAATTAAAAACCGTTATAAGGCATCCGATTAAGGAGATACCGTAATGCGAATATCCCGATTGCAAATATCCCATAAATCCTTTTTGTAAATTCATTGACATATTTCCGCACCATGCGTATAATAATATTACAAGACAGGCAACAGCGTGTGTCTGTTTAAGCGTTGAAGCATAGCAGCGTACCGGAAAGCCTTGCTGTGCAGAGCTTTCGAGAGGGGTTGTGCAGTGAAACCTCAAACCGGAGTAGACCAATGATCCTGACGGGTTATTGCCGAAAGAAAATGCTCGCCACCGCCCTGCACATACAGGGCGGTGGTTTTTTTTATCATCGCAGAAAGGAAACCGTAAATGGATCTGCTACTGGAATGTGCCACGGCTTATCAAAAGCTTCTGGATGCATCCTACAGAATTATTTTATTTTCTCTTTCGGCAATATGGAGTTTAGAAATGCGACCCATACATAATAAAAATTATTTTCCCGTCCTCCTGCGTGACAGCCGTCAGCTCCAACCGGTATTCCGCGTCCTCTTCAAGCCGCTCCTGCGGCTCCGTGTCCGCGTATATTTCTATCTGCGTGCCGACCAGCGCCGCGTCCGTGGCCTGTTTCACCTCCGCTGTATAAATGATCTGCGACTGCGCCTCCTCGACACCGCGTATGATAACCGTAGCCGTCACAGCCGCTCTGCTCTGCGACTTCAAATCCGCTGCAGCCGTGTTGGAGACCGCATCCGCGGCCGCAGCTTCGCTGTTCTCCTTCTCCGCAGTGGACACGGCCCTATCCGATTGAAGGCCGGACAGATCCGCAGCGGCTTCCATGTCGATGGTTTCCGTATCAGTGTTTTCCGTATCAGCGTTTCCCTTGAGGAACGCTTCCTCCATCTCCGCCTCCTCCCACTTGTCAGCCGTATCCATGGATATATCATCCATGGACGCGGAATCCATCGACGCGGAAGTATCGGCAGTCGCGATATTCTGCACCGCCGAGGTATCCGCCCGCGCTTGTGCCGACTCCGACATGCCGCTCCCGTCCGCATTCTTGCTATTGCTCAACAGCCACACGGGGAATGCCACCGCCACACAGATGCATGCCGCCGCTGCCACTCCCCACAGCCGATAGTTGATTCCCCGTCGGCTGCTTTTGCGGCGCTGACTGTTTCGGAATGCCTGACTGCGATTTTTGTCCTGCCTATCCTCCGTTCCCGCAGCAGCCGCCTCCGTGTCCTGTGTCGGCGTGTCCTGCTCCATATCCAGCCCGCTCTCTATCCACGCCCACAAATCCGGTACGTCAGTATTCATAAGCTGTTTATATTCATTTTCCAGGTTCTTATTCATAGCCGTACCTCCTCAATTTCTTCATCGCGCTTTGATACCGCCACGTCACGGTGCCCATAGGCAGCTTCAGAATATCTGCAATCTCCCGAAAGGTAATCTCGCCCATTATTTTCAGATGGACGATTTCCCGCTCCTCGGGCTTGAGCTTTTGCAGCGCCTCCCTGAGGCTCATATCCGACAAGACCTGCTCCTCTGTGTTGTCCCTTGCAGCGGCCTCGGGAACCGTGTCCGTAAAGTCCTCCGTCAACACCTCCCTGCGGTTCTTCCGCAGCAGGTCAATCGCCATATTTCTCGCGATGGCCGCAAGCCACGCTCTATGGCCGTTCCCTTCCTTATATGTATCTGCAAGCCGCCACAGCTTGATAAAAAATTCACTTGTGACATCCTCCGCATCCTGCGGATTGCGTACCTGATGCAGAATAATCGGATAGATATACCCGATGTACGCCTCATAAATCTCGTGCAGCGCCGTCTTGTCGCCCGACCGCATACGGCGCATGCATTCATTAAAACGTGCTTCCTCCACAGGCTCTCCTTTCCGGCAAAACCGCTCTGTTACAGATACGGATTTGCCATCGTATTTTTATTGGTTAATCGGATGATTTTCGCCGTCGTAATTTCCTATAGAATAAAAATTTAATGACCGGCAGGATTACAAAAGGCACTGCATATTTCTATACAATGCCCGAAATCCTTGAATTCGTCCCCCTCTAATCCTCATAATGCCCCTACAGGAAACAATTTCCGGAACATCGCCACGAATCCGATACACCAGCCTGTTCACTTCATCCATCCTACGGCTCCAAAATCCACTCATATCTCCCCGCAACGGTTCAGGTTTCCCAATTCCATCAAAGATATTTTATATACCATAATTATACATTTTAACTCTTCAGCCTTACCTCAATATCAGACGCGCTATATAATACTCTCATTACAATAACTCTCTCATTTTCAATCACATAGAAAACTGAATAATTATCTACCGACAACTGCCTTAAACCCATTATCCGTTCCTGCTTAGATTCCATAAGCCTTATTTTCTCTGGAAATATGCTTAGTTCCTCGATGGCTTTCGCAATCCGATTATATTGTCCCATTGCATTTTCCGGTGCCTGGAGCTGTATCGCAATATAGTGATAGATTTCCTCCATATCCGCTAACGCTTTATCTGTAATCTGCACCGTATATTGTTTCATACTTAATGACTCTCCCTAAATTTCGTAAAAGCAGCAACAGCATCCTGCACCCTGTCAGCCTGCATATCATCATAACCCTCCTGCAATTTCCTATGAATCTCCTCTGTTGTCATTAAATCTGCATTGAGCACGGAAGGGACATTCGGCAATGTTACCGCAAAAGGAATTCCTCCCGTTAATGAAATTTGATTGAGATACATATCTATTGCAGTAGACATCGGAATGCCTAATCGTGTAAGCACATCTTCAGCCCGTTGCTTTACTGTTGGATTTATTCTTAAATTTAAAGTTGCCGTCTTTTCCATATCAAATCATCTCCTTTATTTGCATTGTAACGCATTTGTCGTTACATGTCAATGCAAATATTAAAATTAATCATTTTTCAACCTACTTCGTCATCAATATCGGATTGGCGAACTCCTCACAGTACCGCTCCGCCCACTCCCAGATGACGACATCCGGCTCGTACTCCTCATACATGCTGTTCTGAAACTGTGTCGAATACACCCAGTACACCTCTTTGTAATAGCCCTTCGACACCGCGGACAGGAAACCGCCAAACGAATCCCCCACGAAGAGCAGCACCTGATCATGCTGCTGCGCCTTGTCCGCCGACTCCTTCTCAAACACATACACCGTGTCGATATTGTACTTGCCGGTAAGCCCCGCCATCGCCACCAAATCGCCGGAATAATCCGTCGCGTCCGTGCGGAAGCTCACGGAATCCAGCGCGGCTTTCCTGCCGTAGGCCGCGTCAAACAGCTCCTGCATACTCACAAAGGAGCCCTTCTGGTTGCAGTGCGTGTCCGTCGAGTAATAGACGGGCGTCTCCTCCTTCGCGGCCAACAGCGCGTCCTTGGGATACACGAAAACCAGATCCGTGTTCGCATTGATATACGCCGCAAGCTGCTCCCCGCGCGACACCTCATTGACCCGCGCGATCGTGTCCGGCATGTTCTCCTCGTAGATGATCTCCTTGTTCGGCATACACATCATATAAAATTCAATTCCCTTTTCGTCCAGATATGTCCGCGTCGCGAGCAGATTCGCCGCAATCGCCGCAAGCTCCTCCTCCGTGAAATGATTGATTCCCATATAATCCCATATCGGGTGTCCGTCCAGCTCCGTCTTATAGAAAAACATATCATTCTTGCCCTGCAGCGTCTGTGTCGATTCGATATAAGTGCCGCCCGTCAGAATCGAGGTCAGTCCCGTGTTGAACGCGATCAGCTTCGTGCGCCCGAACATCCCCTCTATAAACGTGTTGATCTGCCCCTGCATCCGCACAAACGCCGGATCCTCAGGCTGCGGCGCAACTTCCCCGTCCGCGGGCGTATCCCTGTCTTTATCCTTATCCTGAAAGGTCCCGTTGTTCTCCAGAATAGCCTTCTCGTCCTCGGTAAGCTGATCCTCGTCCTGCGTCGGCCCGAAAACATTCCGCGCAATCGTGATTGCGGGAATGCTCATTATAAAAATAAGAAAGACTATCGCTATCCATTTGTCCCTGTTTTTCATTGATATCCTCCGTTCCGCGCACCCTAGAAATTAAAATAGATAAATGGGTTGTACGCGTTGTTGCTGATAAACGAAACGCTCACGACAAGGCACACCATCACGCCCAGCGCGTATATCGTCTGCCACACCCTGTTTTCCTTTAATTTCCTGTCGATTGCGGGCACAATCGGCGCGCAGCCGACAATTGCAAATACAAAGTATATCCAATTCTGCGCGATATATGCCCCCACCGCCTTGTCCATCAGCCCCTTCGCGCCGATGCCGAACATGGCCTTGATGTACAAAAAGGCGTTCCCCATTCCGGTAGAGCGGAAAATCACCCAGCCGATAATGACGAGCAGCATCGTGTAGAGATGCCCCCACCAATAGCTCTTGCGGTGCAGGCCCGTCAGCCGCTCAAACGTCAAAATGACAAAATACATCAGCCCCCACGCGATAAACGTCCAGTTCGCGCCGTGCCACATGCCGGTGCACAGCCACACCACAAACAGGTTGAAAATCAGCCTTGGCGTGGACACCCTGCTGCCGCCGAGCGGAAAATACACATAATCGCGGAACCATGTCTGCATGGACATATGCCATCTTCTCCAGAACTCCGACACCGACCTTGAAATATACGGATAGTTGAAGTTCTCCTCAAAGTGAAAGCCGAACATCTGCCCCAGCCCGATTGCCATATCCGAATAGCCCGAAAAGTCAAAGAATATCTGCAGGGTATAGGCGATGGCCCCCAGCCACGCCATCCCCACGGACGCCTGAAACTCCCCGTTGATGATAAGGCCGAACGCGTTGTCCGCCACGATTGCCATGTTGTTCGCGATCAGCACCTTCTTGCCAAGCCCGACGCAGAAGCGGGTGACGCCCGCCGAAAAGTCCTTGAAGTTCTCCACGCGATGCTCAATCTGCTCCGCCACGGTCTCATAGCGGACAATCGGCCCCGCGATCAACTGTGGGAACAGCGACACATACAGCCCCACCTGAAGCGGGTTATACTGCACCTTCCCGCGCTGTCTGTACACGTCGATCACATAGGACATTGCCTGAAAGGTAAAGAACGAGATCCCGATTGGCAGCGCCACCACCGGCACCGGTATCTCGGTGTGCAGGAAACGGTTTATCTGCAGCACCGTGAACGCGCTGTACTTAAACCACCCGAGAACCGCGATATTGCCGACGACCATCAGCGCTATCAGCAGCTTTGCCACGATTTTGTTCCCGCGGAACCTGTCCACCAGAATGCCGAACAGCCAGTTGAACAGAATCGATCCGATCATCAGGAATACATAGGACGGCTCCCCCCACGCGTAGAAAAACAAGCTTGCCGCCAGCAGAAAGATATTCTTGGCCATCTTTGTCCTTCTGAGGAATATATAGTAAACCGCCAGCACCGACGGCAAAAACACAAACAAAAAGACCTCACTCGGGAAAAGCATATCAGACCTCCACGCTCCCTTCAAAAACCGTTACCGCAGGGCCTGTCATATAGACCGTATTCTTCGCCCTGTCCCACTCGCATTCCAGCACGCCGCCGAGCAGCTCCACAGAAATCCTGTCCGCGGTCCGGCCGTTGAGCACGCACGCCACAACCGTCGCACAGCACCCCGTCCCGCAGGCCAGCGTCTCCCCCGTCCCGCGCTCCCACACGCGCATCTGCACACGGTTCTCGTCTATCACCCGCACAAACTCCGTGTTCGTCCGCTCCGGAAACCGCGCATGATTCTCAAAATACGGCCCTGTTTTCTCTATCGCAAAATCCCGCAGATCGGCGACGTCCTCCACGAACACCACCGCGTGCGGATTTCCCATCGAGACGCAGGTCATCCGATAAGTCTCCCCATTGACGATAATCTCCTCGTCAACCGCCTGCTCCTTCTCCGAGAGGACAGGCACCTGCGCCGCCGTCAGGATGGGCGCGCCCATGTCCACCCGCACCACCGCGACCTTCCCGTCCTCACCGAGCGTCAGGTCGAGATACTTTACCTGTCCGAAGCTCTCAATGGCAATGCTTGTCTTATCCGTAAGCTTGTTGTCGTACACATATTTTGCCACGCAGCGGATCCCGTTGCCGCACATCTGCGCGCGGCTTCCGTCCGCGTTGTACATCTCCATCTCAAACGCCGCCTTTTTGCCCTGATTGATAAAGATCACCCCGTCGCCGCCGATGCCGAAATGCCTGTCGCTGAGCCGCCGCACAAGCGCAGGCTTCTCCGCGTCGCTTATCGTCTCCGCAAGGCCGTTTATATAGATGTAATCATTCCCACAGCCCTGCATCTTCGTAAATTTCATCTATCTGTCACACCCTTCCCTGTTCTGCCATGCCCATGCAAAGAACTCCGCGTCCTCCTCGGTAACGTCCTCGCCAATCTGCACGGATATCATCTGTAAATCCTCAATCGCCCGAACCGCGTGCTTCTGCCCGCGCCGAATGGAAATCGTGTCGCCGCAGGAGAGCGTCATCAGACAGCCGTCAATGACAAGCTCGCCGCTCCCGTTGACCACCGTGATCACCTCGTCCTTATAGTGGTGGAGCTGATACTCGTCCGCCATCCCCGCGCGGATCGTCACATGCTTCGTCAGGGACTTCGTGTCGTCCTTATAGCGGCTGTAGTCATAGACCTTATATTCTCCCCAGCGCCGCTCCTCGTACATCGGGCGCTCCGCAATATCCTCGACATAGGGCTTGATATAGGAGCTCTTGTGCTTGTCCGACACCAGAATGCCGTCAGGGCTTGCCGCTATCACAATATCCCGCGTGCCAAGCGCTACCACCGGAATGGACAGCTCATTGATGACATGGGTGTTCACACAGTCCTCCCCCATAACGACATCGCCGATGCTCTCCTCCCGCATCTCCTCGGTCAGCGTGTTCCACGTCCCGATGTCCTTCCACTCGCCTTTATAGGGCACCACCGCGAGCGACTGCGCGCGCTCGACCACCTCATAGTCAAAGCTGTCCTTTTTCAGGTCGCCGTAATGCTCCGTCACATAGGTAAAATCCCTGTCCGTAAGATACCTGTCCGCAATCTGCATCAGATAGCGCAGCTTGAAGGCAAAAACGCCCGCGTTCCAGAGCGCGCCCTCCTCTATCAGGCGCTCCGCCGCCGCCTCGTTTGGCTTTTCCTTAAAACCCGTCACCCTGCCGTTTGCGCCGCGCATGATATAGCCGTACTTCTGGGAGGGATACGACGGCGCGATTCCCATCAGGACAATATCCGCCTCGCCCTTTTGCACCTCCGCGTCCATGCTGTTAAAAATCTCAAAATACTCAACATCGACATACGGGTCCACCGGAAGCACGATCACCGTCTCCTCGGGATCCATCCTCTTCCGCGACTCCAGATAGGAGGCCGCAAGCACAATCGCAGGAAAGGTATTTCTGCGCTCAGGCTCCACCACGATATCCACATCATTCTGAAGCTGTCCGCGGATGGCCTCCACCTGGGAGGCCGAGGTCGCGACAACGATATGCGCCTCGATTCCCGCCGCTACAATCTGGCGGTACACGCGCTGCACCATCGACTCATAATTGCCCTCCTCGTCATTCAAAAGCTTCAGAAACTGCTTCGAGCGAACCTCGTTTGACAGCGGCCACAGCCGTTTGCCCGAGCCGCCTGACAATAAAACAATATTCATATCCCGTATCCTTCCCTATAGCATTACCGACAGCACCATCTGTGCCGTCTCCACCATGTTGACGCCGTTATCCATACTATGCTTCTGTATGTAGCGGTGCGCCTCCTCCTCCGTCATATTGTTGCGCTCCATCAGAAGGCGCTTGGCCTGCAAAATCACTGCCGCGTCCTCCTGCGTCCTGCTCCTTGGCGTCTCCCGCCGTTTCCTTCTGCGTCGGGCAAGCCCCTGAACCATCATATCGACCGTGTTGACCAGCTCATGCACCTTTAAGGGCATCGAAAGCCCCATAATGCCCGTCCCCGACAGCTCCGCCAGCGCCCGCTGCGACGCTACCACCAACAGCTCAAAGCCTGTCGGCAGACTGTCATGCAGCGACACGCAGGGCATGTCCGTCAGTCGGTATCCGCTGATGATAATCCCGTCCTGAAATTCATCCGCGTGACTCAAAGCCTGCGCACCGGAAGTACAAACGGCTGTCACGCTCATTCCGCTCCTGACCAGAATATTCTTGATGCTTTTCGCTTCCTCTGGCTTGGCAAAGACCACTATTATATTTGCCACCGACGTACCTCCACCCTCTGTTCTCCGTATTCCCGCTGCGGCCGTGGAGGCCTAGAATTTATATAAATACGACTCGATTTCCCAGCCTGTCACCTGCGCGTCGTACTCCTTCCAGTCCGAAAGCTTCGCCTCATAGAGCTGCTCAAACACGCGCTCTCCCAGCAAATCGCGCAGCAGCGCATCCCGCCGCATCTCCTCGCACGCCTCGCGCAGATCCGTCGGCAGCTTGCGGATGCCGCTTCGGGCCGCCTCCTCCTCGGAAAGCGCAGCCGTGTTGCCGCGCAGCTCCTCCTCCGGCTCTATCCGATTGCGAATGCCGTCCAGCCCCGCCATCAGACAGGCCGCCATGGCAAGATAAGGATTCGCAGCGGGGTCGGGGCTGCGAAGCTCGATGCGGGTGTGCTCCCCTCTGATATTCGGGATTCGGATCAGCGTGTTCGTCCCCAGCGTGCTCCACGCAATATACACCGGCGCCTCAAAGCCCGGCTTGAGCCGTTTATAGGAATTTACAAGCGGGTTGGTCACGGCGCAGATTCCCGGCACATGCCTCATCAGCCCGCCCATAAAATAATAGGCTTCCCTGCTGAGTCCGTTCTTATCCTCAGGGTCATAGAATATATTTTTCCCCTCTTTTGTCAAGGACATGTTGATATGCATACCCGAGCCGCAGAACTCCTTTCTCGGCTTTGGCATAAAAGTCGCGTGAAAGCCATGGTGCTTTGCGATGGTTTTCACCGCGAGCTTGAAGGTCATAATATTGTCCGCAGTAGTCAACGCCTCGTCATATTTAAAATCAATCTCGTGCTGCGAGGGCGCCTTCTCATGGTGAGAGCCCTCTACGGTAAAGCCCATCTCCTCCAGCGTGAGCACAATATCGCGCCTTGCGTTCTCCCCGTTGTCGAGCGGCCCCATGTCGAAAAAGCCCGCCTGCTCGTTGGTGTTGGTCGTGGGTCTGCCGTTCTCGTCCACATTGAAGAGAAAGAACTCGCACTCCGGCCCGACCTCAAAGACATACCCCATCTCCTCAGCCTCCCGCAGCGCCTTGCGCAGTATGTAGCGGCTGTCCCCCTCAAAGGGCGTGCGGTCCGCGCGGTACACGTCACAGATAAAACGCGCGACCTTTCCCTGCTGCGGACGCCACGGAAATATGGTAAAGGTATCCAGATCAGGATACAAAAACATGTCGGCATTATCGGTAGGAAGCATTCCCTTCACAAGAGAGCAGTCGAACATGCAGTCATTGTTCAGCGCCTTCTCGAGCTGGCTTGCCGTAATCGCCACATTCTTGAAGTTCCCCTCAATATCCGTAAACTGCATACGGATAAACTCCACGTCCTCCGCCTCTACCATCCTGATAATATCCTGCTTGGTGTATTTTGCCATCCCGCACCCCATCCTTTCCTTCTATAACTGAATATAATTAAACGCGCTTTTCCTTTTTTTGTCAAATAGTAATATCTCCTATCCCCCACTCATATCATGGTATAAAAAGAATCCAAAAGGAGTCCCGAATATGAGCGCCAATACCAAAATCCTTGTTCTTCGCTCAAAAGAAGTTGTCTACGCATTCATTTTTTTGATTGTAAGTATACTGATCCTGCTGGTTGCCGTATCGCTTTTTGTCCCAGGCAAATCCCAAAATGCCGATACCCCCGCAGCCCCCGCCGACGAAAACAATGCCGAGCCGGAGAACGCCGCGCCAAACGGCAGTGACACGCAGAACACGGGCAATCTCTATGTCCCCGGGGTCTACTCGAGCATGCTGCAGCTTGGCAGCTCCAACGTGGAGCTTCAGGTGACCGTGGATAAGGACCACATCAACGCCATCTCCTTTGTCAACGTTGACGAGGCGGTTGCCACCATGTACCCGCTTATGGAGCCGACCCTGTCAGGCCTTGCGGAGGAAATCCTCGCCGAGCAGAGCCTTGAGGACATCAGCTACACGGAGGAGAACCGCTACACCTCACTCCTGCTGATGCAGGCGATCTCAGCCTCCCTCGACAAGGCAAGCGTTTCCGAAAATGCGGATTCCAACGCGGACACCCTGAGCACAGACGCCTTACAGTGACAGGCGCGCTACGAAAGCCGCTCCAGCTCCTCCAGCCAGATACGCGCCTCCGCGTCCGAGGGCATTCTCAAATCCCCTCTGGGCGAGAGCGCCACGCTGCCCACCTTGGGGCCGTCCGGAAGACAGGAGCGCTTAAAGTGCTGTGCGAAAAAGCGCCTGTAGAAGGTCTTTTCCCATTTTAAAATGACATCTTTGTCATATTCTCCTTCAAAGGTATCCGCCGCGATGCGGTATATCTTTGAGGGCGGATATCCGCACCGAAGCATATAGTACAGGAAAAAGTCGTGCAGCTCATACGGCCCGACCAAGTCCTCCGTCTTTTGTGAAATCTTTCCGTTGTCCGTGGGCGGCAGCAGCTCCGGACTAACCGGCGTGTCCAACACATCCAACAGCACGCCGCGCAGCTCCTCCTCCCCGCAGGTATCCGCATAATACCGCACCAGATGGCGCACCAGCGTCTTGGGCACACCCGCGTTGACGCCGTACATGGACATGTGGTCGCCGTTGTAGGTCGCCCAGCCGAGCGCAAGCTCTGACATATCGCCCGTCCCGATCACCAGACCGCCAAGCCGGTTCGCGATATTCATCAGCACCTGCGTCCGCTCCCTCGCCTGTCCGTTCTCGTAGGTCACGTCATGCGTGTCGGGATCCTGTCCGATGTCCCTGAAGTGCTGCAGCACCGCCGCCCTGATGTCCACCTCCGTCAGCGTCACGCCGCAGGCCCGCGCCAGCTTGCACGCGTTGTCATAGGTCCTGTCCGTCGTGCCAAAGCAGGGCATTGTCACCGCCTGAATATCCGCGCGCGCCCTGCCAAGCATGTCAAAGGTGCGCACCGTCACCAGCAGCGCAAGCGTCGAATCCAGTCCGCCGGAAAGCCCTATCACCGCCGTCTTAGAGCCCGTGTGCTCATACCGCTTCCTCAGCCCGTTTGCCTGTATCGAGAGGATCTGCTCACAGCGCTTCCTGCGCGTCGCGTCATCCTGCGGGACAAACGGCGTCTTGGGAAAGCTCCTGTCCAAGGCCATTGGCACCGTCTCCTCATAGCAAAACGGAATCCACAGATGGGGCGGGACATCCTCCCCCGCCGTAAAGGTCGTCATCCGCCGCCGCTCCATGCGAAGCTTCACGATATCAATATCCGCACAGACAATGCCCGTCGTAAACGGCTGGCTCTGCGCCAGAATCGTGCCGTTCTCCGCAATCAGATTGTGCCCGCCGTAGACCACATCCTGCGTCGATTCCCCATCGCCCGCACTCGCGTAAATATACGCGCTCAACAGCCGCGCGCTGGTCCCCTTCACCAGCTCCTCGCGGTAGGTATCCTTGCCGACCAAATCGTTGCTCGCGGAGAGATTGACCATCACATTGGCGCCCGCCAGCGCATGTCGTGTGCTCGGCGTATCCGCCGCCCAGATATCCTCGCAGATCTCACAGCCGATGCGCAGCCCCTCCGGACTGTCGCAGCAGAGAAGAATGTCCGTCCCGAACGGAATCTTCCTCCCGTTCAGCTCGAGCGTATCCGCCTGTGCGCGCCCCGCGGCAAAATGCCGCGTCTCATAGAACTCCCCGTAGGAGGGGATATGGCTCTTGGGGATAAACGCCAGGATTTCCCCACCCTTGAGCGCCGCCGCCGTGTTGTAGAGCTTATCGCCCTTCTCCAAGGGCAGTCCCACGAAAATCAGCGCGTCCACCGCCGCCGTCCGCTGCGCGATCTGCACAAGCTGTTCCTTCGCCGCCGCCAGAAGCCTGTCCTGCAGGAACAAATCGTGGCAGGTGTATCCCGTAATGCAAAGCTCGGGCAGCACAATCACCTTCGCGCCCCTTTCGCCTGCCTCCAGAACCATGTCAACGATCGCGCCCGCGTTGTAAACAGGATCCGCCACCTTTATCCTCGGCGTAGCCGCCGCCACCTTCAGAAATCCGTCCAACATGTCAACAAACCTGCCTTTCCCTTCACAATCCGCATCCATCCGCACCAATCAGCGCGCCGCCTCGGCCCGTGCCAGCAGCGCCCTCAAATCCTCCGGCTCAAAATAGTAAATGTTGTCGCAGAACTGGCACCTCACCTCAATCTGCTTCCCTTCGTCAATCATCTCGCGCAGATCCTTTGCCCCGATGCTCACCAGCGCGCGCTCCACGCGCTCCCTGCTGCAGTCGCAGAAATATTCCGCGGGCATCGTATCCGTAAATTCAAGCGACAGATCGCCCAGCAGGATTTCCAGGAGCTGCTCCGGCGTGTTGCCCGCGTCCAGAATCGCGGTGACGCTGTCCATCGCCTTGAGCTTCTCCTCCAGCGCATTGATCACGGAATCCTCCGCAAAGGGCATCAACTGGATGATAAAGCCGCCGGCCCGCCGCACCGTATTGTCCCGCTCCATCAGCACGCCAAGCCCCACGGCGGAGGGCACCTGCTCGGAGGTCGCGAAATAATACGTCAAATCCTCCGCGATTTCCCCCGTCTGTAATTCAGTCTGCCCCACATAAGGCTCCTTTAATCCCATATCCTTGATAACGCTTAAAATCCCATTGCCCACGGCGCCGCCGACATCCAGCTTCCCGAGCGCGTTGGGCGGCAGCATCACCTGAGGCGACATCGCGCTGCCCTTGACGCGCCCCTTGGAATCCGCGGTGACCGTCAGCCCGCGCACCGGCCCGTCGCCTCGGATTTGGAGCGTGAGCGAATCGCGCTCCCCCTTGAGCATACTGCCCATCATCGCGCCTGCCGTAAGAAGCCTGCCAAGTCCCGCCGACACCACAGGGCTCAGATTATGGATGGTGCGCGCGCGCTCCACCACATCCCTCGTCGTCGCAGCAAATGCGCGAATCTGCGCGTTTGCCGCCGTCGCCCTCACAATATAATCTCCCATATACAGCCTCCGTTCTCAAACAATGCTATTTCCGCGCGACGCAGTAAATCCGCTCACTCTCCGCAGTCACCCCGCCGAGCGTATCCGCGTCGTACACCCGCAGAAGCGTAAGCCCCGCCGCCGCCAGTAACGCCTCCATCTGCGCGAGCGTGTAGCCCTTCTGATAATGCGTCTCCTGTGAGCGCGCGAAAAGGCCGCTCTCCTCCCTGACAAATATCGTCAGATCGTACTCGTTCATGCCCGTCTCCGCGTCAAAATAGTTCTCCCAGATAAAGCTGCAGTCCTCGCGGTTCTCCGCGATCACAGCGTCCCCAATCACAGTCTCGTACTTGTATCTCGTGTTGAAATCAAAGAAAAAAATGCCCCCGGGGTCAAGGTAGTTCTTTACCAGCTTCAAGCAGGACAACAGCGTCTCGTCCTCCGTCAGATAGTTGATGCTGTCGCAGACGCTCACGATGGCGCGCACCGTCCCGTACAGCTCAAAAGCGCTCATATCCTGGTTCAGATAAAGGATGTCCAGCCCCGAGCGCTCCCGCTTCTCACAGGCGATATTCAACATATCCTGCGCGCAATCAACGCCTATCATATCGTAGCCGCGGGCGGCCAGAAGCTCCGTTATGCTCCCCGTGCCGCAGCCCAGCTCGCACACCAGCCCGTCCTCAATGCCGTTGCGCCGCAGTTCCCGCACAATATTTTCACACCAATCCTCATAGGGCGTCTCGTCCATAAACGTATCATACACGCCGGCAAAATCCGTATACGCTTCCATTTCCCGCCTCCGCCATGCCTATTCCCCAAGCTTCAATGAAATCAGAAATCCCGCCGCAAACAGCACAATCCCCGTGACAATCTGCAGCACGCCGATGGTCCCTGTCTCCATCATGATCAGAATGGCAAAGGGGGACGCCGCGATAAGACCGATGATCGCCCAATATGCCACCAGTGTATATTTCTTCAGAATAAACTCAATCAGCTTTGCGACCGCCACAATACCGATCAAAACGCCGACGCCGAAGGGCACCAGAACCAGACAAAGCTCGAACATCCGCCCGATATCAAAGCCTCTGAGCGCGTCGATAAAGGCGCTGACCATATCGAGAATGGTGTTGTAATAGCCCATTATCATCAGGATCATCGAGCCGCTGACCCCCGGGATGACCATTGTCGCCGCCGCCACAATGCCGACAAAGAACAGCTTTATGACATTTCCGAGGCCAAAGGACACCTCCGCGCCGGAATCCGTGCCCTCCCCGAGCAGTGCAAAGCCCACGACCATCACGAAAAATACCGCGAACGCGGCAATGTGCGGCAGACGGATGGTGTTCCCCTTCACCTTCTTATAGATGACGGGAAGCCCGCCCAGAATCAGCCCGATAAAAAACAGGTTCGTCTGTAGCGGATAATTCGGAAAAAATATCTCCGAAAACAGCTTTGAAAAAATTGCGATTGCAAGCAGCATCCCGATCACAATCGGCACCAGCAGCGCGACCGCCTCCTTAAACCGCTTGACAAAGTGCGTCAGCACCAGAATCAGCTTGTCGTAAATCCCCATGGACACCATCATGGTGCCGCCGCTGACCCCCGGGATGACGTTGGCCAGTCCCACCACGATTCCTCTCAATATGTTTGCGATAAATTCCTTCATGCCTTCTCCTTTCCACTCTCTTCCCTCAGCCAGCTCTCCAGAAAGCCGATGGTCTCCGCCATCTCCGCCTCCGTTCCGATGGAGATGCGCATATAATTGTCGATGCGCGGCTTCTCCCAATACCTCACATAAATCTCCCGCGCCCGCAGCGCCTCGAAAATCCGCTTCGCGGGAACGCTTTTGTGCGTCGCAAAGACAAAATTGGTCTTGGAATCGGTGACGGCAAACCCGAGCCGCCCAAGCGCCTCCTTGGTGTGCTCCCGCGTCGCGACCACCTTGTCCGTAATCTCCTGAAAGTATTTCTCGTCCGCAACCGAGGCCACACCGGCGGCAATCGCGGCCGCGTTCATCGTGTACGAGTTGAAGGAGAACTTCACGTCCCGCAGATACCCGATCAGCTTCGCGCTTCCCATCGCATACCCGATGCGCATCCCCGCAAGCGCGCGCGATTTGGAGAAGGTCTGCACCACCAGCAGATTGTCATATTTCCCAATCAGCGGCACACAGCTCACACCGCCGAAATCCACATAGGCCTCGTCGATGATCACCACCGAATCGGGATTGGCGCGTATGATTTCCTCCAAAACCGACACGTCCGTCATAATCCCTGTGGGCGCGTTCGGGTTCGCGATTACAATACCGCCGTTCTCCCTCAGGTAATCCTCCTTCACCAGCAGGAAATTCTCGTCCAGCGGCTGACATTCATACGGGATTCTGTATAAATCCGCCCATACGTCATAAAATGAATATGTGATATCCGGAAACAATATGGGTTTGCCGGAATTGAAAAATGTCAGAAAGGACATGGCCAGCACATCATCCGAGCCGACCCCCACGAACACCTGCGCCTCCGACAGGCCGTGACGCTGTGCGAGCGCCCTCACCAGCACGGACACGTCCGGATCGGGATACTTGCGCAGCACGTCGCCGTCAAATCGGTGCAGCGCCGCCTCGACCTGCGGCGAGGGCGGATAAGGACACTCGTTGGTGTTGAGCTTAATGACATTTTTGTTCTGCGGCTGTTCCCCCGCCTGATAGGGCACCACCCTGCGCACATTGTTCTCCCAGTTCATATTATCCCCATGCCTTTCCATAACCTGCAGACCTTGAGCCGCAGATTTATTATGATAATCGGTTCATTTATTGCAGTCCCAAACAGTTTAGCAGAAATTACCAAATAATGCAATCTTTGTCCGCAAGTTGTTGACTACCGCGCCGTTTCATTCTAAGATGATACATAGAAACACTATAAAATCAGAAAAACGGAGGACATTATGCGCCTGTTTAAAATATTTTTCAAAAGCTTTTTATCCCTTTTCGCCGTGATGCGGATGAGCGGTATGCAGCCCGCAAACCCGCTCTCCCTTGTTCTCTTCGCCGTGTTTCTCTACGTGTTTGCACAGCTTCAGGAGGAGCGCTTTGAGGGCCGCGTCTCCATGGCGGATTCCGCGCTCTCCTGCATTTTGGGCGTGCTGTTCTCGATGTTCACGCTGGCCGTGTGCCACCCGGACATACTCACCGGCTTCACAAGTCCCCTTTTTTGCCTGATCCTTCTCGCGCTGACCGCCTTTGGGCTTTTCACGATATACTATCATCTGGTCGCGTGGCTCTTACAGGCAAGCGGGCTGATCACCCTCACGGGCGCCGCCTACCAGCGTCCGTGGCTCCCCTGCATCACCGTCGTGCTGTGCCTGCTCTGCTGGCTGCCGCATTTTCTCTATCAATACCCGGGGGTGATGACGCCCGACAGCATCAATCAGTATGCGCAGATTCTCGGCGTTTATGAGCTGAGCAACCATCACTCCGTGATACACACGCTGCTGCTCGGGATGTTCTACCGTATCGGCCTGTATTTTACGGGCGACGTTTCTTTCGGGCTTGCCCTGTGCACGCTCACACAGATGCTTTTTATGGCGCTGGTGGCGGGATATGTTGTCAGAACGCTGCAGAAGGCGGACGTCATCTTCCCCGTAATCCTCGCGGTCATCGGCTTCTACGCCCTGATGCCCTATCACGGGGCCTACGCGGTCACACTGTGGAAGGACATCCCTTTTGCCGGCGCCATGACGCTCTTCTGCGCGGCGCTGCTGCGCTTTCTGCTGCGCCCGAAATCAGGACTGCTGCACTCCAACCCGCAGAAGCTTGCCGTCAGTGAGTATTTTACACTGCTGCTGCCGTATGTCTTTTCGGGTATTATGATCAGCCTGCTGCGCACCAACGGCTGGTACGCGTTTCTGGCCACACTGCCGTTTATTCTGTTTATTTACAGGAAAAACTGGAGGCTGATGATACCCGTGCATCTGATCATACTGCTTTTCGTGCTTTTTGTGAAGTATCCGTGCATGAATATCTATGAGATTAAGCAGGCGGATTTCGTCGAGTCGCTGTCCGTCCCGCTCCAACAGATTGCGTGCGTGGTGGCGAGTGGAGAGTCCCTGACACAGGAGGAGTGGGATTTTGTCGGCAGCATGATGGATTTGGAACAGGTGCCCGCGCAGTACCGGCCGGATGTGTCGGACAACATCAAAAACCTTGTCCGTCAAAAGAATCCCGACTATCTTGAAACGCACAAATCCGCGTTCTTCAAGACATGGCTTTCTATCGGCCTTGCGCACCCCAAGTCCTACTTTGACGCCTATGTGGCCCAGACAAAGGGCTACTGGTATCCCGACGTATCCTATACGGTCGGGCTTGATGAGGGCATTTACCCCAACGAATTCGGTCTGACGTGGCAGCCGATTCTGCGCGGAGGCCCTGTGGTAAAAATCCGGGAAATTCTCTTTAAGCTGCATGAGCTGTTTCCCTTATACGGCGCGCTCTGGAGCATGGGGATGCTGTTCTGGGTGATTTTAGTCATCGCCGCCGTCTGTCTGCGGACAGGGGAGGTGGAGAAGGCGCTTGTCTGCCTGCCCTGCATCGCGCTGGTTCTGACGCTGTGCATTGCCGCGCCGGTCGCCACGGAATTCCGCTACGCATACCCGCTGTTCTACGGGCTGCCCCTCTTTCTCGTGGCGCCGTTTGTCCAATCGGAGGGATAACCGTATCACAATCGTATCAATAGAGCGTCTCGACATTGCAGATTTCATTGTCCACAACGTCAAAGGCGATGATATTCTCCGCCGTTCGGTGGTGCGCCATATAGTAGCGCCCGTCTATCTGCGTGATATAATAGGGCGTCCCGCCGCTTATGCCAAACGCGGCGTAGACGTCCTCATACGCGCCGTCGGCAAGCCCGCCAAGCTCCTTACAGCGGACGATCGTGGCAAAGTCCTGATTCTCGCGATTGTCCGTGGAGACGGTGATGTAATAATAATCCTGTATCCGCGTAAGCTGCACCATTCCCGCAAGCGCGTCCGGCACCGCATAGGTCTCAACAATCTCAAAGGCCTCTCCGCTCTCGCTTAGCGCCGTCCTGATTATCTTTTGGTTGTTGTGCCCCGAGACAAAGCAGATGCCCTCCTCCGTCAGGGTGAAGGAGCGCACATACACGCCGTAGAGCTCCTCGAGCTTCAAGACTTTCTCTATGTAGAGGTACGCGCCGTCTCTTTTCAGGAAATACATCTCCCCCGTAATCGAGCTCCACGCCAAAAATGTCCTGCTCTTTGCATCATACTGTACATAGTGGGGCTTTAAGCCGATATTGTCCAGCGTCTGCGTGTGGGCGTAGCCGTCCGCCGTCCTTTGAAAGACCAGCAGGCGGTTGTTCTCGGTATCATCCGCCACCAGCAGCTCCCCGTCCGAGGCAATCGTATGCGCGTAATGCACCTCGTCGGTCAGCACCCGCCACTCCGTCAGAGGTGCGCCGAGCGTGTCAGAGTAGATAATCTGGTCATGGTAGCAATCCGCTATAAAGTAAGTGCCGCCTACCTTGGTGATGTAGGTCGCGACGTTCAGCGTCTCCTGTGTGTTCTTCCTGTTCAATGCCTGCGGATTGGCAATCACGCCCTCGTATTCCCCGGCCGAATCCGCATCCGCAGACTCCGACCATGCGCTGTCCGCCGCCCAAGCGTCCTGCACGGCTTCCTCCTGCGCGCCCGTCTCCGACGCTACGCTCGCACAGCCTGTGCCGGAAAGCCCCAGCAGGATGATGATTCCAATACAGATGGTTCTTTTGTTTCTCATATGCTTCTTCCTGTTGTCTTTTTCGGTACGCGTTTACAGCTCCAATGTCCTGATGCATTTCCTCAGGCAGTCCTTTAACGGCTGTAATTCATCCTTTAAATACCAGTTATTCAGGGCTGTATTAAATTCCTCCGCATGATCCTTCCCGATGGTCAGCAGACCCTCCCCGTTTTCTATCAAAATCTTACTGGCGACCATTGTGGAGGTCCGTTTGTTTCCATCCCAAAACAATTGCTGCTTACAGGCGTATGCAAAATACTCCAGTGCCCTGTCAACAGGATCGGGGATCCCGTTTATCCGCTCGATTTCCCATAAAACCGCTTCCCTGATTGGAATATCCGGCATAAAATCGCCGACTCCGACCGCCCCTGTTCTCAATACGCCCCACTCAAGGCTTTCATTTCTCGAGACATATTCGTTTACCTTACAAATATATTCCAGCGTCAGGGGGGCCTCTACCGAGTGAATAATGAATTTCCAACCGTCCCGAAGATTTAAAACCGTCTGTATATCGTCCACGGATATTCCGCTGACCACAGCGCCGTCAATAATAGTCTGCGTCTGCGGAAAGGTCACATTGCAGCCTTCTATATAAGCCGTATTAAATATAAGCTCCGTAAAGGTTTTCTTCGCCAAAAAAATATTCTGCTGCCTTGTAAGCATCGATATCCCCCCCGATCATTCCGCGCCCGACGGCTATTGTATTTTTACTTCCAATATATTTATATTCCGGAACATCTTTCCACTTATTATAACAGCAGCCGTAAGCTTTTCGCAACCTTCAAATTCACGATCCGGCCTGACGGATTTTTATCATCCTTGCGCGCAAAATTTTCTTCCGGATTTTCAGCATCTGCTTGTCAATCTTGCGCACGGACTTCGCGCACTTGAGAAATTCCTCCTCCACCTCCGACAAATCGTCGCCATTTACCTCTTTATAAATAAAATGATGCTCTATATCCGACCAGAAGTCCATCGCCTGCGTGCGAATCTGTATCTCAACCTTTACGGAATCCGGCTCCTGCCCTGCCAAGCGGACAAACGGCACCTTCAAAATCAGGTGAAGGCTCTGATAGCCGCTCGCCTTGGGCTTCTTCACATAGTCCTTGAGCTTGACAAACTCGTACTCCGGCATCCCCAGCAGGATGTCCGCAAGCTTGTATACATCATCCAGAAAAAAACAGACCGCACGGACGCCCGCAATGTCGTTGAGCCGCTCGCGGGCCGTCTGCCTGTTGATTTCATAGTTCTTGTCTATCATCTTGTCGAGACAGCTTTGAGGGGATTTGACCCTGCTGTCGATGCTCTTGATGAATTTCCGCCCCATCCGCCTAGACAGCTCATCGTTGATCTGCTCCAGCTTCGCGCGGATGCTCCCGCACGCCGCCTCGTAGGGCGCTCGAAAGCTCTCGCTGCCCACCGCCGTAAGGAACAGGGCGCATTCATTGTTATACCCGACAGCCATATCCCCGCCATACTGCCCGTCCGTCTCGTTCTTTTCCTCGTTTTTATCATTTACAACCATCACAATACCTGACCATATCCTTATTTCCGCAGGCGGGCCAAATTCCGACACGCCGGAGTGTAAGCGCCTGATAAAAGCGCCTTATACAAATATATCTCCCCAAAATCATAAATATTACCACATTTTTATGAAAATTAAAGAAATTTTTCGATGATTGAAAAAGTCTTCTCATCATGCTACAATAAATGCGTTTACGCACACATTGAATTTACCGGCAAAGCCGGAGTGGAGGATACGGATGAAGCGCTATAAACAAAAAATATTCATACTTATTCTTATTACCTTTCTGTCGGGAATACTGCTCCTGATGCGCCGTGACAATACGCCGGCCGAGCCTGACTACGGCTCCTTTACGCCGGACAAGTCCTACAGTTGGGACAACACCTACTACGCGGTGCAAGAGGTTGAGAGGGACACGGAGAACGAGGTCAATATGATCAAGGTCTGCATTTACGAGACCGCCTCCGACCGGCTCGTGTTCTCCTTTTATCCCGCAAGAGCGAGAGATTTTTGGGGCATCTGCTGGGAAAATGACACCTACAATATCTGGACGCAGTCCGCTGATGTCGGCATTGACTGTTACCGCTGCGACAATGCGCAGTGGCTCTTGGACGAGGCCGCGCAGCGTCCGGACTATATTATTTCCAAATATGATGATTAAGCTTCCCCGCGGTTGGCCGTCCCCTGTTGCATAATTTTATGAGGTTCCAAATATATTTAGGAAAAAGGGGAATTTGAGGACTTCTTATGCTTGGGAAAAGTAATAAAAAAGGAACTGACGCTGATGCCGAGACAAGCGGCGTGCTGATTCGGTATATTCGGGAGCTCAACGATTATCTGCATGAAAAGAAGCTGTCCAAAAAAGCGGCTGCGCTCATGTCCGCGGTTCTGGTGCTTGCAGGGCTTTTGGGGGTAAAATTCAACACGGACGGCGCACTCCTGCCCACCGGCGCGGCCGTCGGAAAGCGCGAGCTGCCGATATACTGTGTACAGACCGACGAGCCGAAAATCGCACTGACCTTTGACGCGGCGTGGGGCAATGAGGACACGCGAAAGATTATGGAAATCCTGAAGAAGCATGATGTGAAGGTGACCTTCTTTATGACGGGGGGATGGGTTTCCTCCTACCCCGACGACGTAAAGTACATCCTCTCCGAGGGGCATGACCTCGGAAATCACAGCGAGAACCACAAGAATATGAGCCAACTGTCCGATTCCGAAAAGAAACAGGAGCTGATGTCCGTCCACGACAAGGTAAAGCAGCTTACGGGCTACGACATGTTCCTCTTCCGCCCACCGTATGGCGACTACGACAATGACGTGGTCAAAACCGCGGAAAAATGCGGCTATTACACCATTCAGTGGGACGTGGATTCTCTTGACTGGAAGGACTATGGCACGGACTCCATCATCAAGACCGTCACGCAGAATAAGCACCTTGGCAACGGCAGCATCATTCTCTGCCACAATGGCGCGAAGTACACGGCGGAGGCTCTCGATACGCTGATCACCACCCTGCAGGACGCGGGATATACCTTTGTGCCGCTCTCGGAGCTGATTATCCGCGAGAACTACCATATGGACAACGAGGGGCGGCAGATTGCGGATTAGCCTTCCCGACAAGAGGAGCACTGTTAAAAGCCTGCATATTATCACTATGCGGGCTTTTTCTATTTTCATTCACATTGACAGTCAGATGTTCGTAAAATTTCGCTTGACATAGCCCTTTAAAGGGCTATAATATAGTTATCGGCAATTTTCCTGACATACAAACTCCATGACATCTGATACATCGCAGTGCAAAATTGTACAAAGATTATCAATGGTAGCTGTACTTACAGGATTATTTTTGCGAAGCCGATCCAATTGTCCGGTACTGATATCATACGTTTTAATTAAATCATATTGTGATATCCCTTTGATTTTTAAGGTGCGCCATAATGGATTATATGTGATCATGTTGACTCCTCTCTTTTAACCATTTTGACGCATTTTTTTACAGAATAATATTGCCCGCAAAAGGGCTATGTGAGCTATACATATGAGGAGATGCGCAAATGCTGTTTAATTCTTTGCAATTTTTAATTTTCTTCCCGCTTGTGACAAGCATTTATTTCGTTATTCCTCAACGTGCAAAATGCTTTTGGCTTCTTGCAGCAAGCTACTTTTTCTATATGTGTTGGAACCCCGTATATGCGATATTGCTTCTTTTTTCTACCATGGTTACCTATGCCGGCGGCTTATTGACAGAGCGTGCAAAGCCCAAAAACAAGAAGCGAGTCGTGATACTAAGCTTTGTGTTAAGTCTTCTCATCCTATTCTATTTCAAATACACAAATTTCATCCTTCTTACACTGGAATATATCTGTTCTTTATTTCATGTGAAGTTGCATATTCCTACATATGATATCGTATTACCGGTGGGCATCTCATTTTATACATTTCAGGCCTTGGGCTATATAATAGATGTTTACCGAAAAGATATTTATGCGGAGAAGAATTTCTTCCGATATGCTCTGTTTGTTTCCTTTTTCCCTCAATTGGTTGCCGGTCCCATTGAGCGTTCCAAAAATTTATTAAAACAACTATCCGAGCCGAAGAAATTTGATTTTGCATCAGCACGGGATGGCTTCTTCTTAATACTGTGGGGGTTCTTTTTAAAAATAGTCATAGCGGATCGGATTGCTCTGTTTGTAAACACGATTTATGGCAATTATGAAACCTACGGCGGATACTTCCTTATTGTTGCAACAATGCTTTTTGGAATACAGATTTATTGTGACTTCTATGGATACTCCACGATTGCAATGGGCGTAGCACAAATTCTGGGTATCCGTCTGATGGAAAACTTTAACGCACCTTATTTGTCCATATCCGTAAACGAATTTTGGCGAAGATGGCATATATCACTGACCTCATGGTTCAGAGACTATCTCTACATTCCACTTGGCGGGAGCAGAAAAGGATATTTCAGAAAGCACTTGAATAAAATGATCGTATTTCTGATAAGCGGATTATGGCACGGTGCCGGATATAAATTTTTAATTTGGGGCGGATTAAACGGTCTTTATCAGGTTACAGGAGAGCTTCTGCAGCCTGTTCGCGAAAAGCTTGCCATACTCCTGCATTTGCATAAGGAAAACCTTAGTCACAAACTTCTTCAAATTATCAGTACCTTTATATTTGTTGACTTTACATGGATTTTCTTTCGTGCAGATACTCTCAGAGACGCACTGAACATCATCAAACAAATGTTTGTAATTAAAAATCCCTGGATATTATTTGACGGCGCATTGTATGACTGTGGATTAGACAGAAAAAATTTTACTTTTCTGTTGATTTGTATTGGTATTCTCTTGTTCTCAGACTACTGTAAGCAAAAAGGCATACAACTCCGCATATTGATAGCTACACAGGACTATTGGTTTCGTTGGCTGTTCATTGTCTTTGCCATATGCTTTATACTCACCTTCGGTATATGGGGACCCGCTTACAATGAAGCTGATTTTATATATTTTCAATTTTAATAGTAATGCTGATAAAACGGGGTGGACGCAATGATTATAAATAAGAAAGTCATAAAAGCAGGCATAAGCTGTATTATAACGATATATTTATCAATAATTTCTCTGGGATACCTGACCGATTTGCTGGAAAGAAAAGCAAGTAACAATAAATATGAGGCATTTTTCTTGCAAGAAGAAGACTTCGATGTATTATTCATGGGGACAAGCCATGTGATGAATGCCGTTTTTCCTATGGAGCTTTGGAAAGACTATGGTATCACTTCTTATAACTTTGGAGGGCATAGTAATGAGTTGGCAACAACGTACTGGGTTCTGGAAAACGCTCTGGATTATACAACCCCGTCGTTAGTTGTAATAGATTGTTTCCAATTAAGCTCTGACGAAAAAATCTCATCATCATTTGATTATGTTCATCTTTCTCTGGATGCCTTTCCATTGAGTCGGACAAAGCTTTCAGCTGTATCAGATTTACTGACAAATGATACAACAGTCTCAGAAGCAAAAGCTGATGAAAAAAAAGCATTAAGCATTCTATGGGATTACTCTATATATCATTCAAGATGGACTGAACTTACGGAAAATGACTTTAATCCTGCTCCTTCTATGGAAAAAGGAGCTGAAGCCCGTGTTGGTATATGCGTTCCTGATAAATTTGCCCAAATTCCTTCTGACAAAAAGCTTACGGTCGAGACTACAGGAATATCCTATCTGAAAAAAATAATTGAAGACTGCCAACAACGCGGAATAGAGGTTCTACTCATTTATCTGCCTTTTCCGGCATCTGAGCTTCCACAGTTGGAAGCAAACTATGTGTATGATGTTGCAAAAGAATACAACATCAACTACATCAACTTTCAAAATATGAATATCGTGAATTATAATACCGACTGCTTTGATTCCTCTTCACACCTGAATCCATCAGGGGCCAAAAAAATTACGGATTATTTGGGGCAATATATCACGGAAAATTATGATATTGTCAGCCACAAGACGGACTATGCCTACTCGAATTGGTTCGATGATTACGAACAATATAAAAGCCTAAAGCAGTTCCACCTTAATACCCAGCAGGATTTGGATATCTATCTTATGCTTCTGGCCGATAAAAACTACAACGCAATAATAGAAATACATAACCCCGACATTTTGCAGGATGAATACTATGTACAGCTCTTTGACAATACGGAAAAAGATTACTTCTTCACTCCCGACGATTCCGACGCAGACATATGTATCCGTGTGACAGATAAGGATACGGGAGAATTTGTGGACAATGCCACATTTTCGTTTTCATTCCAAGGCATAATTCGAAATAAGACTATGCCCATTGTCACGATTCCTCATAACGATTAGGGTATCAAAGGATAGTTATCCTTCACTTTCGGAAATAAGCTTCAACAATTCATCGGGCCATATTCCCCTGACCTTGGAATGTTCATAGTCTCTGATATTCCTCGTCACAATATAATCCATCCGATTGCGATATGCGCACCCCGCGGCTACCGCGTCCTCATAATCGCTTACGCCTGACGATAACGCTTCCCTGCAATCATCCGCGGTCACATCCAAAATGTGGAACAGCTCGTACAGCCTCGCCATAACATCCTTGGCCTGTTCCGTATCGTGCAGATGCTTTCTTATCAGATAGTAAATGTCCGTGGCTGAGCTCGCCGTAATATACATATCCTCTGTCTGATTGGCAGCCACCATAAATATCTGCTCCGCCGTCTCCCGAAAGGGCTCTCTGCCTGTCAAAGCATCAATGATTACATTCGTGTCCACAAGTATTTTCATTATTTGGTATCCAACCTCTCTGCTTTCGCAGCCTCCAAGCCGGCATTTTCAGGTAATATGCCAAACAGGGACTTCGCCGTATCCACTCTGCTCTGATTCGGGTTCGTCAATTTCGCAACCACCTTCCCGTTTCTTGTAATGTAAATATCCTCCTTTGCTGAAAGTAATAGGTATTTTCCTAAATTCTGCTTCAATTCCGTAGCCGTAATAGACATATTAATCCCCATTTCTGAGCGACTTGTCGCGAAGAGGCGACGGGAAATTTTTCTCGTCTGCCATCAAGGCTATTTGTTTTCGCTCAGAAACAAATAGCCGATTGAAAAATAAGCTATCAAGCTTATTTTTCAACCTACTCCTCCCTTCGTACTGTTATTATATATTATTCGTGCGATTGTGTAAATATATTCGTGCGATTATTGATATAAAATTCTATCCTAATCCCCATTTCTGAGCGACTTGTCGCGATAAGGCCGTACAGAATCTTCCCGTCTGTATCGACAAGTTCCCAATCGAAAAAAGCGCCGCCTCACGACCTCTGTCGCAAAGGCGGCGCCCCTTTTTGGCTTTACCCCTTAATCAAAATCAAACTTCGTAAAACGCTTTGCCCTGTCAAGATAACGGAATCTGACCATCTCGTTCTTCTCGAGCACGTCCTTCTCCGTTCCCCTGTACTGACAGCGGATACAGCTATAGATGCCGGTATCCTTATTGTAAAACATGTCGATGTCGAGGTCTCGCATAAAGCAGGATGGACATCTGTAATTTAATTTGCCTT
>JAMPFV010000018.1 GCA_023664265.1 Roseburia sp.
GAAAGCCCATATCTATGATGTAATTTTTTCCGAGGGTTTTTAACAATTGTTTTCCCTTTACATCATACCTGCCTACAGAATAAAACACAAAAGCACTGCGCAGCATGGCTATATATTTATCTACCGTTTTTCCCGCTATATTTTTTCCGCGCGGCCTCCGGATATCCCCCTCTTGAGCCAATACATTTCCTATATTATTCGGAGACGTGACACTACCTATATTGGAACACAGAAACAGCACCAGTTTCTGCAGCATATTCCGGTCCGCCGAGGCATTGCGCTGCAAAATATCGCGCAGCACAACCGTAGAATATATACCTTCTAAAGCCTGATTACTCCGTGCCTCATTAAACTGATATTCTCTCAATATCGGCATTCCGCCAAACTGCAGATACTTTTGAAACTTCTCCTCCAAGGTTACGGCGGCATCAAATGCATAAAAGTCCAAAAACTCCTTAAATGAAAGCGGCAATACTTTTATTTCAATATATCGCCCTGACAAAAGCGTTGAGAACTCTGTCGAAAGAAGGTAAGCATTTGACCCTGTTACATAGATATCCACGTCAAAATCCAAACGAAAGGACTCTACAGCCCTTTCCCAATGCTCCACGGCCTGCAGCTCATCAAAGATCAGATAGGTTCTTTCCCCCTGTACGATACGTTCACTGACATAATCATAAAAGGTCAGATAATCCGTCAAATTCCTATATTTCAGGGATTCCAGATTCATATGAATAATGTTATTCTCGGATACGCCGTCCTCCGTCAAATACTGATGAAACAAATCAAGAATGGAGGACTTTCCGCATCTGCGGATACCTGTCACTATCTTCACCAAATCTACATCCTTATTTTGAATCAGTTGCTCCAAATATAGCGGACGATTTATCAACATATGCGTGCGGCCTCCCTTATCTGCTTTCCTCCATTATATCAGTCATGCCGCATCTGTCAATATTTTCGGACTTGCAAGACGAAAACTTTTTATTTTTTTCATTTTTTCGACTTGATATTCACATTGCGCCATCCGTGACAAAATGCGTTTTTTATTACCACTCTACCCTATATTCTTCCCTTAACATTGAATCTGCGCTGTTTTCTACAATAAAAAAATATATTAAATCTATAAATGGCCTGGTATACAGCGAGCGAATCACAAAACACACATCCGCAGGATTCTTTACGACGTCTCCTCGCATTCTTTCCTGTATATCCCATTCCTCGCATTCCATTCCAAATCCCCAGACCTCCATCACAAACACAATGTTGTATCCTTTGTAATTAACATATACCTTACTGTCCTCTCCCTCCTCGCAGACTTTGATTTTAAGATCAATTTTTTTACTTATAAACAGTTTATAATCATTTTCATCCACGACATTCCACATTGCTCCCCCCCAAGTCAATCCGGCTTGCATATCCCTATCAGTCTTTCACCATTCTTGGTCACCAGAGCCGCACTGTCATCCGACACTCTTTCCAATTTTCCAAGGTATTCACTATAATTCCATTCATCAGGGACAGCGCGTACAAGTAAGATCCTATTGCAAATCTGTTTATCGTCGTTCAGAAAGACCATATAGATATCCATTTCCTCCACTTCATGTCTCATTTGTATGCGAACCTGTTTTTTCCCCAACTTTAACGTCTTTCTCCATATCCATTCATTCACATATCCTAAAGCCGTAATCTGCTCACAGGCCGCACAGATGCCTTCCAAATTAAACGAAATATTGTTTTTATATTTCTTTACCGTCACCGCTATCGTTTCAATTACCATTTTCTTCTTTCCACAGCTGTCACTCTCCCAAAATTCTTCAAAATTGAACCTTGTCCTGACCGCATAAACACCCAAAAGATTTTTTATATCATCATCTTCTTTACTTTCGTCTTCCTCCTTATGGCATTCAAAGAGAATTTTCCAACAATCATCCGTATTCACAGGCTCCATAATACGCTCAATCATGGCTGTCATACACCTTGTTTTCAATCGGAATTGATTCCTTTTTTTCTTCCAGTGAAGCTCATAATCAAGTTTAACGGCTTCCTCTCTGCTTATCCCGTTCTTTTCTTGTATCTGTTGAATCCTTTCCTCATTTTTTTCATATGGCATATCCAAGTCTATTTCTCTTAATTTCATGCAAGCTTCCTTTCAATGGCCGTGCGCTATCCTTCGTCAGTTTTCCGTATATCAGGGTTCGAATCGGCGTTTGCATACCACAGTGTTTACCAACAGGAACGACCGCTATATCCATCTCTAAATATAACGGCCGTTCTACTGAACTTCATTATCCAATTTTTTCCTCTTTCTCGGCTCTCGTCCTCTCTGCCGACTTATTATTGTAGGTAACGTTTTTCCTGTTCCTATTCTCCAACGATTTTCCTGAAATACATTCCTTACTTCTTCCTGTCTGCCACTCTGTAGTCCTGCTGGCATTTACAGCATTCTCATTCACATATTTTTAAGGGTTTTCGGTTCGCCGGATCTAGGTGCTTCTCTGTGCCAATGGACCCACCTCCTTACGCGCTTGCACTTTATCGATAATTGTCTGCTGTTACCGGATAACATTTATTTTATCTTTTGTGCTTTTCGTGTTTTTCTTTGGTATGTCTAGATAATAACACCATATGACAGTTTTTGCAATAGGTTTTTCTAATTTTTGCAAAAACTGTCATTTTATCCATATTTTGTCAGCTATTTTGTATAATTTTGTCTGAATATTCTGACAAAAACCGACACCATCACTTTTCCACCGCGCTCACGCAGTTATACATCAGCATCGCGATGGTCATCGGCCCTACGCCGCCCGGAACCGGCGTAATCGCGCTTGTGTGCGGCGCCACCCGCTCAAAATCGACATCCCCGCAGAGCTTGTTGTTCTCATTCCGATGGATTCCCACGTCGATGACGACCGCGCCCTCCTTCACATAGGTTTCATCGACAAATTTCGGCTTCCCGATGGCAGCCACAAGAATATCCGCCTCGCGGGTTATCGCCCGAAGCTCCTCCGTGCGTGAATGGCATACCGTGACCGTGCCGTTCTCCCGCAACAGTAACAGCGCCATCGGCTTTCCCACAATATTGCTGCGCCCGAGCACCACGCACCGCTTCCCCGCAATCCCGATTCCCGAACGCTTCAGCAATTGGATGACGCCAAGCGGCGTACAGGGCACAAAACCCCTGCTGCCGACGCACAGCGCGCCGACATTCCTCTCGTGAAAACCGTCCACATCCTTCTCAGGCGCAATCGTCTGAATCACCCGCTCCTCGTCAATCTGTTTGGGAAGCGGAAGCTGCACGAGAATGCCGTTCACCCTGTCGTCCGCGTTCAGCCGGCGCACCAGCTCCAGCAGCTCCTCCTGCGTCGTCTCCTCCGGAAGCTCATAGGCCAGAGACTCTATCCCGATATAAGCGCACGCCTTCTTCTTGTTGCCCACATACACGCTTGAGGCAGGGTCGCTGCCCACCTGAATCACCGCAAGACAAATCTGCGTGCCCGCCGCCTTCAGCGCAGCCACCCTCTCCTTCAATTCATCCTTAATCTCCTGCGAAACCCGCTTTCCATCAATAATCTGATACATACGCCCATACTCCCCTTTCCACTACTTTTCATTCACTTTACTATGACAACAGCCATCGTTTTTTCCATGAGGCGGATTGCATCAATACTGCTAAGCTGCCTTATGGAGGTGAATGAAATTTTCTTAATATTCCGTGAGTACACAGCGATTGCGGAACACGATGTTCCGCGAAACCCACCCTGAGTCATGGATGACGAATGGTGGGTGGTCGCGTTCGTCATTGTTGCTTTCCTCGGAATATTTAGAAAATTCATTTACCGCAATCGGCAGCATGCAGTATTTTGTGCAATCCGCCGACTAAAAAAACGATTACCTTTCTACTCCACTCTCGTCCACACCTGCATCTCATTCTCCCCGCGGTTCGCCCACGCAAAATATGGGATATATGTAAGCGTTGTCTTTTCCCGCACGGCAGGCCGCAGCGGCCGGTACAGCGCCGCGTCCGCCTTCTCCCGAACCCTTCTCGTGCCCTCGGCCCGTATCTTGTTCACCCGCAGGCCGCAAAGCTCCTCCGTGACAACGGAGAACGCGCTCTCCGAATTTACCGAGAGCAAATGCAGGTCCGCCCCGTTATCCGCCTCCTCAAGGCAGTACACGACAGGCCCCCTGACCAGTGCGGCCCTGCCGACGTCCTCCCGAACCGCGCCGGACGCCTCCATCAGACACGCCTCCATCGGGTAGGAAATCCGTATCGTATCCTCCTCGCCCCATTCCCTCGTGATATAGAGGTATCCGTCCTGCTCGGAGAGCGTATACGATTCCGCGTCCTCCAGGCGGTACGCGCCACACCAGTCCGGAATGCGCAGCGCCAGCTTCAGGCCGCTGCCCTTGGCGCGCACGCGGATTTCCACGTCGCCCTCCCACGGGAAGCGCGAGCGGATATCCACATCCACCGAGACTGTGCCGATTCTTTTCGTGAGTGCGCTGCCGATATAGAGATGGAGGAACAGGGTGTCCTCCGACTCCGTGTACGCATACGCGCCGATGGAGCTGAGCAGCCTTGCCAGATTGGGCGGACAGCACGCACAGCCAAACCACTTCTGCCGCACCGGCTTTACATGGAATTTCCGCTCATCCTTGTGGCAGGCCGTCGGATTCACCTCCAGCGGATTGACGTAGAAAAAGCTCTTGCCGTCCAAGGCCATCCCGCTGAGCACGCCGTTATAGAGCGCGCGCTCCATCACATTCGCATATTTCGCGTCCGGCGTAAGCTCCAGCATCCTGCGCGCGAAGAATACCAGCCCGATGGACGCGCAGGTCTCCGCATAGGCGGTATCGTTCGGCAGATCATAGGCAAAAGAAAACGCCTCCCCCATATGCGTCGCGCCGATTCCGCCCGTGATGTACATCTTCCTGCCGACGATATTGTCCCACAGCCGCTCACAGGCATCAAACAGGCTCTCGTCCGCCTTCTGCCGCGCGACGTCCGCCATGCCGCAGTACAGATAGACCGCCCTCACCGCGTGGCCGACCGCCTCGTCCTGCTCGCGCACCGGAAGATGCGCCTGATTGTACGCATACCGCAGCCCGTTCTCCTCGCGGATGCTCTCCTTGGGATGCCCCTCCGTGTCAAAATAATAGGGCTTTGTCCCCCGCTGCTCAACAAAGAAGCTGCTCAAGTCGAGGTATTTGCGCTTTCCTGTCGCCTCGTACAGCCGCACCAGCGCCATCTCCGCAATCTCATGCCCCGGGTAGCCCTTGCACTTGCCCTCCTCCGCGCCGAAATACGCATCTATGTAGTCCGCAAACCGTTCTGCCGCCCGCAGAAGCTTATCCTTTCCGGTCGCCTCGTAGTAGGCCACCGCCCCCTCCGTCAAATGTCCGAAGCAGTACAGCTCGTGGTGGTCGCGCAGGTTGGTGAAGGTCTTGTCCCTGCCGTTGATGATATAATAGGTATCCAGATACCCGTCCTCCTGCTGCGCCGCGCACACAATGTCTATCGCATCGTCCGCGATCTGCTCCAGCGCCGCGTCCGGATGCTGCGTCAGCGAATATCCGACCGCCTCTATCCATTTTGAGAAATCGCTGTCCTGAAAGACAAAGCCGTAAAATTTGTCCTCCAAATGCTCCGGATCCTCCGGAAGCGCCTCGAAGCCGCGGAAAGTGTACTTGGGCGCCTCATAGGCTGTGCCCTTCTCTGCCTTCTCCCGATTCAGCTTGCCCGCTATCTTGAAATTGCGCATACAAAAGCTCGGCGCCGCGCCCGCAACCCTGTCGTTGAGTGCCTCCCACTGATAGGGGATCACCTCCCTGCGCACAAGTTCCATCTCATTTTTCCAGAAATCGTCCGTAACCCGAATGTCCCTCAGCGACAGCGGAAGACTGAAATTCTTCTGATTCATCGCCCTCTCCTTTCTTTTGTCAAATTTTTATCAAACTGTCAAAAACGCCTAGTCTACCTTCAGGGCGTTCGGATAGATCCGCTCCATCCGCGCATCCCCGAAACGCGCGTCCATCGTGACCTGCCATCCCTGCTCCGCCTCAATCCCACGGCTGCGCTGGTCGTAGCGTGTAAGCGCCAGCGAAGACACCAGCATGTTGCCCGCCATAAACACGACAAGCGCCCAAGTCGCAATTTTTCCATAGCGCATGGGAATCCGCTCTATCATTTTTGAGAGCGGCGGGTATAAAAGCTTGAACCATACCACCGCCGCAATGCCCCAGAAAAAGCAGAACAGCAGGTTGATTCTGCCGCCAAGGTTGAACGGCATCTGACTGTAATCCCAGAAAACCGTGCCAAACACAATCTCCGTAAAGACGCTGCACACATACTCGTACACGCCGCCAAGCAGCGTTCCCACGCAGAACAGAAAGCTGTCGGAGCGGTTCCGATAGCGGTAGAGCAGCGCCGTCACGCCCGCAACGCCAAGCCCCCACACGATGCTGAACGGCCCCCACACCACACTGCTGCGGCTCATCCACTCGCCCGCTGTCAGACGGCAGAAAATCGTCTCCGTGATGTCCCCGAGAAACGCGCCGATCATAAACAGCAGAAAAATCTTGTAAAAATCGCAGCCCTCCGCGAATACCTTCCCTTCTCTTTTCGCCTCCGGCGCTTTCACAGCCTGCGGGTACGCCCGACGGATACGGTTGTCAACCCGACGATAAATCCACCTGCCAAGCCGCGTGCTGATGCCCGAGAGCCACTCGTCCGCCGCTCTCCACGCCATCATGCGGCGGCTTCTGCCCGACATGAGAATCAGCGATGCCGCGATATCGACCAACAGCATACCGGACAAAATCCACAGGGCAAGCATCCCCGCAAACGCGGGAATCAGCCGAAACAGATTCACGAGAAGCGCATTCGCCCAGCGCACGCAGACGAAGCCGAGCACGCCCCAGAACAGGGACACGGGCAACGCGATATAGCCGTCAAGATTCCGGCGCATGTCGGAATAATCCCACCAGCGCTCATGGTACAGCTTCTCAATCAGATGCCCTGCCGTCCACTCGATCAGCGTGGCGAGAATCATACTTCCCAGAAACAGCCACACCCCCGAAAGCTCGGAGAGGTTCACCGTGATCAGAACCGCCGCAAAGCCGTATATCACGCAGAATGGGCCGTTGATCAGCCCACGGTTTGCGAAGTGCTTATGCCTGACCGCCGTGGTGACGGCCTCCAATATCCACCCCAGAAAGGAATATACAAAAAACAAAAACAAAAATTCATATCCCGTAAACGCCATTCTTATCCTTCCGCCCTTCCCTGCTGCCGCATCAAGCCTCTTGATTCTCCTGCCCTTGTCTGTTATCATGCTTATAGAATAAGCATGATTATAGAATAAGCATGCTTATTCTATAGAAAAAGTATACGCTAAACGGCACAAAATCTCAACCATGAATATTCCCAGGAGACTGTCTCGGCAAAGCTGAGCCGTTAAAACATACGCTGAAAAGGAGAGGCAAATGATTTATACCGTGACCTTTAATCCGTCGCTTGACTACATCGCAGACGTCCCCGACTTCCGTCTCGGACGCACCAACCGCACCGTCTCGGAGCGCCTGATCGCCGGCGGAAAGGGCATCAACGTATCCATCGTGCTGCGCAATCTCGGTCTGGAGAGCACCGCGCTGGGCTTTGCCGCGGGCTTTACGGGCGACGAGCTGTGCCGGCAGCTCGAGGCGCAAAGCATACAGACCGACTTTATCCGCGTTCCCGACGGGCTGACGCGCATCAATGTAAAACTCAAATCCATCGACGGGACGGAAATCAACGGTCAGGGGCCTGTTATCGGCGGCGCGCAGGTTCAGGAGCTGATGACACGGCTTGATGGCCTGACGCGCGGCGACGTGCTCTTTCTCTCGGGCAGTATCCCGCCCTCCATGCCGGACGATACCTATCAGAGAATCATGGCGCAGCTCGACGGCAGAGGCATGCGAATCGTCGTAGACGCGGCGGGAGCGCTGTTGTCCAAGGCGCTCCCCTGCCGGCCCTTCCTCATCAAGCCGAACAACCACGAGTTAGGTGCGCTCTTTGGCGCGGCGCTCTCCACGCGGGCGGAGGTGATCCCCTACGGCCGCAGGCTGCAGGAGCAGGGCGCGCGGAATGTATTGATCTCCATGGCGGGCGAGGGAGCTGTGCTTATCGCGGAGGACGGAAGCGTCTATGAGGCGCCCGCCCCAAAGGGCAGGCTGATCAATGCGGTGGGCGCCGGCGATTCGATGGTCGCGGGCTTTATGGCGGGCTTTCTGGAACGGCAGGATTATGGGTATGCCTTCCGCATGGGGCTTGCCGCAGGCAGCGCCAGCGCGTTCTCCGAGGAGCTGGCGACGCGCGCCGAGATTGAGGCGGTCTATCGTCAAGCCTTCGGCGATTCCTGACAAAAGATTTTCTTTATCCCGCGCGCGAAATATGCTATACTGTGTTATAGCTTAAAACATCCCCGTCCCGCGGACGGGCAGATAAAATTTTAGGAGGAATATCTCATGTATATCACATGTTTGGACTTGGAGGGCGTACTGGTGCCGGAAATCTGGATTGCATTTGCCGAGGCCAGCGGCATTCCCGAGCTGCGGCGCACCACACGCGATGAGCCGGATTACGACAAGCTGATGCGCTGGCGCCTCGGCATTTTGAAGGAGCATGGACTGGGGCTCAGGGAGATTCAGGCTGCCATCGCCACCATCGACCCGCTTCCCGGGGCAAAGGCTTTCCTGGACGAGCTGCGCACCTTCACACAGGTTATCATCATCAGCGATACCTTCACACAGTTTGCAAGCCCTTTGATGGAAAAGCTGGGTTGGCCGACCATCTTCTGCAATTCGCTTGAGGTTGCGCCGAGCGGCGAGATCACAGGCTTTAAGATGCGTATCGAGAACTCCAAGCTGACCACGGTAAGGGCACTGCAGTCCATCGGCTATGAGACCATCGCAAGCGGCGACAGCTACAATGACCTTGCGATGATTCAGGCAGGCAAGGCCGGATTCCTGTTCAAGAGCACTGATAAAATCAAGGCGGAGCATCCTGAGATTCCCGCCTATGAAACCTATGAGGACTTGATGGCCGCCATCAAAAAAGCGATGCGCTGATCACCTCATTGCCGATAATGCCTATGGAAATATAGCGGTCAAGAACCGCTCGTATATCGGTTCCCGCGTCCGCCTTGTCCGTGCGGATTCCGTTCACGGACAGGCAAAGACTCCCGTCAGCGTTCTCAATTTTGTCATAGCAGTCCGAAAACAGCGCGTGGGAGGCGGGAACCCTGTCATATAAAATCCCTCTGTACTCCGCCATACGGCAGCCCGGGAAATTGACATTCCACATTTTGTCCGGCGGCAGCTTCCTCCGCGAAAGCTCCGCCGCAACGCTTTCAAGCTGCGCGTCAACAACCTCAAATATCCCGTTGGCCTCCGACGAGAACGCAATCGCAGCGATCCCGTTGGAAAGCGCCTCCGTCGCCGCGCCTATCGTTCCTGAGTACAAAATATCACGTCCCGCGTTATAGCCCTCATTGATTCCCGAAAATACAATATCCGGCTTTTCCGGCATCAGCGCGGCAAGCGCCACCTTCACACAGTCCGCGGGCGTCCCGCTGACACTGTACGCCGTCACGCCGCCCACCGGAAAATCCACAGGCTTCACCACCAGCTCTCCCCGCACTGTGATGCGGTGCGACATTGCGCTGCACTGCGCCGACGGCGCCACCACCCGGACCTCTCCGAGTGTCTTGGCCGCCCTTGCCAGACGCACAATCCCTTCCGCCATAATCCCGTCGTCGTTTACCACCAATATCCTCATACGAATCCCCCATGCCGAAGCTCTTTTGCGCAGGTACCGCAATGAGAAACAGCCCTGCCCTTCCTGCAAATCCTGTCTCAGGCTTATAGTGTAACAGCTTCCTCTCCGTTTGTCTACTTGAAATATCCTGCTGTCACAGTATGCTGTCACAGCATGCTGTCACGGCATGCCGTCACGGCTTTGCATCCGGTATAAATTCGGCAATGTCATTCAAAGTAAATCCCTCACCCAAAATGTTCAGCATCATGTTGAGCGTATGCGTTGTGACAGGCTGATTTTTCCTGAGGCGATGAATCTGTGAACGGCTGACGCCGTGGTATGTGTACAGGCTGTATTGGCTGATATTGTTCTCCTTCAAGGTCTTAAAAAGCTTATCATATTTGATCATCTATACAACATCTTCCCTTGCTAATCTTGACTTCGTCTTATTATGCTCTCATATCGGGGATGATTTATAGTTTCCAAGATTAGAGATTGTTATACTATGACAAATTCCACTACAATTTTCTTTTTAAAATCTTGATTAATTCTCAGCATACTCTTATAATAGAGATGGTTATGGTTTCCAAAATCGGAGCTTATCCGACATTCATACCGCTTCGCGTGAAAAATACATCTCAGGCAGTCAAAAACACAGCCTGAGGCATATTGCGCTTCACACCGTCTGTATTGAGCCGCCAAAGGCGGCATGGGAGATTTTTATGAAAAAGCTGTTTCACAAGATCGCGTTCAGAATAAAGCTGTTTCAGATGGATTGGGACTGGCATTGGTTCGGGAAATGGGAATGGGGCAGCAGCTACCCGCCCTCCTTTTATTACACCCATACCCCGGAAGAAATCAAAGAAATTAAAGACAGAGACCGCGCGGAGCTGAAGCGTCTGATAGATAAGATGGATTGACGCGCCTAATCCTCCGTCTTATCCGGAATAAATTCGGCGATATCGTCCAGCGTGAAGCCTTCGCCCAGAATATTCAGCATCATGTTGAGCGTGTGCGTCGTGACCGATTCGTTGTCCTTGAGCCGCTGAATCTGCGAGCGGCTGACGCCGTGATATTTATAAAGGCTGTATTGACTGATATTGTTCTCTTTCAAGGTCTTAAAAAGCTTATCATATTTGATCATAATAAAACAGTACCTTCCTTTTCAAAGCTTGGTTCTGTTTTATTATGACCTTATAACGGGCAAGATTTACAGTTTCCAAAATCAGAGAGTGTGCTATCTATAACAACTTCTCCCATAAAACCGGCTTCCGTGCGCCGCCTTAACGGCTCAGGCTTCCCAATGCGCACTATTCCCCGATTCCTTTCACGACGGCGTAAGTCTTCTCCAAGGTGTCCAAGAGCAAAACTGCCTCCTGCTCCCCGCAGGTATAGCGCAGCACTGCCATTCTTCCGTATCGGATGGCGCAGACGGCGTTTGTGTCAAGCTGCCACACGGCGTCCTTCCGGGCGGATTTTTCCTTCAAATATCGGTTCATGGCGCGGGCGCCTTGGTCGTCAAAGCTGTAGAGACCGTCCGCGCTCCCCGTGACCGTATAGGGGAGCACGGCGTTCCATCCTGCCTGTTCCTCATAGGAACTCCAAACAAGCTGCGAATCATACCGCAGTCCCCACGCACCCTGCTCTGCTTCCCGCATGTCCACCGCCACGATGTACTCCGTTTGCTCCCCCAAGCCCAGTGCGATCGCCTCACTGTTTATCAGAAAACAGATCTCCCGATACGGCTCCTCGCTGCGCACCACCGCCGCAAAAATACCGTCCCCGCAGGAGACCGCTTTGTCCAATGTCCATTCGACCTCCGGTATCCCTTCCCTGCCGCAGTAATCCGTCAGCGCACAGGAAATCCCAATCTCAAAATCGTAGGACAGTCCGCTTCTCTCCTCAACCCAAAGCCTGTCGCTCTCCGTCCCCGTACAGGCTGTCCACTCGTCCCTGAGTATGGAGGCGCTCTCCCGATGCCGTTTTGCTCTGCTCTCCAGCAAGGCAATCTCCCGTACCGCATCCTCATACTGCGGATTCTCCAAGGACTGCCACTGCAGCTCGCGCTCCTGCGCCCACTCGTCGGGAATGCCAAGCGCGCTGCGCCGCTCCTTTATCCGCGCTTCGACTTCCTCCCGTGTGCAGCCGGAGCCGTACTCAAGCCCGCACAGCGCGTAAAACCGCTTCCATTGCTCCTCGCTGACGTCCTCACCGTCCTCCTCAAAGACGGTATATTCCTTATCCCCGATCGTGCAGACACATTCCTGAAGCTCGACATATCCTTCCTTGTCCCGCATCTCCTCAAAGGCCTCCGCATAAGGCCTGACGTGCCACTCGCAGTCGGCGTACCATACCGGCAGGAGCGCCCCCTTCGCGTCAATAAAGGTCTCCCCCAGACAATAATAGGCCGCGCCGCCGCTTCCCTCATAAGCAAGATAACCATGCTCATACAGCGTTGTATGGCTTCGCGCCCATGCCTCTATCGTCTGCCGCAGGAACAGGCTGTCGCCCTCCCGGACAATCAGCATTGTCCAATTCATATAGTCCGACGGCGTAAGGCCGCTGACTTTCACCGCCAGCTCCTGCTTTCCGTCACCGCCGCAGTCAAGGTACGCATACTCCACACGCCCTATTCCCTGGTCCGCTCCCCATTCGTACAGGGTCGCGTTGATTCCCTCCAAAATGTCCGGCAAAAGCATACTTGGCTGCACATCCATCTGCTCCCAGCTCGACAGCAGCTCCTCCCGCATGGTTTCCTCGATGTAAACGCTTCCGGCTCCGTCAAGGAACTCCCGATACGCGGTCAGCTCCGCGCCCGCCGACGGCGTTTGGCCCTGCACGGGGCGGTTTGCGCGACAGCCGATGCACAGCGCCGCCGTCAATACCGCCAATCCCCCGATAAGCCTTGCGGCACGCCCGTATCCCTTTTCTCTTTTCATATGCCCTCCTTCAAAGCCTTTGATTTCCCCATTATACAGGACAAATGCATCAAAGTTGCATCATTTCGGCATATTTTTTAAATTTTTTGCGTTCTCATGGATACTGTCGGATAAAACATATTCATCAACGCGTCGCCCGCTATCAGATATTGATTGTCCACATCAATTCCGATTGAGCAGTCCGTGTGTCCGGGCAGTGATAGAATGCCTGCGTCAATCCGGCCTTGCATTATACTGGTCACAGAAGGCATAGCTCAACTTTGTGAGCATCTCCAACATGGTTCCCTCCGTAATCAGGGCTATCCGCTCGTCCACAACGGGCTCCCCGTCAATCACAACCTGATACTGCCGTGCTGCCAGAGCCTCGTCGCTTCTGAGATGCACAATCGGAAGCTCCGCCCCCTGCTCCCTGTATTGGGTCCGAAGGTTTTGAATAATTTCTCCATACACGTCATTTTCGGCAAATACAGGTATGATGTCCGATCCAAACACCAGCTCGACACTCATAGTTTCGCTCATATCGACAAAGCTCCCCCTCTCCCGTTTATCCCAAGCCGCTTCACCGCTCCTCTATATTACCTCGTCCTTTACATTGCGGACGCAGTTGATCACGAACCACACCGCACCCAGCAGAACCAACGCAATACCGACCAAAAAGACACTCCGTGTCTGAGACATGGATACGGGCTGCTTGATGAGCAGATACGGCCCCATATCGTCAATCTCCTCCCGCGTAAATCCTACCTCCGTCAAGTATTCCTTCAACAGGCTCTTCATATCCGACGGCATCGCTCTTATCCCGCCATCCACCGTTACCTTGGTTGACGGCGCCTCGCCCCCCGCCATGTAGGTTACCGTCTCCTCCAGCAGCGCTTCCATATTCTTATGATCCGCAATCGGAATCTCGAGTGCGATCACACCGATACCTGCCGGAACCGCATAATAATAATGTGAGGTTTTAGACTGCGTTCTGGTGCCGTTGCTCTTCTCGGTGTATGTCTCCTCACTGGCAAAGCAGTCATAGGTATAGAGCACCTCGCCCTTAATGTGCATCCCCTCCTCTGGCTCATTGTCCAACAGATACGCGAAGTCCTTCGACGGCTTCATCGCCGTAACGCCATAGCTGCCGGAAGCAATCGTAAGGATAACGCCTGTTACCAGCAATATCACTACCCCCGTGGAAAAGCTCTGAATAATCGTCTCTATCTTCATCTTATCTCCATTTCTGAGCGACTTGTCGCGAAGAGGCGACGAGAAATTTTTCTCGTCTGCCATCAAGGCTGTTTGTTTTCGCCCAGAAACAAACAGCCGATTGAAAAATAAAACTATCAAGCTTATTTTTCAATCTAATCCCCATGCCGCTTTCAGCGGCACAAATAGTAATGAAAAACGCTGTCTTTGCGTTTTTCCGGGTTGAAATATAATGATTGTTAGACAGCGTTTTTTGCTGTCTTATAATCATTTTTCAACCTATCTCCCCTTCTCGTGTTTCATGTTTCACGCTTTCTCGCTTGATTCTAGCATATACCGACAAAATGCGCAATGCGAAAGGAAAAGAAAACAACTTGACCGATAACGGGTAACTGTTCATATTTCTTCAGCACAATCCACTGTCTCCTCAAGCAGTGGAAAACGAACCTCTATCGTGAACCGCTGTCCCTCCAGATACGCATTTGCGCTCCCGCCCGACAGCAGGGCAAGGCGTTTTACAATGGCAAGCCCAAGGCCCGTTGTCCTGCGGCTCCTCGAGCGGTCCGTCGTATAAAAGCGGTCGAATATTTTATCCATGTCCTGCGGCCCGACGCTGTCCGTCAGATTGGAGACACGGATAATCGCCTGCCCGCTCTCCTTTCCTGCCGATAATCGGAAGCCGCCCGTTCCGTGCACCAGCGCATTCCGAATAAGGTTCTCGACAATCCGGACAAAGGCTTGTCTGTCCGCCCGAATTTTGCACGGCTCCTTCTCAAGAAGCACCTCCGGTTCGCAGCCCTTTCTACAAAAGTCCTCATAAAACATGGAGATGGTCTCCGCAAACAGATTCACGGCATTGAACTCCTCCGGCTCCGACTCGGCCTCCCCTGCCTCAATCCGCGCGTATTCAAACAACCGGTTCAGCATATCGGTGAGATTATCCAGCCGCCGCTCCACGGCCTCCAGATATTCTGCGCGCTTTTCGCCCGTCAGATCCGGTCTTTGCAGCATTTGGACATAGCCCTTGGCGGAGGTCAGCGGCGTGCGGATATCATGGGAAATGCTCGTGATGCTCTCCCTGTAGGCCGTGTTTTCTTTTATCAACTGCCGTCGTGTCTCCCTGTCCTGCACGAGAAGCGCATTGATCTCCGCAATCATTTCTGCCGTTCCCCCGACAGCGCCACAGGAAGTCAGCAGGCCGTTCGTGTCACTGTCCTTCAACAGAGCTAACTCTCCACGTATATGCCTTATCTGCCTGCGATAACACCACAAGCGGGCGGACAAAACGCCCGCCGCCAGTATCCATATCAAAACAATCCCTAAATATGGTATCCGCACAGCTCCCTCCATTCCCAGGCGCGCTGTTCCCCGCCTGTTGCAAATGGCATTGGTTTATTGGATATCCGCCCTCTTAAAATGCAGAATGCCCGTCCCCACTGCTAAGACGCTCCATACCGCACAGACCCAAAGCACATGAACCACAAGCTGCCGTTCAATCCCCTGCGTGGGGCATTCCGTCATCAGATCCACCAGCCAGTAGTCAGCCGTCCGAATCTGCGACTGCGGGAACAGCCGTTTCACAACGAGGTCAATTCCGCTCGTGAGCAGGGTAGAGAAGCCGATAAGCCCGATGCTGACGGATATCCCCACGGCAAAATTCCTGCAAAGCTCGCTGATCGTAACTATTATCCCTGTAACCGCAGCTCCCAGCAGAAGCTCCACGCACGAGTAGCAGAGCAGTTCCTTTATAAAAGCCGCATCCCAGATCTGCGGAACATCCGCGATTCGCTGCACGATGCCGCCGGTTATGACGGTAACGGCCGCCGTCAATATCATCAACGCCACGCCCGCTGCTATGGCAGCGGTATATTTTGCCACAAATATCTGCCACCGCGCATAGCCCTTTCCCACTATATTTTTTACCACGCCGTTCCCGTATTCTCCAATCACGAAAACACACGCGAAAACTGCCACTGTGAAAGCCCCGAAGTTCCCAAACATCTGTTGAAGCATGTCCGGAATCCCTATCTCCTCCAATATCCGCTCTGAAGCCTCCTCTATCCCACTGCCGTCCGACGCACTTATATAGACATTTGCATCCTCGCGCCGCTGAATAGCGTCCGCCTGAAACAGCGTCCCGTAAACAAGTATAACACCGCAGACTGTCACCGCACAGCACACATAAAACGCCTTGCTCCTGTACAATTTATAGAACTCTCCTCTGAGTAAATTTATCATCCCAATCCACACACCTTTCTCCCAAACCGCAATGCTTACGAATGCCCGCCGAGCAGCTCCATAAAATACCCCTCCAAATCCTGCCCCGCAAGCCAGCTCTCCTGTATCCCTACGCCGCCCGCAAACAGCGCCGCGTTTATCTTTGCCGCCTCCTCCAAGCGCTCAAACACCCGCACCACATTCTGCTCCGGCACGTCGAATGTATTGATCCAAAGCGTTTCCTCCAGAATATTTACCGCAAGCTCCGCGTTGTCCACCACGATTCGCTGACATCTGCGGCACCGCTCCGCCAGCTCTCGCGCGTCAAATTCCTCAATCAGCGCACCGTCCCGTATGATCCCATAATGCGTGGCGATTTTGGACAGCTCTCCCAAGATGTGGCTTGAGATTAAAATCGTAATGTTCCTCTCCTTATTCAGCTTTAAAATCAGCTCCCGAACCTCAATAATTCCCTCCGGATCAAGGCCGTTAATCGGCTCGTCCAATATCAGGAAATCCGGATTGCGAAGCAGTGACATTGCGATGCCCAGCCGCTGCTTCATTCCCATAGAAAAATTCTTTATCTTCTTTCTGCCGGTCTCTGAAAGCCCCACCAGCGCCAACAGTCCGCTCACCGCGTTTCTGTCGGTGATGCCGAACTGCCGACGAAGCACCTCCAGATTCTCCTGCGCAGTCATATTCCCAAATGCCCCGGGGCTTTCTATCAGACTGCCTATCCGAATGCGCTGCTTTTCCAGATCCTTCGATCCAAACAGCTCAATGCTGCCCTCCGACGGCGCCGCAAGCCCCGCCACAAGCCGCATGAAGGTCGTCTTTCCCGCGCCGTTCTTGCCGATAAATCCGTAGACTGCACCCTTTTCCACATGCATACACACGCGGTTTACCGCCCTATGCGCGCCGTATACCTTTGAGACATTTTCTGTCCTTAACACATACTCCATCCTTCTCCTCCGTTTCCAAGCAGCAGTCCTTAATTTCGTCTCCGCTCCGCCCTGCTATATATCCATCATAACGGCAGGCCCTTTAGAAACCTTAGGAAAAGTATAAAGAAAGCTTAAAGTTTTACTTCATCTTGAAGCCGATTCCCCAGACGGTCTCGATATAAGTCTCGGCCTCATTTGCCGCTGCGAGCTTCCGGCGGATATTGCTGATATGGACGTTGACCGCGTTGTCCTCCCCCAAAAACTCTTCGTTCCACACCGACTCATAGATATTGTTTTTGGTAAACACTTTTCCGGGATTTTGTATCAAAAGCTCCAGGATCAGGAACTCCCGACGCGTCAGCCGGACTTCCTCCCCTGCGACCGTCACCTGAAGGTTCTCCGTGTCCAACACAATATCCTTGTATTGCAGCCGCTTCCTGCCGCCCTCCAATCCGGCAACGGGCACGCTGCGGCGCAGGACAGCCTCCAGCCGCGCCAGTAGCTCCTCCGTGTCAAAGGGCTTTGTGACATAGTCGTCCGCGCCGGCGCGCAGCAGTCTGATTCTTGTCTTGGTGTCCTCCTTTGCCGACGCGACAATCACCGCGGTATCGGGATGCGCGCTTTTCACCCGGGCCAACAGTGTCTCGCCGTCCATTCCCGGCAGCATCAAATCCAGAATAATCGCCCGCGGGCAGGACTTTTCCATGCAAAGCAGCGCCTCCGTACCCGAAAAAGCCTGTGCCGTCCCGTATCCGTTCTGCGCAAGCAGCTCCCCCAGCATATTGCTGATGTCGTTGTCATCCTCCACTATCAGAATATCGTTTTCCATCATTTCCCTCGTTTTCGTCCCGAACCCGCCAAAACGCAGGCGCATCGGAAGCTGTCGCTTCTACTCTTCCGCCTTCCCGGCGCTCTGCCGGTACCCCGCCCGCACCCAGCAATACGCGCATCCGTATGCAACCAGCACGGCAAAGAGAATCGCTCCCCATTTATTCGGCCACCACCAAGGGCGAGCCTGATACATGTGGAGCATCCAGTCGATCACAAAATACGGCGCGGCCGCCGTCAGTCCCCAATAGAGACTGTAGCTGAGCAGGGCCGCCATGGCGCGGTAATTTTTTGAAGGCTTGTACCAGAACCACCTTGGCCGGTAATCCTCCCCGTAGAACAGCTTCATATAATAGTCAAAAACGCCCTTCGACGGTATCCGTTCATACTCATAACGGTTAAAATACCACGCTGCAAGGACAATCAGGATGAATCCGATAAGATTGGCGGTAAACAGCGCGCCCCAGCCCAAGCCCCATCTGCTTACCAGCGGATTCCCCTCCATTGCCAGATCCGGCGTGTTGACGAAAGTAATCAGTCCGTCCATCAGGTGAATCAAGAGATTTCCCACCGACAGCCGGAGAAACCGGTATTTTGTCCGCACGCCCGGCCGCCAAAATATCAGAATCGCTGCCAACAAAAGCACTGCCGCCACGAAAAGAAGAAACCCCATGCCAAATTCCCCTGCCACGAATACCGCCGTAGGCCCGTCCGCACCTCCTATGATTGTCAAAAGCAATTCTCTCCTGTTCATACGTGTCTCCTCCCCAAAGCTCCAACCGTTTCAAGCTCATATCGATCCATTCTCAGAAAACCTTGCCGCCTCCACCGCCACATCCCGCACCGTCATATTCCGGATTATATCCGTCGGGTATTCCGGATTTTGGGCCTTTATCCGCAGCTGCTCAAAGTGAAAATCCGACAATGTATACTGCTCACTTTCACTTACACAGAAGAATGTCCGGCATTCACAATCACAGCGCTTCATCACGATATTGTCGGCATATGAGAGCGGCATGTCCTCGCGCCCCTTGAGGTCGAAAAACTGTCTCCACGGATTGATATTGAGAAAGCGCTCAACCTTTCCCTCAACCTCCTCAACCGAGATATACTCATAATGCTGCGGGGTATCGGGACGGAACTTCAGCCACAGCAGGTTATATCCGCTCCGAACCTGAATGCGCCTCACAATGATGTTCCTGTTGTGCACTGCCTCCGAGCCGCAGGTCAGGCACCCATGACAGAAGCCGTACTCGCAGTCCTCAATGAGAATGCGCTCATTGGCCCCGTTCTCGGGAGCCGCGTCCGCCCACGGGCCTTTTCCGCCCTTGAGTGCAACCGCATCGTCATTGACTTCCATATAACAGTTCTTCACAAGAACGTCCGTGCAGGCATCAATGTCAATCGCGTCCGTGCTCGGAGCCGCCACGGGCGACCGCGGTGAGAAAATCGTACAGCCTATGAATCGGACGTGATCGCTCTTATAGATATGGTTCGTCCAGAAATGCGCATTCTGCAGGTGAAGCTCCGCCACCGTGACATTGCTGCAGTGGGAGATATACACGAGCCGCGGGCGCTGCTCATCCTTGTTGGTGCATTGCGGATTCCAACGGCGGCGATTCCAAAAGCTCCTCCACGACCGCAGGCCGTTCCCGTCGATGGTTCCTTTGCCGCACAGCGTAAAGCCGTCGAGACCGTCCGCATTCACCAGCGCGGGGTAATAGAGACAGGTCTCCCCCTCTATTCTCGTCTCGCACAGCGGATAATCCGATATGTCGTCACTGCCCTTGAGCGTGCCGCCCTCCGCAATATAGAGATTCACGCCCTGCCTGAAAAACAGCGCGCCCGTAAGGTAAGTCCCCCGCGGCACGACAATCACACCGCCGCCCTCCCCTGCCGCACGCTCTATCAGGGCCTGCAGCTCCTCGGTATATAATTTTCCATCGTCCAAAATATTGTACTCCGTGATCACATACGGTCTCCCAAGCCGCTCCAACGTCGGAATATCCGCATCATAAAACCATTCGTCGATCGGCGTCCCGTCCGGAAATGTCTCCATCCTGTCCGCCTCTTCCGGCTTCCTCATATCAATCCCTCCCATTTCCGATTCCCAACTGCCTCCTCCGGAACCATCAGGTCATTCTCCTGCTCCTCCACCTCAAGCACCCGCTCGATATGCTCCTTTTTCTTCTGCAACAGCGCCTCCTGCTCACAGAGCGATTTCCTCACGTCAAAATCCTTCTCCCGCATCATCTCACAGATTTGCTCCAGTGAAAAATCCATGTACCGCAGCATGATAATCTTCTGCAGCCGCTCCGCACTCTCATCGTCGTAAAGACGGTAACCCGCCTTGGAATACGCACAGGGCGTCAACAGATTTTTCTCATCATACCACCGAATCGCCCTCGCCGACACCCCCAGCTTCTTTGCCAGCTCTCCTGCCGTATATTTCATTGCCGCACGCCTCCTTTTCTTCATCATATACCTTAACGTAACGGCAAGGTCAAGCGGATATTTCATAATAGCGTATTCTCCTTGAATAATTTACGCTGCCGCATCCCGACTCTTTTTTGTTCTACAGTCAAAACTTATATATGTGTTACAATCGAATAGGACAGGTCTGATATCCAATGTGGAATTATGGCTCCATAAAGGCTGTCCGATTTTACTCTTATAAAGGATAATACCAAGCTTGTAACAAACAGGTCTGCCATATAGGGGACATTGGCCGCCAGTTCAAAAAACGACATCCCATACGCTATCATTCTGAACGGAAAATGCATCAGCACAAAGAATACTCCTGATAACAGAATATCAATATACACATTCCTGACAATGCCATACAGTCTGGTTAGAATATATCCTCTGAAAATAATCTCTTCACAGAAACCCACGGTAAAATAGTATATGCTGTATATCAATATCATCTTGAGCGGAATAAAAGCCTGACCCTCAAGAATGATATCAGACAGGCAGTTACAGAAAAAGAGAATTGCCGCAAGCGCGATCCCCATTGTCAGCGACAGCTTTCTATTCCCTTTTTTCAATCCAACCGTCTCGACCCCCTGCTTTTTTATTACCAAAAGCAGAAGTACAACGCCTGTAAAGCATGAATTGATTATTATGCCGGAGACCGTCTTTTCTATAGTGGTCAGATACTTGTTGACTAATCCGGAAACAGCCATGGCACCGCAATACAGAACAAAAAGCCCCATTGCCATAGCAGTATCTTGTATGAAATACTGCCTGACTGATTGAATATAGGACTCAGGAACTTCAAATAGTTTTTTAATTTTTCTCATATTAATCCCCACACCGCCTCTGGCGGCTCCAGTACAGACTTTCCTCACACTAACCAGCATTTTTCCGCTGCGCGGCAACACAAATTCGGAATCGAGTAGGAGAGATTTTCTCTCCCCCTCTCACGCCATCGTACATGCCGTTCGGCATACGGCGGTATAAAGTTTCTGTCTTTGATACAATTTGATTATGTACGAAACCTTTAGATTTTGCCCCTTGGGGGAGGGTTCGAATCAGAAAAACGCAATCCTGCGGCTGGTGCGAATGTCCAGCCACAGGATTTTATACCTCCATCTCCGTCCCGTCTTTAGATTATCCGGTAACAAAACTACTCCCTCTCTTTCCCTATCAAATACTGTCGCGAATGATTCAACTGTTATTCTTCACCATATAATGACCGTCTGAGCGCATCGCGGTAAACATTTCCCTCTGGCAAATTTAATGAGGAAAACGCCTCCTGCACCTTATAAACAGTCGTACAGTGTTCCTCTACAACGCCCAGCGGCCTAATTTGTCCGTCAGTCAACAGGGCATCGCTTATGTAATCATAAGAAACAAAATGAATAGAAGCTGGTTGAGTCGGAAAATGCGGCAATTTTTCACGACCACCCAATCGGTTTAACACTCTTTCAAATACAGGCTGGGGGCAAACAAAGTAAAGACCTGTTCGGCACAAGTCCTCTCGTTGTAAAACCTGCCCTTTGTAAATCAACTGAGGAATAATTCGTTTTGAGACGTTTTCCCAATTCAATCCAACCGTGCAAGGGGCAATTGTTCTTCCACCCTCAAGCGCTTGACGAGCATCACGATAGTTTCCTGTTGTATCTATAGTTTGCACTTCAATTGCTGTAAACTCCACCAATTCACCAGTGCCATCAAGGCGAGCAAGTACCCAGTCAACAAAATAGGAGCCTGTCCCCTCTCGCTGCGGAAGTCGAAGTTCTCCTCCCCACCCATGTCCAAAGACAGCTATTGCACCGCCCTCAACTTTAGCCTTATCAACCGCTACACGCCCAGCATACAAGTTCAGATTCACCCCAAAGGCATTGTTGGCAATTGTATGGAGCATTTTATAATTTTCAGCATAGATGCGTATCGGACAACATATTACGTTAGGCGATCCATCAGTTTTTTGACGAATAGCACATACACCCGAAATAATTCGGTCACGGGAAAGTATCTTCGTACACTGTGTTCCAAGAAATGGACATCTTTTTTGTGCCGCAACAGTGCGGGCCTCGTTTGAGGTATCTTCAGCTCGATAGCCAAAGAACTCTGCAATATATCCAGCCATATATAACTAATCCTCCATCAATATGGATTTGAGTGTTAGGCCGACCGCTTCGGCAAGAAGCGGCGGCACAGCGTTTCCAACTTGGGCAAACTGTTCTGCTATCGTCCCTGTGAAGATATAATGGTCGGGGAAAGATTGGATTCTGGCAGCCTCTCTTACAGTAAATGAACGTTCCTGCTCGTAATGAAAGTATGCACCCCAATGCGGATCACACTTGGTAAGTATTGTTGATGCAAGGCCATCTGCCGTTACTCTGCCATATCGCTTGGTGTGGTCGCCTCTGTTAGCCCGTTTCATGCCTTTTGGCAACAAGTCATCTGGAATATCTGTCCAATTCCCTCCTGGCCGAATATACTTCAATCGTTCCAAGTTTATTTTAGACAGTCGAGGCGCCTCATGGTTATACACACCTGTACTACCAACTCTTAACCGACGCTGATAGTCACTGAAGGGCTCAGAAATGTATTCCTTTACTTCTTCTCCACGTTCTCCACACATAAGAGGCGGTAAGTCACCAATAGCCTCTTTCACTGTGGTGAACGCCGCAGAAGCTTCTGGGGCCGGAAGTTTAACAAGTATTTGACCATCAAATGTAGTTGCGAAATTTGGTCTAATTGGCGCATGATAAACTGGTTCAGGAAATGCAGCAGTCGGAAGAACCCTTCCCCTTAGCCCAAGGATAATTGTACGCCATCGCATTTGAGGAACACCATAGTATGCAGCCCCCAAAATCCTGACATCGGCACCATATCCTAATTGGGCAAGGGTATCCAAAATTGCGTGTAGAGTTTCCCCGTGTTCAAAAGATACCAATCCGGGAACATTCTCAATCAATACTGCTCTTGGGGCAAATACATCAACAAAGCGCAGATATTCCTTAAATAGATGATTTCTCTGATCTAACATACTGCGGACGGGAGCATTGATAGAAAAACCTTGGCATGGCGGGCCACCAGCTACAAGGTCTAACTGTCCACGTTCTAAGCCCAACTCAGATAAAACTTTTTCGGCACTAAGCGAACGAATATCCGCAGTAAAAACTTTTGCGCTAGGATGATTCATTCTATATGTATTCGCATAAACGGGTACGATTTCGGATGCAAAGAGACTGTGAAAGCCAGCTTCAGATAATCCCTCAGAAAGTCCACCTGCACCAGCAAATAAGTCTAGCATTGTAAGTGCATTGTTCACCATAATGACACCTCTTTGTCATTTCAATTCTTCCTATTTTTGATATATTATCACAAAATAGTACATTATGCAACGAACATGTTGCGTGACAGTAATCAAATCCTATTCGCTCGGTTGAGGTAGCTTCTGTGGGGTTATACGGGCTAGCAGACAAATGGATGTAGCAAGAAACAGCACATAGATAATAAATATATTATGTACGCACCACATGGCCTCTGGCTGTGTGGTACTTTTCATCTGCCAGCCCCTAATGTAATTCGCATGCTGTTTACAGCACTGCGATTTCTCATCTGCGCTTCAAATTTGTGAAAAATGCCCCGATTTTGGGCATGTCCGGAAGTGTGAAGAACGCTGTCCTTGCGTTCTTCTGTGTGAGATTTAGAATTTCTTTGCGAAATGCCTTCTGGCATGAGCATTAGGGAAACGCTGATTAAAGCGTTTCCTGCACCGGATTTGCGTTGCGAAGCAACATTATTCCAAATCGAACTTTGTTCGATTGCAAATCCGTGTGCATCCGCCGGAGACACTAAGGAAGCGGTGATTTAATCAGCGCTTCCTTAGAAACTCCTCTCACACTTCTTCCCTGCCAAACCGCCTGAGCGCGGCGCAGATTCCCAAGCCGCATACCCCTGCAAGCAGCAGGAAGCCAAAGCGCGCGGAACCCCCTGTCTGCGCGTATCTGCCGGTCTGCAGCAGCCAGGAGGCCGTCCACGGCCAGAAGCACGCAATCGGCGACGCGGACAGCACTACATTGAGCAGGCTGATACCCGCAATGACAATAAAGGGCGCGATGCTCCCCTTCGTGCGCAGGGCAAGGTACACAAACGGAGTGAGCGTCATAAACATCAGCATCCCGCCCCGCTCCATCCACAGCAGAATGACTGCCGCCTGAAAAGCCGTCACCGCCTGACCGCCCAAAAACAGGTGACACACAAGCGCTATCACAAGGATATCCAGCCACGACAGCAGCATAAACAAACTTATCAGCAGAAACAGCATGATAAATTTCCCCGACAGGAACGCCGCGCGCTCCACCGGCAGCACGAAAATTGTCTTCAGCGTCCTCTCCGTGTATTCCCTGTTGATCAAATAGGTCGCGACAACCGCCAGCACCAGCGGACCGAACAACAGCATGATAAACATCATGGTATCCTCGTACAGTCCATACAGGCTCAACGATGCCTCGGGTTTGGCTGCCGCTATCCGAATATCATTCACGGCGACCAGAAACGGCACCATAAGGGAGCCCAGCACGCCAATCAGCAGGATTTTAGAGCGTTTTAATTTCAACCATTCACAGTATACAATATCAGCCAATGCCGCCACCTCCTATCAGCCCCGCAAACCAGTCCTCCAGCGTCCCCTCCCGAAGGCTTATGCCGTCCACTGAAATCCCCTCCCGCACAAGCGCCGCGTTGATTTGCGCGCGGCTGTCAAGCTGCTCATACAGCCGCAGCCGTCCCTTGTCAATCACCTCATAGTCCGAAATTCCGTGCGCGCGCTCCAATACCATGGCAGCCTTATTGACATCGGACACCGCAAGCTCCACATATCTGCGGTTCTGCCGGTACAGTTCGCGCATGCTCGTCTCCTCCAACAGTCTGCCCGCGTGCAGGACGCCTATCCAATCCGCAAGCTGTTCCATTTCATTCAGGATATGGCTGGAAATCAGTATCGTTGTTCCCCTCTCCCTGCACAGCCGCAGCAGGCGGCTCCTTGTCTCGCGGATCCCGATCGGGTCAAGGCCGTTCATCGGCTCGTCCAATATCAGCAGCTCCGGCTCATGCATGATGGCGGCGGCAAGTCCCAGACGCTGCTTCATGCCGAGAGAATACGCGCGAAACGGCTTTTTCCCCTCCCTGTCAAGACCGACTACAGCAAGCGCGTGCGCGATGGTGTCCCTGCGGTGCCGTCCCCGCAGTCTGGCCAAAATCCGCAGATTTTCCTCGGCGGTCAGATTTTCATAAAAGGCTGGCGCCTCAATCATGGAGCCGATGCGGTGGTACTGCGTTCTGTCAAGAGCCGCGCCGCTTCTGCCAAACAGACACACGCTGCCGTCCGTCGGGCGAATCAGGCCGAGCAGCATTTTCATGGCGGTCGTCTTTCCCGCGCCGTTTCGCCCCAAAAGTCCGTAAATCTGCCCCTTGGGCACATGAAGGCTCACGCCGTCCACCGCGGCATTGCCATGCCAGACCTTCGTCAGCCCCTTTGTCTCTATTATGTATTCACACATCTGTCAAACACCTCCCGCCTTTTATTCTATCGCCGGATTCTGACCCCACCCTTTCGCATATCTTACTTTTTTCTTAATTCTGCGCCGTGCCTTCGTCCCACAGCGGAAATGTCAGGGAGAACACCGTCTCCCCGTCGGGAACGCTCGCGGCGTTGATCTCCCCTGCCATCGCGCGGACAAGCTCCCGCGCAATCGCAAGTCCCAGCCCGTTTCCGCGCTCCCCGCGCGCCTCGTCGCACTTGTACAGGCGGTCGAAGATAAACGGCAGACTGCCCTCGGGAATCGCGTCCCCGTTATTTGCGATTGCGATCCGCACTCTCCCCTGCGCGCACGCCGTCGTGACCGTAATCCGCGTACAGCTTCCGTGGCGGACGGCATTGCCGAGAATGTTTCCAAGAACTCTCGCGTAGGCCGCCCTGTCAATTTGCACCAGCCACTCCATGTCCGATATATCGGCCTCAAAGGAAATCTGCCCCGCCTCCCACTGTGGCAGATACCCGATCAGAAGCTCCCGCGTCAGCTCGTTGATATCACACACCTCCATCTGATACAATTGCTCGCGGGATTCCAGCTTGAACCACTGAAAAAGCATATCAATCAGCATCTGCAAATCCAACGCCTTTCGATATGCCACCTGTATATATTCCTCCCGCGGCACAGTATCCCGATTCCTTAACGCCTCCAAATATCCTGTCAGGGAGGCCAGCGGCGTCCGCACGTCATGGGACAAATCCGTCAAGAGCCGACGGTTCGCCGCCTCCGCCCGCTCAAGCCGTGCAAGCTGCTCCCGATGCTCCGCAAGAATGGTGTTCAATTCAAAGTTCAGCTCGGCAAGAATGCCGTTTCCCTTGACAAACAGCTTGCGCTGCGGCTCCTCGCGCACCGCCCGCAGATATGCGCGCCACTGCGCCAATTGCCGCCGGAGATACACGATATAGCCGACAGCGCCCGCGCAGAGCAGCAATAAAATAATCATCCATCCCGTCATGCTTTCCCTGCCCTCACTCCCTCTTTGCGCCGCACAGGGACGCGGCGTCAAATTTGTACCCGACTCCCCATACGGTCCGAATAACCTCCGGATTCTCGGGATTGTCCTCAAGCTTTTTGCGCAGCCGGCGAATGTGCACCATAATGTTGTTGTCGTCGTAGGCGTACTCCTCCTTCCAGACGGCGTGATAAATCTGCTTTTTGGTGAAAACCTGCCCCTGATTCCGCGCCAGAAACAACAGCAGGTCAAATTCCTTCGCGGTCAGCTCAAGCAGCCGATTCCCTCTGCGCACCTCGCGCCCCGCAGTGTCAATCGACAAATCACCGACCGCAATCACCCGATTCGCACAGCCGCCCGCATTAAATACCGTATAGCGGCGCAGGAGGGAGGAGACACGGGCCAGAAGCTCGCTGCCCGCAAAGGGCTTGGTCAGATAGTCGTCCGCGCCCATCCGCAGTCCTGACACCTTATCCCCCTCGCTGTCCCTCGCCGTCAGCATCAGAATCGGCACAACGCTCTTCTCCCTGATCTGCGCCAATACCTCATAGCCGTTTTTCCGCGGGAGCATAATATCCAGAATGATCAACTGCCAGATCCCCCTGCAGGCCTCGTCCGCGCCGGAAATGCCGTCGTGACAGACCGTCACCTCATAGCCCTCCCGCGCAAGCTCGTCCCCAAGCAGTCTGCACAAATCCCTGTCGTCGTCCACCACCAGTATCCTCTCCCGCATTCCGAACCGCCCCCTCCGCGCTTATTTTTCAATCTATTCCTGTCTGTGTATATACATCCTCGTCTTGGCCGGCTCGTCGTCCCCCTGCACCATGCACAGGAACTCCCACCCGTACCGCTCGTAAAAGGAGGTGCGGTCGGTGATCAGGTACAGGGTCTTTATCCCATACCCCGCCATGTCGTCGCAGACAAGCGCCAGCAGCCTCCCCGCAAGGCCCTGACAGCGGTAATTCTCCTCCACATACACCGCGCAGACATTTGGCGCCAAATCCTCACGGTCGTGAAAATCATTCTCAATCACGCCGAGACCGCCGACAATCGCGTCCCCGTCCATGGCAAGATACCACTGCGGCACGCACTCCTTTCCCGCAATGCAGGCTTGTATGCTGTCCAGATACGATGCCATGGGAACGCCCCATTTTCGGTAAAACCATTCCGCCGCCCGCTCGGCCAGCTCCTCATGCTCTCTGATTTTTATCAATTCCATCCCTGTCTATGCCTCCCCAAGAGCTTTCATAAGCGCTGTATCAATATACGCGATATAGTCTTTCCTCCGCACCTCCTGCGCGTGCTCCCGATACCATGTGTACGCCTCCCGCAGTCCCTCGTTCAGCGGAACCGTCGTCTGTATCAGCGCCCGCTGCCTTGTGACGTCGAGCCGGTATTCATAGTCGGAAAAGCTGAAATACTTCCTCTGATTCTCCTCCGAATACACCTCCACAAGCTCCGGCGTCTTCCCGACAACGGCATAGCACTGCTCTACCCAGCCGCGCACGGAGATCACGTCGTCATTGCCGACATTGAAAATCTGCTGCGCGGGGTGTTGACTGAGCACACCGTCAATGCATCTGCACAAATCCGCCACATGAAAGAACTGGAGCTTCATCGCGCCGTCCCGCGGCAGATAAAATCTGCGCCCCGCCTCGGCGCACTCAAAGACAAACGCCTCCCGATACACGTTGTTCATGGGGCCATAGAGATATGGCGGCCGCAAGACATACGCGTGCGGGACGCGTTTTAGCAGCTCCCTTTCCGCCTCTATCTTGCCAAGCCCGTAAGCGCCCCAATATTTGTTCTCCCCCACAGGCTGCTCCTCCGAAAAGGGCTGCGGCAGGGTCTCCGGATACACCGCGCTGGAGCTGATGAGCACATATTCCCGAAAGCCGCCCAAGGCGTCCAACAGCGCACGCACATCCGCTCCGGTATAGGCCGTCACGTCCAGCACCGCGTCAAAATCATAGGACCTTAGGGTATCCCCCAACTCCTGTCTGTCCACCTTTATCAGCGTCACGCCCTGTGGCTGTGGATGGCGGCCCCTGTTGAGCACATACACCTGTGCGCCCTGCGCCGCGTAATACTCCGCGATAAATCTGCTGGCAAACACCGTGCCGCCCGTGACCAATATCCGCCTTGTTCCGGATTGCCTCCACGACGCTGTGCGCTGTCCGTTCTTATCTTCAATCACGCCTTCAGTCATGTCGATGCCTCCCTCCATACCGGACTGCCTTAATAGCTGCGCAGATCGTTCTCCAGGGAGTTCCTCATCCCCGCAATCCGAAGCATTTCCTGCTCCGCCGTCTCCTCGCTTGCAAATTTCTCGTTCAACCGATACCTCCTGTTGACCATCACATAATATCCGTCCCTGTCGTCATTCTGCGTCACCGACATGTCAAAATCAATGTCCAACACATCCTTGACCGCCAGCTTTCCATTACTGTCCCTTAAACTTATCAGCATGTTCAATCTTCCCCTCATTTACCCGGTTCTGCCGCTTAATGCGCAGCGCCCTTTTCTGTCGCTCCATCAGTTCCTTCTTTTCCGCCGGCTTTCGTTCCGGCCGCCGCGCGATTTTCAGCATGGCAGAATCCGACTTTTCCCACAGCCGCGCCTCGTCCAGCTTTTTCATCGCGCCCGCTATTTTTTCGCTTGTCACACCGTCCGCGATACTCCGGTATCGGTCCATGCTCCGCAACTCCATCACGATACCGTACAGGTTCTCCGTCTGCTGCTCATACAATACCGCCATGTTTTTCCTCGCAACGGCTTGCCCGGTCTCCGTCTCCATAATCATGCGCCGCGATACCTCCTGCGGTTCTCCCGTAATCTCCGAGAGCATATACACCAGCTGTCGCATTCTTTCGTTATCCACCATCCTCACCTACCTTGCCACCGTCATCCATCTTCCGTCGGAATCCATCTGCTGTATTATCGTCACACGATTCCGCAGCAGCGTCAACGCCCTTTTGTTCTTAAAGCAATACTGATCCGCGCCGGGCGTATCCCACCGTATGCGGCTGATAACTTCCTCCGCGGTGGCCCTGTACGCCGCATATTCCCGCAGGGCGTCCGATATCTCCGCATATTGATTGTCCGCTATCCTGTCGTAAATAATATCATATTCCGTCTCACTGCCCTCTATCCGGCTTTTGCTGATGAAATCGACCCATTGCCTGTCATATTGCAGCAGCTCCAATATTTTCCAATCCGATTGGTCTACCGGTGCAAGCTCATAACGGTAAATATACGCGATACGCGTTGTCTCCGCCCTGCGCTGTGCCCATTTCTGCGCCTGTTTGAAGTTCGACGTCAAATAAAAGCCTTTTCCAAAATCCTTAAACGGCTTCGCCTTCCCAAAGTCAAAGCTCCGAAATGCACGATCCGTACCGTGATACAGTGTCTTAACCGTGTTTATCTTCATGTCCCGCCGCTTTCTGTCCTCTTATAGATGTACCCGCCCATCGGATGCTCCCCGCACGGTTTTACCCATTGAATATCCATGGACTGCTTCTGCCGCACCATTCTGAGCGTTCTCTCCCAATCCCTGACATTAGCTATGGCCTGAAGCTTCGTCGGCTCAATTACCTCGTCGGGCTTCAGCTCAAAAAAGGCCTGTAACCGCTGCGCCGCGCTGCCCATCCGCATAATCTCCTTGAGCCTGTCGGTGTTCTCATCCACAAAGAAAGCCTGCTTGCCGCCGTTACAGTCGCTGCACAGCGTCCAGAGATTATCCATCGTGGTCTCCCCTCCAAGCTCCACGGGAATCTTGTGGTCAACCACCAGCTTTACGTTCGGCGTATTCTGTAGGTTGGCACCGCACCGCTGACAGGTGCTGTTATCCCGCTGCAGAACCGCATACTTCAGCTTATTGTCGATGGCGCCCCTGAGCTGCGGTTCATGCTTGGGCACGGCGGACGTCAAAATATATCCCGTTCTTGTCGCAACAATATCCAACCCTGTCTCCTGACGGAGCTGTCGCAGGGATCTCTGCCAGTCCTGAATGCCGCCCGCGACCGACCGCAGGGTTTCTCTTTCAATGTCCTCCCCCACATGGGAGAGAAAATACGCTTTTAATTTATTCTTTGCTCCTGCCATAATTCAACCTCATACTTTACCGAAAAGGGTGTCTGCTCCAACTGCATCCATTATACCCGATTCCGCTTGAAAAGTACACTCTTGAATTTCCCGCGCGGGATGCTTTTTCCTTTGCCGCAGTACGGCAGATTTTATAATTACTCAACAGGTCAAAAATTTTACCTCTTACGGGCACAGTGCAACCACTTGCCGTCGGCCTGTTTACATCCTCGAATCCTCCCCCTATACTGTAGAAAATCGCCCCTCACCCACTTTAAGAAAGAAAGGAACCAACCAAAATGAAACAAAATTACAACTTAACCTGGCTTTACGCACAGACAAAGGGCAACCGCCGTTATCTGGTATCCCTCGCATTGTCCGGCATTCTGATGGCTGTAGTCAACATGGGCGTGGCTACCATCCTGAAAAGCTTCGTGGACATTGCCACGGGCGACTCCGCAACAACGCTGTCCGCCAACATCATCGCGGCGATAGGTCTCCTGCTGATGGAAGGCGTTCTGTGCCTTGTTATCGCCATGTCCTTTCGGGTATCCTGTGCCAAAATCGCGCGGAAAATCCGATTGGAGCTGGCTGACCGCCTGTACCACAGCAGTCTGCCCGAGATGCAGGAGCACCACACAGGCGAGTACATGACCAATCTGACAGAGGACGTGGAAAAGGTAAGCGCCTGCTTTCCCACGCTGATGCGCAGCATCGTGAGCAACGGATTGAGCGCGGTGCTCGCCATTTTGTATCTCTTTTGGCTCAATTGGAAGCTGGCGCTGCTCCTGCTTATCTGCATTCCGCTCTTGATTTTTTGCATCGCCATCTTTTCCCCGATTGTGCAGAAAACGAGCCGGACGGACAAGGAGAATGAGGAACGCATCCGTGTCTGCCTTCAGGAGATGATAGAGAAAATCGCGCTTTTCAAAATCGGATTTATGTGGAAGAAGCTGGAGTGTAAGGCATCGGGACTGATGGAGGAAAAGGTGAAAAGCTCCCGCAGACTGGGTGCGGCGGAGGGCGGCTCCTCCTTCCTGAATAATATCATGGGTACGGCAATGTTCCTGATTGCCATGGGCGGCGGGGCGTACTTTGTGATGCGGGGCGAGCTGTTGGTGGGTGCCATGATTGCGGTGATACAACTGTCCAATTATATTATCTGGCCGTTTACTGCAATCGGCGAGATTATCTCCAACGTGAATCAGGCGATTGTCTCTGCGGGCAGACTGGACCGCGTTTATGCCCTGACGCAGGAGCCCGAGCAGGAGACTTTTTCACAGAAGACCGTATCCCGACTGCGGCTGCGCGGCGTCTCTTTTTGCTATAAGGACAATCGGATATTGGAGGGAATCGACGCGGAGTTTGAGAAAAGGCAGATTGTCGGCATTGTCGGCGAGAGCGGCGGCGGCAAAAGTACCTTGCTCAAGGTGCTTTCAGGGCTGTACCACCCTGAGGCGGGGACGCTTAGCGTTGACTTTGCCGACGGTACCGTGGGGGAGGATGTGCGTCCCTATGTCGGGCTGGTGCCGCCTGCGGATTTGGTCTTTTCTGATACGATTGGAGCCAATATCTGTATGACAATGGAGGCGGACAGGAAGCGGTTGGCGGACTGTGCGGAGCTGGCCAATATCGGGCGGTACATAGAGGGCTTGGAGCGGCAGTATGATACGGAGATCGGCAATGGCAAAATCGCTCTTTCCAGCGGGCAGGAGCAGCGCATCGGGATTGCGCGCGCACTGTACCAAAAGGCGGAGATCCTGCTGTTTGACGAGCCCACGGCGAATTTGGACGCGGAGTCGATAGCGGTCTTTCTGGACACCTTGGACAGGATTGCGCCGGAGCGAATCTGCATTGTCGTGACGCACGACCCAAGGGTTGTGGCGCGGTGCAGCAAGGTATATGAGATGAAGGAGGGGCGGCTGTGGCCCGCACAGACAAATAATTGAGAAAACGGCAGGAAAGCAGGCGCAAAAGATTGTCATGCAATTCCCATTGTGCTACAATTTGCTTGAACACATCTCTTGAGAGGAACGAGAAACCATGAACTGCGAAACATCCTGTGTTGGTTCTCTTCGAATCAGCACAGGATGTTTTATTTGACGACTGTAAAAATGAAACTGCTCTCTATTTTTACCGAAAACTCTGACAGCCAAAGGCAAACGCGCAGAGGAATCAGAAAAGGAGAACTGTCCAATGAAAAACCCATGGGAAGAAATTCCACTGACCGACTATGAGAATCACATGCAGCTTGCCTCTGTCATGCAGCTTCAGGCCATGAGTGAAATGATGAAGGGGCAGTTTGACGCCTGTCCCGCCTCCGATGTAATGATACTGGGCATTGCGGGCGGCAACGGCCTTGCACATATACCAAAGGGCAAATTCAAGAGCGTGTACGGTGTGGATATCAACGCCGATTATCTGCGCGAGACGCACCGCAGATATCCCGAATTAAACGGGATTCTGGAATGCCTGCGCATTGATTTAACCGACGAGACCGAGACGCAAAGGCTTCCTCACGCGGAATTGCTTCTCGCAAATCTGGTCATTGAATACATCGGATATGAATGCTTTCAGCGGACGGTCCGGCAGGCAGCGCCGCGCTATGTCTCCTGCATCATACAAGTCAATATCGGAGAGACTTGGGTCTCGGACTCTCCCTATCTTCACGCGTTTGACGGGTTGGAATCCGTCCACTGTCAGATAGACGAAAAAGGCTTGGAACAGGCCATGCTTGAAATCGGTTTCTCCGCAGTCAAGACCTTGGAACACAAACTGCCTAATGGGAAAAAATTAGTGCAGATGGACTTTAAATTTTCTAAGTCAAAAACCCCGCAGCAAGCTGACGGGGCATCAAACTTGCAACGCAGCAGAGCTGCGGGGTATTAGACCCTCGCGGTATTCGTCAAATATCCATGCAAGCATGGCTATTTTCCTCATTACTCGCGGGAATAAATACCCCTACACATCCAGCCGTGCAAACTGCTCCTGCAGCATATAGTACCCTTTCCGCAAGCGCTCAAAGTACGGGTAATAGTCCCAATTATCCCACTGATATTTCACGAGCGCTATTGTGCCGTCCTCCTCCGCGGAAAGTCCGATCCAGATTCCATCCGCTTTGATACCCGAGAAATACTTATTTTTCCAGAAATCGTCCTCTATCTCCTTTGTGGACGGATCCCTGAAATTCAACAGCAGCCACGGGATGCGGATTTCCAATATATCCCCCTCGTAACAGAAGTCCGCCAGCGAATTGTATTCCTCTGAATCATAGTCGCTGTTCCCGAAAACAAGATGCCCCGACTCGAACCGCTGCAGCGGAATAATCTCCGCCCTGTCCTGGAGCACCAGCTCCCGCTCCAACAGATGGAAAATCGGCCGGAAGACCGCATTATCAGGCTCCCTCGTCTCCGCCGTCGCCTGAATATCCCTGTCATACTTGTCGTACTCATACAGATACCTGTCATAGTAGCTCTGAACCAGCAGACGCGAATCCTCCTTTCCATCCATCACAAGGACAAAATCAGCCGCGCGCTCAAACGTGCTGTCCCCGTACACCCTGCTGCCCGACTTGGGCGTGATGTCAAAGGGCAGTAAAAGCCGCTGCGTGTCATAATCCGCGTCTTTCTTATTTACCATCAGATACAGGTACGCGCAGTCGTGCTTCACCGACAGGGTCATTCCCTCCGTCTCGAGCAGGACATCCTCCGGCTGCCACTCCGACGCGTCCCCGTCCAACAGCACTGTCTCCTGCGACTCCCCAGGGACAAAGTCGAGCACGCCGAAATGCTGCTCACAGGTCATCACGTCATACCAGTAGGCCCTGCGGTTCACGTTCGTATGATTTTCCGTATTCCAAGTGCGCTTGAACCATTCATCCTGCCATGTGAATACCAATCCCCCCGCATATCCCGTGTCGTAAATGTCCTGCATCATGGATACCAGCATCTCCCCCTGCTCCTCCTCCGTATGGTTGCCCTGGTCGAAGCCGGTATACGGGTTGGCATGGGTCACGCCTCTCGACGCCGGGACGCCGAACTCCGCGACCAGAACCGGCATGTCGTGGAGCGCAATCAAATCCTCAAGGTAGGCCTTGTAGGTATTGACGGTGCCGTCCGCGTCCCGATAATCCGAATACTCCTTCTCCGTGTACATGAAGTTCGGATAATACGGATAGATATGGTAGGAAGCAAACAGCCCGCTCCGGAACGCCTCCGTCGCCTTCAGATTCTCCATGTTCAAATCAACCAGATACTCCTCGTCCATCGTCTCGCTCGGATGCTCCAGCACGTCCGCCGTCGGCCAGTTGGAGTAGCTGACGGGGCGCTGCATCTGATAGTTCTCCATCTCGTAGGTAATGATATAGTCGCCCGTCTGCGCCCAGAACACCTCGAACGCTTCCACATTTTCCACACGGATATAGCTTCCCTGATAGGTGGTAACGTCGGGATGATTGTCATTCGTCGTGGACACAAAATTCGCGTCCGACTCAATCCCCAAGATCCATCCGATGACATACGGGGAAATGTCGTAGACATAGGTGCCCGAGGCCTTTCCCGCAGTCGGCGGAATCGTGCAGTTGCCGTGAATCAGATTCACGAGATCCTCCATATCCTGATACAGAAAGGTCTGAAGCTGCTCGTCATATGCGTCCGCGCTCTCCGACAGCCGCGTCTCGTCGTACCATGTCCCCTGGAACAGATACAGCGGCGTATCGGCCGTGCGGTTGTATCTGTAAAACGCCTCGTAAAAAGACGGCGGCTGGATGGTATAGACGCGGATACAGTTCGCGTTCATCTCGGCAATCTGACGAAACCACCGCGCATACTCCTCCTCGGAGATTGCAGTCTCTCCCGGGAAATACCCCGGCTTTCCAAGTCCCAGATTCACACCCTTTACATAAATATCCTCAAACTCCGTCCCGTTATATACGCTCAGATATTTTCCCTGCGCCTTGAAATAATACCGCGCGCCGTCCTCCGCATACGGCTCCGGCGGTTCGTTTTCCGGCAGCGGCTTTACCTCCTCCGGAAGCTCCCGCGTCAGCTCGCTCTCCGTCACCGTTTCCCCCGACAGATGCGCGCCGAAGCTGCTCTCGCAGCCCGTCAGCAAAAGCGCGGCCGACATCAGAAGACCCAATATGCGAGACCCGGTCCTGTTTATTTTTCTCATTGGCATTCCCTCCAATACTCTCCCTCTCATTCTAATGACAGAGCTGCCCTATTGTCAAGGAGTTCATCCCAATATGTTGGTATGTTGGTATGCTGCATTGGGCGATACCGTCAAAACCGAATCGGCTCCACCTCCTGCGTCAGCACCCGCATCTCATATTCCGGCAGGCGGTCAAGCAGCTCATCCAGACAGATTCCCGTGCTGTACACAACGTCATGCGCGAGCATAATGACCCGCTTACGGCCCAGCGTCGTCTCCACACCGTTCGCTATCAGCTGCTCAGGCGTCGGCTTGGATACGGCGTCCTCAAGGCTTGCGTTCCAATCGTAATAGACATACCCGCGCGCCGTCATCTCCTCGATGATCGCCTCGTATACATTCTTGTTATAGGCGTTAATGCTGCCGCCCGGAAAGCGGAAAATATCGGCCTCAACCCCCGTCACCTCGTAAATCGTCTGTCTGGCCCTCTCAAAGTCCTGCACATAGCTCTCCACACTCTGATAGAGCGTCTGATAGTCGTGATTATTGCAATGAATGCCAATCGAATGCCCCTCGGCTACAATCCGTCTCGCCATTTCCGGATGCTTCTCGACGCTCTCCCCTACGAGGAAAAACGTCGCTTTAATGTTCCGCTCCTTTAACACATCCAGAACCCTTCCGGTATTTTCCTCGGAGGGACCGTCGTCAAAGGTAAGGTACATTGTCTTCGGATGAAAATAATACTCCACCGCCTGCACGATTCCCACGGTAATCTGCTCCTGATATTCCGCCGAAATCAGTCTTTCACACTCCTGCGCGTTCGTCAAAAAACCGGCCTCCAGCAGACACGCCGGCATGGTCGTGCTCCCCGTCACATGAAATTCCGCGTCGCCGCGAAGCTCCCGTTCCACGGCTCCCGTGCTCTTCGCCGTCTGCTGTTGAATAAGCCGGGCCAGACGCTCATTGTCGCGCTGTGTATCCGCGCCCTCAAACCAGACCTCCATACCGCTCACGCCGGCATCCTCCGAGGAATTTTGATGAATACTGATATAGATATCCGCATGACACGCATTCGCCAGCTTAACCCGATCCTCCTTTGTTATGTAAGTGTCCTCCTCCCGCGCCATGACAACCTGATAGCCCATGCTCTCCAATCTCTCCCGCACTTGCCTCGCAATGGCAAGGTTTATTGTTTTTTCCTGTATGTCCCCCACCGAGCATCCGGCATCCGCGCCGCCGTGTCCCGCGTCCACAAAGACCAGCGGCACGCCGGGGGTTTTTGCGAGCATCTCCGGCATCGGGATATCACAGAGCACATCGCTCTCCGAAAGCGGTTCTCCGGAAAGCAGCTTCGCCGCCATCGTTCCCGGTGCCTGCACGATTCCCATCGAGGATGTCTGTATCTGCTCCACAATCCCCGAAGCCTCAAATACGCGAATCAGAAATACCCCGATCGCATCCGCGTGGAAGGCCGAAAGACTCACAACCGCCGCCGTAAGCAGCGCCGCCACGCAGGCCTTCAATACCGCCACCCTTCTCCTCCTGCGATTCCACTCTCTGTATCTCCCGCAATAAACGTATCCTTGGTACATAATATGATGCCCCTTTCCCGCAATTTCTTATCCGTTTCTCATTCCTCTGAAAATAAAAAACTCTTGTGTAATCCGTTATCAACAGCATACACAAGAGGTGCATCAAAACAGCATCATTTCTGTATCAAATTGGCATCATTTTTGCATCATTTTTGCATCATCGTGAGATTTTGAGGAACAGCTCATTGATCCCCTCATAGAACCCGACCGTCACAATCGTGCGCTCGTCCCCCATCCCCGCAAATACATACTTCTTGAAATAGGGCGTATTCTCCAACAGCGGGTTATCCGATTCGTATGCGGACGGGCCGGAAAGCCCCATATAGCCGCTCCACGCCTCCACCAGCGCGTCCGCGTCAATGTCCTCCCACAATAGCGGCGTCCGCGCGTAAAATTCATAAATCTTTCCGTTGTCGGCGTCTATGTAAGCGTCAATCAGACGGTTCTCCTTGTCCGCGTTCTTCTGACTGTCAGACAGGCTCATCTTCCACACCGCCACGTTGTTGCGCGGCTCCAGCACGTCAATCGCCGAGTAGAGCGTTGCGTCATACGAGGCTGCCCGTACCTCCCGCACCTCCTCCGGCAGAATCCCCGCCTCCTTGAGCACTTCAAGCCCGGCGTTGCAGGTCTCATAAATCTGCTCGTCCGTAATCTCCTTGCCCGAGGGGCCCTTGTAATTTACGACAAAGGCGTACGCGCCCTCCAAATCCTGATAATCCGGGTACGCACTCTCCACCCTCGTCAGGGCGTTCTGCTCGCTCTCGGGAAGCGTCTGACTGCTCAGGCACCGCGAAAGGATGTAGAGCTTCTCGTTGGCATTCAGCTGATAGCGGTAGCCCTCTCCGGCCTCCTCCACCGTCTCCCCGTGAATGACCCCCAGTATCCCCTTGTCCTTATACTGCGCAAGCGCCTCCGGCCCCCAGACGGACAACACCATGACCAACGCCACCGCCGGAAGGATTGCGACAATCTTTATCCTGTTTTTCATTCGTATTCCTGTTCCCCCTTCTCCGTCTGCGCGTCCCAACCGGTAATCGGAAGGACGAACCAAAAGCAGGAGCCTTCTCCCACCGTGCTCTCTATCCCCAGCTCGCTGTGATGAATCTTCAAAATCTCCGCGCACAGGGCAAGTCCGAGCCCCGCCCCGTTCTTGCTCCTCGCACGGGATTTGTCCACCATATAAAAGGCCTTTGTAAGCTTGTGCAGCTCCTCCGGCGGAATGCCGATGCCGTAATCCCTGACCGCAAAGCAGTAGACCTCCTGCGCGATATAGCCGCTCACCTCGATAACGCCGCCCTCCTCCGAGGCCTTGCACGCGTTGTCAATCAGGTTGACCATCACCGTCTTAATCAGATTGACCTCCACCGAAAGCTCCTGCGCGTCATACGAAAAACGGATTTCCACATCCCTGCGGTCGGCGTACAGCTCCTCGAGGTACCCGAAAATATTCTCCGCCGGAACCCGCTGCAGCACCGCCTCGTTCTTTCCCGTCACGATGATGTCCAACAGACGCAGCGACATCGCCTCGAGGCGCTTCCCCTCCGTGTAAATATAGTTGGCCGACATAAAGCTTTTCTCCTCGTCCAGCTTATGCGAGCGCAGCATATCCGCATAGCCGATAATCGCCGTCAGCGGCGTTTTCAGCTCATGCGCAAAGGCCCCCATAAATTCCTCCCTGGCCTCAATCTCCTCCTCGAGCTTCTCAATATTCTGCTCCAGCGCGTTTGCCATATTATTAAAATCCCGCGTCAGCTGCCCCAGCTCATCCCTGCTGACCTGCTTGGCGCGGTAGGCGTAATCCCCCTCCGCCATGCGCTTCGTCGCGCGCGTCAGCAGGCGGATCGGCTTGGTCAGAAACGACGCGATCAGATGCATGATAACCGTACCGTTCAGCAGCATGATCAGCGTTATCCGCCGATACAGCGAGAAGCCGAGCCGGCGCTGCGTAAAGACCTCCGAGACGTCCCGCATGGTCTCCAGATAGAGAATGCGGTCAAGGGCATTTACCATCACGCTTGTGTGGATATAATACTTCTCCCCCGACACAATCACGCGGTACAGCTTCGTCTCCTCGTCCGTCTGCCCCAGAAGCGCCCTGTCCGCCGCAAAGCCGTCGCTGATATAGAGCACGTTCTTCTCCTCGTCCGAAATGCGCAGCAGCCTTCGGGAACTCTGCCCTCCGGTCTCCAGATTGGAGGCGATCTCCTCCACCGTGCTGTCCGGCAGCACATTGTATCTGGCCGGCACATTCAGGGCGGCCGTCTCAAACGCGAAGCTCAGGATACTGCTCTCATCCATCGCCTGCCCCACCTCCCGCTCCAGAGAGGTCTCGAACACGTAATTGACAAAATAAAAGCCGCTGAAGCCCAGTGCCAACGCCATGACAATCATTGTTGATACAAGTAACTTGTAGGAAAATTTCATCGCGGTACCTCTAAGCGGTAGCCGACCTTATACACCGCTACCAGATTCTGTTCCCAGCCCAGCTTCCTTCTCAGCCGCTGTACATGCAGATCCAAGGTACGGCTGTCCCCGTAATACGCTTCCTCCCATACCTTCTCATACAGCGTTTCCCGAAACAGCGCTATATTTTTATTCTTCATAAACAAGACCAGCAATCCAAATTCCTTGTTCGTCAGCTCCACAATGCGCCCCGCCTTTGTGACGCGGCGCTCCTCTATATCGACCACGACGTCCCCGACCGACAGACGCTGCTCCGCCTTATTGTAGCGGCGCAGCACCGCCTCTACGCGGGCAACCAGCTCCACCACCTCAAAGGGCTTTACCAGATAATCGTCCGCGCCCAGCTTGAGCCCCTTTACCCTGTCCTTCACCTCGTACTTTGCCGTGATGAAGATGACCGGAATCCCGAGCGGACGGATATAATCAATCACCTCATATCCGTCCGCCCCCGGGAGCATGATGTCCAATAGAATCAGGTCAAATTCCTCGCTCTCTATCCTGCGGATGGCCTCCAGGCCATCCTGCACCGACACGCAGCGATACCCCACGGAGGACAGATTCAGGTCTATCAAATCGCAAATCGGCTTTTCGTCATCCACAATCAGTATCTTAATCATTCTCCGACTTCCACCCCCAACAGGCTCTCGCCTTCTCCACGAGCGCCTCCATCGTATCCTCGTCGCCGCATCGGTAATAATCGTGAACCTCCGTGTCCACGGAAAAGCCGTTCGTCCGCTGATAGTAAATCGCGTAATCGCTCGCCACCACCAGCTGCCCTGCATCATCCGCGTAGCTGTACCGCGCCAGCACCACAATGTCCTTGAGACCGTCGCCGTCAATATCCCGACAGTTGATTCCCTTCAGCGCGTACAGATTATCGTAATCCCCCATCGGCTGCAGACAGGACAGGATATTGCCCTGCTCATTGACCAGATATATCATAAAAATATCATAGGTGGCAAGGCGGTAAGTCCCTGGCACCACCTGAAGCCGCCCCAATTTCCCGAAGGTCCGGAAATAGCACTGCTCCGTTATGATCTGAAAGTCATTGCGCAGCAGCTCGTCCAGCGTTGTGGCCGTGTACAGAAATTCCGTGGAATAGCCGTCCCGCACAAACGCCGTGATGGACTCCGCGCCCTTGTTCATCCCGAAGCGGTTCATCTTGTCCGCAATCCGGTAATCCCGATAAAAGCCCGTCCCCGTCTTATCCTGAAACAGCACATCCCCCACCTTGTAGGGTCTGTTCGCATAGGAGCCGCTCTCGTTGACGCAGGAGGTAATCAGCACGACATCCATGCGCCCGTCCCGATTCAAATCCTGAAAGGAAACCGCCGCAATCGCCCTGTTGGGCTGCCGCATCTGCCCGAGGACGCGGTTGTTCGTCTCCAGCCGGTCGGTCTTATACAGAACCGTCCCGTCCTCCCGCACGAAAAACAGCGCAAGACGGCTGTACGCCTTGTCAAAGGCGGGAATCATGGACACCTCCCCGTATGCGCTCAGCTCAATCGGGAAAATCTGATCCTCCACAATCTCAAATCCGTTGGCCGCAATATCCTCACGCCTTGCAATTGCATCCAACCGTTCACAGTATTCCTGATAAAGCGCGCGGACACTCTCCTGCGCTCCCTCCACAGGCAGGGAACCGCACAGAAGCAGCGAAGCTGCCATCACCGATAGAACAAACTTCCTCCAAATACTCCTACGCCGAATAGGTTTCATGCGCAAACAACTCCCATATCATACTCTCATCTGCGTTTCAAATTTGTGCCGTTCCGGTACAAATTTGCGAATGAAAAATAAGCTATCAAGCTTATTTTTCATTCTACGGTCTTACCCTTCTCGTGCAGCAGGCTCATCTTCATCTCATAGTAATCCGGCGTCATGTCCATGTAATGCACATGCGGATTGATAAAGCGCTGCTCCTCCTGCCAGATTTCCTCCTCGAGCTGGCGCTTCACATAGCTGCGGATTTCCTCGAGTGTCGGGAGCGCATATACCCGCCTGCCATTCTCAAAAACCTTCACCTGCAAGGGCTTTGCCGTACAGCCCGTGAATTTGAGGTTGCGCCAAGGCATCTGCGGATCCACAAAACGGAAATCGCCGCTCATGTCGATTTCCTCCTCCGCCTTGGCCAGCAGGTCCGCCTTGGCCTTTCCATTCTGGTCATAGATCCGGTATACCTTTTTCAGCCCTGGATTGGTTATCTTTTCCATGGTTCCGGAGATTTTAATGCGCGGCACAAACACGCCGTTCTCCTCCACCGCCGCAATCTTATACACCGCGCCAAGCAGCGCCAGATTATCATCCGAATAGTCGCTGGAAGCCCCCGTAATCAGGCGCTCCCCCACGCCGTAGCTGTCAATGCACGCCTTCTGGTTATTGAGCGAGGATATGGTATGCTCGTCCAAGCTGTTCGACACAATAATCTTACAGTCCGTAAGCCCCGCCGCATCCAGCATTTTCCGCACCTTAATCGACTGGTAGGCAAGGTCGCCGCTGTCGATTCGGATTCCCTTCAGGCGCTTTCCCATCGGCTCCAGAACCTCGTGCGCGACGCGAATCGCGTTGGGGATCCCCGACTGAATCGTGTCATAGGTATCCACGAGCAGCACCGTATTGTCGGGATAATTTATCGCATAATTCTTAAAGGCCTCAAACTCATCCTTATAATACATCACCCAGCTGTGCGCCATCGTGCCGCTGACCGGAATCCCAAACATCTGTCCCGCAAGCACGGTCGCCGTCCCCGCCGCGCCGCCGATGTAGGACGCGCGTGCACCATACACCGCCGCATCCATATTGTGCGCCCGCCGCGCACCGAAGTCCGAGACGGCCTTTCCTGCCGCCGCCTTGACGATGCGGCTTGTCTTTGTCGCCACAAGGGACTGATGGTTCACAGTGGTCAGAATCGCCGTCTCCACAAGCTGCGCGTCAATCAGCGGCGCAACCACCGTCAAAATCGGCTCATTCGGGTACATAATCGTCCCCTCCGGAAACGCATAGATATCGCCCTGAAATTTAAAGTCCCGCAGATACGCGAGAAATTCCTCCGTAAAGGTATTCAGGGAGCGCAGATACGCAATATCCTCCTCGGAAAAATGCAGATTTTCCATGTACTCGACAATCTGCTCCAAGCCCGCGAAAATCGCGAAGCCGCCCCTATCGGGATTCTTCCGGTAAAACACGTCAAACGCCACCCGCGACGCCATGTCGCCGCCGTTAAAGTAGCCGTTTGCCATGGTCAGCTCATACAGATCCATTACCATCGTCAGATTTCTCTTGTCCGCCTGTCTCATTGTAACCACCATGCCTCCCTTGATATATACTAGAATTACATATATGATATTCCTTTTCCATACAGATTGGCAAGCTCTTTTTTATTACATTCCTCACTGCTTTTTACTTTCCAATTTCCCGATATACTTCTCTAAACGCTTCTTCTCATAATCATGCTTAGGAACGATACCTGGCTTTTTGTACTTTGCAAGCAACCGCACACCGGTTTATAAATATCATTCTCAGAATACCATAATCGCATATATTTTTCTATGCTGAAAGACCGGAAAAGTCAAAAATCCTTATGCGAATCTGTGCATAATAAAAAAGCCGGTACCGCTCTTGTGGCGTCCGACATTTTTTGATAAAATACTTTTATGGGGTACTGCCATAACGGGATAG
>JAMPFV010000019.1 GCA_023664265.1 Roseburia sp.
TTGCCAAAATTTTATTACAAGAAGGTGCGGATACAATAATGATTATGAAAGCTACGGGGTTTACCGAGGAGGAATTGTTACGCCTTCAAAATGCAAATGCGGCAGTATAATTGATTTTCATGCAGAGGGACTAAGTGACATACGATTCAGAAAAAGTTTCCCTTCTTGCCACCTTCTCTGGGCTGCTTGCAAGCGTGGCGCTGGCGGGAATGCTGACAGGAGCGCGGTAAGTTTTAACAGAATAATTGACCTGTTCGTATAATAGTCTTATAATTATGGGAGAAGCAGCTTCGTCAGAGATGGGGCCGCTTGCAGGAGATTGCGACGTGGAGTGACTTTGATATGAATAGGATTTTGATTGTGGAGAGTGATGCTTCACTTATGGAGAAGCTCGGCAGGGCGTTTATCGAAATAACGACCGTAAGCTGTGGAACGCTCCGGGCAGCACGCACGGCGATGGAGCAGGACGCGTTTCCGGTGGTGGTTGTGGATGAGCACTTGGAGGACGGAAACGGAGTAACCTTATTAAAAGAGATACGGGAGAGGCGGTATTCCTACGAGAATGAGGACATCAGCGTAATTATGCTGGTGGAAAACAACAATGCCAAAAATATTGACCGAATGCTCAGGCTGGGCGCGGACGACTGCGTGACCAAGCCGTTTAGCACCGCGGCGCTGAAAGCGCGGATTGCGACGCAGTTTAAAAAGAAAAAGATGGAGTTCAATCTCGAGGCCTGCGAGCGGTTTGTGGCGACAGGCTCCGCCTCCGTGAGTGGGATCAGCGGCGAGCATATGGTGGCGATTGACAAGTATATCTTCGACTTTGACTGTGGGAAATTCAGTTACGAGGGACAGATTATAGAGCTCAGCAGACTGGAGCAGGTTCTGCTGCGCGTTCTGATAGAGAATAAGGGAGTAGTGCTCAAGCGCGGCGCGTTGGTGGAGCGCATCCGCACGGAGACGCGGGAGGACATGAACGAGGATACGCTTGCGAATACCGTGCGGATTCTCAGCGTTAAGCTGCATGCGGGCGAATATATCAAGATTGTGTTTGGGATAGGATACTTCTGGATTGATAAGCAGAGGCAGCTGTAAAACAGCCCATAGGAAAATAGGACTATTGTCCTATTGATATCGCGGTACTTTTTATATATGATTACAAATAATTGCGCGGCTGCGCAATGAATACATAATATAAGAGGTACACAGGATGGAGAGAAAAGATACCGTAATGAGAAGGCGGACGGCGGGGAAGCTGCCTGTCGTAATACTATTGCTGATACTGTTGATAAGCTGCAGAGGGCGTGTCGTGTACGCGCAGGATGGGAGCTTCGGGACATGCATCCATACGGAAGCGTTGCTGTCTGTAGAGAAAATATCAGACAGCGGAATGCCGGAGGTGATGTGCATACCGGAAGCGTCGCCGCCTGAGGGGCGTGAACGGGCTCACGGGGCGCCGGATACAGCGGAGGTGTCTGAGAAAGAGGAGCCGGACAGTGAGAAGCCGGGTACGACGCCAATGTCTGAGAAGAGTGAGCCGGACAGTGAGAAGCCGGACGCAGCGCGAACGCCGTCTGAGAAGAACGCGGCAGAGCGGGAGGGTGCAGCTGCGGAGGAAGCGTCTGCGACAGAGAACCGGACAGCTGCGGAGGAAGCGCCTTCGACAGAGAATCGGACAACTGCGGAGGAAGCGCCTTCGACAGAGAATCGGACAGCTGCGGAGGAAGAGCCTTCGACAGAGAACCGGACAGCTGCTTTGGAGGAAACCCCGAGAAAATCCATGCGGAGGGCTGTCGTTCCGCAGACATCAGAATCGGAACGGCTTGAGCTTAAATTGACGCTTGAGGCGCCGGAGCGGGTGAGAATGTATGACAGGCTTCCCGTAACGGTAAGGCTGACCTGCGGCGGGGAGGACTATACGGACCGGCTGCTGGGCGCCGGGCAGCCGGCAAGCATTGATTTTGTCATTAAGACGGAAAACGCGGAAGTAAAGATAAATTCTAAAGCGCTTGACTGTGAATCGGGGCGGGCGTGTCATCAGTACAATATTCCCATAAACGAAGAAAATTTTAATATTTTTTTGCCGAACCGGACTTATACGGTCTGCGCCACGCTTTGCATGGAGGAAGCGCGGGAGGATGTGTCGTATTGCTGTAATTCTGATACGGTGAGGGTGGTGCTTCAGGAACGTGCCGCGAAGCTTCAGTTGTCCGGATGCGTGGAGGAGGGCTATGACTATCGCACCTGCTTTGGCGCGGATAAGGCGATTCGACTGCCTGTCGATATCCGGGATGCTGCGGATGCGGGAAGTCCGGACAAGGAGGTCTGCTCCGGTGAGCTTTCCAAGATTAGATTTACGATGCAGGATTATGACAGCAATGTCATGGAAGCGGAGAGCGATACCGGGATGTCCGCCGGAGACAGTGTGACGTTTACCGTCAGAGGCGTCGGGACGACATGGGTAACCGTGAATGCGTTCGGCAGCTCGGTCTATGCCGTCGCGTCGGAGCGAATCAGAATTGTCGTGCGCAACAGCCCGCTTTTTGAGGAGGACTTCGTCATATGGCATATGCCGGAGGGCAGCCAAAAGGCAGTTTGCCACAGCTTTGAGCAGTGGCAGAATATTTTGGCGGAGCAGCGGAATTGGGTGAGCGGTACGGTGACAATCGCTTTGAGTGACACAGGCAGGAAATATTATGATGTTCTTGCCGAGAGCAGACAGTCCGGAGACAAGAGCGACACGATTGTCATAAACGAGGGCGCGCCGCGGACCTATTGCTTTTGGGCGGAGCATACCGAAAGGAATGCGAGCACGCGTGAGGCTGAGAACGGAACACGCACATTCACGGTCGGTATTGACTCAGAGGCGCCGGTGATCAGTGCGTTCGACGTTGACGGGAATTATTTTGCGCCGACAAAGACAGAGACGGAGCAGTATTATGCGCAGGACTTTGTGCTTACGGGGAGCTTTGCGGACAGCGGCAGCGGCGTCAGAGCGATAGAGTATACGACAGACTATCGCGCGGCGGAGGGCGCCGTTGAATGGACGCCCGCCCAAATAACCGGCAGCACGGGAACGGAGACCTCCTTTTGCGTTACGCTGGAGAACGGGAGCTACCGCGCGATTGCGGTCAGAGCCCGCGATTATGCGGGAAATGTAAGCGCCCCATGCTTTGTGAAAAATGAAAAGGGTGCGTTTATCCGAATTGTTGTGGATGACACGGTTCCCGTATTACAGGTGTGCGCGACGGCAGGAGGCGTACCCTATACAGGGGAGGGGGAGCGCTGGACAAACGCGGGCGTCTGTTATCGGCTTTCTTCCCGCGCTATCTCGGACAGCCCTGCGGGAATTTACCGATATGAGTATGCATACGAGACGATTCGCGCGGCGGTAAGCAAAGACACGCGGGATGAAAACACACGCGAGTGGGAGACGCTTTATCCTGAGGACGATGGGGACGGTCTGCTTCGTGTGGGATTTGCGGAGCAGACGAATCGAAACGGCTATTATCTGTTCCAAGCTGTATCAAGGAGCGGCGTCCGTTCAGAGACACCCGCAAGAGAGCGAATCCTTTTGCAACAGAGCCTTGCCGCGCTGAAGGAGCATATACAGACGCAGACAAGAGGCGGGCGCAAAAACGAATGGTATAACAAGGCCTCAGGGGTTCCGATGATTGAATTTGTCTACCCTGAATATGACAGCGGTGTCGAATCTGGGGAGTATGCCGCGCCGATAACGCTGTATTACAGACTTTATGAAAAGGAGCAGACCGGCACGACGCTGTGGCGGGAGGGCAATGCGACAATCGGTGTGACGGACGCACGGCGCCATACCGGAGACGGGTTTATCGTGACAAGGGAGGCCTTGGAAAGGCTCCGCATTGATTTTGAGTATGACAGAGCCACGGGATACGCGCGGGATGGTATTTATGCGCTTGAGTATTGGATTGGCGACAAGGCCGGGAATCTGTCGGAAAAGAAGCGCTTTACATACAAAATCGACACCCATGAGCCGACCAGCCTGACAGTGACGGTTGACGGTGAGGTTATGGGGCTTGGAAGCGCGGATGCCGTCGTGTATGAACGGTTTTATGCAGGCTCCGTGACGGGAAGCGCGTCCGCGGAGTACGGAGTGAGCGGGAAAGCGTCCTTAAAAGTCGCTCAGGCAGGGACGGCCGGGAATTGGGACGGCGCATATGAGGACGGCGAAGGGTTTGTGATTAATCCTTGTACGAGGTGCGTACTCTGCGTGGCGGCTGAGGACGGTGCGGGAAATGTCGCGGAGATCCGGACACGGGGAATCGTTGTGGACGACAAAAGCCCAGTGGGAACCGGGCAGCAGGGGCAGACGGTGCAGCTCCTCCAAGGCGCGAATGAGAACGGCTTTTATAACCGGGATGTCGCGATAAAGGTATCGCTTGAGGATGCGCCTGACGGGGAGCACTGTGCGGGATTGATGCGGGCAGCGTGCGCCGTCGGACGGGACGGGGAATCCGCTGTGCAGGAGACGGAGCTTTTTTCGTTTGCAGGGGAGCTTCCGACGGACGCGCAGATAAACGAGGCTTCCCGTTTTGCGGTGACGCAGATTGTTGACGCCAAGGCAAATGAAGGCAACGAGGCCTGTGTCAGGGTAACGGCCACCGACCGCTGTGGAAATACGACGGTTTCGACGCAGACGCTCAAAATAGACGTGACAAGCCCCGAGGTGTCCGTCATGTTCGACAATGAAGACGCGCAGAACGGCCGTTATTACAATAGGCCGCGGACGGCGCTTATCCATATACGGGAGCTGAATTTTGACCCCGCGCGGGTGGAAATCCATGCGACCCGCGACGGCTCGGACATCACGCCGGCAGTGGCATGGAGGAGCGAGGACAGCGAACACTATGCGGAGCTTCTCTTTGCGGAGGACGGCGATTATACCTTGTCGGTGAGCTGCACGGATTTGGCGGATAACAGATCGGAGGAGATTATAACGCCGCCCTTCACGATCGACCGGACGAGACCGAGAGTGTCCGTCCGGCTTATGGGAAACGACACCGGTGTCACAAACGGAAATTATTTTCGCACATGGGTGACGGCGGAGATAAGCGTTACGGAGCGCAATTTTGATTCGGAGGCTTTTGTCATCAAAACGGATGCGTCCGCGAAATCAGGGACATGGCGGCAGAATGGAGATACGCACACGCTCGCGCTGGTCTTTGACGGGGATGGAAATCATACGCTGGAGACGGAATATACCGATTGCGCGGGGAATCCCATGGAGCCCTTGGAGCCGGCCGTGTTTGTGATTGACACCATAGCGCCTGAAATCTGTATTTCAGGCGTTGCGGATGAATCCGCAAATGCGGGGGAGGTTATTCCCGTGATAACGATTCGGGATGCGAACATGGACGCGGAGGCTGTTTCGATTGCGGTTGAGACGGGAAGGGGCGGCCGCGTACAGCTGCGGGAGGACATTGTCGAAAGGAGCGCGCAGGAGTATGCATGTACGCTGTCGGACATGACAGAGCAGGCGGATGATATTTATTATCTGACGGTTTGCGCCGCTGACAGGGCAGGCAACAAAAGTGAGCGCAGCCTTCGATTTTCGCTGAATCGCAGAGGCTCCGCGTATGATTTGTCGGCGATTCGCGGTCTGTTGGAGGCTTATTACAGCACCTATGAGGCGCTTGAGGACATCAAAATCACGGAGATGAATGTGGACGAGGTGGAGGAGTGCCGCTTTCAGCTTTCCAGAAACGGCCGGATACTGCCGCAGATTGCGCCTTCATGCGTGGAGCAAAGCGGTTCGGAGCGGTTGGGCTATACCTATGTATACACGATTGCGAAAGAGAACTTTGCGCAGGAGGGAACCTATCGTCTGGGAATCCGGTCGAGGGACCGCGCGGGAAACGAGGTGAACAACTCCCTTGACGCGAACGGGGAAGAGATTCGGTTTGTCGTTGACAATACGGCGCCCAAGGTTTTCTTTGACGGGGTGGAGTCCGGGATGCTGTATGACGAAAAGGAGCATATCGTCAACGTTATGGTGACGGACAATTTTGCGCTGGACGAGGCGGAGCTGACGCTTGTCAACGACAGAGGAGAGACGCTTCGGCGTTGGGAATATCTCGACCTTGTGGAGCAGGCAGGCGAGGTTGTGTCGATCACCATACCGGAATGTAAGCGGGAGCTGTCGCTGCGGTTCCGCGTAAGGGACGCCGCCGGGAACGAAGCCGTGGCGGCACAGGGAGCGGCCCCCTGTGATTTTCTGGTGACGACGGACAAGTGGGTTCAGCTGACCAGGAAGCCGGCAAAAACGCGAATCGGAAGGATATTGACAGGCGTTGCGGCCGCCGCAGGGGTGATTGCACTTTTTTCGGCATTTGTGCTATACTATAGAAGGCATAAATTAAAAAGCATAAGTGAAAAGGCATGAACAAGGAAAAAAGGAGACGGGAAGGCTTTTGAAAAAGGTGATTCTGTTTTATCTGAAGCCCTATTACGGGAGAATGACGATAGGCTTTGTCGTCAAATTCATCGGTACGATCATGGATTTGTGTCTGCCGTGGATTCTGGCGTATATGATTGATACTGTCATTCCGCAGGGGACGGGAAATCGGATTTGGCTGTGGGGACTGCTGATGCTGGTCTGCTCCGTGCTGGCGTTTTCGTTTAATGTGCTGGCGAACCGCATGGCGTCGAAGGTCGCGCGCGATACGACGGAGGCGATACGCCATGATCTGTTTGAGAAAATCATGTGGCTTTCCAATGCGCGCACTGATGCGTTTACGAAGCCCTCTCTGATTTCGCGGCTCACAACCGACACCTATAATGTACACCAGATGCTTGGAAGGGTGCAGCGTCTGGGGGTTCGCGCGCCGATTCTGGTGATCGGGGGCGTGCTGGTGACGCTGACGCTTGACCCCGTACTGACGCTGGTGCTGGTGTCCGTTATGCCGCTGACTGCGTTTATCACGTATTATTTCTCGAAAAAGAGCATTCCGATGTACAGCGCGCTGCAGGGAGCCGTGGACAAATTTGTCCGACTGATTCGGGAGGATATTGCAGGGATACGGGTCATCAAGGCGCTGTCCAAGACAGACTATGAGAAGCAGCGCTATGACGCGCTCAACCGGGAGGTAGTGTCCCGGGAGAAACGTGCGGGAATCACGATGGCCATCGTGAATCCGTCCATGAATCTGTTCCTGAATCTGGGGCTTGTTCTTGTGGTGCTTGTGGGGGCCTTCCGCGTAAACGCCGGTCTGTCCGAGGTCGGGAAAATTCTGGCCTTTCTCACATATTTTACGATCATACTGAACGCGATGATGAATATCTCCAAGATGTTCGTCATTATTTCAAAGGCGGTGGCCTCCGCGAATCGCATTGTGGAGGTTATCGACGTGCCGGAGGAGCAGCTGCCGCAGGTCTGTGAGCGAATGGAGCGGGAGACGGCCTATATCCGCTTCCGGGAGGTTACTTTTTCCTATAATAAGACGAATCCGAATCTGAGAAATATCAGCTTCTCACTGCAAAAGGGACAGACGCTGGGAATCATCGGCGCGACGGGCGCGGGCAAGAGCACACTGGCAGCGCTGTTGCTGCGGCTTTATGACGCGGACGAGGGCGCCATTTACATAGACGGGGAGGATATCCGCACAATTCCCACGGAGAGGCTGCGGAAAAGCTTTGGCGTGGTCTTTCAGAATGATGTGATTTTTGAGGCGTCCATTGCGGAGAATGTGCGTCTGGGGCGCGCGCTCTCGGAGGAGCAGGTCCGGGAAGCGATAACCCACGCGAAGGCGAAGGAATTTGTCGAGGAGGAAGGGCGGGGCTATGAGAATCATGTCAATATCCGCGGCGCAAATCTCAGCGGGGGACAAAAGCAGCGTGTCCTGATTGCGCGCGCGTTGGCCGCGCATCCGGACATCCTGATTCTGGATGACTCGTCGAGCGCGCTGGACTATAAGACGGATGCCGCGCTGCGCCGTGAGCTTTCCGAGCATTTCGCTGGCACAACGAAGATTATAATCGCGCAGCGTGTCAGTTCCATCATGCACGCGGATTCCATCATGGTGCTTGACGAGGGAGAGATGATCGGATACGGAACCCATGAGGAGCTTCTGGAGCGGTGCGCAGTCTATCGGGCAATCCGGGATTCCCAGATGCAGGCATAGGGAAGACGAAGACTCAGGAACGGAGGTATGCGGGTGGCAATGGCGGAGGGAAATAAAAAATACGAAAAACCGAAGAATCGCAGAGGAGCGATAATACGGCTCGGGGGCTATATGCTGCGATATAAGTTTTGGCTGCTCCTTGCGCTTGCGATGACAATTGCAGGTAATCTGTTGGCGCTTGTGGGACCGATGCTGTCCGGATATGCAATTGACGCAATCGAGCCGGGCGTCGGACAGGTGGCGTTTGCGCGCGTGTTCCGGTACGCGGGACTGATGGTGGTGTTTTATGTCGCGTCGTCGCTGCTCTCCTACGCGCTTGCGGTGCTGATGATTCACATCAGCCGCAAGGTCGTGTATCAAATGCGCAGGGATGTGTTTGACCACCTGATGGAGCTGCCGGTGGAATATTTCGACACGCATCAGACGGGGGACATCATCAGCAGAATCTCCTACGATATTGATACGGTGAATACCTCCCTGTCAAATGATCTGGTGCAAATCCTTACGACCGTGATAACGGTGGCCGGCGCGATTGGCATGATGATAGCGATATCGCCGCGGCTGGTGCTGACCTTTGCGGTCACGGTGCCGCTCTCGCTGGCGTTGACAAAGTTCATCACGGGGAAGACGCGCCCGCTGTTTCGCCTGCGTTCGAGAAAGCTTGGGGAGCTGAACGGATTCGTCGAGGAGATGATATCGGGGCAGAAGACGCTCAAGGCTTATTATCAGGAGGAGAATACGATAGCAAGGTTTGACGTGCGCAATGAGGAGGCGGTGGAGGCCTACTATCGCGCAGAGTATTACGGGAGCGTGGTAGGGCCTGCCGTGAATTTCGTCAACAACCTGTCGCTGACAATGGTGAGCGTTTTCGGCGCGCTGCTGTTTCTGGCGGGACAGATGACCATCGGGAGCATCTCGTCCTTTATCTTATATTCAAGAAAGTTTTCGGGGCCGATCAATGAGGCGGCAAACATTATGAGCGAGCTGCAATCAGCGCTCGCGGCGGCGGAGCGTGTGTTTCACATGATGGATGAGCAGGTGGAGGCCGCCGATGCGGAGAATGCGGCGGTGTTGACGGAGGTGGCGGGGGATGTGCGCCTTGAGCAGGTTTGCTTCGGCTATACACCGGAGAGACTGATTATCAAATCGCTGAATCTGTGCGCACCGCCCGGCCGGTTGGTCGCAATCGTGGGGCCTACGGGTGCGGGCAAGACGACACTGATTAATCTGCTGATGCGGTTTTACGACGTGCAGGACGGCCGCATTTGCGTGGACGGGCGGGAGATAACCGCCATCACGCGCGCGAGCCTGCGCAAGGCGTATGCGATGGTATTGCAGGACACCTGGCTGTTTCACGGCACGATTTTTGAGAACATCGCCTATGGAAAGGCGGACGCGACCACGGAGGAGGTTGAGGCCGCGGCGAAGGCGGCCAAGATTCATTCTTATATTAAGAGGCTTCCGCAGGGGTACGATACGGTGCTGACAGACGACGGGACAAACATTTCAAAGGGGCAGAAGCAGCTTTTGACAATCGCGCGCGCAATGCTGCTCGACGCGCATATGCTAATTCTGGATGAGGCGACCTCGAATGTGGATACCATGACGGAGCAGCAGATTCAACAGGCAATGCGCAGGCTCATGGAGAATAAGACGTGCTTTGTGATCGCGCACAGGCTCTCGACCATCCGCAACGCCGACGTGATTCTGGTCGTCAACCACGGGGAAATCGTGGAGCAGGGGACACACAAAGAGCTGATGGAGAAAAAGGGCTTCTACCATCAGCTCTATAGGGCACAGTTTGAATAGCGGGTTATCGATATAAGGACATCAGGTAATCGGTGACGACCTCTTTGAGCTCAGCCTGCGCCATGTAGGCCTCGCCGTACAGCTCTCGGGTCTGTGTCACATAGTCTTCGCCGTATTCCTCCGTCATTTCCGTGATGGCAGCCTCCATGTCAATCGCGAGGCCGGCCTTCTCATAAATGGCCTGATATACAAGAATTGCCTTGAGCGTGTCCTGCGCGCGCTGCGTGAGCTCTTTCTCATACGCAAATTCGTCCTCGGAGCCTCTCGCCTCCCATGCGGTATCGTATGAGACGCCGTAGGCGGCGAGCATCTGATTATAATACGCGGCCATCGCTTCGTCGTCATACTTTGTGAGAGATTTCAATATCTTCAGGTAGCTCTTGGGATAAGCCGTTACCGTGGAGTTCGCCACAATATAGTCGGTGAGGTACTCTTGGAGGTTTTCCTCATAAAAGCGGTTCTCTACCTTTGCGCGGTACTCAGCCGCGGTGGAGACGCCCTCCGTCTCCGCGAGATTTTCCGCCACAAATTCATCCGTCAGCTCGGGGGTTACATAAATGCCGTTTATCGTGACGGCGAAGCTCGCCTCCTTGCCGGCAAGATCCGGGTTATTATCGTAGGTCTCGGGAAACGTTGCAAGCACGGTCAGCTCCTCCAACGGAGCGTGTCCGATAAGCTGCTGTTCAAAATCATCAATAAAAGTGCCGGAGCCGATGGTCAGGGTGTATCCGGCGCCGTTGCTGTTTCCGCCCTCAAACTCCACGCCGTCGATGGAGCCCACATAGTCGATGTTTACCCGGTCGCCGTCGGCAATCTTGAGGTCTTCCTCCGTCCGGAGAGCGGTATGAGCGCTCAGCATCGAGGCGATATCCGCATCGACCTCCTCCGTGGTCGCGGCCAGCTCGTCCGCCGGTATCGGGATATTCTCATAATTCACCAATGTGAGCGCGGACTGTACGTCAACGCCCTCCAGCCTGCCGTCCGCCGTGAGGCCGGCACTGTAATCACTGCTGACCGCAGTGCGGACAGCGAGCAGACAGAGCTGCTTTCCGACAAAAAAGGCGATGAGCAGCACGATGGCCGTGACAACGGCGATGCCGCCTGCCCTTGCAATCTGCTGAGAGCGTCTCTTTTGCGCGACCGCCTTTTTGCGTTCCTCACGCTTTGCTTTGCTTTTGCTAATGCCGGTATCCTCATTAGCGCCCGTGTTTTTATTCTTTGCCATTGAAAATCCTTCCTTTTCCATATTTTCCGTGTTAAAAAACTCCCATTGAACTAATTTAACATAATTTCCGGAAAAAATAAATAGCCGAAACGGATTTCACAAAGTTTTCAATATTTTTATCAGGAAAATGCCGGAAACAGGCCCTTGACCGGCGGTTAGGCTTGACAATGCACAAGCTGTCAGAATATAATCAAAATGACAGGTGACAGCTCCGGGGCGTGAGGCCTTGGCGCGCAAGAGCGTAGGAGTGCTGTGACCGGATGGAGGTAGAGATGAACGTAGATGATATTCCGGTACCGTCAGCGGCGGCGATTCGGGTGAGCAAGGAAGGGAAATCGGCGGTATTTTACACGACGGTTATCCAGAAGACGGACAATAAATATATTTATGCAATGCCGGTGCATATTGATAAGAAGCTGGTAAATTTTGAGGCAAAGGGCTGCTTGAAGGAGCTGAACATCGAGTTTGCGCCGTTTGAGTTTTATGCGTGGAAGAATATTTCCATCATCAAATTCATCGAGGCGGGGAGAACCTACCTGAGAATCAAGACGACGACGCCGGGGGTCAAGTCCATGCCATGGCCGGATAAGGCGCTGACCACAAAGAAGGAAAAGCGCAAGGCGACGCTTGCGGAGGCAGCGGAAGCGGCAGAGGAAGGAATGCAGGAATGAGAAAATTTTTTGTTGGAGCAGCCGCGGCAGTCTGCGCTCTGACGCTTGCGGGATGCTCCGCGGGCCTCGGCGAGGACGGCGGGAAGCTGACCGAGGGACTGAAGGAGACTTTCACACAGGAGGTAAAGGCGTTCTTTGAGAACAGTGATTTGAGCGATACGCTGGGGATCAGCGGGGAGGCGCAGACCCGGATTGAGGAATCCCTGCGCAGCTATATCGACAATTACGAGCTGGACGAGGAGGCCTTGAACGAGGCCAGGGACGCCGTGAATGAGGTTCTTGAGAATGCGAAGGGGCTGTCGGCGGAAGAGCTTGAGGACAGACTCTCCGGGATTTTTGAGAAAAAGGAATAGGAAAACCGCAGACCCGACGGGTCTGCGGTTTTGTCGGATGCTTCTTACAGCATCCGAATGATTTCAGTGTCGGGCATCGTGCGCAGATCATGGTAGACCTCTCCGGTGAAGACGGTCGGGCTTGACAGGGCCTCCTCGTGAATCTCCGTGATGCGTCCCTGAATGTTTCCGGTCAGGCAGACGCGCCGCTCCGTGTAGATATTGGCAATGTGCGTGAGAATGGGTGTAAGGTTTGCCCCGTATTTATCCTCGCCCTGCTTCTCAAAGACACGAATGGCCTGAAACGGGGTGAGCGCAAGCCGCTGCGCGCGGGGATGCGTCATCGCCTCGTAGGTGTCAACAATCGCGCAAATCAAGGCGTACGGATCAATGCGCTCCGCCTTTAGCCGGGCAGGATATCCGCTCCCGTCACAGCGCTCATGGTGCATGATCAGCGTGCTGATGACATGCGGGGGAAGCTGCCGGTTCTTTAAGAGCTCATAGCCCAGATGAATGTGATGCTGCATCTGTATAAACTCCTCCGGCGTCAGCTTGTCGGGCTTCCACAGAAGCTCATCGGAGATTTTGGTCTTGCCGATGTCAAACAGAAACCCGCAGATGGTGAGCGTGTCCAAGTCGTTCTCGCTCATCTCAAGCCATTTCCCGACGACATAGCACAGAAGGCCGCAGTTAAAGCAATGATTGTATGTAATCTCATTTTCGTTCGGCATCAGGTTGTAGAGATAATCAATCAGCTGCTCGCCGTTCATTACCGAGCCCATAATATCATCCCGCAGGGACAGCAGCCTGGTCAGATTTAAGTCCAGCCCGGTGTCGAGAACGCGCATGACCTTGATAAATGAGGTAAGCGATACCGTATAGGTGTCGTTAAAGCGCTGAAAATGAGGGTGGGAATGAAGGTGCTTGTAGCGGGACATGTCGATTTCATGCGGCTCACAGAGCGCCACCTCCTCGATGTTATATTCGTTCAAGGTCTGGATCCGCTCCGGCGTTATGGACGAATTGGCCTTGAAGAGAAGCTCTTTTGCAGGAGAATAAATATCCTCATATATTATCATACCCGGCTTTAGGGATGGGGTTGACAGTTTAAACATAAATACACCTCCGCATAAACATAGAATTATAATAATGATACCATAAAAAATAATTTTTTGTACATAAAAAAGTGAAAAACAGAGTTGAATATTAAAATTTACCCGCGACGTTTTGTCCGCGATACGGGGGAGAGCAGAACTGCTAAAGGGAGGCGGGCGGTTTTGTGCAATGTTCCGAAATATCGGAGAAAGCGGAAATTGCGGACGGGTTTGATTTGAAAAACCGGGCCGGCTGCGATAAAATAAGCTTACCGGAGAACAATTTGAGCGGCGGAAAGGGGAACGGAGCAGTTATGGCAAAGAGATATTTGAGACTGCCGTCAAAGGACGGCGTACATCAGTTGAATGTGGTGGTGTGGGAGCCGGAAACGGAAGTCCGTGCGGTGGTACAGATATCCCACGGGATGGTGGAGATGATAGAGCGCTATGAGGACTTTGCGCTGTTTTTGAATAAGCACGGCTTCGCGGTGGTGGGAAACGACCATCTCGGACATGGGCAGACGGCCGGCTGCGACGAGGATCTGGGCTATTTTTGCCCGAAAAACATGAGCGCGACCGTTGTGGCGGATCTTTACCGGGTAACGAGGGCCGCGAAAAAGAGGTATCCGAATCTGCCGTACTTTCTGCTGGGACACAGCATGGGGTCTTTCATGGCCAGAAGATACCTGATGACCTACGGCAATGAGCTGACAGGCGCGATTATATGCGGTACGGGAAGTCAGAAGGGGAGTGTGCTGCTCGCGGGAAAGGTCGTGTCCGGCGCGATGAAGCGGATATTTGGCGACAGATTCCGCACGAAGCTTCTGAAATGGAACGCCTTCGGCGCTTATCAGAAGAGAATCCCAAACCCGAGAACGCAGAGCGATTGGCTCACGAGGGATGAGGCGGTTGTTGATTTCTGCATCGGAAACAAATATTGTAATTTTGATTTTACGGTAAACGGCTACAGAACGCTGTTTGACGTGCTCGGATTTATCCAGGATAAGAGGAATGTGGAGCGGATACCCAAGACGCTGCCGATTCTGTTCATCGCGGGGGAGGCCGACCCGGTAGGGAATTACGGGAAGAGCGTAAAGGCCATCTACGCGGCATACAGGGAGGCGGGGATAAAAAAGGTCAATATCCGCCTCTATCCGGACGACAGGCATGAGATTCTGAATGAATTGGATAAGGACAGGGTTTACGCGGATGTGCTGCGTTGGATTGAGCGCGTACTGCGTTGACAGGCGGAATAAAAAGTTTTATAATGATATTCACCAAGAAACTTGAGAGACGCCGTAGGAGCTGCGGAAGTATGGGAAGCGAGGAGGAACCGATATGCGGATAGTGCAAAAATTGCTGTACGGGATTGGAGGATTGTTGGCGCTGATACTCCTTTTGGTTGCAATCTGCCATTACAATCCGGGGTTGGCCTCTAAGCTTGGCAGCGGTCTGCAGGCGGATTCCGGAGGGAGCACACCGAGCACGGTCTCGGCAACGGGCGTTCATCCGACGGGAACCGGCTCCGGGGAGAGCGCTTCGACGGGCGGCGCTTCGGCACAGGGATTGCCGTCGGACAGGACGGATGCGATGGCGGCTTTGTCCATGATGGGCATGGGGCCGAATCCGCGTCTGATCAGCACGACGACCACCACGGACGCGCTTCCGACCGCGCAGGCGGCGGAGGATGAGGATACGCTTGAGATTCCGAGCAAGGTAGCGGGGCTCAACGGCTATGTTCCGATAAAGGCTACTGGGACGGAAATCACCCAAAAGCAGGCGGATGAGCTTATATCGACGCTCAGCAAGGGGAGGACCGGGGAGCGGCTCACCTTTGACGAGCGAATCTATCCGTATTATCATATGCTGAACGATACGCAGCAGGCGTTGTATAAGCAGATTTACGCCAATGCGGACGCGCTGATTGACGATTTTTCACCCGTAAAGTCGATTGTGTCAAACGACTTGAAGAATGCTTTTACAGCCGTGGTAAACGATCATCCGGAGCTGTTCTGGGTGAACACGGCGTATCGGTATAAGTATGCGCCGTTGGGAGAGATTGCGGAGATTAAGCTGTCCTTTAACGCGACGGCCAACGACCTTGACAAGGCCAAGAGCGAATTTGAGGCGGCGGCGAAGCTGATTACGGACAGCACCTATGGGCTTTACACCGATTATGAGAAGGAAAAAAAGGTGCATGACGAGCTGATTAAGCAGGTGAAATATGATGCGAATGCGCCGATGAATCAGAGCGCGTACAGCGCGCTTGTATATGGAAGAACGGTATGTGCGGGATATGCGCGGGCCTATCAGTATGTGATGCAGCAGTTGGACATTCCGTGCTATTATGTGACCGGCTATGCGGGGGAGAACCATGCGTGGAATATCGTGAAGCTCGACGACGGCTATTACAATGTGGATACCACATGGGATGACACGAACCCGAATACCTATGACTATTTTAACTGCTCGGACGCGGATTACGCGGGAAATCATGTGAGAAGGGATTTGTCCGTGTATCTGCCGCCGTGCAACGGCAATAAATACAGCGGTCTGGAGGTGAATCCGACCACCCCTGCGGCTTCAACGACAACAACGCCGGCGACCACGACGACAACAACGCCGGCGACGACACCGGCGACCACGACGACAACAACGCCGGCGACGCCGTCAACCACGACAGGCGGCGAGCGCATCACGGTTCAGACGGTGCGCGGCGATGACGAGAGGTATCTCTATAAGCTGGAAGACTACTATCTGGCCTGCTTTGAGGCGATGATGGCGACGGACGCGAATACGATAAGCTTTGATGTAATCGCGATGGATGAGCAGATGTGGGATGACGTATATAATGCTTACGCCTACGGGGACGTTCAGGACGGATTTATCGAGCGGTATCTTGTGGAGAAGCATAAGACAGTCTGCAATATCAGCGTTGAGGCGCAGCCAAGAAGCGACGGCAGCTATCTCCTGCACCACACGGCATATATACAGTAGGCAGTTTCCCGGGAGGAGGCAGCGGCGGTATTGTGCGTTGCCTGTCCGTTTAGGCGTTATTTTGTTATGATATAAATATATCTCGCCATTTTTTGTCGAAAGATGTCGAGGGCGTCGGTGACACATTCCGTCTGCCCCGGCAGCATATGAAACCATGACAGGCAGCCCTCGGCTTCGAGAGCTGCCTGATATTTTTGGGCAGCTTTTCGCTTTTTCGTCCGGGAATATCCGTTACGCTGTAGCAGCGCTTCCTTAGAGAGTGCTTAGAGCTTGGAATGGTATGATTTTGTTAAATTTGTAATTTTTTGTCGCCTTTTGCAACTTTTTTCTCCTTTAAAACGTCTTATATACAGAAGAGAAGCGGGGAAACACGGATGAAGGTGCGCATAACCAAAGCCAAAGCAGCGCGGAAATGGGGAGTACTTATGAGGAATAGTGGGCAGCAGCGGGAATTATCAGTGTATCTGCCGGAGAGAAGAAGGCCGCCGACAGCTTCACGAAGCCGGAGTGTGCAGGGTCAGAGGCGTGTACCCCGGAATGTATCCAAGAAGCAGCGGGCGAGGCGTCGGCGGGTACGGCGGATGCGCCGCTTTGCGGTTCTGATGTTCTTGGTATTCATTGCGGGTGCTTTCCAAATGAGAAGCTTCCGGGCCGGGAGATATGGTATGCAGGCCTCGAGCCGGCAGGAGGACGAAGGGCCGGAGCTTGACGTGTATCTCGCGGAGAACGAGACCGCATCGGGTGTCAGGATTCAGGAGGATTTTCTGAGTATCAGTGAATATAACCGTCCGGGAACGGAGCTTTCCGCGGTGAACAATATCTTTGTGCATTATACGGCGAATCCGAGAACGTCGGCGGCGCAGAACAGGAGCTATTTTGAGAGCTTGGGACAGACGCATGAGCGGGCGGCAAGCGCGCATTTCATCATCGGATATGACGGAGAGATTATACAGTGCATTCCTCTTGAGGAGGAGGCGTATGCGGTAATCGGCAGGAATAGTGACTCCATTTCCATAGAGTGCTGCTATGTCAGCGAGGATGGCGCATTTACACAGGAGACCTACAATTCCCTGATTGATCTGCTGGCGTTGCTGACGGAGCGCTATGAACTGGAGACGCGGGATATTTTGCGCCATTATGACTGTGGCGGTAAGCTTTGCCCGCTGTACTATGTGGAGCATGAGGACGCGTGGAGGCAGCTTCTCTCGGATGTGGAGGCGGAACGGTTAAAATAGTCGGGAATGGCGGTTATACAAGGCAGCGTGATATGTATCAGGCTGCTTTTATATTGTATTCCAGAAGATATTAAGTCTGAATTTTATACTGAAGCTCCGTTAATTTTTTAATTTGTTCCAACGCACAGTCTTGAAAATCCGGACGTAAGGATAAGAATAAAGATAAAGCCTGTTCTGCTTTTGGATCACTGCTTTTGGAATCATAACCGGTTTCCCACAGCACATCAAGTGAAACATTTAAAGCCTTGGCAATTGCGATGCTTTGGCGTCCGCGGGGCTCTTTTTTCCCCTTTAGATAATCGGATATGGCTGCCTCGCTCAAGCCAGTCGTTCTTGCTAAATCGGCGGCCTTTAATTCTTTTTTGTTGAGCATTTCTTTTAATTTATCGGCAAAAGCCACAAAATCACCCCTTTAAAAATTTAGCATAAGTTAAGAAAATTTGCAAGAGGCATTGACGGACTTAACATATGCGAATATAATTTATATATACTTAACAAAAGTTAAGAAAGGAGAATGAACTATGACATACCCTTTTAAGTATCCGGTATTATATGGTGAGCTGGCAATGCAGGGCAAGACAAAAAAGGAGCTTGCAGATTGCCTGCACATTACATCAGCAGGATTGCGGTATAAACAGAGCATGGAGACAGAAGGAGATTTTCGAGGGGAAGAAATGAGAGCGGCAGCAGCTTACTTAGGAAGATCAATAGATTATCTGTTTTCTGTTGAAAATGTTGTACCCGACAGGATGTAGCAGCTTTTACAGAGATGTGAATATTTATGAAAAGATGGCAGAGACAAAAGAACCAATCAGGAGTAATGAAAAAACAATGGAATATCATAAAATAAACGAAACCAGCCCACATAAGCGTATCGTATATCTTGATTTGCTGTGAATTATTTCAGGTCTGCTGGTCGTTATGGGACATGTATCGGCTCAACGGATAGACGAACTGCCGGTTGAAGGTGAAGAATATGTTATAACAAATGCTTTTAACTGCTTTGCATTTTCGGGAGTGGCGCTTTTTGTGATGATAAGTGGTGCACTCACACTGAGACAGGATAAAGAAATCAGCATAAAGGAGTTGATGTTACATAAAACACTTCGATTTTTTATGCTTTATTATATCTGGAAAGCCATTTATCAGGTGATTTTCATGTTTGAGACAGGAAAGGCTTTTACTTTTTCCAATGTTAAAGAGGAGCTTTTGTATGTGTTGGCTTTGGGGAGAGGATATTACCATCTCTGGTTTTTGCCGATGATAGCGATTGTGTACATGGCAGTGCCGGTTATAAGGAAAGGGATTGCAGACAGGAATGTGTGCAGATATTTCTTGTGTATTTTTTTTGCTACTGCATTTTTCTTCCCTGCCCTGACTCAATGTGAGTTCAAGTTGGGGAAGTTTTTTGCGTATTTCCTTGCATCTAATGATTTCAGCCTGTTTGGCGGGTATCTCGGTTATTTTATTTTAGGGCATTATTTTCATCAATGGGGAAATAGCATCTCCAATAAAGGGAAAAGACTCTTCTACATTGTGGGAGTAGGGGCTTTTGTGCTTGCCTGTGTCTTGGGAACGCTTGCGTCCCGTCGTTTAGGAAAACCCTCTTATATTATGAATACACCTTTTGCCGTGACTACCTTCTTTACGGTGGCGGCAATCTATGTCGCGGTACAGTTGGTTGGTAAAAAGCGGGAGTGTTCGGAGTGTGTGGGAAAAGCACTCCATTTTGGTGCCGACCGTGTATTGGGAATCTATTTGTTGCATCCGTTGGTAATTGGCTTGTTTCACATGGCAGGATTTGACACTGCGGTATGCAGTCCGATATTGTCCATCCCTTTTATAACAATGATGGTGTTTGCTGCGAGTGCATTGTTTTCATTGATTTTGTCTAAAATACCGGGTATAGGGAGACTGGTTTGACAAGGACAAATCCTCTGCTATAATAAAAGGCATGGGGGATTAAAAATTAAAATGGGAAAAAACAATTTATATAAAACGCGTATTGCATATCTGGATCTGCTGAGAATCCTTTCAGGTCTTTTGGTTGTCATGGTGCATGTGTCGGCGCAGCAGATGGAGAATGCACAGGTTATGAGTGACACCTATGTCATAACGAATGCTTTTAACTGTCTTGCCTTTTCGGGAGTGGCGCTTTTTGTGATGATAAGCGGCGCGCTCGCGCTGAGCCCGGACAGGGAAGCCGGTATAAAGGAGCTGTTGCTGCGCAGGACGCTTCGATTTTTTGCGCTCTATTATATTTGGAAGGCGATTTATCAGGCGGTGTTGATGATTGAGACCGGAAAGCCGTTTACGTGGATCAATATCAAGAATGAGATCATACTTGCGCTTGTGCAGCAGAGGGGATATTATCATCTGTGGTTTCTGCCCATGATAGCGATTGTGTATATGGCGGTGCCGCTGATTCGGAAAGGGACCGCGGACAGGAACGTGTGCAGATACTTTCTGTGCGTTTTCTTTGTCACGGCGCTTTTGTTCCCCACGCTGTTTCACTATGAATTTAAGTTCAAATATCTCTTTGTGGACTTTTTCGCGGCCAATGATTTTGGTTTCTTTGGCGGGTATCTCGGTTACTTTATTTTGGGACATTGGTTTCATCAGTGGGGAAACGATATTTCCAAGAGGAAGAAGAGATTCTTATATATTGCGGGAGGCGCGGCCTTTGTATCGGCTTGCGCCTTGGGCGTGCTTGCGTCCCGCCGCATAGGAGAGCCGTCTTATATTATGAACACGCCCTTTGCCGTGACCACCTTCTTTACGGTGGCGGCAATCTTTGCCGCGGTACAGTCTGCCGGTGGAAAGCGGGAGCCTTCGGAGCGCGTGGGAAAGGCACTCCGTTTTGGCGCCGACCGGGTATTGGGAATCTATCTGCTGCATCCGTTGGTGGTCAATCTGTTCCGCGCGGCGGGATTTGACGCTTCCATATGCAGTCCGATATTGTCCATCCCGCTCGTGACAGCGGCGGTGTTTTTGGTGAGCGGACTGATTTCAACGGTTTTTTCCAAGATACCGGTTATCGGGAGACTGGTTCGATAGGCAGAGAAGGAATCCTCTATGTATAAAAACAAAAAGCTGATAGGAGCAATCATAGCATTATCAATCATCAGGGCCATCTCCATGCTCGCGCTTTTGGAATGCGTGACGGTCGCGATAGACAGCGTGAGCGGGGAGATTATTTTGGCGTTGGCCGGTATCATGTTCATTCAATTTATTACCGGAGTTTTCATCAATTATTGTAAGAACCAATACTGTATTGAAGAGACGATTGAAAGGGATGCCTGCCTGACGCGGAGGCTCAACCGGCTCAGATATGATTACCATGAATCAAAGGAATGCGGCGATTTGCTGGCAACCCTCCGTACCGATTACGAGAAGGAGGCGAAGAACATAAGCGCCGTCGGGGACGTTACATATGCGCTCGTGAGCGCGCTTGCATATATTTTTTTCCTGATCATGAACACGGAAATCCGATTTATGACGGTGAATCTGCTGTTGTTTCTGTTTTGTCTGGCGCTGACCGGTCTTGTGGAGCTTCGAATGTCGCGGTGCATGTTCGGGTTCTGGGAAAAGTATATCCAAAACACCCGGCTGTACAATCATTACTCGGAGGTCTTTATTAAGAAAGAGTACGCGGAGGAGCGAAAGATATTTCAATTTGGCGGATTTTTTACGGATAAGTTCGATGCGGAGTTTGATAACGCGACCCGGAAGAACCGGGCGCAGGGAAGAAAACGAATGCATATGGAATGCTTCTCGGAATTGTGCGTCGCGCTCTTTCTTTTATTGCAGCTCGGCATGGTGGCGGCGGCCTTGGAGGGAGAGCGGATGTCAATAGGAGCAGCCGTGGCGCTTCTCACCTATGCAGTCAGTATTTTTTCCTCGATAAGCACAGGGCTGTATTCGGTGCCGGAATTGGTGAGAATGTCCGCATTGCGGAAGAAATATACGGCGTTTATGGGGGATGCGTCCATAGAGGCTTCGCGGGAGCGGGAACGCTGCCAAGACCCTGAATATGCGATTGAGATGGAAAACGTCAGCTTTTCCTATACAAACGGAGCGGGAGAAGTAATCGACAGGCTGACGGCAGGCTTCCAAAAGGGGAAGCGGTATGCCGTCGTCGGAGCCAACGGCGCCGGGAAAACGACCCTGGTAAAACTGATAAGCGGGCTGTACCGGGCGGATTCGGGGCATGTCCGTGTAAGCGGAAGAATCGGCGTATTATTTCAGGATTTTAACAGATATCCGTATTCGATGGGCGAAAACATCGCGCTCGGCTTGGAGAACGCCGATATGGAGAAGGCGGCCTCCGGACTGAATATTCCCGTGAGTGACTTTGAGAACGGGTTGAACACGCAGCTTTTGAATATCAACGAGGAGGGAATCGATTTGTCCGGCGGACAGTGGCAGAAGCTTGCGCTGGCGAGGATGGCGGTCAGTGAAGCGGATATTATTATTTTGGACGAGCCGACCGCGAATCTGGATCCCGTTATGGAGGCAAAAATATATGAGGACTATCTTCCGATGTTGGGAAATAAAACGGTGATTATGATAACGCACAGACTGGGATATCTGAGCGGGTTTGATCAAATCCTGACGCTGGCCGGCGGCAAAATCGCCGAGTCCGGCACGCACGAGGAGCTGATGCGGAACAAGGCTTCGATGTATAGGAGAATGTATGAAAAACAGAGAACAAGATATGAATAAAAAGATTTCCGCCAATACCGTAAGGCTTGTGTTCGGCATTTGCAAAAAAGACTGTGTCATTATGATTTTGGTGCAATTGATACTGTCGGTATTTCCGATGGTTGTCGCGCTTATGAACCGGCGTCTGATCAATAAGCTGGAGCTGCGGGAGCCGCTGATTTCCATTATGATCAGCGTGATTGCCTACACGTTGGCGTACCACGCGCAGAAAATCATTCAAATATATTATTATCATTATTTTGTCACGTACCGCTCCATGCCTGAGTTTGAAAAGCAGATAAAGAAGAACCTGTTCGGTTATGCCGAGGGAATGCGGCTTTCGGATTTTGATAAATCGGAAATTGTCAACGGCGCGCTGCGGGCGAAAAACGCAAGCGTGAATTTATTCAGGATTTTTCAGGCTTATGTGGAAATGCTGGGAGCGATTGTCAGCTGCCTGTTCATCGGCTTAGCCGGAATATTTATCGACTGGCGTTTGTCCGTTTTTATTTTGATGATAGCGGCTTCCGCGTTGGGAGAGAACGTCTGTAAGGTCCGGGTAGAGGAAAAGGATTTTTACGCGAGAACGCAGTTGGAGAAGGAATACGACGCGGACATCCATGTGATGACTGCACCCAAAGCCTTTAAGGAAGTAAAGGTTATGGACAGGTTTGAATTTGTATACGGCAAGTGGAGGGAGGCCGCGCAAAGGGTATCCGGGGAGAAGCGGAAGAAAAACAGGGATATCTTGCGGATTTCCGCTCTTTTTGGCGGAATGACGTATCTCCTGACGATAGCGGCGTACATAATGATATTTATGTGCTACAAAAACAATACGCTCTCGGCCTCCGCAGTGTCCTTCGGCCTGATATCGTTTATTTCGATCACGGATATGATAGAAGGGATTTTTGACGTGGGAGGAATGCTCTCGCAATTTATCGTGATGGTCATGCCGTATTACGAATACCGGCGGTTCGGGATAAATGCGCCGGAGCGGGGGCGGCTTGAGGAGAAACCGGCCGATATCCGCCTGACGGATGTCAGTTACAGATATCACAATCAGAATAAGGACGCGGTCAGCGGTGTAAATTTGAGTATCGGGAAAGGCGAAAAGGTGGTTCTGGTCGGTGAAAACGGCTCTGGGAAATCGACACTGATACGGCTTATCTGCGGACTGTTGGAGCCGCAGGAGGGACAGGTGCTGTACAACAATGCAGACGGCAGGAATATTCTGGAGTGTGCGCTGCTGCGGGAGATGACCTGCGTTCCGCAAAACATGAACTGCTATGCGGTTTCTCTGAGGGAGAATATAACGTTCGCGGGGGAAATTGACGACAAAGCGCTTGGCCTTGAGATGGAGCGGCTGAACATTTCCACACTCAGAGACCGTCTGGACAAGGTGGTCGGGGCGGAATTTGGCGGGACAGAGCTTTCCGGCGGGGAGAAGCAGAAGGTTGCCATCCTGCGGGCCATGATTAAGGATGCGGATATCGTATTGCTGGATGAGCCGACGAGCGCAATCGACCCGATGCAGGAGGGCGAGATTTATGACAGGCTGGACGCCATATTGGAGAATAAGACAGGCATTATCGTATCCCACCGCCTTTCCTTTGCGAAAAACGCGGACAAAATATATGTCTTGGATAAGGGCAGAATTGTCGAGAGCGGGACGCATGGGGAACTTTTGGGGAAAGACGGCATATACCGGAAGCTGTGGCGGGCTCAGGCGGGCGGCTATGCGCTTTGAAGGGAGATAAGTGTCATAACAAGCTTTACAGATAAATTTCTAAATAGTATAATAAATATGTAAGAGAAGCTTGGCGGCATGATTCTTTTCAGAGAGGGTATGGGGTATATATGAAAAGTATTTTTAAACAGCTCTTGATTCCTATGATGACAGTAATCTGCACACTTGCAGCGGCGTTGGTCGTAGTCATTCTGGTTATTTTTACAACCTCCTATGAGAAAGACATTTATTCCAAAAATCAGGACATCTCGAATCTGCTGGCAGACCAGGTATCCTCGTTTATGGACGGGGCGTACAGTGTCAATCAGGCGCTTTCCGAGAATCCGAGCATTCTGACAATGGACACGGAAGTCCAGACATCGATTCTGGCGCAGTGCGTCGCGAACAATCCGTATCTGGACTTGATTTACATACAAGGGACGGATGGGATGCAGACGGGGCGCTCGTCGGGAGAGCTTGCGGACCGCTCCACGAGATGGTGGTTTACGCAGACGATGGCGGACAAGGTATCCTTTATATCAAAGTCCTATTATTCTGTTGCGACGGGCGCGACCTGCACCTCTATCTTTTTCCCCATGTACAAGGACGGGGAGATGATCGGCGTCTATGCGGCGGATTTAAAGCTTGACACGCTCCAGAATCTGATTGGGGAATACTCCGGTGAAGCAGACGGGAGAATATCTTTTATTATTGATGGGGAGGGTGCGGTGGTGGCGCATCCCGACACCACGCAGATTGAGGAATTATATAATTACAGGGACTTGACAAGGACGGTTTCGGTCAAGGATAACGCGGGGAACTCCGTTACGGACGCGGACGGGAACGTTGTCACGGAGGAGCATCCGCTGACGGTGACAGAGGACTTTGAGCAGGTGATCACACAGGTGATGGCGGGAAATACGGGAAGCGCCAAGGTCTCCTATGACGGGGCGGCGTACTACGCGAGCTATACGGCGATTCCGCTGAAGGGTGAATCGGATTCGTGGTCGCTGATAACCTTACATAAAAAAAGCGCGGCCATGGCCATGGTCAATAAGCTGCTGGTAATCGCGGTCGTCATTTCGCTTGTCGTGATCGCTGCGGCGCTGGTGGTCGTAATTTTCCTTGCGCGCAAGCTGACAACCCCGGTCGTCTCCATGACAGGACTGATGAAGGAGGCTTCCGACGGCGATTTCTCGATTAAGGCGGATGAGGGCAGTCAGAATGAGGTCGGACAGCTTGCGAGGAGCTTTAATATCTTAGCCGGTAAGATTTCCGGTATTCTGTTTCGGATTACGGGGCACACGAAGGAGCTGCTTCTGTGCTCGGGCAGACTGCAGGATATAGAGGCGAATGTGGTGACGCTCAGCAGTGCGCTGAATGAAATATCGGAGGGCACGGTGAGACAGACGGCGGACGTAAATAACGTTGTGAACCGCATGGGCGAGATGGAGGATAAGTTCAGGGAGCTCAAGGAGAAAAGCGGAAACCTGCTTGATGAGGCGGAGCACACGATTGCATCCGGCGAGGAGGGCTCTATAGGCATTCGGCAATTGGAGGAGCAGAACGGTTGTGTAGAAGAGAATGTAAGTCTTTCTTACCAAAAGATTAAGACCCTCGAGACGCATTCCGCCAAGATTACGGATATTGTGGGCACCATTAACGGTATCGCGGAGGAAACGGGACTTCTGTCCTTGAATGCGAGCATTGAGGCCGCAAGAGCGGGAGAGCACGGACGGGGCTTTGCCGTTGTGGCGGAATCCGTCGGAAAGCTGGCGGCGGAATCGACCGCCGCGACCGCCGATATTGAAAAGATTATGGGAGAGCTTTATAAAGATATTAAAGAGACTGTCTCAAACATTGAAGAGGTAAAAAATGCGATGGCTGCGCAGATACAGGCGACGCAGCAGGTAAAGAAAATTTTCCATGATTTTAAGGCGCTTGCCGAGCAGACAAGCGATTCCGTAACGGGAATTAACGAGCTGATTGAAGAAATGTATGAAATTGATCGTTCCATTGTGGGAGCGGCACAGAGCATTCGGGATATTTCCCAAAATATTGAGGAGCTGTCAGGCGAAGCGGCAGGCTCGCTGGACGAGGAACTCAAGGATATTCAGAGCGGCGCGCAGAGCCTTACGGCGATTTCCGGCGAGCTGGAGCAGGAGATGGCGAAGTTCAAGCTGAACAGTTAGAGAAATATCCGGAAGTTTTGCCCGATATGCGTGACAGGACTGAAATCCATGCCCGCACAGAAAGGTTGTGTTTTACCTGATGGTATGGTAAAGTAGAAGCAGAAACGGATTTACAAAGGATGGAGGGTGCGGGATATGTTTGATGCATGGCTGGAGCAGGAGGAACAAACGGCAAAGGAGAAATGCCGGACGGCTCGTATATTGAGGATTTTATGGATGGTGATTATGCTGCCCATGGCGCTGATGCAGGTGATTTTAATGTTGGACGGCATGGGAGGGGAACTGTACATACTGAGTATCGTCTTTTGGATTCTGCTTATTGTCGGGAGCTGGTTTATTTTTTCACTCGGGAGCCATAAAAAGCTGTTTATGAAGCCCCTTCTGGCGTCGGTCGAGCGGGAGCTGCCGACGGACGCGGAGAAGCAGGAGTTTGTACGGCAGATGCAGAGCGCGGGCGCAGGCATTGCCTATGCTCCGGTTCCGCAGGGGAAAGCGTGCGATATGCGGGTCGCGGCGGATTACTGTTATTACCGGGAGATGCGAAAAAGCCGCATTATCCGGAACCGTGAAATCAAAAGGGTGTTGCTCGCTCCGAGCACCTATACCGTGGGCCGCGGACATCAGCGGAGCTGTTATGTGCTGAAGCTGTTTACCGCCGAGGATGAGAAAAATCCGGCTTGGAAGGCATATTTTGTGCGGGAGGACGAGCTGTATGACGCATTCGGGAAGCTCCAGGAGGGCCTGCCGCAGGAGGTCGTTGTTCAGGATGATGTGGCGTATGGAAAGACAGAAGAGGGGGAAAAGGAAGCAAAGAAGAAAGCGCTGTTCAATCTGGTGATGTCCGTTATTCTTGTGGCAATTATGATAGCCCTGATAAAGCTGAGCAGAAGCGCACCATAAAAAGCTTTCCTGATAATGATCGGTATTTGCGGACGGAATGGAGTGATGGGAATGTATTTTTCCTCACCGGAGGAATTGAAAGAGATTGTCCCGGTACAGGATGGTATTTGGAATAAGGAATATCTGTATGAATATTTGGTCTGGAGCGCAAATATTCGATTTAAGGAGTACATTAACAGGTTTTTTGGCGATTGGCTTGCGGATGAAGGCTTGGCCGATATGTTGTTTTCATTCCTGTTGAATGATGATTACGATGGTTCTGACTGCCAAATCGGCGCAGCCCGTCTGATAGCGAGAATGGACAGGCGGCTGCTCCGGGACAAAAAGGAACTGCTGCTCAGAGCGCAGTGCAATGAGGTGCATTGGAAGAGACCTTTTCCCGATGCGGAGAGCTTAGCGTGGCTGGTATAATTGCCGAAAGCGGAAAGAAGCGGCTCCCGAAAAATGACAAAAATGTCGCAAAATGGTTGACAAAATATGCTCGAAGAGGTATATTATAATTAATCGATCCCACCAAGCCTAGGCAGCGTCGCTGCATGCGTAACATGGTGGGACTTTTGCTTATATGGGGAGAATAAAAATGCCGCAGGAGATAAAACCATTTAGGACAATTGAAGAACAAATGATGATTCTCAAGGAAAGAGGACTGATCATTGATGATGAGGAAGAAGCGAAGAAATTCTTGGGGAATTTGAATTATTACAGGCTGAGTGCATATACGCTTACGTTGAGAAAGAATAATCGATTTTATGATAATGTTCATTTTTCTAATGTAATGCAAATATATAATTTTGATATGGAATTAAGAGCGGCCCTCATGTATTTGCTTGAGAGCATAGAGATTTCAATGCGCACATATATCGGATATTTTCATGGAAAGGCGTATGGCGCGTTAGGATATTATGAGGCTTCTGCGTTTGAGGACAAGGAACGGTTTAAGAAATTTACGGAGGATTATAAAAGCGCCATTGATGAATATGGGGATAAGGAAATATTTGTGCACACAGAGGGCGGCTTTACAATCGTCAAATACCTTTTTCACTTCGACCGGGAAAAAAGGACAAGCAGATATTTAGGGACAGGGGCATATCCATTAACAGAGCAGGAAAGCAGTTATTTGCGTATATTGTCGTGATGAAAAAATTGGTGCAGGATGAAAGTGTATGGGAGGCCTTTGCGGAACAATTGAGTAATTTAATAAATAAGTATCCTTTTGTGAGATTGGGGCATTATGGCTTTATTGATAATTGGAAATTAATTTTGGGAATAAAAACGCCCTTCGGGACATAGAGTATGAATATAGTTCCTGACAAGCCTATCAGATTGACGCGTAACAGGTCAGGACATGGTTCATTTCCGATTCTCAACATCAATGCTCTTTTTGTGTTGAATATGTATGCCTATATGACCGATACCTAAAATAAGCGTTGCCATTAACATACATATAACTTTTCCATACATTCCCAACATAAAAAATGCGATAACCGGAAGAGTTGCCCCGGCAAGGGGTATCCCTAAAAAGCTGCTGTAAAAGTCTGATAATTTGCGCTCGCTCCGAAAATAACGTACCCACCATGCTTCATACAGTATCATTAAAATGAAAGCTGCAATCAGCCATAACGACCAAAGCGTCCATGGATGTATATTAAAATCGGAAAACGCCAATGAACAGCAACAGGTCAATATTTCCCCTAATCTTTCAAAAAATTGCAAAATTTTATTTTCTTTTTTAGCGGTATATCCTTGTGGCATTCTTTTTGACCACATGATATTGGGAATAAATAACATCAGCAAAAAAAGTAATCCCATATATGAAAATCCAAAATTTCCAAACATACTAATCCCCATGCCTTTCCGCAACGCCGGTCAAAAGTTTTTTTGCTTCCTTACACCATTCCAAATACGTCTGATAGGTTTTTATCCCAAACGTTACCGTAAGCAGATAATATTTGTGTGCACTATCCTCATTCAGGACTTTATTTAAAATTGCTTCCGCATGTAAAAGATATGGCAGTTCTTCTTCAATTTTCTTTTCAAACGTTTCGATATGAATGAGGGCCTGTTCTTCACCTTTCTCACTTCCAAAAAATAATTTTAGCAGTGTCTCGTAACGAAGCTCATCTTTTTCAACAGGTAATGAAAGCCAATTTTTCAAATAATCGCGCCCGGTTTCTGTTATGGTGTAGATCAGTTTGCTCCGTTTGCTGTCGGTATCTTCCCTTTTCACAGCAAGACCGCGATTGACTAAATCATTCAAGGCGGGGTATATGCTGCCATAGCTTGCGCCCCAAAAATATTTAAGAGCGGTATCCATTCGCTTTTTGATTTCATATCCCGTTAATTCCTCATGGCTTAGCAGTCCTAAAATCACACAATCAATCTTTTTTTCATTTGCCATTTCTATCTTCCTTTCTTTCAACCGCTCCAAAATTCAAAACGTTTTTAGGGCAATTATCTATGCAGGCCCCACACTGGATACATTCTTGATTGATGATTTTTTCATGTTTTATTTCTTCCATGACGTCAATCCCCATAGGACAAACATGATTACACTTTCCGCATGAAATACACTTCTCCTTTTCGTCTGCTCTAATATGTATTCCCGGCAGATGTAAAATCCTGCGAAGTTTTATTCCTGATATCATAAAGGGAGCCATCCAGCAAAGGTAATGACAGAAGGCTCGTTTCCCAAATAAGATTGAGGGGATAAATATCAAACAGATAATCCCATAATAGATAATATAGCTTTGAACGGAAGAAACAGAGATGCCATTTTCTGTTTCATAGAAAAAATTTATTGAGATAATTTCCCCGCTATGAAAGTAACACGCGCTGACGATGATGAACCAGATACCCCATATTGCAAATTTAATATAATTCCACCACCCTTGCTTTGGCTTTTTTTCATTGACTGCAAAGATACACTCCTGCAATCCTCCCGCCGGACAAAGATAGGAGCAAAACAATCTTCCGAAAGGGACAGACATCAAAAACATAAAAGCAAAAATTATAAAACTTCCGTTGATTATTCCATTCAGTCCCGCATTTATGATTAAGGCAGGACTGAAATAGTATAATGTGACAGGAAACAGGAGTAATGAAATAATCAGCAATAGTTTTCGTACCCGTTGTCTTTTCATAAGCACCTCCGCAAAATCGAATAATATATCAGATTGACATATTATACACCATATAAATTTTGATTGCAACCGGAAATCAGAGACAGTGAATCTGTACCACAGAACAGGAAACCGACAGAAGAAACCGCAGGACGCATAGGAACTTGAAAAGACGGTACCGCCCTTGTAATCGGGGCTGTACCGCCTAATCTGAAATTAATCACTATGCTCTTTCCATAAGGTGCGAATTTGTGCCCCAAGCACAAATTTGCGTGTGAAAAATTCATTTTTCACACCACTTCCCTCTAACCGCAAACCCTTGATTCCCGCGAGGTTGTTGACTTACGGTATTTTTGATTAACCGAAGTACCTCCTCAACAGTCCTTCAAAGGCCTTCCCGTGTCTCGCTTCGTCCTTTGCCATCTCGTGCACGGTATCATGGATGGCATCCAGATTTGCCGCCTTCGCGCGCTTCGCAAGGTCGAACTTGCCTGCGGTAGCGCCGTTCTCCGCCTCCACGCGCATCTCAAGGTTCTTCTTGGTGGAGTCAGTTACAACCTCGCCGAGCAGCTCCGCGAACTTCGCCGCGTGCTCCGCCTCCTCCCAAGCCGCCTTCTCCCAGTACAGGCCGATTTCAGGATAGCCCTCTCTGTGCGCGACCCGCGCCATCGCAAGATACATGCCAACCTCTGTGCACTCGCCGTTGAAGTTCGCTCTCAAATCCGCAAGGATATCCTCGCTGACGCCCTGGGCAACGCCCACAACATGCTCCGCGGCCCAAGTCCGCTCGTCATTCTGCGCCACAAACTTCTCAGCGGGAACCCCGCACTGCGGGCACTTCTCCGGCGCGCTGTCTCCCTCGTGAACATAACCGCATACACTGCATACAAATTTCATATCTTTTTCCTCCGTTTCCGCCATTTCGGCTATTCTTTTAGACACTCCTTGCAGAGTCCGTGAAAATAAATGCTATGTCCCTGTATCATCCCGTCAAAGTGTCTGCCCGCCTCCTCGTCAAGGGAGGGAAGCCCCTCAAGCTGCAGATCCAGAACACACCCACAGCCGGAACACACGAAATGATGATGAGGGGATGTATCTGCATCAAAGTGAACCGTGTCCGAATCCCCAAAGGAAAGCTTTTGGATAAGGCCCGCGTCGGCAAGCCGGGCAAGATTCCGGTAAACGGTTCCCAGGCTGATGTTCGGGTACTCCTGCTTTACATGGGAATAGATAACATCTGCAGTTGGATGGTCTTTTCTCGTCGCGAGAAAAGACAGGATAGCCTCTCTCTGGCGGCTGTACCTCATCATCATGGTTCTGTGGCCTTTCTGAAACCGGGTGCATGGGAGACATGCACTTTTCATAAAACAATAACAGGAACAATTACTGTTATTATAAATAGAAAATATATAATAATCAAGGCGAAATTCAAAATATTTTTTAAAAGACAATAAAAAAATCATAAATAAAATCAAAAACCTCTATATTTCAGCCGAGAGTATGATAAAATGACAATAGATATTCAAGGAAAGGAACATCAGGTTATGAAATTAAAGGCGAAAATGATGGTTCTGTTTCTCAGTATCATTCTGGTGCCCGTTATTTTTGGGGCAGCGGCGATTTTTGGCTTCGGCTATCACGAGAATGTTGACGTCATACAGGAGCTGACCAAGCAGGACATTATGATAGGCGCGATGATCAGCAAGCGGTTTATGGCATTTCTGGCGATTGCCATGGTGCTGATTCTGATAGCGACGAGCGCGATTATCACCGCGTGGGTGAACAATGATATTTACAAGCCGATCAAGGAGCTGAGCAATGCCATGCAGCACATTGCGGAGGGGGACTTTGACTACAGACTGTCGTCCGCGAATGAGAGCGAGGTCGGCAAGCTTTACGGCAACTATGAGCAGATGCGCCTGCGGCTGAAGGAGAACGCGGAGGAGACGGAACGGAGCGAGAAGAAATCCAAGGAGCTTGTGAGCAATATCTCACATGATCTAAAGACGCCGATTACCTCGATAAAGGGATATGTGGAGGGCATTATGGACGGCGTGGCCGATACGCCGGAGAAAATGGACAAATACATCAAAACGATTTATAATAAGGCCAACGATATGGACAGACTGATCAATGAGCTTACAACCTACTCCGGCATTGACTCCAACAAAATTCCGTATCACTTCCATATTTTAAACATATCCGACTACTTTTCCGACTGTGTGGAGGAGGTCGGGCTGGACTTGGAGCAGAAGAGTATCTGTCTGAACTACACGAATCTGGTTCCCGCGGATACCTGCATTGTGGCGGACCCGGAGCAGCTCAAGAAGGTTATCAACAATATTATCAGCAACAGCGTGAAGTACATGGGACATGACAAGGGCGTGATCGATATCCGTATTCTTGACGAGGGCGAGTCGGTGAAGGTCGAGATTGAGGATAACGGAAAAGGGATTGCGGCCAAGGATATCGGGAACATCTTTGAGCGGTTCTACAGGACGGACGCCTCGCGCAACTCCATGCAGGGCGGCAGCGGCATCGGTCTGAGCATTGTCAAGAAGATTATCGAGGATCACGGCGGATATGTGTGGGCGACGAGCAAGGAGGGCGAAGGCACCTGTATGCACTTTGTCATCAGGAAGTATGCGGACAAGCGGGATGAGATTGTTATTTGACAGATAATAATTGCAGGGATAATATTATAAAGAAAGGACAGGCTTATGAGCAAGATATTGATTGTGGAGGATGAGGAAGCGATTGCGGAGCTTGAGAAGGACTATCTGGAGCTGAATGACTTTGAGGTCACGATTGAGAACAGCGGCGATATGGGACTGGCCACGGCGCTCGCGGAGGATTTTGATCTGATAATTCTGGATTTGATGCTCCCGGGAATCGACGGCTTTGAGATTTGCAAGCGTATCCGCGAGGATAAGGATGTGCCGATTTTGATGGTATCGGCGAAAAAGGACGATATTGACAAGATTCGGGGACTCGGGCTTGGTGCGGACGATTATCTGACCAAGCCGTTCAGCCCCAGCGAGCTGGTGGCGCGTGTCAAGGCGCATATGGCGCGCTATAACCGGTTGGTGGGAAGCCATACCAAAGAGAATGACATTGTGGAGGTCAGAGGAATACGGATTGACAAGACGGCCCGCAGAGTGTTTGTGGACGGCGAGGAGAGGACGTTTACCACCAAGGAATTTGACCTTCTGACATTTTTGGCGGAGAACCCCAACCACGTTTTTACGAAGGAGGAGATTTTCAGGGAAATATGGGACATGGATTCTATTGGCGATATTGCCACAGTTACTGTGCATATCAAGAAAATCCGTGAAAAAATTGAGACGGACACCTCAAAGCCTCAGTATATTGAGACGATATGGGGCGTCGGCTACCGTTTTAAGCTGTAGCCGGATTTTAGAAGCATAGGATTATACAAAGTGGACAAAATGATATTGTACGAGGATGATGCGCTGATTGTGGCGCATAAGCCGGCGGGAATTGCAACACAAACCGCCAAAATCGGGCAGACAGACATGATTTCCCTGCTGCGGGGATACAGAAAGCAGCAGGGTGAGGATACGTATATCGGTGTGATACACCGCCTCGACCAGCCGGTCGAGGGACTGCTGGTATTTGCCAAGACGGCACAGATGGCGGGGAAGCTCAGCAGAATGCTGCAAAAAGGTGAGATAAAAAAGCAATATGCTGCGCTGACGGCCGGAATACCGGAGACGGATGAGGGACTGCTTCGCGATTTCCTGCTGCAGGACCGGCGGACGAACCTGTCGCGGGTCGTTCCGGAGGGAACGGCGGGGGCGAAGGAGGCGCGGCTGCAATGGCGGCTTGTGAAGCGTTTTCCCGGGGAAGGTTTTTCCCTGATGGAAATCGAGATCTTTACAGGCCGGCATCATCAAATCAGAGTACAGATGTCAAATGCGGGGATGCCGCTGCTAGGGGATGCCAAGTATGGCTCGGACGCGTCGCGGGAGATATCAGAACATATGGACATAAAAAATACGGCGCTACTTGCAGATAAACTGCTGCTGACACATCCTGTCAGCCGAAAGCCAATGGCGTTTTCGATAGAGTATCCAAGGCAGTGGTATCACGAGGGTACTTAAAGGAGGCCGTAAAAAATGAGTGGGGATGGGAAGCAAAATTGGATGAATTATCTGGAGACAATGAGGAGCCGTTTGCTGGTTGTCAATGATACAGACAGCCTGGTTTCCGTGTTGGAGGATGTCAGGGGAATCCCAATTGCACTGTCAACAGTCGAGGATGTAACGGACGGGACGGGATTGAATATGTCTCTCTCGGTAATCTGCTCCGAGGTGAAGCTTGTCGGCAGGGTGATGTGCCTTGTGAGCGACGACATGTTCACGACGGTGCAGCTGAATCTGGATACCGTGAGACGGATTTACGCCAAGGCTTCTGCCGATGGCAAGGGTGTGGTGATGAAGCTCATTCTCCGAAACGGGGCGGAATTTCTGCTGATGTTCCACACGGAGGAGGAAGAGGGTTCAGAGTGAGTCAGGCATCGCAGATGAGAAATCGCAGTGCTGTTTACAGCCTGCGAATTTCCCATTGTGATGCCTGCGCAAAAGAGCATTGGCATGGAGGGAAGACTACAGTTGCAGTTTTCCCTCCATGCCTTCGTATGCGATGATTCGCTGCACACCGGTTTTGAGCGTGACGGTGACGGGCCCGTAGCCGCCGCGCTTTTCCTTATCCGTGTAGAGAATATCCGCAATCGGGAACAGCTCCTCCTCCGCAAAGTCATCTAAACTCTCCTTTGTAAGCACCTGAGATATCAATACAAACGGCTCATAGCCGTACAGCTTTTGTCGCTGCGTCTTGGCATATACGATGACGGATTTCTCCGAATCGGGGTTCGTGTTTGTGCTTGTGAGCGTCTCCAATGCATCCCACCCGTCGTAAATCGTCATGGCAAGCTGCTTTTCCCTTTCTGTATGGTCGTGTCCCTTGAGGATAACGGCCCTCGCGGAGCCGCTTTCCCTGCGCAGGATTTCGGTGCCGTTGTCGGGGAAACCGTACGCGCCGAGCGTGAGCGAGAGCGGCTCGCAGTAAGGGCGTAGCTTGTCCACGCGCAGGATGCCGTACGCCACAGGGAAATCTGCGAGATTCACGGCCTGCATCCAATGGGTCTCCCGATCGAGCGTATAATCAAAATACTGTCTGCGGTAGAGCACGCCGTCACGGCTGCCGTGCCACAGCGTCACGTTGCACTTCTGAATATCGCCATTGGGCATATTTTTCAAGACGTACTGCATGGACTCCACCTCCTTGGAGGGTGCGGACTCCCAAGGATATTTGCTGTTGTAGCTCAGCTTGGAATAGTTCCACATGCCATGATGGTCCCCGCAGTTTTTCACGACCTTGCCCGTGCGGAGGATGGTCTCGCCGCTTGCGTTGTGGTTGGTAAAGCAGAGCGCGGGGCCGTTCAGAACCGTCTCCTTTACCTCTTTTTCGCCGAGCCGCTCCCAGCTTCCGTTGTTTTCCTTCGCCGTCCAGAAGGGGTGGTCTGCGGGCAGGTGGAGGCAGAGAAAGGCCTTGCCAAGCCAGAACACGGACTCTGCGCAGGAGTAGCCCTGCACGAGCGGCGTGAACTGCCCGTAAAAGCCCATTGTGGGGATGCCGTTGTACAGGAAATCGTCCCGTGTCAGAAACTGCAGCAGGGATCCGGAGGCGATTCTTCTGGAAAGCCCGGGGTCCGCCGCGGGATTGCGCAGCAGGAAATTGCCGTCAAAGGCGCTGGTGGCGGCGTTGCGGTACACATTGCTGCGCCCCCACATATTCGTGTATCCGTCCCTGTCAAAGAAGTCGCCATAGCTCTCCATAAGGCGGTTGGAATTGTTCTCAAAGCATGTGGCGATGTAAGGCTCGTTTTCGCAGCCGTACCACTCGTTCCAGATGGGGGCGTATACATTGAAGGCCCAGCAGGAGTAATAGTCGAAGGAATGTCCGTCGCGGTACCAGCCGTCCCCTGCGTAATAGTTCAGGATGGCCTGTGCGTGCTCGCGCATAATATCGGCGTCAATCGAATACCCCTCCTTTTTCAGGAACGCCATATCGAGCATGTTAAAGAGCCGCCAGTTCTGTGGAACGGTGGGCGCGTGGGCGTAGCTCAGTAAAAAGTCCGCCACGGTATCCTTTTCCGCCCTGCTGTAGGTGTCCCAGATTTCCGCCTTGCAGTTGTCCAGACAGATGACCAGCGCGCAGGTCTCCACCGTCTGTTGGAAGGCGCGGATAGGGTCTGAAAAATCCGTGAGCGCCTGCAAATCCTCATAGTATCCCACGAAGTTTGGGTGTTCCCTGGTGCAGGCAAAAAGAACCTGTCTGCGATAGTATTCCCGTATGGAATACCCGCAGATTTCCATCTCGGGGTCAATGTGGATCAGGGGCGCCGCCACCAGAAACGAGCGGGCAAGCCCCTCAAACCGTTGCGCCATCTCCTCAAGCTGTCGTTGATTTCCCACGGCGTCCTTATGGGGATAGGTGATTTCCGTCTCCCTGCGGGGCATGACCACCGGCGCGTCCAAGTCCTTAATGTGTGAGAAGATGCCTTCAAGCAGATATTTTCCCGCATCAATCCAGCTCTCTCTTGTAAGCCCCGTGTAAGGGCTCAGGTCAAAATCCAAAAATTTCGGTTCAAACATCACGACAGCCTCCTTTGCATAATACTTACATTTAAGATAATACACAATCGCGGAAAATGCAATCATACTTATAAACGGGCGGGTCTGAATGGTTACGAATATCATAAATATTTGATGGAAGGGCTTGCCTCTGCCGGCTTGAAGAGATAAAATATTAATATTATGGAACCATGGTTTACGGAGGGATGAATATGAAGCTTTTATTTGAGGAGATGCCGCTCATCTCAGAGAAGGAGATCGCGGATGCGCTGGCGTTCTGCACAGAGCAGGTGGAGCGGAACCTGCCGACGTTCACGGATAAATTCCAGAAGGCCTACAGTGAGGGGAATTTCTATCAGCCGACGGAGAATCGGGACTGGACAACCGGCTTTTGGACGGGAGAGGTCTGGCTTTCCTATGAATACAGAAAAGAGCAGGACGCGGCTGCGGCCGAAAAGCTCAGGCACGCGGGCGAGGTTCAGATAGACAGTTTCCTGAACCGCATCGACAACAAGATAGAAGTGGATCATCACGACATGGGCTTTCTGTATTCGCCCTCCTGCGTGGCGGGATATAAATTAATTGGCAGCCAAAAGGGCAGGGAGGCCGCAATCAAGGCGGCGGACCAACTGATTACGAGATTTCACCCCATAGGGGAGTTTATTCAGGCGTGGGGACCGATGGACGCGCCCGAGAATTACAGGCTGATTATCGACTGCCTGCTGAACCTCCCGCTGCTCTACTGGGCGTCGGAGGAGACAGGCGACGCGAAGTATCGGGAGATTGCCGAGAAGCATATCCACACGGCGATTAAGAATGTCATTCGGGAGGATTATTCCACTTGGCATACCTTTTTCTTTGACATGAAAACGGGTGCGCCCGACCACGGGGCGACCTGTCAGGGATACCGCGACGGGTCCGCGTGGGCGAGAGGACAGGCGTGGGGAATCTACGGGTGCGCGCTCGCGTACAAGTATACGAAGCGGGCGGAGTATATAGATATTTTCAAGAAGGTGTCGCAATACTATCTGGAGCACCTGCCCAAGGACATGGTGCCGTTCTGGGACCTGGAATTTACGGACGGGGACGACCAGCCGAGAGACTCCTCCTCGGCCTCCATCGCGGTCTGTGGGATGCTGGAGATGATAAAGTACATGGATCCTGCGGATGCGGCCGTCTATAAAAAGTACGCGATGCAGATGCTCAAGTCCGTCTGTGACAACTACGCGGTGAAGAGCGCGGAGGAGTCGAACGGCCTTGTGCTGCACAGCACCTACTCCAACCACTCGCCGTACAACACCTGCAATCACTATGGCGTGGATGAGTGCAACATCTGGGGCGATTATTTTTACATGGAGGCGCTGACCAGGCTACATAAGGACTGGCAGCTCTACTGGTAGGAGGCGGACATGGCGATATTGACGTTAAAAGTTTTGGATAAGGATGGAAACATTCTCTGCGAAAGCAGCGGGGATGATTATGTCGGGCTGGTTCACACGGCGGAATATCAGGAGGGCGACTGCATTGTGCTGGAGTCCTCGGAGAAGAACATCCATATATTTTTGCAGGTGGAGGATGCGCTGGGAGCGGCGTTCTGCTATATTACGGGAAATGTGTCCTATGCGGTGCCGTTCGGGGAGAAGCGCATCTGCTATTCCCCCAAGGCGTTTTACGGGAGCAGGCATTATCTGTATGCCCGCACAGCGACGCCGGAGGAGACGGCGGCGTATCGCAACCTTGCCCTGAATGTATGTGATCAGCATGGGGATACGAACTGCTTTCCACATGCCTATGCGAATGTGGAGACGCGAGGCGAGTCCGTGTTTGCGGCGCGCAATGCGATTGACGGTGTGTGCGAGAACCGCTCCCACGGGGAATGGCCTTACGAGTCCTGGGGGATTAACATGCAGGATGACGCGGAGATGACCGTGGACTTTGGCAGGGAGGTGACGGCGGACAAGGTGGTGCTTTACACCCGCTCGGATTTCCCGCATGACAATTGGTGGACGCAGGTGACGCTCAGCTTTTCCGACGGCACGGAAATCGTATGGGAGCTGGAAAAAAGCAGCCGCCCCCATGTCCTTACCTTCGAGAAGAAGCGGATTACATGGGTGCGGCTCCGTAATCTGATAAAGTCGGACGACCCGTCGCCGTTTCCCGCGCTCAGCCAGATCGAGGTATACGGGACGGTGTGATGTTGCCACTTGCGCGGCCGTCGGGATAGGCGTATAATTTAAGAAAGCACTGATTATCAGTGTTTCCTTGAAAGAATAAGTTCAGAAAGAATAGTTCACGTCGGGAGGGGTATCGGATGGAATACAACAAAAAGTCGGATTTAAAGGTGGAATGCATTGTTTCCAAGGAAGATTTTGATTTTTTCGGCGTGACGTTGGATGATATTTTGGAGCGGACGGAGGCAGGGGTTCATTTCCTCAAAAGGGCGAAGGAGCTGTGCGCCATGACGCAGGGCGTGACGTGGACGAATATCGCCTACACGCTCAACATTACCGTCCTTGGGGACGGGAGCGTGGCGCTGGAATTCAGTGAATGCATATCGGATTACGTGGCGAGCCTGAAGCACTCGATGGTGATAGCGGGCGAGGAGACCCGACCGCCGCTGGAGGAGTTTATCCGCGCGCTGGAGGAGCTGGACGACGAGCACGGACGGCAGCTCGTGGCGCGTTTTGAGAAAAATACACGCGAAGAGATGTAAGAAAGGAGCGAGAAAGCGACAGTGAAAACAGACATCAAAAAAATCTATGCGTGCTTCCCGGGGGGGAAGCACAAGGTACTGACCATGAGCTATGACGACGGGAAGCAGGAGGACAGACGGCTTGTGGAGATTTTCAACAAGCACGGCATCAAGGGGACCTTCAACGTCAACAGCGGCTTGAAGGACGACCCCGTGCGCATTCCGCAGGAGGAATATCGGGAGCTGTATCGGGGACATGAGGTGGCGTGCCATACCGTATCGCATCCGACGATTGAGCGGTGTCCGCTTCCGAGCGTGGCCGAGGAGGTGCTCGAGGACAGGAAAAGGCTGGAGGCGATCATGGGCTATCCCGTGCGCGGGTTGGCATATCCAAATGGCTCTTACTCCAAGGAAATCTGTGATTTGCTCCCGCTGCTCGGGATACGCTATGGCAGAATCGTCGGCAACAGCGACAGCTTTGCGTTGCCTGAGGACTTCCTGCGCTGGAAGGCGACCTGCCACCACAATCACAGGCTGTTGGAGCTTGGGCAGGAGTTTGTCAACCTGACGAAGAAGCAGTATCTCTACATGATGTATGTGTGGGGGCACAGCTATGAGTTTACCAACAATGACAACTGGGAGGTCATGGAGGAATTCTGCGCGCTGGCCGGCGGCCGTGACGACATCTGGTATGCGACAAATATAGAGATTGTGGACTATATGGATGTGGTGAAGATGGCGCAGTACGCGGCGGACGGGTCCTTTGTGTACAACCCGTGCGCGAAGAGCCTTTGGATCTGTGTGGACGACAAGGCGTTTATGGAGATTAAGGGCGGCGAGATGGTGCGGCTGTAACAGACAATATTTTCAGAAAATTGTGACGAAAGGGATTCACTTTTGGAAAAAATTGTGTTATGCTGATAACAGTATAAAAACTTTTAAGAGAAGGTAGGGACGACCATGAAAAAATTATGTGGGATTATCGGATTCCTGATGACGTTTGTTTTCGGTGTGGCGGTATCAGCAGTCGCGTTTGGCGGGAATATGGCCTTGGCTGCGGAGACAACGCAGAGCGCGGCGTCGTCGGGGAACGCGGGCGGAGCCGTATTGCTCTTGATGGGCGGTATGCTGGTTATCATTATCGCGGTAGTGCTTTCCGTGGTGGCAAGCGTGATCTCAAGCATTGCCGCTGTTGCGGACGAGGATTAAAGGAGGGGGCTGCGCCTGAGTATCAGCAGCAAACAGGAAACGGGTTTTGAAGAGAAAATCGGAATGGAGGAAGCAATGAACATTTTAGTAATTAACTGCGGAAGCTCTTCTTTGAAGTATCAGTTGATTGACAGCGCCTCGGAGGCGGTACTGGCCAAGGGGCTTTGCGAGAGAATCGGAATTGACGGAAGCGTCCTCACACATACGCCGGCGGGCAAGGATAAGGTAAAGATTGAGACACCGATGCCGAATCACACGGTAGCCGTGAAGCTGGTAATCGACGCGTTGACGGACGCAGATCATGGTGTGATAAAGTCGCTGGATGAGATTGGCGCGGTCGGACACCGTGTCGTACATGGCGGCGAGAAGTTCGCGTCATCCGTGGTGATCGACGACGCGGTAATGAAGGCGATTGAGGAGTGCAACGATTTGGCGCCGCTGCACAATCCCGCAAATCTCATCGGTATCAACTCCTGCAAGGAGATTATGCCGAATGTGCCGATGGTAGCGGTTTTCGACACGGCTTTCCACCAGACGATGCCCGAGAAGGCATATCTGTATGGTCTGCCCTATGAATATTATGAGAAATACAAGGTTCGCCGTTACGGCTTCCACGGCACGAGCCACGATTATGTGTCCGCGAAGGCGGCGGAGCTGCTTGGAAAGAAGAGAGAGGATTTGAAAATTATCGTATGCCATTTGGGAAACGGCGGATCTATCTCAGCGGTAGACCACGGCAAATGTGTGGATACGAGCATGGGTCTTACTCCGTTGGAGGGACTTATCATGGGTACGCGTTCCGGTGACATTGACCCCGCAATCTGCGATTTCATTTGCCAGAAGGAGGGCCTTACTCCCGCGGAGATGAACAATGTCCTGAACAAGAAATCCGGTGTGCTTGGCCTGTCCAAGGTATCCAGCGATTTCAGGGATATTGAGGCGGCGGCAAACGACGGCAACAAACTTGCAAGAGTGACGCTCGACGCGTTCTATTACAGGGTGGCAAAGTATGTCGGCGCGTATACGGCGGCGATGAATGGCGTGGACGTAATTGCGTTTACTGCGGGCGTCGGTGAGAACAATATTTCGGGTCGTGTGGAAATCTGCAAATATTTCGGCTATCTCGGCACGGAGCTTGACGAGGAGAAGAACAATGTGCGCGGCGAGGAGACGATTATCTCCAAGGACGGCAGCAAGGTGACGCTGATGTGTATCCCGACGAACGAGGAGCTTGCAATCGCGAGACAGACGCTGGCGCTTGTAAAGTAAACAGTTCCGGTTATTGTATTTTGAGAATGAATCCGTTATACTAAGGAAGTACGGGCGCTTAGTATAACGGATTTTAGCTTTTGAGACGAGGGATTGCGGCAGTGAAAGCTTTGAGACAGGAGATTGCGACAGTGAAGGGCTTTTGAGAAGGAGCAGATACGAGAGGAGGCGGGGCAGATGAAAATTGTCGTCTTGGAGAAGGCGAGCCTTGGAAACGATATTGACATCTCTTTTTTTGATGATTTTGGCGAGGTGGAATACTATGACAGCACGGCCTTGGAGGAGGTCGGGCAGCGTGTCGCGGACGCGGAGATTATTATCGCGAGCAAGATACCGTTCAACGCGTCAACACTGGGGAATACGCCCAAGCTGAGGCTGATTTGTGAGACGGCGACCGGCTACAACAACGTGGACCTCGAATACTGTAAGGCAAGAGGAATCCGCGTGGCCAACGTGGTGGATTACTGTACATCGGTAGTCGCGCAGCACACGCTGGCAATGACGCTCTACCTGATGGAGAAGCTTCCGGTTTATGACGCCTATGTCAAAAAGGGGGCGTATGGAAGGGGGGCAGTCTTTACTTATTTTGAGCCGTATTTCACCGAGTTGTACGGAAAGACGTGGGGGATTATCGGTCTCGGGAATATCGGTCGGAAGGTGGCGCAGATGGCGCAGGTATTCGGGTGCCGTGTGATTTATTATTCCGCGTCGGGAAAGAATACCTCGACAGCGTTTGAGCGGGTGGACTTTGACACGCTTCTTGCCGAGTCGGACATTCTGTCGCTGCACTGCCCGCTGACGGAGCGAACGGAGCGGATCATCAACGCGCAGGCGTTGGAGAAGATGAAAAGGACGGCGATTTTAATCAATGTCGCGCGCGGCCCTGTTGTGGACGGACAGGCGCTTTATGACGCGCTTGTGAGCGGCAAGCTTGCGGCGGCCGGCTTGGATGTTTTGGAGAAGGAGCCGATTGCGGCGGATAATCCGCTCGGGCGGATTCAGGACAGCACGAAGCTTCTGATCACGCCGCATATGGCTTGGGCGAGCCGCGAGGCGAGAGAGCGCTGCGCGCGGGAGGTATATAAGAACATCGAGAGCTTTCTTCAGGGGGAAGAGCGGAATCTTGTTGTGTAGAACTTAAAAATAGAAGATTGAAAATTAAGATTTTCAATCACGAGATTTGTGTCTGCGCGGCAAAACAGCGCAGAAATGAGGTGGAAAATGGAAAAAATAGCAAGCTTTACAATCGATCACATCAAGCTTCAGCCTGGTGTGTATGTCTCAAGAAAGGACAAGGTAGGGGAGAGCACGGTCACGACCTTTGATTTGCGGATGACCTCGCCCAATGAGGAGCCGGTAATGAACACCGCAGAGGTGCACACGATAGAGCATTTGGCGGCGACCTTCCTCCGCAACCATAAGGAGTACAAGGACAAGACCATCTATTTTGGTCCGATGGGCTGCCGGACAGGCTTCTATCTGTTGCTTGCAGGCGATTACGAGTCCAAGGACATTGTGCCGCTGATGGTGGAGATGTTTGAGTTCATCCGCGACTACAAGGATGCGGTGCCTGGCGCAAGCCCCAGGGATTGTGGGAATTATCTGGATATGAATCTGGGGATGGCGAATTATCTGGCAAAGCGGTATCTGGATACGGTTTTATACGGAATCGGCGAGGATAGGCTGGTGTATCCGGAATAGATTTTCACACGTTATGGAAGGAGATGGAGGATTAGATTGAAAAATAAGCTTGATAGCTTATTTTTCAATCGGCTATTTGTTTC
>JAMPFV010000001.1:0-16497 GCA_023664265.1 Roseburia sp.
GTTGGTCCTGCACTTGGACAGCATGGTGTGAACATTGTGGAGTTCACAAAGCAGTTTAACGCGAGAACAGCAGATCAGGAAGGCATGATCATTCCTGTTGTCATCACGGTTTACGCTGACAGAAGCTTCAGCTTCATCACAAAGACTCCGCCCGCAGCGGTTCTGCTGAAGAAAGCATGTAATCTCAAGTCTGCTTCGGCGACGCCGAACAAGACGAAGGTTGCTTCCGTTTCCAAGGCGAAGGTTCGGGAAATCGCTGAGTTGAAGATGCCTGACTTGAATGCCGCAAGCATTGAGGCTGCGATGAGCATGATAGCGGGTACCGCGAGAAGCATGGGCATTACGGTGGAAGATTAAGTGCAGACAGACTGGGAAAGGAGCAGGATAGAGAATGAAACATGGTAAGAAATATATTGAAGCCGCGAAGCTGGTTGACCGGACAACATTTTATGAGCTCGAGGATGCCGTAGCATTGGCGAAGAAGTCCGCGACCGCAAAGTTTGATGAGACCGTGGAGGTTCACATCAGAACCGGCTGCGACGGACGTCATGCGGAGCAGCAGATTCGCGGTGCGGTGGTTCTTCCGAACGGCACGGGTAAGACCGTAAAAGTATTGGTATTTGCAAAGGGCGATAAGGTAGCGGAGGCTGAGGCTGCCGGAGCGGATTACGTCGGCGGAGACGAGCTGATTCCGAAGATTCAGAACGACGGTTGGCTGGATTTCGATGTGGTTGTGGCGACGCCGGATATGATGGGCGTTGTGGGGCGTCTCGGTAAGGTTTTGGGACCTAAGGGTCTGATGCCGAATCCGAAGGCCGGCACGGTAACGATGGATGTCACAAAGGCAATCAACGATATTAAGGCCGGTAAGATTGAGTACAGACTTGACAAGACAAACATCATTCACTGCCCTGTCGGAAAGGCGTCCTTTACGGAGGAGCAGCTGATACAGAACCTCAATACTTTGCTGGAGGCCATTGTGAAAGCGAAGCCCTCTAATCTGAAGGGTCAGTATTTGAAGAGCATCACGCTCACGTCAACAATGGGGCCTGCCGTAAAGGTCAGCGTTGCGCAGTTCTGATTCGAAATAGGTGAAGCACTGAAGACCTCGTTTTACAAAGCGGGGTCTTTTTGTTCACCGGGAATTGTGACAGCGGGAAAGGAGTTTCTTGATAAATGTTCGGGCGTAACGGTAAAGCGGGAAAACAGATTTTACTTTTTACGATAATGACCTCGGTCGTTGTGTTGGTGGGGCTTGCGGCGATGACTGCCTATGCGGTGTTCCTGCAGAGGGATGAGAAGGAACAGAAGCCGGAGGTGCAGTACGAGGCCTTGGGCTTGGGGGCGGCGCAGCCGCCGCTTCCCCGTCCTGATGTGCCGGATGCGCCTGACGTACCGGAGACTGTCGGGGAGCCGTCGGTCGAGGAGCTGCTTGCGGCCGCCAATGAGGCGCTGTATTCCGCGGCGCTGGAGCAGGGGCAGAATGTGCGCCTCGCGGAATGCGCGGGAACGGAGAGCGTCACCTTCGCGTTTGCGGGAGACCTTCTGTTGGATGACGGCTATGCGATAATGAGCAATTACAGACTGCGGGGCAGCAATATAGACGACACCTTCTCGGCGGGACTGCTGGAGCGGATGCGGGGGGCGGACGTGTTCATGCTGAACAATGAATTTACCTTTACGACGCGCGGACAGCCGACGCCGGAAAAGCAGTTTACCTTCCGCGCAAAGCCCGAGAATGTCGAGTTTCTGCATCAGATAGGCGTGGACGTCGTCTCGCTGGCCAACAACCACGCCTACGATTACGGGGAGGTCTCGCTGCTGGACACCATGGAGACGCTGCGCAACGCCGACATCGCGTATGTGGGAGCCGGAAACAATCTGGAGGAGGCGATGAAGCCGACTTATATTATTGCGAACGGAATGAAAATCGCGATTGTGAGCGCGACGCAGATAGAGCGGAACGGGACGCCGGACACCAAGGGCGCGACGCAGAGCAGCCCCGGGGTGCTCCGATGCATGAATCCGGACAACCTTTTGACCGTCATAAAAGAGGCGGAGGCGAACAGCGATTTTACAATCCTCTATATTCACTGGGGAACGGAGGGGCAGGAGGGAACCGACCGGCTTCAGGAGGAGCAGGCGCCGCTCTACGCGGAGGCGGGCGCGGATCTGATTATCGGAGATCATCCCCACTGTCTGCAGCGGCTGGATGTGGTCGCGGGCGTTCCGGTAATCTACAGTATGGGGAATTACTGGTTCAACTCAAGGACGATGAACACCTGCCTTGTGGAGATCTCCATAAAGGAGGGGGCGTTGGAGCGCTTTCAATTCATACCGTGCAGACAGTCGGACTGCCGCACGAAGCTGCTTGAGGGCGCGGAAAAGGAGGAGGCGCTGCAGTATATGCGGAGCATTTCCCCGAATGTTGAGATTGATTCTGAAGGGAATGTGCTGTTCTGACATGTCGGAACAGCACATGAAAAGTGCTTGACACACGAATGCACATGTGATATGGTATTAAAGGTTATAAAACCATGCCGAAGACAGTAGGTGCCGTAAGGCGTAAGCGTATCGCCTACCGAGGGAAAGCGTTTTTATGATGATTCGCCTCTGTCTTTATGCGCGCATGGGACAGGGGTTTTTATATTCCTTTTCGGCAGAAATCTATAAGGAGGTAAGAAAATGGCAAAGGTCGAGTTAAAACAGCCCATCATTGCGGAGATTTCAGCGAACATCAAGGACGCGGCGTCAATTGTGGTAGTGGACTATCGCGGCATCACGGTAGCGCAGGACACGGTGCTCCGCAAGCAGTTCCGCGAGGCCGGCATCATCTACAAGGTCTACAAGAACACAATGATGACCAGAGCGTTCAAGGGAACGGACTTCGAAGGGTTGACGGAGAGCTTTGAGGGAACCAATGCGATTGCGATCAGCAAGGAGGACGCAACTGCGCCGGCAAGAATTTTGAACAATTTTGCCAAGGAGTGCCCCGCGCTTGAGATGAAGGCGGGCTTTGTGGACGGCGTGCTCTATGACGCAAAGGGAATGAAAGAGATTGCAAGCATTCCTTCAAGGGAAGAGCTCCTTTCCAAGTTCCTTGGAAGCATCCAGTCACCGATTACGAACATTGCCCGTGTGCTTAATCAGATTGCGGAGAAGGGCGGCGCAGGCGGCGAGTCCGTAGCGCAGGAAGCGCCTGCAACAGAGGAAGCGCCGGCGGCAGAGGCTCCCGCAACGGAAGCGCCCGCTGAGGAACCGGCGGAAACGCCTGCGGCAGAGTAAGCGGCGCAGGGATATGGAATCAGCGTTACTGAACAACGAACAAAATGATTATGGAGGGAAATAAAATGGCAAAGTTGACAACAGCAGAATTTATTGATGCGATTAAAGAGCTCACGGTTTTGGAGTTAAACGATCTGGTAAAGGCTTGTGAGGAGGAGTTCGGCGTATCCGCAGCGGCAGGCGTTGTAGTGGCAGCGGCAGGCGCGGCGGCGCCCGCGGCAGAGGAGAAGGACGACTTTGATGTAGAGCTTACCGAGGTAGGCCCGAACAAGGTTAAGGTTATCAAGGTTGTCCGCGAGGCGACAGGTCTTGGCCTGAAGGAGGCGAAGGATCTGGTTGACGGCGCTCCCAAGGTATTGAAGGAAGCGGCGCCTAAGGCTGAGGCTGAGGAGATTAAGGCAAAGCTTGAAGCGGAGGGCGCTAAGGTTACATTAAAGTAATTGCACGATATTCAATGCGGGAATTCGGGCCGGGACGCTTGTCCCGGCCTTTCCGAATCCCGTTTTCTTATAATGTCAAAATTTCCTTTCCGGAAATTTTTAATTCCCTTTCCGAATCCAAAAAATTCTTGACTTCCAAAACTGCTTGTGCTAATATGTAATGTGCACTATTGTGAAAAACTGTGCTCATTTTATACCTACATGGTGTAAATGAAAATAGACGCAAATCATATAGAACGGGGTGAAAGGTCATGGAAAAGAACAGGATACGTCCGGTTGTCACCGGTAAGACGATGCGCATGAGCTATTCAAGGCAGAAAGAGGTTCTGGATATGCCCAATCTCATCGAGGTCCAAAAGGATTCCTATAAATGGTTTCTGGAAGAAGGCTTTCGTGAGGCGCTGGCAGACATCTCTCCAATTACCGATTATAGCGGACGGTTGAGTCTCGAGTTTGTGGATTACGTTCTGGCGGAGGACGAGATCAAGCATACCATCGAGGAGTGCAAGGAGAGGGATTTAACTTATGAGGCCCCCGTAAAAATCAGAGTTCGTCTCCACAATAAGGAGAAGGAAGAAATCAGCGAGCATGAGATTTTTATGGGCAATTTCCCACTGATGACAGAGACGGGTACCTTTGTGATTAACGGAGCGGAGCGTGTTATCGTCAGCCAATTGGTGCGTTCCCCGGGTATCTATTACGGTATCACCCATGACAAGATCGGCAAGCGGTTATTTTCCTGTACGGTCATCCCGAACCGTGGCGCATGGTTGGAGTATGAGACGGACTCCAATGATGTTTTTTATGTGCGCGTAGACAGAACCAGAAAGGTCCCCATCACCGTCTTTCTCCGCGCGATGGGCGTGGGCACGAATGAGGAAATCCTTGAGCTGTTCGGGGATGAGCCCAAGATTCACGCCAGCTTTACCAAGGACACCGCGGAGAATTATCAGGAGGGCCTCCGGGAGCTGTACAGCAAGATACGTCCGGGGGAGCCGTTCAGCTTAGACAGCGCGGAGAACCTTGTAAATTCCATGTTTTTTGACCCCAGAAGATACGACCTTGCGAAGGTCGGAAGATATAAATTCAATAAAAAGCTTGCTTTCAGAAACAGAATCCGGAACCGTATCCTTGCGGAGGATGTTGTGGACCCGTTCAGCGGAGAGGTGCTCGGACAGAAGGGAGACAAGGTGACGGTTGAGATGGCGGATGCGATGCAGAACGCAGCCGTTGCGTATGTGTGGATTCAGACGGAGGAGAGAGTCGTAAAGGTAATCTCCAATATGATGGTGGATATCACGAACTTTGTCGAGTGCGAGCCGAGAAGTCTGGGAATCACGGAGCAGGTTTATTTCCCTGTGCTTCGCAGGATATTGGAGGAGTACGCCGAGAATCCGGAGGAGCTGGCGGAGGCCATCACGAGAAATGTTTATGAACTGATTCCGAAGCATATCACCAAGGAGGATATGATCGCTTCCATTAATTATAACATGCACTTGGAGTACGGACTCGGGAACAGCGACGATATCGACCATCTGGGCAACCGTCGCATCCGTGCGGTGGGAGAGCTGCTGCAAAATCAGTACCGCATCGGTCTGTCAAGAATGGAGCGTGTGGTGCGTGAGCGGATGACGACCCACGATTCGGATGATGTATCGCCGCAGACGCTGATCAATATCAAGCCGGTGCAGGCCGCAATCAAGGAGTTTTTCGGCTCCTCTCAGCTGTCTCAGTTTATGGATCAGAACAATCCGTTGGGTGAGCTGACGCACAAGAGACGTCTGTCCGCATTGGGACCAGGTGGCTTGTCAAGGGATCGTGCGGGCTTCGAGGTTCGAGACGTGCACTATTCCCACTATGGGAGAATGTGCCCGATAGAGACGCCGGAGGGTCCGAATATCGGTCTGATCAACTCGCTTGCGTCCTATGCGCGCATCAATGAATACGGCTTTATCGAGGCGCCGTACAGAGAGATTGATAAATCGGATCCCGCCAATCCGCGCGTGACGGATAAGGTGGTATACATGACCGCGGACGAGGAGGATAATTATCATGTGGCGCAGGCCAATGAGGCGCTGGACAAGGACGGACATTTTGTCCGCAATTCCGTTTCCGGCCGCTATCTGGACGAGACACAGGAGTATCCCAAGGAGATGTTTGATTACATGGACGTGTCGCCGAAGATGGTATTCTCGGTGGCGACGGCCTTGATTCCGTTCCTTCAGAATGACGACGCGAACCGTGCCCTGATGGGCTCTAACATGCAGCGTCAGGCAGTGCCGCTGCTCTTCACGGAGGCGCCTGTTGTCGGTACCGGTATGGAGGTCAAGACGGCGGTGGACTCCGGTGTGTGCGTGGTTGCCAAGAAGGCGGGTACGATAACCTACGTGTCGTCTAGGCTGATCCGTATGACGTATGACGACGGCGAGAAGGCGGAGTTTCATCTGTACAAGTTTGTCAGGAGCAATCAGTCCAACTGCTACAACCAGAAGCCGATTGTTGTGAAGGGCGATCATGTGGAGGCCGGACAGGTAATCGCGGACGGCCCCGCGACCAGCGGCGGAGAGCTGGGACTCGGAAAGAATCCGCTGATTGGCTTTATGACGTGGGAAGGCTATAACTATGAGGACGCGGTTCTTTTGAGTGAACGGCTGGTTCAGGAGGACGTCTACACCTCCATTCATATAGAAGAGTACGAGACAGAGGCGCGCGATACGAAGCTTGGTCCGGAGGAAATCACAAGGGATGTTCCGGGCGTCGGGGATGATGCGCTGAAGGATTTGGATGACAGGGGAATTATCCGTATCGGTGCGGAGGTTCGCGCAGGCGATATCCTTGTCGGCAAGGTGACGCCCAAGGGAGAGACGGAGCTGACCGCGGAGGAGCGGCTGCTGCGTGCAATCTTCGGCGAGAAGGCGAGAGAGGTGCGCGATACTTCTTTGAAGGTTCCGCACGGTGAGTACGGCGTTGTTGTGGACGCGAAGGTATTTTCGCGCGCAAACGGCGACACGGAGCTTGCACCGGGCGTCAATCAGTCCGTCCGCATTTATATCGCGCAGAAGAGAAAGATTTCCGTGGGCGATAAGATGGCGGGCCGTCACGGGAACAAGGGTGTTGTCTCCCGTGTGCTTCCGGTTGAGGATATGCCGTATCTGCCGAACGGAAGACCGCTGGATATCGTGTTGAATCCGTTGGGTGTGCCTTCCCGTATGAACATCGGGCAGGTGCTTGAAATCCATCTTTCGCTCGCGGCGAAGGCGCTGGGCTTCAATGTCGCGACGCCCGTATTTGACGGCGCGAACGAGGCGGACATCATGGATACACTGGATTTGGCCAACGATTATGTAAACCTTGAGTGGGAGGAGTTTGAGGCGAAACACAAGGCTGAGCTTCTGCCGGAGGTTATGGAATATTTATCGGAGAACAGAGAGCACAGGAAGGTCTGGAAGGGCGTGCCGATTTCGAGGGACGGCAAGGTAAGGCTCAGAGACGGCCGGACGGGAGAGTATTTTGACAGTCCCGTCACAATCGGGCACATGCATTATCTGAAGCTGCACCACTTGGTAGACGACAAGATTCACGCGCGTTCCACGGGACCGTACGGCATGGTTACGCAGCAGCCGCTCGGCGGCAAGGCGCAGTTCGGCGGACAGCGGTTCGGCGAGATGGAGGTTTGGGCGCTTGAGGCTTACGGCGCATCTCATACATTGCAGGAAATCCTGACCGTGAAGTCGGATGACGTGGTTGGCCGTGTGAAGACCTACGAGGCGATTATCAAGGGCGAGAACATTCCGGAGCCGGGTATCCCGGAGTCTTTCAAGGTACTGTTGAAGGAGCTGCAGTCGCTCGGGCTGGATGTGAAAGTATATGATGAGGAGCGCAACGAGGTTGAGATTATGGAGTCGGTTGATTACAGCGACAGCGATTTCCGTGTTGAAATGGAGGGCGATAATCGGTACGATAACAGAGAAAATCTTGAGGGTTATCAGCAGAAGGAATTTGACTCGACAAGCGGGGATCTGATAGACGCCGCCGTGGAGGAGGATGAGTTCGATTATTCGGACGATGACTTCGACGAGGACGACAGCTTTGATGATGATTTTGAAGAGTAAGAAATGAGACAATTTGTTTTGGAAGGAGTGCCAGAATGTCTGAGAATAGAAATGAATCATGCCAGTCCATTACCTTTGACGCCATTAAAATCGGCCTTGCTTCTCCCGAGCGTATCCGGGAGTGGTCCAAGGGCGAGGTGACAAAGCCGGAAACCATCAATTACAGAACCCTCAAGCCTGAGCGCGACGGTCTGTACTGTGAGAAGATTTTCGGACCCAGTAAGGATTGGGAGTGCCATTGTGGTAAATATAAGAAGATTAGATACAAGGGCGTTATCTGCGACCGCTGCGGTGTTGAGGTTACGAAGTCGAGCGTCCGCAGAGAGCGCATGGGACATATTGAGCTTGCGGCGCCGGTGTCGCATATCTGGTATTTCAAGGGAATTCCGAGCCGGATGGGTCTTATTCTGGACTTGACGCCGCGGGTGCTGGAGAAGGTGCTGTACTTCGCTTCCTATATTGTGCTGGATCCGATGGACACGGATTTGGAATACAAGCAGGTTCTATCCGAGAAGGAGTATCAGGACAACAGAGAGAAGTGGGGCAGCCGGTTTCGCGTGGGAATGGGCGCGGAGGCCATCAAGGAGCTTCTGCAGGCCATCGACCTTGAGAAGGAGTGCGAGGAGCTGAGCGCGGAGCTCAGAAACGAGAGCACCAAGGGGCAGAAGCGCGCGAAAATCGTGAAACGGTTGGAGGTGGTAGAGTCCTTCAGAGCCTCCGGAAATAAGCCGGAGTGGATGATTATGGATACCATTCCCGTGTTACCGCCCGATCTGCGCCCGATGGTACAGCTCGATGGCGGCAGATTTGCCACCTCGGATTTGAATGATTTGTACAGAAGGATTATCAACAGAAATAACCGTTTGAAGAGACTTTTGGAGCTTGGCGCGCCGGACATCATCGTGCGCAACGAGAAGCGGATGCTGCAGGAGGCGGTGGACGCGCTGATTGACAACGGCAGACGCGGACGTCCCGTGACAGGTCCGGGCAACAGGGCCTTGAAGTCCCTGTCGGATATGTTGAAGGGAAAATCCGGACGCTTCCGCCAGAATCTGCTTGGCAAGCGTGTTGACTATTCCGGACGTTCGGTTATCGTTGTCGGACCGGAGCTGAAGATATATCAGTGCGGACTGCCCAAGGAGATGGCGATTGAGCTGTTTAAGCCCTTTGTTATGAAGGAGCTCGTCGCGCGACAGATTTCACAGAATATCAAGCATGCGAAGAAGCTTGTGGAAAAGCTTGACCATACCGTGTGGGATGTGCTGGAGGAGGTTATCAAGGATCATCCTGTTATGCTGAACCGTGCGCCGACACTGCACCGGCTTGGTATTCAGGCATTTGAGCCGATTCTGGTGGAGGGTAAGGCGATTAAGCTCCATCCGCTGGTTTGTACGGCGTTCAACGCGGACTTCGATGGCGACCAGATGGCGGTGCATCTGCCGCTGTCGGTGGAGGCGCAGGCGGAGTGCCGATTTTTGCTGCTCTCCCCGAATAACCTGTTGAAGCCCTCTGACGGCGGGCCGGTTGCGGTTCCCTCACAGGACATGGTGCTCGGTATCTATTATCTGACGCAGGAGCGTCCGGGCGCGCTCGGCGAGGGGAAATATTTCAGAAACGTGAACGAGGCGATTCTCGCGTATGAGAACGGAGCCTGCACACTGCATTCGCGAATCAAAGTGCGCGTGACCAAGAAAATGCCGGATGGCGAGGTGGTCAGCGGCATTGTGGAGTCAACCTTGGGAAGGTTTATCTTCAACGAAATCCTTCCGCAGGATTTGGAGTTTGTGGACAGGAGCATCCCTGAAAACAGACTGCTTCCGGAGGTCGATTTCCATGTCGGCAAGAAGGGTCTGAAGCAGATCCTCGAGAAGGTTATCAATATTCATGGCGCGACCAAGACGGCCGAGGTGCTTGACAGCATCAAGTCCATGGGATATAAGTATTCGACCAGAGCGGCGATGACGGTTTCCATCTCGGATATGACCGTTCCGGAGGAGAAGCCGCAGATGCTTGCGGACGCGCAGGCTACGGTTGACCGCATTACGATGAACTTCCGCCGCGGTCTGATGACGGAGGAGGAGCGTTACAAGGCGGTTGTCGAGACTTGGAAGGAGACGGATGACAAGCTGACCCAGACACTGCTCGACGATCTTGACCAATACAATAACATCTTTATGATGGCGGACTCCGGCGCCCGCGGTTCCAACCAGCAGATTAAGCAGCTTGCGGGTATGCGCGGTCTGATGGCGGATACGACGGGACGTACCATCGAGCTCCCGATTAAGTCGAACTTCCGTGAGGGGCTTGACGTGTTGGAGTATTTCATGTCTGCACACGGCGCGCGTAAAGGACTTTCCGATACCGCGCTCCGTACCGCGGACTCCGGTTACCTGACCCGCCGAATGGTGGATGTCTGTCAGGAGCTGATTATCCGCGAGGTGGACTGCTGTGAGGGCAAGGATTTTATCCCCGGTATGGAGGTGAGCGCCTTCATGGACGGCAAGGAGATGATCGAGAGCCTCAAGGACAGAATCACGGGAAGATATTCCTGTGAGGATATCGTGGACAGGGACGGCAATGTTCTGGTGAAAAAGAACCATATGATTACGCCGAGCCGCGCGGCGAAGATCCTCAGCAAGGGTGTGGACGAGAAGGGCGAGCCGATTGAGAAGGTGAAGATTCGAAATATTCTCTGCTGCAGGTCGCATGTCGGAATATGCGCGAAGTGCTATGGCGCGAACATGTCCAGCGGCGAGCCGGTTCAGATCGGCGAGGCGGTCGGCATTATCGCGGCGCAGTCCATCGGCGAGCCGGGTACGCAGCTTACCATGAGAACTTTCCACACGGGCGGCGTTGCGGGTGATGACATCACGCAGGGTCTTCCGCGTGTGGAGGAGCTTTTTGAGGCGAGAAAGCCGAAGGGACTTGCGATTATCGCGGAATTCGGCGGCACGGCCACGATTAAGGATACCAAGAAAAAGCGTGAGATTATCGTCTCCGACGGTGTGAACGAGAAAACCTACCTTATTCCATATGGTTCCCGCATTAAGATTATGGACGGCGCGGTTCTGGAGGCGGGTGACGAGCTGACGGAGGGCAGCGTGAATCCGCATGACCTTCTTGAGATTAAAAAGATTGGCGCGGTTCAGAATTATCTGCTGCGCGAGGTTCAGCGCGTATATCGCCTGCAGGGCGTTGATATCGCGGATAAGCACATTGAGGTTATCGTGCGCCAGATGTTAAAGAAGAAGCGTATCGAGACCGGCGGGGATACAGAGTTCCTTCCGGGAACGCTTGTCGATGGCTTGGAGCTGGAGGACATCAACGAGCGGCTCGTCGCGGAGGGCAAACAGCCCGCGGAGGCCAAGGACATCATCCTCGGCATCACCAAGGCTGCGCTTGCGACGAATTCCTTCCTTTCCGCGGCGTCCTTCCAGGAGACGACGAAGGTGCTCACGGAAGCGGCCATCAAGGGCAAGATTGACCCGTTGGTGGGACTCAAGGAGAATGTTATTATCGGTAAGCTGATTCCGGCAGGCACGGGTATGAAGCGTTACAGAAATGTGAAGCTTGACACGGACATGATTCTTGAGGACACGCTGGATTTTGAGGAAGAGCCGGAGTTTGTCCCCGAGGAGGAGGACATGGAGCCGGAGGCTCTGACTGAGGACGTAGCGGACGAGGAGCCGGTCACCGTTGAATAAATACATGTCGAAATAATCCGTTTTTATGACAAAGGATGCTTCGTCTCAGAGGAAGCATCCTTTGTTTTGGAAAAACTTCAAAAAACAATTGACAACACGGTAATGTGAAAGTATAATAATAAAGCATGCGTGTAGGACGCATGTGTTTTGTGCCGTGTTTTGGCATTTTAGTTAAGAATACAGGAGGTGAAAAGGAATGCCAACATTTAACCAATTAGTAAGAAAAGGACGTCAGGAAACCGTTAAGAAGTCTACTGCACCGGCACTTCAGAGAGGATATAACTCCTTAAAGAAGAAGGCGACGAACACATCCGCTCCCCAGAAGAGAGGCGTATGTACGGCAGTGAAGACCGCAACGCCTAAGAAGCCGAACTCAGCGCTTAGAAAGATTGCCAGAGTTCGTCTTTCAAACGGAATGGAGGTAACAAGCTACATCCCGGGCGAGGGACACAACTTACAGGAGCACAGTGTTGTTCTTATCAGAGGCGGACGTGTTAAGGACTTACCCGGTACGAGATACCACATTATCAGAGGTACGCTTGATACCGCGGGAGTTGCAAACAGAAAGCAGGCTCGCTCCAAGTACGGAGCTAAGAGGCCGAAGGCGGCAAAATAACGACAGTCTGCCTTGTACCACAAAAAACTAATTAGTGTTGGGATTCTGATTTAATACCGTATTAAAATAGAAAACCGCGCGAACACAAGGTTTTTATAATGTGAGTACCGTTGATTTAATCGAATAGTGACGAAACACTATAATTGTTAAGGAGGGAAGAACCGTGCCACGTAAAGGACATATTCAAAAAAGAGATGTACTGGCGGATCCGATTTACAATAACAAGGTGGTTACCAAGCTTATCAACAACATTATGTTAGACGGTAAGAAAGGGGTTGCCCAGAAGATTGTGTACGGAGCGTTTGCCAGAGTTGAGGAGAAGGCGCAGAAGCCTGCTCTGGATGTATTTGAGGCGGCGATGAACAACATTATGCCGATGCTGGAGTGTAAGGCCAGACGTATCGGCGGCGCTACCTATCAGGTACCTCTTGAGGTAAAGCCGGAGCGGCGTCAGGCGTTAGGCCTCCGCTGGTTGGTATTTTTCTCACGCAAGAGAGGCGAAAAGACCATGGAGGAGCGGCTTGCCAACGAAATTCTTGATGCATCGAACAACACGGGCGCTGCAGTGAAGAGAAAAGAAGATATGCATAAAATGGCAGAGGCAAACAAAGCTTTCGCGCATTATAGATTTTAACTGTAATAAAAGCTTTGAGCGCGAAAGCTTTGCTTTCGCACACTACAGATTTTAACTGTGATAAAAGCTTTGAGTGCGAAATCTTTGTTTCGCACATTACAGATTTTGATTGCGGAGGCTTTGGCTTATGCGCATTATCGTTTTAATTATGTAAGGAGGAAAAACCTTGGCTGAAAGAGAATATCCTTTAGAGAGGACCAGAAATATTGGTATTATGGCTCATATCGATGCGGGTAAGACCACTCTTACAGAGCGTATCTTGTACTATACCGGTGTGAACTATAAGATTGGTGATACTCACGAGGGCACTGCGACCATGGACTGGATGGAGCAGGAGCAGGAAAGAGGTATCACGATTACGTCAGCCGCTACAACCTGCCATTGGACACATCAGGAGAACGCAAAGGCCGACCCGAATGCGTTGGAGCATCGTATCAATATCATTGATACCCCGGGGCACGTTGACTTTACCGTAGAGGTTGAGCGCTCCCTCCGTGTACTCGATGGGGCTGTAGGTGTTTTCTGTGCAAAGGGTGGTGTTGAACCCCAGTCAGAGAATGTGTGGCGTCAGGCTGACACCTACAATGTACCGAGAATGGCATTTATCAATAAGATGGACATTCTGGGTGCGAATTTCTATGGCGCCGTAGACCAGATTCGGACAAGACTCGGCAAGAATGCGATTATTCTTCAGCTTCCGATTGGTAAGGAGGACGAGTTTAAGGGTATCGTTGATCTGATGGAGATGAAGGCCTACATCTATAATGATGATAAGGGCGATGATATTTCCATTGTGGAGATACCGGCGGATATGACAGATGACGCAGAGCTGTATCATTCTGAGATGGTAGAGAAAATCTGCGAGTTGGATGATGATCTGACCATGATGTACCTTGAGGGCGAGGAACCCTCCGTGGAGCAGCTGAAGGCGGCTTTGAGAAAGGGTACATGCGAGTGTACGGCGGTTCCCGTCTGCTGCGGCTCCGCATACCGGAACAAGGGCGTTCAGAAGCTTCTTGACGCAATCCTTGATTTCATGCCGGCGCCTACGGACATCCCGGCGATCAAGGGGGTTGACATGGCGGGAAATGAGATTGAGAGGCATTCCTCAGATGCTGAGCCGTTCTCCGCGCTTGCGTTTAAGATTATGGCAGACCCGTTTGTCGGGAAGCTGGCATTCTTCAGAGTATATTCCGGCACGATGAATTCCGGTTCCTATGTGCTGAACGCGACAAAGGACAAGAAGGAGCGTGTGGGACGTATTCTTCAGATGCACGCAAACAAGAGACAGGAGCTTGAGAAGGTTTATTCCGGGGACATCGCGGCTGCGGTGGGCTTTAAGTTTACGACGACCGGTGACACCATCTGTGACGAGCAGCATCCGGTTATTCTGGAGTCCATGGAATTCCCCGAGCCGGTTATCGAGCTGGCCATTGAGCCTAAGACGAAAGCGGGACAGGGCAAGATGGGCGAGGCGCTTGCGAAGCTTGCGGAGGAGGATCCTACGTTCCGTGCTCATACAAATCCGGAGACGGGACAAACCATTATCGCCGGTATGGGCGAGCTGCATCTTGAGATTATCGTGGACAGACTTCTGCGTGAGTTCAAGGTGGAGGCGAATGTCGGCGCACCGCAGGTTGCGTATAAGGAAGCGATCACGAAAGCTGTGGATATCGATTCCAAGTATGCGAAGCAGACCGGCGGCCGCGGTCAGTATGGACACTGCAAGGTGAAGTTTGAGCCGATGGATGCGAACGGTGACGAGCTGTTCAAGTTCGAGTCCAGCGTTGTCGGCGGTGCGATTCCGAAAGAATACATTCCGGCAGTCGGTGAGGGTATTGAGGAAGCGACACATGCGGGCATCCTTGGCGGGTTCCCTGTTGTCGGCGTGTACGCAAACGTTTATGACGGCTCCTACCATGAGGTGGACTCCTCTGAGATGGCGTTCCATATCGCAGGCTCCCTTGCATTTAAGGAAGCGATGCAGAAGGCATCCCCGGTATTGCTTGAGCCGATTATGAAGGTTGAGGTGACGATGCCTGAGGAGTACATGGGCGACGTCATCGGCGACATCAACTCCCGCCGCGGACGTATCGAGGGCATGGACGATATCGGCGGCGGTAAGATGGTAAGAGGTTATGTGCCGCTTGCGGAGATGTTCGGCTACTCTACAGATCTTCGATCCAAGACGCAGGGACGTGGAAACTACTCAATGTTCTTTGAAAAATATGAGCAGGTTCCCAAGTCAATACAGGATAAAGTGCTTGCTGCAAAGGGAAAATAAGCCGTCAGCAGGGTATTTTATAAAATATACTTGAAAATCCCGGCATTTTCTAATATAATCAAGCTAGTTGGGTAAGGCTCTATAAACAATGAAACTGATATTTATTTATATTTTTAAGGAGGACTTAAAAAAATGGCAAAGGCTAAGTTTGAAAGAAGTAAACCCCATTGTAACATTGGTACCATTGGACACGTTGACCATGGTAAGACAACACTGACAGCAGCGATTACAAAGACATTGAATGCAAGACTCGGTACAGGTGAGGCGGTTGCGTTTGATATGATTGATAAGGCTCCGGAGGAGAGAGAGCGTGGTATCACGATTTCTACCGCACACGTTGAGTATGAGACAGAGAACAGACATTACGCACATGTTGACTGCCCGGGCCACGCTGACTATGTAAAGAACATGATCACCGGCGCTGCTCAGATGGACGGCGCAATCCTTGTTGTTGCTGCAACGGACGGCGTTATGGCGCAGACAAAGGAGCATATCCTTCTGTCCCGTCAGGTAGGTGTTCCTTATATCGTAGTATTTATGAACAAGTGCGATATGGTAGACGACCCTGAGCTTCTTGAGCTGGTAGAGATGGAAATCACAGAGCAGCTTGAGGAGTATGGTTTTGAGGGCTGCCCGATTATCCGCGGTTCTGCACTCAAGGCTCTTGAGGATCCGAGCGGCGAGTGGGGCGATAAGATCCTTGAGCTGATGCACACGGTTGACGAGTATGTTCCCGACCCTGTACGTGCTACAGACCAGCCGTTCCTGATGCCTATCGAGGACATCTTCACGATTACAGGCCGTGGTACGGTTGCTACCGGTAGAGTAGAGCGTGGTACGCTTCATCTTAACGAGGAAGTTGAAATTGTTGGTATCAGCGAGGAGACAAAGAAGACGGTTGTCACCGGTATCGAGATGTTCCGTAAGCTGCTTGACGAGGCTCAGGCCGGTGATAACATCGGTGCGCTTCTTCGTGGTATTCAGAGAACGGAAATTCAGAGAGGACAGGTTCTTGCAAAGCCAGGTACCGTTACCTGCCACAAGAAGTTTACGGCTCAGGTTTACGTTCTGACCAAGGACGAGGGTGGCCGTCACACACCGTTCTTCAACAATTACAGACCGCAGTTCTATTTCAGAACAACGGATGTTACAGGTGTCTGCAACTTGCCGGAGGGCACAGAGATGTGTATGCCCGGGGATAACGTAGAGATGACAATCGAGTTGATTCATCCCATCGCTATGGAGCAGGGCTTGACGTTCGCTATCCGTGAGGGTGGTAGGACTGTTGGGTCTGGCAGGGTTGCGTCTATCATCGAGTAATTGTAATTTATTCAGTAAAATCAAGGCTTCCGGGGATTTCTCCGAAAGCCTTTTTAGCATTTTGTAACAGTGAAAAAGTTGTAAGTGGTGCCAAAACGGTGC
>JAMPFV010000001.1:16597-98500 GCA_023664265.1 Roseburia sp.
GGAAAACAATTGTTAAAAACCCTCGGAAAAAATTACATCATAGATATGGGCTTTCGCAATATGCTTCTTGGGTATCGTGATGGTGACAGAGGACATATTCTGGAAAATATCGTGTTCCTGGAATTGCTCAGGAGAGATTATCGCGTGTATATAGGTAAAGTGGGAGATGCGGAAGTCGATTTTGTGGCTGAGAAGCCGGATGACAAACTATATATACAGGTGACGGAGAGTATGCAGTCCGAGGAAACGAGGGAGAGAGAGCTTCGTCCGCTCCGGATAATACCGGATAATTATGAGAAAATGGTTTTGTCATTGGACAGGAATTATATAAAATCCTATGAGGGGATTAAATTGATATATCTGATTGACTGGCTGCTTCAATAGGCAGACAGGATACCAATGACAGGGGCGGAAAGAGAAAGTATGGAACAGGAACAACTGTGTGAGGACTTGCGTTTAGCCATAGAAAGGCATAAAATCATATTGATTAGACAGTGCAAAAACAGGAGAACAGTCCGGAGCTTTAGGGGGGGTATATGTTCAAAGAAGAATTATCGGCGTCTGTCGGAAAAATACTTACAGAAAATGGGTACAAAATGACAGTTGCATCAGGGGCATGTATTTATTTTATAAAAAGGTACTCAGATGTGCTTGCGTTTTATGTCAGATGCAGGGATAAACGCAAGCATGGCGGGGGAATAAAGATAGAGTTCTTTTTTATGCCGATTGTAATACCAAATGATGAGGTATTTTCATCCGGAGCTGGGATATGCATACAGGTTTTCCCGGACGGAAACTGTGAGGGAGATGTGATGCTCTCGGCGGGGAGGAAGCTTATTGCGATAGAAAGGAATATGAATAAGTTCTCGCCGGTAATCTTAAAGGAATTGGAAACACCGTTTTTCCCGAATGGAAAGATCCGGGTAGACACAAGAACATTCCTTATCTATAACAGCATAGAAAAGGATGAAAATGTGAGACAGGAATTTAGGGCGCTGAAGAAGGATGTCTGCAGGCTGATGAAGAACAAAAACACAAAGGAGGCCTGCCAGCTATGCCGTGATTTTATGAAGCGTCTTCCGGCTGTTTATTTTGGAGGAAAAGGGCTGGGTATCAATCCGGACATTGACAGTATGCGGTTTGCAGAACAGATATATGCGCAACGCATGGCAGGTGCATGAGGTAAAACAGCTGCACGAAGGGAGAAAGCATGTTTAAAGAGGAGCTGGAACAGTCAATAGGAAAGATACTTGTGAGTAAGGGGTATAAAAAGATTACTCAGGGAAGCGACTATGTAATGTTTATAAAAAGATATTCGGAAAAGTTGGCCTTTTATGTTAAGTGCCGCGATAAACGGAAATGGAATCAGGGAATATCGGTTGAGATGATTTTTACAACAATTGGGACACCCGATGATGGTCTGTTTATCAGTGGAGTAGGGATACGTGTACAGGTATTGACGATTCCTGATACGGATAATAATATGCTGCTTCGGGCAGGGGAAAAGATACTTGCGATGGAGGACAGTCTTGGTGGATTTGATGCTTTTGTTTTGGAGGAGTTGAATAACGAATATTTTCAGACCAATAGGCTTCCGATTTACAGAAGAGGACTTTTGATATATGAGATCATACAAGAGGATGAGAACCTGAGAGAGGCACTCAGAGTATTGATGGAGGACGTCCGCAGGCTGATAAAAACGCGAAAAGAAAGACAGTCCTACCAACAAAGCCATGACTTTATGGAACAGCTCCCGGACGGTTATTTTGAAGACAAGGGAATCAGAGGTTTGACCCGCCTTGATGTCTCAACATTTGCGGAATACATATATGCGCAATGCATATTGGATATTTGAGAGGGAGAAAATTTTCAGGCGCTAAAATTGTCCGGAATTTGTAACGATTGCAAAATAACTGAAAACGGTATTCAGACAGATGAATGCATTGCGCAAGAGAGCGCGCAGAACCGGAGGATAAAATGGATTTTGGAATAGTTAAGTTGTATTATGGTGAAAAAAAGGGCTTTATTATATCGGCAATGGCGAAAGTGAAGGGACCGGAATTTTTTACTGATTTAAATCCGGTTGTGGTAACGGACAAGGATATTTCTGATGAGAAATTGGGACAGCTTGTCAAAGAAAACCTGAAACGTTCGCGTAATTCGGGTTTGGTAGAAAGAGAAGACTGGAAAAATTATAAATTTTGGCAGGTTTCGGGCATCAAAGGCTTTTCCGCATTCAGTAGGAGATTTTCATCTGTGGATATAGCGGAAACGGCAAAGTCATTAGAAATTACGAAGATGCGGCGTGAGACGTCGGGGGCGTATTCATATTCTGACGATAAAACTGAACTGCCATTGAATATTTCAGATTCGGCGTTAGGCAATATACTCAGGCAGCAGCTCTATGCAATGGACAGCGGAGCTCTGTCAACAAATGAGTTTGCCTCTGTTTTCAGCGACAATAGAGTGCGGTATCAGGTTCCGTCGGATAAGTTTACGGATATAGGGGATGGACATACGGATGCATATCAGATTTATGTCCATGAGAATGACGAGAATACGTTTTTCGGCTTTATGATAGACAGCGGCTATCGGGAAATCAGCAGGGAAGGTATCCGGGAACGTTGGGAAGCGGTGTATGGAACGCTGGAGGAATACAAATTCAAGGAGCGGGAGGACGCTCCCATCCGGATCAGTGCAAGCGCGACATCAAAGACCGCGTATATCAAAGCTTATTTTTGGAAGGACGGAGAGGGGATGTTGGAACTTTTCGCACAGATAAACGTAAAGAACAAGACACGGCAAAGGCAGGCGGAGAAGGCGATAAAGGCTTTGACGGATTCCGTTGAAATCATAGGCGGGGAAACCTGCTGACATATTCATGGCCCGCGGAAATAAAGCGCCGTGCTATTGTCAACGCAAAAGCCTTATGTTATACTGCTTACAGTTGTTAAGACCACTGACAGGAACAGGAGAACGGACAATGGCTTTGATGGCGCATATCAAATTGGAGGATACGAATACCGTAAAGAACGCTCTGCTTCCGGGGGATCCCGCGCGGCTGGACAGGATTGCCGTGCACCTGGAGCAGGTGGAGGAGCTGGCCTGCAACCGCGAGTTTCGGACAATCAAGGGGATTTATCAGGGCTGCGCGGTGCTGGCGGTCTCGACCGGCATCGGCGGCGCCGGCACGGCGATTGTGGTGGAGGAGCTTGCGGCCATCGGCGTGAAGAACATGATACGGATTGGGAGCTGCGGGGCCTTGCAGAAGGGAATCCGCGTCGGTGATTTGGTGCTGGTGCACGGTGCGGTGCGGGACGAGGGGACGTCGAAGGCGTATGTGGACGCCGCGTATCCCGCGGTTGCGGACTTTTCTCTGCTGGGCGCATGCAGGGAGGCGGCTGAGGCGGCGCAGATACCGTACCATATCGGGCTTGCGAGAAGTCATGACAGCTTTTACATAGACGAGAAGGACGAGATTTATTCATATTGGCAAAAGAAAGGTATTCTGGCCTCCGATATGGAGACGGCAGGCCTCTATGTCGCCGGACGGCTCAGGGGCGTGCGCTGCGCGTCCATATTGAACGTGGTGGTGGGGTGTGAGGAGGAGCTGCAGGCGCAGATTAACCGATACACCGACGGCGAGGACATGGCGGCGCGCGGGGAGCGCAGGGAGATACTTACCGCGTTAAATGCGTTAAGATATATTGACAAGCCTTAGAGAGGGAGGGGACTTCAAATGAAGAAAATATTTATGACAAAACTCAATGCGGCAACGATTGTGCTGATACCGGTGTGCATCGGCATCAACTATCTCGGGAAGCTGATCGCTTCGCTGCTGAAGCTTCCGCTGTGGCTGGATTCTATCGGAACCTGCATCGGCGCGGTGCTTGGCGGCCCGATTATCGGCGGCGTCTGCGGCGCGATCAACAACCTGATATATGGCTTTACGACAGGGGACAGCATCACGCTCATCTATGCGCTCTCCAGTCTCGGAATCGGTATCGCGGTCGGGATTATGGCGAGATGCGGCTTTATGAAAAGCTTTGCGAAGGCGCTCCTTACGGCGTGCGCTGCGGGCCTTGCGGCGGTGGTCATCTCAACGCCCCTGAATATCATTTTCTGGGGCGGCACGACCGGAAATGTGTGGGGAGACGCGGTGTTTGCGGCGACGCAGGCCGCCAATATGCCGGTTGCGCTCGGCTCGTTTTTGGATGAGGTCGTGGTTGACGTGCCAGATAAGCTGCTCACGCTGATTATCGTGTTCCTGATCATCAAGGCGCTGCCTGGGAAGCTGACCTCCTTATATGAGGCGGGCACAGAGGTTGAGAAGTTGGATTAAAGGATTGAGGAGCCATGAAAAGTATTTCCTTATATGTTGATAACGGCACGTATCTGACGAAAATACATCCTTTCACGAAGCTGTTCTATATCGTGACGGCGGTCTTATCGGCCGTCATCAGCGGGAATTTGTGGGTGTATGTGATATTTGTAGGGATTAGCAGCCTCGCACTGATCAGTGCGGGGCTGTTTAAAAAGGCGATTCCGCTGGTGGTCTTTTCGTTTACGGTGCTGATTGTGATATTTCTGATCCAGGGGTTGTTTTATTATAAGAACGTGATGCCCCTGCTCGCACTCGGGCCGCTCACGTTTTATCGGGAGGGCGTGCTGCACGCGACGAGAATCGGTTTCAATATTTTGAACATGCTCTTTTCTTTCGCGATTTTTGTGCTCTCCACCAAGCCGCAGGACCTTGTGGAGGAGCTTGAAAAGAAGGGATTTTCGCCCCGCTTCGGCTATATCATCACGTCCGTGTTTCAGATTATTCCCCAGATGATGGGTACCATGAACACGATTACCGATGCGCAGAGAAGCCGCGGGATGGAGACGGAGGGCAGTCTGTTCGTGCGCGCCAAGGCGTTTATTCCGCTGATTTCTCCGGTGGTGATGAACTCCCTGACCAACACGCGGGAGCGGGCCATTGCGCTGGAGGTTCGCGGCTTTGATTCCAAGGAGAAGAAGACGTATCTGTCCGAATGGAAAAAGCGGAAATCGGACACGGTACTGAATATACTGTTTGCAGTGATAATCGCGGGGGTGATTGTTTGGAGGATAGGAATATTCTGATTGAGGTGGAAAATCTCAAGTACCGCTATCCGCACACGGAGGAGCTTGCGCTCAAGGGAGTGAGCTTCCGCGTCAGACAAGGGGAGTTTATCGGTGTTGTGGGGGCGAATAAGGCGGGGAAGAGCACGCTGACGCAGGCGCTTATGGGGCTGGTGCCGCAGTTTTACAAGGGGGCTTACGGCGGGCGCGTCCTCGTGGACGGCAAGGAGGCGGACAAGACGCCGATTGATGAGATTTGCAAGAGTGTCGGTCTGGTGTTCCAGAACCCGTTTAACCAGCTTTCGGGCGCGAAAGACAGCGTGTATGAGGAAATCGCTTTCGGCCTGCAGAATATGGGGATAGCGCCGGAGGAGATGCGGCGGCGGATTGACGCGGCCATGACGCTGCTGGATATCGCGCAGTACCGCGACAAGAATCCCTTTGATTTGTCGGGCGGGCAGATGCAGCGCGTGGCGATTGCGAGCATTCTCGTGATGGAGCCGAAGATATTCGTGCTGGACGAGCCGACCTCCCAATTGGACCCTGCGGGGACGGAGGAGGTATTTAAGGCGGTACTGCGTCTGGCGAAGGCGGGCAAGACGATTATCATGGTGGAGCAGAAGCCGGAAAAGCTCGCCGCGTACTGCGACCGTATTTTGCTGATGGCGGACGGGCAGGTGGTGGATTTTGACACGCCGGAGAGGATTTTTTCGCGGAATGATCTGGAGCAAATCGGGGTTCAGCCTCCGGTATACACGCGCCTTGCGCGCGCGCAGGGCTGGTGCGTCGCGCGCGAGGGGGATGTCTGCATCTATCCCGTGAGGCAGGAGGAGATGGCGCCGTTTCGGGAGCCGCTCGCCGCGCTGGTGCGGGAGCTGACGGGCGCCGCCGCGCCGCGGAGGGATGAAAAGGCGGCAGGCCGCACGGTCTTTGAGGTGAAGGGCGTAACGTTCTCCTATGACAAGGGCGCGGAGGGGCGCAGGGCGATTGACGGCCTGAGCCTGTCGTTGGATGGCAGGGCCACCGCGATTGTGGGGCAGAACGGCGCGGGCAAGACGACGCTGGTAAAGCTGTTAAAGGGGCTGCTAAAGCCTGTCGGCGGGAGCATCCTTTACGATGGAGCGGATATTTCGGGACGGACGGTCGCATCGCTGGCCGGAGCCGTGGGATATGTTTTCCAGAGTCCCGACGACCAGATTTTTAAGAGCAGGGTGCTGGACGAGGTGATGTTCGGCCCGCTCAATATCGGGATGGACAAGGCCGCGGCGCGGGAGAAATCGCTGGCGGCGCTGCGAACCGTGGGGCTGGAGGACGCCGCGGGCAAGAACCCGTATGATCTGGAGCTTGCGGAGCGGAAGCTGGTGGCGGTTGCCTCGGTGCTGTCGATGGATACGCGGGTGATTATCTTTGACGAGCCGACGATTGCGCAGGACTACTGCGGACGGGAGACGATGAAGCGCATTATCAGGGAGCTGACAGCGCAGGGGAAGCTGGTGATTGCGATCCTGCACGACATGGACTTTGTCGCGGACTGCTTTGCGCGGGTGGTCGTGATGGCGCACGGGCGGATTCTGGCGGACGGCACGCCCGAGGAGGTTTTTGCGCAGGAGCGGATATTGGAGGAGGCGCGAATCGAGCGTCCCCATGCGGCCGCAATGTGCAGCGCGCTCGGACTGGAGGGCTTTGTCCGTCTGGCGGTTTAGAGGAAGGCGTTGATAATAAAAGATTGTTGATAATGTGGAGGAAAACAGATATAATAAATGCAAGGAACGTAAGGAATGTAAGGAATGTAAGGAATGCACTGAGGGGGAGGCTGTTATATGGAACTTGCGAAGGTTACATCAAAAGGACAAATTACAATACCAATAGAGATCAGAAAAAAGTTGGGAATCAAAGAGGGGAGTAAGGTGCTTTTTTTGGAGGAAGCGGGGCGAATCTATCTGACAAATTCTTCTCTGGAAGCGCTGAGAGAGGCTCAGGCTGCATTCGCAGGAGAGGCAGAGCGGCTTGGCTTGGAGACGGAAGAGGATGTTGTGGCGATGGTTAAAGAGCTGCGGAAGGAAAGAACGGTGAATTGATTGCGGATAATGGTTGACACAAATGTGCTGATTTCGTTGTTGGTGTTTTCAGGTAAGAAAATGAACCGGATGATGGAATGCATTTTTACGGAACATCAGTTAGTCCTTTCTTCATACATTGTAGAGGAATTAAAGGATGTTGTCAGAAGAAAATTTGCCGACAAAGCCGGAATTGTGGATACATTGCTTGCCAAGATGAATTATGAGTATGTGTATACACCGGATATATTGGATGAAACATTATTTGAAATCAGAGATGTGAAGGACTATCCGGTTCTTTATACGGCAATACTGGAAGATGTGGATATTTTTGTGACCGGAGATAATGATTTCAGTGATGTAGATGTTGAAAAACCGGAGATTTTGACACCGACGGAGTTTGTGGAGAGGTATTGTTAAGGGTATTGTGCATGATAGTCAGCCGAATTTGCCCATATATAGGCAAGTAAAGCAGACCATCCTATTCACTGAAAGGGACAAATGCGAAAGCGAAGGCAAACGCATCATAAGCAAAGGACAAATCGGGGGTTCCAATGGAATGAATTATTTAGTAAAAGGCTGGCATAAATATAACTTTTTCTTATCGCCAAATAAGCTGGAAAAAATTTTGGCAGAATATCATTTGGTCATTTTTAATGCTCATGTGCCCGTTGATTATACGGAATCCGCTTTGGAAGAATATTTATCCGTATATGACAGGTTATCCGATTTGCTGTTTTCAGGCAAAAAGATTGACCGTAACAGCGATGATTATCCTCTGTTTTTGCATTTGCACAGGGGAATCACATCGGATTTATCGAACTGTGTTTATGGGGGGCCGCATCTGTATGAGGAGAAGCAGTATCAATTCGCGGATTTCAATGAGCCTGTGGTAGGAATTGGCCCGATTTCTTTGTGGGTCAGTGTAGGGGAGGATCAAAAACCGCATTGCTCAACATCTTATTCTTATGCTTTTTATCCCGAATATTATATGGGCGTGCAGCTGCAATATCCCAAAATGATTCAATACAGGAAAGACGACGGATACGAGTCCTTAAAAACCACGAAAGATTTAAGCTCATATCAGGATTTTGAACGACTGAAAAAATCAATAAAAGAGGTTTCCCATATCCTGACAATAAGAACGACGGATGGAATTGAAAAAAGAACGGATATACGGGTCGATGATGAGGTAAAGAGCAGATTAAACAGGTGTTGGTCGTTTCGGCAAAACGGCCTGAGCGTTAAGTAACAGAGTTGGAGGTCAGCGCGGTAATGGAGGCTTCAAATATGCATGTCTGTGAGGACGGGACATTGGGCGACCTTTTGATGGTGATTGACATGCAGAACGTCTATCTGGAGGGACAGCCGTGGGGCTGTGTGGCGACAGGCGAAATCCTGGAACGCATCCGGAGGCTGATCGACAGCCATGCGCCGGATAACGTGATTTTCACCCGCTATCTGCCGCCCGAAAATCCTGTCGGAACATGGGAGCAGTACAATATCGAGAATAGGGCGATCAACGGGGACCCGTGGATGAATGAGATGATAGAGGGCTGTAAGCCGTATCTGGCGGATTATCCGCTTTTTACCAAGAGCCGTTACTCGTCCTACAGCAATGCGGAGGTGAAGGCGCTTGCGGGGAGGGCGCGCCGCGTGCTGCTGTGTGGCGTCGTGGCGGAGTGCTGTGTGCTTTTCACGCTGCTGAGCGGGATTGACGCGGGGGATAAGATGGTTTATCTCAAGGACGCGTGCAGCGGCGTCAGCAGGGAGCACGAGCGCATGGTGGAGGCGATTGCGGCCTGTTACGCGCCGATGCACACGGAGGTCATGACGTGCGAGGAGTATATGGAATCAAAAAAGCCGGATAGCTGAGATGCATCAGAGCTGTCCGGCTTTGACTTGAGTGTGCTTATTTTAACGGCTTCGCACCCGCCTTTTCCTGCATTCGTTCAACCCATGCGCGGAATTTGCCTTTTTTCTTGGCGGGGACAGCGTTCAGGCTTCCGCGGATGCCGCGCACCTCGGTTATGTAGATGCCGCTGACGGTCGCCTTCACTTCTTTTTTCACGGGAATGCTGTCAAAAATGGCCGCGTCGCAGATCAGAGACATAATCTGCGGGCCGATTTTCGCCTTTACGATGGGGAACTTCGCGCGCCGCATATATTTGGGGGTCTGCTCGAGCACGGCGGCCGGCAGTCCCGCGTCCTTGAGCTTCAGCTTTTTCTTGTCGATGATCAGCATGGAAACGGTCTGTTTCGCGGCTTCTATCTGTGCCTGCTGTTCATTCTGCTTGGCCTGCATCTTCCTGCCGACAAAATACAGCGCCACAACCAAAATAATAAGAACAATCAAAATTGTTATGAGAACCTTTGCTAGCATAGAAATCCTTACCTTTCTGTGGGAATTTTATATTATGGATTGTACCATTAAATGGCGCAAAGTGCAAGGCGGACGAAAAAACTTGTGCCTGTTTTCGTTGTTTTGTCCCCGGATTAATGATATAATAACTTGATACGGACTCGTCATATGCGTTGTGAATGCGCAGAAATGGAGATTATTATGAAAAGAAGATGGATGATGCTGGGACTTGTCGGCGCGATGGCGTTTGCTGTGAGCGCATGCGGCAGGGAGGAGGCTCCGGCGCCCGGGACCGCACAGGAATCGGAGGCCGCCGGGAATACAGATGAGCAGAGCGAGACGATACAGACGGATGAAGAATTTACGAAGGTGAGTGAGCGCGCAGATTATATAGGGATAGAGGCGCTTGAGATTGGGGAGTATGTGACGCTTCCGGATTACGGGAGCATGACCGTGCAGGCGGAGCGGCCGGAGATAACGGATGCGCTCATCGAGAGCTATATCAACGACAGACATATGCTTGCGACGCAGCGGGCGGTGGAGACGGGCGATACGGTTGACATTGATTATGTGGGAAAGAAGGACGGCGTGGCATTTCAGGGCGGTACGGCATCCGGAGCCAGGCTGGAAATCGGATCCGGCAGCTTTATTGACGGCTTTGAGGACGGCCTGATCGGCGTGATGCCGGGGGAGACCGTGGATTTGCAGCTCACGTTTCCCGACAACTATCGCAACGCTTCGCTTGCGGGGGCGCCGGTGGTGTTTACCGTCACGGTCAATGGAATCGCGCTTGCGGAGCAGTATGCGGACGTGACGGAGGAGCAGCTTGCGCAGCTCGGTGTGGAGAGTACAAGGGAGGAGCTGTGGGCGGCCGGAAGAGCGGATGCGGAGGAGGCGGTTGACGGAGCGTTCCGGACGAATGTCCGCAACGCCATTGTGCAGGAGCTTGTCCGCGGCAGTACGGTTACTTCGGCGCCCGATTATCTGATTGAGGAGGAAATGCAAAGCTACAATCTCTATATGGAAGCGATGTGCCGGACCTACTATAATGTCGATTTGGAGACCTATTTAACCGCTTATGTCGGCATTACGGGCGAGGAGTATGACAGGCAGCTTACACAGATGTGCACCGCTACCGTGGAGCAGTATCTGATCATGGAGGCGGTTCTGCGCGCGGAGGGGCTTACGGTGACACAGGAGGAGATAGCGGCCGGGGCGGCAGAGGAGGCCGCGCTGTACGGTTATGATTCCGGTGACGAGCTGATTGACGAGGTGGGATATACGGTGTACCGCATGTCTCTCGTTCAGGAGCTTGTGCTGGAGCGGCTGGAGGAATTGGTAACGGTTGAGGAAGCTGCCGCCGAAGCGCTCGAATAAGCGGCGCTGCCTTGCGGCAGTGTAAAGGGGAAGATACCTTATGAGAACAGGATTAAAGCGTCTGATTGTGGCCGTGCTGTGCGCGGCGATCGTGTTTGTCGCTATGACGGATGGAACCGCGGGCCCGCTGAACCGTGTGCAGGCGACAAAGAAGGACGATTTGAAAAATCAAAACGAAGAGGATCAGGAGAGGCTGGACGAGCTGGACGCGCAGGTGGACGAGATGGAGGGGGAACAGCAGGGGATTGAGGCTGAGATTGCGTCGCTGGGGGAGCAGATAGCGGAGCTGATGGCAAGCATCAGCCTTCTTGAGGATGAAATCGCGGACAAAAAGCAGGAAATCGTGCAGGCGCAGGCGGATCTTGAGGAGGCGCAGCGGATAGAGGACGAGCAGTATGAGGCGATGAAGCAGCGAATCAAGGCGATGTATGAGAACGGCGAGATCAATTATATCGATGCGCTGTTGAGCTCGTCCTCCATGGAGGAGCTGCTCAACAAAGCGGATTATATAGAGAGGGTTCACGCCTACGACCAAAAGATGTTTGAGAATTATCAGGCGGCAAGGCAGCATGTCGCGGATGTGAAAGAGACGCTTGAGATTGAGGAGTCCGAGCTGGAGGCGGCGCAGGGAGAGCTTCAGGAGGAGATGGACGGCGTGGAGGTGGCGCGCGCCGAGCTGGAGCTGATCAGTGCGGATTACGCGGCGCAGATCAACAGGGCGCAGCAGCAGGCACAGGTTTACAGGGCGCAGATTAAGCAGCGGAACGCGGAGATTAAGCAGATTGAGGAGGCGGAGCGCAAGGCCGCTGAGGAGGCCGCGCGCAAGAAAGCCGAGGAGGAGGCCCGCAAAAACGGGAGCGCCGGCGAGAACGCGGCGTCTGCCAAGCCGACAGCCACGGTCAATAAGGATGAAATCCTTGCGGCCAACGGCAGTGCGAAGGGGAAGGAAATCGCGATTTACGCCTGCGGGTTTGTGGGGAATCCCTATGTGCCCGGTGGGACGAGCCTGACCAACGGGGCGGACTGCTCCGGCTTTACGCAGTCCGTGTTTAAAGCCTACGGGTATAGTCTGCCGCGAACCTCATATTCCCAGCGGAGCGCGGGGAGAGAGGTAAGCTACGCGGAGGCGGAGCCGGGAGATATTATCTGTTATCCGGGTCATGTGGCGATTTATATCGGCAACGGGAAGATTGTACATGCCAGCTCCGTAAAAACGGGGATTAAGATCAGCAACGCGCTGTACCGGGATATTGTGTGCGTGCGGAGAATTGTGTAGGGATGGGGCTGTGCGTTTTCCGGCCCCACATGGAGAACCGTCTTTGAAGGGATATAACTTTTTCTTATAACAAATTCCAAGATATCGGTATTATGCAAAGAAAGTAATAAAGCTTATAATTGCATTATTCCGGTGTGGTGTTATGATGAACAAAAGCCTATTAAATCAATATATATACTAAGTGCAAGGGCGGCAGTCGGAGAATGCGGCTACACCGGGAGGAGAAACCGTAATCGTGCTTTTGTGATAAGAAAAGGAGAAAACAATGGATTACGAATTTGCGACGAAATGTATTTATGGAAACGGGAGGGATTACGACAAGGATAAAACGGGAGCCATCAGCTTTCCGATTTATCAGACGGCGACCTACGCGCATCCGGAGGTGGGAAAAAGCACGGGGTTTGACTACAGCAGATTGCAGAATCCCACAAGACAGCAGGCAGAGAAAATCGTGGCCTCCCTTGAGGGCGGGATTGACGCGCTGGCGTTTTCCACCGGAATGGCGGCAATCACCGCAATGATGGAGCTGTTTCGGCCCGGGGATCATTTGATTACGGACGCGGATTTGTACGGCGGCAGCATTCGGCTGTTTGACAATGTGAGTAAGAAGAACGGGATTCTGTTCAGCCATATCGACTGTTCCACGGAAGCCGTGGAGGATTACATACAGGAGAATACCAAAGCGATTTTCATCGAGACGCCCACAAATCCCATGATGAACGTGGCGGATATCCGCAAGATTTCGCGGATTGCAAGGGAGCACGGCCTCCTTCTGATTGTGGACAATACCTTTATGTCGCCCTATTTTCAAAAACCGTTTGCGCTCGGCGCGGATATTGTTATCCACAGCGGCACCAAGTTCTTGGGCGGGCACAACGATACGCTTGCGGGCTTTATCGTGACAAACTCCAGGGAAATATCGGACAGGCTCCGCTTCCTTATAAAAACCGTGGGCTCGGGACTTTCGCCCTTTGACAGTTGGCTGATTATACGAGGCATCAAGACGCTGCCGATTCGCATGGAAAGGGCGCAGGAGAACGCGAAGGCTCTGGTGGAATACCTTTTGGGGGAGCCGCGGGTAAAAAAGGTTTACTATCCGGGAATACCGGGCAGCAAAGGATATGAGGTATGTAAAAGTCAGGCGAGCGGTTTTGGCAGTATGCTGACCTTTGAGGTGGAGAGCAGGGAGCTGGCGCTCCACATCCTGAAATCCACAAGGCTGATTCCTTTTGCGGAGAGCCTGGGCGGAACGGAAACGCTTCTCACCTATCCGACAACACAGACCCATGCGGACGTGCCGAAGGAGGTGCGGATAAAAAACGGGCTTACGGACAGGATCCTGCGGCTTTCCGCGGGCATTGAAGATAAGAAGGATCTGATTGCGGATTTGAAGCAGGCAATAGAATCATTTGCATAAAAGCAGGCTGAGCAGAAATGGGGGAGTATTGTGCGGGAAGAAAAATTTGATTTTGACACACTGACAGAGAGAAGAGGGACCGACTGCCTGAAATATGATTTCGCCGTAAGGCGCGGGCGGCCGGAGGATATTCTGCCGCTCTGGGTGGCGGATATGGACTTTAAGACGTCGGAGAAGATATTGGACGCCATTCGGAAAAGGACAGAGCACGGAATCTTTGGCTATACCGAGAGCGGCGACAGCTATTTTGACGCGGTGGCAGACTGGATGGACAGGCGGCATGGCTGGAAAATAAAAGAGAGCTGGCTGGTAAAAACGCCAGGGGTGGTATTTGCGCTGGCTATGGCGGTAAAGGCCTATACAAAACCGGGGGACGCGGTTCTGGTTCAGCAGCCGGTGTATTATCCGTTTACGGAGGTAATCGAGGATAATGACAGGAAAGCAATCAGCAATGATTTGCTTCTGGGGGAGGATGGAAAGTATCACATTGATTTTGAGGATTTTGAGAGAAAAATAGTGGAGGAGAGAATCACGCTCTTTCTGTTGTGCAGCCCGCACAATCCGGTAGGAAGGGTGTGGACGGAGGAAGAGCTGTTGAGGATGGGGGAGATATGCCTGAAGCATCATGTGACGGTCGTGAGCGATGAGATCCATGAGGATTTTGTGTGGGGGAAAAGAAAGCATATCGTTTTTGCGAATCTGAGAAAGGAATTTGGGGACATCTCCGTCACCTGTACCTCTCCCGCAAAGACCTTTAACCTTGCAGGGCTGCAGGTATCCAATATTTTTATCCCCAACGGAGCGCTCCGCAGACCGTTTCAAAAGCAGATTGACGCGTCGGGCTACAGCCAACTGAACACCTTGGGACTGACGGCCTGCGAGGCGGCATACCGTTACGGCGGGGACTGGTATGAGGCGATGATGGCGTATGTGGAGGGCAATCTCCGCTATATGAAGGAATATCTGGAAAAGGAGCTGCCGCAGCTTGCCATGACGGAGCCGGAGGGAACCTATCTGGTATGGGTGGATTTTAGAGCGCTTGGACTGTCCGAATCTGAGCTGGAGGAGCTGATTGTGAAAAAGGCGAAGCTGTGGCTGGATTCCGGTGCGATATTTGGAAGGGCGGGGGAAGGCTTTGAGCGATTCAATGCGGCCTGTCCGAGAGCGCTTTTGGAAAAAGCGCTGGAGCAGCTAAGTGGAGCCGTCCGGTTATAAGAATTATTTATTATGCAAATCCCGTTTCATCTGCTATAATTTCATAGTAAACAGATAGGAATTATATATTTACTAATCAAAAGCTGAAATGTTAAAGCAGCGCAGAAATGGAGGAAGAATGAGCGGATTGATTTATCTGGACAATGCGGCGACAACGAAGGTAAAGGACGAGGTGTACGAGGCAATGCAGCCGTATTTCAAAGAGCAATATGGAAACCCGTCAAGCATATACCGCTTTGCGGGGGAGAGCCGGAAAGCGATTGAGGCCTCAAGAGCCGTGATAGCGGATTTTCTGAATGCGAAGCCGGAGGAAATCTACTTTACGGGGGGCGGCAGCGAGTCGGACAACTGGGCGCTGAAGGCGGCGGCCTTCGCAAACCGTGAAAAGGGAAAGCATATCATAACCTCCGCAATAGAGCATCATGCGATTCTGCATACCTGTGCGTATCTGGAGAAGCTTGGATTTGAGGTCACATATGTGGGCGTCGATGAGGACGGCGTCATAAAATTGGATGAGTTAGAGGCGGCAATCAGAAAGGATACCATACTCATTACGGTAATGTTTGCGAACAATGAGATCGGGACGATTCAGCCAATCAAAGAAATCGGGGAGCTTGCACACAGGAACGGCATTTTGTTTCATACCGATGCGGTGCAGGCATACGGACATGAGCGGATTGACGTGGAGGCGCTCCATATTGACCTGCTGAGCGCGAGCGCTCACAAAATAAACGGCCCCAAGGGTATCGGAATCCTGTATATGCGCAATTCGGCAAGGCTCGGCTCCTTTATTCACGGCGGGGCGCAGGAGCGGGGCAGGAGGGCAGGAACCCATAATACGCCGGGGATTATCGGATTTGGAAAGGCGACGGAAATAGCAAAGAGGGACCTTGAGAAGCGGCGTGAATATGAAAGTGGTCTGAGGGATTATCTGACAGGCAGGGTGCTTGCGGAGATACCGCATACGAGATTGAACGGACACAGGAGCAGGCGGCTCTCCAATAACGCGAACTTCTCCTTCCGGTTTATTGAGGGGGAATCGCTGCTCATCCTGCTCGACCAAAAGGATATCGCTGCCTCCAGCGGCTCCGCCTGCACCTCCGGCTCTCTGGACCCGTCCCATGTGCTGCTCGCGATTGGGCTTCCCCATGAGACGGCCCACGGCTCCCTCAGACTGACACTTTCCGACGAGACCACCAAGGAGGAGCTGGACTATGTGATTGACGAACTGAAAAAAATCGTGGAGCGGCTCCGCAGCATGTCGCCGCTCTACGAGGATTTTGTAAAGAAAGCATGAAAAGGAAAACATGAAATAAGAAGACATGAATAAGAAAACGGAGAGGGATTAATATGAGTCAGATTATAGAATACAGTGAAAAGGTTATGGATCATTTTAACAATCCGAGAAACGTGGGAGAGATAGAAAACGCCAGCGGCATTGGAACTGTGGGGAATGCAAAGTGCGGAGACATTATGCGGATTTATCTTGATATTGACGAAAATCAGGTTATCCGGGACTGCAAGTTTAAGACCTTCGGCTGCGGCGCCGCAGTGGCGACCAGCAGCATGGCCACGGAGCTGATCAAGGGAAAATCCGTGGAGGAAGCCCTGAAGCTCACCAATAAGGCTGTGCAGGAGGCGCTGGGAGGGCTTCCCGCTGTGAAGGTGCATTGCTCCCTTTTGGCGGAGGAGGCTGTCCATGCGGCCCTGTGGGATTATGCCACAAAAAATAATCTTCAAATCGAAGGCTTAAAAGCTCCTGTGGAGGACATAGACGAGCGGGAGGCTTGAAACGCCCCGCGGAAATAGATTGAAAAATAAGCCTGATAGCTTATTTTTCAATCTGATGGCAGACGAGAAAAATTTCTCGTCGCCTCTTCGCGACAAGTCGCTCAGAAATGGGGATTAAACAGATAAGGGGGCTTGCTTATGATATCGACGAAGGGCAGATATGCGCTGAGCATTATGCTGGACATATCGGAGTGTGACGAGGAACATCCGGTCAGCCTCAAAACAGTGGCAAAGAGACAGGAATTGTCGGAAAAATATCTTGAGCAGATTGCCAGCACGCTGAAAAAGAGCGGACTGCTTGGCAGCAGCAGGGGAATGGGCGGCGGTTATTTTCTGACAAGGGAGGCAAAGGATATCAGCGTTGGGGAGATCCTTCGCGTCATGGAGGGAGATTTGGCTCCGGCCCCCTGCGTGGAGAGAAACGCGAGTCAATGCAAAAGAAAGGACATCTGTACCAATGTGATACTGTGGAGAAAGCTGAACGAGGCGATCAACGCTGTAATCGATAATATCACGCTGGCCGACATGCATCAATGGAAGCAGGGGAATCAATAACCCCAAGCGGCAAAAAAGCGCTTGACATATATAGATTATCTATATATAATACAAAACAGAATATGTAGATAATCTATATAAAGAAAGGAGCTTTATTATGGCAATTGACAAATCGCTGATATCGGGGAGCACGGCAATGCTTTTGCTGCGGCTGCTGGAGGACAAGGACATGTACGGCTATGAGATGATAGAGAATCTCGAGAAGCGGTCGAACAATGTATTTCAACTGAAGGCGGGGACACTCTACCCGCTTCTGCACTCCTTGGAGGAGAAGCGCTGTCTGACCTCGTACGAGCGCGCTGTGAATGGGAAGATGCGCAAATACTACAGCCTCACGCGGGAGGGAAGGAAGTATCTGAGCCTCAAGAAAGAGGAGTGGAACGAATACCGGACTGCCGTCAGTGATGTGCTCTGCGCGGGCTGTTAGGAGGGATGCGTTATGGAGGAATTTATAAAGACGATCACAGAGCAGCTTCGGTATGAGAAGGTGAGAGGCCGCGTGGCGAAGGAGCTGTCCGACCATATTTCCGATCAGGCGCAGGCCTATGAGGCGTGCGGCGAGGAGCATGAGAAGGCGCTGGCGCGGGCCATCCGCGAGATGGGCGACCCTGTGGAGATTGGCGTTGCACTCGACCGCGTCCACCGTCCGCAGACGGATTGGCGGATGCTTGGGATGGCGTTTGCGTTCAGCATTTTAGGCTTCATCCTCCTGTGCACGGCAGGCGGCCTTTCGGCGTATTATTCCGTCGCAAGACAGTGCTTTTTTACCATACTGGGACTGGGCGTGATGACGGGGATTTACTTTTTGGATTACAGCTTTATCGGAAAATACGGGCTTGCGGTGTATTTTGTCTGGACGGCCGTGTTTCTCCTCTGGAGCTTTATGGGAGAGCGGCACAATGGAAGAGTCGAGCCGCTGCAGATGGTGTCGTATCTCTACGCGCCGATTTTTGCGGGCGCGCTGTATCGGATTCGGGGAGAGGGATACGCAGCGGTGTGCAAGGGGATTGCGCTGCTTTTCCTGACGGCGCTGCTTGTGATGCGGTGTGCGTCGAGTGTTCCGGCGGCGGCAAATCTGTACCTTATAGGCAGCGTGCTGCTGTCGCTGTCGCTTTGGGACGGCCGGTTCCGGATTGGCAGGAGGCAGGCAATCGCGCTGATGATTCTGCTGCTTGTCGTCATACCGATGCTGGCAATCGGCGGGGTATTCTGCTTTGGCGCAAGCTATCAGGCAATGCGGCTGCGGGCACTGCTGAATCCGCAGGCATATGCGGGCGGCGCGGGGTATCTGTACAACATTATTCGGGAAAATCTTGCGTGCGCGAGATGGATTGGCGGGCTGCCTGTTGACGAATCCTCCGTCGGCGTAACCTTTGGACAAACTACCTTTCTGCCGTTTCAACTGATGATAAGGTACGGACTGCTTGCGGGCTTGGGATTGGCGCTGGCGCTTGTGCTCCTGCTTGCACGCGCGGCCCGCGTCACCGTCCGCCAGAAGAATCGACTTGGGCGGACGGTGGCTGCGTCCTGCGCGATGGTGCTCTTCGTGAACAGCATCGAGGGGCTGCTGCTCAATGTGGGCTTATACCCGATTATCACAGTGGCGCTTCCGTTTCTGTCCCATGGCGGTGCGGCAACCCTGACCTATGCCGCTATGATCGGGCTTCTTTTAAGCGTTTACCGCCATGAAAGGCTTGTGTCGGACGAGACGGGAATCCATACGTCCACATCCCAGCCGTCATTTCGGATTCGGATTCCGGAGACCTCCGATAAGGACAGCGGGGCGTCGAACAACAGCAGCATGGTATAGGTACAGCAGCCTTCTCCGGCGTCGTGAGCGTAGCTTGCGCCGCTCTTTGACAGGGCTGCGGGTTCCCCATCCTTTCCTATGACAGAGGTGTTCTTGAACCACAGGTGGGAGAGCTGTCCGGAATGGGTCTGGCCCTCCTCGTCCATGGTGCCTGTAAAGCAGAGGGACAGGGGCGAAATCGTCACGCTGTCCACGGTGATTCCCGCCAGTTGGTAGGGGGAAGCGTCCTCAGCGGCGCCTCCCGCCTGAAACAGCGCGGCGTCCACCGGAATGCTTTGGCTGTCCAACATGGCGCCAAGCGTAAAGGTGGTGAGGAGTTCTTCGGTGAGCGCACCGTCCTCGTCTGTCCCGAGGCGGACAAGCCGAATGCTGTCACCGGCCTTAAAAGCGTCCCTTTCGATGCTGACCAGATAGCTTCCGGTCAGCGTGCCGTCCGCCGCGACCTCAGGGTTCAGCATGGTAAAACGGCCTCCCATGGCGCTTTCCTTTGCGTCCGCATAAATTTGCAGATCGGGAAGCTCGGCGTTCAGGAGGGTTTGGTACAGCGGCGTATCGCCAATGCTTTCTCCGGCGGTTACCGCGGCATCCTCATGGACGCGGAAGGTAAACGGAATAAAGAGATAATGCGTGTCGTACAGCGCGGCGTCCAGACAGAGGGTGCCGTGCGCCAGCGGGATTTCGTTATCCAGCGCATTGCCGTACTGCGCGTAGATGGACTTTTGGTCATCGGTCAGCTCCTGATCGCCTCCGGTAAAGAAATCCATCGCCGCCGCGATTTTCTCCGCGATCGGCAGGCCTCCCGCGGCAAATACGGTCACGCCGGACAGCAGGAGCGCGCTTGCGCAGGCGGCCATGCGGAAGGCAAAGCGCGGGCGGGCCTTTGGAGATTCCGCGGCGTCCTCCAATCGGTTCCATATTCTGTTTTTCTGTTTTTCCGTCAAGTGAAGCTGTCGATACATATCTTTAAATACTTTCTCATTCATTTTCAAATCTGCTCCTTTCTTGGTAAAAGTGTGCTTTCCTTTAAGAGTTCCTGCTTCAATTGCTTCTTGGCCCGCAGAAGTCTGGCAGATACCAGATTCGGCGTTATATGCAGAAGCGCCGCGATGTCTTTTACGGGATAGTCCTCATAATAGCGCAGGTACAGGAGGACGCGGTATTTCGAGGGAAGCCGCGACAGCAGCTCATACAGCTCGTGCTCCTCCGTATAGTGGGGAGGCATTGCAATTTGGTCCGCCTCCTCCAACGGTTCGACGCGCTTCATCCATGCGGATGTGGACAGGCTCTTACAGCAGTTGACAGCCACACGGATAAACCAGGCCTTTTCGTGCCCGCTGTTCTCAAAATGCGGCTTTTTCCTGAGATACCGCAGAAACACGTCCTGAACGATGTCCTCTGACAGGTGGGGCGGATGCCCGTAGGATATGGAAATTCGGTACACCATATCGGCATAGCGCTCGAACAGCTCCTTGGCTTCACGATTCGGATCCATAGATACTCCTTTCCGGTGATGAACGATTATTACACAGAACGATTCATAAAACGGTTTTATCAGCGTTCATATAGAATACTTCCCAATCGGTTGAAATCTGACACAAAAAGATAAAATAATTATACTAATTTTTGGGATTACACGGATAAATTTTCAGTTTTTTGTTCCATTTTGGGCGGAACCGGTGTACAATTATTGTGAAACTGCGAAATCATACAATGATAAAGGAAATATGGGATGGATAAGGTAAACATTACGGAGTATAAGCCCCAGGCAGGCGGATATATCGCTTATTACGGGAAGGCTTCCTTGAGGAAGGATTACTTTTTTGTGGACGGTGACGAGAGCTTTTATCATTTTGTCGGGAAGAATTCCTGCTATTCAATGCCGGATCTGCTGCATCCGGATGATGTGGAGGCTTTTATACGGACGGTTGAAAAGCTTTCCGAAGGGCGCCAGTATGTGATCGTGCGGATGAAAAACGCAGAGAACCACTATCGTCTGCTCTACATGGAGCTTTGGCGGAACGGAAAGATCATCGACGGGTATCCGTCCTTCAGCCTGGAATTCTGTAATTTTATGGAAATCAAGGACAGATACATCACCTATGTGGGGATCGTGAAGAAGTACAGAGAGTTTATGAGCCTTTCCACCTCGCTGTATTTTGAGTATACGCCTGCTACGGACGAGATGAATATTTACCGCTATGTCAACGTCAAGAGCGAGCCGCTGCTGCGAAGGCCGCTTGAGGAGCTGCGGCGGAATGTGAATACTCCGGGGAAATACAGCGTGAGCCAGCAGAGTGAATTTGAGATATTGTATGAATTTCTGAAAAAGGGTGCGGACTATTTCCACACGTCGGTGGATGTCAGTGTGTTCTTTGAGGGGCGGCATGGCCGCTGCGAACTCAAGGGCAATGCGTTCTACAATGATAACGCGCTTACGATGATTGTGGGAATCATGGATATCGCGGGCGCGGAGGAGGCGGAGAAGAAATACTATCTCAGCGACAGCGCGGTAGACCCTGGCACGGGGCTGTTCAACAAGCGCGCCATCCACGAGTACGCGATGGAGAAGCTTCAGGAGGGAAGGTCGATATACCTTGCGATGATAGACGTGGATGATTTCAAGAAGATAAACGACGGCTACGGGCATATGTTCGGGGATGAGGTTCTCTCGAAAGTGTCGGAAATCATTCGGAGCGCGGTCGATTCGCGCGGCATGGTGGGGCGCTTTGGCGGCGATGAGTTTATGATTGTGTTTGACAGCGTTTCCGATGAGGAGGAGCTGCGCCGTATCCTCAAGATTGTCTCAAAGCATGTGGAATGGGCGTTCCAAGATATAAAGGATTCCCTCAGGATTACGCTTTCCTGCGGCGTGTCCAAGTCCCCCGACGACGGGGCGGATTTTGAGGAGCTGTTCCGCAAGTCGGATAAGGCGCTGTATATCGCGAAGGAAAAGGGGAAGAACCGATATATTATCTATGACGAGAAAAAGCACGGGAATGTCGTGGACGAGGCGATGGATGAGCGCAGCATCGGCATCAAGGCGGTCGTGAGCGATGAGAAGAAGGCGGCGGAGATGTCGGAGCTGGTCGTGACGCTTTACCGCGAGGGCGCGGAGGCGCTCGGGACGGCGATGGAGAAGCTGCGCAGCTATTTTGACATTGACGGGGTTGCCGTTTACAGCGGTCCGGATCTGCACAGGGTACAGGCCTCGGGCAAGTATTTTCATCCGATTGAGAAGCTCACCTATGCGCAGGAGCAGGCCTATTTGAAGCTGTTTGACGCAAACGGCGTGTACACGGAGGGGAAGCTTGAGCGCCTGAGCGGCATGTGTCCGGAGCTTTGCCGGCAGTACGAGCTTCAGGAGACGAAGAAGCTCATACAGTGCGCGGCGTTTCGGGAGGGAAAGCCGGCTGCGCTGGTATCGTTTGATTTCTTTAACAGAGCGCCGAAAACGGGCGCAACCGATTTCGGGCTGATTACCATCGTGGGACGGCTGATGGCGGAGGTGGCATGCGGGCTTGACTAGCCCGCATTTTTTGAGTGCAGATACTTTTCGCGGGTAGCAAGTCCGCCTCGGATGTGGCGCTCCGATTTGTTGACGTCCAACACGGCCCTCGCCTGCTTCGCAAGAGTGGGGTTCACCTGCATCAGCCGTGAGGTGACATCCTTATGTACGGTCGATTTGCTGATGCCAAAAGCCTTGGCAGTCTGTCTCACCGTTGCGTTGTTCTCAATAATATAAATAGCGATAGAGACTGCTCTTTCCTCGATATAATCCTTCATAATCTGAAAAAGGGTTCTCCTTTTGCAAGCATTTGTACATTCTATGAACAGGAGAAATCATTTATGAAGGATTTTCGGGATTTAAAAATCGTAACAGTTCAGCCATGCCATTCATAATTTGCCAGAATATACATTATAACCAAATAATTTACAAATTGGTCGGCAAATTATTTCATGTCGGGCGTCCGCCCTATAGAAATGGTTATGCAAATTGCCCTTAGTGAGCAAGCTCCCGCGGTCAATTTGCATAATCATTTCTGCATGGCTGAACTGTTACTAAAAATCACATTATTCACACAATAACTATTGTTTGTGTCGGAACTTTACCGTAAAATAGAACTGTGAGCGCTCGGCGCACAGCTTTGAAAAACGCAAAAGAGCTGAGCAATTTCAGCTTTGCTGAAATGTTACGCGCAGAAATGGAGGAAAACATGCAGGGTACGCATATATTGTCGGAAATCGAGGAGAATGTATCAAAGGTTATTATAGGGAAACGGGAGGTCACGCGCCTGTTGCTGGCGGCTGTCGCCGCGGGCGGACATGTCCTGCTGGAGGATGTCCCGGGCACGGGAAAAACCGTGCTTGCCAAGACGATTGCGAAGTCGATGGGCTGTAAGTTCGACAGGGTGCAGTTCACGCCGGATTTACTGCCAAGCGATGTGACAGGACTGTCGTTTTTTAATCAGGAGAAGGGCGCCTTCACCTTTAAGGAGGGGCCGGTATTCACCAACATTCTGCTGGCGGACGAGATTAACCGCGCGACGCCGAGAACGCAGTCGAGCCTTCTGGAATGCATGGCGGAGGGACAGGTGACAGTGGACGGCACGACGCGCAGTCTGGGTGCGCCCTTCTTTGTGCTCGCCACACAGAATCCGGTGGAGACCATCGGATGTTTTCCGCTGCCGGAGGCGCAGCTTGACCGATTCATTATGAAGATTACCATGGGAAGCCTGACGCAGGCGCAGGAGCGGGAGATGCTCGACCGCTATATTCGTGAGGAGCCGCTGGCGCGGATTGAGGCAGTGTGCACGGACGAGGATGTCAGAAAGCTTCAGCAGGCCTGCCGCGAGGTATTTATCCATGACGACTTGAAGAACTATATCGTGTCACTCGTGCAGGAGACCAGGCGGCATAAGGGCGGCGCGCAGGGAAGTGCGGTTCAGGGCGTAAGCCCCAGAGGAACCCTTGCGTTTGCGCGCGCGGCGCAGGGCTTTGCGCTTGTGGAGGGCAGGGACTATGTCGTGCCGGAGGATATCAAGGCGGTTGCGGTTCCCGTGCTGAGCCACAGGCTGATCGGAGAGCTTGAGGAGGCACAGAAAAATGCGCTGATACAGGGACTTTTGAACAGTGTCGCGCTGCCCACAGAGGATTGGTCAAAGAGATGATATTATATTTTATACTTGCGGTAGGGTTGGTTACGGCGATATGGAACCTGTATTACAGGCAGCATTGGGCGAAAAATATCGCGGTCAGGCTTCGTTTTGAGACAGATGCCCTCTATGCGGGGGAGGCCACAAAGCTTTATGAGGTGATTGAGAATCGCAAGGCGATGCCGCTTCCGGTTCTTGAGGTGGGCTTTCACACCAAAAGGGAGCTCGATTTTGCGGAGGAGGACAACGCCAATGTGAGCGATTTTATTTACAAGCTGGATATTTTCGCGGTGCTTGGCAGGCAGAAGATTACGCGGGAGATTCCGCTCAAATGCACGCGGCGCGGGTATTATGAGGTCAGGGAGGCGGATTTGATTACATATTCCCTTCTGCATAAGAAGCGGCTCAGCAAGACATTTCAGAGTGACGCGGCGATATATGTCTACGCAAAAATGACAAATGTGTCAGATATTATGTCGCTGTGCGAGCGGATGCTGGGGACGCTGCAGTGTGCGAAGCGGCTGTATGAGGATCCTTTCGCCTTCCGCACCATCCGGGATTACACTGTTGACGATCCGATGAAAACCATCAATTGGAAGGCGAGCGCCAAGACGGGGGCGTTGATGGTCAACACCTTTGATTCCGTGCTGTCCCAAAAGGCGATGCTGTTTCTGGATGTGGAGGATACGGGGATCTTGAAGCACGAGGATTTGGTCGAGGAGAGTATTGCCATCACGGCCACACTGGTGCGCAGACTGCTGCGGCAGGGGATTGAGGTGGGATTCTGCTTCAACGGCGGCGCTGACGCCGAAGGTCGGGAGAGCGGCTTTGCACCGACGAATGAGAAGGGGCTGCTGATCCATATGGAGCACATGCTTGCAGAGTATCGGCTTGAGGACGGGGCGCATTCCTATGAGACGGAGTTTGGCGGCTATTCGGTGACGGAGGACACGCTGCTCGTCTTTATCACGAAGAACCTGAACGACACGCTGTTTGAGGCGATCAAAAAGCGCGCCGGAGAGAAACAGACGATTGTCGTTTATCCGGTGCATCGGGGAGAGGCTCCGCAGGAGGAGGCTTCCTCCATCAGGAGCGGGAAAAACATACGGGTATTGGTGAGGGAGGTGGACAGGCAATGAACAGATTTTTGGAAATATTGGAATGGATTCATGCGACGCTTATTTTCTCGCTGTTTATTCCGCTTGTCTACGCGCTCTGTTCGCTCACCGCGCCGGAGGGGACGGCGGTATTCTATATGAAATGCCTGCTGATCGCGGTGCCTGTGGTGGTTACGGGAGTCGCGGTAAAGCGCGTGCGGACGTTGGGGGGGTATATCCTTGTCAGCGCGGGACTGCTTGCGGCGGTCTACGGGCTGACAGTCGGTGTGCCGCTGCTTGTGGGGGAGCGGGACTTTGCGGGAATGCCCGCGGTCTGCTATCGCGTCGGTATGCTTGTGGAGACGGTTGTCCTCGTGGGGATACGCCTTGCGGACAGGATAAGGCGTCAGCGGTTTCTCAGCAGGCGGGAGATGAACCCCTTTGAGCTGAATAAGGACAGCTTTCTAAACAGGCCGTCGATGGGAAACGGGTATTTTATTGTCATGTACATTGTCGGCATTTTCTTTAATGCAAAGCTTCTGTGTGATACCGCCCTTTTCTGTGCGGTTGTCTATCTGTTCTTGGCGTTGGCGTACACCTTTTTCGGGACTACGGAGCAGTATCTGACGCTCAACAGGCGGACGAAGGGCATTCCCAGGAGGCGTCTCTACGCGGTGAGCGGCGGGATGCTGTGTCTGTACGCGGCGCTTCTGCTTGCGGCGGCGGTGCCGTCCTTTCTGATGGCGGACGCAAGGCGGTACACGGATGTGCGGGAGTGGTTCGGGGACGTGCCGCTGGTGCCGTCGGCCTATGAGAGCAGCATGGAATTTCAGGCGCCCACTGCCGATATGGGCGGGCTGCCGGAGCTGCTTGCGGAGAGCATGGGGGAGGCGCCGGAGCCGTCGAAGTTCTGGGATGCGCTGTTTTGGGTGTTGGGAATTGCGGGCGTGGTCATCCTTGTCTGGGGGATTGTGATGGCGATTAAACGGATATTTGAGGACTTTCGCAAGGAGCTTGACGACAACGGGGATAAGGTCGAGGATTTGGAGAAGAGAAAAAGTGACAAGAGTGTCACATTGACGGCGCGCGAGCAGGACAGTGAGACAGTGAAAATCAAGCGGCTGTATAAGCGGACCATCCGAAAGCACCGCAAGGAGCGGCCTGCGGCGTATGAGGCGCCCGTGGAGATTGAGGCCAAGGCGGGGCTTGCGGAGGATGCGGCGATGCAGACGCTTCATGTGGAGTATGAGAGGGTGCGCTATGGGAGATAGGCGGGCGGTATGTCATAGCGCATTATTTGGCTGCCGGAGTTTCAAGGAAACGCTGATGAAAATCAGCGTTTCCTTGAATTAATAATATTTCTTTACTTGTTCGGTGGAAACGCCGCTATATTCCTGATTTTTGATGACCGCCTGATAGACTGCCTCAAAATCGGGCAGAAAATCCTTGAGACTGCAGACGAGCGCCTTTAACCCAAGGTCAAGTCCCTCCTCGCGTCCTTCCTCACGGATGCCCTCAGTATAGATTTCCTCATCAAATTCCGTTATACACACATTCATCACCTCCGCTTTATGCTTGCTTAGAAATGCCGTCATAATGCCGGCTGAGATACAACTGTCAACAGCCGTGTTTACCGCCTCTTTTATGTCCATCCCTGATTTTTGGTTATCGCGGATGCGGTTGACCAGTTCCATATATTCATACAAAGGCCTGCAGTTCTTTAACAAGTCCTCGTTTTTGCCTTTGTTGAGATTGTAGACCTTGGCGGTCCACTCGAAATCATTGTTGTCTGTCGGGTTTATAAAAGCGTCGGACAGCCGCAGCTTACTGATGGGAGCAAGCTCTTCCGCGCCGTTATAGAACACGATATACTGTGGCGTCGGTATTCTTTGCAGCTTTTTCCCATAGATGTTTAATTTATTATTCTTAATATATTGGTTATATAAATTCCCGAAATACAGAAGTCCTCTCACAGGCATGTTGGGATTTATGGAAGACTGCTGTTCCCAGAGGGACATGTTTCCATCCAACAGGAGCGACACATCATTTTTCATCCTGATGTAAATGGCGTCGTCTATTGTCGTGATGGTGATGTCGTCAGCGTTATTGTGCGCTGTCCCATTCAATGCATTGTAGAGGGACAGAACATCCTCCTTATATTCCGCTGAACCGAATCGCAGCCTGAAAAGTCGGTCCTTGTATTTTCTGTTTACTATTATATCTGCCTTTGTTTCCGGCATACCTTCCTCCTTCTTAATCGGTATAGGAAATTGCGGTAATCGTAGCGGCGGTCAGGAAAGAAATTGCGACAGCGTGAAGTATTCAATCGTCGCTGCGGAGCTTGCGTTTTTTATCCGTTGGGAAGTTGCAATATAAATGTAGCGGAAGTCAGGAAAGAATTTGCAGTGCGTAATCAATGCAAGCATGACAGGCAGCGCAGGCGCGGCAAATTCTTTGAACGCAAGCTGCGGAGCTTGCATTTTTTATCCGTTGGGAAGTTGCAATAAATGTAGCGGAAGTCAGGAAAGAATTTGCAGCGCGTAATCAATGCAAGCATGACAGGCAGCGCAGGCGCGGCAAATTCTTTGAACGCAAGCTGCGGAGCTTGCGTTTTTTTACAGTATAGCAGAAATACCGCGTTTATTCAATTTAAAGTCAATGTTTTTTGGCAAATGTCTTGACAAAACACAAGTATTGACTATAATATAGATTAGTCTATAAAATAGACTAAAAAGGAGGAATACTTATGACACAGAACATAACCGAGGCCATTGAAGAGGTCAATCTGATTAAAAAGGTAATTGACAGAACCCAGAACGATTTTTCGAGAATAGCGGATTTCTTTGCCGCTGTCGGTGTAATAAACGCCATAACTTATTTGCTGTATGCAGTGATGTTCCAAGCTTTGAGCAGAATGGAGCAGGTGGGGTATTCCCTTTGGATGATTTTCAGGAGGCTGAACTACGTTGCGATTGTCGGGTATATTGTACTGTTTTTGATTTACCGCGGCAAATTAAAACGACGCAACAACGATTTGAGCCTGAGCCTGATCAATATCTGGGGTGTCCTTCTGATTGGAGGGGAGGCATTCCGAATGCTTTTCTCCATCCTGAACTTTGAACAGCGGGACGTATATTTCTATCAAAGGACGCTGACCTTTGTATTTCCGATTATCGGCTGCTTTGTTTTGGGCTTTATCATACAGGACAGCCTGATACGGTGGGTGACGGCTGCGGTTGTGGCGTTATATGTGGTTTTGGCGGGAACGGGTCTTGAAATCTGCGTGGGCCGTCTGCATGGAAACAATGTCAATATAGGCTTGGATATGCTCTTGACAGCCGCGGTGATGTCCGTGGGAATGATAGCGCTCGGAATTTATCTGAGGGGAAAGGGAGAGCGATAACGTGGATATTTCTTCGATGCCGGAGGTATTTGGCAATAAATTGAGGCTTTCCGTCATATCGGCGCTGGTTACGGGAGAGAAAAATTTTATGGAGTTAAAAAAATATACGGATGCGACATCGGGCAATCTGGGCGCACAGCTTACGAAACTGGAGGAATGGGGCTATATTACATGCAGAAAAGAATTTGTCAACAAAAAGCCGCAGAGCTCGTACAGACTGACGGAGACGGGGATTGCCAATTTTAAGGGATATGTGGAAATGCTTGAAAAGCTGTTGAAAAACATAGAGCAGTAGGAGGGCGCGGTATGCTGGTGAGACTGGTCTACAAAAATACAGACAGGAGAAATGTGCTGCTCTATGCGTTCAGCATTATTCTGTCCGTTGCGTTGGAGCTGTTTTTAAGGGCGGCTCTCGCGATAAATGGCAGATATGGACTGAATGAAAAGGCGGGGAATCTGGGCTGGATTTGCATGTCGCTTTTCCTGATTGCGGGGGCGGTATCGGTGTTTTTCGTGCTTTATGCGACGGGGCATTATGTCAGAACCAAAAACAGGGATTACAGTCTTTTGCTGATGTTGGGGAGCAGCAGGAAATTCCTATTCCGATTTTGGGCCGTGGAGTTTGCGCTGATTTACGCCTTTTCTTTGATGGTGGGAATGCTGGCGGGAGGGACGCTTTCTGCATTGCTTTTTGGCGTTCTTGCGCTGTCTCGATATGAGGTAGTATTCTCATGGGCGGACACGCTGCAAGTGCTCGGGGATGTGGTGAGGGTCAATCTGATATTGTTTTCGGCAGAGCTTCCGCTGATACTGTTGTATTTTGGCAAAAGGGATTTGTCGGGAATGCAGCGCAGGGAAGTGAAAAGAGAGCGGCGGCATGACAGGACATGGTTTTTGGCGGTCGGAGGCGTCGTTTTGGTTTCTGGTGCGATGCGTCTGCTCCGACAGGAAAATTTCCTGTATCATTTTGTCAGTATAACTGTATGCTTGGCGGGGGTATATCTTTTGATGTCCTTTGGCGGAAGTCTGATATTGCTGATTTTGAAGTGTTTTAAGAATTTTTATTATACCCACATGCTCGCTTTAAATATGTTTTATTACAGATTTAAAAGCAATTGCAGACTGCTGTTTCTTATGCTTGTGTTGGATTTTGTGATTTTGTTTTTTACGGGGGCTGCTGTCATTTCGCAGATGCCGGAGGATGTGGACAGCGCGGAATATCCCTATGGATTTGTGGCGGTGGTGCGGGATGATGAATTGGCGGGGCTGCCAAAGGAGCTGACCGGCGAAAGCAGTGTGGCGGCGGTCAGGGGATATGCGGACAAAAGGGATATAAATGTGGCGGATAAAGGATATTTCTGCATATCGGACAGGGAATACCGTTGGCTGACGGACAGAGATATTCATCTGGCTGAGGGGACGGCGTTACTGATAAATGAAGCGACCGCGGCGGTGGCGGAGTGTCCGGAGCGGATATATTTGAGCGAAGAGGAATTTCTTGCCGTTACAGAGGTGCGCAATGAGATTATTTTTGGGACGGAGAAGCCCGATGCCCTGCGGGAATTTGTGGTGCTGCCGGAGATGGTGATTGCAGACAGTCACGTTGGCGGGTATCATGTTATCGCAAAAAAGGGAAGTATGCAGCGGGAATTTGAGCAGTATGGAAATTGTTTTCAGGGAAAAGACGCAGCCGTATTTTGGCGGTGTGCATTTTTGCGAAAAGCAAAGGAGCATATGGATTTTGTGAAAATTATCAGTATTTTTACAGGGGGCTTTTGCCTTTTGTCATGCTTTGGAATTTTTGCGCTGAAAATGCAGGGAGATTTGCCGGTTCTGAAACAGAGGTATGGACTGCTGTACCACATCGGAATGTCGGAGCAATCCGTCCGCAGAGCGATGGCCGCGGAGTATCGGCGGATATTGGCGCTGCCGATTGTGATTTCCATTGTGTTGTCGGGAGTGTACATGCTTGCGCAGATGGACGGGGGCGGGACGTTCGTCAAAGAGTTTGTCGGCCGATATATTCCGTTTCAACTGTTGCTTGTATGTTTGAATGCGATGTATTTTCACCGGATAAAGAGGCGGATATGCAGAGAGGAGTGTGCAGGGTGAGTCTGGTAAGGATAAGCGGAGTAAGGAAAAGCTATAACCGGTCCATCGTGGGCAGAATGTCCGGAGACAGGGAGTATCCTGTTTTAAAGGGGATTGATTTCAAGGTAGAGCGGGAGGATTTTACGGGAATTATGGGGCGCTCGGGATGCGGGAAAACGACGCTGCTGAAAATAATCGGGATGATAGACAGGCCGACGAAAGGGAAGGTCTGTTATGATGAGACGGATGTACGGCGGCTCAAGTCGGAGGAACTGGCCGCGCTTCGGCGAAACAGGATTGGCTTTGTGTTTCAGGAGTTTAATTTGATGAACAATTTGTCCGTGGAGGAAAACATCATGCTGCCGATGGTGCTGAACCATACGGGCTATCGGGTGATGCGGGCAGAGGTTGACAGGAATGCGGACTTTTTGGAAATATCGGGACTCTTGAAGAAGTATCCCTATGAGCTCTCGGGCGGGGAGCAGCAACGGGTGGCGATTGCCAGAGCCTTATCCAACAATCCCGATGTGCTTCTGGCGGACGAGCCGACGGGCAATCTGGATATGGCCTCGGCGGTAAATATCATGGAGTGGTTCAGGCGAATCAATCTTGAGAATCACAAGGCAATCGTGCTGGTGACACATGACCCGCTGGTCGCGAGCTATTGTAAGAAAATATTGTTTCTGGCAGACGGCGTTATCGAGGACGCTTACGAGAGCGGCGGCGACCGGAGCGCATTCTATGAGCGGATATACCGCAGTATGCAACGCGAAGCGGGCGAAAAAATCAACAAAAAATTTTCTTGACTTTTTAAAATTCACACGATAGAATAATCGAGAATTAAATGAGCGGAAATACCTAACGACACATGTGGCGCTTTGCGCGTAAATCTGATTACGGGACAAAGGAGTGCATGTGTCTTTTTATCGGCACATGTGGTTTGCATGCGCCGTTTTTGATTCACAGGGTCTTTGGCAGTGGAAATACGAACAAAATCAGACTGTCGCGCCTGTATCGGAGTTCCGCAAATGAAGGAGGAAATTATGGAAACGAGTAATTATCTTGGAACAGAGAGGATAGGGAAGCTTCTTACAAAATTCTGCATTCCCTGTATTGCATCGCTGATCATCTCATGCCTGTACAACATTGTGGACCAGATTTTTGTCGGAAACGGCATAGGCTATTTGGGAAACGCGGCGACGGGCGTCATTTTCCCGATTACCGTTATAGGCTGGGGAATGTCCCTGTTTTTCGGCGACGGCGCGGCGGCGTATTTGAGCGTGGCGCAGGGCAGAAATGAGACGAAAACCGTGCACAGAGGCATTGGAAACAGTATTCTTTTTTCCTTTCTCTCTGGCGTGGTGATCATTTTAATCAGCTATTTATGGGGAGACGGGCTGCTCCGCCTGATCGGCGCTACGGATGCGACGATTGCCCTCGCGCATGACTATGGGAAAATCATCTATATTATGATGCCGCTGGCCATGACGCAGAACACATTGGCGTCCATTATCCGCGCGGACGGGAGCCCCCGCTATGCGATGGGTGCGATGCTTGTGGGCGCTCTGATTAACATTGTGGGAGACCCGCTGGCAATTTTTGTGCTGGATTTGGGGATTAAGGGAGCCGCTTATGCGACCATCTTGGGGCAGTTCGTCAGCTTCCTGATTTGCGCTGCCTACCTGCTGAGGAGCAAGACCTTCCGGCTGCGGGCGGAAAGCTTCCGGATCGACATAAAACAGCTCAAGCAGATTATGGCGCTGGGAACCTCCAGCCTTCTGACACAACTGTCAATTGTAGTCATCACGGTGGTAAACAATATCCTGCTTGTAAAATACGGGGCGGCTTCGGTCTATGGGGCGGATATTCCGCTGGCGGCGTTTGTCGTTATTATGAAGCTGTTTCAGATTGTGCTGAATATCGCAATCGGTATTGCCGCGGGCGCACAGCCGATAGTGGGCTATAATTACGGCGCACAAAAGCTCGACCGCGTGCGGGAGCTTTTAAAGGCTGTCATAAAATGGACGGCGATTGTCGGCGTTGTATGCATGTTCCTGTTTGAGGTATTCCCCAATGCGTTTATCCGCCTGTTTGGTTCGGACGGAGAGCTGTATATGGAATTTGCGGTGCACTGCCTGCGGATTTATCTGCTGTTAATCTTATTTACCTGTGTGCAGAAGGTCTGCGCCATCTTTTTACAGTCCATCGGACGGGCGCAGGCAGCCGCTCCCCTTGCGATTTTGAGGGATTTGTTGCTAATTGTTTTTTCCATTCTTATGCCGATATTTCTCGGTGTGACCGGTATTTTCTGGGCGGCGCCCATCGCGGATGTAATCGCAATGCTGATTACGGCGGTGGTCATGCTCAGACTGTGGCGGGAGCTTCAGGCGGCGCCGCAGACGGAAGCTGTGGCGGACGGCAGTATCCGGCCGTCGAGAGCGGGCGTGATTGTCACCATTTCGAGAGAGCACGGCTCCGCGGGAAAGCGGATTGGACAACTGCTTGCCGAGATGCTGCGGGTTTCCTGCTACTATAAAGAAGTGACGGCCTTGGCGGCGCAGGAGAGCGGGCTTGCGGCAGAGTTTATTTCCGACATCAACAAGAACTCGCCGGAGCGGTTGAAGGAGCTGTATATGAGCACGACGATTGTGCAGCAGGCCGTTGTGGCGCAGGACAAAATTATCAAGAAGATTGCCGATAACGGCTCTTGCGTTATCGTTGGACGCGCGGCGGACTATGTGCTTCGGGAGCATTCGGATGTTGTCCGTATCTTTATCCATGCGCCGAAGGCGTACCGCATCAAGAAGGTTATGGAAATGTACGGAGATACACGGCAGCAGGCGGAGAAGAACCTTGCGCATTCGGACGCGGCGCGGGCAAACTATTATCAGTCTGTCACGGGAACGGATTGGGCGTACTCCGACAACTATGACCTGTGTATTGACAGCTCCATTGGCGAGCAGGCCTCCGCGGAGATTATTCTCGGTTATCTTCAGAAAAAGGGGTACGCGGCAGAGATATAGGGAGATATATGTAGACATTCAGGCAGTCCGGAACATGGCGAAAGGTCAGGTTCCGGACTGTTTTGTATGGAATTGGCCTGCGGAAGCGGTCATATATCATCAGGAAATCACGGCGGAGGAATTTTGCAGGACTTCGGATTCTCTCACAAAGGCGGGGATTCGGACGGATGTCTTTAGCGGCGTCATGGGACCGGTAATGAACTGCATCGGGAATATCGGCTTTGTCATCATTGCCGCTTTCGGCGGATATTTCTCCATCAACGGCCTCATTTCGGTAGGCGTTATTTCAGCCTTTATTGTCTATGCCAAGCAGTTCAGCCGCCCGATCAACGAGCTTGCGCAGGTATACGGACAGCTGCAGACGGCGATAGCCGGCGCGGAGCGCGTTTTCATGGTGCTTGATGAGGAGAATGAGGACAAAACGGGAGAAGCGCTTGAGGAAGCGGAAAACGCGACGGTTGTATTTAGAAACGTGCGGTTTTCATATGTGCCGGGCTGTCCGATTTTGCACGATTTTACGCTGACGGTTCCGTCCGGTAAAAAGGTGGCGCTTGTGGGAGCAACCGGGAGCGGGAAGACTACGGTGGTGAATCTGCTGATGCGATTCTACGATATTGATGAAGGTGAAATTCTTCTGAACCGGCAAAATGTAAAGAATATTTCGCGGGATGCGCTGCGCAGGAGGGTTGCGATTGTCTTGCAGGATACGGTTCTGTTTTCGGACACGGTTTTAAACAATCTGAAATATGGAAACGCGGACGCCGGTTTTGATGAAATCGAAGCCGCGGTAAGAATGAGCCGCTGCAGGGAGATGATTGAGATGCTGCCGCAGGGCTATGACACGGTTCTGACCGGTTCCGGCGACAATATCAGTCAGGGACAGCGCCAATTGCTCGCGATTGCCCGCGCTTTTGTGGCGGATCCTCAAATTCTGATACTGGATGAAGCAACCTCGAATGTGGATACCCGCACGGAAAAGGCCATTCAGGACGCCATGCACCGAGTTATGCAGAATCGGACAAGCATTGTGATCGCGCATCGCCTTTCCACCATTCGCGACGCGGATATGATTGTCGTTATGGATCATGGCCGGATTGTGGAGAGCGGAGACCATGAAACGCTGCTCTCGAGGAAGGGAAAATATTATGAACTCTATATGACACAGTATGCGGGAATTGCGACATAGGCAAAAGCAGGAGGATCGTTTCTGAGGAAGCGCTGATGAAATCATCGATTCTTTAGGCCGTCCGGACATTGTATTTGGCGGCGATTTCCTGTATAGTAAAAAGTATTATACACGGAAACGGAGAGGAAGCATGTATCGCATTTACATTGTAGAGGATGATGAGATGATTGCCCGCAGCATGAAACGGCATCTGCAGGGCTGGGATTATGAGGTGCGCTGCACCGCTGACTTTTCAAATATTATGGCGGAGTTTACGGAGTTTGCGCCGCAGCTTGTCCTGATGGACGTGAAGCTTCCGTACTACAACGGCTATTATTGGTGCGGCGAGATCCGCAAGGTGTCCAAGGTGCCGGTGATCTTTGTCTCCTCCGCGTCCGACAACATGAATATCGTGATGGCGGTCAATATGGGCGGGGATGACTTTATCGCCAAGCCCTTTGACCTGGAAGTGCTGACGGTCAAGATTCAGGCGATGCTGCGAAGAACCTATGATTTTACGGGACAGACGATGCTGCTGGAGCATAAGGGCGCGTTGCTCAACCTGACCGAGGCGACGCTGACCTACCATGACAGCAAGCTGGAGCTGACGAAAAATGAGTGGAAGATTCTTCAAACCCTGATGGAGAACAAGGGGAAGGTCGTGAGCAGGGAAACGCTGATGACGAAGCTGTGGGAGAGCGACAGCTATGTGGACGAGAATACCCTCTCCGTCAACGTCAACCGTCTCAGAAAGCGGCTGGAGGAGATTGGGCTGACGGATTTTATCACGACAAAGAAAGGGATTGGGTATCGAATCGGGTGATGCGGGGAATACAATTGTTTTGGGCTTATCTGAAAATGTACGCGGGGTGGCTTGGGATGCTTCTGCTCACGGGGCTTGTGATGAGCGGCGTGCTGCTGGTGAACGGGGTTGCGGCGGCGGAGATTGCCTACGGGATGGGCGTGTGTCTGGTTCTGACGGCGATCATGCTCAGCGCCGGATACCATCGGTTCCGCAGAAAATATCGGGAGCTGGAAAGGCTTGAAAGGAGCATTGCCGTCTCGCTGAGCGACATGACGGTGCCTGACACGCCGATTGAGGCGGAGTATCAGGAGCTGCTGCGTCTGTTGATGGCGGAGAAAGTCAACGGGGAGAATGCGGCCGAGCGGCGCGCAAAGGATTTCAAGGAGTATTTTGCCCTGTGGGTGCATCAGATTAAGACGCCGATTTCCGCGATGCGCCTGCTGCTTCAGGAGGAGCGCGTGGAGGAAAACCGTGCGGAGGAGCAGGAGGAGCTTTTTCTGATTGAGCAGTATGTGGAGATGGCGCTCCAATATATTCGTCTGGATTCGGAGAGTACCGACTTCCTGCTTCGGGAGACGGATTTGGATCCTGTGATCAAGGAGGCGGTGCACAAATACGCGCGGCTGTTTATCCGCAGGAAAATCAAGCTGGACTACACGGCGGTGAATGTCCGCGCGGTGACGGATGAGAAGTGGCTGGCCTTTGTGGTGGAGCAGCTTCTGGCAAACGCGATCAAGTATACGCCCGCGGGCCGGATTGCCATCTATGCCGAGGACGGGAACGCGCTGGTTATAGAGGACAGCGGAATCGGGATTCGCGCGGAGGATTTGCCGCGTGTCTTGGAGAAGGGCTATACCGGCTATAACGGACACGGCAATGAGCATTCCACCGGAATCGGCCTGTATCTGTGCAGTCAGATTCTGAAAAAGCTGGGGCACAAGATTTCCATAGCCTCCGAGGAGGGGAAGGGGACGAAGGTGCGTATCGCGTTTCCGGAGAAGCTGTTTTAATCTCATCCGGAAGAGTATTCATCTTTCACAGTTTTTGAATTAAGTTAAAAGAGCTGCTTGAAAATCAAGCAGCTCTCATGTATAATCTAATCAGAAGTGATCGGAATTGAATCTCCGATTGCCCTCAGTAGGGAAAACTAATAAAGAATAGCATCCACACTTTAGGCGGTAGGGATGCTATTTCTTTTTATGATTGTCTATGTAAGACAGAGCCGCAAACAACACAAGTAATAATGTAAGAACTTCCATTATACTCATAGGGCATCACCCTCTTTCGTAAGACTAGAGGGCATCCATCGGAAAAATCGCATCCTACTTTCTTTTCAACTATACAATCTGATTATAGCACGTTGAGAATTGATGCACAATAAAAACAGCTTCAAATCTGTCATACCGTCCAATCAGGGATTTGCGGACTTATAACAGATTATGTAAAGTTCTCAAATATGACGCCAACCTTACAAAACTGTAAGAAATAAAGGGGAAATGTAAGCTGAATCAATAGCTTGCAGCTCCCTTTTTTGTTAAGATGGGATTGTTCACAGGGAAAGCATAAGTTGAATGATATGGTTTTGATAAGAAAGGGGTAACTTCAATGGCAATCTTAGAGGTGCACAATTTGAGGAAGGTGTATACGACGCGCTTTGGCGGGAATCAGGTGCAGGCGCTGTCGAATCTGAACTTCTCCGTGGAGGAGGGGGAATATGTGGCGATTATGGGCGAGTCCGGCTCGGGCAAGACGACCCTGCTGAATATCCTTGCGGCGCTCGACAAGCCGACGGGCGGGGAGGTTTTATTGAACGGGAGAAATATCGTGACTATCCGAGAGCGGGAAATCTCCGCGTTCCGTCGGGACAATCTGGGCTTTGTCTTTCAGGATTTTAACCTTCTGGACAATTTCTCTCTGCAGGACAATATTTTCCTGCCGCTTGTCCTTCAGGGGCTGAAGCCGCAGGAGATGGAGGAGCGGCTTTTGCCGATTACGGATAAGCTGGAAATCAGCGCCCTGATGAAAAAATATCCCTACGAGGTATCGGGCGGACAGAAGCAGCGGACGGCGGTGGCGCGGGCGCTGATTACCAATCCGCAGTTGATTCTGGCAGATGAGCCGACGGGCGCGCTCGATTCAAAGGCGGCACACGGGCTGCTTCGGCTGTTCGGGGAGATCAACCATGAGGGACAGACGATTTTGATGGTAACGCACAGCATCAAGGCGGCGAGCCACGCGAAAAGGGTGCTGTTTATCAAGGACGGCGAGGTCTTTCACCAGCTATACCGCGGCGGGCTCAGCAATGAGGAGCTGTACGCGAAGATTTCGGATACGCTTACCGTCCTGGCGGCGACAGCCGTATAGAAGGGGGGACTGTATATGAATAAGCTGTATATCCGGCTGGCTTCGACCAACATTAAGAACAACCACCGGCTCTACCTCCCGTATCTTCTGACCGGAATGCTGTCCGCCGCGATGTATTATATTATGGTAGCGATACGGTATGACGAAGGCGTTTCGCAGCTGCGGGGCGGCAGCAGCCTTCACGCGATTTTGGAGCTGGGCATTTATGTCATTCAGATATTTGTTTTTATTTTCCTGTTTTATACGAACAGCTTTATCATCAAGCGCAGGAAGCGGGAGCTGGGGATTTATAATATTCTCGGCATGGAAAAGAAGCACATCGCGCGGGAGCTTGCGCTGGAGACGATCTTTTCAGGGGTGGTCTCCGCAGGCGGCGGGCTGGCAGCGGGAATCGTGTTTCACAAGCTGATGATGATGCTCCTGTATCGGATGTCAGGGCTTGTCACGCCGATACGGTTTTATGTGTCCGACAGGGGGATTTTTATGACGCTGCGGCTGTTTTGCGTCATCTATGCGGCAACGCTGGCCTACGATTTGCTCCAAGTGCGGCTGGCAAACCCGATAACGCTCCTGCATGGCGGAAACGTGGGGGAGCGCGAGCCTAAGACGAAGAGCCTTATGGCGGCGCTGGGGCTTGCGTGCATTGCAGGCGGCTATTATATCGCGATTGTCACGGAGAATCCGCTGCAGGCGCTGACACTGTTTTTCGTGGCGGTGGTGCTCGTCATTGTGGGGACATACTTTCTCTTCACGGCGGGCAGCATTGCCTTCCTGAAGCTGCTGCGCAGAAACAAGCGCTATTATTATCAGACGCGTCATTTTACCGCGGTGTCGGGGATGATTTACCGCATGAAGCAGAACGCGGTGGGGCTTGCGAATATCTGCATCTTATCGACAATGGTGCTGGTGCTGGTGTCAACGACGGTCTGTCTGTACGCGGGTACGGAGGATGAGCTCAAGACCCGCTATCCGGAGGAGATTGTCATATCGGGGGAGCCGATACCATACGCAGACCACGGGAATATGGTGGAGCAGTTGAAGGGAACGATTGCGCAGAGCGGCAGGAGCGTGACCGCAGAGCGCGCCGCCACGACCTTCTCGATGGTCGTGATGAACGAGGGAGACGAGGGCCTCCGATTCACAGCGGACGACATGGAATTGAATGCGAGCTACGATAAGTTGGTGTTGCTCACCTTTATCAGCAGGGCGGACTATGAGGCCTTTGAGCAGACGACATTGGAGGAGCTTGCGCCGGGCGAGGTGATGATGATTGGAAATCCGCTGTATACGCGTTCGGAGCTCTCTCTGCCGAACAAGACATGGCGGGTGCGGGATGCGGTTTTATCAGAGGAGAACATGGTGGACGGGGAGTACAGTATGCTGACGGGCGGACACGGGTACTATGTTGTTATGGCGGACGAGGCGGCGTTTGTGGAGGCGTACGAGCTGCAGAAGGCGTGCTTTGGAGAGGAGGCTGCGCGTTGTACCTATGATTTGTATCTGGGAATCGACGGCAGCACGGAGGAACGAATCGCGTGCGACAATGCCGTGAGCGATACGCTTGCCGCGCTGTCCCCCTATCCTGAGCTGACAGGCTGCAGCTCGGTTCAGGGACGCTACCGCGAGCACAATCGGGCGAGTTACAGGCTGCAGAACGGCGGGTTCCTGTTCCTCGGAATTTTTCTGGGCAGTATGTTCCTGATGGTGACGGTGCTGATTATCTTTTACAAGCAGATATCGGAGGGCTACGACGACAGGGAACGGTTTGTCATCATGGAGAAGGTGGGCATGAGCAATCGGGAGGTGAAGGCGACCATCAACGAGCAGGTGCGCATGGTGTTCTTCCTGCCGATTGTGACCGCGGCGATACATGTGTGGGCGGCCTTTCCCATGATCAGGCGGCTGCTGATGATGTTCGGGCTGATGAACGGGAGGCTGTTTGCCCTGTGCATGGTCGGCACCATCGCCGTGTTCTGCGCGATATATTTTGTGGTGTTTATGGTGACCTCGAGAAGCTATTATAAAATCGTGGGCAACCAGATTTAAGGAAATGCTGAGGAAAGCGTTTCCCGCGCGGATTTGCCAATCCGTGTGCAGGCCGCTCAGATGATCGTCTCGATGGAAACATTCTTCTGTGAGGAGAGTTGCATAATGCTGTTGTAATACTGCTCCTGCAGATTGACAATGCCGTTGTTGTCCGTCCGGATAACGGGGCGGGAGTAGTCGTCGTGGTTGATGAAGACCACCTTCCCCTCCGTGCCGTTGCTCAGCGTGACCGTGTGGTTCAGGTACGAGTTGGCGACGTTCTCCAAAAAGGTCAGGATATATTTCAGCTCGTATTTCGGCAGTCCGTCGTCCTCAAAGAACTTGATTACGGAGAACGGACACATGGCCGAGCGATAGCACCGCTCGCTGGTCATCGCGTCAAAGACGTCGGCGATGGTGACAATCTTGGTGAATTTGTCAATCTCATCCCGTGTGACGCCGTAGGGGTAGCCGCTGCCGTCACATTTCTCGTGGTGCATCAGCGCCGTGTTCTTCACGGCCTCGGGAATGTTGCGGTACTTGCTGAGCAGATAAAAGCCTTCCGTGGTGTGGGTCTTGATAATCGCAAACTCCTCGGGGGTCAGCTTGCCGGGCTTTCGGAGAATGCCGGAGGGAAGCATGAGTTTCCCGACGTCGTGGAAGAGACCGCACTCGGCAGCAAGAATTTTATCCGCCTCCGAAAACCGGAGCCAGCCTGCGAGCACATAGGAAATCAGCGCGACGTCAATACAGTGCCAATAGACGGAATCCTCCGTATTGTGCATGTTTAACAGCATGTCAAAGACGCTGATGGAACCGCCGTCAGGATGAAGGATCTGTTCGAGCTCCCGCAGCAGCTCATCCGCGTAAAACGGCTCGCTGACAGTCAGAGATTTCGTCAGCATGTCCTCAAAGTGAGCCGCGCATTTGTTGAAATCATGGGTAAAGCGCTGAAATGGCGCGCTGTTCTTTAACTTTTCTTTATTGGACGAATTGTATTCCTCTGTGGCGGAGGGTGTACCGGAATCCGCTGCGCTGAGGGATGCAAGCATCGGCCGATTCAGCTCGTCGGCGACAGTCTCGTCATCAATGGCAGCGTAATAGACGGAATAATCCTCAAGATATGCGATAATATTCTCCGTGAGTATGATTCCCTTGGGAACAATGACCTTGGCATCATAAGTTGTGATGTCCTCAGCGGTTATCATGCCCGGTATCAAATCCGAAACGGGTATCCGTTTCATAAATATTCACCACCCTGCTCATTATAGTATTGCATTTCTTTAATTTTAACCATAAAATGGAGAAAAGTCAAACGTTAGGGGGGTCTGAATGAAAAAATACAGAGAAATACACAGGCTGTCAGACAACCGCTTCCTGAATCTGTTCCGGCTGGAGGCCGTGACGGACAGTGGGCGTGTGTTTGATTACTTTTTTGTGTCGCGCAGGAAGGCAGAGCGGATTAAGCTGCTGACCGGGGACAGCGCGGCGGAGGGTGTCGTAATCTATCCGCTGTGGAAGGCGTCTCCGGACAAAATTGTGATGATACGGCAGTACCGTTATCCGCTGGGGGACTATCTGTATGAGCTTCCCGCGGGGCTGATTGACGAGGGGGAGACGCCGGAGCGCTCCGCGGTGCGCGAGATGAAGGAGGAGACGGGGCTTTCGTTTGAGGTCTATAGCGGCGGGGAGGCCGCGTACCGCAGGCCCTTCTTTATGGGCGCGGGATTTACGGACGAGAGCTGCAATGCCGTCTTTGGGTATGCGAGCGGAGAAATCAGCAAACGGAATCAGGAGGATACGGAGTCCATACAGGTGTGCATTGTCGATAAGCTGGAAGCGGCGAGAATCCTGCGGGAGGAGAAGGTTTCACTGCGGGCGGCGTACCTGCTTATGAATTTTCTGCATTCGGATAAGGCGAAGCCGTTTGCATTTCTGGATTGATTTTGTGCACTCCGGTCGTGCGTTTTGTGCACACGTTTATTTGACAATCGCGTGTGCAAAGGATATAATTAAAGGTACATTGCTTTGCGTGTGAGAAAGCATTTTGAGGTACCGATGGGTTGTAAGGAACGGGGGAGTATGAATGAAGAAGGTAACAATACAGGACATTGCGGCGGAGATGGGGCTCAGCCGCAATACGGTTGCGAAGGCGCTCAACGGAGGTCTCGTATCGCCGCAGACGCGGCAGACGGTATTGGAAAAGGCGTGGCAGATGGGCTATGCGAAGCTGGATGAGCGGATGCTTCAGGAGATGCAGGCGGGAAGCCGCAGGGCGAATACCGGAACGATACTTGTATTGTTTCAGAATTTGCAGTCCGCGTTCTGGAATAAGACGCTCGCCGGAATCAGCATGGCGGTCAATGACGAGGGCTATCGGATGCAGCTTCATGTTGTTGACGAGGGCGACGAGAACGGGGAGGGCGTGATGCGCGCCATTGCGGACGACGTGAGGGGCATTATTTTCATGGGGGTGTTTCCGATCGGCTTTGTCCGGGCGGTGAGCAGGGCGGGACTGCCCATGACGTTCTTTAACAGCCCGATTTACGCGCAGGAATACATAGAGCTTGGCGATGTCGTCAATGTGGACGGATTTTATTCGATGAACCGGCTGACCGGCCACGTCATTCAGCGGAAAGGCTGCACGAAGCTTGCGTACATCGGCTATGCGGAGGGGTCGCGCATGATTCAGGCGCGGTATCTGGGCTTTCTGAATGCGTGCAATCAGAACGGTATTGAGTTGGATGCACGTCTCCTGTTCACACACCCCTCCAATCATGTCAGCTTCAGCTACGCGATGGTGGAGGCGGCGGTGAAGAGGTTCCCCTATATTCCGGAGGCGGTTATCTGCGAGGACGACGACGTCGCCAAGAATGTTGCGCTGGCGCTGCTGCAGTCGGATCCGTCGGCGGCGCAGCGGACGGTGATCACCGGCTTTAACAATACGATTGAGCCGGACTTTTTCAAGCGGGACATTCTGACCGTGGAGGTGCGCATGGAGGAGCTGGGGCGGCGGCTTGTGAAGTCGGTGCTGGACAGGGCGAGCAAGCCCAGCATGGATGTGACCTTTATAACGATAGCAACCTACCCCAAGCTCTCATAGGGGTATCAGAGCGCTTTCAGGGAGAGCGTGAGCGCCCCTTCAAATATGCCGACCGGAACCGCGTCCTCGAAGTCGTACAGGGTCGGGGAGACCTCGTCCGTCATATTCGCGTAGACGGTGATGCGCTTCTTATAGGGGTCTGCAATCCAGTATTCCCGCACGCCCGCGCGAATGTACTTGGAGAGCTTGACGGTGGTATCCTTCTGGCGCGATTCGGGGGAGAGGACTTCGATGATGAAATCCGGCGCGCCGGCAATATACTGCGGGGTGACCTTCTCCCTGTCGCATACGACGAGGACATCCGGCTCCAACAGGGTGTAGGTATCGTCGTCGAGGCGGACGGGCGTGGGTGTGGGGAAAACAAGACATTCGCTGTCGGTCTCCCGGATATGCTCCATCAATTGGAAGACATATTCGGTGACAATCTGCTGGTGCGTGGTGCTCGCGGCGGTCTGCTCGTAAAAGACGCCGTCGATCAGCTCTGTCCGATTGTGCGGAAGAGCGTAGTAGTCCTCCAGCGTATGGCGCACGAGCGGATTCTCCCGCGGGGCGCCGTAGGAGGCGCTGTCCGACAGGCAGGCCGATGCGGGGGAGGCGTCCAGCGCCTCAAAGGCGCGCGCCAGCGCGTTCAGCGTGTCGAACCGCGGCGTCTTTGTCTCTCCGCTGAAGATTTTCTGGATGGTACCCTTGGGAACGCCGGACAGTTCCGAGAGCTTGTCATAGGAGCAGCCCAAGGCCTGCTTGAGATAGAGCATTTGTTTCACGTTCATAATCATTTCCTCCTCTGAAAGTAGTGCAAAACGGTGTTATTTTGATACGATATAATGATATTGTATCAAAATAACACCGTTTTGTAAAGGGGGAATTGGAAAGAAGCGGAATACGGGAAATAGCACTTGCCGAATAAAGGCAAATGCGGTACAATTAGTTAAAAATTCAAGATGAGAGTGAGTTTGAATGCATCCATTAATTAAGTGGCCCGGCGGTAAGTCCGGCGAGATAAGAGAGATAGAGAAATACATTCCTCCCTACGATCGATATGTTGAGCCTTTTTTAGGCGGAGGCGCCCTGTTCTTCCATCTCCATCCCGGGAAAGCGGCAGTGAATGACGTTTCCCAATCCCTCATGCAATTTTACAGATTAATAAAAATGCAGGATTCGCGGCTGTACGATATGCTTTTATGCTATAATGACAGCTTTAACAACCTTGTTGCCGTCTGTGAGGACAGCTATGACGACATTCTCAGGATTTATCGGCGGTTATCAAGGGGGACGCTCGGCCGGGACGCGCTGCGGGCGAAGCTGGACGGTCTGTTGGCCGCGATGGCGGGCAGGATTTATGCCGGCTTCTCCGAGGAGCTGATTCCGGACAGGGAGCTGTTTATGTGGTATATCCGCGAGATGGTCATTGACAAGATGCAGAGAACCATCAAGAATAACCTGAAGATTCCGTTTTCGGCGGAGGATTTGAAGAACAATCTGATCACCGGCTTTACGAGCGGATATTATATGTATTTCCGGAGCGTTTACAATGATATCAGTCTCGGGCGTATCCGGCCGGCCTCCCTGCAATATGAAATCGCCAACTTCTGTTTTATCCGCGAATACTGCTACGGCTCCATGTTCCGGTATAACGCGCGGGGGGAGTTCAACATTCCCTATGGGGGCATGTCCTACAATACCAAGAACTTTAAGAGCAAGATAGATAACATGTTTAACGAGAATGTGAGAGGCATCTTTGCGAACACGGAGATCTATTGCGCCGACTTTGAGACGTTTATGGGGGAGGCCCGGCTTACCGCCAATGATTTTATGTTTCTCGACCCGCCGTATGATACGGATTTCTCGGACTATGAGGGGAGGGACTTCACCAAGAGGGACCAGGAGCGGCTGGCTCGTGTCCTGACCGAGACGGCGGCGCAGTTTATCCTTGTGATCAAGAATACGGATTTTATCTATTCGCTGTATAAGGACAAGTTTAACATCCTGTCCTTCGACAACCGGTACGCCTACAATATGCGCAGCCGCAACGAGCGGAATGTGAAGCATCTGCTGATCACCAATCTGCCCGTGGGGGACTGAGGCGGCCCGGCTATACCGCCTTCAGGCATTGGTCGATCATCAGGGTGATTCTGCTGTTGAGGTCAATCTCGTCCAACGCTTCCTTATATATCTGCGTAAAATCGTCAAAGGAGATGTCGCTTGGCAGTATTTTGTTCCAGAGGTTGGAGCCGATAAGGAACATGGAGGGATAGTTCAGGTGCTTCTTGATGACGCTCTTCCACGCGTTTCCTTCCCCGTCCTTGTTGTACAGGGTCGCAAAATACGCTTTGCAGTTCTCGACGCCCATATCGACATAGATGGTCAACAGCTTTTCCACATTGGAGGGCGCGTTTGAGCTGTCCAGAGCGCCGCCTCCGGTCAGTTCACAGATATTCCAGTTTTCCCCGTCATAGAACGCAAGATCCACCGGCTTTGTGAAGATTTCATCTGTCCGGTATTCGGCGGAAAGCGGCAGCAGACATTCGCGGATGGTCTCCTGCGTCACGGTGCTTTCCCTCCGGCCCTGTCCCCGGCCGTTGGCCTCGTTGTTTGCCCGGAAGGAGGCGATTTTCCCTCTCAAATCGCCGTTGAAGGTATCGACATCCGTGACGACGACCTGACCCGCGATGGAGGAGACGTCGATGCTGTGGCTGAGCTTGCGGGGGTTGACCACCGCCGGGACATTCTCCTCTCCGAACCGCATACGGGCGATTCGCTTGGCGCAGGACTCCGTCGCGAAGCCGCTCTTGGACTCAAAGCTGCTCACAAACACCATGTTGGCCGTGATGCGCTTATCCATCTGGCTCAGCAGAAAGTTGTTGGTCTTTCTCCTGTAATTATCCGTGAAATCCGCCTCGATAAGCTCTGTCAGCTTTGAAAATTCTTCGATGATAACCTGCTTGATCTGTTCTCTCATTCCTTTCGTACCTCACTGTTTCCATTTTTTTCCAATAAATAAAAGTAGTTAATTATGATATTAAAGCCTTTGAGGAGCCGCGTCAAGGCTTTGTTTCGCCGCACGGGATTGTCGGGACGTCTGTGCGGTTATGCAATCTGTCCATGGAAACAGCTTATTTTTGTCTATAGTGCCCAATTAAAAGCTGCTTCTTGCGTTTCGCATTTTGTTATAGTAATATTAAGGTAAATGATGCGGTTAATTTAAGCTAAAAACCGAAACGCCCGCGGGCAGAGAGGAGCAGACAATGATGATATGCTACAATGAGAGTGAAAGGACATTCAAGCTGGACACGCCAAACAGCAGCTATATGATTGGTATCGTGGATGAGGAGGGCTTCATCGGCCATATTTATTATGGAAGAAGGCTGAAGGAAAACGAGGCATCCTACCTGCTGCGGACGCAGGAGCCGCCCTTTGTACCGAGCAAAAATAACAGAGAGCGCTGCTCCTTCTACGACTGCTTTCCGTTTGAGTACCCGACAGGCGGAGTGGGCGACTACAGGGAGAGCTGCCTTGGGCTTAGGACGAAGGGCGGCCATGCGGGCGCTATGCTGACATATGTGTCACATGAGATTTTTGAGGGAAAGCCCGCGCTGGAGGGACTTCCGGCAACCTTTGGCACGCAGGAGGAGTGCATGACGCTTCGCCTTGTCTGTGAGGATACGCATGTCGGAATGCGCGTGGAGCTGCTCTACACGGTATTTAATGACACAGATGTCATAACAAGGAGCGCGCGGGTGACCAATGTCGGACAGGAGTATTTCTACCTGACAAAAGTGTTCTCGGCCTGCATGGATATGGACAACAATGACTTTGATATGATCACGCTCCATGGGAGCTGGGCGCGGGAGCGCCGCATACAGAGAAAGCCGCTGGGCTTTGGCATTCAGAATGTCAGCTCCTTCAGAGGGGAGTCGAGCCATCAGGATCATCCGTTCCTGGCGCTGGCGGGGAAGAATACCACGCAGGAGATGGGGGAGGTCTACGCGATGAACTTTGTCTACTCGGGGAATTTCCGCGCGCAGGCGGAGGTATCGCAGTTTGGCTCCGTGCGGATGTCTATGGGGATCCATCCTGAGAATTTCTGCTGGAAGCTGGAGCGTGGGGAGAGCTTCCAGGCGCCGGAGGTAGCGATAGTTTACACGGACGGAGGCTTTGATGCGATGACGACCGCTTTCCACCGCCTGTATAGGAATCATCTGATTCGCGGGGAGTATCGGAACAAAAAGCGCCCGATACTGATCAACAACTGGGAGGCGACCTATTTTGCGTTTGATACCGAGAAGCTGCTCTCCATCGCGCGGGAGGCTTCCAAGCTCGGAATCGAGATGCTTGTCATGGACGACGGGTGGTTTGGCAGACGCAGCAGCGACAACTGTGCGCTCGGCGACTGGCAGGTCAATGAGGAGAAGCTCAAGGGCGGATTGAAATACCTTGTGGACGAGGTCAATAAGCTCGGCATGAAGTTCGGCATTTGGTTCGAGCCGGAGATGATTTCACCGGATTCTGACCTCTACAGGGCGCATCCGGACTGGGCGATCGCAATCCCGGGAAGAACCGCGACGGAGTCAAGGCAGCAGTATGTCCTTGATCTGTCAAGGCGGGAAGTGGTGGATTATGTCTATGAGGCGGTGGCGAAAGTTTTGCGGAGCGCGAACATCGAGTATGTGAAGTGGGATATGAACCGCCAGCTTACCGACATCGGCAGCTATGCGCTTCCCGCGGACAGGCAGGGAGAGCTTTATCACCGCTATGTGCTCGCGGTGTACGAGCTGCAGGGACGGCTGATAGAGGAATTTCCGCATCTGTTGTTGGAGAACTGCTCCGGCGGCGGCGCGCGCTTTGATCCGGGGATGCTCTATTTCAGTCCGCAGATATGGTGCTCGGATGATGCGGACGCCATTGAGCGGCTTGCGATACAGGAGGGGACGGCGCTGATCTATCCGCTCTCGACGATGGGGGCGCATGTGTCCGACTGCCCGAACCACACTGTCGGCAGGGTAACGCCGTTCGAGACGAGGGGGATTGTGGCGCTCGCGGGGACTTTCGGCTATGAGCTCGATGTGACGCGGATTCCCGAGGAGGACAGGAATCAGATTCCGTCGCAGGTGGCGATGTACCACAAGTACAATGACCTTGTGCGGGAGGGGGATTATTACCGTATCGCCTCCTATTCGCAAAACGGGCAGTATGACTGCTGGCAGGTGGTCAGCGGGGATAAGGCGCAGGCGCTGGTGACGTTTGTGCAGGTATTGAATCATCCGAATTGGAAGTCAAGACGCATCCTGCTCAAGGGGCTTGACGCGGATCAGCGCTACCGCGTCTGCTTTGAGAACGGGGATGCGGCGCCGGAGCCTGCGGTCTACAGCGGGGACACGCTGATGAAGGCGGGACTTCTGATTCCAAGACCGTGGGGAGATTTCCAGGCAAGGCTGATTTCCCTGACGGCGGAGCAGTAAAAGGACAGACAGTTACAGATTATGGAAATGGAGGAAGGGCGGTTATGGTAAAGGCGGTAAAGCTTGCGGATATAGCGGAAAAGGTCGGCGTCAGCGTCGTAACCGTGTCCAAGGCCTTGTCGGGGCAGAAGGGCGTCAGCGAGGAGCTGCGGGAGCGGATCAAGGCGCTTGCGGACGAGATGGGCTATGTGGCGATTCATGCGCCGCAGGGCGTCAAGAACAAATCCTACACGATGGGCGTCGTCACTTTCGAGGGATATTTTATGAAGTTTGCTTCCTTTTATTGGAAAATGTACCAGGAATTTGCGACGCGCTCCGTCCAGAAAAACTGCTTTTCCATGCTGGAGGTGGTCACAAAATATGATGAGGATGACCTCGTGCTGCCCAAGCTGATACAGGAGGAGCGCGCGGACGGGATCATCATTATCGGGAGACCTAAGAAGAATTATCTCAAGATGCTCTATCAGAATAAGAAGATACCGATGATTTTCATGGATTTTTATGAGGAGGAGCAGGCGGTTGACTCTGTGATTTCCGCAGGCTATTACGGGATGTACCGAATGACGGATTACCTGATACGGAACGGGCATACGCGAATCGGCTTTGCCGGCACCCTGCTGTATACGGAGAGCATCACAGACCGATATTTTGGCTACTGCAAGGCGCTCATGGAGAACGGGCTTGAGCAGAGGCCGGAATGGGTGATCAAGGACAGGGAGTTCAGCGACGGGATCATTGCGCCGGATTACAGAATGATTCTGCCGGAAAACATGCCGACCGCGTTTGTGTGCAACAACGACGTGACGGCGTACTACCTGATCAAGCAGCTTGAGGAGGCCGGATGGCGCGTGCCGGAGGACATATCCATCGCGGGCTACGACGATTACCTCTATCCGGAGCTTGGCGCCTCCAAGATCACCACTTACTCGGTGGACATGGGGGAGATGGCCAGAGTCGCGCTCGGCTGTATCATCAAGCGGATTGAAAACCTCGCGGTGGGGACGAACCTCCATGTGGTCAACGGGCGGGTGATCGAGCGGGAGACCGTCAGGAAAATCAATTAGGAAAGCGGGGATTTCATCATCGCCTTCTTGGTTAAATCTTAACCGTACAATCTTATAAAAGCGGCGTTTCTTTGCGGTAGGTGAGCGGAGTGACGCCGTTTTTTTCTTTGAAAAGGCGGATAAAGTGGTTGGTATTTTCAAAGCCCACGATCCGGCTGATATCGACAATCTTCTCATCGGAGTGCAGCAGCAGGTCCTTTGCATGGTCGAGCCGCACCTTGTTCAGGTACTGCAGCGGGGTATCTTCATAATATTTTGCGAACTCACGGCAGAGACGGAACTTGTTCACCCGGTACTTGGCAGCGAGGACGTCCAGTGCGTATTGCTCGCTGTAATGGGTGTCAAAGCATTTCTTCATATCGAGAATGTAGGACGGGATATGGTAGGAGCCGTTCAGCTCTGCAAAGCGCGCGAGATAGAGCTGTGTGTAGAGGGAGACCAGCGCGTGGCACCGAATCAGGCCGTGGGCTTCATCGTCCGGCCCTGTCTTTGCGAGCTGTTCCCATACGGTCCGGATCTCGGACCCTGCGGCGGGCCTGAAGATGCATCCGCCGAGTGCGGCAAGCTTCCGGTAATAGTAGGCGCTCAGCGGTGTGCTGACAAAGCAGATGGCGTATTCCCAGATATTGTGGCGGCAGAGGAGTTTATGGCGCTGTCGGCAGTCGATAAAGGCCAGCGTGCCCTTGGTAAGCTCATAGGAGGCGTCAGCCTGCACCGGATTATCGCAGAAGAGCGTCCCTGCCCCCTTGGTGGTATGAATCAGGCAGAACGCGTCAAGCCTCGAAATCTCATACGAGAAGGGGGAGGTCACGGACACCTCCCTGCTGCTGAGGACATAGGGAAGGCTTGCGCAGAAATCATAGCTCCTGCTGTAGGCATTCTCGAAGTAATCGGATAGGGAAAAGCGGCTGCCGGTCTCAGAGGAGATTAGGCAGCTAAAAAATTCAGAGGAAAACAGTTTTTCAGACATCAGCAGGCTTCCTTTCGCTTCCGTTTTATTTTCTGATTCTATCACAGGCGGCCGAAGGATACAAGAAAACAATTTCAAGCGGTTTTCCATAACCCCAATCTGATTTAAGCATTTTTAAGCTAAAAAAGAATAAAAATATATACAAAATAACCAAAGATAAGTTAATGAAATTGTTGAAACAGTGAAAGTGACGAAAGACTGCAATAATTGGATATTAATTGCAATAATAATAGGTGACTAAATATATGGGTTAAATTAAACTAAAAATTATTAAAATATGCAGCTTCGGAAAACCGTAGTGTTTGAAATACCGGAAAAGCAGGAAAGGCAGGGTGCAGAGATGGCGGACCTAGAGATACAGGCCGATGTGAGAAGGCATCTTACGCAGGACATCATTCCCTTTTGGAAGGGGCTGCGGGACAATGAGAACGGCGGCTGGTACGGGTGGCTCGGATATGATCTGAGATTGGATAAGAAGGCGGTAAAGGGCTGTATTTTGAACAGCCGCATCACATGGTTCTTTGCCAACGCGTACACGCTTCTGGGGGATGAGAGCCTTCTGGACGAGGCGAGGCACGGCTATGAATTTTTGAAAAACTGTTGTTGGGATAAGGAAAACGGCGGCGTGTACTGGTCCGTGAACTATGACGGCACGCCGGCGGAGACCTTGAAGCATACATACAATCAGGCGTTTTCCATCTATGCGCTCTCCTCCTACTATGAGGCGAGCGGGGAGAAGGAGGCCTTGGACATGGCGTATGCGCTGTATGACCTGATAGAGGGCAGGATGCGCGACGCGCTGGGCTATAAGGAGGCGTTCGACAAGGCTTTCTGTGAGATTGACAATGAGAAGCTCTCGGAGAACGGCGTTATGGCGCAGAAGACCATGAACACCCTGCTTCATGTCTTTGAGGCCTATACGGAGCTTTACAGGGTAGACCGCAGCGAGAAGGTGGCGGAGAAAATCAAATGGATGATGGATCTGTTCGCGGAGAAGATATACCGCCCCGCGCTTCACCGTCAGGAGGTGTTCTTTGACAGCGAGTGGCATTCCATCATTGACCTGCATTCCTACGGGCATGACATCGAGACGGCCTGGCTTGTTGACAGGAGCGTGGCGGTGCTCGGAGATGCGGGCTATGAGAAGAAAATGACGCCGATCACGGGCGATTTGACGAACCAGATTTACGAGACCGCGTTCAACGGCGGCTCGCTTGCGAATGAGTGCGAGAACGGGGTTGTGGACGAATGGCGCATCTGGTGGGTGCAGGCGGAGTCGGTGGTAGGCTTTCTCAACGGCTATGAGAAGACGGGGAGAGCGGAGTACCTCGAGGCGGCCCAAAGGATATGGCATTTTATCGAGGACCATGTGATCGACAGGCGCGAGGGGGCATCGCAGAAGGGCAGGGAGTGGTACTGGCGGGTGAGGCCGGACGGGACGCCCGACGAGGAGAAGCCGATGGTGGAGCCTTGGAAATGCCCGTACCACAACGGCAGGATGTGTTTTGAGGTGATAAGGAGGGCCGGAGATGGCAGATAAGGTTTTTGAGGAAAATTGCGCGAGAGTGATGAAAAACTATGAGGAGACAGTCAGCCGGAAAAACGTAAAGAGCAGCTTTTACAACGGCATCTACGACCGGTACGAGTATCCGGTGCTGACAAGGGAGCATATTCCGCCCTTCTGGAAGTATGACATGAATCCGGAGACCAACCCGTTCTTTATGGAGCGGCTCGGCGTGAACGCGGTGTTCAACGCGGGCGCGATTGCCCTGAACGGGAAGTTCTATCTGGTGGCGAGAGTGGAGGGCAATGACAGAAAATCCTTCTTCGCAGTGGCGGAGAGCGACAACGGAATCGACGGCTTCCGCTTTTGGGATTACCCGATTTTATTGGAGGATACGTGTCCCGAGGAGACGAACGTATATGACATGCGCCTCACAAAGCATGAGGATGGCTATATTTACGGTGTGTTCTGCTCGGAGAGCAAGGATACGAGCGTGAGCGATCTCTCGGCTGCGGTTGCGGCGGCGGGGATTGTGCGGACGAAGGATCTGAGGACGTGGGAGCGGTTGGAGAACCTCAAGACCCTGAATTCCCCGCAGCAGCGCAATGTCGTGCTGCATCCGGAGTTTGTGGACGGCAAATATGCCTTCTACACAAGGCCGATGGATGACTTTATTGATACGGGCAGCGGCGGCGGCGTGGGCTTTGGCCTCTGCGAGGATATTACGCATGCGGTGATCGACGAGGAGATTATCACCAGTAAGCGCAAGTACCATACGATTACGGAGGCGAAGAACGGTGCGGGTGCGGTCCCGATCAAGACGGAGAAGGGCTGGATCCATATCGCGCACGGTGTTCGGAATACGGCGGCGGGGCTGCGCTATGTGGTGTACGCGTTTGCGACGGCGTTGGAGGACCCGACGAGAGTGATTGCGGAGCCGGGCGGCTTTCTGATTGCGCCGCTTGGGGAAGAGCGCGTCGGAGACGTCTCCAATGTCGTGTTCACAAACGGTGCGATTGCGGCGGACGACGGCACGGTCTACATCTATTATGCCTCCAGTGATACCAGACTTCATGTGGCGACGACGACGCTCGGGAAGCTGACGGACTATGTGTTCCATACGCCACAGGACCCGCTTCGCTCTGTCAAGTGCGTGGAGCAGCGGTGTGGCTTTATTGAGAAGAACCTTGCGTATATGCGGAAATAAGAGGTGGAGCGATGCGGGCATCAGACTATGGAATAGATTTGAAGAAAGCGGTGTTGAACAGAGGAAGCGTTGCGCGCATTGCGCGCGTGATGCGGAAGGCGTCGCGGGGGGAGGCGATTACGGTAGGCTTTCTGGGCGGCTCCATCACGCAGGGCTGTCTGTCCTCCACGCCGGAGACCTGCTATGCGTACCTTGTGTACCGGTGGTGGTGTGAAAGATTCCCCGAGGCGAAGGTTACCTATGTGAACGCGGGTATCGGCGGGACGACTTCCCAGTTTGGCGTTGCGCGGGCGGACAGCGATCTGCTCGCCTGTGATATTGATTTTACGGTGGTGGAGTTCAGCGTCAATGACGACGACAACGGGCATTTCCTCGAGACCTACGAGGGGCTTATCCGGAAGCTGTACGGATACCGTACAAGCCCTGCGGTGCTGATTGTCAACAGCGTGCGGTATGACAACGGTGTCAACGCGCAGGAGCAGCATGTCAGGGTTGGAAAGGCTTATGGCATTCCCTGTGTGAGCATGAAGCCGACGATTTATGAGAAGGTGCTTGACGGGACATTTACGAGCAGGGACGTCACGGAGGACGATCTTCATCCGAATGATCTGGGACATTCGCTGATGGCGGAGGTGATCACGGACTTTCTGGAGGAGGTCCGCGCCGAGGCGCTTGCGGGGACGGCGGAGACGGTTGCGAGCAGCTTTGTCGAGAATGTGACACCGCTGTCGGAAAATGCCTATGAAGATTCCGTGCGCTACCGCAACGGGAACTGCGAGGAGGTTCTTGTCTGCAATGAAGGCTTTACCGCGGACGATACGCCGCAGACGGATATTCGGGAAACCTTCCGATGCGGCTGGACGGCGGACAGGAAGGGCGCGCGGATCTGCTTTAAGGTGAAGGGCACCTGCATCGGCGTGCAGTATCGTCAGTCCGTGCGGCAGCCGACGCCGATAGCGCAGGCGCTGATCGACGGCGACAGGGAGCACGCGGTACGATTGGACGGCAATTTCAAGGAGACTTGGGGAGATAACTTGCAGCTTGACACGCTGGCGGAGCATCTGGCCTACGGCGAGCATACCGTGGAGATTGAGCTGGTGGAGACGCATCCCAACGATTGCGTGCCGTTTTATCTGGTTTCCGTTATCAGTTCCGGAAAGTGATAAGTATAGAGTTGAAGTTTCTTATTAAGACGCCTATACTGACTTTAAAATAAAACAAATATGGAGGATTTTAGAATGAGCAAAGTAAAGATGTTTAGCCCCGCAGTACCGAACATGCCCTGGCAGGAGAGGCCGGAGGGCCTCAAGGACGCGCCTGTATGGAGATACAGCGACAATCCCGTGATCGGCAGGAATCCCGTAAAGGGCGTGGCGAGGATTTTCAACAGCGCGGTTGTCCCCTATGAGGGCGCTTTTATCGGCGTATTCCGCGGGGAGCAGACAAACGGCGTTCCGTATATCTACATGGGACGCAGCAAGGACGCCATTCACTGGGAGTTCGAGGAGGAGAAGATCAACTTCGTCGATGAGAGCGGCAAGCCGTTTATGCCGGTGTACGCGTACGATCCGCGCCTTGTGAAGGTTGAGGATACTTATTATATCATCTGGTGCGGCGATTTCTACGGCGCGGCGATTGGCATGGCAAAGACGACGGACTTTAAGACCTTCACCAGAATCGAGAACCCGTTCCTTCCATTTAACAGAAACGCGGTCCTGTTCCCGAGAAAGATTAACGGAAATTTTGTGCTGATGAGCCGTCCTTCCGACAGCGGACACACGCCGTTTGGCGATATTTTCATCAGCGAGAGTCCGGACCTTGTCTACTGGGGGAAGCACAGACATGTGATGGGCAAGGGCAGCGAATGGTGGGAGTCCCTCAAGATTGGCGGCGGTGCGGCGCCGATTGAGACGAGTGAGGGCTGGCTGCTGTTCTATCATGGCGTGACGGGCACCTGCAATGGCTATGTGTACTCCATCGGCGGCGCAATCCTTGACATCGACAATCCGTCCGTTGTGAAATACCGCTGTGAAAGCTTCCTGCTGACGCCGGAGGAGTGGTATGAGGAGAGGGGCTTTGTGCCGAACGTATGCTTCCCCTGCGCGACCATCCACGATTCGGAGACGGGAAGAATCGCGATTTACTATGGCGCGGCGGACAGTTATGTGGGACTTGCGTTTACGGAGCTTGATGATGTTGTGGACTATATCAAGAGCAACAGCAGGGTGACGGCGACGGATACGGAGATCGGCATCCGCTAAGGAAGCGCTGATGAAATCACCGCTTCCTTAGCGCCTCCGGCGGATGCACACGGATTTGCAAAGGAAGATGTTGCTTCGCAACGCAAATCCGGTGCGGGAAACGCTTTCATCAGCGTTTCCCTGAATTTCATAAGGAACGGTAACGGCTTAGCACATCTGAAGTGACATGAATGTCATTTTTGGTGTGCTAAAGCTTTCACATAGCTATCGCATAGCTATCGCATAACTATCGCATAGCTATCGCATAGCTATCGCATAGCTTTTGCATACATGGAGGATTACTATGACAGTCGAGACGTCGGTTAAGGAGATACCGGAGCTGAAAATACATGGGAGGACGACTGCGTGCAGGGAGCCGTTGACGCTGTTCTGGAGCGCGAGCGGATTTGAGTGCAATGTCTCCGGCTCGGAGCTGTGGGTGGAGGTCGAGGTGACTTATGATGTTTTTGAGCCTTGGTTCAGCTACACGGTAAATGGAGATTGGATTGGCAGGCAGATGCTGGTCAAGGGGCGGTACTGGATACCGCTCTTTCGGGGGATGAATCCGGATAAAGTGAAGAATGTGCGGTTCTACAAGGATTTGCAGGCGATGAGTGACGATGGGAATTCGTATATCCACATTCACGCGCTGCGCCATGACGGGCGGTTTTATCCGGTGAAGGAGAAAGCGCTCAAGCTGGAGTTTATCGGGGACAGCATCACCTCGGGCGAGGGGCTGTTCGGCGCGCGGGAGGAGGAGGACTGGATCCCGATGTTCTTCTCCGCGCTGCGGGATTACGCCTATCTGACGGCGAAGGCGCTTGATGCGGAATACCGCGTTTTCTCCCAGAGCGGCTGGGGCGTGTACAATACATGGGACAACAATACCCGCGGAGCGATCCCGCGCTATTATAAGGAGATATGCAGCCTGATGCGGGGCGCAGAGAATGAGCGGCTGGGCGGAAACGCGCCACATGATTTCGAGAGCTGGCAGCCGGACTGCGTGATCGTGAATCTGGGGACGAATGATGCCAGCGCGTTTGACCAGCCGGAGTGGGTGGATGAGAGAACAGGCGAACGCCACAAGATGCATCGGAATGCGGATGGCTCTTACGCGGAGGCGGATGTCAGGGCGTTTCAGGAGGCTGTAAAGGCGTTCCTGTATACGCTGCGGGCGTGCAACAAAAAGGCCCATATCGTATGGTGCTACGGAATGCTGGGGACGCCGTTTCAGATACCTATCTGTGAGGCGATTGGGGCGTATATCGCGGAGAGTGGTGACAGATGTGTCAGTTATTTGCAGCTTCCGAACACGGACGAGAGCAACGTCGGCTCCCGACAGCACCCGGGCGCGCTGTGCCATCGGCAGGCGGCGGAGGCGCTGAGCAAATATATCGCGCAGTTATTAAACCAGCCTGTGTTGGGCTGACAGTTGAGGGCAACAGGAAGATTCGGTTGGAGGATAGAGGATATGGAGATTTTGTTTTTGAATCCGGTATTTAAACAGATGATATGGGGCGGCAGGAAGCTTGCCGACAAATGGCACTATGACATTCCAGGCGACAACACGGGGGAGTGCTGGGCCGTGAGCGCGCACCCGAATGGGGACTGCACCGTCAGGGGCGGCGCTTACGACGGAAGGAAGCTGAGCGCACTCTGGGCGGAGGCGCCGGAGCTTTTCGGGAATGTGGGCGGCGATCGTTTCCCGCTGCTGATAAAGATTATCGACGCGAAGGAGGATTTGAGCATTCAGGTGCATCCGAACGACGCGTATGCGGCCGCGCATGAGAACGGCTCTCTCGGAAAGACGGAGTGCTGGTATATTCTGGACGCGCCCGAGGGCGCTTCGCTGGTTATCGGGCATAACGCGAAGGACAAGGCGGAGCTTACGGATATGATTCGCAATGGCCGCTGGAAGGAATTTCTGCGGGAGGTTCCGGTGAAGCAGGGGGACTTTATCCAGATTGACCCGGGAACGGTGCACGCAATCAAGGGCGGCATTGAAATTCTTGAGACACAGCAGAACTCTGATATTACATACCGCGTATATGATTACGACCGCCTGACGGACGGGAAGCCGCGGGAGCTTCATGTGGAGAAGAGTCTGGATGTGATCACGGTTCCCGCGAAGGCGGTCGGGGACAGTGTGGTCAACGTCGCAGGCGGGGCGATAAATGAGCCGCAGCTTCTGGTGGCGTGTGCGTATTACCGCGTGTGGAAGCTTGAGGTTGACGGGGCGATGGTCTTCCGTCAGGAGTATCCGTTCCTGATTATGAGCGTGATTGAGGGCGAAGGGAGGATTGACGGACAGCCGATTAAGAAGGGCGACCATTTTATCCTGCCGAGCGGATACGGCGAGGTGACGGTTGAGGGGCGGTTGAGCCTGATTGCATCGACGGTGCAGAGGTAAGTGTCATGCTGAGAGGCATTGGAACGATAAGAAATTGCGACAGCGATAATTAGGAGAATGCAAAGTGTTCACAAAACGCAAGCGTTTTGTGAACACTTTGCATTCTCCTAATTATCGCTGTCGAGTGACGATTTTTTATGGTAGAAAATAGGCGATAGGGGTGATACAATAACATAAAAGCAGGTGACCGAAATTGTTGTTATGATCAAAAGCTTTATCCATTTTGCTTTTCTTCCCTTTCCATCTGTCGTAAATTTCTTTATGACATTCCGTTGTCTTGTGCCGGTTATTTTCATCTTTGCTCTATATTTCTAAGTTTTCATTTACCAGGGGACTCCGGATTTAACCCTCTCGTCTTTATATTTTCTGATAACTTCCATCATTTCCCTGCTCTTATCTATGCTCTTTTGCAGTTCAATCTCATCCACTTTATAATTAGGATCGGGAGAAAACACCTCTAAAGGCTCAAAACTGTAAACCAAATCGTTTAATGATGTTTTACTCATATGGCCTGCACCTTCCTTTCTTTTACCTGTAATATAATCCCGCCTCGCTGCACTTTGCCAAAAATTCCAACGATGCCATATACATTTCTACGCTTGAAGATTTTCTATCTATTCTGTTCACACATTCCCTGAACAACTCAAAAACTTTGGCACAATCATAATTTCTGTCCCTTTTCATATAATGTACTGTCCCCTGATTGGAAACAATGGTCATTACTTCTATCATCGGATGCTGAACAAAAAACTGAATATCCTGCAATGAAAATGTCTGCTCACAAATCTTTTGGGTATTTTGCTTTTTCGTTGGCTCTATTATATTACAATAGGTTTTTGGATGGAATAGGCTTTCATAAAAATTCACAAGAAAATCGCCGCACAAATGCTGTCGCCTGAACTTCCCGGAAACAGCTGCTCTGTCTTGTGACCGTCATGCATTCTGTCATCTGATCCTGTATGAACTGTTTTTTTTACGCAGTTTTTATGAAAGACTGAATTTGCAACAAAGGGTCCGTAATACTCTATGGAGAAACAACAGATTATTGGGGAGAATGATGCGCTTCTCCCCCAACAACTTTCACCGGCATATACATATCCAGATATTCACTGATTTTCCGCATATATTCTATGTATTCCCTGTTATCATTCTGTAAGCCGTGTCCGGAATGCCTGCACACAATATAATCGTGCGGGACATGGTACTGCTCCAAGGCGGCGGCCAGCCGCTCAGAGCCGGCGAAGGGCTGTACCTTGTCATGCGCGCCGTAAATGCAGAGTGTCGGGACGGTATTCTCGTTGACCCACAGAAGCGCCGAAATATCCCTGACGGCCTCGTCGTAGGCCTCAGTTCCGAACATGTCCGCCGTGAGAGGCTTTCCGGACATGACGCTGAACAGGCCTGCCGCCGCCTCATAGTCCTTGTCCAAGCCATAAGCGCTCCAATCCTCGGGATAGAAGCTTGACGGACTGACGCCTTCAAACACCATTCTCACGGGGACGGGCGAGGTGTCCGCATCGCGGTAGGCATACAGGAGCGCGTGGCAGCCGCCCGCCGAGCCGCCTGCGACGGCCATCTCGTCAATGTGATAGCCTAACCGCTCCGCCTCGGCGATGACATACGGCATACTTTCCTTGATTTCCATGGACTGGGTATACACGTTGGCATCAGGGTTCGCCTCGCTAAAAAGTGTGTAATTGATACCCGCCGTCACATAGCCCTTTGAACAGAGCCATTCCAAGGTCTGCGTATCATCCGATTTATCGCCGCCCGTAAAGCCGCCTGCGTGGAGATAGACAATCAGGCCATAGCCTTCCCGGGAATTGTCGGCGGGGACATACAAATCAAATCGATTGGATTCCTTTTCACCGTATGGAATATCGGCGTATTTCCAGCCGATGGAATCATCCCAATTCACCGAGAACTCCGTTCCCAACGGATTATAGGTCATTTTAAAAACTGCCGAAGCAATAAATGAGGCGATAAACGCGCCGGTGTAGATCAATCCCCAAGGCACGCTTCCTTTCTTTTTCGCCTTTCTTTCAGTCGGAGTTTTCGGATTTTTCATAGGAAATTACCTCCAAACAGCGTGCCGCCAAGCAGGAAGTTCATAAAGGCCCGCACCGCGAGCCGCCCTAAAAGGGCTGCGACAATCATAACCGTAAGTAATAGGAGTATTCGTTTCTGCGTGCGTGTCATTGTAAGTCATTCCTTTCTATACTTCCTTGACAGCGTGTGGGAGACACGGTATGCTAATGACGATACAAATGTATTGACAATACATTCATATCGACGATACAAGTGTATCGACAATACATTCGTATCGACGATACAATTATATCAGCGCTATGTAGAATGTCAACAGGAGGAACGGAAATGAGACAAACGCCACAAAGTGTATCACCGATGAGCAATGAGGGACGCAACTCCTATGTTATTGCGCATATAATAGAGGCGTTTCTTGCACTGCTGGTAGAGAAAACGCCGGATGAGATTTCCATCAGCGAGCTGTGCAGTCAGGCCGGCGTGGGGAGAGCGTCCTTTTACCGCAATTTTGAGAGCAAGGAGGACATTTTAAAGGCGCATATCAATGCGATATTCCATGAATGGATTGACGAGTACGCCAAAAACAGCGGCGCCGCGTTGATCGAACAGATAAGATCAATCTTTGCGCATCTTGAAAAGCACATGGATTTCTATGGACTGTTAAATGAAAGAGGGTTTATTTATCTGCTGAAGGATGTTCTTATCGGCGTTTTTGGGCCAAAGCCGGAGCAGTCGAAAGCAGAGGCGTATGCGGCGGCGTTTGTCGCCTATAGCCTGTACGGCTGGATTGAGGTGTGGTTTCAGCGGGGAATGCAAGAGTCGGCGGAGGAGATGGCGGAGCTCTTTAGAAATCAGGGGTTGTAGGGTGAAAAGTATGTGCGGAAATGGGGATGAAAATGCGATTAAAATGGATATTTTTTGACGTAGGCTCTACCTTAGTGGATGAAAGCGCCGCGTACCGGCATCGAATGGAAGAGATTGCCAAGGCGGCAGGCGTGTCTTACGAAACGGTTTACAACAGGGCAATGGAATTTTATGCCAAGAACCAAAAGGGCGATTTGGAGGCCGCGAAGCTGTTGGGGGTGGCGCTTCCCAAGTGGCATACGGAGGATGAGGTCCTCTATTCGGATACGGAGGAATGCCTGAGAAGCGTAAGTCAGAGATACCGAATCGGCGTGATCGCGAACCAGTCTGCCGGAACCGCGGGACGGCTGGAGCGGCATGGGATATTAAAATATATCGACCTTGTGGTTGCCTCGGCGGAGGAGGGCGTTGCAAAGCCGGATGCGAGAATATTTGAAATCGCGCTGGAGCGTGCGGGCTGTCAGGCGAGGGAGGCCTTCATGGTCGGCGACAGGGTTGACAATGACATCATACCCGCAAAGGCGCTGGGGATGCGGACGATTTGGGTCCGGCAGGGCTTCGGAAAGTATTGGAATATCACAAGCGACAGGGAGCGGGCGGAGTATGCGGTTGATTGTCTGGCGCAGGTGGCAAAGCGGGTGTGAAGGAGAGAATTTTGTTCAAATATAAGGAAGCGCTGATGAAATCACCGCGAGCGGCGTCTCGAGCTGCGCAAACTCTGGCTTTCGCCCCGACGGCTGGGAAGTATTTTCCCGCAGATACCAGACGGCCTGTGCGGCGGTCATGCCAAGTCTGCGGGCCGTTTCCAGCTCATAGCTGCCGCCGTCCCCCACATACAAACACTCCTTGGCCCGTACGCCGAGCATTTTCGTGCAGCGGTGAAAAATCTCTGCCTCCGGCTTTTGAACGCCCTGCTCGTAAGAGAGACATGCGGCGTCAAAATACGGGAACAAGGCGCTTTGGCGGATAACAGGGGCCTCCTCCGAGTAGCAGTTGCTGATAAGTCCGATAAGGTATCCGTGTTTCTTTAACTCGGAGAGCATCGGGAGGATTTCGGGATGCAGATGGCGGAAGCATTCCTCCTTTGCGGCGATGCGCTTTGCGACCATTTTCTGCAAAAGCGCATCTGAATAGCGGTCACATTTTCGGAGAATCATTTCCAGTGTCTCTTCCAGTGTCAGTGCGCCGACAGTCCGGTCGGATTCGGTCGGCTGCCAGAGCGCCAGAAATTCCTCCTCGGGGATTCCCGCGTCCTGCGCCAGCTCCGCGCCAAAATATAAGGGCGATTGAAAATGGGTAATCAGGGTCTCAAACATATCGAAGATAACGGCACGTATCATAGCTCCTCCTGTTCTGCGGGGCGGTGTAATCTATTGGTATTGTAATGCATCCTTGGGGATTTGTCCATGAAAAGAGAATCGGGATTGGAAAGCATAAAACAAAAAATCTGTTGACATTCCCAAAAGAGTCTGCTAACATAAGGTACAGAGCAAAGGCGCTTAGATGAAAATCTGAGCGCTTTTTTTGTTCTTCCATAGGAAATTGCGGCAGCGTAAATTATTCAGGCAAAAAGCTTCTGCATGGAGATTAGGATAAAAGATTTTAAGTGCAAAGGAGAGCAGATGATGATAAAGATGGAGCATGTAAACAAATATTTCGGAGAGCTGCATGTGCTCAAGGATGTGAATCTGGAGGTGCGGGAGGGGGAGAAGCTCGTTATCATTGGCCCCTCCGGCTCGGGCAAGTCCACGACGGTGCGCTGCATGAACTTTCTGGAGGAGCCGACAAGCGGGCAGGTGTTTATCGACGGACAGGAGCTGACGGCAAGGAACAGGACAAAGCTGGTGCGCGATACAACCTCCATGGTCTTTCAGCAGTTTAACCTGTATCCGCACATGACGGTTCTGCGCAACCTCACGCTGGCGCCGACCAAGCTGCACCATAAGAGCAGGAAGGAGGCGGAGGAGCTGGCTTACCGCTATCTGGATGTCGTCGGCCTTCGGGATAAGGCGCATGTCTATCCGACGACGCTCTCCGGCGGGCAGCAGCAGCGGATTGCGATTGCGCGGGCGCTGTGTGCGCAGACAAAAATCATTTTGTTTGACGAGCCGACAAGCGCGCTCGACCCTGAGACGATTCAGGAGGTGCTGGACGTAATGATCAAGCTCGCGAAGGAGAACATCACGATGGTGGTCGTCACCCATGAGATGGGGTTTGCGAGACAGGTCGCCGACAGGGTGGTCTTTATGGCGGACGGACAGATTATCGAGGAGGGAACGCCGGAGCATTTCTTCACCAATCCGAGCAACGAGCGCGTGAAGAGCTTCCTCGGGAAAATCATCCGTTAAGAATATCGGTAGCTCGGGGCGGGACAACCGCACCTTGTTATAGAAAAAAAGAGGAGGAGTATTTATGAAAAAGAGAATCTTATCACTGATTGCGGCAGCGGCGTTTTGCGTGACAATGCTGTCAGGCTGTGGGGACAGCGCAGAGACCTCAAATGCCTCGGCGGGAGACGCGGGGGCAGGAAATGTGACAGAGGTGTCAGGAGACGCGGCGCAGAATACGGAATTTTCCGCGGATGTGCAGGCGATTGTTGACCGCGGCGTACTGCGGGTCGGCGTGAAGAACGCGGTTATCGGCTTCGGCTTTCAGGATACCCTGACGGGCGAGTATTCCGGCTTGGAGATTTCCATTGCGGAGAAGATTGCGGAGTATCTCGGCGTTGACGTGGAGTACACGGCGGTGACGGCGGCAACCAGAACGGAGCTGTTGGATTCCGGCGATATCGACTGCGTGCTCGCCACCTTTACCATCACGGACGAGAGACGGGAGAGCTGGGATTTCTCCACCCCGTATTTCACGGACCATGTAACGGTGCTTGTCGAGAATGCGAGCGGCATAACCTCTCTTGCGGACCTTGTCGGTAAGAAGGTCGGCGTATCCTCCGGTTCAACCTCCGCGCGGTCTCTGGTGAGTGCGATGATTGAGAACGGTGTTATCGCGGGGGAGGGCTTTGATATCGAGACCTTTGACCCTGCGACATGGACGGACGGTGTTACTTTTCAGCAGTATGATGATTACCCGACGATTTCTACCGGCTTGAGCGCGGGGGAGGTCGATGCGTTCTGCGTGGACAAGTCCATTCTTGCGATTTATCACACGGACTCCCGTTCCTATATCTCAGAGGAGTTTGCGCCGCAGGAGTACGGCGTGGCGACGACAAAGGGTTCCGGCTTCTCCGCGCTTGTGGACGATCTGGTGCAGGGCTGGCTGGCAGACGGAACGATTGCGGGCTTTATCACGGAAAATAATCTGAATTAATCAGAGGAGGGTGAGTATGTCAGGTATCTTTTCACAGAATGCATGGTTAAAAGTCTGGACATATCGCGGAACCTTTGGCTTGGGACTGTGGACAACGATAAAGCTGTCCGTGGCCGGCGTACTGCTGGCCATAGTCCTCGGCATTCTGTTCGGGTTGATGTCCACCAGCGGGAAACGGATATTGAGAGGCGTCAGCCGTGTATATGTGGAGCTGATACAGAACACGCCGCTGCTGCTTCAGATTTGTTTTCTCTATTATGCGCTGGCCTTCTCAGGGCACAGCATCGGCATCATACCGACAGGCATTATCGCCCTCGGCGTGTATCACGGCGCCTATGCGGCGGAGGTTATCCGCGCGGGAATCGAGGCGATTCCCAAGGGGCAGTTTGAGGCGGCGGCCTCTCAGGGCTTCGGCTATGTGGAGAAGATGTACTATATCATTCTCCCGCAGAGCATCAAGATTATTCTGCCGCCGATGGTCAATCAGGTCGTCAATCTCTTTAAGAATACCTCCTGCCTGTACATTATCGGCGGGTCGGATCTGATATCGCTGACCTACAGCTTTGTGACGGGGGTAAACACCGGCGGAGCTTACGCGCCCGCGTATATCGTCAGCGGTCTGCTGTTCTTTGTGATATGCTTCCCGCTGTCAAAGCTTGCGGGCACGTGGGAGGAGAATCTCAAAAAGCGGGAGAAACGGATGCTTCCGACTGTATAGAGCTGCATAGAGGGCTCAGAAGGGGGGACTCGGGAAATGGACACATTATCGGCGAGCTTGTCAATGCTGAAAAACGGTTCTATCTGGATATTTTTGTTGAAGGGTGTCGGATTTACGCTGATCATCTCCGCGATCGCGGTGCTGATTGGCATTCTATGGGGCTCCGTGCTGGCGCTGGTGCGCAATTACTGCAATCGTTCATGGGCGAGAGTCTTCAAATGGCTTGCGACGGCCTATATCGAGGTGTTCCGCAATACGCCGCTGCTGCTGTGGATTTTCATCTGCCTTGTATTCTGCCCGTGTCCTGCGTTCTTCTCAAGGAAAATGCTGGGACTGACCTCCGTGGAGGCGAAGCTTCTGTTCAAGGCGGCGGTGGCGCTGATCCTGTTCGCGTCCTCCGTCATTGCGGAAATCATACGCGGCGGGCTGAACGCGGTTGCCTTGGGGCAGTTTGAGGCGGGGCATTCACAGGGCTTCAACACGGTGCAGGTGATGGTTTACATTGTGCTCCCACAGGCGCTGCGGAGCGTGGTGCCGACGCTGTTAAGTCAGGTGATCACCACGATCAAAGACTCCTCGTATCTTGCGAACGTCGCGACGATCGAGCTGATGGCGAGGGTGAAGAAGGTTTTGAGCTCGGCCAATATCTATAACGGGACGGGAAACGTCAATGTGTCAGATGTGTTCGTGCTGTTTGGATGCGCGGCAGCCATTTATTTTGTCATCAACTTTGCGCTGTCCTGCGTCGTGCGCTCCATGCAGAAAAACAAAGCGGTGCGGTAACACATACGGACAGACAATACGGAGGATTATATGGAGCAATATGTGATAACGATTTCCAGACAGTTCGGGAGCATGGGGCGGACCATCGCGGAGCGGCTCTCGAAGGAGCTGGGGATAGAGTATTTGGACAGGGACATTGTGGAGGCGACGGCGAAGCGCATGGGTGAGAGCGTCCGCGCAATCAGCGAGGCGGAGGAGAGCGCGGGGACGTTTTTCCTGCGCAGGAAGTATCCGTTCAGCATGGGGATATACAGCATATCGGACGAAATCTTTGCGGTACAGCGCAACATCATCAGAGATTACGCGGCGAAGCAGTCCTGCATTATTGTGGGGCGGTGCGCGGACAGCATTTTGCAGGATTACAGGAACCATCTCAGCGTGTACGTCTACGCACCCTATGAGGCGCGCTTTGAGAACTGTACGGGCGCGCTGATGATGGAGGCAAAGACCGCAAAGCGGATGCTCAGGGAGGTGGACGCGGCGCGCGAGAATTATCAGAGAAAGTATTGTCCGGAGGTGCGCTCCGTCTTTGACCACAAGGATCTTATGATAGACAGCAGCCGTTTTGGGATTGAAGGAAGCGCCGCGCTGCTGGCGGATATTGTGAGGAAGAGATGGAGCTGAGGAAGAAAGCGCTTCCCCCGATAGGGATGCGCATCGCAAAGTCGGCGGCAGCCGTGTTTTTGTGCTATCTGGTGTCGTTCCTTCGGGGCAACAGCGGGATTGTATTCTACTCGCAGCTTGCGGCGCTCTGGTGCATTCAGCCGTATATTGCGGGCAGCAGGAAGAATGCGGGACAGCGCTTTATCGGGACGGTCATCGGCGCGCTGTACGGGCTGATGTATCTGCTGGGCAGACAGTGGGCGCCCGCGCTGACGGACATGGGAAACGCGGTCTGCATTTCCGTGTTGGTCTTGGCGGTGCTCTACACGACCGTGCTGATAAAGAAGAAACAGGCCTCGTACTTTTCGTGCGTGGTGTTTTTGAGCATTGTGGTGAATCATGTGCGGGATGTGAACCCCTACCTGTTTGTGTGGAACCGATTTCTGGATACCGTGATTGGAATCGCAATCGGCATCGGCGTCAATTCCTTTGCCCTGCCACGCAGAAAAAATAAGGATATTCTGTTTCTGTCGGGACTGGACGACACGCTGCTGCACGAGGGCGGCAGCCTGAGCGATTACAGCAGGGTGGAGCTGAATCGGATGCTGGATGCGGGAATGCAGTTCAGCATCGCGACCATGCGCACGCCGGCATCTATCCATGAGTGCCTGCGCGACATCCGCCTGCGGCTTCCGGTAATCGCAATGGACGGGGCGGTGCTCTATGACGTGAAGGAGAATCGCTTCCTCAAGACCTATGTGATTTCGCAGGAGATGTCGTCGCGCGTGTACGCGTTTATCCGAGAGGCGGGCCTGAGCTGTTATGCCAACGTCATTGTGGATGATGTGCTGCTGATTTACTATGAGGAGCAGAGCGATTCTGTCAATTGCAGGATGCTCGCGGAGCTGCGCAGGTCCCCTTATCGGAATTATATCTGCAAGGAGCTGCCCAAGGAGGAGCGGGTTGTGTATTTTATGCTGCTCTATCCGAACGCGGTAATCGAGGACTTTTATAAAAAGCTCGAGGCGGAGGGCTTCACAAGAGAACTCAAGGTGCTGAAATATTGCTCCACGGAGTATGAGGGCTACTCTTATATCAAGATTTACAACAGAAATGCCGTCAAGGAAAATATGGTCGGCTATCTTGAGGCTCTGGCGGGAACCGAAAAGACCGTGACCTTTGGGAGTATTGCGGGAAAGTATGATTATACCATATGTGCGGGCGACAGTAACAGAGTCGTACATATTTTGAAGCGCTTATTTGAGCGCGTGGCTGTTTGAGGAGGAGAGCTTATGCGGGAATTGGAATTGTTGAAGCACACGGATGCGGTAAATGAGCTGCTTGCGCGTTACGGTGTCAAATTCGGGATTTATAAGGACAACACCTTTAAGGAGCAGTTGTTTCCGTTTGACGCCATCCCGCGCATTATCGGGCAGCAGGAGTTTGTTTATCTGGAACGGGGGCTGAAGCAGCGGGTTGCCGCGCTGAACCTGTTCCTCAAGGATATTTACGGCAAAAAGCGGATTGTCAAGGATGGCGTGGTGCCCGAGGATTTTATCTTCGCGTCGAGCGGCTATATGGCGGAGTGCGAGGGAGTGCTGCCGGTCAAAGGGATCTATGCCCACATATCGGGGATTGATTTGGTGAAGGGGAAGGATGGCGTCTGGTATATTCTGGAGGATAACCTGCGCGTCCCGTCAGGGGCGTCCTACCCGATGATAGCGCGGGAGCTTTGCAGGCGCAGCTCGCCGGAGACCTTCCATGACACAAGGCTGGAGGACAACCGCAATTACAGTGAGCTGCTGCGCAAGACCATGGACTATGTGAATGTGGGCGGGCACACGGTCATCCTGACGCCGGGGCGGTACAATGCGGCATATTTTGAGCATTCCTATCTCGCGGAGAAGACCGGCGCGCATCTGGTAAACGGCTCAGAGCTTCTGGTGGAGGAGGACAAGCTCTTCTATGTGACGGCGGACAGGAAGAAGGAGCGTGTCGGGGCCGTGTACCGCAGGATTTCCGACGAATATCTGGATCCCATGAACTTCAATCCGGAGTCCGTGATCGGTATTCCGCATATTTATGACGTGTTCCGCAAGGGCAATGTCGCGCTGATCAACGCGCCCGGAAACGGGGTGGCGGACGACAAGGGAATCTATTACTTTGTGCCGAAGATGATAAAGTATTATCTGGGCGAGGATCCGGTGCTCTCCAACGCGCCGACCTATCTGCCGTTCTATGAGGAGGACATGAAATATGTGCTGGAGCATTTTGACAGGCTGGTACTCAAGGACGTGGCGGAGGCGGGCGGCTACGGCGTGGTGTTCGGAAGCGCCATGACGAAGGCGCAGAAGGCTGATTTTATCGAGCTGCTCAAGCGCGAGCCGAGACGCTTTATCGCGCAGGAGGTCATTGACTTTCAGGATTTGGATATTATGGAAAAGGGGCAGACGGTTCCGCGCAAGGCGGATCTTCGGGCCTTCGTGCTGACGGCGGAGGAGCCGATGGTGTGGAAGAGCGGCCTGACGCGGTTTTCGCGGAATCCCGATTCCTTTATCGTCAATTCATCACAGGGGGGAGGGTTTAAAGACACATGGGTATTATCTCAGTAGAACAGGCGGATCATTTATACTGGCTGGGGCGCTATACGGAGCGCGTGTACACGACGCTGCGCCTGTATTCGCACAGCTATGACATGATGATCGACGGGCTGCGCGACAGTTATCAGGAATTTTGCCGCATGATAGACATTCCGAATATCTATGCTTCCCGAGAGGAGTTCACCGCAAAGTATCCGTTTGACACGGACAATCCGGATTCGATCATCAGTAATCTGAACCGTGCGTATGACAACGCGATTGTGCTTCGGGAGAGCATCGGGTCGGAATCGCTCTCGTACATTCAGCTTGCAATCTATGACATGAACAAGGCGTCGGTCAGCCGCGCGCCCCTGATCGAGATGCAGCGCGTGATCGACAATCTGCTGGCCTTCTGGGGGATTGCGGATGACAGCATCGATTCGGAGCAGATCCGCAATATCATCAAGGCGGGAAAGCGCATTGAGCGCGTCGATCTGTATGCGCGCCTCGGCATGGGGAAAAAAGAGCTGCTTCGGGAGGTGCACCGCATGGTGCCGCGTGTTGAGAGGAGCGGTATCACTTATAACGAAGAAAAATTAAATCTTGTCAGGACGCTTGTCGAAAGCGGCCCATTGGATTATTATAGGATTGTAGCAGCAGTGGAGGCAATTCTGTAATACAATATCCGATGAGGAGCGCAAAAACAAGTGAAGCGATTACAATTTGACTATTGCATGGAAATCCGATACACCGTTCCGGTGAGCATCTGTCATTTTACGATAAAGTGCATCCCCAAGAATGACGCGCGGCAGCATCTGTTGGGGATGCATATCGCGATAGAGCCGCAGGCGGCGTATTCCTTCGGGGAGGATTCCTACGGGAACCGACAGATTTACGGGCGCGTTGAGGAGGCGCATGAGCGGTTCTCCTTCCATATTGAGGGCGAGGTGGAAATCGGGCAAATCCTGTATGAGGAGGAGGCCGTGGAGGAGCGGGTCGGCCTGTACCGCTTCCCGTTTGGAAAATGCAGGGCCGGTGAGCAGCTTGGGGAATACTATCGCACGCTGGATTTCTCTGAATGCAAAAGCGCATATGACAAGTGTCTTGTCCTGATGCACCGACTGTATCAGGATTTTTCCTATGAGCGCGCGGCGACGGGAATAGAGACGACCGCGGAGGAGGCGTGGCGTCTTGGCAGGGGCGTTTGTCAGGATTACGCGCATATTTATATCACGCTGCTGCGCATGGCGGGAGTGCCGGCGCGGTATGTCTGTGGGCTGATTGTCGGGGAGGGCGCAAGCCACGCGTGGGTGGAGGCGCTCTGCGGCGGCAGGTGGATAGGGCTTGACCCCACCAATGACTGTCTGGTGGCGGACAGCCATATTAAGCTCGGTGACGGCAGGGACGCCTCGGAGTGCGCGATCAACCGCGGCGTGATGCGGGGCGGCGGCGCGCAGACGCAGCGGATCAGCGTTACCGTGAGGGACAGCACGGTGCCTGCGCAAAAGCGCTTCGGCATGGAGGAGTAAAGGGGACAGAGGGTATGATAAAGACGATTGCATCCGTGGGACTTCCCGTGGATGAGGTATTGGAGATTAAGAAAAACCGTATTCTGCCGCAGCGGCAGACGAAGGGAATGAAGCGCATCAGTATCGTGACGGGAATCCACGGCGACGAGCTGGAGGGGCAGTATGTGTGCTTTGCCCTGCAGCAGCGCATCGCGGCACAGCAGGAAAAGCTGGCGGGGATTGTGGATATTTATCCTGCGATGAACCCGCTTGGCATCGATTCGATCACAAGGGGGATTCCCGCCTTTGATCTGGATATGAACCGCCTGTTCCCGGGCAATATTGACGGCAATATGACGGAATATCTGGCAGCGGGAATCATGGAGGATGTCTCCGGCTCGGACTGCGTGCTGGACATCCACGCGAGCAATATCTACCTGACGGAGATTCCGCAGATACGCATTAACGAGCTGCACGAGGAGCGTCTGCTGCCGCTTGCAAGACAGGCCAACGTGGATTTCATATGGGTGCACGGCGCGAATACGGTGCTCGAGTCCACGTTTGCCTACAGTCTCAACAGCACGGGGACGCCGACGCTGGTTGTGGAGATGGGCGTCGGTATGCGCATCACAAGGGCTTACGGGGAGCAGCTTGTGGACGGGATTTTCTGCCTGATGCATGAGATGGGCATCTGGACGGGCGCGGTAAAGGCGCCGCGAAAGCCGATTGTCTCCAAGAATCCGGAGGAGGTCAGCTATCTGAACGCCTCCACAAGCGGCCTGTTTATCCCCTGCGTCCGACACTGGGAGCGGCTGAAAAGGGGCGACATTATTGGGCGGATTGTGGATCCGCTGGAGGGAAAGATATTGGACGAGGTGACGGCCCCGACGGACGGAATCCTTTTTACAATCCGCGATTATCCGGTGGTGGACGAGGGCTCCCTGATGGGGCGGCTGCTGTCCATGGACGCCGTGGAGGGAATAGCCTGACGGGGCTATACAACCTGACAGCCATCGGTCATGTGCCGCATGTATTGTGTCACGTATATATTTAGAAAGGAAACGGACGCGCTATGAGAAAGAAGACACTGTATGAGATAAAGGGGCTGTACCGCGATAACTTCCGCGTTACGGGCTACGAGTTCGGAAAGGGGAAGAAATCCGTCTGCATCGTGGGCAGCTCGCGGGGAAACGAGGTACAGCAGCTCTATTGCTGCTCGCAGCTTGTGAAGAAGTTTAAGCAATTGGAGGAGGAAGGGCGGCTTGCGCAGGGACGGAAGGTGCTGATTATCCCTTCCATCAATCCCTATTCCATGAATATCCAGAAGCGTTTTTGGCCGACGGACAACACGGACATTAACCGGATGTTCCCCGGGTATGGGCTTGGGGAGACGACACAGCGGATTGCGGACGGCGTGTTTCGAGTGGTATCCCAATATGAATTTGGCATACAGTTTACTTCTTTTTATATGCCGGGGGAATTTGTCCCCCATGTGCGCATGATGGAGGAGGGCTACAGCAGCGTGGAGCTGGCAAAACAGTTCGGGCTCCCGTATGTGGTGGTGCGGAAGGTGCGCCCATATGACACCACGACACTCAACTATAACTGGCAGGTGTGGGATACACAGGCCTTTTCACTCTACACGACGACAACCGCGCGGATTGACCGCAACGGTGCGGGACAGGCCGTGCTCGCGGTACTGAACTTCCTGTCCGCGCAGGGCATCGTAAAATATAACGGTCCGGCGCCTGCGGAATCCAAGGTGGTGCACGACACGGATATGGTCTCCGTGCGCACCGCGGAATCCGGAATCTTTGAAGCGCTGGTAAAGGCGGGGGATATTGTCCGCGTGGGCCAGCCCTTGGCAGATATTGTCAATCCTTACGACGGGGAGGTTCTCGAGACCCTCTATGCGCCCATCTCCTCACAGGTCTTTTTCATCCACAGCGACCCGCTCACCTATGCGAACACCGCAGTGATTAAATTGGCGTCGGAATGCTGACGCCTTGAAACAAATCACTGCGAAACAAATCACTTCAAACAAATCTTTCCGCCTCCCTTGAAAAATGCCCCCGAGCTGATATAATACATATGTCACGAAAAGCAACAATACTCTAATATTGGGGGTAATTGCCACATGAAGCAGCCTGACTTTAAAAATGCAGAGGAATTAAAAGACTGGATTATCCATGTCCATGAGAAAGATATTATTGAGATGAAGAGAGCTCAGGAGCTTCCCGCGGCGTTCTGAGAATCCTATTCTGCATTTTGTAACACATCCGGCGGATGGATTTTGCTTGGCGTTATTGAGGGCAGGCCTGAGAATACGATTCAGGGAGTCGGGAATATATCTAAAACGCAGATAAGCATGTGGGATATGTTGTCAAATCCGAACAAGGTAAATTACAGAAGCGTAGACAATGAGGATGTTCATGTTGTCAATATAGATGGGGCTGAAATACTGATTGTCTGTGTAAAAGAGGCTCCGGAATCGATGAAGCCTGTTTATTTTAATGGGAAGAGGGAAAATACCTTTATCAGAACAGGTGACGGAGACCGCAGGGCTACGAAGCAGGAATTGGAGGCATTTGAACGAAACGCCATGCCTTGCCATGACAGTCTGCCGATAGCGCATTTTACGATGGCTGGGTGCCTCGGAAAGACAGGGCTATGGAGGCCCGCTGATTTATACAACAGCGGTATCAGGCGGCGTGCATATGCCGGAAGTATATACGGACATTGAAAAGACAGATTTGAGAATATGGAATATCGATTTTGCGGATTCATATCCCGAATTGGGGGACGAGGCAAAAGACATTTTGGGAGTCATTTTAAAAAGCAATATACCAATGTCTGTCTCACGGATACGGGAAGGGATTGGTCTTTCCGATTATAAAGTCAGGAAATGGCTGGAGCTGTTGGAGGAAAAAAAGCTGGTTCAGAGAGTGGGAAGCGGACCGGCAACAAGATATGCCGTCAGGGAGACATCTGATGAGAAAATCACACAACTTCAAATTGCATTGGATAATCTCAAGATAAAGGAATAGGATTTCTATCTTTTGATTATCTTTTGAAAATTTTCAAAATTTAAGGAAAAACATTGATCATAGGCAGTTTCTATCCTTTGATTATCTTTTGAAAATACGAAAGCTGAACTGTTATTGAAATGAGGAAAGGATGAAACGGACCGGTTGCTTTTTGCGAATTTTCTGATAAAATGGATAAAGATGTGGTATAATGAAAAAATTAATTGAATGAGGAAGGTAAGGTACGGGTATGTCGAGCGTTAGCATTGAGAAACTGATAGAAAAGATGGAGTTAAAAAATCTGACCCCGCAGGTAGACATCTCCAACATTAAAATTCACGAGCCGGATATCAACCGTCCGGCGCTGCCGCTGTCGGGATATTTTGAGCATGTGGATGAGCTGCGGCTTTTGATGATCGGCTTTGTGGAGTATTCTTATATGGAAAGCATGACGGAGGAGCGCAAGCGGGAAATCTATCCGCGGGTGATCTCCGATAAGACGCCCTGCGTGATTTTCTGCAGGGATCTGCGGCCGGATGATCTCTTCATAGAGACGGCGGTCAGCAAAAACGTTCCGATATTGATGACGGATAAGACCACCTCTGCGATGATGGCGGAGGTCATCCGCTGGCTGAACGTCAAACTCGCGCCCTGCATTTCCGTACACGGCGTGTTGGTGGACGTGTACGGCGAGGGTCTTTTGATTACGGGAGAGAGCGGCATTGGCAAGAGCGAGGCCGCGCTGGAGCTGGTCAAGAGAGGACACCGCCTTGTCTCCGACGACGTGGTGGAGATTCGGAAGGTCAGCGACGATACGCTGATCGGCTCCGCGCCAGACATCACGCGCCATTTCATCGAGCTTCGCGGCATCGGGATCATCGACGTTAAGACGCTGTACGGCGTGTCGAGCGTTATGGACACGACGAACATTAACCTTGTCATCCGCCTTGAGGATTGGGATAAGGAGAAAAAGTACGACCGTCTGGGTCTTGAGGAGAACTATACGGAATATCTTGGTAATAAGGTTGTGTGCCACAACATACCGATACGCCCGGGGCGGAACCTCGCCGTGATATGTGAGTCGGCGGCAGTCAACCACCGTCAGAAGAAGATGGGATACAATGCGGCGCAGGAGCTGTACCAGCGTGTGCAGAACTCCATCGCGAGGCCGCGTGAGGAGGATGAATGATGGATAAATATTGTTTTGGTGTTGATCTGGGCGGTACTACCGTGAAAATTGGTCTCTTTGACCCGCAGGGGGAGGTTTACGACAAGTGGGAGATTCCCACCGTGAAGGAGGACAACGGCAGCAGGATTTTGCCTGACATCGCGCGGGCAATCCTTGAAAAACTCGAGGAGAAGGGCATCGCAAGGGAGGCGGTTGTCGGCGTTGGCATCGGCGTCCCCGGGCCGGTGGACGCCGACGGCGTGGTGCACAAGGCAGTCAATCTCGGCTGGGGCGTGATGAACATCAATGACGCGCTCGGCGGGCTGCTGCAAATGCCGGTCAAGGCGGGAAATGACGCGAATGTGGCCGCGCTCGGCGAGATGTGGCGCGGCGGCGGAAAGGGCTGCTGCAATATGGTGCTTGCCACACTGGGCACGGGTGTCGGCGGTGGCATTATTGTAAACGGCAAAATTCTGACAGGCGCAGCCGGAGCAGGCGGAGAAATCGGACATATCCATATCAAGGATGACGAGCCGGATGTATGCGGCTGCGGGAATCACGGTTGTCTGGAGCAATACACGTCGGCGACCGGCGTGGTACGGCTTGCGACAAGAAAACTGACATCCGTGTCAGATGACAGTGCGCTGCGCGGCGGGGAGTTGAGCGCGAAGGCCGTGTTTGATGCGGTAAAGGCGGGGGATAAGGTTGCCTGTGAGATTGCGGAGGAGTTCGGCGAGTATCTCGGGAAGGGCCTTGCGGCGATTGCGGCGGTGGTAAACCCCGAGGTGTTTGTGCTCGGCGGCGGCGTCTCCAAGGCAGGACCGATCCTCTGTGATTATGTGTCAAAATATTATGGCAGGTATGTATTCCACGGCTGTAAAAATGTGGAATTTAAGCTTGCCACACTCGGAAACGACGCGGGCATTTACGGCGCGGCAAAGTTAGTGCTGGAATAAAGGAGCTTCGGCTTGGAAAATGAATTAAAACGCAAATTATTGGAATGTGTTTCGGATAATCGCATATTAATAAATGAACCGATGTACAGGCATACGACCTTTCGCGTCGGCGGTGATGCGGATTTTTTTGTCGAGGTTGACACGACGGAGGAGCTTCAGGCGCTTCTGCGGTTGGACTGTGAGAAGTATCTGATTGGCAACGGTAGCAATCTCCTCGTCAGCGACAGGGGACTGCGCGGTGTTGTGCTGCATCTGTCACAGCGGTTTGCTGAGATTTCCGTGACGGGCAATCTCCTTGTCTGCAAGGCGGGTGCGACGCTTGCGGCGATTGCGCGGACGGCGTGCGGGCATTCCCTCACCGGCTTTGAGTTCGCGGCGGGCATTCCGGGCAGTCTCGGCGGCGCGGTGGTGATGAACGCGGGGGCTTATGACGGGGAAATGCGTCAAGTGATTCGGCGGGTAACGCTTCTGCGGCCGGACGGCACGGTGGTTGAGAAGTCGGCGGAGGAGATGCATTTTGCATACCGCCACAGCCTGTTGAAGGAGGAGTCCGGCTTGATTGTGCTGGAAGCGGAGCTGGAGCTGGCGTTTGGAGAGCAGGCGGCGATTAAGGCTGCGATGGACGATCTGGCGCAGCGGCGGCGCAGCAGGCAGCCGCTGGAATATCCGAGCGCGGGCTCGACTTTCAAGCGTCCCAAGGGGTATTTTGCGGCAAAGCTGATAGAGGACGCGGGGCTGAAGGGCTTTCGCGTGGGGGACGCGCAGGTCTCCGAGAAGCACTGCGGGTTTGTGATAAATCGGGGAAACGCCTCCGCGCGCGATATTTACTGCCTGATAACAGCGGTGCAAAAAAGGGTAAAGGAAACGTTTGATGTACAGATAGAGCCGGAGGTAATATGCCTCGGTGCGTTTGACTGAAAGGAAGGTTTTTCAAATGAGGTTCGTGATCGTGACGGGGATGAGCGGCAGCGGGAAGTCTACGGCAATGAAGATGCTGGAGGACGCGGGCTTTTACTGCGCCGACAATATGCCCGTGCCGCTGATTGAGAAGTTCATGGAGCTGTTGGCGATGCCGGATACCGGCATTCAAAAGGTTGCGCTCGGCTTGGATGTTCGGGCGGATCAGTCCTTTGAGGACATCAATCAGACGGTCGCGCGGCTGCGGCAGAGCTATGCCTTTGAGATTTTGTTCTTGGAATCGGCGGACAAGGTGCTGCTCAAGCGCTATAAGGAGACAAGGCGCCTGCACCCGCTGTCGGTTGACGGGGATCTGATGAGCGGAATCTTGCGGGAGCGGGCGCTGCTTGCGAGCATCAAGGCCTCGGCTGATTACGTCATTGAGACCTCGAATCTTCTGACAAGGGAGCTCAAGTCCGAGCTGGACAAGATTTTTGTGAGCAACCGTCAGTACAACAGTCTGATGGTGAATGTGATGTCCTTCGGATTTAAATACGGCATCCCGCAGGATGCGGATCTGGTGTTTGATGTGCGGTTTCTGCCGAACCCGTTTTATATCGACGAGCTGAAGCAGAAGACGGGACTGGACAAGGAGGTACAGGACTATGTGATGGGCTTTTCGGAGGCGCACGCGTTTTTGGAAAAGCTCACGGACATGATAAGCTTTCTGATACCGAATTATGTAAATGAGGGAAAGTATCAACTGGTGGTGGCCATCGGCTGTACGGGCGGTCAGCACCGGAGCGTGACGCTTGCGGGAGAGCTTTACCGGAGCCTCAAGGATAAGGGCGATTACGGGCTGACCCTGCGCCACAGGGAAATAAAACAGCGATAAATGAAAGAAGAAGTGATGTAAGGAGACGGCCAATGTCATTTTCGAGAGAGGTGAAGGAGGAGCTGGTTCGGTCGGAGGGAGAGGCAAGGCACTGCCGGATAGCGGAGCTTGCGGCGATGCTGGTGTACTCCCGCGCTGTCAGGATGGCGGACGGAGGGGGCTGTGCGGTTGAATTCCAATCGGATTTCCCGCAGGCCGCGGGAAAGTGCGCCCGATTGTTTTGGAGCGTCCTCTCACCGGACAGGGAAGCGGCGCACGACACTTCCCCGCCTGAGAATGTCTTTCGGTACGAGGGGGAGGGCGTTGAGAAGCTCTTACAGACAATCAAATACACGCGGGGGGACGCGGTTGTGAACCCGCTGGTGATAAAGAGCGTCTGCTGTAAGCGCTGCTTCCTGCGAGGGGTATTTTTGAGCATTGGCTCCATGAGCAATCCGGAGAAGGGCTATCATCTGGAATTTGTCTGTGAGAACATGGAGCAGGCCGGACAGCTTCTGGACACGCTGAACGACTTTTCGATTGCGGCGAAGGTCGTGCAGCGCAAGCGATACCAAGTGGTGTATATCAAGGAGAGCGAGGAGATTGTGGAGCTTCTGAACGTGATGGGCGCGCATATCTCGCTGATGAATCTGGAAAATCTCAGGATACTCAAAGGGGTGCGCAATTCCGTGAACCGGAGGGTAAACTGTGAGGCGGCCAATATCACAAAGACTGTGAACGCCGCCGCAAAGCAGATAGAGGATATAGAGTATATAAGAGAGCATTATGGCTTTGACAACCTGTCGGAAAACCTGCGCGAGGTCGCACAGATACGGCTGGAGTATCCGGAGGCCGCGCTCAAGGAGCTGGGGATGTATCTGTCGCCGCGCGTCGGGAAGTCGGGGGTAAACCACAGGCTCAGAAAGCTCAGTGAGCTTGCGGATAAGCTGAGAAATGGAGGAGTAAGATGATACAGAGAACACTGAAAATCAATTTGGATAGAGGGTTGGAGGCGCGTCCGGTAGCGATGCTGGTGCAGATTGCCAGCCGGTATGACAGCAAGGTCTATGTGGAGACGGAGGGCAGGAAAATCAATGCCAAGAGCATTATGGGAATGATGAGCCTCGGGCTTCACAACGGGGACGAGCTGAACGTCATCACGGACGGTGACGACGAGACAAACGCGATAGCGCATGTGGAGAAATATTTGAGCGGACAGGGTGAGTAACATTGCGGAAACGGGCATTCTTTATTTTGAACCCCCATTCGGGGAAGGGACAGATTAAAAACCATCTTCTGGAGATAACGGACATTCTGGTGAAGGCGGGCTATGACGTGACGGTGTATCCCACGCAGAGCAGGGGGGACGCGGTGCGGGTCGTAAAGAACCGCGACAGGAGCTATGATTTGATTGTGTGCAGCGGCGGCGACGGCACCTTGGACGAGATTGTCACCGGCATGATGCAGTCAGGCTTTAAGACGCCCATCGGCTATATCCCTTCGGGCAGCACCAACGACTTTGCGAACAGCCTGCGGCTGCCGTCCGGCATGAAGAAGGCGGCGGAGGTGGTCGCGTCCGGAAAGACCTTTGCCTGTGACGTCGGCCTGTTCAACAACGACGTGTTCGTCTATATTGCAGCCTTTGGCATTTTTACAGAGGTGTCCTACGGGACGCCACAGGAGATGAAAAATATACTCGGCTATATGGCCTATATTCTCGAGGGGGTCAAGCACCTGCAGAACATTCAATCCTGCCGGATGAAATTCACCTATAAGCCTGCCGGCGCGGACTCAGAGGCGCTGCCGCAGGAGGTCGTGATCGAGGACGACTTCATATTCGGGATGGTCACTAATTCATTTTCGGTCGGCGGCTTTAAGGGCATTACCGAGAATGTCAGTGGGAAAAATATCGCCTTAAACGACGGGCTGTTTGAGGTGACGCTGGTAAAGATGCCGCGCAACCCGTTGGAACTCAATTCCATTCTGGGCGCTTTTCTGAGTGAAAAGGTTGACACGGAGTATATGTACTGCTTTAAGACAGGCGGGCTTTTGATAGAATCGCCGGAGGCGGTGGCGTGGACGCTCGACGGCGAGTTTGGCGGAAACCACACGCGAATCGAATTGAAGGACAAAAAAGAAGCAATTGATATTATTGTCAGGGAAGCAAATTGACATTTATTGTCAATGAGGCTATACTATAGAGTATCAGGTGAACGTAATCATTCTATAAGAAAACGGAGGTTTGAGTTATGTTAGTTTCAGCTACGGAAATGCTTAAAAAGGCAAAGGAAGGCCACTATGCGGTTGGTCAGTTTAACATCAACAACCTTGAGTGGACAAAGGCAATCCTGCTCACGGCACAGGAGTTGAACAGCCCTGTCATTCTCGGCGTATCTGAGGGCGCCGGCAAGTATATGACAGGCTTTGGCACGGTGGCCGCGATGGTAAAGGCGATGGATAAGGACTTGGGAATCACGGTTCCCGTAGCGCTGCACCTTGACCACGGCACCTATGACGGATGCTACAAGTGCATCAAGGCAGGCTTTACTTCCATTATGTTTGACGGCTCCCACTATGCAATCGAGGAGAATATCGAGAAGACCAAGGAGCTGGTTGCGGTTGCGCACGGCATGGGCATGTCCATCGAGGCGGAGGTCGGCTCTATCGGCGGCGAGGAGGACGGCGTTGTCGGCATGGGCGAGTGCGCAGATCCGGATGAGTGCAAGTCTATCGCTGATTTGGGCGTTGATATGCTTGCGGCCGGCATCGGCAACATTCATGGCAAGTATCCTGCAAACTGGGCAGGGCTGAGCTTTGACACGCTGGACAAGATTCAGCAGAAGACGGGCGTTATGCCGTTAGTGCTCCACGGCGGCACGGGCATTCCCGAGGATATGATCAAGAAGGCCATCTCTCTTGGCGTGGCGAAGATCAACGTGAATACAGAGTGCCAGCTTTCCTTCGCGGCAGCGACACGTAAGTACGTTGAGGCCGGCAAGGATCAGGAGGGCAAGGGCTTTGACCCTCGTAAGCTGCTCGCACCGGGCTTTGAGGCGATCAAGGCGACGGTCAAGGAGAAGATGGAGCTGTTCGGTTCCGTAAACAAGGCGTAAGAGAAGCGGCCGATACCGTTTGAATAACAGTTTGAAAATATAACGAAAAGGGGCTGTCCGAGAAGGACGCCCCTTTTATGGTATAGAGAAGGAAAATTTGATGCGGAAACGCTCTGCCCCGCATTCCCTTAAATCAAGGATTCGTAAAGCTTCGTGATATCCTCAACACTGGTATCCTTGGGATTGCCGGGTCTGCATGCGTCGTCATAAGCGGACTGCGCAAGGAAAGGAATATCCTCCTTCTTCACGATCTCCTTCAGGTCAGCGGGAATGCCGACATCCTCGGAGAGCTTCTTCACCGCGTCAACGGCGGCTTTGCGGTACTCCTCCTGCGACATATCGTCAACGCCCTTTACGCCCATCGCCCGCGCAATCTCGCGGTACTTCTCGCCGGTAGCCTCCGCGTTGTACTCCATAACCGTCGGAAGGATGATCGCGTTCGCGATGCCGTGCGGCGTATCATAGAGTGCACCCAGCGGATGCGCCATGGAGTGGACAATGCCGAGCCCTACGTTCGAGAAGCCCATGCCTGCGACATACTGTCCCAGCGCCATGCCCTCGCGCCCCTCGGGAGTGTTCGCAACCGCGCCGCGCAGAGAGCGGGAGATAATCTCGATCGCCTTTAAGTGGAACATATCGGACAGCTCCCACGCGCCCGCCGTGATGTAGCCCTCGATTGCGTGGGTCAGCGCATCCATGCCGGTAGCGGCGGTCAGTCCCTTTGGCATGGAGGACATCATATCGGAGTCGATAAACGCGACAACCGGAATGTCATGCGGGTCTACGCAGACCATTTTCCGATTCTTTTCCGCGTCTGTAATTACATAATTAATAGTAACCTCTGCCGCGGTGCCGGCAGTCGTCGGAACGGCAAAGATGGGAACGCATTTATTCTTTGTGTCGGCAACACCTTCCAAGGAGCGCACATCCGCAAACTCGGGATTGTTGATGATAATGCCGACAGCCTTCGCGGTATCCATGGAGGAGCCGCCGCCGATTGCGACAATGTAATCCGCGCCGGATTTCTTGTAGGCCCCCACGCCGGTCTGTACGTTCTCAATCGTCGGATTGGGCTTGATGTTTGAGTATAATTCATAAGGAAGCCCCGCGCCGTCCAATACGTCAAGCACCTTCTTGGTAACGCCGAACTTCACCAAATCGGGGTCGGAGCACACGAAAGCCTTCTTGAAGGAACGTCCCTTCGCCTCGTCCGCGATATTCGCGATTGCGCCTGCTCCGTGGTAGGAAGTCTCATTTAGGATGAATCTGTTAGCCATGCTGAAAATACCTCTCTTTCTTTGTGATAGTTGATATCACTTATCAGTATAACAATCAAAATACACAAAAGCAACCTAAATAAAGGAAAAAAATTATGAAATTTAACCATGTCATTCG
>JAMPFV010000001.1:98600-183391 GCA_023664265.1 Roseburia sp.
TGACTCCGGCACAAAACGGTTCGCGATCCTGCCGGAACCGATAATGCCGATTTTCTGTATCTGTCTGTTCTGCTCCCGCAGCATGGTGCTGGAAATATTTTTGGTTCTTTCAAGATAAACTACTTTACAGTAGTCTGACATATAATCAAACAGCCCAACCCAATCCGAACCAACCGTAAATATATCTATATGGTATTTTTGAACGTCACTGATTTTCTGTCCGCCTGTTTCCTCTATAATAATCTCATCTGCAAGCCCCGTCTTCTTAACATTTTCAACCCGCGTCAGTAGGGAATCTACCACGTTAAGTTTTCCCCGCTCCATATCGTATTTCTCCGTGGTCACGCCGACGATCAGGTAATCCCCCAGAGCCTTTGCACGCTGTAGCAACCGGTAATGGCCTTCATGAAAGAGGTCAAACGTCCCGTATGTGATTACTTTTATCATAAATTTCACCTCGGTTTCACGACAACTTCTCCCTCACAAACCGGTGAACCTCCTCACCGCAGGTTCCGTCCGTGTTTGCATTGACTCTGGAAAACGCCCTTATCTGCCGCTCCCTGTCAAACGGATTTCCGGTTATCTCCCCGTCCAAAAGATTTTTTAAGGAATTAAATGCGCTCTCGTTCAGGCAGTACTGCATACTTTCCGAGCTTTCCATAAATCCGGACTGATGCTCCTTCAGCTCCTCGCAGTCAAACACAATCTCCGTCTCTTTATATTCCTTCGTGTCAATGTTGATATCGTAAAGCCTTTTCTCCAGCGCATACCAGATTCGGCAGTCCGCCTTCCCTTTCTGCAAAGCCGTGATGACGAAACCGCCCATACCGCCCGCCGCAAAATACCCGTTTCCCCCATGGTTCGTGAATGCAATCGGCGGCTCCCATTTTTCCATCTTTCCGCTCTCTCTGTCCAAGGTCAGGTACATGTTTCCCCATGACGGCGAGATTACAATATGTTCCTCTCCGCTCTCCCTTGAGAATGCAATGTTTCCAAACGGCCGCTCCTCACATTTCAGCCCATAGGGCGGCCTGACCGACTGAAAGTCCTGCGGCAAATCGCCGTATTCCCGTACCTCACCCGTTTTGGGGTTCCATCGCGTAAGCACCATGCCGTTTAAGGGCAACAGCCACAGCTCGTCCCCGTCCTGCACAATGCCCTGTGTCCCCAGACCGCAGCTTGAATTACTGCTGAGCATTCTCGTCTTCAGCGTATCCATATCCATAAATAAGAATTGGTTGTCCTCGGGAGAAGCGAAAATCAATTCATTGCCGTAAATAAGCGTCCCGCCTGCCCGCCACTCTCCGTTTACGTTTCTGATGTTAAACTGCCTTATCCCGTCAATATACCGCACCTCTTCCGTTTCCGTGTTGAAGCGGATAAGATACGGATAACGCATCGGGAGCAGGAATATGTATTTTTCGCCATACCAACAGCCGTAAAACGCCCCCGCCCGGGAAATCTCAAACCGAAACTCAATCTTCCTTATCTTCTTATTCTCTATGATCAACAGGTTCCCTGCATTGCGCGGAAGTACATATATCTTTCCTTTGATCTCCACCGCCCGCATATAATATCCGCCGCCGGAATATCCCGTCTCCAGATCCATATGGAATTTATAATGATAATCATTCTTCTCCGAGAACCACAGCTGATCATTCGGAGTAACCTGGTACCTGTCATCGCCCCACATATCGAACGCAGGATTGAGCCACTCTCCCCGCCAGTCGTCCGCCTCGGGCAGCGTATCAATATAGTTGTTCAAAATAAACAGCGGCTTCCCCGCCACGCCGAAAAGGGAGGTGACGCTCGTCGCGGAATCCCCGATATACGCATCGCACAACGCTATGGTCTTCTCAATGTCCGGCGTATCGTCAAAGATACCCAGATCCTCCTCAATAAACCGCCGCTTCAACGCCTCATAATACGGACGATACGGCTTCCGCATGGAATCAAAGGTGGACTCCATCAACGGGTGCGGACGCCACAACAGGCAGACATCCTCCCTGCCCTTAAAACAGCTGAACACATACTCCATTTTTTTGAGGAACTGCGCAGTATTGCCGAGCATTCCACCAATACTGGTATTATAAAAATATACCCTTTTACCCGCCATCTTCTCTTTCCACTCCGCGGGCGGTTCGGGCGGATTCTTGCACATTCGGATTACCCTGTCAAACTTCGGCGACCCCAGCGGCACCAGCTTCTCCCGCTGCAGCGCAGGATCGAAGAACCGATAATATTTCTCCGCCTGCGTAATAATATAGTCAGCCTGATAGTAAGCAGGGCATGACATCTGTCCCTCCGCCATCCCGCCCGTCGTTGAATAATAAGGTATATATACTAACAGTTCTGTATTTTTTTTCAGCTCTGCGGAATAATATCTCGGATCCACGGTCGTGACAAAATTTACATTATCATATGGATTATGTATATAAATCACATCCGGCTTTCTCTGCTCCAAATCATAGGAATCATAGTGCACTACCGGCACATTCTCCGGCAGCTCTCCGCCCTCATAGTGATATGCGCCCAAGGTACCGTCACTATTCTTGTCATAATATGGTATCGGTACTACATACGCGTCGCAGTTGGGGTCGGCCTCCGCCGCCATCCAGACGCTCTCCAGAGAATCCCACATCGATGCTTTATACGGCATGAACACCATCTCCAGCCTGACCTTGATATCATTCCGGATGCTGTTATGGATTTGAATCAGTGCCTTTCGCAGCTTCTTATACAGGTTGTTCGCGCTGACAGCTTCCCCCGCGCTGAGACCCTCATGGAGCTGATACACAAGCTCACAGTACCGCTCTAAGAGGGCGATTGTTGAGAAGCCTTCGCCTTCTGTTTTCTCAATCAATTCCCCTAATTGGATCGCGCCCTCCTGGCACTGCGCCAGCAGATCCGCCGCTATGCTGTTTTTCTGTGCGTCAACCGCATTCTTAATCTCTTCGTGAGCCTGCTCAAGCAGCTTTACAAAAGCCTCTGCCTGCGCCTTCTGCGCTTTTCTCATATCCTGTCACCTACTATATTATCGTCATAAAAGCCATGGGACTTTACCCTTTCCGCCGGCAATCCATATCCAAGTTCTTCCATGCCCATACACTGAAAAAGACAACCGACTCAACAGTTGTCCCATCCGGAAGCGATAGACGGGGCTCGAACCCGCGGTCTCGACCTTGGCAAGGTCGCGCGTTACCAACTACGCCACTATCGCAAGCAATACATATCACAAGCAAGATATATATTACTACACTTTCACCATGATGTCAACAACTTTTATTCCGCCACAATCTCTGACTTTTATTCCGACTTTTATTCCGCCACAATCTCTGACGCGTTCGCCAACACATATTTATACTTCAGGCGGTAAATGCGGCGCAGCGACTCCTGAATACGCTCCTGCGTAATGGTACCGTCCTGCACGGCCTGCAAAACGCCCTCATAGGCCTCCTGATAGTCCTCCGGCTCCAAGAGAATGTCCGCACCCGCGTTGATTGCCATAACCGCGGCCTCCGCAGAGCCGTAACGCCCGGTAATCGCACTGTCATTGAGCCAATCGGTAATGACCACGCCCTGAAAGCCCATCGTGTTGCGCAGCACATCCGTTATCATTGTCGCGGACAGAGAGCTCGGTATATCCGCGCCGGTCGCCCCCTGCGCGCTGACATGCGATACCATGATACAGTCCACGCCGCTCTGAATCGCCGCGTTATATATGATAAATTCACTGTTGCTCAGCTCCTCCATGGACTTCGCCTCAGCGCCCGTCCCGGGGAACTTCTGCAATACCGCACTGACATCCGCGTCCTGCATCGCCTGTACCGCCGCGCTGACCAAGGGCGCCACCGTCGCCGCATCTGAGCCGAACACCCGGGAGCGGAGCGCCGCGTCCCCATCCTCCGGGACAACCTCCGCCACCGGGGCGAGATTCATGTTGATGCCATAGCCCGCCAGCTTCCCCGCAATCCCCGCATAGGTCTCCTGCACCTCCGCGGCATCGGTAAGCGCCTCCGCCTCCGCCGTCGCCTCTATGCCAAAGTCCGTACTCTTTCCACACTCTCTGGACACAGCCAGAAACAGGGGATAGCCCGCATACGCGTTTGTGTTGGCCAGCATCGTCCGGAACTGCTCTTCTGATATGAAATTTTTCCTCGCATAGATAAGACCGCCCACCGGATGCGTCTGAATCGCCGTCTCTGTCCCCGCGCCTGCCTGTACAGCCGTCTGCACGCCCGTAATCGCCTCCGGAGAAACCATGAACATCCCGGCCACCATCTGCTCCAGTGTCATATTCTGCAGGTATCCCTCCACAAGCTCATCCAACGGGTCCAGCGCACTCGGCTCCGGTTCAGGCTCGGAATAAGGCTCGCTCGGCTCCTCTTGGAGGGCGTCGCTCCCCGGTTCATTCTCCGCATCGGACTCCGCCTCCGCCATCGCGTCGCTCACCTTCCGGTTATAATCCTCCAGATACCCCACAACCTTCTTCACGCCAAAGTATCCGCCGGTTATCACCAGTATCGCAAACACGGCAAGCACCAGATACGCCAGAATCTGATTCCGGATGCGCCTGCGCCGTCTTTTCTCTCTACTCGTCAGTTCTTCTCTCATAATAATTTTATACTATTCCATTTCATCAAAGGTGTCACATTATATCAACGGGTATTTCTCCGTGAGCGCCTGCACCATTGTACGAGCCTTCGCTACGCCGTTCTCCTGCTCCTTAATGACAATCGCAATCGCCTCCGCAATCCTATCCATATCCTCCTCCTTCATGCCGCGGCTCGTGACCGCAGGCGTGCCAAGGCGGATACCGCTCGTGACGAACGGGGACTTGGGATCATTGGGAATCGTATTCTTGTTGCAGGTAATGTGCGCTTCATCCATAAGCTTCTCTACCGCCTTGCCGGTCAGGTCATATGTAGTGAGGTCAACCAGCATCAGATGGTTATCCGTGCCGCCGGACACAATCTTAATGTCCCTGCCGATAAGCCCCTTGCAGAGCGCCTGCGCGTTCCTGATAATCTGCTGCTGGTATGCCTTAAAGTCCTCCCCAAGCGCCTCTTGGAAGCATACGGCTTTCGCCGCGATCACATGCATCAGCGGGCCGCCCTGAATGCCGGGGAAAATCGCCTTGTTAAAGTTATATTTCTCCGCCGCCTCCTTATTTGCAAGGATAAGGCCGCCTCTGGGCCCGCGCAGCGTCTTATGCGTTGTCGTCGTCACCACATCCGCGTACGGCATCGGGCTTGGATGCAGCCCTGCTGCCACCAGTCCCGCGATATGCGCCATATCGACCATAAGCACCGCGCCGACCTCGTCACACACCTCCCGGAAGCGCTTAAAGTCAATGGTTCTCGCGTAGGCGCTGGCGCCCGCGATAATCATCTTGGGCTTGCACGAAAGCGCCGTCTCCCGCATCTTCTCATAGTCAAGAAAGCCGTTGTCATCCACGCCGTAAGGCACAACATGGAAATATTTACCGGACATGTTTACCGGTGAACCGTGGGTAAGATGACCGCCGTGGTCAAGATTCATGCCCATAATCGTGTCGCCCGGCTGCAAAACGGCAAACTGCACCGCCATATTCGCCTGCGCGCCGGAATGCGGCTGTACATTCGCGTAATCACACCCGAACAGCTCTTTCGCGCGCTCGATGGCGAGGTTTTCCACCACGTCCACGCACTCACAGCCGCCGTAATAACGCTTTCCGGGATACCCCTCCGCATATTTATTAGTGAGAGGGCTTCCCATCGCCGCCATAACCGCCTTGCTCACCCAGTTCTCGGAGGCAATCAGCTCAATATGGCTGTTCTGCCGCTCCTGCTCCTTCACAATCGCATCCGCTATCTGCGGATCTGCCGCTCTCACTTCATCCAATGAATACATATGTCCATCCTACCTCCCAATCCCATTTGCCGTCATAATCTGTTTTATAAAAACGCTGATTATGGCAATTAATCAGTGCTTCCTTAGTATAACCGTTTTTGGCTTATCTGTCAATTAAAGTGGAAAATGCGCTGGCAGATGCGGTAACCGTCAACCGTAATCCTCCTCCCGAGCTTTCCGGGAAGATTCATCGCGTTCCCCAGCAGTCCCATCCGCATACGCGCCCACAGCATCCTGTCCTTCTCGCGAATATACTTCCACAGCTCCTTTTTCTTCTCGAGATTCTCCTCAAGTCCGGAGCGAATCAGCAGCACCGAGGAAACCGTGGTAATAATATCCAGATAGTTGCGCATATAGTTGCGCACCTTCCCGTTGGCGTGGATGCGCGGCATCTCTTCTATATAATAGTCAATCATCAGCTTATTCACCTTAATCTGCTGGTCAATGCGGCTGATCATAACCTGCTCGTTGACCGACTGATCCTCCCGCCCGATATAATAGCGGTAGAAATTGACGTCCAGATAATACATTGTCCGGACATACGGCAGCGGATTGAACACGAAAATATTGTCCACATAGAAGGTATGCTCCGGCAGCTTCAGCCCGCATTCATGCAGCAGCTTTGTCCTGTAAATAACGGAGTGCATCAGGATATACTGCGCCACGCGGAAATGCCGCACATCTCTCCAGGTGAAAATCCGATTCTGCGGCAGGGCGTGATGGTATTTCATCACCTTCTTGCGCTTTTCCCCCGCCTTCTCATAGACGAAATTGCTGATCAACATGTCAACGGACTTCCCGTCCTTGAGCAAATCCCGCAGAAGTCCCAATATCTGCATATAAGGACCTTGACTTACCCAGTCATCGCTGTCCACAACCTTAAAATACAGCCCCGTCGCGTACTTTATTCCGGTATTCACTGCGGCGCCGTGCCCGCCGTTCTCCTGATTGATTACCTTGATAATACTCGGGAACCGCTCCCGATATTCCTCCGCAATATCCGCGGTATTGTCGCTCGAACCGTCGTTTACAATAAGGATTTCCACATCCTCCCCTCCCGAAAGCAGGGAGTCGATGCACTTTCTCATATATTCCGATGAATTATAGCAGGGAATCGCTATCGTCAAAAGCTTCATGGTTTCCTCCATCCCGGATATAAATATTGATGTCCGTCTGCCCTATCTGAGCCGGTTGCACTCGAAGCGCTCCATCGTCAGCAGGCAGTTCTTAATCTCATTATAGCGTTGCTCTATATCGCCCTCTTTTACTTCCGTATCCAGACTCACCGCCATCGTGTCAATCATCTCGTCCGTGATCCGCGGGTGCAGCATACTCAAAATCTCCAGCTTGCGCTCATAGCTGTCCGCGTCCAGAAACGCCATCAGCTCCGGCGCAAGGCCGCTCGTCTCCTCCTGCGGTTCCACCGTTTCCGGCCCACTCACCGCCTTTGCCTCACGGCGCTCTACAGATGTCTGCGCGGGCTCCGGCCCACTCAATTCCTCCGCCTCCCTGATTCGAAGCCGCTCAAAGCGGTATTTCTGCGTCTCATTCGGATATTTCCTCGTGTCCACCCTGCTCATAAACATCTCAAGAGGGCGCACATACACCTCATACGGCGCGTACAACTGCTGGTACACCACCATTTTCTCATTCGTCTCGGAATTGCGCGCCAGCGTGATAATCTGGTAGCAGTTCCCCTTAAAATGCCTGTATATCTCCTGCGGCCTTGGATAGTCCCTCATTTTCATCCTCCATTCCTGTGTCCCTGTTAGCCATTATACCCCATTTCCGGGAATTTGTCATTTTCGCACGGCAAATATGCAAAAATTCCCGGATGCTCTACTCCCTTTTTGTGAACTTTGCGCTCATCAGCTCCGGCTCCTGCGCGTAGGCCACCGCCGTCTGTCGGGTGATGCGGTTCTCGCGGACCAGCCCCAGCAGCGACTCATCCATGGTAATCATTCCGGATTTCCGTCCCGCCTGAATGACGCCGGCAAGCAGCGCGGGCTTCCCCTCACGTATCACCTTCCGCACAGCCGCGTTTGCGTACATAATCTCGAGCGCGGCAATGCGCTCCTTCCCGTCCGCCGCGGGGACGAGCTGCTGTGAAATAACCGCCGCCAGCACATTCGCAAGCTGCATCCGCAGTGGATGCTGCTGATAGGGCAGAACCATCTCTATCATCCGCTCCACGGTGTTGGCCGCGCCGACCGTCTCAAGCGCAGACAGCACAAGCCGTCCCGCCTCCGCGGCCTCCACCGCGGCGTCAAGCGTCTCGATATCGCGCAGCGCGTCGATAAGGAGCACGTCAGGGTTCTCGTGGCGCGCCGCCTTTAGCGCGCTCTGATAGGATATCGAATCCACGCCGATCTCACGCTGCGTCACGACCGACTGCTTATGCTGGTGGAAATACTCAATCGGCTCCTCCAGCGTCAGGATATGCGCCTCCCTGTCACTGTTGATTCGGTCTATCATCGCCGCAAGCGTGGCAGACTTGCCGCTTCCGGCAGGTCCCGTCACCAGTATCAGGCCGCTTCTCCTCCCGCACAGCCGCGCGATAATCTCCGGCATTCCAAGCTGCTCCAAGGACGGCACAGCCGCGTCCACAAGGCGGAAGGCCAGCGCAATCGAGCCCTTCTGCTTGTAGACGTTGGCACGGCCGCGACCGCCGCCAAGGATTTCCAGCGAGAACTCAACCTCCCCGTGCTCCTCGAAATACTGCTTCTGCTTGTCGTTCATTATGTGAATCGCCATTTCCATCGTATCCGCAGGCTGCATCCGCTCGCCCCGCATAGTGCGCAAATCCCCGTTTATCCGCATTTTGGGCGGTATTCCGACTGCAATAAGGACGTCCGACGCCCTTTCCTTTTTTGCCGCCGCCAAAATCTCTCCTACCGACTGTGCCATCCCTGTTCCACCTTCTCCTCGCTTTGTTTATATGTTCAATTCTATCATGCCCGCCACCGTTAGGCAATTCCATAATTGACGAAATTCTGACGCCAAACGGGAAGCGCAGCCTGTTTCCTGCACTTCCCGTTTGATTTTCGCCTTATAAAGCCTTACTTCGTCAAAAGCATCATAATCTTATTGCTTCTGTTGATAAACTTCGTCATCGCCTCCGGCTGCAGCGGCGCCTGCTGCAACAGCGCCAGATCATAGAGCTGCTCGCAGATAATATCCACGTTCTCGCCCGTCTGGTTGTCCAGCACATACTCCACAAGCTTATTGTTGGCATTCAGGATCAAGGTCTCTCCCTCTCTGCCCATCATTCCCATATCCATCCCTGGCATCGAATACATCTTCATCATATCCTGCATTCTGCGCGTCTCCTCGGATACGGTGATCATGGAGGCGATCTCCTTGTTCTTGAGCTTCTCGACCTTTACCGTGATATTGTCCTTCTTGACCGCCTTCTTGAACAGCTTGGATACCTCCTCGCTCTTCTTGGCCAGCTCCTCCTCGACCTTCTTGGAGTTCTTCGTCTTGAAGGTATCCGTCAGATCCGCGTCAATGCGGGAGAACTTGATGCCCTCATTCTTCGACTCGAGCTGCGATACGAAGGGCTGGTCAATCTTATCCGGAAGCACTACCGCGTCCATCTTGGCCTTCTTGAACATGTTGACATACTGGCTCTGCTGTACGAGGTCGGTGACGTAATAGATAATCTTCTCCTTCGTCTCCGCGTCCTCGGTGGGAATCTCCACATCCTCTTCCTCCCCGTCGCTGACAACCTCGGCCTCGACCTTCTCTCCGGTCTCTGCGTCCACCGCGGAAGCCTCTCCCGTCTCTGATGCCGCCTCGTCCGAGGAATCCTCCTTCTCATCCGGATCGATTTTCTTGACCTCAAGGCACTCCGGCAGAGTCAGGTACTCGCCGTCAAGGTTCTTGAAGAGGATATAGTCCGTCATCTTCTCGCAGAATTTGTCATCCTTCAGGCAGCCGAACTTGATGAAGGGGCTGATGTCGTCCCAGTACTTCTCATAGTTCTCCTTGTCCGTCTTGCACATGCCGGACAGCTTATCCGCAACCTTCTTCGTGATATACTCGCTGATTTTTGTGACAAACCCGTCATTTTGCAGCGCGCTTCTCGATACGTTCAGCGGCAGGTCCGGACAGTCGATAACGCCCTTGAGCAGGAGCAGGAACTCCGGAATGACCTCCTTGATATTGTCCGCGATAAACACCTGATTGTTGTACAGCTTAATCGTTCCCTCGATGGACTCATACTCCATGTTAATCTTGGGGAAGTACAGGATCCCCTTCATGTTGAACGGATAGTCCATATTTAAATGGATCCAGAACAGCGGCTCCTTGTAGTCCATGAAAACCTTGCGATAGAAATCCAGATACTCCTCCTTGGTGCACTCGTTGGGATGCTTCGTCCAGAGGGGATGCGTGTCATTTAAAGGCACGGGACGCTTCTTAATCTTGAGCTTCGTCACCTTCTCCTTCGTCGGCTCCTCGCCGTCCTTGCCGGGAACCTCCTTCTCCTCCTCAAGCGTCTCTATGACAACGTCGTCCTCCCTCTTATCCGCGGGGTCGATGGTCTCAAACTCCTCGGGCGCGTTCGCCTTCTCCAGATAAATCTCATACGGCATGAAGGAGCAGTATTTCTTGATAACCTCTCTCGCCTTGTACTCGTTACAGAACTCCAGACAGTCCTCATTGATGAAAAGCGTAATCTCCGTGCCGACCGCCGTCCTGTCGCCCTCCGTCATGGTAAACTCCGTGCCGCCGTCGCACTCCCAGTGTACAGGCGCCGCGCCTTCCTTATAGGAGAGCGTGTCGATGTGCACCTCGTCCGCCACCATGAACGCGGAGTAAAAGCCAAGTCCGAAATGACCGATGATCTGGTCGTCGTTTGCCTTGTCCTTGTATTTTTCGATAAAGTCCGTCGCGCCGGAAAACGCGATTTGATTGATATACTCCTCCACCTCGTCCGCGGTCATGCCAAGCCCTGTATCAATGAACTTGAGCGTCTTTGCCTCCGGATTCGCGATAATGTGGATATCCTTCTTCACCCCTGCCGGAAATTCATACTCGCCCATCATCTCGAGCTTCTTGAGCTTTGTGATGGCATCACAGCCGTTTGAAATCAGCTCCCTGTAAAAAATATCGTGGTCTGAGTACAACCACTTCTTGATAATCGGAAAAATATTTTCGCTGTTGATTGACAAGCTTCCACGCTTCTCTGCCATAATCCTTCCCATTCCTTTCTTTGAATAGCATTTTATATTTTTCTGTAGACTAGTTTAATCCCCCCATTATGAAAAGTCAAGGCAAAATTAGCACTCAAATGCAGTGAGTGCTAATAATTAATACTTTGTTTAGAATTATTTTATTTTTTTCTAACGAAAAATCGTTTGATAGACCTCGAAAAAGCTGCTTGTCGTCACCGCACTGTCCTCGATAAAGCTCACCGATTCCCACAACTGCTGGTCAATATTTCTGGTAAGCCCCTCCACAAAGCTGGAATATTCCTCATTAAAGACTTCCTTGCGGCGCTGCTCCACAATCTTCATCTTATTTCTGTCCGTCTCCTCCCTGTCGAAGGTACTGATGCATTTGATAATATGATACCCCTGCTCCGTCTCGACAATACCGCTGATCTCACCGGTTCCCAGATTGAACGCCGCCTCCTCAAGGACGGTCTCAACGCTGCCCTTTCCGAACGAATAGGTACCGGTTTCATCCTCGCTGTACTCCGCGATAAGACTCGTAAATTCTTCCCCGTTGCATGCGCGCCGATACGCCTCCAGCGCCCGCTGATACGCCCCGCGCCTGTCCATCTCCGAATAGGGAACCGCCTCGTTATTCTCATTCAGCGAATATGTCTTTATCAGAATATGCTGCACGGTGATTGTCCGGGCCTCGTCGTCGCTGATCTCCGGATTGATGTCCGCTATCAGATACTCATACACCTTCGCGGCCAGCGCATACTCCTCGTACATCCGGGTTATCAGCGCCTCGTCCACGCCCATCAGCGTCCTCTCCGTCTCATTTAAGGAGTCGAAATAGATTTTGGCCGCCTCCGCCGTCTTTCGAAGCTCCTCCTGCGACAGCGAGACGCCCTGTTCCTGCGCGAGCAGATTCATCGCCTTGATTCGCGCTATCCTCGCGAGCACCGTGTTCTTGATGTTTTCCTCCAGTGTCTCGCCGTTGTAAGCCGAAGCCCATATCTCTTTCCCGTAGGCCTCCTCGTACTGATTCTTCATATTGGTCATATATACCATAATCTCCGCAAGCATACAGGAGGATTTCTCGATACGGAACACCTCGCCCTCCTCAAAGCCTGTCGTGAGCACCACCCGCGGCCCTGTTCCGTCCCCGCCGCTTCGGAGGGTGCAGCCGCAAAGGGACAGAGACACCGCGCCTGTAATAAAACCGATTAACATCTTCCGTCTGCAAATCCTCATTCCTGCCTCCTCGCCCGCTTTTACTCATACCCGTCGGCATCTGTACCCGAATTACAATAAAATTATATATTTTTGCCGCCAAAACTGCAATACCCTTCGTTACAGTTGCATATTGTATCTGAGGGTTATTTTTGCTATAATAGATTTGAGGGTATCAATAACCTTCTTATGATTTTAGGGGGATATCATGGTCTTTAGCAGTTTATCGTTTATTTTTTTATTTTTGCCGGTCTTTCTGGCTTTGTATTACGCCGCATCCCCAAACGAAAGAAACACGCTGCTCTTTGTCGGCAGTCTGGTATTCTACAGCTTGGGCGAGCCTTATTATTTGTTCCTGATTCTGATTTCGATATTTGTAAACTACTGGCTCGGACGTTTTATTGAATATTTCAGGCCCCGCCCCAAAATAAGGACATCGCTGTTTCTGTTGGCGCTGTTCTATAATTTTGGCGTGCTGCTGTTTTATAAATACATAAACTTCTTTATAGAGAATATCAATGCGCTGCTGCAGATGGCGAATGTTGATTGGCAGTTTTACACGCTGCAGCTCACGCTCCCGCTGGGAATCAGCTTTTACACCTTCCAGATTGCTTCCTATATTATTGACGTTTACCGCGGGAAGGTGCGGGCGGACGATTCCATCGTGAATCTCGGGGCGTACCTGTGCATGTTCCCGCAGCTTATCGCCGGCCCGATTGTCGTGTATTCCGACATCAAGGAGGAGCTCAGGCGGCGCACGCTCTCCATGGAGAAGTTCGACAACGGCCTGAAGACCTTTATCGTCGGCCTTGGCTATAAGGTGATTCTTGCAAACCGCATCGGCATCCTGTGGAATGACATCTGCACCATCGGCTTTGAGAGCATCTCCACACCGCTCGCGTGGCTGGGGGCCTTTGCGTACTCCATGCAGCTCTACTTTGACTTTTGCGGCTACTCCTACATGGCGGTCGGCCTCGGCGAGATGCTCGGCTTCACGATGCCCGACAACTTCCGCCACCCGTATATGTCGAGGAGCGTCACGGAATTCTGGCGCAGGTGGCATATCACACTGGGCGGCTGGTTCAAGGAGTATGTCTACATTCCGCTCGGCGGCAACCGCAAGGGAAAGCTCCGCACGATTTTCAATCTGTTTGTCGTGTGGTTTCTGGTCGGCTTCTGGCACGGCGCCGCGTGGAATTTTATCCTGTGGGGGATTTTTATCTTTCTCATGCAGATTATCGAGAAAAACCTGACATTGAAGTGGCTGACCCGCGAAAATATCGTGTCCCGCATTTTGTCACATGCATATATGGCGTTTTACATTCCGGTAAGCTGGATTCTGTTTGCCATAAGCGACTTTTCCGAGCTTCGTGTCTATCTGGGGCGCATGTTCCCGTTCTTCGGAATCGGAAACGCACTCAACCCGAATGATTTTGTCACGCAGCTTATGACCTACGCGCCGTTGATTATCGCCTGCCTGATATTTTCAACGCATTACCCGGAGAAGCTCTTTGACAAAATCCGTCACAAGGGCGTCGGCATCGGCATTGCGCTGTGCGCGTTCTGGTGCGCGGTGTATTTTTTGGCTATCGGAATCAACAATCCGTTCCTGTACTTTAGATTTTAGTTGACTTTGGAGGTCTTGCTTTATGAATAAAAGCGGCAAAGGGCCTTATGTACTGCCCTTTTTAATAGTACTGTCCACTTTTTTGTTTTCCATACTCGGAAGCTACTGGAATACATCGCACTACCACCATGACACGGCCTTTGCATCGGAGAATCTGCCCCTGGTAACCGCGATGCAGGGAGTCCACGATAAGCTGTATCTCCCTCCGACGACGCCAAGTCAGGCCATTGTTCCCACGGCCTCCTTTGTGGCCGCCGACTTGGCAGTCATCTCCAACTCCATGGAGAACTCCTTGGAATTGGAGATGGCGAACGTCGCCGGCGCGGCCGTCCCGATGAGCCAATCCGAGATGCAGGGGCGAAGCGTTCCCGCGGAGCCGCTAACCTACGACTTCACAACCGCCGGCGAGAATTATTTTGACAATGCCTGCTTTATCGGCGATTCCCGCACGGTGGGCATCCGGGATTACTGCGACATGGAAAACGCGACCTTCCTGTGTAAGACCTCACTCACGATTTTTGACTATGACAAGCCTAAGATTACCTTCAACGGGAAAAAGACCTCCGTCAAGGATGTCCTCTCCCAAAACCGGTTCGCCAAAATCTATCTGATGGTGGGTATCAACGAATGCGGAACCGGCACGCCGGAAAGCTTTTGCGAGGATTACCGCGCCGTTGTGGAAAACATCCGCGAGCTGCAGCCGGACGCGCTCATCTTCATACAGGGTAATCTGTTGGTGACCAAGGAGAAATCTCAGAGCAACAGCGGCGGCATCACTAACGAGAATATTTCCGCACGCAATCAGTTGATCGCCACGCTGGCCAATCAGCGGGACATCTTCTACATCGACATCAACGAGAGTGAATTCTGCGAGGACGGCGCGTTGGTTTCCTCCTACACATGGGATCAGGTGCATGTCAAGGCGCAGTATTACGCCATCTGGAAGAGCTTCCTGCTCGAGCACGCAATCGTCCTCAATCCGGAGGAAGCCGCGCCCCTTGCGGATTCTGCCGCGCCTCTTGCGGATTCTGCCACGCCCCCCGCGGATTCTCCACAGGAGGAGGCCACACCTTTCACCGAACCGGATTCCGTTCCGCAGGAAGAAGGAGCTGAGGAAACGCCCTAAAGCGTTTCCTCAGCTCCTTCTCTTACCGCCGTCAGCGTATTCTCCTCCTCATTCAATGCTATCAGTATCGTATCGCCCGAGCGCACCGCATCCGCCAAAATCAGCTTCGCCGCCAGCGTCTCGACATATTTTTGAATATAGCGCTTCAAAGGCCGCGCGCCATATATCGGGTCATAACCGTTCTCTACGATAAACCGCTGTGCACTGTCGCTGATTCGGATGCTCAGCTCCTTGTCCGCAAGCCTTCGGTTGATATCCTTGACAATCAGCGCGATAATGTCGCTGATGTTCTCCTTGGTGAGCGGCTTGAACAGAATCGTCTCATCCAGACGGTTCAAAAACTCCGGCCTGAAATGCGCCCGCAGCTCGCCCATCACCAAATCCTGCGCCTGCTGCCCGATATTGCCGTCCGCGTCAATGCCCTCCAACAGATACTGCGCGCCGATATTCGAGGTCATAATCAGGATGGTATTCTTAAAGTCCACCGTGCGCCCCTGCGAATCGGTAATCCGCCCGTCGTCGAGCACCTGAAGCAGGATATTGAACACGTCGGGATGCGCTTTCTCCACCTCGTCAAAGAGCACCACGCTGTAGGGCTTCCTGCGCACGGCCTCCGTGAGCTGCCCGCCCTCATCATAGCCCACATATCCGGGAGGCGCTCCAATCAGCCGTGAAACCGAATGCTTCTCCATGTACTCGCTCATGTCAATCCGCACCATATTGGCCTCGTCGTCGAACAGGGACGCGGCCAGCGCCTTGGCCAGCTCCGTCTTGCCCACGCCCGTAGGCCCCAGAAACAGGAAGGAGCCAATCGGCTTCTCCGGATCCTTAATGCCCGCCTTGGAGCGGATAATCGCCTCCGTAACCTTGGTGACGCCCTCGTCCTGCCCGATCACGCGCTTGTGCAGCTCCTCGTCCAGATGCAGGGTTTTGTTGCGCTCGCTCTCGTTGAGCTTGGCGACCGGTATCCCCGTCCAGCGGGAAATGATCTTCGCGATTTCCTCCTCGGAGACGCTCTCATGCACCAGCGACAGCTCCCTCGTGTTGACAGTCTCCTCCTCCGCTGCCAGTTGGCGCTTCAGCTCCGGCAGTCGGCCATAGCTCAGCTCCGCCGCTTTCTCGAGATTGCCCTCCCGCTGCGCGATCTGTATCTGATTGTTCATCTCCTCAATGTCCTCGCGCAGCTTGGACAGGCGCTCCACGCAGGCTTTCTCATTGTCCCACTGCGCCTTGCGGTTGTCGAAAGCCGCCTTCTGCTCGGCCAGCTCAGCCTGAAGCGTCTCGAGACGCTCTCTGCTCAGTCGGTCCTCCTCCTTCTTGAGCGCGGCCACCTCAATCTCCATCTGCATCATCCGCCGCTGCAGCTCATCCAGCTCAGCAGGCAGAGAATCCAGCTCGGTCTTAATCATCGCGCACGCCTCGTCCACAAGGTCAATCGCCTTGTCCGGCAGGAAGCGGTCGGATATATAGCGGTTGGACAGCGCCGCAGCGCTGACCAGTGCATTGTCCATAATCTTCACCCCGTGGAACACCTCATAGCGCTCCTTTAAGCCTCTCAGGATGCTGATGGTGTCCTCCACGGTCGGCTCATTCACGAGCACGGGCTGGAACCGCCGCTCCAACGCAGGGTCCTTCTCAATGTACTGACGGTACTCGTCAAGGGTTGTCGCGCCGATACAGTGCAGCTCCCCCCTTGCAAGCATCGGCTTGAGCATATTTCCGGCGTCCATCGCGCCCTCGGATTTGCCCGCACCGACAATCGTATGCAGCTCGTCGATAAAGAGGAGTATCTGCCCGTCGCTGTTTTTCACATCCTCCAACACCGCCTTCAAACGCTCCTCGAACTCGCCTCTGTACTTTGCGCCCGCCACCAGCGCGCCCATATCGAGTGAAAATACCTTCTTATCCTTCAACCCCTGCGGCACATCCCCGCGGACAATCCGCTGTGCAAGCCCCTCCACGACGGCGGTTTTCCCGACGCCGGGCTCGCCGATGAGCACCGGATTGTTCTTCGTCTTTCTCGAGAGGATGCGGATCACGTTGCGGATCTCGTTGTCGCGCCCAATCACGGGGTCGAGCTTCTGATTCCTCGCCCGCTCGACCAAGTCCTGTCCGTATTTCTCAAGCGTGTCGTAGGTCGCCTCCGGATTATCGCTCGTGACCCGCTGATTGCCCCGCACCTCAGAGAGGGCTTTCAGAAACCGCTCACGGGTAATCCCGTACTCCCTGAAGATTTCCTTGATTTCCTTATTCGGGCTCTGGAGCATGGCGAGGAACAGGTGCTCCACGGACACATACTCGTCCCCCATGCGCTTGGCCTCATCCTCCGCGCTGATCAGCGCCTTGTTGAGATACTGCCCGATATAGGGCTGACCGCCCTGCACCTTCACCCGCTTCTCCAAGGCCTTCACCGCCCTGTCGAGGAAATAGTCCCTGTTGATCTCCATCTTCTCGACCAGCTTTAGAATCAGGCTGTCGTCGATTGTCAGCAGTGCATACAGCAGATGCTCCTGCTCCAACTCCTGATTGCCGTATTCCATGGCAAGCTTTTCGCAGGTATTTACTGCCTCCATTGATTTCTGTGTAAATTTCTGAATATTCATAAGCTGCCCCCTTTTCTATAGGATGCCGTGTTTGTTTTATTTGTTCTATGGCTACTATAACACATTTTTCTCACTTGTCAATTTAGTTTATACTATTATTATGAAATTTATTTTTGTTTTATTTTTTTGTTGAAGTATTATTTTTTGTAGTAGTTCAGCCATGCCATTCATGTCGGGCGTCCGCCCTATAGAAATGTTATGATGGTCTGCTTTACTTGCCTATATGGGCAAATTCGACTGACCATCATACAAACCGCCCTTAGTGAGCAAGCTCCCACGGTCAATTTGCATAATCATTTCTGCATGGCTGAACTGTGTTACATATTTTTCAGGAAAAATTGTTAATTTCGTATATTTTTTTGCCGATATATGTTAAGATAGACTTATCTCAAATTGAAAGATGGTGAGAAACAGTTATGGATGCCAACACGGCCTATTTCTTAAAAAAATACTACCCGCACGTGATTAAATGGTGGTTGGTCGTTTATATTCCTGAGGTGGTGCGGATATGGCCTTCCAAGGCTGAGGAGGAGGAAGCGCTCCGCCTTGAGGCGCAGCAGCAGCCTGCTCTCGAACAGCATGACGCTGCGGACAGCGAGGCCTCTCCTATAGATAGCTCTGACAATATGATTGACGAATCGGCATACAACGCCACGACCGGCTCCTATTCCGGCCTGTACGGGCAGAAGCCTGTGGATGCCGATACGCAGGCCGCTCTCGATGCCATTCTGAACGGCTCCAATAACCAGAACAGTGTAGACATGCTCCTCTCGGGAGGCTCCAAGACGGTTGTCCTGCCGCCCGAGCAGGATGAGATCATCGCGGAGGCCAACGCCATCTACGAGCGCCTGCTGCGCGAGGCCGCGGAGGACGAGGCGAAAAAGCGCGCCGAGATTGATGCCGCCCGCACTGCTTACGACGAGCAGAACATGGCATAGGCCGTATTCTTATTTGCGCTGCCGCAATTTCTTATAGAAAGGCAAATGAAAAGCACCCTGTGGTGCTTTTCTCGTCATATCCCTATTCACATCGGTTTCTGAGCGCCTCCCACCGCTTGTCAACCTCCGCCTGAAAGCGTCCGATAAGCTCCTCATTCCCCTTTTGAAACAAGTGCTTAAACCGTTTCTGCGGCCGCAGGAACTCCTCTATCGGCAGCTTTCTCTTGGGCTCATAGCTCAAGATCCATTTCCCGTCAATGACCTCGAACAGCGGCCAGTAGCAGGTCTCCACCGCCGTCCTGCAAATCTCCATCATATCGCTCGGCTCATAGCCCCAGCCCCTCGGGCAGGGGGACAGGACATTCAGAAACGCCGCCCCCGGGGTATAGATCGCCCGCTGCGCCTTTGTGTACAAATCCTTGAAGTTCGCGGTAAAGGTGCTCTGCCCCACATAGGGGACATAGTGCTCCGCGATGATGGAGGCCAAGTCCTTGCGCACCTGAACCTTGCCGTTGGACACGGTTCCGACAGGCGTTGTCGTCGTGTCCGCATACTGCGGCGTCGCGGAGGAACGCTGCGTGCCGGTATTCATGTACGCGCCGTTGTCATAGCACACATAGACCATGTCATGCCCGCGCTCCATCGCGCCGGACAGCGACTGGAATCCGATATCGTAGGTGCCGCCATCCCCGCCGAAGGTGATGAACTTAAAGTCCTCCTTGAGCTTTCCCTTCTTCTTCAACACGCGATATGCCGTCTCCACGCCGGACAGGGTCGCCCCCGCATTCTCAAAGGCATTGTGAATATAGCTGTCCTCATACGCGGTAAACGGATACATGAAGGAGGATACCTCCAGACAGCCGGTCGCGTTGCCGACAACCGCCCTATCGCCCTCCTCCAAGGCTCTGAGCACCGCCCGCACAGTGATTGTGCCGCCACAGCCCGCGCACATCCGATGCCCGGGGGCCAGACGCTCCGGCTTGCTCATTACCTTCTTAAAATCATATGTATTTTCCATGCCGTGTATCCCCCTCTTCTACTCCTCGCGCAAGCCGATGTACCGATACATATCCGTGACCGTGTGCGTCCTCGCCAAGACCTCCAGATTATCGTACACCGCCTCAAAATCCGCTACCGTAATATCCCTCCCGCCGAGGCCGTAAAAGTAATTGACCGTCTCCGCCTTACAGCGCGTCTGATACATCGCCGCGCGCACCTCCGCGCCAAGCGGACCGGAGGTGCCGGAGAACATCTCGCTCCTGTCCATAATCGCAACCGCCTCCACATGGGAGAGCGCCCGCGCAAGCTCCTCCTCCGGAAAAGGGCGGAATACGCGGATTTTGATCAGTCCGACCTTCTTTCCGGACGTGTTCCGGATATGGTCTACCGCCGCCTTGCAGGTGCCCGCCGCGGAGCCGATAATGACAATCGCATACGCGGCGTCCTCCATCCTGTATTCCTCAAAAAATCCGTACTTGCGCCCCGTCATCTCCTCAAAGCGCGCCGCCACATCCAGAATGACCTGCCTGGCCTCCAGCATGGCCTGACGCTGCCCGCGCTTCGTCTCCATATAGTAGCAGGAAACCGCATAGGGGCCCACCGCCAGCTTCTCCGCGGGATTCAGAAGATAGTGCTGCGGCTCATACTCACCGACAAACGCCTTCACCTTGTCATCCTCCACAAGCAGGATATTCTCCACGCCGTGGCTTGTGATAAAGCCGTCCTGACAGACCATGACCGGCAGATGCACCTTCTCGTGCTCCGCAATCGGATACGCCTGCAAAAAGTTGTCATAAACCTCCTGATTCGACTCCGCGTATATCTGTATCCATCCGCTGTCCCTCGCGCCCATGCTGTCAGAGTGGTCCGCGTTAATATTGATGGGGCCGGAAAGCGCCCGATTGACCAACGCCAGCACGATAGGAAGCCTGTCGGAGGCCGCGACATACAGCTCCTCCCACATCAGGGCCATCCCGCACGAGGAGGTCGCCGTCAGGGCTCTCGCCCCCGCCGCGGACGCGCCGATGGTCGCGCTCATCGCACTGTGCTCACTCTCCACATGGATAAATTCCGTATCGATCTCGCCGTTTGCGATATAATTTGCCACATACTGCGGTATTTCCGTTGATGGTGTGATCGGAAACGCCGGCATCACATCGGGATTAATCTGTTTGATCGCATATGCGACCGCTTCATTTCCTGATAACCGTTCTCTGACTGCCATTTTCTTCCTCCATATGTCATTCCCAACCCGCGCCCTCCGGCGCCTCAGGTGTTCTCCTTCATGCTGATTGCGCCAAACGGGCAGACCTTCGCGCAGATGCCGCAGCCCTTGCAATGCTCATAATCAAAATCCTCCCTTTTGCCGTCACTTACGGGAATCGAAGAATCGGGGCAGACCGGCGTGCAGAGCAGACATTGTTTACACTTCCCACTGTCCCATGTGGGTGTCGCTGTCCTCCACTCTCCAGTGCAAAACGACCTCGAGGTCGCCGCCTCAAATATTTTATTGCCCTCCGTTATCCGCTGCCACGGACTCTGTTCGTTAATCCTGTCCTGTATCTTCCCCATACACATCCTCCACGCCGCTTTCGCGGCTTCTATAGCAATGAATAATCTAGCTCGCCTCGTGGAACGCCATCTCCAGCGCGAGCATATTGCCCGCGATAACCTCCGGCTTCTTCGCAAACTTGTGTTGGAACGAGGTCTTCATCTCCTTCAGAAATTCATTCTTATCCATCACGTTCGACACCGCTACCGCCGCCGCGAGCATGGGCGAGTTAGGATAATTCTTCCCAAGCGCCTTGAGTGAAATCTGCTTTGCGTTGATCGTGTAGACCGCGCCCTTATAACCGTGAAGATGCGCCTGCAGCTCCTCCCGTGTGCGCTCGGAATTGATGATGACCGCGCCGTTCTCCTTCAGCCCCTTTGTCACGTCGATGCTGTCAAGCAGGCTCTCGTCCACCACCACCACATAGTCCGGCTCATAGATGTTGGAATGTATCGTAATCGGGCTGCTGCTGATGCGGTTGTACGCCGTGATCGGCGCCCCCATCCGCTCCGGCCCGTACTCCGGAAAGCCCTGCACATACTTGCCCGTCTTGAACGCCACATCCGCAAGCAGCAGCGCCGCCGTCTTTGCGCCCTGCCCGCCGCGTCCGTGCCATCTGATCTCCACCGTGTCCTTCATTTTATTTATACCCCTTTCTCAACACATCCCTTCGGATGCGCTCTATACAATATCAAAGCCGCCGATAGAGCTTTTGGAACACGCTCTGCTCAACAATACTCACGTCCTGCGTATCCTCACAGCTCACAACCATGTAATCCCCTGGATTGCCAAGCAGATAGGCGTCGCCCGTCTTGGACGTAAACACCTTGACCCCGCGGGAAAGCTGCCTTACCAGCACGCGCACCGCCCGCCTGCTCGTACAGGGTTGCATACGCTGTATAAAGTCCTTAAATTCATTTGTCGTCCTGTCCTTCAGCCGCGGCGTGTATTCCAGCTTAATCTCAAAGCTGCCGGAAAGCGGCTCGTAGTCCCTGTTGAACTGCTCCTCCGAAATCACCTTCACCCTGCCGCTGTCGTCAATCAGAATATACCGCTTCTCGTCAATCAGAAACTGCACATCGCCGTCGATCGTCCTGATAAAGCACTGTGTCCCCGCCGGCAATAGCGTGGACGCCTTGACAAAGCCCACCGTCTCCTGCCGTCCCTCATACCGCTCCATCCCCGCCGTCTCTATCCCGCCCGCAGAGCCGTCAATAATATCAAAGCTCTCAAAATACTGCTTCATTTTATTGCCGAAATACGTCTCCCCGTTCAGCGCCGGATAATGCCTGTCGTATCTGCTCTTGTAGAGAAAGCCGCCCGCGCGCTCCGCATGGCCACCGCCAGAGCCGATGCCCTGCGACAGGTACTGCGCGAACTCGCTCGCATTGACCTCCCGAATGCAGCTCCGCACGGAGAACTTGTAGCCGTCGTCCACATGATTGTAGACGACACAGGTATGTATCTCATCCACCTGTATCAGAAAGTCGCTGATAAGCCCCAAGAGGTTTGGGTCACAGGCGTGCGTCCGGATTATCGCATAATGAAAATCCCGATTGTAGATATACCGTATCAGCGCGATTCCCGCAATCTCAAGCTCTTTCAAAGAAAGATTGGAATTCTTCAGCAGATACATAATGCCCTTGTCAAAGGATACCGCTTCCCGCATGTCCCTGTCAAGCGGATAATACAGCTCGGTAAACTGGCTCGTATCGCGGTAAAGCCCATAATACAGCGCCGTCCCCACCTTAATATTGTCATTGACCGGATACCGCTCCTCCATCAGCAGCCTCCACACCAGCGTGGAGCAGCTTCCCAGATTGGGGACAATTTCGTAATCCGTCAACCCGTCCGTCGCCACCTCCTGCTGGTGATGGTCGATCACGACAACGCTCTCGGCCTGAAAGCTGGATATATTTCCCGCCCCGTACTGGCAGTCCACCGTTATCAGCAGCCCCTTGAGCGGCGCCTCCTCCGGCGCGCGGTACCGGATGGGAATCCCCAGCTTCTCCACCATCAGCCGCAGATCTGTCTTCTGTATTTTGTTCCTCCCGCTGTATATCAGCGATACCTGCCGGATCTTTCCCTTAAAATAGCTGTACAGGGCAAAGCCGGATGCAATCGCATCCGCGTCCGGATTATCGTGTGTCTGAATTGTTATCGTATCATAGCTCTCCAAATCCCTTAACCGCATATTCTCCCCCACGCATACGCTATGCCTGCGTCCATATTACATTAGGAAACGCTGCCACAATCCGGTGACAGCGCTCTATACTATTGATCTCATCCAATTCCGGCTTACTCTCTACTCCTCAACACTGTAATTCGGCGCTTCCTTTGTGATATGAATGTCGTGCGGATGGCTCTCTCTCAGGGCCGCCGCGGAAATCTTGACGAACCTGCCGTTGCGCTTGAGCTCCTCTATCGTCGCGGTGCCACAGTAGCCCATACCGGAGCGGAGGCCGCCCATCAACTGGAATACCGTATCCTCCACATTCCCCTTGTAGGCGACGCGTCCCTCGACGCCCTCCGGAACAAGCTTCTTCGCATCCGACTGGAAATAGCGGTCCTTGCTGCCGTTCTCCATCGCCGCAATGGATCCCATCCCGCGGTACACCTTGTATTTCCTGCCTTGGAAAAGCTCAAAGGTTCCCGGGCTCTCCTCGCAGCCTGCGAAAATACTTCCCATCATGCAGACATTACCACCCGCCGCGATAGCCTTTGTCATATCGCCCGAATATTTGATGCCGCCGTCCGCGATAATCGGAATATCGTAGTCCTTCGCCACCTCATACGCGTTCATAATCGCCGTGATCTGCGGTACGCCGATACCCGCGACAACGCGCGTCGTACAGATGGAGCCCGGGCCGATGCCCACCTTCACCGCATCCGCGCCCGCCTCGATCAGCGCCCTTGTCGCCTCTCCGGTCGCCACATTGCCCGCGATGACCGGAAGCGTCGGGTAATGCTCCTTGATCATCTTGAGGCACCGCAGCACATTCTCCGAATGACCGTGCGCGCTGTCGAGCACGATCACATCGACCTTCGCGTTGACAAGCGCCTCGACGCGCTCCAGCACGTTGGCCGTAATACCGACGCCCGCGCCGCACAGAAGCCTTCCCTGCTCGTCCTTCGCCGCCAGCGGGTATTTGATCGTTTTCTCGATATCCTTGATGGTGATGAGCCCCTTGAGATTATAATTGTCGTCAACAATCGGAAGCTTTTCCTTGCGCGCATCCGCAAGGATTTTCTTGGCCTCCTCCAGCGTGATGCCCTCCTTCGCGGTAATCAAGCCCTCGGAGGTCATGGATTCCTTAATCTTCTTCGTGTAGTCTGTCTCAAACTTCAAATCGCGGTTCGTGATAATGCCGACCAACTTGCGCCCCTCGGTGACCGGAACGCCGGAAATACGGAACTTCGCCATCAGCGCGTCCGCGTCGGCAAGCGTGTGCTCGGGAGTCAGGGAAAATGGGTCCGTGATAACGCCGTTCTCTGAGCGCTTTACCTTGTCCACCTCTTCGGCCTGCGCCTCGATGGACATGTTCTTATGGATAATGCCGATGCCGCCCTGTCTTGCCATGGCAATCGCCATCCGATGTTCCGTGACAGTATCCATTCCCGCGCTCATCATAGGGATATTCAGCTTGATATCCTTTGTCAGCCAAGTGCTCAAATCCACTTGATTCGGTATTACCTGAGAATAGCTTGGAACTAAAAGTACATCGTCAAAGGTGATTCCCTCGCCAATAATCTGACCCATTTCTCTTCCTCCTATGAATTATTAAATTATTATAAAATATTGAATAGTTTAATTGTTCAAAATTATACAAGAGCGTGCACCGATTGTCAAGCATTCAAAAGGCTTAATCCATAAATACTTTTCTGGGAATGATTCCCCGTATCGTCTTGACGAAATCCTCCGTGAGATTCAACTGATACTTCTGATTCCCCTCATAGTACGCCGCGTAGAGCTTCTGCTCCGGCAGATCGTTCCCCGCGCTGTAGTCGAGCGTTTTTACCTGACGGTTCCTGTAGCTGTCGAGCTGATGCGAGTTGACCGGAGCCAGGATTTCAATCTTGCCCACATCAATCACGCAGGCCCTCTTCCTGCGGGTCTTTGCCATAATCTTGTCAATGGTAATCTCCTTGTCGAGATAGAGGTACTCATACTCGATATCCGTCCACTGGAAGACAAAGTAATCCAGAACGCCCAGCGCGACCGTCACGATAAAGAGAATAATATTTCCCGTGATCAACGTAAAAAAGCCTATCAGCACCGTCGGCACCAGACACAGCACCCGCGCCAGCTTCTGCTTTATATCCCGCTCCTTTTTTACCAGCAATTCCTTATAACTCTCATTCATACCCTATATTCCTTCCTCGTAAAGTTTTATCCTTTTAATAATATTCTTTCTCACGCCACAAATCAAGCCAATATTCAAGATTTAGAAAAAATTAATGCTCTGCCGGATTGACTTTTCCCCGCGGATGTGGCTATGATTATTTTAATATGTTTTCAGGAGGTTTTTCATGGAGGTTTACAATAAAAATCGCGACCAAAACACTTCCCTGCACGACGAGATCCGCGAACAGAACGCCAAGCTCAAGGGCGCGCCGCTCAAGGAAAAGCTCGCGTATTTCAGGGAATATTATCTGAAGGGAACCCTGATTGCCATCGCGGCCGTCGTCTTTGTCGGTTATATCGCGTACTCAATGCTGACAAGCCCCTCGGACACCGCGTTCGCCGCATACTTTTATAACGACACCGGCGATTCCTCAAACACCGCGCTGCTCGACGGCTTTGTCGAATATGCCGGCATCGACACCGCGGAGCACTCGGCCTACATCGACGCCACAATGAGCTACTATGAATCCGAGACGCCCAACTATGACATCTACATGGGACTGGAGAAAGCTATGGCGGTCATTTCCACGGGAGAGCTTGACGTGATCGTAGGCGATGCGGCCACGATCGACTATTTTGCCAGAGCGGAATGCATAAGCGACATCACCCAAGTCCTCCCCGAGGATCTGCTCGAGCAGTTCAAGGACAAGCTCTATTATGCCAAGGTCGGAGAGGCACAGACACCGATGCCCGTCGGCGTGTATGTCACCGACTCCCCAAAGCTGCAGGAATATTACTATTATGTGGTCGGAGAACCGATTCTGTGCTTTGTCGTCAACTCCAACAGCATGGACAACGCGGTCGCGTTCCTGCGGTATATTTATATGGAGTCAAAAACCCCGCAGCAAGCTGACGGGGCATCAAACTTGTAACGCAACAGAGCTGCGGGGTATTAGACCCTCGCGGTATTCGTCAAATATCCATGCAAGCATGGCTATTTTCCTCATTACTCGCGGGAATAAAAATCATCGCTCGGCAGCGACGATTCAAAGGGGCGCCGGAAAACCGGCGCCCCTCTCTATATATCTGTCTCTCAATTCCAAATCAGGCGCTTCCACTGCTCGATCTGTTCCTCCGTCATAAACCCGTTGGAGGTTCCGACAAAGCCAATCTTATAGGAGACGAACAGCAGCGCGTTCCGGATAGCCTCCTTCGCGTCGCCGGTCTTCACATAATAATGCACGAATGCCGAAAACATGGCATTGCCCGCGCCTACCGTGTTGACAATCTCGTTGGTCTTCACCGCATTGTACTCTATCACGCTGTTGTCCGCCTTGGTGTACAGGATCACGCCTTTCGCACCGATACCCACAATGATAATCTCAGGGTCGTACTTCTGCCTGCACTCGTCAATGCAGTCATAGGGCGTCCCCTCCACCTCATCATCGCTGATATACAGAATATCCGCCGCCGCAAGGAAATCCTCCTTCTGCGCGACCTTCTCCGCGCGCATACTGCGCACATTGACCGCCAGCGGCTTCTTGTACTGCTTCGCGAGCTTGATAATCGGACGGCAGAAATTACAGTTCGATATCAGCACCATATCCTTATCCTGTATCCGCTGCTCCAGCAGATCATAGTCATAGGGCACCGTCCGAATGTCCTTCACATCCTCAAAGGTCTGCTTCTTCCCCTCGCAATACAGAATAACCGACGACGGCATACCGTCAAGCTTCGGAATCACATAGTCCGTGCTCAGATTGACATTCTTCACCTTGAGAAATGCCGTGATCTCCTCCTTGGACATATCCTTCGCCACCATGCTCATAAAATCCACCTTGTTCCCGAGCCATGTGAGCGCCATCGCCTCATTAAAGCCGGCGCCGCCGATCTCCGTGTCAATCATGTCCGGAATGCTCTCAAACTGCTTATACGGAACCGGCAGCTCATTGACCTTCACAATCGTCTCATACTGTACAAAACCTGCTACCATGAACTTCCCCATAGCTTCTCCTCCCTCCATATCCTTAGAATAACTTTCCTGCCATTTCTTATCACCAGTGTAACATATTTCCATTATTTTTTATATAGTTTTCTGAAAATTTAATAAATTTATTTCCCGCGCCCGCAGAATGTGTTACACTTTAGTCATTGATACGCCACACATTCCAATTCAGAAACGGAGGACTTCTCAATGAAAGAACAGCTGTACACCATCCCCCTCAACGACGCCATGGCGGCGGACGATGAATGCCCGTTCTGCTTTATCGAGCAGAAGCTTGAGCAGGACCTTCTGGACTTCACCCTCGGCTCCGGCTCCTCCTACATGGAGAGCGACATCCGCGAGCGCACCGACAAGGCGGGCTTCTGCCGCTATCACTTTCTGAAAATGTTCCAGTATGGGAACACGCTCGGAAACGCATGGATCCTAAAGACGCACTATCAGAAGATAAACGGCGAATTGTCCAATGAAGTCAAACGATTCAAGCCCGCCAAGCTCTCCTTTACCGACCGCCTCAAAAAGACAAAGGAAATCAACAACACAATGACCGCATGGGTCTGTGAAAAGCAGCAGTCCTGCTACATATGCCGGCAGTACGAGGACACCTACGCCCGCTACCTCGACACCTTCTTCCACATGTATAAGCGGGACGCCGATTTCCGCAAAAAGGTGGAGGAGAGCAAGGGCTTCTGTCTCGTCCACTTCGGAGATTTGTGTCAGGCGGCAGTGGAAAAGCTCTCGGAAAAGCAGAGCAAAGAGTTCTTCGATATGGTATTCCCCCTGATGGAGCGGAATATGCAGCGTGTCTCGGAGGACGTGAGCTGGATGGTCGAGAAATTTGACTACCGCAATCAAGACGCTGACTGGAAAAATTCCAAGGACGCCATTCAGCGCGGTATGCAGAAATTAAAGGGCGGCTACCCCGCCGCCCCTGTCTATCAGCAAAAAAAATAATCTTCTCTATGTCTTTCTTCTGCTGTCAGGGATTATCCCCCTGTCAGCAGAAAGTCTCCTTTATAAAGTCCAGATAACCTTTCAGCTCCCTGTAAATGCTGTCCGGCTCCGCCCCCGAGCGCGTCCGCTCCTTTATCAGCCCCTCAACCGTATAGCTTGTCAGCTTCCTGACGCGCTCGCGGCGCGCCTTATCCTCAACGCCTCGAACCTCCGTGTTCTTAATCAGTCCTGACAGCCGCTCCTGAAGCGTCTTCCCCGCCTCCATGGTCTGTAAGGCAATCTCCTCGTCGGTCTCGGCAGACGCCTTCTCTATAAACGCGGTCATAAAGGGATAGCTCTTGGAAACCCTTGTGCGCGCGAGCTCTATCTGCCTGACCATCTCAAAAAAATCCCGCTCCGTCTCGTCAATGACCGTCGAAAGCTCCAGCAATATGTATTTCACACTGTATTCGTACACAAAAACATACAGCCCCGCCTTGGAACCAAAGTAGTGGAACCAAAGTCCTTTGCTCACACCAACGGCTTTCACCATATCGTCCGTGCTGGCATGCTTAAAGCCGTTCTGGGAAAACACCTCCAGCGCGCCGTTGATCATACGGTCCTGCTTTTCCCTTGGCAAGTCAAAGAATTTCTCGTTCATGCGTACCTCCATCTTTCTCGTTAGTTGACTTTTATAGTCGATATTTACATATCTTAACATATTCTTAACAACTATTCAACTAAAATTTAAAAAATAAATTTTTACATACGCCCTTTTCATTTCCATAAAATAGTATTAAAATGTATGTAAATATGCAATCTGAAAGGAGACCATTTATGGCAAAAAAATTCGGCAAGCTCGTACTATTCAGCGCCCTTGCCGGCGCTGCCGCAGCAGGAACCTATCATTATCTTCGGAACAAAAAGAACGACACCCTGACAGATTCCGACGAGTTCGATGATTTTGATAATTTTGACGAGGACTTGGACGACGAAGATTTTTCTTCGGAATCGACAGAAGCAAACGCGCCAAAAAACCGTCCGCATGTCTCAATCGACCTCGACAACGCAAAGGGAATTATCGGGGAAAAGGTAATAGAAACCATTGACAAGGCGAAGGAGCGGCTGGACAAAGCACAGGAATTTATCGGGGAAGTTACCGCTTCCGGCAGTGGCACGGCCTACACCGATATGGAGATGCCCGCAGCCGCCGACGAGAGCAAGCCCGAGACAGAGGAGCTTGTGAAGGAAGAGACGGCGCAGGAGGGAACCGGCGGGGAAGGACAAGACAAAGCCGCCGATACGGAGGAGTTCTTCGACGATTCGGACGAGGAGTAATACGCAACCGCGACAGCCTGCGTTCACCGCAAATGTCGCGGTTCCCTATAAAGTCAAAAACAGGAGCGCGTACCCCCTTTCAAAGGGATGCGCGCTCCAAAGCATTTAATCGCCGCCAAGCTCACATTTTGACTGCTCGAATTATTTAGGGAGAACACAAAGTGTTCTCCTAATCGCCGCTGCCAAGCTTACATTTTGAACAGCCCAAAGCATTTAATCGCCGCTGCCAAGCTTACATTTTTGACAACCCGAAGCATTTAAGGAGAACACAAAGTGTTCTCCTAATCGCCGCTTAGCGGCGATTTCTTTACTCCACGCTTATCTCCGCCGCGATGACAGCCTTCTGCGCCGCACTGCTGTTCATCCCTTCCTCCTCCATCTGCGTACAGTCCTCAAGATTGTCAAAGATAAAGACATGCAGAACCTTTATCTCTTTTCCCTGAACGGCAAAGCCCGCTCTGCCCGCCATCTCCATATCGGGATACAGACACTCCCCGTCCTGATTAAATACCACGGTATAGCACGGTTCGTAGGACCATCCGAGGATTTCAAACATCTCCGCGTCCGTCAAATCGGGGTTTTCCGAAAGCAGCTTTTCTCTTCTGTCGTCCGTCAGCTCCCGCTGTTCTCCGGGCGTTGTCACATGGACAATAACCTGATAGGGCGATACCACGATATTGTCCAGTGCAATATCCCCGTTCTTCTCGTTCACCGCAAACGTCCTCACCTCGCTTGCGTCCACCGTAAACGGCAGGACCATATTCCAATTGCCGTCCGTCCAATGAGACGCCGAGATTTCTTCACTGTCGAACATTCTGTCGTCGTCATAGCCAAGGCCGCTTATGTCTAAGCGAAGCTCTCCGCCGCTCTCAAGCCTCTCCGAGACATCCATCTTCAACAGCCCCGCAAACGTGTGGCTGTCAATCACCTCGCCGTCAAACGTATTTCTGAGTGGCCCGGCCGGTCTCCCGTCAACGCTCCAGGTCCCATCAATGTAAAAGCCCGCGGCCGTCCTGCTGTCCGTGACCTTCATTCTCGTATAGTGCTCCGGAATATGCGTAAAATCCGCATCCTCCGCCTCAATGCACACCGTGAGGAATATCGAATACCCGTCGCAGTACACCTCCGAGGCGGTCAGCATGATGCCGCTGTCGGAGACGGAATACTCCGCGGTATCCGGATTCCCTGCGGCGTCCTCCTGTGTCAGGATGGATGCCTTATCCGCATAATCGCCGGAATATGTGACATTCCCCTCAACCTTCTCAAAAATCCTCCCGATAATCGGAAGCCTTGCCGCGAGCGCCGGATTAAAGTACCCCAGCCCGCCGATACCGATAACCGCCGCGGCCACTGCCGCCGCAATGCCTTTGCCTAATATCCTCATTTTGCTCTTCCTCCTTCTGTGTATCCTGATTTCCGTATCATCAATCTCCGGAGCAAGGGCCTGCTTTAAGATTTGGTCCAGTCTTTCATCGGTCATATCCTATCGCCTCCAATTCTTCCTTTAACAGCTTCTTTGCTTTGCGCATCCGGCTTTTGACGGTTCCCTCCGGAAGTCCGAGTATCTCAGCTATTTCATGAATCTGCATGTCCGCCGAATAATACAGATAAATCGGTATCCTGTATTTCTCCGGCAGGGCCGCGACCAGTCTCTGAACCATGTCCGCCTCGCTCTGCCGCAGAACAATATGCTCCGGCGATGTTTCCGGTCCGTAATCGGGTATCTGCGCTTCCTCCTCAGCCTCCCTGTCCCCGCCGTCAATCGGAACCAGCCGCATCCTGTTCGCGTATTTTTTTCTTTTGTTCTTCCAGAGATAAATCGAGGTGGATAAAGCGTAGCTCTTTGCATTCTGCGCGAGGTCCAGCTTTCGCCTTTTCTCCAGCAGCTTGAGCATGGTATCCTGATACAGCTCGTCCCCGTTTTCCGCGTCTCCCGCCGTCATCCGGCAAAACCGCAAAATATCCTTTCCGCATCTCAGGACAAACAGCTCAAATTCCTCCTTATTCATGGCAGCCATCCCCTCCTTCTTCTTCCAAGTCCGTCCGCAAAGCTTTTTGCCCTTGCACTGATATATTGTCGCAGCCTTGGAAAAGGTTTACGGATTTTCGCAATTTCCCGCAAAACAAAAACAGAGAAATAACCATAACCGGTCATTTCCCCGCCTTACACAGCTCTGCGTGATTTCCCGAATGACATCACCGGAAAGCTCTAAGCCTGCCCCCTCTTTTTCCATTCTTCGATAATCCGCTCTGCAATCTGTTCCATGGAAGCATCCTTGGGAAGCCCCACCAATTCAGGATAAAACAAATAATCCGAACCGCAGCCCGTATTCGCTTTCAGCCACTTCAGCCAATATCCCTGCTCGCTTTCACTCTTTTTAAGAAAAGTCAGAACCACCTCGCGAAGCTTCTCCTCCGTAACCGACTCCTCCTCTTGAGGCTCAGGCATAAGCGCGGCTCTCGCAATTTCCTCCAAGGATGTCACTGCCGAATAATGGCGGTAGTCTTCAATGTTCTGCCGCCTTCCCGTAATTTCCGTAAGCTCCTTCTCGAGCACCCTGACCTCCTCGGTAACGCCCTCCTCAGCCATAATTTCATCAGCCTTCTCAATAATCTCCATGGCTCTTTCAAGCTTTTGCTCCATGGCCCTTCCTCCTTCAAACTGCTCCTTCAATCGTATCCGGAGCAAACAAAAATGCATACAGCTTCCCCACCGCATCAAAGTAAAAATCACTGTTTTGCTGCATAAACGCCCGTATCTCCGCAATATCGTTCGCCCACCCCGCACCCGCAAAGGGCACGCCGTAAGCCTTCGCCATATCGTACCCTGGCTTGAGATCGTCCACCATCAGCATCTCGGACGGCGCAAGACCGTATTTCCCGGAGATGACCTCCAATGCGTAGGTGCTTGGCTTGCGCTGCTCCGGCGGACACTCCCACCCGAATATCATGTCCGGCATTGGGAGTCCGTTCGCCTCGTAATCCCTCCTGATGTTAAAATCATACGAATGCGATACGACGCACACGATACCGCCCTCAGCCTTCTGGCGCTCTATCAGCGCCTTCATCCCGTCATAGGCCCGCGCCGTGTGCTTTGCCACATAATCGCGCCAACACCGCACCTCCATCTCCATCTCCGCCTCGGTCATGGCGTACCGCCGCGTACACATCTCCACAAAGCCCGGGTCAAAATTGTCCCTGAAATAATCCTCGAGAGAAATCGTCTCCCCCGGGCGCAGAAGCTTTAACGCCTCCAGAAAAGCAGGATGATGAATCGTCGCCGTACTGTCAACCACCGTATCGTCATGGTCCAGAATCAGACATTTATAGTTCATATAATCCCCCATGCCGCCTCCAGCGGCTCAAATAAAAACGAAAAACGCTGTCTTTTGCGTTTTTCTGTGCGAAAAAGGTCTGCTTTGCAGACCATAATATATCTTAGGCAGTGTTCTTTACTGCCTTAGATATATTTTTCACACTTCCCCCATGCCGCCTTTGGCGGCTCAAACAGAAACAAAAACAGTATTAACAGCCGCTAAAAAGCTTACCTGGGCAGCACAAACGAGCTCTTTAAGGACACGATTCGGTTAAACACCAACGCATCCGGCTTGGAATCCTTACAGTCCACATTGAAGAAGCCCTGCCGCACAAACTGGAAACTGTCATAGGGCTTCGCATCCTTGAGCGCAGGTTCCAGATAACATTCCCTGCGCACGATGAGGGAATTCGGATTCAGGTACAGCTCTCCCTCCTCGTTGTAGATGGCCTCCTTCTCGTTGGCAAGCTCCTCGTCAATCAGGTTCTCATACAGACGAACCTCCGCCGGAACCGCCGTCTCGGCCGCCACCCAGTGAATTGTCCCCTTCACCTTTCTGCCGTCAGGGCTGTTTCCGCCCTTGGAGGCCGGATCGTAGGTACAGTGCACCTCCGCAATCCTGCCGTCCGCATCCTTCACACAGCCCGTACAGGTCACGAAATACGCGTTCATAAGGCGCACCTCATTTCCCGGGAACATTCGGAAATATTTCTTCGGCGGCTCCTCCATAAAATCGTCCCGCTCAATGTAAAGCTCTCTGCCAAACGGAATCTCCCGCGTCCCCAGCGCCTCATTCTCAGGGTTGTTTATCCCTGTCAGCAGCTCCGTCTGACCCTCGGGGTAGTTATCTATCACCAGCTTTACGGGATCGAGCACCGCCATCATGCGCGGCCTTTTCAGCTTCAGATCCTCGCGGATGCAGTATTCCAGCATCGCATAGTCCGTGGAGGAATTGGCCTTGCTCACACCGCACAGCTCCACAAACCTGCGAATCGACTCCGGCGTAAAGCCGCGCCTGCGCAGCGCCGCGATGGACACCAGCCGCGGGTCGTCCCAACCGTCCACAACGCCATCCTGCACCAGCTTCTTGATATAACGTTTTCCTGTGACCACATTGGTCAAATACATCTTCGCCTGCTCAATCTGCCTGGGCGGATTCGGATATTCCAGCTCCCGCACCACCCAGTCATAGAGCGGCCTGTGATCCTCGAACTCCAGCGTACAGATGGAGTGCGTGATTCCCTCAATCGCGTCCTCTATCGGATGCGCAAAATCATACATCGGATAAATGCACCACTTGTCGCCCGTGTTGTGGTGCGCCATATGGGCCACGCGGTAGATTACGGGGTCGCGCATATTGATGTTCGGGGAGGACATATCGATCCGCGCGCGCAGTACCTTCTCCCCGTCGGCGTATTTTCCTTCCCGCATCTCCTCAAACAGCCGCAGGTTCTCCTCCACGGAGCGGCTGCTGCCCGGGTCCTCCTTCCCCGCCTCCGTAAACGAGCCTCTGTATTCCTTAATCTGCTCTGCCGACAAATCGGAGACATACGCCTTTCCCTTCTTGATCAGCTTCACAGCGCCCTCGTACATCTGCTCAAAATAATCGGAGGCAAAAAACAGCCTGTCCTCCCAGTCCGCGCCAAGCCACTTCACATCCGCCTTGATAGACTCCACAAACTCGATGTCCTCCTTGGTGGGATTGGTGTCGTCAAAACGCATGTTGAACTTTCCGCCATACTCCTGCGCAAGCCCGTAATTTACCAGTATCGACTTCGCATGCCCGATATGGAGATACCCGTTGGGCTCCGGCGGAAACCTTGTATGCACCGTATTATAAACACCCTCCGCCAAGTCCTTATCAATCATCTGCTCGATGAAGTTCCTCGATACGACTTCCTTTTCCTCCGCACCCGTCTCTTCCACACGTCTCTCTGTATCGCTCATAATTCCCTCCCGTTATCCGCTCCATGGCTAAACTGTTATTTATTTCTTAGTCAACAACCCCGCTGCAAGCAACGGGCATTTCCTCGCCCCCGCTAATACCGCACCTCCATCAGGGCAAGGCCCTTGGCCGGCGCCAGCATCCCAGCCCGCTCACGCGCGCCGGAGGCCAGAATCTCCGCTGCCTCCTCAGGACGGCGCATACCGCTGCCGACCTCGATCAGCGTTCCCGTGATAATGCGCACCATATGATAGAGGAATCCGTCCCCACGGTAAGTCAGGCGTATCTCCTGCCCGCCGTCCGGCTCTGTTTGAAACGCCTCTATTGGAAACGCCTCTATTTGAAGCGCCTCAATCGTCCGCACCGTCGGCTTTCTTCCCTTCTTCGCCGACGTAAACGCCTTAAAGTCATGCGTTCCCGTCAGGAGCTTTGCCGCCCTGCGCATCGCTGCAATATCCAGCGGCTGCGGGTACTCATATACATATCTCCGCTCAAAAACGCACCGCTGCGCGCTGTTCCATATCCGATAGCAGTAGGTCTTGCCCTTCGCGTGCAGTCTGCTGTGAAAGCGCTCCGGCACCTCCTCAGCCGAAATCACCCCGATATCCTCCGGCAGATACCTGTTGATGTACGCCATCACCTCAGCCGCCGTCTTATCCGTGTCCAGCTTAAAGTTCGCGACCTGCCCGTACGCATGCACACCGGCGTCCGTGCGCCCCGAGCCGTCCACCTGCACCGTCTCCAATCCCGTCATTTTCCCCAGAATCGCCTCAAGCTTCCCCTGAATGGTATTCCCGGTGGAATCCTGCCGCTGCCATCCCTGATAGCGCGTCCCCTCGTATTGTAGAATAATTTTAAAATTCCGCATTTATCTATCCTCTTCGCGCCGCTTTTGTTCCAACGCCCTCATGTCCTCCTCATCCAGTCTTCTGTAACGGTTGAGACGCGCTATCAGAATTTCCAGGCTGTACTTGGGCGTATCGAAAAATCCCGCCTCATTCATGTTCACCAGAATAATGCCGAGCGGAACCGCTATCAGCATCCCGGCCACACCTGCCAGCCGATAGCCGACGAACAGCAGAAACAGCGTGGGAATCGGCTCCATTCCGATGGAATCCCCCATAATCTTCGGCTGTATCAGCTGACGCACAAGCTGTCCCACGCCCCATATCACCAGAAACCCGATAGCGCGCACATAATTCCCGCCGAACGCGGTAATAATCGCCCACGGCACCAACACCGCCCCGGTTCCGAAGAACGGAAGGAAATCCAGAAACGCCATCAGCAGGGCGATCAACAGCGCATACCGCACCTTCAGAATGCTGATTCCGACCAAAATCAGGAGATACATCCATATCTCAATGCGAAGCTGCGCCTTAAAATAGCCGCCGACCGCCTGCTTGAGACTTCGATAGAGCACCTCGTACCTCCTCCGGACGCCCTCCGATATGAACCGGTCCGCAAAGCGGGAAAGCCACTCCCTGTCGGCAATAAAGAAGTACGCAGAGAGCATACACATTATCACGGAAATGATTCCGTTGGCGATACTGCCGACCATACTGCCCATTCCCTCAAAGCTCTCGAAATCCAGCTTCCCGGGCAGACTGCTGATGGTCTCCCCCAGAATATTTCCGATATTGGTTATCGCCTCGTTGAGCTTGGGCGCAAAATTTCCGATATGCTGATTGACAAACGTCCCGAATTTGTCAAGGTCCCGCGTCATGGAGGCCCACATCTCCGGCGCATCGACGATAAAGCCCATCATCTGCCTGAACAGGATGCTGATGGCCAGATACAACAGTCCGCTGACGGCCGCTATCGTCAGCACGATAACAACCACCGTTCCCGCCTTTCTCCTGACCTTGAGCTTACGCTCGAGAAAAAGCACCAGCGGATTCGCGATGCAGGAGATGATTCCCCCGATGATGAACGGCATAAAAAACAAAATCAGCCGCGGCACCAGAAAAATGCATAAAAGCAGTATCACCAGAGAAATTATCAGATTGACGATCAGCTTCAGATTTCCGTTTCCCGCTCCCTTTTCTTCCATTTCCAATTTCCAGCCTCCGTTTTGCATTTGCCCTTACGGCTTATTCCGCCTCCGGCTCCCGCAGCCTGTCGATCAGCGCATAGATTTCCTCCCTGCCCTGCTTTGACTTTGCCGAAAACGGTATGACTACCGTATCCTTGCCGAGCGCAAGCCCCTCCCGCACCATTTTCACATGCTTTGCAAGCTGCGAGCGCGTTATTTTATCCGACTTTGTCGCGATGATAATCGGCTCAAACCCGTTCGCCCGGATCCACTCATACATCTGACAGTCGTTGGCGGACGGCTCATGCCGGATGTCTATCAGCAGAAACACGGCCGTAAGCGTCTTCGACTGCCGCAGATACTTCTCCACCATTTTGCCCCACTTTTCTTTTTCCGACCGGCTGACCTTCGCATACCCGTACCCCGGCAAATCCACAAAATACAGCTCATTGTTGATATTGTAAAAATTTATGGTCTGCGTCTTTCCCGGCTGCGCACCGGTGCGCGCCAACGCCTTCCGGTTCATCAGCGCGTTGATCAGGGAGGATTTCCCCACATTACTTTTCCCCGCAAACGCGATTTCCATCATATGGTTCTGCGGGATTTTGCTTGTCACCCCAATGACCGTTTCCAGACTTACGTTTTTTATTATCATGCTCTCTCCTGTTCACGACCGTTTTCCCGTGCGGCGTATTTTGCGCGCAAACGCCAGCGGTATCACCTCGTCCATTGTCTCGACAAAGCAGATTTCCATTCCCGCCTTTACCTCGGGCGAAATCTCCGCGATGTCCTTCTCATTCTTTCTCGGAACCAGAACTGTTGTGATTCCCGCGCATTTTGCCGCCGTCAGCTTCTCCTTTAATCCGCCGATCGGCAGCACTCTGCCGCGCAGCGTGATCTCGCCGGTCATCGCCACCTTGGCCTTCACCGGCGTTCCCGTCATTGCCGACAACAGCGCCGTCGCCATGGTTATTCCCGCGGAGGGGCCGTCCTTGGGCACCGCGCCCTCGGGAATATGTATATGGAAATCATTCTCCTTGAAGAATTCCGGTCCGATTTTATAGCTCGGTGCAATCGAGCGGATATAGCTGATGCCTGTCCGCGCCGACTCCTTCATCACGTCACCCATCTGTCCCGTAAGCTCGAGCTCGCCCTTCCCGGGCATGATGTTGACCTCTATCTGAAGCGTATCGCCGCCAACGCTCGTCCAAGCCAGTCCCCGCACAATGCCGACGTCGTCCTGCTCGTTTGCCATATCAATTTTGTAGCGCGGCTTCCCCAGATATTTTCCGATATTCCGGTCCGTCACCCGCACACAGCCTGTCGGATTCTTCTGCTTTAAGAGCTCCAGCGCCGCCTTCCTGCACACCGCGCCCAGCTTCCGCTCGAGATTCCGGACACCCGCCTCGCGCGTATAATCCGAAATGATGCTCCTGAGCGCGTTATCGCTGATGGTCAGGCGCTCCCTGCTCAGGCCGTTGTTCTCAAGCTGTTTGTCCAGCAGATGCTTCTTGGCAATGTGGAACTTCTCATTCGCGGTATAGCTGCCGACCTCTATGATATCCATTCTGTCCAACAGCGGCCTCGGAATATTCCCCGCATCATTTGCCGTCGCGATAAACAGCACTCGCGACAAATCCAGCGGTATCTCCACATAGTGGTCCCTGAAATGACAGTTCTGCTCCGGGTCGAGCACCTCCAACAGCGCGGAGGAAGTATCGCCCTTATAATCGCTGCTCACCTTGTCAATCTCGTCCAACAGCATCAGCGGATTGCTGACCCCCGCCTGCTTTAATCCGTTTGCTATGCTTCCCGGCATCGCGCCGATATAGGTCTTGCGGTGCCCGCGTATCTCCGCCTCGTCCCGCACGCCGCCAAGGCAGATGCGCACGTATTTCTTGTTGAGCGCCTCCGCTATCGCTCTTGCGATGGAGGTCTTTCCGGTTCCCGGAGGCCCTACCAGACACAGTATCGGCGCGTCCGTCTTGGTCGTAAAGCACCGGACCGCAAGGTATTCAATGATGCGCTCCTTTACCTTCTCCAGCCCGTAATGGTCGCGCTCCAGTATCTCCTCCGCCTTCGCGATATCGTTGGTATCCTTGGACACCTTATTCCACGGCAGCTCCAGAAGCGTCTCGATATAGAGCCGCTCCACGGCGCTCTCCGAGCTGGCCCCCATCACCGTCTTGAGGCGCGAGATTTCCTTCCGGATCTTCTCCTTCACGTTGCCGTCCGCCTTGAGCTTCTTCAGCGCCTCCTCATAATGCTCCACATCCGAATAGGAGTCCTTGTCTCCCAGCTCCTCCCGGATGTAATCCAACTGCTCACGCAGGATGTAATCCTTTTGATTCTTGTCAATCTTCTCCTTAATCTTCACCGCGAGCTGTGCGCGAATCGCCGCTATCTGCGCCTCATTCATAATCAGGGCGATCAGCGCCTCGCACTGTTCCTCAATCCCCTCAAGCTCCAGTATTTCCTGCTTCCTGTCATAGGAGAACGGCGTATTGATCAAAATCTGATTCATCAGAAAGGACAGACGGTTCTCCTCGTCAAAGTAGCGTTTGAGGCTCTTGCCAATCTTGGGGAAAAAGCGCACATACGTCGCAAAGACCTCCTTGAGGGAGCGCGTGAGCGCCTCCTCCTGCTCCTCCTCCAAGGCGTCCGGGTTCTCCTCGACCTCCTCGACCACGGCGCTGAAAAAATTCCCCTCATTGTCATTGAGTTCCTCCAGTCTTGCCCTGAAAAGCCCCTCCACCATCACGCGGTCAATATTGTTCGGGAGCTTGGTAACCTGCTTTACCACGGCTACCGTCCCCATGTGATACAGGCTGTCCCTGTCCTGCACCTCCCCGTCAGAATCCCTCTGCGTCACCAGAAAGATATGCTGTTCCTCACTCAGCGCCTGCTTTACCGCCTCCTTTGACACATCTCTGCTCAAGTCAAAATGTATGATCATTTCCGGCAGCACCGTAAGTCCGCGAAGCGCCACCATCGGTAATTCATAGCTTTTCATTCAAACTCCCACCTTTTCTCTGCTCGCGCCCATGGAATCAGCAAAAAACACCGCCCAAAAAGGCGGCGTTATCGCTTTTATCAGATTATTTCGCCTTTTTCTCACGCTCAGTATGCACTGCCTCGCGGTGTACTATGAAAGGCTGACTCGTTCCCTCTACTGCTTCCTTTGTGATCAGGCAGCTCTCTATGGTCTCGTCGGATGGTATCTCATACATAACATCCATCATAATATTCTCCATGACGGAACGCAGTCCTCTGGCCCCCGTCTTTCTCTCCAACGCCTTCTCGGCAATCGCCTCTATCGCATCCGGTTCAAAGGTCAGCTTCACTCCGTCAAATTCAAAGAGTTTCTGATACTGCTTGATAAGCGCATTTTTAGGCTCCTTTAAGATGCGAATCAACGCCTCCTTGTCAAGTCCCTCCAGAGAAACGTTGATGGGCACGCGTCCCACAAACTCCGGTATCAGACCGTACTTGGTCAGATCCTGCGGCGTAACTTCCTTCAAGACCTCCCCGATATCCCGTTCAGTCTTATCCGCAATACTCTTGTTGAAGCCGATGGACTTGCGGTCAAGCCTTGACTCAATAATCTTATCCAAGCCGTCAAAGGCGCCGCCGCAGATAAACAGGATATTTGTCGTATCTATCTGAATCAGCTCCTGATGCGGATGCTTCCGGCCGCCCTGAGGCGGAACGCTTGCCACCGTACCCTCGACAATCTTTAAGAGCGCCTGCTGCACGCCCTCGCCGGATACGTCCCTCGTGATGGATACATTCTCACTCTTCTTGGTAATCTTATCAATCTCATCAATGTAGATGATGCCAAACTGCGCGCGCTCCACATCATAGTCTGCCGACTGGATAAGCTTGAGCAGAATGTTCTCCACATCCTCCCCCACATATCCGGCCTCGGTAAGCGTCGTCGCGTCCGCTATGGCAAACGGCACATTGATAATCTTCGCCAAGGTCTGCGCGACATAGGTCTTCCCCGAGCCGGTCGGCCCAATCATAATAATGTTGCTCTTCTGAAGCTCGATATCCGAATCCTTCTCCGAAAGGACGCGCTTATAATGATTGTAGACCGCTACGGATAATACCTTCTTCGCCTCCTCCTGTCCGATTACATACTCATCCAGGAACTCCTTAATCTCCACAGGCTTGAGCAGATTAATGTCCAAGCCGGTCTCAATCCGCTCCTCCTCGTACTCCTCCTCGATAATGTCCGCACAGATATCCACACACTCATCGCAAATATAAACACCGACAGGCCCTGCTATCAGCTTCCTGACTTGGTCCTGTGTCTTATTACAGAAAGAGCATCTTACCTTTCCATCAGTGTTTTTCCCTGCCATTACTCTTCTCCCTTACTTCTCAAATCAATACTCTATTCCGCCTTCTGCTCTGCCCGGTCAACAATCACACGGTCAATCAGCCCGTACTCCCGAGCCTCCTCCGCGGTTTTCCAGTTATCACGCTCCGTATCCGCCGCGACAACGTCATACGGCTGTCCGCAGTTCTCCGCGAGAATGGTATTCAGCTTCTGCTTCGTCTTCAAAATATGCTTCGCCGCAATCTCAATCTCGGTCGCCTGTCCCTGCGCTCCGCCAAGCGGCTGGTGAATCATAATCTCCGCGTTGGGCAGCGCAAGCCTCTTTCCCTTCGTACCGCCCGCCAACAGGAATGCGCCCATGCTGGCCGCCATACCGATGCAGATTGTGGACACATCGCACTTGATGTAACGCATCGTATCGTAAATCGCCATTCCCGCCGTGACGGAGCCGCCCGGGCTGTTAATGTAAAGCTGGATATCCTTATCCGTATCCTCGGATTCCAAGAACAGCAGCTGCGCCACGACAAGGCTGGCCGTCGTCTCGTTCACTTCCTCTCCAAGGAAAATAATACGCTCCTTCAAAAGTCTTGAATAAATGTCATAAGACCGCTCCCCGCGGCTCGTCTGCTCAACGACATATGGGACTAAACTCATTAAAATTACCTCCATTCACTTCAATTGCGCAATACTGCATTTATTTCTCCACGGCCTGCTCCACAACAAACTCGGCCGCCTTGCGGACACAGATGTCCTCCTTGATGGCCTTGCTCTCAAACTCGCCGACCATCTCCGTAAGCTTATCCAATTCCATGCGGTAGGCCTCCGCCATCTTCTTGAGCTCCTCCTGATATTCCTCCTCGCCCGCCTCTAGGCTCTCAGCCTTCGCAACCGCCTCCAGGACAAGGCGCGACTTGATTCTCGTCTCCGCCTGCGGCTTCATCTGTCCGAGGAAGGTCTCCCTGTCAAGCCCCGTAAACTGGAAATACTGGTCAATCGAGAGTCCCTGCATCTGAAGTCTCTGCGCGAAATCGTCCGCCATCCGGCGCTGCTGCGTCGCAATCATCGCCTCCGGAATATCCATCTTCGCCTCCGCGATAATCGCCTCGACAACCTTGTCTTCCTTCTCATTCTTCGCGTTCTCTTCCTTCTGATCGGTGAGCTGCTTCCTCACATCCTCGCGGTACTCTGCAAGGGTATCAAACTCGGAAACCTCGCTTGCGAACTCGTCATCCAGCTCCGGCAGCTCCTTCTCCTTGATCTCCCTGACGGTGCACTTGAATACCGCCGGCTTTCCTGCCAGCTCCTCCGCCTGATAATCCTCGGGGAAAGTAACGTTCACCTCGACCTCCTTGTCAATCTCCGCGCCGATAAGCTGCTCCTCAAAGCCCGGGATAAAGGTGTTGGAACCGATTGTCAGCGGATAGTTCTCGCCCTTTCCGCCCTCGAACGCAACGCCGTCCACAAAGCCCTCAAAATCAAGCACGGTCATATCGCCGTCCTTGACGCCTCTGTCCTCTATGGAGATGGTTCTCGCATTGCTCTCCCTCTCCTTGTTGATTGCCGCATCTATCTCCTCGTCCGTGACGGTGGTGTCCGCCTTCTCGACCTCGACGCCCTTATATTTACCAAGTGTAACCTCCGGCTTGAGGGCAACCTCCGCGGTAAAGACAAACGGCTTTCCTGCCTCCATCTGTACGACCTCAATCTTAGGCTGGGAAACAATCTCCTCCGTACACTCGTCAACAGCCTTCGCGTATGCGGTCGGAATCAGATCGTTCGCCGCGTCCTCAAAGAAAATATCCCTGCCGTACATCTGCTCGAGCATCTTGCGGGGCACCTTGCCCTTGCGGAAGCCGGGGATGCTCAGCTTGCCCTTGCTCTTCCGGTAAGCTCTCTCGACCGCCGCCTCAAAATCCTCCGCGGATGCTTCTATTGTAAGCTTCGCCATATTTCCCTCTAACTTTTCCACCTGTAAACTCATTTGCCTCATTTCCTCCTTGCGAATAATATTATTGCTCTATCGGTATTCCCACCGGCCTAAGCCTTTTCCGGTTCCATGTGATTTGTATACAGTCATTTTACAATTATAGCATAGGGATGGAAAAAATAAAAGATATAATTTTAAATTCTGCACAGAAAAAGAAGCAAAAAAGAAGCCGCGTCACTCTGTATTATGACGCAGCCTCTCTTTCATTTCAGAAATTGTTTCGGAAATTTTATTGTTAGAAGTCCTTATTTGATCGACTCTTCATAGCTCTTGATCATACGTCTGACCATCTCGCCGCCGATGCTTCCGGCCTCCTTGGATGTCAAATCGCCATTATAGCCTTCCTTTAAGTTCACACCAAGCTCTGATGCTACCTCAGTCTTAAAACGGTCCATCGCCGCCTTTGCCTCAGGAACTTCTACTCTGTTTGATCTGTTCTGTGATGCCATATCACTACACCTCCGTAATTTTTCTTTCTTAAATTTATGGTTATCTATTTTGAAAGACAAGCTTTTTATCGCTTATCTTAATCCTAGTATTAGCGGAGGTGTTTTTTTTATAAGTGGTATATTTTAGGAAGTTGTCTACTCGTTTTCGGGCGCAACTCCGTCAAAATTTCGATAAATGCGCATAAATACTTTGACGATATCGGGGTCAAAGATAATGCCCGCGTTGGACTGGATATAGTCCAGCGCGACCTCGAGCGGCAGCGGTTCCTTATACCTGCGCTTGCTGATCATGGCGTCGAACACGTCAACCACCTTGACGATGCGCGCAGCCAGCGGAATCTCCCTGCCCTTGAGCCCCTTGGGATAGCCCGAGCCGTCCCAGCTCTCGTGATGATACCACGCAATGTCAATCGCCATATTGACAAAATCGTTGCGCTCCACGCCCTCATAGATGTCAATCAGCGTCTTCGCGCCGATTTCCGCGTGTTCCTTCATCTGCTCGCGCTCCTCCTCGGTAAACACGTCGTTCTTGAGCAGAATCGAATCCGGCATCATAATCTTTCCGATGTCGTGCAGTCCGGAGCTGGCCTCGATCGTCTCGATAAAATCGTCGCTGATCTCATCCTCGAACTTGGGGGAGAGCTGCATCCCCGCCGCCAGAATGCGGCTGTTGTACAGGATATGCCTGTAGTGGTTCCCGCCGACGTTTTCCTTATTCTCAATCAGCCTCGCAAACGCCGTCATAATGTTCTTCTGTTCCACGCGGTGCTTTTCCATCTGGCGCGCCACCACAAGATTCAGATTCCGGTTATTTTCCTCCAAATCCTTCTGCATCGAATAGATCTTCAGATGCGTGGTGATTCGCATCTCTACCTCCGTCCTGTCAAAGGGCTTGGGGATGTAGTCCACCGCGCCGAGCGCAAAGCCCTTGCTCAGATCGGAGGCGGTATCCATCGCCGATATGAAAATCACGGGGATGTCCCTCGTGTAGGGGTCCTTCTTCAACATGGAGCAGAAGGCAAAGCCGTCAATCTCCGGCATGGATATATCCGACAAAATAATCTGCGGAAGCTGCTCGCTCTCCTCCATAATCTTCAGCGCCTCCTTGACGCTCTGCGCCAAAAGCGGCTCGTAGCCCATATTTTTAATGATTTCCTCAAGAAGCAGAAGATTCACTTCAACGTCGTCCACTATAAGTATTCTGATATTATCCATCCTATCTCACCAATCCTTTTATCTCGCCGCGAAGCAGCTCCTTCACCTTTTCCGCGCACTGTCTCGCCTTGTCGCTGTCCGACTTGCGGATTGCCATCTCCATGCGGAAGGCCTCCCGCTGAAGCTCCTTCGAGCCGCCCGACACCAACTGCTTTATCGCGGTCGCAAAGCCCTCGGCCTTCTGCCAGTTGTCCATATCCATGCTGATATTCATCTTCTCGAGGTTCTTCTTGAGCTCCCTGACATTGATATCGCTGCCAAACTCATACATCAAATCGTTTTCCGCCGCAATCCTGCTCGCGTTGTTCGACGCCTTCCATGTCCGAAGCAGCGACTCCTCGCCCGAGCCGCTCTGCTCCTGCCTGAGGCGGATGGTAAACGAAAAGGTGGAACCCTTCCCCGGCTGCCCGTCCGCCCAGACCTTTCCGTGCATCATCCCGACAAGCTCCTTCGTGATGACAAGGCCAAGCCCCGTGCCGCCGTACTTGCGGGTGATCGACGCGTCCACCTGCGAAAAGCTCTTGAACAGCTTATCCTTATCCTCTCTGGAAAGCCCGATACCCGTATCGACCACCATAAAGAACAGCTCCAGCTCGTCCTCTATCCTTGTATTCAGGGAGACCTCCACGCCGACGTAGCCCTTCTCGGTGAACTTCACCGCGTTGGAAATCAGGTTGTTCAAAATCTGCGTGAGCCGCAGCTCGTCGCCGATCAGCTTGTCGGGAATATCCTCCGACACGTTCATCATAAACCGCAGACCCTTGCGCATCGCGAGCATCGTAAACATTTTCTCCATCTTGGTCATAAATTCACCGAAGGAGAATGGCTTCTCGTCCAACTGGAACTTGCCCGCCTCCAGCTTGGAAAAGTCCAAAATATTGTTGATGATTCCCTCCATTGTACTACAGCAATCGAGAATCAGTTTCAGATAATTGCTCGTCTGGAAATCCTGCTCCGTCTCCATTAAAAGCTCCGTGTGCCCCTTGATGCCGTTGACCGGCGTCCGCAGCTCGTGGGTGACGTTGGCCACAAAGGAATCTCTCGCCTTCATGGATTCCTGCATCTGCACCGTCGTCTCCTCCACCTTGCGGATGCTCTCCTTGTAGCGCGTCATATCGACCGCCGTACAGACAGACATCTCCGCGCCGTTATAATCGACGGAGAACACCTTGATCTCCACGGGGAAACACGTCTTGTTCCTGCGGTAGATGTCCGTCTCTATCACCTGCATATCCGCGTAGCTCTTGAGAAGCTGCACACGGTTCTCGACAATCTCGAAGGTGTTTGGCATCAGCTCCCCGACATAGACTCCCCGCAGCTCCTCCGCCTTGTAGCCCGTAAGCTCCAACAGCCGCTCGTTGCAGTATTCAATACAGCCGTGCGCATCATAGCGGATAATGCACTCCTGACTGTTATTCAAGATAAAATAAAATAATTCCTCACGATTTTTCAGCATGTACTCCACCTCATTATCTAACTCTTAATTTCCCGCCTCGTACACGACCTTCTCGCCCAGCGCGTCCGCCGTCTTGCGGTCGAGCAACGCGGCCACGATCTCAAGCCCGAAGGCGATCGCCGTCCCCATACCGCGGCTCGTTATCACATTGTCAGACCTGACAACCTTGTCATAAACAACCTCGGCGCCTTTGAGCTCCTCCTCCATCCCGGGATAGATGCACGCCTTCCGGCCCGCCGTCAGCCCCATATGCCCGAAAATCATCGGCGCCGCGCAAATCGCGCCGATCAGCCTGCCCTTCTCGTAAAATTCCTTAATCTTGTCCGTGAGCTTTGTGCAGGCCTCAAGCCGCTTTGTCCCGGGCATTCCGCCAGGGCAGACAAGCATGTCAAGGCTGTCAAAATCAACCGAATCGATTCCCGTATCCATGGAAACGGTGATGTTATGGCTGCCTGTCACCTGCTTCTCATTGTCAATCGCAATGCATACCGCCTCAATCCCCGCGCGCCGCAGCAGATCCACCACCGTCAGCGCCTCAATCTCCTCATAGCCCGCCGCGAAAAAAATACCTGCTCTCTTCATACTCTTTCCTTCTTTCCTTATATGATATAAATTCCACAATAAAATTTTATCGTTGCATTCATTCACCGTTTATTTTAACATAATATCAGTCAAATACCAAATATTTTATCCGGAAGAAAGGAATTTTGTTATGAAAAATATGGAAATCGAGCGAAAATATACCGTAAAAAGGCTTCCGGACAATCCGGAAGCCTACCCCTGCAAGGTTATCCGGCAGGCGTATCTGAATGTCTCCCCCGTCGTGAGAATACGCGAATCAAACGACAGCTGGTTCCTCACCTACAAGGGCGAGGGCCTGATGACGCGCGAGGAGTACAACCTCCCGCTCGACAAAGCCTCCTTCCTGCATCTGCTGGAAAAGGCGGACGGAAACATCATCTCCAAGAAGCGCTATGTGATCGCGCTGGAGCAGCCGCAGTTTCGGGCGGGCTTTACGCCGCCCCCGAATCTCTCGCTGTGCATTGAGCTGGATGTGTTTGACGCCCCCTTCGCGCCCTTGGTCATGGCCGAAGTGGAATTTCCAAGCGTCGAGGCGGCCGACGCGTTCATCCCGCCCGACTGGTTTGACGAGGACGTCACACGCAATCCCGCTTATCACAACTCCGTGATGAGCCAAAAAATTTTTTAAGCTGCCGAGCGAGCCTGCGTTTCTTTACGCGTTCACCATCAGATTTGCAAAGTACGCGGCGTACAGCGCCAGAAAGAGGATACCGTTCGCGCGGCTGAGCTTCTTACTCCTGAATACCAAAAGCCACAGGAGAAGCATCACGGCAATCGCCACCAGATTGTCCACGATAAAGGCCGACGTGTAGGCAATCGGCGTGATCACCGCGGTCGTTCCGAGCACGAAGAGAATGTTAAACAGGTTGGAGCCTACGATATTTCCCACCGCGATGTCGGTCTCCCTCTTCTTGGCCGCGATGCAGGAGGTCACCAGCTCGGGAAGCGAGGTGCCAAACGCCACAATCGTGAGCCCGATCAGACGCTCCCCCATTCCGAAGGCCTGCGCAATCGCCGTCGCCGCGTCCACCGTCACGTCGGAGCCGACAATGATCATCGCCGCGCCCAGCAGAATCAGCACCAGGGATTTCCATACCTTGTCCTTTTCGGAATCCTCCTGCCCGTTCTTCTGCGTCTCGATTTGGCTCTTGCGGGTCAGCCGTATCATATAGACAACGTCGATGATCAACAGCGCCCAGAAGATCACGCCGTCCACCCGCGTGAGCCGGCCGCCGAGCGCGCCGCACGCAAGCGGCATCACGGACACCACGAAGGTAAACGGGATATCGAAGCGGATACTGCTCGGCTTCACCGCCAGCGGACAGATTATCGACGCAAGCCCGAGTATCAGCAGAACGTTCATAATGTTGCTGCCAAGCACGTTGCTGATCGCCAGATCAACGCTGCCCTTTATGGCGGCGCTGATGCTGATCGCGGCCTCGGGCGCGCTGGTTCCGAACGCCACAATGGTCAGACCGATAACGATATGCGGGATGCCGAACCTGTCCGCAACCTTCGACGCCCCGTCAACGAACCAGTCCGCCCCCTTCATCAGCAGGATAAATCCGACCGCGAGTAACAAAAACTGTAATGCAATTTCCATGTTCAATCCCTCCTTTTATTTACGGAAATGACAATACCGTCATTTTCAGCCGTGCTCTGACAGGCGACATGCTCCGTATGATACCGGATGAAAGCCTCATTTTTCCATAGAGTAAAAAAGACCTTTGACGCATCACAAGGATAACGCCAAAAGTCTCGTACTTTCACGGATACCTGAAAGATGTGTAACCACGAAAGCCGCTATGCGGCACTCGGGGTATGTTGATTACACATAGCTAACTACTCCCTTCCAACTTAATTAAAGTTTAACACAGACTTGTAAGTCTTGTCAATGAGCTTTTGCAAACAAAGTCATTCACCACTCTTTATCATATTTATGACAAGCTTTTTTAATCAATATAATTTTTTCTCTTTCCCACCAAGAAGAAGGCCTGTAACGCTGACGATAACTACGGGCACCGCAGCTGCCGCCGGTTGATTCAGGTGTGATGTTGTGCTATACTCCAAATTGTTACAGGCAGACAGCGCATAAGGAAGTGATTGGATATGAGCATAGCGCCAACAGATGTTTTCCTTTTATGGCACACCCATGACTTGACCGATGATTTTGGAACACATGAGGAAGCAAAATTAATTGGTGTTTTTTCCTCTGAGGAAAAGGCAAAAGAGGTAATCGACCACCTAAAAGACAAGGAGGGTTTTAGGGATCAGCCATTAGATTGCTTTGAAATACACAAGTTCAAAGTTGATCGTCCGAGTTGGGTTGATGGCTTTACTACAGTCCATTGGGCAGAATAATGATGAGGCGGTGGCAACGATGGTCAAAGAGTTTGAAATCCAAGGCCAAGAGCCTGAAGGTCTATACGGAAACCTACAAGCCCGACTACGCCATTAAGCTCTCTGCAAAGAACTTCGGCTTTGAATCCGGGAAAAAGACCGTCCCTCTCCATGCCGCACTTCGCATTTGCACGCTCATTTTACATTCGGCCCCAGTATTCCCAGCTTGAAATGCTTCCTGCACAGCGCCACATAGCTGTCGTTGGCGCCGAGAAACACCTGCTCCCCATCCCGTATAATGCCGTCCCGGTTGTATCGGGCGTTGCTTGTCGCTTTCTTCCCGCACCAGCAGACAGTCTTGACCTCATGGATACAATCCGCAATCGTTATCAGGCGCTCGCTCCCCGGGAAGAGCTTGTTCTGAAAATCGGCGCGCAGCCCGTAGCACACCACCGGCACCTCCAGAAAGTCCACAATGTCCGAGAGAAAGTCCACCTGCTCCGCCGTCGCAAACTGCACCTCATCCACGATAATACAATCATACTCCTGAATCGCGTCCTTCGACATCTCCTGAAGCTCATGCAGCAGCACGCAGTCCATTTCCAGTCCGATGCGGGAGCGGATTTTCCGCACCCCGTCCCGACTGTCCGTCTCCGTCTTGCACAGCAGCGCCTTCTTGCCGACCTCCTCATAATTAAAGTGTGTCATCAGGGCGTTTGCCGTCTTTGAGCTGTTCATCGCGCCATAGTAATAATAAAGCTTTGCCATCTTTTCCTCCGTTTCCGGTATTTGAGCCGCAGGCTCACTCATTGTCCTTCCCTCTAAGATATTTTTCCGTAGCCTGGTAGAATTTTTCCGCGTTTTCAATCTGTTCTTTCACATCTTCCCTCGACAGAACATAATAATCGTCATAGTCACTGTCGCTTCGTATGTCAAATGCTTCACTGATAATATCGGACAGTTCAACATCAAATATACCTGATTTTATATACTGTTTGCGAAAATATGCGGACACTCCGGAATGCTTTGAAAAGTCCACACCCTCTAACGCCAACACGCTCCTCATACAGTGGAAAATCGCATAATAAGAACGGTTAGCCGCTCCTTTGCAGTCGTTATCCGCAACCAATATTCTGGCGGACTTTATACACCGCTCCGCCTGCTCCAAACGGTAATCCGATAGTTGCCTCCACCTCTTATCCATACAGAGCAACTCCCTCCCTCCGGATATTTTGATAAAAAGGCAATATTCCCTCACTCTGTTCAAAGGTGTCCCTGTCGCGCAAAAGCAGCGATATTTCCACATCATTCTCCAATCCAATCCGACTGGCAACTCTGCTTATCTGCTTTCTGTAGCGGCAGACCTCCTCCCTTTTACAGTTCATAATAATCATAATGTCAATATCTGATTCCCCGTCGAAATCCCCTCTGGCACAGGAACCGTATAGCACAATTTTATAGATATTCCCTCTCAACAGCTTCTTTGCTTCCTCTACTATTTCCGCTGTAATGGCATTGATTTCATTCTCACTTCTCTTTTTTAACATATGCCTTTTTTCCTTTCCCCGAAACTTATTGCCGTCACATAATCACGGTATATTCATGCCCATTCGGGCGAGTATAATGTCTATCGACATTATATCATAAATATTGAAATATGAAATACTTCCCCGACAGTATTTCCTTCTTGGGACGTTTGTATTATACTGTTTGTATCATATTGTCTTATTATATTATATGGAAAGCAAACAAAACCACCCTTGTGCAAAACACGCACGGAAACGAGGTATTTATGGAAAACTACAGGAAACAACTGGATGCACTCTGTCAGAGCATGATGGCCTATGACGCGGGGGACGCCGCAAGAATACAACACTTCATCAAGGTGCACAGCTTCGCGGGGCTTATCGGGCGCATGGAGGGGCTGCCCCAAGAGCAGCTCGTTATTCTGGAGGCGGCCGCCTATGTGCACGACATCGGCATCAAGCCGTCCGAGGCGCGCTACGGCGATTGCAGCGGGACGCATCAGGAGGAGCTTGGCCCCGCGCCCGCGCGGGAAATGCTGGGGCAGTGCGGCTTCACGCAGCAGCAGACGGAGCGCGTCGCCTATCTCGTGGGGCACCACCACACCTACACGGATATTGACGGCGCGGACTATCAAATTCTGGTCGAGGCGGATTTTCTTGTAAACCTCCACGAGGGAAACAGCTCCGCCGACGCCGTCCGGCACGCATACGAGACCATTTTCCGCACGGAATCAGGGAGAGACCTCTGCCGGAAAATGTTCGGGTTGTGACTGCCTGTGCGCCTTGTCCCGCCGATTCCATTAAGAGCTGCGTTTCCCTAATATACCTTTTCCAAACAAAAGGCACTCATTTTGACACGGATAGGCGGCGCGGCAATCTTAATGCCAAAGGTCAACGGCCCCGCCTCGCAGCGGATATTTTCCAGCTCATGGATTGTCCAGTCCTCGTCCGTAGGATGAATCGCCGTGTCCTGATACTGCTTGGGTGTCTCCATGAACATCCGCACATCCACGCCCGTGGTATCGACGCCGCGGAAGGACACCCGCAGCCGATACACACCCGACTCCTTGAGCTCAAGCGTCTGAGAAATCGCAAATCTAAAGTTCATCGGCGACGCCACCGTCAGCACATTTTCCGAGAGACTTACGACGGTCTCGTCACCGCTCTTTGACAGCTCCCAGCCCGAGAGGCCGTCCTGCCACTGTGGGTTGGCGGCCAGATTCGGCCTGCGCTCTATCTGCTCCACAACGCTTATATGCGCCACGGTGCTATATTCCTCCAAGCCCTCGCCGACAAGCCGCCCTGCCGGCGTTATCTGCCCGATTTCCATCTGCTCCGGCAGGCTGTCCCACCGGACATCCGCCATGCGCGCCGAGCCGTCATAGTACAATACCTGTATCTGCCGCGGAAGCATTGCGGGAAGTCCCCCCCTGTCCGCGTATGCACAGACAATCTCCTTGGGGTGGTACAGCTTCGCGACCTTTTTCGGGCAGGCCTGCTCCCGCATGAAGCCAAAGGCCCTCACCGCCTCCATGACCGTGCCGTCCTCCGCCAGTATGCCCATACTCTCGTTCCAGCCGCCGTGCCCGTCCGGCACACATAACGGCTCCCAATAGTACACGCCCTGCCCCATCTCATTCGGAAGCGACGCGACGATATTCATCACCATCTCCACCACCTGCCGCTGCCCCTCCGGCGTGGCAGGTATCCCCGCTATCCGCTCCTGCTCCGCGTCGATAAAGCCCCTCTCGCTCTTGCGCCACGCATGCGCCGTCTCCACAACCATAATCGGCTTCCCGAAGTCCCGTATCAGTTGCTCTGCGGTATTTTTCAAATCCATAAACGTCCCATGCCAGAACGGATAGTACGACAGACCGATCAAGTCAAAATCCGACAGCCCCTGCGCAAAGGCCGCGTCAAACCAGTCCTTCAAAAGCCGGTACCGCCCGCCCTGATCCAAATGAATCATTATCCTCATGCGACTGTCCGCCGCAGCCTCCCTCGCCGCGCGGATTCCCGCATTGATGAGCGCCGTCATTCCCTGATAGTTCGGAACCGCCCCGTCCGGAAAGAGCAAGCCGCTTCGGATTTCATTTCCAATCTGGACGATCTGCGGGAGCACGCCCTCTTGCTTCAACGCGAGCAGCGTCTCCCGCGTAAACGTATAGACAGCCTCCTCCAGCGCCTCCCCGTGCAGCTCCTCCCAAGCCTGCGGCTTTGTCTGATTGCCGGGGTCCGCCCAGAAATCCGAATAGTGGAAATCCAGCATAAAGCTCATGTCCTGCCGCTTGATTTCCTTCGCCAGCCTGATTGTATGCGCCAGATTACAGTAGCCTTTCGCCTCCGGCACCCTCTCCGGCTCATTCCACAGCCTGAGCCGCACGGAATTGACACCGTACTTCTTTGCCAGCGCCAGCGGCTCCATCACCGTGCCGTCAAAGTCCTTTACCTGCATCCCCTCGTCCGCCCCCTGCGGAAGAAAGGACAAATCCATTCCTTTATAAAAAATCGTGTCTTTCCTCTCCATATCCTGTTCTCCTCTGCGTGTGCATCAATACTTCTATTCGTAGTGTTACACAGAAAATTTCCGTTGTCAAACACGTTTTTCACAAGGCAAAACAGATTGACAACGGAAATCCGATTTGATATAGTAAAGTCCATAAGCGGATATGGCGGAATTGGCAGACGCGCCAGATTTAGGTTCTGGTGGGAGACCGTGCAGGTTCAAGTCCTGTTATCCGCATCAACGGTGCAAACCGAAGCGGCTGCTTCCACTTGCACCGTTTTTTAAAATCATCCCCATGCCGTCCGCCTGTTTTGCACCCTCAATTAAATGCAAAATATTTACGTTATGCATACGCTTTTATCCTTTTCGCAAATCTGATTTATATTTCCGTCTTTGATAAGGTATGCAGCCCCAAACAATGTTGTTGTTTTGTTTTCAATCACGAAATAGCTTCCGTCTTCCAGAGCATAAAATTCCCTGCCATAACTATCCGAATATGTTATATCCTCAAATAAGCGTTGTCCATCTAAAATATCGTCTTTTATGTCCTGATAATGTGGCAGGATCATTAATTTTGTAATCCCTAATCCGGATAAAAATCTCTCATATTCCTTATCAATGCTTTCGCCCTCAAGCTCAGGCTGTGCATATACAATCTCTGCGCTGTTCATTGTTCCGGCGCTGATGCCTATCAAAATTCCGTCAAAATCGTTAATACGTTCTTTTAAACGTATTCTTTCAAAAAATTTGTTTTGTGTCGGAACATGTCCGCCGGCAAGTATAAGTACATCATAATCGGAAATTTTATCCACAAGCTTTTCATTTCTGTTATCGCATATATGCATTTGACTGATTGATAATCCACTCATTGGAAACGATGCTGCAAAAATGTTCATTATACTGTCATTTACTTCTATATCGTCTGCGTCTGCACTTATTATCAAAACTTTTGAGTTGTCTTTCCAATGTTTTTGTAAACTGTTTAACAGGCCATTCTCTGCGCTTAACTGAGTGGGTATTCTCGTTCCATTATTTTTGTATGAACCGCCTATGTGACTCGTTAAATATGCAATCATTACATTCTCCTTATTGTGCCCCATAATTTGATATTGCTATTCTTCTTCCTTTAATTTTTCCATAATGGAATTTGCATTGGATTAATTCGTGGTGGTCTGCTTTACTTGCCTATATATGGGCAAATTCGGCTGACCATCATCATAATACTTCTTACCAACGGTTTCAAGTGCATGACTACCCATTCGTTTTCGTAAGGGGCAGCCGTAGTGCCTCCTTCAACATAAAATACACTTCCCTTACACTGTCAAATGCCGAAAAAATATCATTTAAAATTTCTCTCTCATAAAAAACAGCGTTGATACTTTCTTCATGTATACAGGAAATTCTTTTGCGTTCCAACCACTCTTGTAAAATAATTTCTTCTTTCGGATAACATGCTTTTTTATATTTTTCTCCATGAATTTCCAGCAATCCCGCTTCGTTAAAGTCCTCAATTACTTTTTTGGCATAATGCTTATTATCCAACAGATATTCTCGGATTTTATTCATTCCGCCTGCATCCGGATCATAGATAGTCAACCCATATTTATATCCGTCTAAAGAGGCGTCAAAAAAGAATCCCAATGCATTTTTCTTATTTGTGCCATACAATTTGAATCGTATGTAAAAATATTCCTTTACAGGTGTTCCGCGGCAAAAGCGTGCATCGTTATAGGCCGACGAAACACATCTCCTTTTACTGCCCAATAAATCCCTGTCAACACTGTTAAAATAATTATACCATTCAAAATACAGTTCGTCTAAAGGAATTTTCACACCTTCAAGATATAGTTGTTCATTATCCTGATACACTTTTTTACAATTTTCCCTGCGAATCAATTTATAATACATTATGGTAGACTCATTAAATCCCTGAAACATTCTGTCCTCTTTCTATTCCCCGATTATTTCCACACCATTTGGAAAATCCCGTATAACAAGCACACATGTATTTGTGAGCTTTATGTTATTCTTTAATGGATATGCCAATCTGCCCCGTTTTTCTCCCGTTGTACAACGGACGAATTGCGCCGGCATCTATTCTGACCAGTTCATCTGCTCGTTGGCAATCCCTAATTTCCTACACTCATTGCATACATATTCTTTTTCCGTCTGATTGCCAATCTGATATTTTAAAATCTTATCCTTAAATACAATATATTTTTCATTACCTGCCTTAAAATCAACAAACCAATTCTCACCCGAATCAGAGACAGAGCGCATGACTTTTGAAATTTGTTTTGGAAAATCTCTTATATCGCTTGTAAAAAACAACGCTGTCCAATATTTTGGTTTCCCGCCGGTATTCCACAATTCAATTTTATGAATGTGAAGGCAGTCAATAATGCTGTCATCCACAATACTTTCTTTAATTAATACGCCTTCATATAGTTCCTGTTTCTTTTTTTGAACTGCATTGCTGCCGCAGCCATGAATATCCTTCACCTCATTTAATGTCAATTCGTCTTTTAACAGAATATCCATAGATACCCGAAAAGTATCGCCCAGTATCAATAGTTTTTCTGTCTCCGGCAACGCAATGTCGGCTTCCCATTTCGATATGGATTGCCTGCTGACGTTACAGATTGCCGCAAGTTCTTCCTGCGTCATTCCATTTGCTTTTCTCAGTTCTATGATTTTTTCTGATAATTTCATTGTCACACCTCCGTATAATTTGTATTATACAGAATAACAATGCTTTTTACCACCAACAGGAAAGTTCTTTTTGGCAACCTTGGGTTGCGAAAAAGGACTCCGGCAAACCGCCCCGAAGTCCCCATAAATTTCAGCTTTCTGTCAATTATCTGATAGCAGCCGGCATCGTGCCATATTTTGCACAATCTGCCGGCTGCGAAACCTCACCCCACCTTATTCAGCACAAAATCATCCACCGTTCCCCAGCTCTTCGCATTACACTTCATGCGCACGCCGATTGTAAGCTTCCCGTCCGTCACCTGAATCTCCGCAATCGTCGGATTCTTCCAGTCCGAGTACGTCGTCAGCATAAACGGCTCCGTCTGCTCCCCGTCTGCGGTAACCGCATACAGCTCCATGGAGGCGTCCGCCGACAAATCACCGCCCTGCGCATAGGTGCAAAGCCGATAGGTTCCCGCCTCCAGGTCGCTAAACTCCTGCTCAATGGAAAATTCCATATCAGAGTCCTCCGACCAGAAGTGGAAGGCAATCTCTCCGCTGTACGCGTCCTCCGCCTTCACCTGATAATCCGTCGGGTTGCTGTTCCCCGCATAGGCCACCTTCCACATGGAGGTATCACTGTCCTCAAAGCTCGGGTTCTTCACAAGATTCGTCAATATCACCTCGACATGCCCCGTGACGGTCAATCCGTCCTCGAGCGTGCCCGTGATCTCATAGGTTCCGCCCGCATTCGGGTCAATCGCGGCAAGCTGCGCCGCGTCCCAAGTGACAGCCGCCTCCTTGTTGGCGGAACGGTCGTTATAGATTACCTCCACCGTCTCCGGAAGCCTGATTTCCTCGCCCACATTGAAAGAAACGGACACATCGGGAATCGAGTCCACCGTCAGCGGCGCGGCCGAGCCGGACTGCAGGTATTTGAATACCTTGAGGGACTCCAGCGGATATCCGTCAAAGTCGAACATCGCCTGATTGTCCCAAGAGCAGCCGCCATAGTTCAGCCCCGCGTCCTCGGGGTCATAGTCCGACGCATAGCTGCTCGCCCAGCCGCTTCCGAACTCCTCCCATATCGGAGAGTTGTCCGCCGTCGCCTCGCCGACCGGAATCCACACGCCCTCCCAATAGAAGACGCCGATTGCTCCCGCCTCATTTGCCGCCGCACAGACGTCGCGGATCATGGAAGCCTGTCCCTGCACGGTCGCGGGATACCCTTCCACCAGATCGCCTATGCCGACAAGACTGTTTCCGCTGCCGTCGCCATCCTCAGAGGTATAGCAGTAAGAGGTCTCCGCAATCATAACCTTCTTGCCGTAGCGCTCCTGCAGCAGCTCGACAACGCGCTGCATGTTCTTCATGGAGCCGTCCCAGAACGGATAGTAGGACAGTCCGAGAATATCATAGTCCAGCTCCGACTCCGCCAGATTTGCCGCCAGACTGTCGAGCTGCCCCTTGTCGGTAATCCTCGTATAATGAACGACAATCTGAATGTCCCTCCCGTATTCCTTTGCTATTTCACGCACTCCGCGGCTTCCCGCATGCAGAAGCTCCGTGACATTCGCAAGCGCGGTCTCTCCCGCCATTCCATAGTTGATTTCATTTCCAATCTGTACCATCCCGACATCCACGCCCGCGTCCAGAAGTTCCGCGAGGCTCTCCTTGGTATAGGCATAGAGCGCGTCGCATTTCTCCTCACAGCTCATGCCCTCCCAAGCCTTCGGCGCGTGCTGCCGCTTGGGGTCCGCCCAGAAGTCCGAGTAATGGAAGTCAATGCACACCTTCATCCCGTACTCCGTCGCGCGCTTTCCAAGCTCGACTGCGGTCGCAACGTCATTATTGCCGCCGCCGTAGCCGTTGCCGTTCTCGTCAAAGGGGTCGTTCCAGACGCGCAGACGTATGTAATTGACGCCGGCCTCCGCCAATGTCATAAATACATCCTGCTCCTCGCCCTCATAATTATAATATTTAACGCCGCTGTTCTCTTCCACCAGCACGGAGGACGCGTCCATCCCACGGATAAAGTCGTCTGAAATATCGGGAATCGGCTCCACATAAATGCCTGCTGTCTCCGCTCCCTCTGTCGCCTCGGCTGTCTCCGAGGACGCCTCTGTCTCCGTCTCCTGCGTCTCTGTCTGTACTGCCGTCTCCTGCTGCACGGACGCCTGTGTCTCCGCCTCCTGCGGTGTGCTTCCTGCCCCGCATCCGGACAGCGCGGCGGTGCAAAGACTGACACCGACGCATAATGCCAATAGTCTTCTTCGAGCTTGTCTCATAATATGATTCCTCCCTTTCCCGTTTCCGTGCGGCTCAACGAACCGCTTTCCATCTTGGATCAATGCCATAACTGCTCCGCAATTACAGTATATTGGTGCCCTGTCAGTCCGGTATAATATCGGATAACATCATTATAAAAAAATGTCATATCGCACAGCAATACCGTAAAACGATTTCAGCGGTTTTGTTTGTATCATATTCGGGATTGGGTCGGCTTCTTTTTCAAAATTGTAAGTCGGTCAAAAGTCGTATAAATATCTCCCCTCCCGCATTACATAACGGCAATTTTCCTGCGGTTCATTTTCTTCATAAAGAAGACCGCCACCACTGCGGACAATGCTTCTCCAATCGGGAAGGTCAGCCATATAAGCCATGTACCCGCGGCTCCGTTTACGACAAGCCTCGTAAAAAGATAAGCGACCGGTATGACAAACAAAAACTGTCTGCAAACGGATATGACCAATGATTCCAAGCCGCCGTCCAACGCCTGAAATACTCCCTGAAACGCGATGTTCGCCCCCGCAAATATGTAGCTGATCGAGATGATGCGCATGGCGCTCACGCACAGGGCTTTTGTATTCCCCGACAGCCCAAATATTTCCGCAAACGGCTCCGCAAATATCTCCAAGCCAATCCATCCGATTGCCATGATGCCAAGCGTATATAACAGCCCATAGCGAATACCGTCCTTTACACGCTCCCTGCTCCTCATGCCGTGGCTAAAAGAAACAATCGGCGTGATGGCGTCCCGCAGTCCGAATGCGGCGAACAGGATAAACTGCTGTATCTTATAGTACAGGCCATACGCCGTCACTACATTTTCACCGATGCGGACAAAAATAACATTCAGCAGATAGGTCATTATCGACATTAACGCCTGCGCTATGATTGCCGCAAAGCCAATCGAATAAATTCCCTTTATGATATTTCCGGAGGGCTTCATCAGACGCAGGCCGTTCTCTATTTCCCTGTTTACCCTCAGGTGCAAAATAAGCCCGCAAAGCGCGGATGCAATCTGGCCGATAACCGTTGCGTAAGCGGCGCCCCTCACCCCCATCTCCGGAAAGCCCGCCAGACCGTAAATCAGAATCGGGTCCAGTATGATGTTGACCACCGCGCCCGTAACCTGCGCAATCGTAGAATACAGGCTCTTACCGGTTGCCTGCAATATTTTTTCATATAAGGAGAAAAACAAAATGCCAAACGACCATACGCAACAGATTTTTAAATAGTCCGCCGCCATTCGGGCCACCGCCTCGTTTTGGGTCTGTGATGCCACATACCCCTTTGTGCCAAATAGCCCGAACAATAGAAACAGGATGTAGATGACTGCCATCAGAAATACCCCGTTTCCGGCAGTTCTGCTCGCCTTTTCCCTGTCGCCCTGCCCCATGCTTCTGGCCAGCAGCGCGTTGATACCGACGCCCGTACCGACGCCCACCGCCACCATAAGCATCTGCACGGGAAAGGCAAGTGTAAGCGCGTTTAAAGCCATTTCCCCCGTATCCTTCATGTTTGCCACAAAAGCGCTGTCCACAATATTATAGACGGCCTGCAGCATCATGGAAATAATCATCGGTATGCCCATACCTGCCATCAGCCTGTTCACCGGCATAACGGCCATTTTATTTTCTTCTTTCATCGTATGATTCATTTTGTCTCACGCCCCCTGACAACCCTTACGATCAAGTCCGCCGCATTCTCAATCCCCGTGAAGCTGCTGTCAATGCACAGGTGATAATTCTGCCGCTTTCCCCATTCCTGCTCCGTAAAATATTTATAATTCAATTTCCTCTTTTTGTCCTTGTCAGCCAGTCTTTTCTGCGGCTCGACAGCGCTTTCTCCGTATTGCGTCACAATGCGCTCCGCCCGAAAAGCCTTATCCGCATATATAAATACATTCAGGCAGTCCTTTCTGCTGCGCAGTACATAATCCGCGCACCTTCCCACAATCACGCAAGGACCCTTTTCGGCAAGCGCTTCAATGACCTTCTTTTGCGCGAACCATATCCTGTCCGCATTGGACAGACCATCCAGGCCTCTTCCCAAAAACATATAGGACAGCGCGCTTGAGGTCGGCGCGTATTCGCCCTCCTTCTCAATAAACGCCTCCGCATATCCTGTCTCCTCTGCAACCTTTTCAATAAATTCCTTGTCATAACAGGGAATCCCCAGCTCTTTTGCGACCTCCCTGCCGATGGTTCTTCCGCCGCTGCCAAATTCTCTGCTGATCGTAATAATCTTTACCATGGTTATATCCTCCTTCCAAACATAAAAACGCAGGCTGCCATTGCGATTACCGCAATTCCTCACACAAAAAGCGTGCAACCACAGCAGCTTCACTACTATAGATTGCACGCATTCTTTATGCCGGACTTACATCTACCGATTACACGGGTTTGTTTTTACATTTACGGATTTTAGCACAACAAAAAATTTTTTGCAAGTTTTTTGCGCAACTTTTTCCCGCTGTACCGGCATTTAGTTTTGTACCCGAATCTATTGAATAATGTCAGAAAAAAACATATAATAGTGGAAGAAAGCAACCGGAAAGGAGAAGCTGGATCGTGAAAGGAAAACTGATGAATGCAAAGACTTTTTCAAAGCCGAATATGGCAAACCTGCATGGAAAAATCGGGGAACAAATATTAAGGACGCTCCGCCGGCAGACTGTAGAATCAGATGACAACATACGGAAGGCCGCTGATGAGTGCAAAGCGAGGATTCTGGCAGGCAGGTCAAATGGAAAATAAACTGATAGAAAATGAGATTTTTTATTGTGAACCGCTCTTGGCAGGCGAAGACAACCTGCAAACAATCCGAAAATTCCATGTAGCCGCGGAAACAGGGTTAGGTCTTGAGATGTACTTGAAGCGGCAGGCTGTCTCCGACGAACTGACCCATGAGGCAAGAACCTATCTGGTAAAAGACAATATGACTAGTGAAATCGTCGGGTATTTTTCACTGAAAACAGGCATGGTGGCTTCCAGGAAGAAATGGAACCCCTTCCGGTTGGAGATTGATTCCCTTCCGGCTGTTGAACTGGCAAATTTTGCCGTGAACAGTGCATATAAGGCTGCACACAAGGAACAGACAGGGATAGGAAGCATTATCTTTCTTGACTTTGTCCTGCCAATCATAAAAATGGCTGCAGACAAGGTTGGCATTTGTATTGTTTATATCTTTGCACTGCCGTACAATCATCTGATCAGGTATTATGAAACGTTGAACTTTAGACGTCTGGGAAAGGTTGAGGAAGCCTTCATCCACAGACATTATAAGCCGCGTTATGATGAGGGATGCATATTTATGAGCAGACCGCTATACGCAGAAGATCAGGCGACCAATATTAACTGACAGAGAATCCCCCTTGAAAGGACACTGCCATGACCCCCAACAACATCCCCGACATGCTTGAGGCGCTCAACAGCCTCGACTCCTCCATCAAGGTACAGAACGGCGAGAGCGACTTCGGCCGCTTTTACCGCATGGACGTTCCCTTCCAGCTCACGCTGGAATACTGCAGCGGCTCCGCGCCCGAGGACTATGTGAACATCGTCACCCTGTCCTTCGAGAAGTCGCTTCTGTATCAGGAAGCGTCCGCCACGAAGAACGCCCCCTACGCCGAAGGTGCGTCGCATTTCCATGACTTTTTTGAGCTTGTGGTGGTGTTGGAGGGAAACATCATTCAGAAAATAGAAGGGAAGGATTATCTCTACACGGCGGGTTCCTGCTGCCTTATCAACCGCAGTCTGCGCCACACGGAGCGTTATCCCTCCCGAACAAAGGTCCTGTATATCGGTCTCTCCCCCGATTTTGTCACGGGGCTTTTCGTCGCCGCGCAGACCTCCTTCGTCCCGAGCGAGAAAGAATTCTGCGGCAGCGATATTTACCGCTTCATCACTGCGGATTTGAAGGAGCCCGGGAAACGGGCGTACCTCGACTTTATCCCCGCGTACCGGAACCGCCGGCCCGCGGCGCATCTGCACGCCATGGCCGAGGCCATGATACAGACGCTGCTCTGTCCGCAGTTTGGCGCGTACTATCGTATCTGCGGACTGCTCTGCGGCTTTCTGGGCTATCTGTCCTCACCGCGGCATTACCACTGTACCAACATCCTGCTGGACACCGGCAGCGACTTCCTGCTGTTCTCGCGCATTACGCGCCTCTTTGAGGAGAGCGATGGCCGCATGACGCGCACCGAGCTGGAAGGACTGCTAAACTACAGCGGAGACTATCTGAACCGCATTGTCAACAAGTACACCGACATGTGCCTCTACGACTACGGCATGACCTTCTGTCTGAAAAAGGTCGCGCAATGCCTGACGGAAAGCGACGAATCCATCAGCGCCATCGCCGCACGGCTCAAATTCACCAACCGCACGCATTTCTATGCCCTGTTCAAGGAGAAATACGGCGTCACGCCGAAGGAGTACCGCAGGCTTCACTCGTAGGATCTTTCATGTTATAGGAAATCGCGGCAGTCAAATGCAGGCTTGACAGCCTGCATTTACAGTTTTGTCTCGACGAAAATCGCATAGATGGCCTTGATGGCATTCTCAAAATCACTGTTGGCCACACCGATAATGATGTTCAACTCGCTTGAGCCCTGGTCAATCATTCGGACATTGATGTTTGCGTGCGCAAGCGCGGCGAAAATCCTTCCAGCCGTCCCCCGCTGCGCCTTCATACCGCGTCCGACCACCGCAATCAGCGCCAAATCCGACTGAATGTCGATGCTGTCGGGGCTTACCGCCTTGTTGATTCCGGAGAGAATGTTCTGCTCCTTGTTCTCAAACTCGGACTGATGCACCATAACGCTCAGGGTGTCGATTCCCGACGGCATATGCTCGAAGGAAATCCCGTACTCCTCAAACACCTGAAGCACCTTTCTCCCAAAGCCAATCTCGGAGTTCATCATATCCTTCTCAATCGTGATGGAGGCAAAGCCCTTCTTGCCTGCGATACCGGTAATCACATACTTCGACTTCTGGATGGTGTGCCCCACAATCCATGTCCCCTCGTCCTCCGGCGCGTTGGTGTTTCGGATATTGACGGGAATCCCCGCCTTTCTCACGGGGAAAATCGCGTCCTCATGGAGCACGTTGACACCCATGTAGGAAAGCTCGCGCATCTCCGCGTAGGTGATCATCTCGATACCCTGCGGGTTCTCGATAATGCGGGGATCTGCAATCAGAAAGCCCGAGACGTCCGTCCAGTTCTCGTATACATCCGCCTGAACCGCCTTGGCCACAATGGAGCCTGTAATATCGGAACCGCCGCGCGAGAAAGTCTTGACCCTGCCGTCGCCCATCGCACCGTAAAAACCGGGAATAACCGCGTGCTCCACGCCCTCAAGCCGCTTGGAGAGCAGCACGTTGGTCAGCTCCGCGTCAAACACGCCCGCCTCGTTAAAGCGAATCGCCTCCGCGGGGTCGATAAACTCAAAGCCCAGATAATTCGCCATAATGATGCCGTTCAGGTATTCTCCGCGGCTTGCGGCGTAATCGCTGCCGATTTTCTTCTTGAAGTTGTCAATAATCCTGCCAAATTCCCCCGTGAGGTCAAGGTCGAGCCCCAAGCCGTCGATAATCTCCTGATACCGCTTCTCGATCGCCGTCATCTCGTCCATGAAATTATGGTCCTTTTCCGCCTGCGCATAGCACGCGTAGAGCATATCCGTCACCTTGGTGTCCTTGTCAAAGCGTTTGCCCGGCGCGGAGGGAACCACGAACCTCCTGTCCGCGTCCGCGTGAATGATATTGCCCACCTTCTGAAACTGCTCCGCGCTGGCCAGCGAGCTTCCTCCAAACTTAACAACCTTTTTCATAACTGTCTCCATTCGTCCTCTCTATAATTTAATCTACTCGAATCATTCCGATGATGTTCCTGAGCTTCCCAGCCTTTTCCCTGTATTCCGCCTCGGTAAGCTCGGACGTGATAAAGCCGCTCTCGCCGTCCACCACGCCGCAGATCATCTCCACATCGCCAAAGACGTCCCGAATCTGCGCCTCGTCCGCGTCCGCGACGCGCACAAAGAAGCGTCTCACCGCGCCGTCAATCGGGGAAAGTTCGAGCTTCTCGCTGTCCCACTTGACTGCCAGATTTTTCCCGAGGTGCCTTGCGCAGTCCAGCACATCCGACACGACCGCGCTGGCCGTCGCAAGCTTTCCCGCGCCCTTTCCATAATACATCGTCTCGCCGCCCATATTGCAGTTGACGAGAATCGCGTTGAACACGCCGCTCACCGCGTAGAGCGGATTCTCGGGATATACGACGAACGGTGCGACGATCGCATAGTATTTATCGCCCTTCTTCATGCTCTTTGCGAACAGCTTGATCGTCGCGCCCAGCTTTTTCGTGTACGCGAAGTCCTTGTCCGTAATCGCCGTGATTCCCTCTATCATAATGTCGGAGAAGTCCACGTTCTTTCCGTAGGCGAGGGAGGTCAGAATCGCAATCTTCCTGCCCGCGTCATGTCCGAGAATGTCCGCGTCGGGGTTCTTCTCCGCGTAGCCCTTCTCCTGCGCCCGCTTCAGCACGTCGTCAAACGCCAGCCCCTCGTTCTCCATCTTCGTCAGAATGTAGTTGGTCGTGCCATTCAGGATTCCCGTGATGGAGCGCACCTCCTCCTGCGCAAGGGAAGTCCGCAGGGGACGGATAATCGGAATGCCGCCGCCGACGCTGGCCTCGAACAGATAGCTGCAATGATGCGCCTTGGCAATCTGTAACAGCTCCGGTCCGAACTTCTCCACCACGGCCTTGTTGGAGGTGCAGACGCTCTTTCCTCTCTCCAGCGCGCTCTTGGTGAAATCATATGCCGGATGCTCCCCGCCCATGGTCTCGCAGACAATCGCGACCTCCAGATCCTCAAGAATATCCTTGATGTCGTGCACGAGCACCTCCTGAACGGGGTCGTCCTCAAACTCCCGCAGGTCGAGCACATATTTCACCTGTACCTCGTCCTCAAGCTTGCTCTGAATCACGGCGCTGTTCCTGCGCAGTACCTCAAACACGCCGCTCCCGACCGTACCATATCCCAAAATCGCTACCTTTACCATTCTTTAACGTCCTCCTCATCCTCTTTTCCCGTCTGTGCGGTTTATTCCCTCGCCAGCACCTTGACATTGTGCACGCCGGCCCGCTTCTCCATCTCCGATATCATCTCCGACACATCCCCTGTCGTGTCCAAGATCTGTATGCTCAGCGAGAGCGAGGCAATCCCGTTGATGGGAATCGTCTGATGTATCGTCAGGATATTGGCCCCAAACCTCGCCACAATCCGCAGTACATCCGACAAAAGCCCCGGCTCATCATCCATCCGGCAGGACAGCGTCAGCGTCGTGCCCTTCGTCGAATCGTGGAAGGGAAAAATATCTTCCTTATACTTATAATAGGAGCTCCTGCTGATACCCACTCTGTCAGCGGCCTCCTGAACGGAGGACGCCCGCTGTGTCTCCAGCAGGCGGTTCACCTCCACCACCTTCAGCAGGACCTCCGGCAGCGCCTTTTTCCTGACAACATAGTAGGCTGTCTCTGTTTCCTTTTCCATCTTATACCATGCCCTTCCCGGCCTGAACATATCTGATTGAGTGTTTTTCTGACAAGCACATTTGTGCGTCAACGCAATACATATTATCATAACCGCCCGAAAAATGCAACCCCGATTTTTATATACCGAAGGATATACCGAAAAGCTTCCTCACTAATCCACCTTCAAAATCAGCTCCAGCACCCGTCTTGCGCAGATTTCCATGTCCCCGCGCGTCAGGACGCCCTTCTCCAGCGCCTCCGCCAGGCGCTCCGGAAAGCCGGTCGCCATCTTGATGTCATTTCCCGCCTTGACCTCCTTGTAGTGCTCGCCGTTCGTCCACCAGTCGGTCGTCACCACGCCGTCAAAGCCCCACTCGCCGCGCAGGATGTCCTCCAAAAGCTCCCGATTCTCCGAGGCTCTGCGGCCATTGATAATGTTGTAGGCGGACATGACGGCCCACGGCTCCGCCTCCCTGACAATGATTTCAAAGGTCTTTAAATAGATTTCCCGAATCGCGCGCTCGGACGCCCGCGAATCGCTGTTCTTGCGGTTTGTCTCCTTATTATTCAGGGCAAAATGCTTCACTGTGGCGCCCACATGATTGCTCTGGATGCCGCGAACCATCGCCGCCGCAAGCTTTCCCGCAAGGAATGGGTCCTCCGAGTAATACTCAAAATTCCGCCCGCAGAGAGGGCTTCTGTGAATATTGACGGCAGGCGCAAGCCACACCGCGATGTTGTTCTCCTTGACCTCCGCGCCTCCGGCCTCCCCGACGCGCTCCACAAGCTCCTCGTTCCACGAGCACGCAAGCTGCGTTGAGCAGGGCCACGCGGTCGTGCACACGCCGCATTCCGGCGCGATGCGAAGCCCTGCGGGGCCGTCCGCCGTCATTATATTCGGCACGCCGTACTCCGGCAGATTTCCCCAGCCAAAAGTATTGGCAACGCCCGTGTTCGGCTGTCCGCCCAACAGATTTGCCAAATCCTCGTCCGAGAGCTGCGCCATAAACGCCTCCAAGGTAACGCGTCCCTCCGCCACCTCTTTCAAAAAACGGCGCTGCTGCGCGGGCGTATTCGCCCACAAATGATAGCGTTTCCCCGCCCTTACCGCGGGCGCAAAGCCCTCCGCCTCCGCGACGGGAAGCGGCACAAGCGCGTTGGCGTCTGTCTCGACAGGCGTCGTCAACGGCAGCTCCTCATAGCTTCCGTCCGCGAGCAGCCTCTTTTTGAGGCTTGTGGGCGCGCACTTTTTCGCAAGCTGCCGCACCACCGTGTCCTCCTGCACCACATAGCGGTAGGACAGCTCCGCCGTATCGCGCACCGACACCCCGACGAAGAAGTGATACTCCCCCTTTTCCAGAATATACGCCGATTCCTTTATCTTCCCGAGATCGTCATAGGACGCCATGTCGTCAATGCACCACGACAGCACAATGCTCTGGCTCTCTCCCGTCTGCAGCAGCCTTGTCTTTTGGAAGGCCGCAAGCTGTCGCGCGGGCTTTCCAAGTACGCCCTGCGGCGCGCCAAAATAGGCCTGCACGACCTCCTTTCCCGCCGTTTTCCCGATATTGGTGACCACGACGGGCACGTAAATCCTGTCCTTCTCCGCATAGGCCGCCCCCGCATTCAGCGAAAAGTCCGTATAGGAAAGCCCGAAGCCGAACGGATAGTTCACCCGCTTATCGGCATCGGGAATCGTCTCAAAATAGCGGTAGCCCACATAGATATCCTCCGTGTAATCCACGAACCGTTCCGACTCGTGGAACGTCTCCGTGGAGGGATAATCCGCCAGCTCCCGCGCGAAGGTATCCACGAGCTTTCCGCTCGGACTGCCCTCTCCCATCAACAGCTCCGCCGCCGCAAGTCCGCCCTCGATGCCGCCCTGCCACGCCATCAGCACCGCCTGAATGCGTGGATTGTCGTGGAACCAGCAGGAATCCACCATTCCCCCGACATTCATCACAACGATCACCTTGGGGAAGTCCGCCGCCACGGCCTCCACCATCGCCCGCTCCGCATGGGTCAGGCAAAAATCGCCCTCCTCGAAGATTTCCGCCGAGCGCTTTGCCATCTCCTCCTCGCTGCCCCAGATATTTTTGTTCTCCGTGTCCACAATGCTTTTTCTGTCCCAGCCCTCGCCCGAAAAGCGGCAGATCGCAATCACCGCGGTATCCGTGTAGGCGCGCGCCCGCTTGAGCAGCTCGGCGGAAACCTCCGGCTCTATGGTCATTCCCGGGACTCTGCCCGCCTGATACTGCGCCTTTACATTGTCGCGGTAAAACGCCGACAGCTCCTCGAAAATCTGAACCTTGTCCTTTAGCAGGCCAAAGCCTTCATATAAATTCCGCGCGTAGGAGACCGTCACCTCCCCGCTTCCGCCGCCGCCCCGCACATAGTCAAAGCTCGCCTTTCCAAAGAGCGCAACCCTGCTGCCCTTTGCAAGCGGGAGCAGATTCCCGTCATTTTTCAGCAGCACCATCCCCTCCTTGGCCGCCTCCTTGGAAAGCGCGATGTGCGCCTTACATGCCGTCACCTTCTCGCCGTTTTCTCCCAACGGAATGTTAGGCTGATACTGTACCCGTGTCCATTTCTGCATTTGCAATCCCTCCATCTCTGCTCAAAAACAATCGCGGCCGCACAGCTCTCCTGTCGTGTCAAAGAGCTGCACCGCCGCGAACCTTCAGGCGAAAACGCCATCCTTTCTGCCTGTCAAAGGATATCGGCCGCCGCGTGTTCCTCCGGGATATTCTGTGGTTGAACCGAGACACCGGCGATACGTTTCCGCACTCCTCCCGGAACCGATATCACTATTACTATAGCGTAATTCCCGCCAAAACGCAAGTCTCTCACGCATGCTGCTCCCGACTCCAAAGATAACAGTATGCCTGCGTCCTCGCCGCGAAGCGCTGCGTCTTGAGCAGCTCGCGCATCTGTGCCCTCGTATACCAGCCGGCCTCAATTTCCTCCATTGTCGAGGTGCTGCCACGAAATTCCCCTCTTGCCTTCCCGACAATACAGACATTAATCTCATTGCTAAAGCCTACCGCGCTGTAGCTCGGCCCGATGGTATCATTGATTTCATACAGCTCCAGTCCCGTCTCCTCCCACAGCTCGCGCTTCGCGCTCTGCTCTGGCGCCTCGCCGTCGTCAATCAGTCCCGCAGGAAAATTATACACCCAATCGCCCACCGCCATCCGAAACTCCCTGTTCACCAAGATTTTCTCTCCGCTCTCATCCGTCGCAATTATGACAACTGCGTCAGGTTTATCGCCGTGGAGCGCCTCGAAGGTCTCCATATCCCGCCTCCGGCTGATAATCTCATATATCTTCTCTTGGTTGTCAACCGTCTCATATGTAATATCGTACCGCGTGATGAATTTTCCCGCTTCCTTTTTCCGAATCCCTTTAAACTTCATTTTTCCTCCAATATTTCTCCATATAAATATTCCTCTATCGCCCTGCAGACTTCCTCCGCTATATGGTACTGCTCCTGCGCATCCTGCTTTGATACAATAAAAAAATCATCATAATCACAGTTGTTTCTAATCTGGAATGCAGATTGCAGATATTTAGAATATTTCTTTTCAAAAATACCTGTTTTGATGTACGCTTTCTGAAAATAAGCTATAACTCCGGCATGCTTTGAAAAATCAACCTTATCTCTTGCCAAAACCGCCCGTACCGCTGAGAAAATCGCATAGTAAGACCGCCCTATGGAATCCTTATATTTTCCTGCATCCAAGAGCAGCTTTGCCGATTCGAGCCTTTCCCGCGCATTTTCCAGTCTGTGCTTTACGAGACTATCCAATCCTTTTGCCCTCCTTCAAAATATTCCTGTAATAAGGCAGTTTTTCCTTATATTGCTCGAACTCGTCATAGGGAATAACCGACGGGGATACCACCACGTCATTCTCCAAGCCTATATCTGCCGATATATCCCACACTTTTTTCAGCTTCCGCTGCAACTCCGCCCTGTCACCCTTTACAATCGCGACAATATCTATATCGGAGTACGCATCGTTATCTCCCCTTGCGCAGGAGCCGTAAAGAAAGATTCCCGTGACATCCATCCCATAAATAATCCGATAACATTCCACCATTTGTTTTGAAATGGTATTTAGTTGTGACACCGTACACATGTCGCCACCATCCCTTTCTCAGAGCGCTCCCCGCACAAGATCGTTCACCACCTCGCCGGCAAGAATCAGCCCCGCCGCGCTTGGCACAAAGGCGATGCTTCCGGGCGTCTGCCGCTTCCGCACCCTCATATCCTGAACGCCCAAGGGCTCCTGTGCCGGCTCCTGCTCCTCCGGCTGCGGCGTTATCGGCGGCTCCTGTGAGTAGACGACCTTTAACCGATCGACGCCGCGCTTTTTCAGCTCCCTGCGCATCACCTTCGCCAGCGGGCACACTTTCGTGTCATAGATGTCCGCCACGCGAAAAGCCGACGCGTCCAGCTTATTTCCCGCGCCCATCGAGCTGATAACCGGCGTCCCTGCCGCCTGCGCACGCAGGATAAGCTCCAGCTTTCCGGTCACCGTGTCGATTGCGTCCACCACATAATCATACCGGCCAAAGTCAAACTGCCCCGCCGTGTCAGGCCCGTAAAAGACCCTGTGCACATTGACCACGGCGTTCGGATTGATCGAGAGGACACGCGCACGCGCCACATCCGCCTTATACTGTCCGATGGTCTCCCACGTCGCGATAATCTGGCGGTTTATGTTCGTGACGTCCACCTTGTCGCTGTCAATTAAGTCCAGCGTCCCGACGCCGCTTCTTGCCAGCGCCTCGACCACATAGCCGCCCACGCCGCCAATCCCGAACACCGCGACCCGCGCCCGCGCAAGACGCTCCATCCCCTGCGCCCCAATCAATCGTTCTGTCCTCGAAAACGGATTCTGCATACTCCCTCACACAAAAGCCCCATAAGAACCTCTCCTTACAGGGCTTTATCCTCTACTGATTTATCTTGTGCGCCGTCTTACGGTCTCTGACCCATACCGCCTTCCAAGGTGATGGTCTCGCCGGTCATATACTTGAAATCCGGAGAGGCAAGCTGTACACAGACACGCCCGATTTCCAGCTCCGCATCGCCATAGTGTCCCGCGGGCGGCATCTTAACATTCGCCTTGAACGCATCCGGATATGCCTTCTCAAAGTTCTCAAGCTGCGCTGTCCACGCCAACGGGCAGATGATATTGACATTCACGCCGTCCTTCGCCCACTCTGTCGCCGCAACGCGGGTCAGACCGCGGACGCCCTCCTTGGCCGCCGCATACGCGCACTGTCCGAAGTTGCCAAACAGCCCCGCACCGGACGCGAAGTTGATGACTGTTCCCTTGGTCTCGACCAGATGCGGATAGCAGGCCTTCATATAATAAAAGGTCGCGTAAAGCCCTGAATACAGCGCCAAGTCAAACTGCTCCGTCGTGTGCTCGCTGAGCGGCACACCGGAGGCAGATGCCTGCGCATTGTTGATCAGCACGTCAATCCGCCCGAACTTCTCCATCGTCTGACGCACGACCTCCTCTACCACCGCCTGATTGTCCGCCTTGGCATTCACATCTGCGGCGACCGTGAGCACCTCTATGCCGTAGAGCCGCTCCAGCTCCTCCTTTGCGTCCGCAAGCTTCTGGACGTTCCGTCCGGTGATAACAATGTTCGCGCCCTCCTTCGCGTATGCGGTCGCAATGCCGTAGCCGATGGAGCCGCAGCGCCCGTCACTCAATACCGCGCGGCCCGCACCCGTGATAATTGCCGTCTTTCCTGTTAAAAATCCCATAAAATGCACCTCCGTGTCCTTGTGAATTGATATAGTTCCGATTCCTGTCCTTCTGTAAATTATTACCATTTCCACTAATAAATATAGTCCATTTGCAGAAAACTGTCAATCTCGACCACTCCCTGCGGGCAAATAAATATCACAGTAGATTTCCTTCCTGCGCTCGTCGAGCGCGCGCTGTATCTGCTCCCGCACCTCGTCCACATGGAACAAATCGCAGACATAGCCGCTGTAGCGGCTGTCCCTCATGCCGTCGAACTCCTCCATCAATTGCGCCAGCGTCTTGCCCTGCCCGTACGGTCTGCCAATATCGTCGGTCGCCGCGTCAATGCTGTCCGCAATGCTCAAAATATTTACAAAGGGCTTGTTCGCCGTGTGCTTCGCCTTCGGATAGCCGCCCTGCTCATTGTACCACAGATGATGCAGCAGCGCGCAGTCGTGGACGCATTCCACCTCACGGCTCATTTTCCCCTGATAAATCTTTGAGAAATTCGTCGGATGCGCCTTGATCACCTCGAACTCGTCATCCGTCAGGTTCCGCGAGGAATTGGACACATAGTCCAGACAGAAATACTTGCCGATGTCATGGAACAGCGTGCACTTCTCCATCAGCCCGAGCACCTCCTCGGGGTGGTCGCGGCAGTCCTCCCAGCCGTGTCCCGCCAAGCCGTCAAGATACTGCGGGTCCTGCGCCAATATGTACCGCAGAATAATATCGCAGATTTCCTTTACCATCATCGTGTGGACATACAGCGCCTTGTTCGCGTAAATCGTCGCGCTCAGCATCGTGTTCATAAACGAGTCGAAGTCCATAATACCGGAGGCTGAGTTTACCAGCATCAGCACGCAGTAATTGGTCTGATAGCTGCCCAGATAGGGCTCCATATCCTTCGCCTTGGACAGCACCCGCTCCACGATCTCCGCGCTCCGCTCCAGCACATACGCGTCGTCATAGCCGCTGCACTTGTACAGATAATCCAGACAATACGCATTCGCCGTAAACAGCGCCGAGCACTGCTCCATGGCATTGTAATCCTCCTGCGGGCGGGATATTTCCTCAAACTGCCGCAGCAGCTCCTCCATGCTCAGCCGGCCAAGGTGATACTGCGCCTGCACACAGTAAAGGCGGGCAACCACTCTGTCGGCAATCACGCTCCGCACATTTTCCGCGTCCAGAGCCTCCTGCAGCGCACAGGAAAGCTCCTCGATATAGGGCAGCGCCGCCTCCACGTCGATCAGGGGCGCCCCGTCGGGTGCAATTCCCCGCTTCTGTGCCTGAGCCGCCCTGCGGCACGCCTCGAGCGTAAAGCCGAGCACATTCTGTCTGCACCGGACATAGTTCTCCGCCAGAAACGCCTTCCCCGCCTCCCATTGAATGGTCTCAATGCGCTTCTTAATCTCCTTGTACTTGCGCAGGCTGAAGGTCATGTCCCTGCGGTTAATCACGCTCAGCAGCCAACTGTTGATCAGGGAGCTCTTCGCCTTATCGGAAAATTTATCAAAATCCGCCATATACCGCTCCGCCATAAGCGGATATTCGCTGCCCGCGTAATCGTCCAAATGCTCCTTGATAATAATGTCAAAGACAGAGCAGTATTCCAGCATGGCGATGGTGCGCTCCACATCTCCCTGCTCCTGATAGTACCGCAGCAGCAGCTTTGAGATACGGAACACGATCGGCGTGTCCTGATGCGCGCCGCCCTGCATAAGGACGTTCAGAAAATCCTTCAGCCGCTGCTGCGCCTCCGCATCCAGAAGCGCCGGCTCCTTCTCATATTTTACAATGTTCTCCCGTATAATGGCGTTGCACTCCGTCTGTATCCGCTTCTTCTCATGGGATATCTGAATCAGTCTCCGGATAACGCCTTCTCTTGTCTCTCCCTCGCCGAAGGCCACTCTGTCAGCCTCCCTGTAACGCTCCAGCAGCTCGTTGTACTTTTGGTAATCCATTCTGCCCCACTCCGTTTATCTCATCGCTCTGTTCAGTGCCTTTATTATACCCCATTGCACCTGTCAAAATCAAGGCGGCCGCTTGCATTCGGTGATACTTTATTGTAAAATAATGCCGTATAAAATTTTCTTACGGAGGTTTTTTTATTATGGACAATGGTGTTTATATTTTTACCGGTATCGTCGCTCTTGTAATCGCCGCGGTTGTCGCTCTCCTGGCATTCCTCTTTTTCCGCCGCTTTAAGAAGCTCAACGACCTTTTGAACAGCGCGCTGGATATGACCGGCACCGCGGAGGGCACCATCAGCAGCCTTACACAGGTGCGCCGCCGCAACCGTTCCTTCCGCTGGACAAACGAGTATCCTGTCATTACATACACGGTGGACGGCAGGCCTTACAACGTAAATCTGGATTATGCGGAAAAAAGGGCGGGACATTACAGCGTTGGCGGCAGCTATCGTGTCTGCTATAAGCCCTCTGACCCGTCCTGCTGCATCGTGGACGAGTTCCGCAAGCCGCTGAGCAGGGTGCGCACTCAGAATCTTGTTATTATGGTGGTTCTCGCGCTGATTACGCTCAACGCTGTTTTCACCGGAATATCTGCAATACTCGGCGCATTTATCTGAGGAAACGCTGTAAATAGTATAAAAAGAAGGGGGGCAGACTTCATGGCAGTGACACGGGAGAAAGCTTGCACCATCGAGGATATCTATGCGCTTCCGGATGGTCAGAGAGCGGAATTGATTGACGGCAGAATGTATATGATGGCGCCGCCAAACACAGACCACCAACGGATTTCCTATTCCTTGGGCAGGAGAATTTCTGACTATATCGACCAAAAGAACCGAGAATGTGAAGTGTTTCTCGCTCCCTTCGCCGTATTCCTGGATAAAGATGAGCACAACTATGTAGAGCCGGATATCTCCGTCATCTGCGATAAGAGCAAGCTGGACGAAAACGGCTGTAACGGGGCGCCGGACTGGATTATTGCGGTCACCTCCCCTTCCAACCCGCAAAACGATTACGGTATCAAGCTCTTCAAGTACCGCACTGCGGGCGTTCGGGAATACTGGATTGTAAATCCCCGGAAAAAAACGGTTATGGTATATGACTTTGAAAACGAGGAAAAGTCAAACCAATACGATTTTGAGGATACTATTTTCTCCTGTATTTATAAAGACCTGAGCATCACGATAGCGGATTTGCTCCCAAACGATAAGAGGTAAGCCTTCAAGGCTTACCTCTTATCATATCCTCCCCGTTCGCCAAAGCGATCTCCGAACATGCGGCCGTTCTCGCTGCCCTTGCCGCCGGCGCCGTCTCCGCCCTGGACGCCCATTGCCGACAGGCTCACTTCGGACGCGTCAATCAGAGCATCCGAACTTTGCTGCGCACTCGTCACGGAAGGAATCGATCCGTTCAACTGTCCCTCCACGCTCTCGGCGCGGAGCAGGACAAACAGCTTCAGGTTCTCGACAGCCTCCTGATACTCCTCATAGCTGTAAAACGCGGTTGCATCCTTCTGCACATAGCCGTCGATCACAGCCCGAATGGCACTCAACGTCTTTTGGAACTGCCCGCTTCCCACGTAGCCCTCCACAAGCTCCCGCAAATACCGATGATACAGCTCTTGGTATTCGGAGACCTCCATCAGCTTACTGAACATCGGACGGGAGGACTCCATCTCGCCGCCCATGGGCGTATCAATCGCACTGTTGACCGCATCCGTCGCGTCGGAAGCTTGGAACCCGCCAAAGGCAAGATTCAAATCCCATGGAAGGATAGTCACTTGTCCGTCCTGCTCATACAGATAATAGTTGTGCTTCAGATTGCTGTAATAGCTGTCCATATTGACGATAAACGTCTGAGCGGCAAAATAGCGCAGGCACGCGTCCACATCAAAAGACTCCTCCAAATTTTCTCCCTCGGACAGATTTTTCAGTGCCTCCACCACCCGCGCCTTGTCCGTCTCCGACGGGTCAAATGCCGCGTTGTCAAAAATATCAGAATAGCTGTCCGTCGAATCATCCGTGTAGGCCAAGTCCGAGCCACCCGAGGAAGCATCCATGCCGTGGCCCATGCCGCGGTTTGTATCGTGGCCCATTCCTTGGCTCATGTCACGGTCTGCACCGTGTATCCCGCCCTGCCCCGGAAATCCGCCCCTGTCCGGCAGGGTTTCCATATCCGACAACGCTTCACTTGACAGCGCTCCCTGCTCAGGTCTCCCGCCATTTTCAGGCTGTTCTCCCATATCAGGCAGTTCTCCTATGTCTGACCGCCCGCCCTGATTGCGCATTCCGCCCATTCCGGTACTCTCCGGCTTATAGAGCTGTCCGGCGTCCGTCCGGTAAACGCGCTCCACAAAGGACTCCTCCATGGCCTCCAGCGCCAGATACAGCCCCCATTCCTCCCCGTTTACCGTGATATGCGCAAAGGTATAGTACGGCACCGCCACGCCGAGATAGCGGAACATGTCATACGCAATATATTCCTTGAGATAGGTCGCGTCACAGAAAATATTGTTCAGCACCAGCTTATCCAAGCCCTCCAATGTCTGGCCGGAATCATAGTGGTCAAATTCTATCTTAAAGCTGTAGCGGTCCGATTCCGAGGACGCCACCTGAGACAGGCTGGTGTTCCCCTTTGTCCGGATTGCCACATTCGCATAGGTCTCTCCGTTTATCGTCACATCGCATTCCTTGTACTCCTCCGCAAGCGGATTCGCCAGAATGTCCGCCCAATTCTCCTCCGATATCGCGATATCAACCTCCATGACCGCATATTGGTCAAACAGCTTCTCATAGCTGCACTGCGCGGTGTACGCAAACGCCTCCACCGCCTCAGGCTTCGCCTGCACCAGATACGTGATCATTCCCGTCGCAAGAACTGCCAGCGCCATGATTCCCGCTATAATCTTGTCAACATATTTATGTGTGCTCATCCGTCCCTCCGTGTTCTTACCGCTTATGACATATAGTCCCCGTTATAGCTGACCAATACCGCGCTCTGCACCGTCTCCATATCCGCAATCCGATTCACAAACGCGCTTTCCTCTCCCTTGAGGCGCACCTCTACCGTCAGCTCCACGCCGGCCTTCGTCACACTCTTCGACTTCAACACCTGCTTCTTCACATTCTCCTTCATCACCGACAACACCGTCTGCTCCGCCGCTGCATCGCAGGAAATGATCATAATATACGGATGGTCTGTCGGCTTTCTATTGACGAATACAAACAGCACCACACCGATAAACAAAGAGCCGAATACCGCAAGCGGTATCAACCCCGCACCGGTCACAATTCCTGCGCCAACCGCCCAGAACAGATACGCGATATCCAAAGGCTCCTTGATCGCCGTGCGGAACCGGACGATGGACAGCGCGCCGACCATACCGAGTGACAGCACGATGTTCGACGTCACCGCCAAAATAACAAGCGTCGTAATCATGGTAAGCGCAATCAGCGATACCCCAAAGCCCGCGGAATACAAGACGCCGTTAAAGGTCTTCTTGTATGTATAAAAGATAAAAAGCCCCAGCACAAAAGCAATTCCCATTGCGATAATAAAATCCAGCGTCGAAAAGCTTGACGCCTTCTCCAAAAATGATGATTTAAAAATATCATTAAAAGTCATAGCTTCCTTCCTCTCTCAACCAAATCACATTTTCCTCTTGCCGCCGCGTCCTCCGCGGCTATCCTTCTCCCTCTGCCGCGTACCTTCCGCGGCTATCCGTATACCCTGCAGGCCGCATACTTGCTGTAGGAGCCTGCCTGCCGATTCGCCACGCGCACCGCCTTTGCGATAAGCTCCGGTAGAAATGCGTCGTATTTCACCTCAAGAATAATGACGCCCGCCTCCGCCGGTATCGTGGCAATCTCCCTGTCGAACAGCGTATTGTGATACAGTCCCGTCCGAATATTGCTGTCAAAGGTGATCCTGACATTTCCCGGCAGATATGTGTACGCCACCCTGTCATAGTCCACAATACAGCGCGGCCGCAGCATCTGATACTGCATCTTCGCGTAAAGCTCCCGAAACAGCGGCTCCTCAGAATCCCGCAGAAATTCCGTCCTGCCGCCGCACAAAGCCTCCACCTGCTCCTTCGTCATGGCCGCAGACTCCTTGTCGCAAAGCCCGTGAATCTTGCTCTTCTTCTCCAAGCGGATAAATTCCGCGTCCTCATCATAATAACGGATGCGGAATTTCTCCCGATTGCGGACGCCGTCCACCTTTTCCCGCAAAATCTTATCCGAGATATTGTCAAAGTACAGGCTGTGTACCCGATACCGCCCGTCCTCCCCCGCATGGCAGTCAAAGTCCGCGATATACCGCAGCCTGCCGGCAATCACCAGATAATCCTCGTAGGTAATCCGGTGCTTCAGCTCATGGCGCATACCATCCCTCCTCTCAATTTCCATATGCTTATTGTACAGGGGGATTGTGTGCAAATTGTGTACAAAATTTGTAAAAATTGTGTTTTGGCGCCGCGCGAAAAAGGCGGCCTCCTCCGCGGAGCCGCCTATCCTGTCATACCATATCCAAGTCAAAACGAAACCGTAAGCTGCATCTTAAACCGCTCCTCGCCGTACACCGCGTGAGGAATATCCTTGGGCATAATCAGCGTCTCCCCCGCGCTCAGCAGAAACACCTGACCGCCCACCGTAAAGCGTCCCGTGCCCTCCAGCACCGTCACCATCGCATCCCCGCCCGCCGCGTGGGTGGAGATTTCCTCGCCCTTGTCAAAGGAGAAAACCGTCATGCTCACCGCCTCATTCTGCACCAGCGTCTTACTCACCACCTGATGCTCCTGATACGCCACAAGGTTCTTTAACTCCAGCTTCTCCTGCTTCTCAACATTCTTATACATATATGCCTCCTTATAAAATATTCCCGTCGATGGATACCGTGACGACCTCGCACGGGACTGCCTTCCCGCTGCCCGCCACCGCTCTTTTTACCGCCATCTCCAGCCCGCCGCAGCAGGGCACCTCCATGCGCAGGACAGTGACGCTTCGGATGTCGTTATTCCTGAGGATCTCCGTAAGCTTCTCCCCGTAATCAACCGCGTCCAGCTTAGGGCAGCCAATCAGCGTAGTCCTGCCCTTCATGTACTCCTCGTGGATGCCCGCGTAGGCGTAAGCCGTGCAGTCCGCCGCAATCAACAGCTCCGCGTCCTTAAAGTAGGGGGCGCTCACGGGTGCAAGCTTTATCTGACAGGGCCATTGCGCGAGCCGCGAAACCGCCGCCTGTGCCGCCGGCTTCTTTTCCTTCTCCGCCTGCGCCGCCGCAGACTTCCTCTCCTTCGCCGCCAGAACCGCCGCCTCGTCATACGCGGGCGCCTCCCGCTCCTCGAAGGTTATCGCGCCGCACGGACACTCGGGCAGGCAGTCCCCCAAGCCATCGCAGTAATCCTCGCGGGTCAGCCGCGCCTTTCCGCCCACGATTTCAATCGCCCCCTCGTGGCAGGCCGCGGCGCACGCGCCGCAGCCGCTACATTTCTCCTCGTCAATCCTTATGATTTTCCGTATCATGCTCCATCTCTCCCATCCTTTTCATCCGTTCCTCCGCCTCTGCCAGAAGCTCGAGAAGCGGCTCCTTTCCTATATCAAAGCTGATATACGACAGCGCCCTGTAAAAGAACTCATAATCAAACCGCGCCGCCGTTTCAGCCGTCCTGCCGCGGTACAGACATGCCGCCAGCTCCTCACAGCGCGAGAGCAGCTCCAGCTTCATGTCCCGAATTTCCTCCTCCGCCCCGTAAATGCGCTCCATATCGTAATCCGAGGTGTTCCCGCAGGGAAAAGCGCAGCTTGCGCAGTTTGGCGCTACGGCATTTTTCTCCGCGTGAATCTCGTCCGTCATCGCGGACATCTCCTCGTCCCCCGCTTCCCCGCAGACAATCGGAAACGCCAGCGCCTTGATGAGCACGCCGTCCGTATTTGCAGTCTTGGGATTGTTATTGCAGGCCCCGACCAGCCCGATCAGCGCACTGACGATTTTGTCCTCTTTCCTCATATTTCAAACAGCTCCCCTCCCCCGTCCCACGGACAGGCAAAAGATTTTCGCATCTGCCATTGCTTCAACGGCTCCGATGGCTTATACTATGGATAAATACCACACAAAGGAGGACTCTGCCATGCCACCCATCAACTATCCGCAAAAACCGCCCACAGAACCGCCCAAGCCCAAGCGCCTTACCGGAAGCCGCGACCTGCCCGGGCTGTGGATGACCCACGACCCTGCAGTTTTCCATGACCCTGTCAGTCAAAACTATTACATCTACTGCACCGGCGCCATCTGCAAGCGCTCCAAGGATCTGCTCCATTGGGAAAGCCTCGGCAAGGTCGTCGAGGACCCGCCCGCGGAATCCGTCGCATGGACCAAAAGCCATGACATCTGGGCGCCTGACATCGTAAAGGTCGGGGACGAATACCGTCTGTACTGCTCGAACTCCTCATGGGGTGTGCGGCAGTCCTGCATCTTCCTCGCCGTCTCCGACAGCGCGGAAGGCCCCTTTGTCCCCAAGGACTGCGTCCTCAAGACCAGCGACGCGCTCCCCGTAAACGCCATCGACGCCAACATTATCGAGGATGCTGCCACAGGCGCGCAGTACCTCCTCTACGGCTCCTTCTGGGGCGGCTGCCACATCCTGCCGCTCGACAGGGAAACGGGACTGGCCGCGCAGGACGGAATCGGCATCTGCCTTGCAAGGCGCCCCGCTTGGACGGACTGCGCCATCGAAGGGCCGTATATGATATATCTGCCTGAGACAGACTACTACTATCTCTTCGTCTCCTACGGCTCCCTGAAAAGCGACTACAACATCCGCGTCGGCAGAAGCCGCAGCATCACAGGGCCGTTTTACGACTTCCACGGGCGCAACATGACGGATTTGGAGGATGCTGACTGCTCCCTCGGCCTGATGATCTCCTGCGGCTACCGCTGGCTTGACGGGATGCCGTACATGGCGCCCGGGCACAACTCCGTCCTCAGGGACGACGACGGAAGGCTGTTTCTGGTGTCCCATATTCGGGAAATGAACTTCCGCGATGAGCCGGAACCCTCCACCATGCAGATACGACAGCTCTATCTGACCCCCGACGAATGGCTGATTGCCGCCGCGCAGCCCTACGCGGGCGAGACGCTCCAAGCCCTTTCAGCCGATGATTTTGTCGGGTATTATGAGCGCATCTCGCTGACACCGTCCATTCCGCAGGGCGTTCTGTGCGCACACCCGATGCGCCTTATGAAAAACGGACGGATGGAATGCTGCTCCGTCATCGGTTCATGGGAAATGATCGACGGCTGTACGCTCACCCTCCGATACGGCCCGATTACGGAGACCGTTATCGCCTCCCCCGCATGGGACAGGGAGCTTGACCGCCCTACCCTCATGCTGTCGGGGCTGTCCGACAGAGGGATCTGCACCTGGTACAAGAAGCGCCCTGACGCGCGGCCTAATTGACCTCCATCCAGAACTCCTCGCGCTCACCGCAGAAGTCCGGCTCCTCAAAGAAGGACCCGTATATCTGTTGGATTTCCTCGCTCGTCTTGACGACGTCATAGACCGTCAGCGCGGATACATAACCCTTGTAGGATTTCTGGAAGGGGTCGCCCCCCAAAAGCACCTGACGGCAGGAGAGCATCGTCGGCACATCCACGCGGTATCCTGCCTTTCTTCCATTGATATAATACCCGATGGTCTCACTGAAGGAATCATAGGTCACCGCGACAAAACACCACTTATGCAGTGCGATGGTGCGGCTGAACGTATCATGCCACCCGTTGTTCACGTCAATGTCCTCGCTGATGCGGTAAATGCTCTGCCCCCCGCCCAGATAGGGCACCAAAGACGCAAAGCCGTCCAGATAGCGCATATAAATGACACTCGTCCACTCCAAGGTATCCTCCGGCTTGATCCACAGCGTCACCGTGTAGCTGTTTCCCGAAAACAGGCGGCCCGGAAAGGAAATCAGATTCTGTCCGGGATCCCCGCCCGGGAAATAAATACCGCCCCATTCCGCGCTGATGCCGGAAACCCGCTCTATACCATCTCCGCACAGCTCTCCCGACAATTCTCCCTCCTCGTCCGAGAAGTCCTCCCGAAAACGGAAGGCTCTTTTGCTCTCCCCGTATCGGAGCTGATTCTGCGCATATTCCAGATACGCCTCAAAAGAGAGCCGCCCCGAATAGAACGCACCCGTCGCCGCGTCACACCCGCAACTGCTCAGAAAGACCACCTCGTCCTTCTCGGCAATCCCCTCCGCCACAAGCAGAAGCTTCAAATCCTTCCCCAGCTTAATCAGCGTCTTGATAATCTGCCGCCCCTTCTTGTTCTGAATATTCTCCTTGATGTAGGCCTCCTCAAACTTGAGGCTGTCAACCGGAAGATTTCTCAGATAGCGCAGACTCGAAAAATCCTCCCCGAAATGAATCAGGGCAAGCGAAAAGCCCCGCTCCTTGAGCTTCATCATGGACGCGGTCAGCTTATCAATATCCCGCGCGGAAATCGCCTTCTCGTCCAAAGCCAGTTCCAGCTCCCCTGCCGCCACACCATAGCGCTCCGTAAGCTCCCCCAGTCTGTTCGCCAGACTATCGTCCAGAAAGAGCAGACGCGATAGCTGCACGCAGATTTTCTCCTGCTCACGCCCTGCCTGATGAAGCCGCTGCAAATCCCTGCACACCGCCTCAAATATGTACATATCCAGCTCCTTCACAAAGCTGTTGCGCTCAAACAGCGGTCTGAAAGCCTTCATTTCCCAGACGGTGTCCACATCTCTTCGCCAGCCCACGCACGCCTGAGCCTGCTCCAGCCTTGAGCTCTGCATATGGAATACGGGCTGATAGCTGACCTCGAATCGGCCCTCCCTCAAGGCCTGCTGCGCGTGCTCCTCCATCTCTTTCTCAAGGAGGAATTTCTCCTCCAGATCATTGTAAAACAGATAGCAGCTCTTCCCGTTGCGCTTCGCCTCATACATCGCCGCGTCGCTCCGATTGAGCATCTGCTCCAAATCCGTATCTGCTGAAGCATTCCACACGATCCCAATACTCACAGAGACCACCGAGAAAAAGTCCAGCTCCTCGCCCTTCCTGCGCATTTCCCGCAAAATCCGCTCCGCCGCACCGGTCAGCTCTTCCCTCGACAGCTCCCCAAACATCATCACCACAAATTCATCCCCGCCGAGACGCCCCGCAACCGAATCCGGCACGCAGTCCCGCAGAATCCCGCCTGTCGCGCTCAGCAGCCGGTCGCCCGCCTTATGCCCGTACACGTCATTGACGGTCTTAAAGTTGTCCAGATCCAGAAACATACAGTGAACGGTGTCTCTCCCCGACAGCTCGTCATATTTCTCATAAAGTCCCTTTCGATTGTACAAGCCCGTCAGGTAATCATAAATGCTGCTCTCCGCCATAATAATCCCTTATCCTCACGCAATCCGGTTGATAGTATCCTTTACAGTGTTCTTTATCATGTCCTTCTCTTGAATTATATTCGATTGCGCGGCATAAAGCAACTTTTTTGAGGATGTGATCGAATATTATCGGCTTATCATTTTCTGTTTTCAGCTCCCCATCTGTTACAGAAAGACAAAATGATAACTTCCCTGCAAATTCCGGCTCAAACTCAACTGTCTTTCGCCATTACTATTCTTTTTATCTTACATGTTACCATTCATGGATATTGGGTCTTGGCTTAATCCACCATTCTTGGAAGTCCTTGGCGTATTGCGTTAAAACTACCGCTATGTTCTCAGGCGGGATATAAGTTGAGACCTCAATATATTGATTTACAAACCTGTCTGTGTCCTCAATACTTTGAGAAGCCTCAAGCTGTCTCCCTAACCTGACCAATTCGGCCGTTTGGGGAGATATAGATTCTACCTGCTTTTCCAATCGTCTGTTACAATCAAATAAAATCTCGTTTTCTTGGAGTATCATTCGGTATACGCTGTATATTATTTCTGCTATGGTATGCATTTTCATATACCCGGCAATCGGACAGGATTTCAGAAAATAATAATAATTCATCCAAAAATCCGAATAAAATGACAACAGTTTTTCCTCTTTTTCCCTTGTCTGAAACACGGGAATCCGTGACAGTATGTCTTCAATCTCTGTATCGTTACAGAATAGTATTCCGGATTTTATGAAGGTGCTTCGCGCAGGTTCACTGCCTTTCTCAGACAACTCATTAAGGTACTCCTTTGTCATATATTTTACGTCAAAATACCCGCCCTCATAGGTGCACAGCCCCTCCACGGTCTCGCTTGTTGTATGATCTTTCTCCTTTTTGGCATATTCTTCCTGCGATAAAATAACCGCACAATCCAAGTCAGAATCTTCCCGCTCCGTCCCCTTCGCAACAGAGCCTATAAGAATCAAGGCAACAGCTCCTTGATCCCTAAAAAATGCTTTCATATTTTTAATGGATTCTTCGTGATGTTTATACATATTAATCACCATGCTCCTTCCATAACATGTGAAAAATTCATTTTTCACCTCATTTCTGCGCTGCTTTAAGGGTTCAGCTTTGCTGAGACTAAAACCGCTTATGGTTTTGCAACGCGCAGACACAAACTCGCGATTGAAGATTTTAGTTCTGTTTTCAATATCTTCAATAATAGATTTCCATTATTGTATCATACTCATACAACAGTTACCATTACTCAAATATTATTTTCATGGCCGCAATGCTTCCTCCCCGGTTTCGACCTGCTGACAGTCTACTGTCGGCTCTCATTCTGCTCTATGCGTTCAGGATTGGCTCTATTGCAGCTTATCACTTCCGCAAATGCAAAGTTGGCTCATTGCTCGCGGGAACAAAAAAGGACAGCCGCTTCCGTTTGGAAGCGGCCCGCCCTTTTTATTGGAATTCCCGTACATTTATCGCTGAATATCAGCCCGATAACGCTTAGCCTAAGAGGCTGAGTACGCCCTGATTGGACTGGTTCGCCTGTGCAAGCATGGACTGGCCTGCCTGCGCAAGGATGTTCGCGTTCGAGTATCTTACCATCTCTGTCGCCATATCGGTGTCGCGGATCTGGCTCTCAGCAGCGGTCGTGTTCTCAACAACGTTGTCGAGGTTGCTGATGG
>JAMPFV010000001.1:183491-216342 GCA_023664265.1 Roseburia sp.
ATGAGAAATCAGCAATGCAGATAATGCCTTTTCAATCGCATAATATGCACGATTATTTGCTGACTTGAACATTTCTTTTTCCAAAAGGGCTTCTGCCTCTGACACAAGTTCTGCCGCCCGTTCCAGCCTTATCCTCACCAATTCCATATAATGCTTATTTTCCATAGATGCTTATTCCCTCCTGATTTATATTTTTAAAATATGGATACCATTCTTTTTTTTCATCATATTCTTCTTTGGGGAGGCACACGAAATTCACAATAGCAAAATATTTTAGTGCAAACTCTGTTGCGATTTGTGCCAGGACATGTCCGTATCTGCCACTTTCTATCCTGCCGCACTTTGTCAAAAGTGCGATGTCAATATCTGAATCCTTATTGAAATCTCCTCTTGCGCACGACCCATAAAGAATAATATCACACAGGTCGTCTCCCAAAGCTTTTTTTACTATTGGCACAGACTCATATTTAATCTTTTCTATCACATTGTTGGTTAAATCTGTTATCATAAATTTATCCTTCTCTCTTCATGCTGTTCCATACAGTTTGATCCCTTCTCTTTCCACATTTGCATAAAATGGATATGCCTTTAACCAATATCTGAATCTTCCCTGTAATCGCCCCTTGCATAAGAACCATATAGAATAACCGCTTTCAGATACTGCCCATAAATATCTTTTATCTTATCCACATATTGGTTTAACAAATTATTTATTTTAATTGGCATAGCACTATCCCCCCTGCTTTTTCATTGTTTCAAACAGAATTGATTTATCTGCTCTCCAATCGTAAATTTTACATTTTGGAGTTTTTTTATCTTCCTGTTTATCTTCTTCGTTACTGAATAACTCAAAAAGTGAATATTGATGCGTCTCTTCCTCCGGCTCGCCCAAGGGAACTGTTCCCGTTAATCCATGAAATATTATACTTTGGGATTCATTTAAAAGCAATACAGAACAATATCAAACCGGAAACATCTGTTTTATTATGGATACAGAAAAGCTGCCAATCAGCACAAACACTTATACATGGCACATAAAGAAATATATTGCCGAATGGGGTATCAAGAAGCCTGACGGCATAGCAATCACATCCTGTTTTTAACAGGCACACAATTCCGAAAAAACAATATTTAATCACTGAAATCATTGTCCAAAACCGCTTGAAAGCCATACTGCGGATAGGCCGCCGACATGGTTTCCAGAATCTCATCCCTGATTTCCGTCTTTCGTGCCGACTTGAAATCAATGATCAAATCAAAGGAAACCTCCATTTTCTCCGTATCCACATAAAAGCCGTGCATTTGCAGGACCTCCGGATACTCTTGGATCAGCTCGGACAGCTTGGCCTTCATCTGCGCGCACGCGTCGTCTGTAGTGTTGGCGGCGTACAGTCCTATCGTCAGCAGGATGCCGTAATTTGCGTAGACATCCTCCATAATCCTGCGGAACAGCCCGTGCAGTTCCCCCGCCGTCCTATCGTCCGCAACCTCCACATGGACAGATCCGATAATGCGCTCGGGCCCGTATCTGTGCAATATCAAATCATAGGCCCCGTTTATCTGCGGGTATTCGCAGATATGGCGCTTGAGCTTTCCGGACAAATCGCTGTCCACCCGTGCGCCGATAATCCCGCTCAGGCTTTCCATCAAAATCTCTATCCCTGCCTTGAAGATAATGATGGCAATGACCACGCCAAGCCAGCCCTCAATGCTGACATGAAACAGCAGGCTCACGGCTGCCGCCGCCAAGGTCGATAGCGAAATGGCGGAATCCAGCATCCCGTCTGTCCCTGACGCGACCAGCGACTCTGAATTGTACTTCTCCCCCTGCTTTTTCACATATCTGCCGAATACAAACTTCGTGACTACGGCTGCCGCAATAATGAGCATGGGGACGAGCGTGTACTCCGCCGCCTCCGGATGAACGACCTTGTCCAGCGATTCCCGAAAGGAGGTCAGCCCCGCAAGCAGGACAATAACCGCAATCGTGACGGAGCTGACATATTCAATCTGTCCATATCCGTACGGATGCTTTTTGTCGGGCGCCTTCCCCGCAAGCTTCGTCCCGATAATGGTGATCGCCGAGGACAGCACGTCGCTCAGATTGTTCACCGCGTCCATGATAACGGCGACAGAACCCGTGACAATTCCGACAAAGGCCTTGAGCAGAACCAATACCAGATTCACCGCGATCCCAAGTACGCTGACTTGAATAATTTTCTTACTGCGTTCCATGTTATGTATTCCTTTCCGACGCCGTGTCAGGCCAGTCCCTCCAAAAGCTTATACAGAAGGCGGTACAACTGCTGCGCCTCCTGCGGCTCCACATTCACACAGGCGCTCAGGCTCGCGGGTATCGAGACCGCCCGCTCCTTCAAGTCCTCTCCCGCCTGCGTGATCGAGACAATCAGGTTCCGCTCATCCTCCTGAGAGCGTCTGCGCTCCACATAGCCCTTGTCCTCCAGCTTTTTCAAAAGAGGCGTGAGCGTGCCCGAATCCAGATAGAGACTGCTCCCAAGCTCCTTGACAGTCACCTCTTTTTTCTCCCACAGTACCATCATCGCGATGTATTGGGTGTACGTCAGATCCAGCCTGTCAAGATACGGCTTATATCGCCGTATCACCTCCTTAGAACAGGCATAAAGCGGGAAGCACAGTTGATTCTCGAGCCTGAGAGCGTCGTAGTCGTTGTTTGCCATAATAATCTCCCCCATGCCGCAAAGCGGCAAAATTCCTTATGCGGACCTGTGCATAATAACTCACGATAGGAGCTTTTTTGCAAATGCCGCGGCAGCCAGGCAGTCCTCTTCGTCCGGCTTTCCCTTGTGCATGGGGCCGAAGGAGCCCTTGCAGTAAAATTCCTCCTCCGCCTGCGGGATGCCCTTCTGCGCGAGAAGCTTCCCCACCTGCTTATATGTGGATTTTACCAAAGCCGCCGTACTAAAGTTTACCACTTTTCCCACCTTCACATCAATACCTGAAATAAATGTTTTTATGCTGTCGTCCACGCCGTACGCATAGACGGAGCTGCCGAGAAACAGAATGTCAACATCTTCTCTGAGCGGTTCCTCTACGGACTTTGCCTCCACGCCGACCGCTCTCGCAATCGCCTCCGCGAGCTTTTTTGTGTTTCCCGACCTTGTATAATACCGCACTTCTGTTTTCATGCCTGCATCCTTCCTTTCTGCTCTTCGTAAGCCGCCCTGCAGGCTTTCGCAAGCTGGTCCGCACAGGATGTCGGCCTGCGCCCGCAAATCACGCCCGAGAGCTTTTCCTCAATCTCCTCCACCGTCCATCCATCGACGAGACGCGGTATCGCCTTGAGGTTCCCGTTGCACCCGCCCGTAAACGAGATATTTGTGATCACGTTTCCTTCAATGTTGAGCTTGATTTCGCTGGAACAGGTATTCTGCGTCTTATATGTATATTCCATGACATTTTTCCGGTTCAGCAGGCTCACGATCCGCTCTTCCACCGCCGCCATATCGGTCGTCGGCTCAAAGCGCTCCACAACCCTTCCCTGACGGTCAATCAGGAACTTTGTGAAGTTCCACTTAATGTCGCTGCTCTGCGCATAATTCGGCGCCGTCCGCTCCAGCACGCTCTCGAGCATGGGCGTTAAGGGGTGCTCCGAGTCGAAGCCCGCAAAGCCCTTCTGAGACTTCAGGTAAGTATAGAGCGGGCTTTCATTGTCACCGTTGACCTCGATTTTGGAGAAAATCGGGAAGGTAATGCCATAGCGGGAATCGCAGAAGCTCACAATCTCCTCATTGGTCCCCGGGGCCTGATGCCCGAACTGGTTGCAGGGGAAGTCCAAAATCACAAAGCCCTCCTCCTCGTGTTTCTCATAAATATCCTGCAGGCTGTCATACTGCGGGGTAAAGCCGCACTCCGTCGCGGAGTTGATCACCAAAATCACTTTTCCTGCATAGTCCCTCAAAGACGTCTCAACGCCATATGCATCCTCTACGGTAAAATCATAAATACTCATCAAAATCATCCTTTCTCTTCAATCCGCGTATTCTTACAACAGCTCCTTTATCTGCTCCTCCAGCTTTTCCGGTGTGACGGTGGGCGCAAAGCGCGCAATTACATTCCCCTCCCTGTCAACCAGAAACTTCGTGAAATTCCACTTGATGTTGTTCCCCATCACACCCTTCTTCTGTGCTTTCAGGAAGGTGTACAGCGGCTCCTCGTCCGCCCCGTTTACTTTGATCTTCTTGAGCTGCGGGAAAGTTACGCCATACCGCGACTGGCAGAAATCCGTAATCTCATCATCGCTGCCCGGCGCCTGATTCCCAAACTGATTACAGGGGAAATCCAAAATCTCCAAGCCCTGCGGCTGATATTTCTCGTACAAATCCTGCAGTCCCTCATACTGCGGGGTAAAACCGCAGCCCGTCGCGGTATTGACGATCAAAAGAACCTTCCCCCGATAGTCCTCAAGCGCAATGTCGCTGCCGTCCTGCGCCTTTACGGAATACTCATAAATGCCCATAACTGTTTTCCTCCTTTTTATTTTATTGTATAAAATTAAATTGCTTCAAATCTAATTAGATTGTATGCAATCAATTTGGGTTTGTCAACCCCTTTTTGTATAATTTTTCCTAACCATCACTGCGTCCGCCGCAATAATTTCCTACAGAATAAAAAAGAGCAATAAAGCGTTCCCCACCTTATCGCCCCTCTCTTCTGTTTTTCATCCGCAGTGCCGACACGCAGATGACCAAAACAATCGGGAAACCTATCCCCGCAAGGATTCCCGCCTGCAAATTCTCTCCCGCGCTTTGAGACACGTCCCCGATAATCGCCGGCCCTACCGTCCCGCCCAAATCTCCCGCAAGCGCAAGCAGCGCAAACATCGCCGTCCCGCCCGTCGGAAGTATTTTGGAGGCGATGCTGATGGATCCCGGCCACATAATTCCCACAGAAAAGCCGCAGACTGCGCAGCCTATCAATCCCGGCAGCGGCAGATTGGAAAGTCCCGCCAGCAGATAGCAGCACAGGCACAAGAGCCCCGAGGCAGCCATAAATACAGTCAAATCAACCTTCTCACCAAATTTACCATATAGTGTCCTGCTGCCTGCCATCAACACCGCAAAACCACAAGGCCCCGCCAAATCCCCCACCGTCTTTGAGACATGCAGAGCCGATTCTGCAAACGCGGAGGCCCACTGTGCCATGGCAAGCTCAGAGGAGCCTGCACAGATCATAAGGAGAATGAACAGCCAGAAAATCCTCGTCTTAAACAACTGTCCCATGGTCATACGCTTCTCCTCTTCGACCAACGTCTCAATCGGGCATGTCGCGAAATTATAAATGTTATACAGCGGAATAACCGACCATACGACCGCCAAAATCCGCCAATTCTCTATGCCAAAAACGGCAAAAAACAGCGTTGAGACCAATATGACTCCCGCGGAACCCCAGCAATAGAACGAATGCAGCAGGCTCATCATCCCCTCCTTGTTGTCGAAGGGACAGGCCTCGACAATCGGGCTGACTAAAACCTCCGCAAGCCCGCTCCCGATCGCATATATCACGACACATATCATAATCCCGACAAGCGGATTGGGCAAAAGTCCCGGCAATGCCGCAAGCCCGATAAGCCCAAGCCCTGACGTCACCTCCGCCGCAACGACACAGGTCCGATAACCTATCCTGTCCACCACCTCGGCGCAGACAAAATCGGTGACCAACTGCGCAAAGAAAAAGCATGTCGGTATCAGCGCCAGCTTCCCGAACGATATTCCATATTCGTCATGGAAGGTTATAAACAAGAGCGGCGCAAAATTCGCACAAATCGCCTGCGTGACAAAGCCCAGATAACAGACCCACACCGTTTTTTTATATTTTTTCCTGCTGTCCATATATTTTCTCCTCCGTATAAACAAAAATTTGATTGCTTTCACTGCCCGATTGTACTATGATGTAATCGTATATGATTATATCATCATATATTTTATTCCGTTAGGACAAAATGGTCAAAATACTATGACAAAATCGTCGCTTGGCAGCGGCGATTCACTACAATTATGCAATTTCCTAATTGTATGACAAAATCGTCGAATCAGAGGTAAATATGCCACTTTCAACATGTATATCACTGATTAAAAAACCGTCGAACAATTCCAATTATCCGCTCCCGCCGCTTCAGATTAATGAGAGCGGCGCGCATGGAACTCCCGCGTTTCCTGTTGCGATTTATAATGATGATGTCACCGAAAATTATGTGAACTGGCACTGGCATGAGGAATTTGAGACGGGCTTTGTCCTAGAGGGCAGTATCCTTATAGAGTGTGGAAACGGAAAATATGTCCTGTCAAAAGGCGATATTTTTTTCATCAATTCAAACGTGCTTCACTCCATGAGCAACAATGCGCCGCCACACACAGCTCTCTTTAAATCCATCACGTTCCACGGCTCTGTCGTAGGCGGAAACGAGGGCAGCGTTTTTTACAACAAATATCTTCTTCCGGTCCTCTCCAACAGCAATCTGCGGGATTTCGTCATAACGGAAAACGACAACTATCATCAGGAAATCCTGACAATGCTGACGAATATCTGGGATGCAGTCTGTTTCGAGACGCCGGATTACGAGCTTATCGTGCGCGGCGAGCTTTCCAATCTCTTCCGCATTCTGGTACATTTGCCGGAAAGCACAATCCCCCTTTCCCCTGAAAGCAACTACTTACAGGAGAGCAGGGTGCAGACGCTTCCGGATTACATGCACGCGCACTATGCGGACAAACTTACCTTGGAGAATCTGTCCGAGGCAGCGTCCATCAGCAAAAGCGAAGTCCTCAGATGCTTTAAGGCCGTCATCGGGCAATCGCCGATTCAATATTTGAAAAATTACAGGCTCCAAACCGCGGCCTGTATGATGCGGAACACAAACTATTCCATAAGCGCCATCTGTGAATTATGCGGCTTCGAGGACAACAGCTATTTCTCCAAATCCTTCAAGGAGCTGTTCCACTGCACGCCCCGCGAATATAAGAGCAGATCAGACCCTAATTAATCCGCCCTGCAACTGCTTAAACGGATTGCAGCGTCTCCCTTGCCGCCCGCGCAGCCATTACCCGCTGCCTTCTCCGCGCCACAAATTCCCTCGCGGATTCCGCGACCGCCTTGTTGACATGGAACGCTCCACTTCCATGGAATGCTCCACTTCCATGGAATGCTCCGCTTCCATGCATCAGTGAAAGCCGTTCCTCCTCGCGCGGTCTCAGAATCACCTGAAACGGTCTTTTCAGGGTACGCAAAACGCCCAAGACGATTGCAGCGCCTCCTACCAGTGCCAATATAAGCTTACGGTTCTTCTTCATAATCTCAATCCTTTCCATAAAGTACATATATTGAAAATAACATCTATTGTTCAATTCCATTCAATTTTCTCAATACCCTCCGCTCAATGATTGTCTCTCAGCATAAAGAGATCGCCGCTCAGCAGCGACGATTCAAAACCGCCACTGCGATTATCGTAATTCCCTATAGAATAAATACAGGCCCCAGTCCTGATCATTCGCGTATGCGTCATAGTATCCTGCCTCCGTACCGTTCACTGATACGGGATAAACATATGCGCAGGAAGCGCTTCCGTCCGGAAAAAACAGGCTTAAAACACCCCTGTACGCCGCATCCGCCTTTTTCGCATACGCCTCATCACCCGTAAGCTCCGCATAAGCCTTGTATACAATCGCGGTAAGCGCGCTCCAGTAGTGCGGATAGGTGTCCCCGTAGAGCCGCTTCTTGCCGAACCAGTAGCCGTCCCAATGGCGTATTGCAAGCTCGTACAGATGATAATCCGGCTGCAGTCCGTGGAACAGTTCCAAAACCCTAAGCTGCTCTCGGGCGCCGGTGAGATACTTTTCATCTCCTGTAACCTTGTACATCTGCAAAAGCAGTCCTGCCGCCGGCGCAACAATACTCTGCTCAAAGTTCACCTCATGCGCAGGATAATCCGTTCCGCGCGCCAAAATAAACGCGCAGTGCTCCTCAAAATACCGCATAAGCTCGTTTTGATACGCTGTCATTCCCGCGGACGTCAGTGCGTCCATGATGCGTTTAAGCGGAATCTCAATAGCGTAGAAATGCGCTCCATTCTCCTTTTCATAAAAGGCCTTCAAAATTTTATATGCGTTTACCAGACAGGCCTCGTCCCCGTAAAGGCGGTACAGCTCCAGATAAAACAGGCTGAACCACGGATAATTGTATGGACGCTTATAGGCATTATCGCGGTTGTAATCATTGAAGATCTCGCCTGTCTCCGCGTCAAACAGCTCCCGCTCAACATATGCGACATACCCTTTCAGGCTTTCGCTGACCTTATCGTCAGGATTATCATACAGATACCGCGCCAGCAAAATTCCCATGCAGACCCGCTCTCGACCGCCGTTGTAATCATTCGTCGGATGATAATACATGTGCTTTTCCCGATTGTCGTATATCAGATAGGCCCCGTCAAGCCCGCTGCCCGTACTATGATACTGCTGCTTCTCGACGATAAAGCTACACCTTGCGCGAAGCAGCTCCTGAAACTCCGGCAGCACCCGTATCGCGCAGTGTGTGTTCACGCCCCTGACACCTATGTCATAACGGCATTCCCCGAGACTTTCAGGCTTCTCTTCGATAATAACCGTCCCACCCTCAAGCCTGAAGCATACCGCTTCGCCGTCTCGCATAATCCGCACATCCTTTTCCGAAAAATCAAAGGACGGCTTTATCCTAAGACAAATTTTCTCATTTTTGAATACAACATACCTGTCCGCGCGCACATCCACAAACCGCGGGCAGTATTTTCCAAGCTTTTCATAAAAATCGCCTTTGCCCCCGTGTGGAAACAGCGTCCATGCTATCACAAAGCTTTCCCCGGGCGCAAGCGAACAGGGCGACGGGTGCATGATAAAATCGCCGCGGTCGTTACTTCCCCTTGACAAATCGCGTTCCACGCTGTAGCCGCCGAGGCTTCCGTCCGTAAGCACAAGGCCCAGATGCGGCGGTTCGCCTCCCATCCTAAGCGCCATCACATAGGAAATATCGTCCCCGCACCATATATGCGTATGACAGCGGCTTGTAATACAGGTGCCCGCATCCATATAGTCATCGTTAAAGGGCGTGTATATGGAAATGTCGCCCAATGCGGTAAAAACAGCCTTATCGCTCATATTCGTAAAGGTGTATCGCTCATGCAGAATATTGCCGTCCGCTTTTTGCTCAGTCTCGCATTGCAGCGTCGGGGGCAGCTTCACCGTACCCCATTTGACTGCGCCAACCGTCCAGTCCATTTTATAGTTGTCATTTGCCAGTATCATCCGCCGCTCCCCCTCCGTCATCCTTTATTACACAGTATACTACTTTTATTTGCGGACAACAAGAACCAAATGCGCATCTGTCCGCGACCGCAATCTGACTGAAAATCCATAGCATTGTATTCTGCGCAGGACTGTGATAAAATATCACTGTCGGCAATCCGGCATATCACGCTTTATGAAGGGAGATGAAGTCCCATGTGGCTTCTGTTTGCACTGTTATCCGCCGTATTTGCGGCGCTCACCTCGATACTCGCCAAGGTCGGAATCAGCGGCGTGAACTCCACGCTCGCGACCGCAATCAGAACCGTCGTTGTCGTCATTATGGCTTGGGGAATGGTTTTCCTGACGCACGCACAGAGCGGCCTGACGCAAATCAGCCGCAAGAGCTGGATTTTTCTGATACTATCAGGCATTGCAACGGGCGCCTCATGGCTGTGCTATTACAAAGCGCTGCAGATGGGGGATGCGTCCAAGGTCGTGCCGATTGACAAGCTGAGCGTCGTCCTGACGCTGATACTGGCGTTTGTGTTTCTGCACGAGCAGTTCACGTTCAAGTCGCTCATCGGCTGTGTTCTGATTGGCGCGGGCACCCTGATTATGGTGGTGTAAGGCGGATTTTGATGGCTGAACTGTTACGATGTATGAGTGCTCCGCAAAAGCAGGGGCTTGACTTCGCATATAATCCGTAGTACAATATTCCAACTATAGGAAATGTATGCCACATATTTCCGGCAAAATATACCGAAGGGAGAGATTTTATGGCAATCACATCAAAGCTTGGGGAAGCCGACATCTCCGACGCCGCCATGTATGCGCTTCTGGACGCCGGACACGCGCTCGATACCACAGCAGTAAAAGCCCATGTCCGCGACCTGTTGGAGCCTGCCGGCGTCAACCGTGCCCCGCTTGTCAATCGTAACGACGAGGTCATTGACCAGATTATCCGCAACATTGTTTCCCACCGCCACGACAGTCAGAACAATATCATCTACCGCGGCTATGTGGACTATGATAACGGGTATTGGACATTGACGGATAAGGGGCAGGACTATTTACGCAATCGGATGAAACGGCGGTTTGAATGGGAGCTGAATTAAGGCTCCCATTCTCTGTTTCTCTTTACATTCAAGACATTCATCAATGCTTCCTGCAATACCCTTGACACATTGATTCCGGCATGTTCAGCCTCATAATTCAGCCAGCTCGGAAGCGCCACATTCCTTCTGACGGTTTTTGTATCAACCTTTCTTCTGTACTCTGAGAAATCAACATCCACATAAGTCAAAATACCCTCAGAAAAATCAACTACTTCCGTGTCCGTGTTCCGCTTTACCTTTTCGATGGCGGAAACTTGATTTGACGGTACAGGAAGTGCCTCGTTATTGTCCTCCATCGAAATCCCCGCCAGTCCAATCGCATCTCTCGCCATCTCAATGGCATCTGCAAAGGTATCTCCCTCGGTAAAAATTTCCATGTCAGGAACGCAAACCAAAAACGGATGCTCCGAATCATCATTTGTATCTACTATAAACGTCGGATAAACCTGTTTCATATCAATCTCCTTGCCAAAGCTTTTTGCTCCTATCATAACTCCCATTTTCTAAGTATCATTCTCGCCAAGCTTTCATTAACTTCTTTGTGCCTTGGCACCTTCTCTATGTCATTACCTCTTCTGTATATATCATGGTTTCCACCATGTCTTTCAAAAACAAAGCCCACACTTTCAAGCCGTTTAATCAAGTCCCTTTGTTTCACCGGTATTTCTCCTCATAATCATATTATACACACTAATTACACAACGGTCAATATGTTTATACACAGCCCGCACACAATAAAGATGTCAGCTCCGCGAAAGAATTTACCGCCCTTCCCGCGTACTCCACCCCGTCCCTGTTAAACAGTATCGGGCGTACCCCCAACGCCTCCGCCGCCTCAAGGTTTATGACACTGTTGTCAATAAATACGCACTCTGACGCCGCCCTGCCGATTCGCTCCAGCGTCAGCTCAAATATTCTCTTGTCCGGCTTGCGGCACTTCACATCCCCACTGACAATCTTATCCTTAAAATACTTGTTCAGCCCGTGATGCGCCGTTATATGCGCGCTCCACTCCGAGACGTCATTTGACAGCAGTACAAAGTCGAGCCGCTGATAATACGCCTCCGCAAACGGGATAAAACCACTATCCAAAGTCAGATAATTGTCAAGATAGTCCTTCATATGATACTGCGGATTCTCATACCCCAACAGCGAGAGAAAGGCGTCCGACGAAAGCTCCCCGTTCCCCGCCCTTGTGAACAACTGCTCCTCCCGAAACAGCCGCTTAATCCTGTCATGCTCCGCTGCCTCAAAATGCATATAGGTGTAAGGGAGAAACCTCCCCTTGCTCTCCTCTATAATCACACCATACATATCAAACAATATCGTTGAAATTTCCCGCATATTCTCTCTCCATATTCCCCCATTGGCGAACAATGCCATCCCTTGCCTCTTTCTCTTCACCCTTCCATCGTCTGCTTCACAATGCTCTCCATGATCTCATATGTCATCTGCCCGCTCAGATACCCGTAAATCTTTCCCTCCCTGTCAATCATAAACGTCGTCGGGAAGGAATAAATCCCGTATTGACCGAACAGCTCCCACTCCGTATCCATCAGGACCGGATAGGTGTACCCATTCTCCTCCAGAAAGGCGGCAATCTCCTCCTCCGACTTCTCCTGTCCCATCAGAGGCGCCGCCACGCCAAGCACGATCAGCGCGTCCTCGCCCTCTTGACTGTAGCTCTCATACAGCTTTTGAATATCCGGCATCTCCGCCCGACACGGCGGGCACCACGTCGCCCAGAAGTTCAGGAAAATCGTCTTTCCCTTATAATCCGACAGCGTATGCGTATTCCCGTATTGATCCTTCAATTCAAAATCCGGCGCGGGCACCGCCTGTTGTTCCTCCGCCTCCGCTTCTGCACTCTCCTGCGCATCCGAACGCTCCTGTGTCTCCTGCGGAACGCCTGTCTCGTCCGTCACGCCCGCATCCGCCTCCGTGTCCGCCGCATTCCCCGCCTTGCTCTCGCTTGCTTTCGCCTCATCATGATACGCTTTATCCTGCTCCTCAGCCCCTGCTTCCGATACCGGTGAAGCGGAAAGCTGTGACAGATACCCTGTCACCGCGTTCATCTTCCCTGTCACCATTAGAACGCCCATAAAAATCAACAGCGCCCCGCCCACCCTGACCGTGTACGCCACCGCCCTCATATGCCGCCTAAAGAAACCCAAAAGGCTTGTGGTAAAGACGCCGACCTCCAGAAACGGCAGGACAAAGCCCAAGGTATAGACGCCAATCAGCGCCATGCCAGCCGCTCGCGTGCCCACGGACGCCGCCATCAGGAGGACACTTGCCAGCGCAGGCCCCACGCACGGCGTCCATGCGAAGCTGAATGTAAAGCCCATCAGCAGCGCCGTAAACGGCGACATTGCAAGCTTATCCGGGCGAAACGGCAGACGCCGTTCCCTGCCAAGCAGCATGGAATCGCCAAAAGCCCCCATCTGATACAGTCCGAACAGGATAATCAAAATGCCGCCCGCCATGGTGAACACCGTCTGATAATCTCTGAAAAAGGCTCCGATTGCGGAAACGCCAAGCCCCAGTACCACAAACGCAAAGCTGATGCCAATCACGAAAAACAAAGTATGCAGCAGTACCTTTCCCTGCTTATACCGCACTTTCCCGTCCGCATCGCGCACGCCGGTCCCGCCGGAGAGATACCCGATATAAAGCGGAATCAGCGGGAGCACGCAGGGCGAGAAGAAGCTGAGTAAGCCCTGCGCGAAAACCGTAAACACCGAAACACTGACCTCTAATGAAAATCCCATATTCATCATCATGCCTTTCCATCACCTGCGAACTCTCATACCTGCGAAGCAGGTATGGTGCAGGCACAAATTTATGATTGAAAAATAAGCCATCCGGCATATTTTCAACCTAAGCTCTCTGACAACAATATCTCACAGCTTGCATTTTTTCACGCTTTGAGCTAAAATATTCTCCGAGCATATCAAACACTTGCGCAGAGCTGCGCGGAAATGAGGTATACGATGACAATTCGACGGGCTATGGAACAGGATATGGACGGCATCAACAAGCTGCTCCTGCAGGTGTGCATGGTGCACCACCAAGGACGCCCCGACCTATTCAAGGCGGGCGGGAAAAAATACACGGATGACCAACTGTGGGGCATCCTCCACGACGACGCAACGCCTGTCTTTGTGGCAACAGACGCTCAGGAGCAGGTGCTCGGCTACGCCTTCTGCATCCTCCAACAGCACATCGACGACAATATTCTCACCGATATCAGGACGCTGTACATAGATGATTTATGCGTGGACGAAGCCCTTCGCGGACAGCACATCGGCCGTCGGCTGTATGAGCATGTACTGACATACGCAAGGGAAAACGGCTTCTATAACGTCACCTTAAACGTCTGGAGCCTGAATGAGAGCGCCATGAAATTCTATGAAAAATGCGGGTTAAAACCCCAGAAAATCGGGATGGAAACCATTCTCTCCTGACACCGATGTCATTTTGCACGCCGCTGATGCCCCGTCTTTCTCTGATTCTTTTGAGCTTTTGGAGCTCTTGGAGTTTTTGGGGATTTCTGCTTTTCCGCGCCTTCTATGCAACGGTAAGCGACAATCGTGACCGTCCCTTTTCCCTGATACCGTTTAATCTCGTATTTCTGCGGAAAGTCCGCGATTAAGGCAGGCAGCTTGGCATACCCGTAGGTTCTGGTGTCGAAGTCGGGCTTCACACGCTTAATGTACTGCCCCGCCGAGCTGATATTGACATAGCCGTCGTCCGCCTGATATTTGTCATACGCAATCTTTAACAGATTATGAATCTCATCAATGTTGTCCTTGCCCTCGCCCTCCGTCTGTGGCTCCGCCACACCAACAGTCTCCTTTTTGCACTCCGGCTTGACAATCTCCGTCTTCTGCTCCGCCTCCTGAACCTTTCCCGAAATGTTCTCCAGAAAGACAAATTCATCGCAGCTGTTTCTGAAGGATTCGGGCGTCTTCCGCTCGCCCACGCCCATCACATATACGCCCGACTCGTGCAGATTGATTGCAAGCGGCGTGTAATCACTGTCGCTCGCAACAATGACAAACGCGTCATAAATCCCCTTGTGCAGCAGATTCACCGCGTCAATCACCAGCGCCATATCCGTCGCGTTCTTGCCCGTCACATAGTCAAACTGCTGCTCCGCCTTAATCGCCAGCCGCTTGAGTTCATTCTCCCATTTCTTCAGATTGTCCTTTTTCCAGTTGCCGTAAGCCCTCTTTACCACGACGCGCCCGTGCGTGGAAACCTCGCGGATAACATCCTCCAGCTTGGACACCTGCGTATTGTCCGCGTCAATCAAAAGCACGATTCTCTCCAAATTCTCCATAAATTTCCTTTTCCTCTTTCCTTAAAAAATCAATCTGTCGGCCATATATTATCCCTTTCGTATTTGTGACTTCATCATACCATTTTCCCACCGCAAGTTCAAGCGCCCCATCACATTTCCTATAGCCTGCATGGCAGAAACCGCCAATTGACACCCCTCCCCGCGCGTGATACACTGAACACGAGGTGGCAAAATGCAGATAGAAAAACCATTGGCAGGCGCCCGAATCCTGCTTCGCAACTACGAGAAATCCGACCTCGCCTTCTCGACCGACATGTGGCTTGACGAGGAGAACGGACGATACCTGAGCGACCCGCTGCGGGACTATATTGACGCGCTCTACCAAAACGCGCTCGACACGCTTGAGGACAGCGACACGGGCTACTATCTTATTATCAGAGCAAGGAACTCCGACAGTCGGATTGGTACGCTGTGCATCTTCCCTGACGAGAGCCACACCACATACGATATCGGGTACTGCATACATAAAAAATACTGGAATAAGGGCTATGCGACCGAAGCTGTCTCCCTGGCGGCGGATTGGATTGCGCGGCAGGGCGCTCAAAGCATCACCGCGGAGGTTGCCGTTGAAAATACGGCATCCCGCGCACTGTTGGAAAAGCTCGGCTTTGAGATTATTGAGGAGACCGCCTTTCAGAAATACAATATGGACGTCTGCTACAAAAGCTATATCTACAGACTTGAGACAGCTGACGCAGCCATCAAAAAAATCGGCTGACCGGAAAAGTCAGCCGATTTTTGTACTGCTTATACACCTATACAAAGCGCACCAGATCATCAACACCCTTTCTCTTGGGCGCCTCGGGCTCCTCGTCCGCAAAGCCGACCGCAACAAGCGCCGCAACCCGCTGCCCCTCATCAACGCCGATAATCTCCGCCACCTTGCTCTCGTCAAAGATCCCGAGGATAACGGAGCCTACGCCCTTATCATGGGCGGCAAGGCAGAAAGTCTGCGTGGCAAGTCCCGCGTCGAATACCTCCCAGCGGTCCTCCTTGCTTGTCGTGTAGGAGCCGTCTCTCTCGAATCCGCTTCTTCCGTGCACCATCGTCACAACCACCAGCGCAGGCGCGCCCTCGATGATCCCGCTGTTGTGTGCAAAGCCGAGCGTCGCCTCCTGCGCAATCCGCTGCTTCAGAGCGCCATCCTCAACCACCACATATCTTGTGACCTGTGTGTTTTTCCATGAGGGGGCAAAAGACGCCGCCGCGACAATCTCCCGCAGCGTCTCCTGCGGCACCTGCTCCGCCTTGAACTTCCGAATGCTTCTCCTCGTCTCAATACACTTTACCGTTTCCATAAACACCCTTCCTTTCCATTGCTATTCTTACTTTTATTATTGCCGCTATTTAAGGAACCCGTTGACAATCTGCTCCTCCGCCTCCTGTTCCGTCAGCCCCAGCGTCATCAGCTTGATAAGCTGTTCCCCCGCAATCTTGCCGATGGCGGCCTCATGGATAAGACTCGCCTCCAGATGGTTCGCGGTAATCTCCGGTATCGCCCGCACCACCGCGTTGTCCATGATGATCGCGTCGCATTCCGAATGCCCCGCGCACTTGTTGTTCCCGTTAATCTGCGAGTAAAAGGTCTGCTCCGACGCGTCCTTGGCCACAGAGCGCGAAATCACGTTCGTGCTCGAATCCTCCCCCTCCAAATCCACATAAAATCGGGTGGTCGCCGTCTGCTTCCCGTGCGTCATCAGCTTTTCCTTGATCACAAGCTGCGCGCCGTCCCCCAGCCGCGCCTTGGTCACGCGCTCCGTGGAATCGACGCCCCGTATCTGAACCGTCTCCATCTCCATATAGCTGCCCGATTCCATCTCCACACGCGTCTCGGGATTCATCACACGCTCCCCTGTGCCCTCGCCCGTCCCGTAATGCTTTTCCACATATTTTACCCGCGCGTTCTTTCCTATAAAAAAGGAGTGGATACCGCTGTGCTCGCTGGTCTGGCTGCCCCCGTTATGAATGCCGCAGCCTGCGACAATCGTCACGTCACAGTCCTCCCCGATATGGAAATCATTGTAAACCAGCTCCTTTAAGCCCGTCTGCGTCATCAAAACGGGAATGTGCACGCTCTCCTTCTTCGTGCCCGCCTGAATGTAAATGTCAATCCCCTGTTTATTCTCCTTGGGGACAATCTCTATATGCTCCGTGCTGCGCCGTCCCGCCGCCTCGCCGTTTGCGCGGATATTGTAAGCGCCGGCGGGGATTTCATGCAAATCGGCTACCTGTAGGAGCAGATTTTTCTGTATCTCATCCATGAATACACCCTCCCGCAATCTGTCTGCACGCCCCGCTTCCGTTCAGAAGTGCAGGCAGCACCTCCTCCTTGGAGCCTTCGTCTGTAATCTCACCGTTTGCAATCACGATAATCCTGTCCGCGATATTCAGGATGCGCTCCTGATGCGAGATAATGACAATCGAGCCCTGCGTCTCCTCGTGCATCCGCTCAAACACCTTAATCAGATTCTGGAAGCTCCACAGATCAATGCCCGCCTCCGGCTCGTCAAATACCGAGAGCTTCGTCCCTCTGGCAATCACCGTCGCGATCTCAATGCGCTTGAGCTCCCCGCCCGAGAGGCTCGCGTTCACCTCCCGATTGATGTAGTCCCGCGCGCAAAGCCCGACCTCGGACAGATATTTGCACGCGCCGTCAATGTTAATCGCCTTGCCCGACGCAAGCTTTATCAGATCAAACACCGTGATTCCCTTAAACCGCACCGGCTGCTGAAACGCGAAGCTGATTCCCAGCCGCGCCCTGTCCGTGACCGACAGCTCCGTGATGTCCTGACCGTCCAGCAGGATCCGCCCGTCCGTGGGCTGTATAATGCCCGCTATCAGCTTCGCAAGCGTTGACTTTCCCCCGCCGTTTGGCCCCGTAATCGCCGTGAAACGCTCGTCTACCGTCAAGCTGATATGGTTTACTATATCCTTATTTCCGTCATCCACATGATAAGAAATGTCCCTTAACTCCAACATATCCGTAAGCCTTCCTTTCCCAGCCGTCAAAGCTCCTGACATCTCTTAGTATACAGAATGTTTGACAGAATTGCATCAGTTTTTCCATTATTTTTCAATGTTTTTATAATTGCAAGGTTACAGCTCCACCCGAAAACAGATTTCCTGAAACGCCTCCCGCTCCAGAAGCTCGACGGTGATCTCGCCGCCGCGCAGTCTCGCTATGGCCGCCGCCTGATACAGCCCTAGCCCGTGCCCCTCACGCTTTTCCTTGGTCGTGTAGCCCTTCTCAAAGAAGCGCGAAATATCGCCCATGGTCAGCCCGCGCACCTGATTTTTTATCATAAAAATCAGCTTATCCTCCTTCGCGTCGAGAATCATCTCGACGACATTCAGCTCCGCCGTCGCCGCCTCAAACGCATTGTCTGTCAGCGTCCCGATGATCTCCACCAGCGAATGCTCGGAGACTGACGTGATAATCTCGCGGCTCAACACCTGTATGTCGATATGAATGTAGGCGGGCGCACTGATAATCTTGCTGTAGAGAAAGCCCGCCAGAATTTTATCCGAAATGCGCAGAAGCGCGGGGTTGCACCGCGCCTTGTCCTCATAAATTCCCTTCGCGTAGGCGGACTGCGCCGCTACCAGCTCGTCGTAATTGTCAATCGTGACGTGCATGTTGAGAATCGCGTTCATATGATTGTCAAATTCATGCTGGCGCGCCCGAATATCCTTTGTCAGCTCCTCCAGCGGCTTGATATAGTGCTTATAGATTTTCAGCTCCTGCTCCTTGCGCTGCAGCGCCGCGTCACTGCGCCGCCAGTCCAGCAGCCCGAAAAATATCACCGCAAAGACAATCCCGCTGAGCGCCATGACCCGCACTTCCAGCGTATGGCTCAGGTAGAAATCCACCAGCAGATACACCGTCAGGATCAGCGCCAGCAGACAAAATATCCGATACAGAAACTTCCTGCCAAACTCAACCACTCAGTCTCCTCCTCAACTCATTCTTGTAGGTGACGCCGATTTCCACCTGTTCTCCGTTCTTCATATTGATGAGGCCGTTCACCATATCCACCCAGTCAATATAATCCTGATTCACAACGCACATGCGATGCACCTGTAAAAAATTCCGCTCGGGGAGCTTCTCCAAGAGCTGCCTGATGGTCAGATACGGCACCCTCAGCTCCTCCTTGAGCAGCATAAGGCTGACGCCTCTGGGCACGGCGCGCACACAGACAATGTCCTTACAGAAGATTTTGTAATTGACGCCCGCCTTCTTTACCAGCACATGCGGCTCTCTGGTCTCGCCCGTCTGCGACAGGAACAAAAGCCTGCCGACAAGGCTTGTGACCTCCTCCGCACTGTAAGGCTTCACCAGATATTGATAGCAGTGCAGCTCGCGGTACGCCTGCAGCTCCATATTGACCAATGAGGTCAGTATCACAATCGGTGTAAACACATACTGCGGCAGGGCGCGCACCTCCGCCGCGAAGGTAAGACCCGAAACATCCTCATCATCCGATGCATCCAGATTGATGTCCAGCAAAAAAGCCTGAAAAGGCTGCTGCGCCTCATGCAAAGCGCTTCTGGCAGCCTTCAGGCTTCTTACGGGGACGACGGCAACCTGCTCTGATACACGCTCAACCATGGCCGAGACAGCGCGCAGGCTGTCCTCACAGTCCTCCAGTATCAATATCCGCGTCATGTCTGCCGCCCCTCCTCATTATATTTCTGCTGAACCGACCTGCAGTTCCCGCTATTTCTGCACTAAGACCTCTCCCACGGATTTTGCAAGGCCCGCTACGCCCTGAAGCTCCGAGGGGATGATAATCTTGGTCGCCTGACCGTTTGCAGCCTTCTCAAAGGCCTCCAGCTTCTTGAGGGTGAGTACGGAATCGTCCGCGCCCGCCTCTCTCAGGTACTTGATACCCTCCGCGTTCGCCATCTGTACGACACGGATCGCCTCCGCCTGACCTTCCGCCTCGCGGATTCTCTTCTCCTTCTCCGCCTCCGCGCGAAGGATTGCCGCCTGCTTTTCCGCCTCCGCGTTGAGGATTGCGGACTCCTTCTTCCCTTCCGCGACCAGAACGGTGGACTTCTTCTCGCCTTCCGCGATCAGAATCGCCTCACGTCTCTCGCGCTCCGCCTTCATCTGCTTCTCCATCGCGTTGCGGATTGCCTCGGGCGGGATGATGTTCTTCAGCTCGACACGGTTCACCTTAATCCCCCAAGGGTCGGTCGCCACGTCAAGCGCGGAACGCATGTTGGTGTTGATCACCTCTCTCGAGGTCAGTGTCTGGTCAAGCTCCATCTCACCGATGATATTTCTGAGCGTTGTCGCCGTCAGCTTCTCAATCGCCATAATCGGGTTCTCTACGCCGTACGCATACATCTTAGGGTCCGTGATCTGGAAAAATACGACCGTATCAATCTGCATCGTCACGTTATCCTTCGTGATAACCGGCTGGGGCGGGAAATCCACTACCTGCTCCTTGAGGTTGACCTTCTTTGCCACCCTGTCAAGAATGGGTATCTTGAAATGAAGCCCCACGCTCCATGTGCTGTCATAACCGCCGAGACGCTCAACAACGTACGCGTATGCCTGCGGTACAATGCGCACATTCGCCGCAAGGATAACGATTATAATAAACAAGATAATCAATAAGTATATCATACTGTCTCCTCCTCATACTTTTCTACAATCAATCTCACGCCCTTGATGTCAACCACCTTTGCAAGGTTTCCCGCGGGGATTTTCACCCCATCGCCTGCCGTTCTGACCGACCACTCCTGCCCGTTTACGACAGCGCTGCCTGTCTCGGCCACATTGTCAATATCCTTCGTGACGCGCACCACCTTGCCGATAATACCCTCGTAGTTCGTTTTCGTACGATGCACATTTATGTATTTCACGGCAAGCGGTCTCGTGAACAGCAGCATTCCAAAGGATACCAGCAGGAACACGGCCAACTGCAGCAGCCATCCGCCGCCCAGCAGCGTCACCACCACCGCGACCATGGCGCCTATCGCAAACCAGATTGTCGTCAGGCCCACGGTAATAATCTCAATCACGATCAGGATTATCATCGCGGCCAGCCACGCCATAATATTAACGGATGTCATGCTCGCTGATATCAAATCACTCATCCCAAACGCCTCCTTTCGATTTGATAGAATTATTCTACTTCAAAACCGGATTTTTCACAATGCTTTTTGCGTGAATGATGTGATTTTCGTCTTTAATTCAGAACAAGAAGCGCCGCCCGAAAGATTGGCTCTCGAGCGGCGCCCCTTATAGGGTATGGCTTACATGCCTTCGTGGAAGGTTCTTGAAATAACATCCGCCTGCTGCTCCGGTGTCAGCTTAATGAAATTGACCGCATAGCCGGAAACACGGATGGTAAGCTGCGGATAATTCTCCGGATGCTTCTGCGCGTCCAACAGCGTATCCCTGTTGAGCACATTGACATTCAGATGATGCCCGCCCTTTGTCGCATATCCGTCCAAAAGATTTACCAAATTGTCTATCTGCTGTGTGTTGTTTGCTGCCATAGTGTAGTCCTCCTTGTTTGTTGTTATATTTTTTGATTTCTGTTGTTTCCTGTTGTGAGCTCAGTATATAACAGACGAAGCTGTTTTTCCGTAACAATTGTTACATTTTAAAAATTTTTTTCAAAAAATTTTCAAGCCCGACTGTTTAATTTTCTCCTTTCTCTATGCCAAGAGCCTTATACAAAGGATTCAGTTGATCCTTCACCGAATCTACAATCCTTTCCATATCCAGGCGCTCTATCATACCGTTGCTCTTTATCCCCTTATAATAGACCTTGTTGGCCTGCTTATACAAGCGTTGGAGCTTCTCATAACCGCTCTTTCCGGATATCTTCGTTTTCCTGTTTAGCCGAAGAAAAGAAATGATGTTCTCCGCATCATATAAAAACCAATCCTCTATGCAATGGCACGCTTCAATATGTATTACCTTAGCGGCACCACTTGCAAGCAAATCCGCTTCCACCTCATCCCATCTTACAGGAGGCTTTTGTGAAAATTCAAAGACATCCGTATCTCTGCATAAGACAACCGTAAACACACATTTTTCTTCATATTTAACCCTGATGTCCTTTACAAATTTTCTAAGTACTTCATTCTTAAATCCCCCAATGCCTTTGATGCACCTGTACTCAATACTCGTATCGAACATCTTCCGCGGATGCATTTCTCTCGCGTTCAAGACTACACGCCTATAAAACTCCACCTCCGTCTCGCCTTCCACAAACAATACCAGACATTTACTCATTTACATCACACTCCAGATAATCGTCTAAATTGTTTTCCGTATCAGCGAGCAATGAAAACAGGTAGTCTCCTATGCTCATTTTGAATTCCTCTGCATCCTTCTCCAACTGCCTCTGCCCGGACTTCTTAAATGTAAAAAACTCCGCCATTCCGGGACTCCTGTTCACCCCCACATGTATCCATGCCGGCTCCAAATAACTGATGATATATGGCGAATGGCTGGTAATAATAACCTTACAATCATCCAGCAATTGACTGATAATCTGCATATATGCTTTGAACAATCCCGGATGAACGGAATTCTCAGGCTCCTCTATCGCTATCAATGAGATATTGCTGACACCGGACACTATAATCTTAGTCAGTATCATAAATACTCTTTTCGCACCATCTGACATCATCGAAAAGTTGACCGGATTAGTCAGGTTTTTATCCTTAACAAACAGGACATAAATGAAATCCGTAAACATAAACGGTGCATCCTCCGGAAACTTACCGTTTCCCGCAGCATCAATTCTAAAGTTTTTTACGATCACGTCCTCAATGTCCGGAAACAGCTGAGAATAAACATCCTTCAATAATTCAAATTTATCCGGATACTGTTTTTTCAGATTAAATATAATACGAGGCAGATTATCCGCATTAATCATCTCATTTTCGAATCCTTTACGGATAATCGGATCCGGCTGATAAAAGCTCTTGGCATCCAAATTGTTTTCCATATACATTTTCATACCGTTAATCCTGTTGATGATTTCCGCATAATAAAGCTCATCATAGGCTTTCAGCTTATTTATGACAAGCTCCGACGGCGCAACCTTAATCCCGGAAGAGCACCGCCCCGTCTCAGAGCTTTTGTACAGGGCAGAACTCTTTGTCCTGTTAATAAGCTGTGTATACTTCTGCCCTTTCTCATCCGTTTTCGCTCTCAGATACTCCTGTACAATCTCTGGAGTATCATCCTCACCGCACCGCCAAGAAAACTTATAACCATATTGCACACGATACTCCCGTCCTGCAACCTCTGTCAAAGTCTCTACCTCGAATCCGTAGTCCCTGCCCTGCATATTCCGATTAATCGGTATAAGATTGGAATTTGCCATCATTTCCATCTTATCACTGACAGCCGCTTTTATAAAAGCCAAACCAAAATCAATCCCCGCAAGCACATTGGACTTGCCGAAATTGTTAAGCGCCACCAAAGCAGTAATGTTATCAAAGGTTATCCTCACATCCGACAGATTTTTGAATCCATCTATCCAAACAGCCTGTATCCTCATGTCACACACCCCTTTTCATCATACTCAAACTATACCATTCTATTTTACAAAATGCAATATTATTTTTCGTATTGTGTTAATATTATATCATTATTCTCGGGTTTTTATTCTATTGAGTGATATATTATTTCATATATTTTGTTTTCGAAGCGATAGGGATCTGTTCCGAATACTATGTCAACTCCGGCAATCATCTGCTTGCATAAAAAAATGCCATACTCATCTTATAATGTAAATATCCTGCCCGGGCTGCTGTATGGAGAGGCTGCTCCCCGGCCGATTGAGGATGGCTTCCTCTGCGAGTCGGATGGAATGCTGTACGTCTTGGCGGAGGACTTCGAGGAAGCAGGCTTTCTTTACGACCTCAGGGCGCTATACGATTGGATCAACGGCAAGAAAACGCTCTTGGAGCCCGCTGTTTTTCGCCCATACGAGCCTGTCCATATAGAAGGGGACTGTGACTGTGGAAGAGACGGGCTTTGAATTTTCCGGTCCCATAAGGGCGGAGTACGCGCCGGACGGACAGGGATATGTCTTTGTAACAGGAACGGAATATGGCGATGCCGAAGATATTACGCTGCGGTCTGCGGACGAAAAAACGCTGTATCAGAGAAAAATCAGCGAAGACCGGGATTTCAGATGGCTGGCGACGGCGGATAACATTGCGGATACGCCGGTATACTGCCAAGAACCAAAGAGCGAATACGCACTTTATCGCTTCCGCGGTGAGACAGCCGCGCAAGCCGCCCTCCCCTCAATACATCAGCTCCAGCGCCTCGCGGTTGAGCAGCCTGATTTTCCCCTTTCCGACCTCAATCAGCTTCTCCTGCTGCATCTTCATCAGCTCCCTTGAGAGCGACGGCCTCGTCGTTCCGATATAGTCCGCCAGCGCCTCGCGGTTCATCGAGAGCGTGACAACGTCCTTATCCTCCGCCTGCTCAGTCAGCCACAGCGCAATGCGCTCCCGCAGCGTCGTTCCCGACAGCAGATGCAGCTTTCTTGTCATCAAAAAATTCTTCTGAGATTGTATCTCCAGCATGTTGCGCGTAATCATCTGATGATGCTCACAGGCATTTCTGCAAAATCCATAGAAAAAGTTCCACGGTATCTCCAAAACCCGCACTTTTCCCTGTGCAACCGCGTCATACCAGTAGCTCTTCTCATCTGAAAACAGGAACATCTCGCCAAACACGTCACCCTTCTCCACCAGAAAAAGCACATCCCGCTTCCCCGACGGGAAATCCTTCGCGATCATCACCGTCCCGTCCAATAGGACAAACAGACGCTGCGGCGCCTCGCCCTGCCTGAAAATATAGCGCTGGTCGTCATAGTGCGCTTCCTTTGCCTTGGAGCATTTCAGCATCTTATTCAGCTCCTCCTCCGTAATGTCACGGAACAAATGAACCCCCTGCATTTCCATATGAATCTCCATTCCTGTTTTCCCAACGCCAATGCTTTTGGGTAGTTTTGGGTAGTTTTAGGGTAGTTTTGGGGTAGTTTTGGGTAGTTTTGGGGTAGTTTCCCCAGTCAAATATCACCTTACCTTCCAGCGACCGCCCCTTGAGGTCCCCACATGCTCTATGAATCCTTTATCCTTCAACTTTTTCAGATGATACTTTACGCCATCTTCCGAAATCCCCAACAGCTTTGCCAATTCTTTCCTTGAAATACTCGGATTTCCGCGCACTGCATTGAGAAGCAGTTCTTCCGCACGCCGAGTATGCTCTTCGGCTTTTGCAGCAGTCTCCCCCATTTCATATTCATCATATTTGTCCTCTTCATAATTTAAGTTTTTCAGTATAACCGTAAATTCCACTCGGGACGAAATAAATTGCGGTGCTTTGCTTTTGTTATAATTATTTTGATACGCATTTATAATTTTGGTCAATCCGCTGCCTTTGCGTTCCATATAGCCCAACCGTTGAAAGACATCCGCCAAAATCGGATTCCGTCTGGTCGAAGGGAATCCGCTCACCTCTACTGCAAAATAAGGACTTACCGGCGCCGCAGGCCCCGTTAAGTCCTTATTATTATACATCCTTCAATCCTTTTTATCAATCCTGAGCCGGCATATCTCTTACATCATGCCGCCCATGCCCGGGCCGCCTGCCGGCATTGCGGGCGTATCCTCCTTGATATTTGCGACAACAGACTCCGTTGTCAACAGTGTGCTCGCCACGCTGCACGCGTTCTGCAGTGCGCTTCTCGTCACCTTCGCAGGGTCAAGGATACCCGCCTCGATCATGTTCACATACTCTTCCTTATATGCGTCGAAGCCGACACCTGTCTCAGACTCCTTCACCTTGTTTACGATAACGCTTCCCTCAAGGCCCGCGTTCGCCACGATGATAAACAGCGGTGCGTCCAATGCCTTTAACACGATCTTCGCGCCCGTCTTCTCGTCGCCCTCCAACGTGTCAAGCAGCTTCTTAACCTCCTTGGAGGCATGGATATAAGCGGAACCGCCGCCTGAGATGATACCTTCCTCGACAGCCGCTCTCGTCGCGTTGAGCGCATCCTCCATGCGGAGCTTCTTCTCCTTCATCTCGGTCTCTGTCGCAGCGCCTACGCGGATAACCGCCACGCCGCCCGCGAGCTTCGCAAGGCGCTCCTGAAGCTTCTCCTTGTCGAAGTCAGACGTCGTCTCCTCAATCTGCTTCTTAATCTGTGAAATTCTCGCGTCGATGGCAGCCTTGTCGCCCTCGCCGTCAACGATGATGGTATTCTCCTTCTGTACCTTGACAGACTTCGCACGACCGCACTGCTCCAGCGTCGCCTCCTTGAGGTCTAAGCCCAGCTCCTCGCTGATAACCTGCCCGCCTGTCAGGATTGCGATATCCTCCAGCATTGCCTTTCTTCTGTCGCCATAGCCGGGCGCCTTTACCGCTACCACATTGAAGGTGCCGCGCAGCTTGTTGACAATCAATGTCGTGAGCGCCTCGCCCTCCACGTCCTCCGCGATGATCAACAGCTTCGCGCCGGACTGTACCACCTGCTCCAGAAGCGGAAGGATTTCCTGAATGTTTGAAATCTTCTTGTCTGTAATCAGGATGTACGGATCCTCCATGGTCGCTTCCATCTTATCCATATCCGTCGCCATGTAAGCGGAAATATATCCGCGGTCAAACTGCATACCCTCTACCAAATCCAGCTCTGTCTGCATGGTCTTGGACTCCTCGATGGTGATAACGCCGTCGCCGGATACCTTCTCCATCGCGTCCGCCACCATATTTCCCACGGTGTCATCCCCCGCAGAGATTGCCGCTACTCTCGCAATGTGCTGCTTTCCGTTTACCTTGGAGCTCATTGACGCAATCGCCTCCACCGCACAGTCAGTAGCCTTCTTCATGCCCTTTCTCAGCCCGATCGGGTTCGCGCCCGCCGCCAAGTTCTTCATGCCCTCGTTAATCATTGCCTGCGCAAGCACGGTCGCCGTCGTCGTACCGTCGCCTGCCACGTCGTTTGTCTTTGTGGCAACCTCCTTGACGAGCTGTGCGCCCATATTTTCAAAAGCGTCCTCAAGCTCAATCTCCTTTGCGATTGTCACGCCGTCATTTGTAATCAACGGTGCGCCGAAGGACTTATCCAGAACAACATTCCTTCCCTTAGGCCCGAGCGTTACGCTCACCGTATTCGCCAACTTGTTTACGCCTTCCTCCAACGCCTTGCGGGCCTCTGCCCCATACTTAATTTCCTTTGCCATGACCAAACTCCTCCTAAATAATTATTAATCTCCCTGTTTTATTCGATAACTGCCAGAATGTCATTCTGTTTTACGATAATGTACTCCTCGTCGTCAATCTTTACTTCCGTTCCTGAATACTTGGAGAAGATTACGTTGTCGCCAACCTTAACCTCCATCTTGATCTCCTTGCCGTCAACCACGCCGCCGGGGCCGACCGCGAGAACCTCCGCCTGCTGCGGCTTCTCTTTATTCTGCCCGGGCAGGACAATGCCGGACTTCGTTGTCTCTTCTGCGACCAACTGCTTTAATACGACTCTGTCTCCTAATGGTACTAACTTCATGCTAAAATGCCTCCTTCTGATTTATGAAAAATTATTTGTGGTTCTGTTTGATTAGCACTCTTTCTTGTTGAGTGCTAACAGAACATATAATAATTTCTTCTACAAAGTTGTGCAAACGGATTAGGCTTTCGTTTTCTCGTCATTTCTATTGTTTTTCTTCAATTTTATTCCGTTTTCTTATTTTTTCTAAGTTTATGCTACTTAATAATTATTTTATATTTTCCCGAAAAAGCCCCTTTTCCAACCGCTCGCGATACCCCGCCGCGTTCTTCAGCTCGAACTTATTTTCAAACATCGCGTACTCCGCGTCCGAGAACACCTCGCGGAAGCCCTCCTCCACATTGGTCTTCATCACACAGCCGACAGCGACGCTCGGCGCGAGCCGCTCATCCTCATAGGAAAGACAGGCCTGTTGTACGCTGTCGCAGTACGCCCTTGCCTCCTCCTCCTCGGCCAACGGCAGCAGTATATAGAACACGTCGCCCTCCACCCTGCCGATAACCGCCTCGTCCAAGCCGCGCTCCGCCGCCTTTTCCTTCAGGATTTCCGCTACCGTCACGATCAAACGGTCGCTTTCCTCCTCGCCATAGTTGTCATCGACAAAGCGCCAGTCGTTGATGTTCGCACAGATGGCCGCCGTGGGCACGACGCCGCGCTCCGCAAGCTGCTTCATCCTCCCGATAAAATAATTGCGGTTGAGCACGCCGGTCAGCGGGTCGTTCTGCTCGGAATACTTCGCCTGATACGCGTCCTTCTCAACCTGCTGCTCCAGCTCATCTATGTAGGACGCCTGCTCGCTCGCCATATAGGACTTTTCGCAAAAGCCCTCCAATGTTTTAATATATGCGCCAAGGAGCTTTTGGACCGTCTCCAAAGCCTCCGCCGCCACATCATCATACCTCGCGTAAATATGGCACACGGTTCTGCCCTTCACGCGGATTTTGTTCCCCGGCTTATTCACGACATCCGGCTTGAAACCCTCAAAGTCTCCGTACACCATGACAATCCCGCCGTGGCGGTCCGTCATCATGGTCGCCAGCCCGAAGCGCTCATAAAGCTGCAAGAGCATCTCCCCCGCCGCCGCCAAATCCATCAAATCCTTCGGATAATAATTCCTGCTGTTCTGCTCCACTCTCTCCGCAAACGCGATTTTCTTCGTGTTCATCCTATATCCCCGTTCCTTTCCCGACCGCCTTACCCCAAATGTCTCATTAAAGCATATATCGTCAGTATAACCGCTCCGCCCGCGCGCTACAAGATAAATCTGTCGATCACCTCGACAATCCCATCGTGATTGTTGTCATTTCGGGTGACATAATCCGCGCACTCCTGCAGAATGGGATTCCCGTTGGCCATCGCCACGCCGATCCCCGCCGCCTTTATCATGGAGGCGTCGTTCTCCTCATCCCCCACGGCGACCGCGTTCGCGACAAGGAGATTCAAGGCCCTGCAAAGCTTTATCAGCGCATTTCCCTTCCCCGCCTCGCGGTTATAAAATTCCAGATACTGCGCATTGGAGAACGCACAGATAATTTCTTCTCCCATATCGGAGGCCTCTACGGCATCCCGAAACGCCTCCAGCCTCTCCCGACCCTCCAAATCGATCGCAATCAGCTTATACGGTGCGTGCGGCAGCGCCTCCGCAAGCCTTGTTGACACGATATGCGGCAGCGCCACGCTTTTCGTATAGAATTCCAGCTCTTTATCCTCCGCGATACTCACGATATGCGTGTCCGTGTAGGTCTGGATATGCAGTCCGCACGCCGCCGCCATGTCGAAAAGCCGCTGTGCCGTCTCCACTGCAATCTCATAGCCCTCCAGCGGCTCCCGACGGATACAGTCGTACAGCATCGCGCCGTTGTAGGCCGTCGCGTAAATCCCGCCTGTCCGCTTGTCCGCGCCTTCGACGATGTCCAATTGCTCCAGCACCGCCAGAATACTGTTGATGGGCCTTCCGCTCGCAAGCACAAAATGATGTCCCGCCGCAAGCATTTGCAGAATTTTATCGCGGGTCTTATCCGATATTTTCTTGTCGCTTGTCAGCAGCGTATCGTCCAGATCGGCAAAAAGGATTTTCGTCTCCCGCGCCTGCCTGAGCGCGCCCAAAATGCTCTCATCCACAAAAAGACTCCCGTAGCCCGACGCCAAGTCCAGCCCCGGCTTATTCGCGCCGTGGAAATCCGATCCGCCGCTCGGCAGCAGCTTATATTTGTCCGCGAGCGCCCGCATCTGACGCGCCTCCCCCTGCGTGTAGGTACTGTACAGGGTCTCCATCCCCATCAGCCCCGCCCGCTTGAGCCAGACAATCAGCGTCTCCAACTGCTCCCGACCGAGCCGGTAGAGCGTCGGGTGCGCCAGAATGGGGATACCGCCCGCCTGCCGCGTAACCTCTATGACCTCCTCCGGCGTGATTTTCTCCCGATGCACAAAGTAGGGCGTGTGGTCGCCAAGGTATCGGTCAAACGCCTCTTTCCTGCTCCCGACACAGCCCTTGTCCAGCAAATATTTCGCATAGTGCGCCCTCGTGACAACCGCGTCCGGAAACGCCGCCATCAGCGACTCGTAAGTGATGTCAAGCCCCGCCGCCTGCAGATTCGCACAGAGCTTCCGGTTCCTGTCGTCCCTTGACTTCCGGAAACGCGCCAGATATTCCAGAAACGCGGGCGCTTTATGGTCGATAAACAGTCCCACGATATGCACGTCGCGCCCCTGATACTCAGTGGAATATTCTATCCCGGGAATGATTTCAATCGGCTTGCCCTTTGCATACGCGGTAATCTCATCAATCCCGTCCACCGTGTCATGGTCTGTCAGCGCTATCGCCTTCAACCCCTTCTGCAGCGCATAGTCCACCAGCGCGGTCGGCGAAAGCGTCCCGTCCGAGCGGTTTGAGTGTACATGTAAATCTATCGCTCCCATTATCTTTCCTAATCCCCATTTCTAAAAGCGCTGTCCGATGGATCTGCCGCTTTCTGTGCGGTATCCAGCCAGACAAGTATGCGTTCACCCGCTTGTCCTGTGATCACGCCGCCATTTGCGAGCGCCACCGCCTTGGACGCGGCATTGTCCGACCGAATTGTGACAAGCGCTCTGTCCATTCCAAGCCGTCCGGCTTCCTCCAGCAAAAGCCCCAGAAGCGCCTTTCCATATCCTTTCCCGCGATACTCAGGCGCTATGCCATACCCGATATTTCCGCCGGCTTCGCGAAGCGCGTCCGTGAGAAAATGCCTTATGGTACCAAAGCCGACCGGCTTCCCGTCTGCATAGAGCCAATAGGTCGTAGACGGCACCTTCCAGCCGTCCACAAGGCCGACCTGCTCGGATTCCGCATATTTTCTCTTCAACCACTCTCTATATTCCTCAAAGGATAATCCGTTGGCGCTGTTCACCAGCCCATTCTCTTCTTTGGGGATTTCCTGTAACATCCCATATACATCCATTCCATCGTCTGCGGACAATCTCCTGAGCGCTGTCATTGGATCGCCATGCTCCTTCCATAACATGTGAAAAATTCATTTTTCACCTGAACTCCCATGATTCCGCCTAAATCAAAAACCGCCGCTTTCATCCTCAGCCTGAGCAGTGTAAACGGTTCTCTTTCTCGCCATCTCATCGTTCGCAAGGTATTCATCGTAGGTCGTAATCTTATCGACGAGCGAGCCGTCCGGCAGTATCTCCATAATGCGGTTTGCGGTCGTCTCGACAAACTGATGGTCGTGGCAGGCGAACATCGCCACCCCCGGGAACTTCATCAGCCCGTTGTTCAGCGCCGTGATGGCTTCCATGTCGAGATGGTTGGTCGGCTCGTCCAGTATCAGGCAGTTTGCGCCGCTGATCATCATCTTGCTGAGCAGACAGCGCACCTTCTCCCCGCCGGAGAGCACCTTGACCTTCTTCACGCCGTCCTCGCCCGCAAAGAGCATACGGCCCAGAAAACCGCGCACATAAGTAATGTCATCCACGGGGGAATACCCCATCAGCCAGTCCGCAATCGTATAGTCGTTGTTAAATTCATTGGTCGGATCCTTGGGGAAATACGCCTGCGAGGTCGTGACGCCCCACTTGCAGCTCCCCTCGTCCGGCTCCAGCTCTCCCATCAGTATCTTAAACAGGGTCGTCTTGGCAAGCTCATTGCCGCCGACAAAGGCCACCTTATCCTCCCGCCCGAGAGTAAACGAAATATTGTCCAGCACCTTCTCCCCGTTAATCGTCTTGGAGAGGTTCTCCACCGTCAGCACCTCGTTGCCGATCTCGCGGTCGGGTCTGAAATCAATATACGGGTACTTGCGGCTTGAGGGCTTGATATCCTCCAGCTCAATCTTCTCCAGCGCACGCTTTCTTGAGGTCGCCTGCTTGGACTTGGAGGCATTGGCGGAGAAGCGCGAGATAAACTCCTGCAGCTCCTTGATCTTCTCCTCCTTCTTCTTGTTCGCTTCCTTCATCTGCTTTACCAACAGTTGGCTCGACTCATACCAGAAATCATAATTGCCCGCGTAAAGCTGTATCTTGCCATAGTCAATGTCCGCAATCTGCGTGCACACTTTATTCAAGAAATAGCGGTCATGCGACACGACGATCACCGTATTGTTAAAGCCGATCAGAAACTCCTCAAGCCATGCAATCGCGTCCAAATCGAGATGGTTGGTCGGCTCGTCCAGAAGCAGAATATCCGGATTGCCAAACAGCGCCTTCGCCAACAGCACCTTCACCTTCTCGCTGCCGTTCAAATCCCGCATCAGGGTATAGTGGAGGTCTGTCTCCACCCCAAGCCCGTTCAGAAGCTGCGCCGCGTCGGACTCCGCCTCCCAGCCGTTCATCTCCGCGAACTCCCCCTCCAGCTCACTCGCGCGGATGCCGTCCTCGTCGCTGAAATCCTCCTTCGCATAGATGGCGTCCTTCTCCTTCATAATCTCATACAGGCGGGCATTTCCCATAATCACCACGTCCATCACGGGATACTCGTCGTACTTGAAGTGGTCCTGTTCGAGCACGGACATTCTCTGCCCCGGGGTGATCGTGACATCCCCTTTTGTCGTCTCAAGCTTTCCCGACAGGATCTTCAAAAAGGTTGACTTGCCTGCGCCGTTCGCGCCGATTAAGCCGTAGCAGTTCCCCTCCGTGAATTTGATATTCACATCCTCAAATAAGGCTTTCTTGCCTACTCTATAAGTTACATTATTTGCACTGATCATGTTGAAACCTCGTATTTTCCTATATTTTCGCCCTATGCGGCGCACATTCTTTATTATACATGAAAGGGAAAATATTTCAATAAAAATCAGAATATGTTGGAAAGCAACCGCAATTCCTATAGAAAATACTTGAATCCATGATTTTCTGTTTCTCTTATCTGTGATTTAACAATTTCAATTTCTTTCTTCGCATAATTTGTCTCATCTGCTATTGCTTACAATAAATTTTATTGTAATTGCGGCAATGATTAGTTTGGCAAAACAAAATTCTGATAAGACACTTTTTATAGCATTTATTAACTGTTATATCTTATCTTCA
>JAMPFV010000001.1:216442-234359 GCA_023664265.1 Roseburia sp.
AAGCCCCTTACCTTTTCCGGCAAGAGGCTTACAAACTTTTTCACGGTCTATTTATCATTCGCATGACCGGAAGCGAACCACGTTGACACGACCTATTTCTTTTCCGCATAATCAGAAGCGGACTACTTTTTGAGGTAGTTGCCTACCTATCGCTTATTATACGCAAGCCTTAGAATCTACGACGTTGTCCAAGTTGCTGATGTCACTGTTTGGCTATATTCGAGACGGCCGGATTGCTGTTCCCGTCTACCGTGACACTCAGAAGCCCGTCATGGACGCGCTGGAGCGGCTGACGGAGGAATGCCTCTACGTGGAAATAAAGTCCGCCCTCGACACGCCGCAGCTTATCTCAGCTCTGCTCTGCAGCCGCCACGGCATCGCCCCCGGGGAGATTGCAAACGAGCTCTACCACATTCTTTTCGGACAGCTCAATGAACGCCTTGCCGCCTCCGGCTTTGTCGCCAAGCCGCGGAAAATCGCCGGAGAGGGGCGTTATCTGCAATCCGTCGTGCTTTAGCCCATCTGTTTGGCCTTTATGGTGTTATTCAGCGCCACGCCAAACATCACCACGCTTCCGACCAGGAACGCGAAATAAGCATAAAAGAGCATTGTGGACGACTGTACGCCCTCCACGTCCGCATACAGCTTGCCGCGGGACAGATATGCCGTGATCGTTTCTCCCTGGCGATAATAAGCGCTGTGCGCGTTTTTAAGGTCGTACTCCTTCCCGTCGTACTCCACCTTCACCTCATAGGAGGTATATGTACTGTGGGTTGAGCGATTCCTCACAGTCTTCTTCTCCGCGCTCACAACCCTGGCCGTGACCTCCTCATACTCGACCTGCTCATTGTCCGATAAATACCGGAACCCTATGGTGGCAATCACACATATCACAAAGATAATCCATGTAATTACAGCCTTTTTCTTCATTGTAACCCTTTCCTCCTTGAATCCTTGTCTGTATTTTGTCATGCAGTAAATGACTTGCGGTTCCATTATATACCGTTCCCGCCTTAAATACAATACATGTTCGGTGCAGATTCGTCCGGTTCCGGGTAAGGCTTGTCCGATTATTAAAACGCTTCCTTAATACTTTGTGATTCGCACATCCCCGCTCGAGGTCCCGATGACAACCGCATAGCGCTGTGCCCCGCTGCCGACGCTTCCCTTGGCGCTGTCTCCCCTCTTGGAGAAGCTCAGGCTGTCGTCAAAAAAGGTGTCGATACCGCCGCTGGCCGTCTTTGCCTCAAACTCCATGACCGCATTCTCCGAAAGGCTGACGCCGACCTCCCCGCTGGTGGTCTGAATCTCAAGCTTTCCCGTGAGCTCCGGCAGAGTCAGGCGCACGTTCCCGCTCGTGGTCTCGATATATCCCGCGCCCTTCTCAGCCCTGATGACGGCATCTCCGCTCGTCGTGCGGACGTCAAAAGCATCCGCGACGCCCTCAAGCAGGATGTCTCCGGAGCTGGTGGAAATCTCCCGCGCGCCGCCCCCGCCGTTGATCTTGATGCATCCGCTCGAAGCGGAGGCCTCCGCATCCCCGTCCACACTGCCGACTGTAATATCACCGCTTGAAGCCAAGCCCGCAAAGGTTCCGACTATTGTCTCCACGTTGACGTTCCCGCTCGTGGTCTCTATCGAGGTGTCCCCTGCAAGCTGCCCTGCCCCCACATCTCCGCTCGTGGTCCCGATGGTTATCGCACCCGCTCCGTCCGCGGCGCAAAGGCGATCCCCCGTAATGCTTCCGCTGCTCGCCGTAAGCGTCAGCGCCGACGCGGACACCGTCTGTACTGTCATATCGCCGCTTGTGCTTGCAAGGGACAGCTCCCCGTCCAGCGCAAGCTCCATGTCCGCCTGAATGTCCCCGCTCGTGGTCTTCACGGTCAGCGCGTTTTGGTATGCGCTTGGCAGCCAAATCTCCGTATAGCCGTATCCGCTGCCATAGCCGAAGCCGAATACGCGGACCGTATGCGCACTCCTTCTTTTTCCCACAACCTCAAGGGTATCCCCCCGCACGGCGACAGTGGAGACCTCGTTCTCCTTCGCCTCATAATTCGCATATTCCCTCACTCTCAGGGTATTCCCCTCCCCCTCGCGGAAAATCACGTCATTGCTGTTCATATCATAGCGGATGTCAATCCGCTCAATCCCATCGAGGGATACCTCCTCGTCCAACACCAGCCGCATGTCCGCGTATGTGACGCCTGTCGGGAACTCTCCCCCGTTCTCCAAGCCCCATGCAAGCGTACCGCACAGCCCCAGCACAATCGCGCTGAGCACTGCGATCAAGCCTATTTTTAAGCCTTTCATACTCCTTACCTGCCTCCTTTACGCCCTATCTGCATCCTGTCCGCATTCTACTCACTTTCCCTCAGACTGAAAATCAGTCCCGCAATCGACTGTACGCAGGCCGCAATCAGAAAGATAATCCAAGTGATATGCCATTGATAGGTCAAAAAGCTGACCGCAAAATACAAAACCAATGTAAGTGTCCAGATAATGGTATTGATGGACCTCCTGACGGCCTTATTCCGGTTCTGCGTATATCGCCGCTCCTTGTACTCCTCCACCATATCCGGCTTATCCCGCTTCACATAGCCCGGATACATATTGGCGGCGTACACCAGCATCCCCGTCGGCGGAATGCATACCAGCGCGGCAAGGCAGACGCCCAAGGTCGAATAATCAAAATATCTGCCGCAGGGCAGTTCGTCCAGTATCCCGCAGAAAAAGAATACGACGACGGCAAAAATATACATCCCGACAGAAACCGCTTTCAGCAAAGCGCGCTTGCGCCTGTCCGCCTCCGGCAAAGTCAGGAGATTCTTCTCCTCGGTCTCCGCCAAAAGCTCGCTGATGTCACCGATGGAATGAATCACATTCTGGTAGGCGTCCTCCTCGGTATACCCCTCCGCCAACAGGTCGCGATATTTGTCCAGCGCATTCTGGAGCATCTCCTGCTTGAGGTCCAGCGTCTTGCGTGTCTTGGACGCCTCCGCAAAAAGTTCGTTAAAGTGCTGTTTAATTCTGTCTTCCATACTCAACTTCGTCTCCTCCCCGCTCATTTCAATAATTTGTCTATCATTTCCTTGGCTTCCTGCCACTCCTGCTTATACGTCACATAGGCGTCCCTGCCCTCGTCGGTGATGGCATAGTAGCGCCGTCTCGCGCCTACGGTCTCGTCCCCCCAATAGGTTCTGATGTAGCCGGCCTGCTCCAGCCGGCGGAATGCGGAGTAGAGCGTGGCTTCCTTGAGCTCGTAGCGATTCTCCGTCTTCTTCATAATATCCTTGTTAATCCGATACCCGTAGCTGTCCTGCTCCAGCAGGTGAGACAGGATAATTGCCTCCGTGTGTCCTCTGAGAATGTCTGACGTGATGGACATCCGCGCGCCTCCCTCCTTGTTCTTATGAGATATAGTCTATATCAATATACCTCGTCTGTCAAGGTATATTATTTATTTTAGTATGTACTTTTTCTTAACTACCGCTGCGATTATTGCAATTCCTTAATAAAATGAAAAAATCGAGCGCAAATGCAATAAATTGCATTATACGCCCGATTGCAAAAAGCTTCGCTTGTTGTTTGAATGACTCACGGATTAAATATTTTTTGGAAACGGAACGCCGAACAGGCGCAGGATTTCCTTCTGAGACTCAAGCTCCCGCTCCGCGATAAACGCCACAAAATCCTCGTCCTCCGTGTGCGCCCGCTCCAGCAGAGCCACATAATCCGACCTCAGAATCGGCGGGACGATTGCGGGCAGATACCCGTCCTGAAGCAGCGCAAGGTTCATCAGCAGCCTTGCGACCCTGCCGTTCCCGTCCTTGAAGGGATGGATGAACACAAAGCGCCTGTGAAGCTGTGCCGCAAACGCCACGGGATGGTATTCTTCCCGCTCCTTCCGCGCCCATTCAAACAGCCGCTCCATCTCCTCCCCTATCTTCTCAGGGGCCGCCACGGGATAGCGCGACCCTGTGACAATCACGGGAATATCCCTATACCGCCCCGCATATTCCCGCTCAATGTTCCAATAAAACAATTCATGCATCCGAACCGCCGCCGACTCCTCTATGCGGCGCTCACGAATCAGCGAAAACATAAAGTCATAGGCTTTGGCGTGGTCTGCCGCCTCAAATATGTCCCTGAGCGGCTTCCCGCCCACGGTCAGCCCGTCCTCCAAAAGCACCTTAGTCTCGCTCTCCGTCAGGGAATTTCCCTCCAGCGCATTGGACGTCCACGTCAATCCGACTCTGTAATAATCCCGTATCTGCCGCAGCATTTCGCCCTCCATCGGGCGCAGTGCATTGATTTCCTTTTGAAAAAGGTCTGTCCTTTCCAGCAGTTCCACCTTTTCCCTCCTCTGCAGTCCTATCGCCATCCTATTCCTTCCGCCGCCCGACGCTCATACTCCTCTATCAGGCGGGGCTGAATCTCGGGATACGTCCAGCGCTCCACCAAATCGTCCGTGAGAATGATTTTCTCGATCTCGCTGTGCAGCTCCCTCTCAAATTCCCTGATCTGCGCAAAGTACAGCATCCCGAAGGATTCCTCCCCGTTGAAATTGTCCTTTGCCGTAACCGAATAGACGCAAATCGGCGTGATGTCGAAGTCCGTCGCGCCCGTCTCCTCATAAAGCTCCCTTTTCGCCGTCTCCAATATATCCTCGCCGGCCTCCCTGTGCCCGCCGGGCACCTCATAGGTATCCCGCTCCCTATGCTTGCAGAATACCCACTTGCCGTCCGCTTTCGCGATGATAACGGCAAAGTGCAACAGACTGTCCTCCACGCGCTCATAAAACCGAACTTCTTTCATGCCCTATCCCCCCCTTATGCCGCATTATACCAAAAAGCCCGCGCAATGTAAAGCGCCGCCCCGCCTCGGACTTGCCCCGCGCGCCCGATTCTTCTATTGTTTTTTCCCTTTCATATGATATAATGGACACAAAATCATATTCAGGAAAGGATGATTCATCATGTTTGAATTTACGGACGACTGTAAAATAGGAATTGAACAGATTGATTCGGAGCACCGGTATCTTTTCGAGCTGTTAAATAGAGCGTACACCCTTGTAACCACCGACTATCACAGCGATTACTACCAACAGCTCAAGGAGCTGCTCTCAGAGCTTGACAATTACGCCGAGCAGCACTTTGCGAACGAGGAGGCGTACATGACGCAGATCCGCGACCCCGAGCTGATTCTGCAGCGCTCGCAGCACGCCTTTTTCCGCGAGAAAATCCTGACGCTCGACTTGGCAAACATCGACGAGCTGTCCGAGCAGCAGCAGGTTTTGACCGAGCTGGTCACATTCCTTGCGCGATGGCTGTACCACCACATTCTCAGCAGCGATATTCTGATTGGCAAGCTGCCGCCGCTGGAGGAGTGGATGGTAAAGGAAAATCCCTGCGAGTTTACGGACGACTATCTGATTGGCATTGACCTAATCGACAAGGAGCATCGGGAGCTGTTCCGCATTGTCGGCAAGGCCAGCCAACTGGTCAAGTCCTACGACGCGTCCTCAAGCTATGACAAAATCACAGATATTTTAAACGAGTTAAAGGCCTACACCGCGGAGCACTTTCAGGACGAGGAGGAATATATGGAGGCGATTCACTATGAAGGGCTCGCCGCACAGAAGCGCGCGCACGAGGCATTTATCGACAAGCTGGAAAACATTCATCTGGACGAAATCGAGGACAATCCGCAGGAGCGCCTTCAGGAGCTGCTGGAATTTCTGCTCGGCTGGCTCATCAACCATATCCTGAACGCGGATAAAAAGATACCTGTGACGGACTGATTTTCATTACATAGTAATCATAACCACGAAGAACAGATAAAAAAACCATAATTTATCATATATATCTCTAAAACAGATTGCTTTTTTCGCGTAAACGTAGTATTATGTATCAACAAGGGCATTTTGCCGCGGTAAGACGCCCTGCGCGAAAAGCGCAATCCGTATACGAAAGGTTTGATTGCCATGCGTGAAGCATTTCATATTATCAGCGACGGCTCCTGCGACCTCCCCACCGAGCTGGTGCGGGAGAAGAATGTCACGGTAGTCCCGTTCTATGTATCCTTTGACGATACCAATTATCAAAAGGAGATTGTCGAAATCGGCATCCGCGACTTTTATCAGCAGATGGTTGACAGAAAGGGCGTGTATCCCAAGTCCTCCATGCCGTCCATCAACGATTACGAGGAGGCGTTTCTCCCTTTTGCGGAGGCGGGGACGCCTGTCATCTGCATCTGCATTACCACGAAGTTCAGCGGCTCCATGCAGTCGGCGCTGAACGCGCGGGCGCTTATTCTGGAAAAATATCCGCAGGCGCGGATTACCGTTATCGACGCCACCATCAACACTGTGCTCCAAGGGCAGTACGTTCTGGAGGCCGTGGCGCTGCGGGACAGCGGCGCAGGCTATGAGGACACCATCGCCCGTCTGGAGGAAATCAAAAGCACGGGAAGGATTTTCTTTACGGTCGGCAATATGGAGTATCTCAAGCACGGCGGGCGCATCGGAAGGGTTGCGGCCGTGGCGGGAAGCGTCTTGGACATCCGCCCCATCATCACCCTGAAGCAGGGCGAGATTTTCCCCTCCGGCATCGACAGGGGGCGCAAGCGCACGACGCAGAAGGCCTTGGAGCTTCTGTTGGATTATCTGAAGGAAAGCCGACTGGGAATCGAGTGCTTCAGCATTGCGGTGGGTTACGGCTATGACCGCGAGGAGGGCATCGCCTTCCGCGACCACGCGCTGGCGGTTCTGCGGGAGAAGGGCTATACCATCGACGCGATTCCCGCCTACCAGATTGGCGCGACCATCGGCGTACACACGGGGCCTTACCCGCTGGGCTTTGGAATCATAGAGAAGGCGATTCACTGAACCGCCTTCTCTTTTCCGCTTATCCCTTCACTACGGGGATCTGCTTATATCCCCGTATCTTTTTCATCTTTTTTAATTCCTTCTTGGTAAGCTCAGAAGCCACGCGGATTTCCTCTCCCGTCGCCAGATCCTTCAACCAGAGCTCATAGCTGTTGTCCGTGGACATAAAGCCGGAGGGCCTGTTTGCCAGGATATGCTTTGCGTACGCTTCAAACGCCTGTCCGCCGTCATCCCTGCTGCCCGCCATTTCCGCCTTTGCTTCCTTCTTCTTCAAATCCACGCCTCTGCCGCATATCGGGCACATTTTAAAATAAGTCGTCTTTACCGGAAACAACGGTATGTACTCCACATGCGCCCATCTCCGAATCCGCACATAGCCCTTTTTGTAGCTCCGGCCGCAGACGGGACACTCCTCCCGCGGCCCGTAATACCCCGCCATCTTTGTAAAAACATGCGTTCCGTAAACAATAATCGCCATGACATCCTTTTCCTTTCAAATTTAATATTGTTCCGCTTTAGTATTGTTCCGCCGCACCGCGCAATACCCTCAAACCGTTTCGGCGTGTTTACCAAATGATTATATCATGCCGTTCCATCTTTTGTCAAAAAACGCAAAATCCCGCAGAATCATGTCGAAAGCCTGAACAATAATTCTTTGTATAATCATTTTTCTATAGGGCGGACGCCGGACATGAATGGCATGGCTGAATTATTACAATCCTTTCGGTATGTACTTTCGCCGGATTTTTTGATATAGTTATCATAGGATAAAAATGATTTTACGATTTAGAGGAGGTACTTATCAATGCAGTGTTCGGATTTGGAACTGATGGTAGGTCAAAATGAGACGATATTATGGCGCGGAAAGCCGAATAAGAAATGCTTCTTGCTGGAGAGTGTGTTTAATCCGCTGCTCCCCTTTGCGCTTATCTGGGCCCTGGTAGACTTCGGCGTTATTGTCGGCATGGGACTCGGCGGCATCCTCAGCGAGGTCTCCTTCTTCGTCGTGCCGTTTTTGCTGCTGCACCTTATGCCCGTATGGATTTATCTGGGCGGTATCTTTTTGTCCGTCAGGAAGTACAAGAATACCGAGTACATCATTACCGACAGGGGGATTTATGTTTCGGGCGGAACATTTTCCTATACCTATGAGATGAAGCCGTTTACCGACTTCTCTCATATCAATATCCACAGGGGGATTTTCGACCAGTGGCTGGGCGTGGGCGATGTGGTATCCGTCTGCAATCACGACAGCTATAACGCGCGGGACTCGCATTCCTCACACGGTCTGTCCATCTGCGATATTGCCGACTACAGAGAGGTATTCTCCATGGTAAAGCGGCTCCAGACCGACATCTACGCGGATACGCAGTTCCCGAACGATTTGCGGCCGGCGCAGAACCACGGCTACCGGACCCGATATGCCAACTCCGGAGAAAACACGGAAAACCGGTAAGGAGTGTGCGGAAAGCATACACGGAACAGTCTGTATTGAGCCGCCAAGAGCGGCATGGGGGATTTTTATGAACATATCTTCGACAAAAGCAACGATAAAACACTTTCTGAGCGCGGGCCTGTTGCTCTTGCTCCTAACGCTGTTCTCCTCCGGCATCCATACCGTGCATGCCGCCGAGGCACCGGAAAAGCGGGCCTGCTGGATTTCTTATCTGGATATGGAGGAATTTCTGCAAGACAAGGACGAAGCCGCCTTCCGCGAGCGCGTCTGCGCCATGTACGACAAGATTCTGGAAAACAACATGAACACGGTTATCGTACAGGTGCGGGCCATGGGCGACGCCATCTATCCCTCCGCCTATTATCCGTGGTCCGTATATATCAGCTCCGACAGAAGCGCCCCCGCGTATGACCCGCTGCAAATCATGGTCACACTCGCGCACGATAAGGGGCTTCAATTCGAGGCGTGGATAAACCCGTACCGGATTTCCCATAACAACGCGACGACGGAAAGCTTCAAGGCAACGCCGCAGTATGCGCTGTTTGCTCCTTATCTGATCGAATACCGCACACGGAGCGGCCAGCTCTGTCTTGCGTTTGACCCTGCAAGTCAAGAGGCGAGGGCGCTCATCACCTGCGGCGTCCTGGAGGTGGTAAACGGCTACGACGTGGACGGCATCCATTTTGACGATTACTTTTACGTCTCGGGAATGAACGACGCACTGGATCTCCCGTCCAAGAAGGCTTATGTCAATGCGCTGATACTGCAGGTATATCAGACCATCAAGGCGGTGCGGCCCGCCTGCACCTTCGGAATCAGTCCGGCAGGCAACCTTGACAACGCCCGCGCGCAGGGCGCGGATATCGACACTTGGCTCTCTGTCCCGGGCTATATCGACTATATCATGCCGCAGCTCTATTGGAGCGACATGTATCTGACAGGCAGCGGCGCGCGGCAAATGTTCTCAGAGCGGTGCAGCGCGTGGCTTGCGCTCAACAGACTTGATATTCCCATCTACACAGGACTTGCGCTCTATATGGCCGGCACGCCGTCCAAAACGGATGTGGGTTGGACGGCATCCAACGTCAATCTGGCCTATCAGTATGCGCTCTCCAGGCAGTCAGGCTGTGACGGCTACGCACTGTTTCGCTACGCATGGCTGGAGAAGGACATTGCCGCGGAGGAGCTGTTCTATCTGAGACAATTTACAAAGTAGGTCTGTATGGCTGCCTCCTCCGGAGAAATATCATAGCTTTTCCCGCCAAGCTTCTCCTCCTCCGGCAACTCCAGGAGCATCTGCACCCGCTCTCCGTTCCACTCGACAATATAATACACCCCTGCCGCCATGCCGCTTCCGCTTTCCAGATAAATCCAACGCTCCTCGGACAGCGGCACACAGTCCGCCGAGCGCAGAACCGTGAAGTCCGGCGCCACACAGTCCGATGTCGCGCGCAGCCCCTCAAACGTCTCTACCCCTTCCATATCATAGGGCTGACGGGTGAGCGTTTGGCCCGCCGTCTCATACACATACATATCCGCCAAATTTATCGGGTGCATGTATACCGTCCGCCCGTCCTTGGACACCTGCACCTCACAGTACGAATCCCCCTGCGTATACTGACATCCGATCGGCTCCAAGTCTATCGCGCCCGTCAGCTTATTTTCCTCTGTATTATAGACAAACAATCCGTAATAGTCATGGAAAATCAGGCGGCGCTCATCCGCATAATCCAGAATCGGCCCGTCCGCCCCGCATATCATATTCTCATCTATGACAGGCGTCGTTACCGCAATCTGCTCCGGAAGCACAAGCGGCTCATCCTGTGTCCTTCCCAAAGCGGCCTCCTGTGGCGCATCCTCCGCTTCCGTCGGATTGCTCCCGAGCACGACAAACACGATTGCGACAACCGCCAATGCCAGAAGCCCGATGAATGCCGCTGTCCTTTTGTACCGCATAATGTTTTTAATCCGACATCTCACATTGCCCTCGCCAAAGCCGAGCGGCGCGCCCGCAAACCCCCGTCGCCCGCTCGCCAGATTCAGCAGCAACGCGGAGTAGTCCGCCCGCACATCCGCTCCCAAGCTCCGCAGGACGGTCTCATCACAGGACATTTCCATATCCCGCTCCGACAGAAAAAAGGCGCACCACACAAGCGGATTAAACCAGTGCACGGACAGGGCCAGATATGCCAGCAGACGCCAGACAGGGTCGCCCCTTCGGATGTGCGTCCGCTCATGGAGCAGAATATAGGCCCGCTCCTCCTCCGTCAGCGCGGTCGGCAGCCAGATGCGTGGGCGAAGCACGCCCCGCACAAAGGCCGTTTCGATATAATCGCACAGATAAATATTCCCTTCATCGGGCACCGCGCCCACCAGCCTCCGCCGAAGCCTGCATCCGCTGACAATGCCGTATATCCACAGCGCTGCCACGCCCGCCGGCCAGATAAGCCCGTACACTGCCCAAAGGCTCCAAGACCGACGAGACGCCACCGTCTCCGCAAACGTCCATACTCCTCCCGCTTCCGGATGCTCTGCCGCCGAAAGTCCCGTCTGCGGCGCAACTCCCTCGCCCTCTTGAGGTATCCGTACCGCTTCCTCCTGCACAAAATCCCGCGAATCCGGCGGCGCGTCAATCACCCGAAAGATCGACAGCGCCGACGAAAAGGAGGCCGGACACAGAAGCCGCAGCAGCACCACGCTCCACAGAAGGTAGCTGAATATCCGAGGCACACGCCGCAGAACCAATCGCACAAGCAGTACCGCCGCAATCGCGACGCTGCCCGTCAGGCTCATCCGCAGCACGGTCGAAAGCAACGCATTATAAGCTGTCATCGCACGCTTCCCCTCCGTTCTCCTCAATAATTTTTCTCAACTCCTCCACCTCCTTGTCGGACAGCCGTCTGCCCGAGGTAAACGCCGCCAAAAAGCGCGGGAGTGACCCCTGAAAGGTGTCCTCCACAAACTGCTCGCTCCGCTTAGCCAGAAACTCCTCAAGCGACACGTTTGAGGTCACGACGCCGTCCTCATTCCGAAACAGCCCCCTGTCGCATAAGCGCCGCAGAATCGTGTAGGTCGTGGACTTCTTCCAGTGCAGCGCGGCCTCGCTCAGCCTTGCCAGCTCCCCCGAAGAAAGCGGCTCATGCTCCCATATCAGTTGTGCGAACTTCATCTCTATCTCACCCAGCTTGTATTCCATACAGACCTCCCATCCCTATGCCGCCTGCGGAAGCGCTGCTTCCCGTCGGCAGCGTCCAAGAAGCGATGGCTGAAACTGCGCTTCTCAGTATTCTACCGGTTGTAGACCTACGTCTATTCTACAACCGGTAAACCAAGCTGTCAATCGATTTTTCGCGGAAATACTCCATAGCTTGCATTGCTTACGTGGCAAATTCTTTCCTAACTTCCGCCACATTCGTCGCAATTTCCGTTCTGACAAAAAAAGCGCTAAATGCCTGTGTTTCGACATTTGCGCTTTCTTTATATGGTTCGTCCCTGATACTGTATCGTTATAACATAGACCGTTTTGTCCTCTTCATCAATTCTGAATATAGCGATATAATTGTCGATGAGCAGTTGTCTGTAACCACTTCCCGCATATCTTCCCTCATTATGCTCTTGATGGGACTGTGGAAACGTGCTTAAATTCAAAACAGCCTTTTTGATTCTGTCAACCTGTCCTTTAGCATTTTCAGGAGCCATTTTTTCACTTGCAATGTATTTGTAAATATCATCTAATTCGCGTATGGCCTTCGGGTTGATTTTTACCTTATATTTATCCAAAGTGCTTTTTCTCCAGTTCTTCAAAAACGCGCTCCGCATCTACGGCTTCCGCTCCGTCGGATACTTCCTGCTCAGACTCATAAACAGCTTGGTCAATGCGGTTGATTCTTGCAAATTTATCATACAATTCACTGCTCATTACAACCAAATCACTATATCCGTTTTTGGTAATAAAAATAGGCTCCTGCTCCCTATGTGCGATATTGGAAATCTCGGTTGTCTTACGCAAATCCTTTATTGGCATTATAAGAGGCATACGATTCCACTCCCTTCTTTGGCATAATTATAGCATAATTATGCATGGCAAGCAATCATTTATTTACCGCGCCATAATCTCCTCGACCTTATCCCTGTTCATATACAGCGTACAACCGCCAATGTGTTCATCCTTCAGCAGTCCCTCCGCATTGACCGCATGGAACAGCGGGGATTTCAGCGCCTCCCTGATGGAAGTGTCTCCGACATTGACGTCGGAATAGGGCGAGAACGGACATGGCTCAGCCCCGCCGTGTGAGTTGATGTGGAAAAATCCTCTTCCCGCCGCCACACACCCGCCGGAACTCTTTTCATCCCCGGGGAAGGAAATAAAGACCATTTTCCGGTTCTCCGAACGGAGACGTTGGAGCTGTTTCTGCATAAAATCATGGTCGCTCTCCTGCGGCGCAAGATGAGTGCTTTCCTCCGTCACAGGGACAAACTCCACATAGATGACCGCCTTGCAGCCAAGTGAATACAGCCGGTCAATAAATTCATCAGAATAGACCTCCTGCATATTTTCGGTGGTTACGGTCACGGATACGCCGAATACCAGTCCTCTGTCCCGAATGCTTTCCATTGCCGCCGTGATTTTTTCGTAGACGCCCTCCCCTCTGCGGCTGTCCGTAATCCCCGCATCGCCTTCAATGCTGATGATGGGAATCAGGTTCCTGTTTTCATCCAGCAGGTCAAGATATTTCTCCCCCAGAAATGTCCCATTCGTGAAAACGGGGAACAGGATATTTTTATGCCGGGCCGCCTGCTCGATCACATCATACCGCATCAGCGGTTCACCGCCCGCAAGGAGGATAAAGCTGATTCCAAGTTCGTCGGATTCCTCAAATATACGGTTCCATTGTTCAGCGGTAAGCTGGTCTGCCGGTTGGCTGTCACAGCAGGCATGGTTTGCCCTGGAATAGCATCCCGCACAATGGAGGTTACAGGCGCTTGTAATGCCGGCAATCAGAAACGGGGGAATATGTTCGCCCTGCTTTTCAGCAGCCGCCCGCTTTTTGGATGCCTTCTTCGAGGCGATTGCAAAAGCCCCCATAAAAGCCGCTTCCTTCGGATTTTTTGCAGTCGCATGCAGGGCATCCGTGACGACACGCACAACGCCCTGCGTCATATAAGCTTGGATGTCAAACTCTTTTTGCATATCTTATGTCTCCTTTTTCATTTACTCTCAAAAAACGCTTTACTCTTATTTCCGTATTGTCTATAATTATATTTACACACCAATCAGGTGTCAATTACGAAGATATTTATGAGTAAATAAGAAAAAAATGAGTTGAAAGAGAAAACGGCTATGACAACCAACACTGCCTGTCCCTGTACGGATACATGCCCGCTGAAAAAAGTATCCGGCGCCCTCGGCGGGAAATGGAAACTCTCTATCCTGTGTTCCTTAAATACCGGCGGCGCTACCCGTTACAATGACCTGAAGCGTAAAATCAAAGGAATTTCCAATACAATGCCGGCTAAATCCTTAAAGGAGCCGGAAGACAACGGGCTTATAAAGCGCACGGAATACGCGGAGGTTCCCATACGGGTGGAGTACGAGACAACCCATCTGACACAGGATTTGATGCCGATTTTATCGGAATTGGCAAAGTGGTCCGTCAATATTGAGTACAACGCGAGGTGACAGTATGGGACAATTAAGCCTGTTTGACGACCGCAGCGCAAGCGCTCCGCTTGCAAGCCGCCTGCGGCCGGAAACATTAGACGAATATGTAGGACAAAAGCATCTGCTCGGAGAGGGAAAGCTCCTGCGGCAGCTTATCGACAGAGACCAAATCTCCTCCATGATTTTCTGGGGGCCGCCCGGGGTCGGCAAGACGACCCTCGCAAGAATTATCGCGGGACGCACGCGCGCCTCCTTCGTGGAGTTCAGCGCGGTGACAAGCGGCATCAAGGAAATCAAGGAGGTCATGGCCCGGGCGGAGGACAACCGCAAAATCGGCCTTAGGACACTCCTGTTTACGGACGAGATCCACCGCTTCAACAAGGCACAGCAGGACGCTTTCCTCCCCTATGTGGAGAAGGGCAGCATTATTCTGGTGGGCGCTACCACGGAGAATCCCTCCTTTGAAATCAACTCCGCGCTCCTGTCGCGCTGTAAGGTTTTCGTGCTGAAGGCGCTTGAGGAGACCGACCTGCGCGAACTGCTCGACCACGCGCTGACAAGCCCAAAGGGGCTCGGCTCCATGGAAATCGCCATCGACGGGCCGCAGCTTGACGCCATCGCCCGCTTTGCGAACGGAGACGCCCGCACCGCGCTGAACACCTTGGAGATGGCCGTCCTCAACGGGGAAATCGACAGCGACGGCAGGATTCACGTGAGCGCGGAGGTGCTCTCCCAGTGCATGAACCGCCGCTCCCTGCTCTATGACAAAAACGGGGAGGAGCACTACAACCTCATATCCGCACTCCACAAATCCATGCGCAACAGCGACCCCGACGCGGCGGTCTACTGGATGTGCCGAATGCTGGACGGTGGGGAGGAGCCGCTGTATATCGCAAGACGGCTGATACGCTTTGCCAGTGAGGACGTCGGCATGGCGGATTCCCAAGCGCTGCAGGTTGCCGTCGCCGCCTATCAGGCCTGCCACTTTCTGGGAATGCCCGAGTGCGACGTCCATCTGACCCATGCGGTCGTCTACCTGTCCATGGCGCCTAAGTCCAACGCGCTGTATGCGGCCTGTGAGCAGTGCAAGAAGGATGTGCGGGAGCTTCCTGCGGAGCCTGTGCCGCTTCAAATCTGCAATGCGCCGACCGCGCTTATGAAGGAACTCGATTACGGCAAGGGCTATATCTACGCCCACGACACACAGGAAAAGCTCTCCAAGATGAAGTGTCTGCCGGAGAGCTTGGAGAATCGGCGCTACTATCTGCCCACAGAGGAAGGGCAGGAGAAAGCGGTGAAGGAGCATCTGGAAGAAATCCTGCGCTGGAAGAACAGCTAAGAAAACACTTTATCCGCTGTGCGATACCGGCGCGGCGTTGCCCAACGCGGCGTTACCTAACGCTGACTTCGCCAGCCTGTCCGCAAGCTCGTTATAAGTATCCCCCGAGTGTCCTTTTACTTTCACAAATCGGATATCCACCTTGGCGCTTGCCCTTTTGTAATACTCCGCGTAGGCGATTGTCCCTTCCTTCTTAGCCTGCCATTCACCGGTGCACCACCTTGCGATGCCCTCATAGTCATGGTATATCGTAATACTCGGGATACCGTTGTCCAGACAGTAGCGCATCGCCGCCTCGGCGCCCTTGATCTCGCCCGCGACATTGTGCATCTGCGCCAGATCTTCGTCCATATATTTCTCTGAGAAATGCTGCTCCTGTCCGTTGTGGAACAGCACCATCCCATAGGAAAAAGCATTGGCTGCCGCGTCGTAGCTTCCGTCCACGTACGCGACAGCCTGCGTCTCTGCCTCCACGGCCGGTACACCGCCTCCCGATACAGGACACTGTTCCCCGCCGCCCGCCCCGACAAAGGCCTCCGCCTCCGCCTTCGTGGCAAAGCTCTTATATATCGCACCGGAAAAGCCGTGAATCTGATTCCGGCATTCCGCCCAAGTCTCAAAGATTCCTGTTTCCCTTCCGGCCTTAACCGCATAAAATTTCTTAGCCATCTCTCCTCATTTCCGCCCGTCTCCAAGCACTCACATTTACCACTTCTCATGAATATTCCGGGAAAATCAAACGGCACATGCACCCCACATGTGCCGTTCAGATATTTTATTTGTATATCAGCGCGTACACCGTAGACGGATAATCCGTCGTAAAGGTCAGCGTCGCGTCATTCCAATCCTCATCCGCCAGGACATTCACGACGCCGTTCCCGATTTGGAGCAGGAAAAACTGTCTCCCCGGATATTGGAACTCCGCCGGGATGGTTATCATATAGGTCAACGGCGTATCCGTGTGCTCCACCATTCCCTTTCCCTTTGCGCCCGTAATGGACATATTATACGACGTCACATAGGTCGCATCCCCGAGCATAAGCGAGAAAGCCTCCATTGCGGCCATTCCCTGCTGCTTCCGCTGAATATATGTAAGCATTCCCTCCTCCGGCTGAGGAGACACAAAGTACAGCCTGCTCTGATAATCAATAATCGGATAATTCGGGTTGGTATATTCGCTCACTACACTCTGCGGCAAGAGAAAATCGATTCTGGGTGATACGGAATTCTGCACCCATTTGATCATATAATAATTCGCCAGCGTGTAGCGGTAATAGCCGCTGTAGCGCTGCATAAACGCCGCAATACTGTCAAGGCTGTTATACGGCACATTCCCGATATTCCTGCTCACAATATTGGTTCCCATAATGTCGAACAGACAGCCCTGCGACGCGCCGCCGAAAGCACTCGGATCCTCAATAAAGGTTCCTGACCATATTGTCACATGGTACAAATCCCGCAGATTGGAGAACGCCTCCGCACCGATGGAGGTCACACCCGTCTCAAACTCCAACGCGCGTATGGGTCTGTTATGCCACGGCCTGTTGCCAAGGCTGTCCCTGTCATAGGAGGGCACGGCGCCCGTTCCGCCGATATACAGTGTATCTCCGTCAATCGAAGCCACAAGATTTGTCCCCTGCCCGTCCGTATAGGTCCATGCCTGTTTGCCGGGCTTCTTCACCCAAACCGAATTATCCGCCGCCTTTGCCCTCACCGGCACAAACATGGAAACCACCAGCGCACACACCATCAAGACACTAAGCACTCTCTTCATACTCTTACACCTCTCTTTATCTCATGCAAAATTACGATTCCACTACCAATATTATACAATTCCGCTGATTATCTGTCAATTACAACCGGAACAAACTCCCTTTTTCCAATAAAACAAAAATGCAGAAAAACTGTTGACATATCTTCTCCGAAGAGGTAAAATAATTCTGTTCGCAGGAGTGGTGGAATTGGCAGACGCGCAGGCTTCAGGTGCCTGTGGTAGCAATACCGTGTGGGTTCAAGTCCCATCTCCTGCACTTTTTATTACAGTCAGAACCCTTTATCGACAAGGCTTCTGACTGTTTTTATTATTCCTGCAAATAAGACGGACGGGCGTCGCGGCGGCTCTCCCGCGAATCATCCGCACCCTCCCGGATGTCCCCCGCTCTTTTTGCCGTGGCATGATTTGCCATGGCATAACGCAGCGCACAGTAAACAACGCCTGAAATAATCAGTTTCCTAAGGATATGCCCTTGTTTTTTATTTGTGTCAGCTTTCTTCATGGTAATTCCTCCATTCACTTCTGTTTATGTATATCCTTAGTATAATAACGCATTGAATCATAATCTATCGATTCCACTTACATTTTCCTGCGCAGTCTTACGGTTTTGTAAGAAAACGCAAGCTCCGCAGCTTGCGTTCAAAGAATTTGCCGCGCCAAGCCACTCTTGCTCTGCCTCTGTTTCCCTGCGCTGCAAATTCTTTCCTGACTTCCACTACGATTGTCGCAATTCCTTGTTTCATACGAAAACGCAAGCTCCGCAGCTTGCGTTCAAAGAATTTGCCGCGCCAAGCCACTCT
>JAMPFV010000001.1:234459-296867 GCA_023664265.1 Roseburia sp.
TGCTCTGCCTCTGTTTCCCTGCGCTGCAAATTCTTTCCTGACTTCTCCTGCGATTGTCGCGATTTCCCACAGAACAAAAAACGGCAGGGAATCAATCCCTGCCGTAAATATCCCTCGTGTAAATTTTATCAGCCACGTCCTTCAGCTCGTCCGTCACACGGTTGACAATGATAACATCCGATATTCTCTTGAACTCCTCCAAATCCCGGATAACCCGCGACCGGAAAAAATCCGCCTCCTTCAGGGCCGGCTCATACACCACAACCTCGATACCCTTAGCCTTGATGCGCTTCATGATCCCCTGTATGGAGGACTGGCGGAAGTTGTCGGAGTCCGTCTTCATCGTCAGTCTGTACACACCGACAATTCCCGGCCTTCTCGCCAAAATCATATCCGCGATATGGTCTTTTCGAGTGCGGTTCGCGTCCACGATTGCCGACACGATATTGTTCGGTACATTCTCATAATTCGCCCGAAGCTGCTTGGTATCCTTGGGCAGGCAGTAGCCGCCGTACCCAAACGACGGATTATTGTAATGGTTCCCGATTCGGGGGTCAAGCCCCACGCCCTCGATAATCTGCTTCGTGTTCAGGCCGCGCACTTCCGCGTAGGTATCCAGCTCGTTAAAATACGCCACCCGCAGCGCGAGATAGGTATTGGCAAACAGCTTGATGGCCTCGGCTTCCGTCAGATCCGTAAACAATGTCGGAATATCCTCCTTGATCGCGCCCTCCTTCAGCAGATTCGCGAAAGTCTCCGCGCGCTCGGACTGCTCGCCCACAATAATGCGCGACGGATACAGATTGTCGTACAGCGCCCTGCCCTCCCGCAGGAATTCCGGCGAAAAGATGACATTGTCAATCTTATACTTCTCCCGGACAGACTTGGTGTAGCCCACCGGAACGGTGGACTTGATGATCATCACCGCGCTCGGATTCACCTTCAATACCAGCTCTATCACGGCTTCAATGGAGCTTGTGTCGAAATAGTTCCTGTCAGGGTCATAGTTGGTCGGTGTCGCGATAATGATATACTCCGCGTCCCGGTAAGCCGACGCCCCGTCTGTGGTCGCCTTTAATTGAAGCGGCTTCTTCGCCAGATACTCCTCAATCTCCTTATCCACAATCGGGGATTTCCTGTTATTAATCATGTCCGCCTTTTCCTGAAAGACATCGACCGCCGTCACCTCATTGTGCTGCGCCAGCAAAACGGCGTTGGAAAGACCAACATACCCGATACCTGCCACTGCTATTTTCATGTCTGATTCCCTCCAAATTCTTATACTCTGCCGTTATATAATAACGTCCCCGTCTTTTATCTGCGCAATCCTGAACCGGCAGCGCGCACGGTTCTCAGTTCAGCTTCCAGATGTCCCTGTTGTACTCCGCAATCGTTCTGTCGGAAGAGAAGAAGCCTGCCTTCGCGATATTTACAAGCATCATCTTTTCCCACTTTGCCTCATCCTTGTAGTCCTCAAACATGCGGTCCTTCGTCGCGATGTAGTCCTCGAGGTCGAGCAGCGTCATAAACCAGTCCTTGTTGATCAGCTCCTTCTGCAGCCGCACAAGGCGCTCCTCATTGCCGGCCTGCAAAACGGCCTTGCCGGTGATAAAGTCCACCGCCTCGCGGATGACCGCGCTCTTCTCATAGAAGTCCTTCGCCACATAGTCCGCCTTCTCATAATGCCGGATGACCGCCTCCGACTTCTCACCGAAGATGTAAATATTGTCGTCGCCGACCAGCTCATGGATTTCCACATTCGCGCCGTCGCTCGTGCCGAGTGTGACCGCGCCGTTGAGCATGAACTTCATGTTGCCGGTACCGCTCGCCTCCTTGGACGCCAGCGAAATCTGCTCGGAAATGTCGCACGCGGGAATCAGCTTCTCCGCATAGCTGACGTTATAGTTCTCCACCATGACCACCTTCATATGATCCTTGACGTCAGGGTCATTGTTGACAAGCTCCTGCAGCACCAGCAGCAGATGGATGATGTCCTGCGCGATCACATACGCCGGAGCCGCCTTCGCGCCGAAGATAAAGGTAATCGGTGTGGAAGGCTTTTTGCCGCCCTTGATCTCAAGATATTTATGGATGATATACAGGGCGTTCATCTGCTGGCGCTTGTACTCATGCAGACGCTTTACCTGAATATCATATATGGACTCCGGATTGATCTCCTGCCCCTCGTTTTCCCTGAGGTACGCTGCCAGCGCCGCCTTCTTATCCTTCTTGATGGCCTTAATCTCCGCCAGTAACGCCGCGTCATCCTTGTGCTCTAAGAGCTTCTCAAGCTCCTCCGCATTCTTCTTGTAGCCGTCGCCGATGGTCCTGGAGATGCACGCCGCAAGCTCCCGATTGCAGGAAAGCAGCCATCTTCTAAAGGTGATTCCGTTTGTCTTGTTGTTGAACTTCTCCGGATAAATCTTATAGAAATGATTCAGCTCGGAATCCTTCAAAATCTCTGTGTGGATTGCCGCAACACCGTTTACGGAGAAGCCATAGTGAATATCAATATGCGCCATATGCACGCGCAAATCCTTGTCGATAATCTGTACCTTGGGATCGTCGTAGCGAATCGCGGCTCTCTTATCCAGCTCCCAGATAATCGGCATCAACTGCGGAACCACCTTCTGCAGATACTTAATCGGCCACTTCTCAAGCGCCTCCGCGAGGATGGTGTGGTTCGTGTACGCACAAGTCTTGCTGACAACCGCAATCGCCTCCTCCATCTCAAAGCCCTCTTCCTCGGTCAGAATGCGGATCAGCTCCGGAATCACCATGGTCGGGTGGGTATCGTTGATCTGGATGACCGCGTGCTCGTTCATTTTATGAAGATCGTAGCCGTTCTCCTTCATCTCCTTTATGATCAACTGCGCGCCGTTACATACCATAAAATACTGCTGGTAAATGCGAAGCTGCTGTCCGGCCTCGTCGGAATCGTCCGGATACAAAAACAGCGTCAGATTCCTGTCGATGTCGCTCTTGTCAAAGTCAATGCCATCCTCCACAATGCTCTCGTCGATGGTCTCAATATCGAATAAATGCAGCTTGTTGACGCCCTGGTCATAGCCGATAACGTCGATATCATACAGTCTTGACATTACCTTCTTCTTCCCGAAATATACGGGGAAGGTAATGTCCGTCTTTGTCAGCCAGGACTGCTCCTCAATCCAGTCATTCTTCTCCGCGGTCTGCATCCGATTCCGGAACACCTGCTTGAAAAGTCCGAAGTGATAGTTCAGGCCGATGCCGTCCCCGGGAAGCCCAAGGCTTGCAATGGAGTCCAAAAAGCACGCCGCAAGTCTGCCGAGACCGCCGTTTCCAAGAGAAGGCTCCGGCTCGATTTCCTCAATGCGGCTCAGCTCCTTTCCCGCCTCCTTCAGCACGGCCTCCAGCTCGTCGTAGATGCCAAGGTTGATCAGGTTGTTGGACAAAAGCTTGCCGATCAGGAACTCCGCGGAAATGTAATAAACCTTCTTTGTTCCCTTAATCTGCCCCTTGCCCTGCATCATGTCCTTGGTCATGTTGAGGATCGCGAAGTAGAGCTGCCTGTCGTCAAGCGCCCTCACATCCTTGCCGTACATCCTCTGTGCTGCTGCCTCTAAGTTTGTTTTTACGCTCATTTCTCCCTCTTTTCTGCGCGGCTTTTGCTTATAGCGGACCGACGGATGCCGCACCGACGCCGGACTGCCAAATGAACTGTCACTCTTCACGAAATCACATCCAGATACTTGATCCGGATCAGCTTGTGCGGCAGGATGACCTCCTGACCGGTCCCTCCTTCTATAAGCCGCGCAAGCTCCTCGACCGCGCTCGCCGCAATCGTCCGGAAATCCTGCCTTACCGTGTGCATCTGCTTTCCCGCGTAGCCCATAAGGCTGATGCCGTCAAAGCCGCACACCGGACGGTAGATGTCCATCTCGATCAGCGCCTTCATCGCACCGATCGCCATCAGGTCGGAAGCGCATATGATCGCGTCCCGCTTCGCGGCGTACTTCATGGTAATCCGCCTCGCCTCGAGCTCGCTAAAGCTCCCCGACCTGCAAAATACCGTAAGGCCCAGCTCCTCCGAGAGCTGCCTCATGCCCAGCATCCGCTCCTCCGACACATAGCCGTTCTTCTTCCCCGCGATGTAGAGGATGCTCCTGCTGCCGCTCTCCGTCACAAACCGCTTGGCCACCTCATACTGCGCCTTGGTGTTGTCGATATGGACACTCGACGTATTCTCCGCAACCCCGGGCGCGTCAATCAGCACCACCTTGAACTTGCCGCTCTTCACCAGCCTGCGGAGCATGGTATCCTGCTTGGAAAGTCCGCATATGATCAGCCCTTCGATACTCTGCGACTGAAAATACCGTATCATCTCCTCGACGTCCATCTCCTGTATCATGGTGAAGAACACTGTGATAATGTCCATCCCCAGCTCTTTTGCCTTGTTTATCGCGCCGATAATATACTGCATGGGAATCTCATCCACCGTCTGTACATGCCGGTTCACATCCAGCACCAGCGCCACCCGCCCTGTCCTTTTGGAGGAGAGCGCCGACGCTATCGAGTTCGGCACAAAGCCCAACTGCGCAATCGCGTCATTGACCTTCCTGCGTGTCTCCTCACTGACATTCGGATAATGGTTCAGTACCTTTGAAACGGTGGATATCGCCACGTCGGCCTGCTTTGCCACATCTCGTATTGATACCACGGTGCCTCCTATCTCCAAGCAATGGGAAAACGTTTTCTGGAAAACGTTTTCTTAATCATATAACAAAAATAATGGTTTGTCTACCATTATTTTCGTTTTTTTGGATACTATGTATGAATCATTCTCCCAACACACTGTCGAGAGCCGCCATCAGCTTATATTCCTCAAAGGGCTTGAGGACATAGTCCGACGCGCCGTACTGAACCGTCTGCGCAACAATCGCCTGCTGTCCTACCGCGGAGCAGATAATCACCTTCGCGGAGGGGTCGAGCTCCTTGATGCGCTTTAATGCCTCCACGCCGCCCATCTCCGGCATGGTAATGTCAAGAAGCACGACATCCGGCCGCACCGCCGCAAACTGCTCTACCGCCTTTGCGCCGGTGGGCGCCTCCGCAACAACGGAGTGCCCGTGGGCCTCCACAATCTTCCTGATTGTCATCCGCATAAATTCCGCATCGTCTACTACTAATATCCTCGCCATCCGGCCACCATCCTTTTCTTATCGTTTATGCAGTAATCATACCATATTCTTCCGATATATCAAACACTTTTTTAAGTTTAGGGAAGGGCAGTTCAATCCGCGCCTCCTTTAGAAATTGCGGTACTTGTCAACAATCGCGATAACGACAGACCTCGGATACATCAGGAACGTATCCTCTCCTTTCCAGTTCGTGAGATTATGATAATCCGTCTCCCGGGTATGCGTAAATTCCGTGTTCATAATCACGCGCCATTTCCTGCCGACAGGGAGGTTGGGGAGCTGGACGGTCTGCGCCTCCCAGAACGCATTGATGCCGATATAAATAATATCGTCCTCAATGTTTCCCTCGGTTCGTCCTGCAAACATTACGCCGATGGTCCGTGTATCCGCGTCACACCGGCTGTTCCACCGCCTCCCGTTATTGTGGATGGAAACCTCCGGAAAGCCGCAGCCGCTCAGGCCGGAGCGTCCTCTGAGAATCGGGTGCTTTCTGCGCAGCGCGATCATAAACTTGCAGAATTCAAACATCTCGCCGTACTGCTCTTTCCGCGTCCAGTCCAGCCATGAGATGATATTGTCCTGACAGTACGCATTGTTGTTGCCAAACTGCGTGTTGCAGAACTCGTCGCCCGCAAGGAACATCGCGGAGCCTCTGCTGCACATCAGAACCGCGAACGCGTTCTTGCGCATCCGGTTGCGGAGGGCGAGCACCTCGGGGTTCTCCGTGTCGCCCTCCGCGCCGCAGTTCCAGCTATTGTTGTCGTTTGTGCCGTCCGTGTTGTTCCAGCCGTTCTTCTCATTGTGCTTGTCGTTGTACGCATACATGTCATACAGCGTGAAGCCGTCGTGGCAGTTGAGGAAATTGACGGTCGCATTCTCGCCGCGGTTCTCCTTCTCATAGAGGTCAAGAGAGCCCGTGATACGGTTGATGGCCGCCTGCGCCATGCCGTAATCGCCCTTGAGGAAGCGGCGCATATCGTCACGGTACCTGCCGTTCCACTCGGCCCAGCGGTTCCACGACGGGAAGCTGCCGACCTGATACAGTCCGCCGGCGTCCCACGCCTCGGCAATCAGCTTGGTCTGCCCCAGAACCGGCTCGAACGCAAGGAGCTGTAAAAGCGGCGGCTTGCTCATCGGCGAGCCGTCCTCGTTGCGCCCCATAATCGACGCGAGGTCAAACCGGAAGCCGTCAACCCTGTAGGAAACCACCCAGTAGCGCAGACAGTCGAGGATAAACTGCCGCACAATCGGATGATTGCAGTTCATGGCGTTGCCGCAGCCGCTGAAATTATAATATTTCCCGTCCGGCGTGAGCATATAGTAAATATTGTTGTCAATGCCCTTGAAGGAGAAACATGGCCCCAGCTCATTTCCCTCCGCCGTGTGATTGAACACCACATCGAGAATGACCTCAATGCCGTTGCTGTGCAGCTCGCTGATCAGCTCGCGCAGCTCGTCGCCCTCGTGATTGTGCTCGCGGTGGGAGCCATAGCTTGTATTCGGCGCAAAAAAGCATACCGGACTGTAGCCCCAGTAATTGAGCAGCTTCTCGCCGTCCACCTCCCGAACATCCTCCAGCTCGTCAAACTCAAATATCGGCATCAGCTCTATCGCATTGATTCCAAGCTCCACCAAATACGGTATCTTTTCCTTAATGCCCGCAAAGGTGCCGCGGTACTGCACGCCGGAGGATTTGTCCATGGTAAAGCCCCGCACATGCATCTCGTAGATGATCATGTCCTTGGGCTCAAGGTTGGCCTGGCTGGTATTGCCCCAGTCGTAGCCGTTGCCGACAACGCGCGCCTTGTAAAAATGGGCATTGTCGCTCTCCCGCTCGCCCCAGATGCCCTGGTCGCACACCGCCCGCGCATAGGGGTCCAGGATGTATCTGTCCTTGTCAAACAGAAGCCCCTTCCTCTCATCATACTCGCCGTCAAACTGATACGCATACTCGAACTCGGCAGGATTGATCCCATAGACGGTCATGGACCAGGTATTCCCTATCCGATAGGATTTCGGAAACGGTATCACCGCATACGGCTCGTTCTCATGCCTGTGAAACAGGCACAGACGGCAGCCGGTGGCATTGTTGGAATGAATGGTAAAGCTCACCCCGTTCTCGACCAGCGTCGCGCCGTTGCGCAGATATTTGCCGGGTCTCACCTGATATCCGTTTACCGTATTTGTCGGTTCATAATATTTCTTGCCCAATGAAGGCTCCTTATTATTATTCCAAAACACGCTCCCACTCCTTTATTTCACTCGCAGTTAAACCGCACTAAAGATGACTTAATAATAATTCTACTTTATTTTGCGCAATGTGACAAGATATTTCTTTTCCTCCTCCGAAAAACACAAGCGCCGAAGTCTGCCGCATGAAAGAAAAAAGGATATCCACTTGCCATGAATATCCTTATTATATCCGAACAAAATCCGTTCAGACAGGTCTTACATCAAATCCTGCATCGCGACGCCGTCCATATCGTCGAAATCCTGATTCTCGCCAACCATGCCCCAGATAAAGGTGTACGCGCGGCTTCCGCTTCCGGAGTGGATGGACCAGCTCGGGGAAATCACAGCCTGCTCATTCCTCATAACGATATGCCGCGTCTCCTGCGGCTCGCCCATATAGTGCATGACAAAAGCGTCCTCGGGCATGTCGAAATACAGGTAAACCTCCATCCGCCTGTCGTGCGTGTGGCACGGCATGGTATTCCATACACTGCCGGGCTTGAGCGCGGTCATGCCCATCACAAGCTGGCAGCTCTCCACCTGTCCCGGGAGGATATATTTGTTGATAACACGGTGGTTCGCGTCCTCAAGACAGCCCAGCTCCACCTTGTTCTCGTCCTTGATGATCACAACGTCCTCGCCTGCCTCCCCCGCCGGCTTGATCAGTTTGGTCGGATAGGACTTGTGCGCCGGCGCGCTGTTGAGATAAAACTTCGCGGGATTCTTCGGGTCGTCGGACGCGAACGTAATCTCCTTCGCCCCCATGCCGATATACATGCCCTCCTTATGTCCTACCGGGTAGGCTTTCCCGTCCACGGTAATCGTGCCCGCAGGCCCGATATTGATCACGCCCAGCTCGCGCCGCTGACAGAAATACTCCGCCCTCAGCTCGTCGCCCGCGGTAAGCCGGATAGGCTCTGTCGGAACCGCAGACCCTGTGATAATACGGTCGATATGGCTGTAAACCAGCTTGATTTCCCCTGTCTGAAACAAATCATCAATCAAAAATTCTTCCCGAAGCCTCTGTGTCGTGTAATTCTTTACATCCTTTGGTGAAGCCGCTGTACGAAGTTCCATAATTTTCTACCATCCCTTTCATCCATTCTCCGCTTACGTCAAATATCTGTAAGCTCTTACATTTTACTGCAATATTCCCGCTTCGTCAATAAATTATTCAGATTTTTACACTTGATTTTAGCGGGTTTTCATAGTACAATTACCTTGGTTTATGGTAGCGCTTACATTTTTTCTTACATTTTGCTTTGTCGTATGGAGAGGGATTTTTATGACGATTTATGATGTTTCAGAAAAGGCCGGCGTATCGATTGCAACCGTGTCCAGAGTCCTGAACGGCTCTACCAATGTCAGCGCGCAGACACGGCAGAAGGTCCTCGCGGTTATCGAGGCCTGTGACTACACGCCCAACGCCTTTGCGCGGGGGCTGGGTCTGAACTCCATGAACACCATCGGCATCCTGTGTGCGGATTCCTCAGACTTGTATCTGGCCAACGCCATATATCATATTGAGCAGGAGCTTCGCGGGAACAATTACAACTGTATTCTGTGCTGCACGGGCTATAAGCCGGAGGATAAGCAGAAATATCTGAATCTGCTGGTCAACAAGAAGGTGGACAGCGTGATTCTCGTCGGCTCGAATTTTATCTCGGAAGCCGACTGTGACAATCAGTATATCCGGGAGGCCGCAAGGGAGGTCCCCATTCTTTTATTGAACGCGGATTTCGACTGTGAAAATGTCTATTGCAGCATGTGTGACGACTTCAAGTCCACGATGCAGGCCACGAATTATGTGTTGGAGACGGGGATTGAGGATATCCTCTATCTCTACAACTCCAAGTCCTACTCGGCGCTCCGAAAGCTCTCGGGCTACCAGAGCGCGCTGACCCAGCGGGGGCTTCCCCTGCGCATGGAGTATATCCAATACTTCCCCGGGGACCACGCAAACCTTCCCGCCATCGCGGATTTTCTCTCGGATTTGGACAGCGGCATCCGCTATCGGGCCATTGTCGCGGCGGACGACAATCTCGCCATCGGCGCGGTCAAGTTTGCGCACAAGAAGGGTCTGTCCATTCCGCAGGATTTGTCCGTCGTCGGCTACAACAATTCCATTCTGAGCACCTGCTGCGAGCCGGAGCTGACGAGCGTTGACAACCGCCTGGAGACCCTGTGCCACCATATCGTAAAGACGCTGATCGGCATTCTGGACAATCGGGAGATGCCGCAGAAGGTCATCTTTTCGGGCGAACTGGTAAAAAGAGGCACCACTCTTTAAAATATATCAAATTAAATAGGAGGATGAAACATGAAAACTTTTATGGATAAGGATTTCCTGCTGCAGACAAAGACTGCAAGCGACCTTTTTCACAACTTTGCGGAGACGACGCCGGTGCTGGACTACCACTGCCACATCAATCCCGCCGAGATTGCAAACGACCGCAAATTCGAGAATATCACGCAGGTCTGGCTGGGCGGCGACCATTATAAGTGGCGTTTTATGCGCTCCTGCGGCGTCGATGAGAAGTACATTACGGGCGACGCGTCCGACAAGGAGAAGTTCCTGAAATGGGCGGAATGTGTCGGCAAGGCTATCGGCAACCCGCTCTACCACTGGACGCATCTTGAGTTACAGCGCTATTTCGGCTACACGGGCGTGCTGAATAAGAAGACGGCCGAGGAGGTCTGGGATCTCTGCAACGCCAAGCTTCAGGAGAGCAGCATGAGCGTGCGCGGTTTGATCAAAAGCTCCAACGTCACCTTGATCTGCACGACGGACGACCCTGTCGATTCGCTGGAATATCACAAGCAGATTGCCGAGGACGACACCTTCGACGTACAGGTGCTTCCCGCATGGCGCCCCGATAAGGCGATGAACATCGAGAAGCCGGATTATTTTGACTATCTCGCGAAGCTCTCCTCCGTGAGCGGCATCGCCATCAATACTTTCGCGGATTTGAAGAACGCACTGTTGAACCGGCTGGACTTCTTTGCCTCCATGGGCTGCTCCGTATCCGACCACGCGCTGGAGTATGTGATGTATCAGCCCGCAACGGACGAGGATATCGAGGCGATTTTCGCCAAGAGAAAGAGCGGCGCCGCTGTCACAAGGCAGGAGGAGCTGCAGTTTAAGACCGCCTTCATGCTGTTTGTCGGCAGACAGTACCACAGACTGAACTGGGTAATGCAGCTTCATTACGGCTGCAAACGCGACAACAATACGCTGCGCTACAATCAGCTCGGTCCCGATACCGGCTACGACTGCATCAACAATTATGCGCCGTCCGCGGAGCTTGCGGATTTCCTGAATGCGCTGATCAAGACGGATGAGCTTCCCAAGACGATCATCTACAGCCTGAACCCGAATGACAATCAGGCTATCGGCACGATTCTGGGCTGCTTCCAGGATTCTACTGCGTGTGCGAAGATTCAGCAGGGCAGTGCGTGGTGGTTCAATGACCACAAGACCGGTATGCAGGATCAGATGATTTCCCTCGCAAACCTCGGAAACCTGTCGGGCTTTGTGGGAATGCTCACGGATTCCAGAAGCTTCCTGTCCTACACGCGGCATGAGTATTTCCGCAGGATTATGTGCAGCCTGATCGGAAACTGGGTGGAGGACGGCGAGTTCCCCGCGGATATGGAGACGCTTGAGGAGATTGTGAAGGGGATTTCGTATAATAATGCCGTGAAGTATTTTGGATTTGAGTTAAAGACGGTGTAAAGAGATAACGGACGGATTAGGGAACTTTTTTGATACGATTCCATCAAAAAAGTTCCCTAATCATTTATTCCCACTTATCGGTTATCAGAATCTTCTTCCATCGGAAATACGATAATGACCTTGAACAAATCCCCGTCAATCTCGACGCGGAAACGGCCGCCCTGCGCCTCCGTGAGGCTTTTGGCGATGGCAAGCCCGAGGCCCGATCCCTCCGTGTTCCTCGAGCTGTCCCCGCGGACGAAACGCTCCGAGATTTCCTCGGCGTTAATGTGCAGCTCCGCGGCGGAGATATTTTTCAGGACGATTTCCGCCTTCCTCCCCGACGCACCCTCCATGGCGCCCGCGTCTGTGGCGTTGACGTCTATGAATACACGGGAATAGTGCATCCCGTACTTGCAGATGTTGACAAACAGATTCTCAAAGATGCGGTAGGCTTTCCGGTTGTCCAGCCGCACCGATACCTTTTCCTTGGGGACATTCCAGCGAAGCTCCATATGCTGCTCCTCGAGCTTATCCGTGTGCTCGGCGCTGACCTGCCTGAGCAGGCTGACCACGTCCAGCGTTATCAGATCCAGCACGATATTGTTGCTGCTGACCTTGCTGATTTCAAACAAGTCCTCGATCAGCACCTTCAGGCGCAGGGATTTCTTCTCCAGGGTCTCGATATAGGCGCTGCGGTCCTCCTCGGTGATGCCCTCCTTCTTGAGCAGCGCGATATACGTCGTGATGGCCGTGAGGGGCGTCTTGAGGTCGTGGGAAACGTTGGTGATCAGCTCCGTCCTCATGCGCTGGCTCTTCACCTCGTCGTCCACCGCCTGCTTAAAGCTCGTGCGGATTTTGGAGAGCTCGCTGCGAAACGGCTCAAAAATGCCCAAATCCTCGGTAATGACTGTATTCAAATCGCCCTCCGCAATGCGGTTCACGCCCTGAAGCAGCGCCTGATAATCCTTCCCGATTTTGTCATAATTCTTCCGCAGCAGATAAAACAGCGCCGCTGAGTAGACGATCAGGAAAAAAACGCCCCAGAACCACAACATTGAAATCACCGCCAATACGATAAAATTCACCAGCACCGCCTTGAGGATCACCTTGGTGGATCGCTCACTGAAATCGATGTGGTGCAGCTCATTGACAAAGCCCTCCCATCTTCCGCGCAGCCACGCCCAGAGCTGATACGCAAGGCTGTACTGTCGGATATACTCCCCTAAGCCCAGCACAAAGACAGGACGGATAAAGCACACGCTCATGTACCAGACCGTGTACAAAAACAGCAGCACACCCGCCTGCCAGAGCATCGTCATCACAAGCTCGGGCAGTTCATTATACCAGAACGCGCCAAGAATCCCCGCAAGCTCCTCATAATACTGCCCGCTCCATATAATCTCCACAAACACGTTTGAGGAGGCAAGCGCCAGGCAGATTCCCAGCGCCGCGGCCTCCATCAGGCAGCATCTGCCCGGGCGGTTTATCATCACGTCGTCCTTCCACACCCGCCTGCTGCCCATATAGAGCGCAAACGCCGTCAGCAAAATCAACGCCGCCGCGTAGAGCGGCGCCGCTCCCGCATCCATATACGCCGACTGGCAATACCAATAGGAAGAGCTTCTGTATTCCAAGTCCCCCGCCGTGGTGCCGGTGCGGGGAAGGGCAAAGATAACCTCAAAGTTCTGCGGCTTCCTTATCCTGATCGTCTCACTGTAGCGGCCCGCGATTTCCTGAAAGGCGATATTGACGGGATCGTGCCGGTCTATCCGCCCCAGCTCCTTAATAATGCTGTCCGTCATATCGCTGTTTTTGGAAAAACAGACCTCCACCTCCATCACGCCGTTCCCGTTAAAGCGGAGGACAAAGATTTCCCTGTAATGCGAGATCAGCGCGGACCTTGTTGACTCCGTCCCCTGCAAAATATCCTGTAACGGACGGCCCGTATTGCTGTCGCCGCCCTCCCCCAGCACCGCGTAATCAATGTAAGAGCGGTAGGTCTCAAACTCCGACGTCAGGCCGTCGAGCACTCTGTCCATGTCCGCGTTGACCTCCGCCTGCACCGCCTCCCGCGTCTCGTCCTCCTCAGGTTCCGCCCCGTCCGAGGCAGGCTCCTCCACGAAAAGCGTCCAATTCTCCACATCCGCCCCGCCCTCGCGAAGCCTCGCCTCTCTGTAGAGCACATAACAGCCCGAATAGATATTGGCCAGCACATCCGCGTCCGCAAAATCGTCCTCCCCCTGCAGCTCCTCGTTGGCGGCGAGCTTCTGCGTGCTCCTGCGGTTAATCCCTGGGAAAAAGAGCATCGTCCCGACGGTAAAGGCCAGCAGCACGACAATCGTCAGCCTCCGCTTCCTATGGCTGCTTTTCCATTTTGTATCCAATGCCCCACACCACCTTTAAATATTTCGGCTCCTTCGGGTCAATCTCGATTTTGTCCCGAATATGCTTTATGTGCACCATGATCGTGTCGGTCGTAACCGCCTTCTCGTTCCATATCCGCTCGTAAATCTCCTCGGCGGAGAACACCCTGCCCGGATTCTTCATCAGCAGCGCCAGAATCCGAAACTCTATGGGCGTCATGCGCACGGGCTTTCCGTCCACCGACACCTCCACGGTGTCCTCATTCAGCTCAATGCCGCCGATCGTGTACACCCTGTCCGTACCCTCGCCCGCTGCCCTGCCCGAGAATCGCATGTATCTGCGAAGCTGGGAATTGACCCTCGCCATCAGCTCCATCGGCGCAAACGGCTTCGTCACATAGTCGTCCGCCCCGATGTTCAGCCCGATCACCTTATCGGTCTCCTCGGACTTTGCGGACAGCATGATCACCGGAAATTCGTGCTTTTCGCGAAGCTGCAGCGTCATGGTCACACCGTCCATGCGCGGCATCATAACGTCCACAATGGCCAGATGGATTTCCTGCCGCTCGATAATTTCCAGCCCCTCGATTCCGTCCGCCGCCTTCCACACATTGTAATTCTGACTTTTCAGAAAGATTTCAATCCCGTCGCGGATTTCCTTATCGTCCTCCACGACCAAAATGTTATACTTTTCCATCGTAAAGCTCCTTGCTGTCAGGTATATCGCATCCCTTTGTCCGTGTGCATTCCGCTCTGTACGGCCAAACGATTGCGACATATTTCAGTTCGGTTTCAGTATAGCATGTATTTCGCGACTTTGACAGTTATTTTGTACCGCGAGATAACAGCGCTCCGCCATCGCCGCAATCTTCTCCTCGGTGTAGGCCGCCGCCGTCTCCTCCGCTCCCCTGCAAAGGCGCTCATACGCTTGGGGACTGCGCAGCGCCGCCTCCACCGCCCGCGCAAAGTCGTCACCGTCCTCCGCCGTCAGGATGCCGTTCTCATCAGAGCGGACAATATCCCGCACGCCTGTCGCCGCCACCGCGATCACCGGCGTTCCCGCCGCCATGGCCTCGAGCATGACAATGCCCTGCGTCTCTGACTTTGAAGAAAATAAAAACAGATCGCTTGCCGCCATGTACTCCTTTATCCGACTGTTTGCCACCGCCCCGACAAAGACAATCTCCTGCTCTAATCCGAGACGGCGGCGTTTTTCCTCCAGACGCCTCCGATCCGGCCCTTCCCCGATGATCAGATAGCGGAATTTCTTCTTATAGATTTCCATGGCTGCCTTGATTCTTTGCAGGGACTCAAACAAAAAGTCAAGATTCTTCTCCTTGGCAAGGCGCGCCGTGGTGCAGAAGAGCCAGTCCGCGGCTCCACAGTAGCGCTCCCGAATGCGCGCGGCCTCCTCCCTGTCGGGCGCAAAGCTCTCCGCGGGCAGTCCCGTCGGCAATATCTCGATCGGCGCCGCCGCACCCTTCTCATATCGCAGGTGCTCCTGAATCTCCCGTGTCGGCGCAAGCAGCATGTCGCAGCGGCCGCAGTACCAGCGCAGATACCGCTCAATCACGCCCGTACAGCGCTCCAGCGCCTTCAGCGGCTTCACATAATAGAGATACTCCTCGTAGCGCGTGTGATAGGTAAAGACGACGGGAATCCCAAGCTCTCTGCGCAGAATATACGCCACATTTCCCACAAGCGCGGGATGGTGCACATGCAGCACGTCAATCTCAAGCATCTTTACCAGCTTCCGTATCAGTCCCGTCAGCACATTCGGCACGGGCGCCCCCGCTATCTGCACAGGAAAGGACGGGTAGCGAATCACATACGGCTCCTCCTCCTCATTCGGATAGCTCGGCGCAAAGACATACACGGTATGCCCCCGTCTGCGCAGGGCGTCCGCCAGATGCTCAATCGAGATGGGAACGCCGCCCACATAGGGCTTATAGTTGTTAGTCAGCATTGCAATCCTCATATGTATCCTCCTCCATTTTCTATTTTCCTACAGCAGCAGTGCAAGCACCCTGTCCCCGAAGAGATAGCCGGCGCCCACGAATACCAGATTCCATACCGCCACGCCCAGCGCGGAGCTCACCACATAATTGCCGAAGTTCATCCTGATTACGCCTGCGGGTATCGAAATCAGGGTGCGCATCATGGGGATCAGCTTGCTGACAAAAACCCCCGCGCTGCCCTTCTCCCGCAGCCAGTCCATCCGCTCCTCAATGGTCTGACGCTGCTTGGGAAAGCGCCTGTAATACCATTTGAGAAACAGCTCCCCGCCGCCTCTTCCAAGCCCGTAGAGAATAATGCTGCCCAAGAGTCCTGCGGAGACGGTGATCACCATCGTGACAGGGAAATTCAGACCGCCTCTTGAGGCCCAGATGCCCGCAAGGGGCATGATGACGCCGGCGGGAAAGCCGGGCAGATTCAGGTATTCCAGCAGGACGATGACAAATATCGCGATCGCCCCGTAGTCGGCAAAATACTGCATAATTGTCTCAACATTCATTGGAATCTTCCCTCTTTTCCGTGTGTTTTGTATGCCGGGAAAACACTTTCATCAGCGCTTCCTTGGATTTATTTTAGCGGGAAAATCATAAGACTGTCTGAGGGAAAATCATAAGATTTTATTAAGAAATGGTTGGGAATTTATGAAGCAAAAAATGCTCCACGTCCAAGATTATTCCAAGGAAGCGCTGATGAAAACCGGAAATGTCGTCCCTATGGTATACGATCCGGCCTCATACAGATACAGCTCATAATCCGTCGGCTCCTCTGCCGAAAAGATATATATACATGTATTATTCAAGCTTCGCATACTCTGCTTTGTATTTTCTCTCACGCTGATTCCCCTCGCGAAATAAAAATTATTCATTGTCCACCGGTTCGAGTCGGCATACTTGGCGATGTGAACAATTTCATCCGGTTCAAAATTATTGGATACCCAGACAACATGCTCAATAGTTTCCACAGTTGCAAGCCGCTCCCATATTTCAGCCTGCAGCGGAGATTCGTACACGATCCTGTCGAAATTTCCCTTCTGCTCCGCAAGCTTATCGCTCAGGTCAAAAGCCTGCGCCAAAACACACAGAACAAGCACTGCTGACGCAAGCCGCTCCTTTCCCTTCGCGCGCTTCCACAGCCTGTCATTGCCGACAATTCCGCCAATATAGAGAAGATAACAGACAGGCCATATCATTCTTCCGGACGAGCGGAAAATACTCCAATAATGGTACAATGTACTGCTATACGGATATTGAAAAAGCAGCCTGTCATTGAGGGAAACCTCCGGCGACGCGGCAAACAGGATCAATCCCACAATCATAAGCAGATACACTGCTCCATACAGCCTGAAATCTCTTGATTTTGCCACAGAGCCTCTTATGATACTGACGATTATGTATACGATACCGGAAAGCAACAGTATAAACACGCCAAGTCCCAGATACGCAAAGCCCTCATATTGTCCGTCTCTATAGGTCGGCAGCGGCTCCAATATCCTGGAGTATCCTTTGCTGTTGAAAAATCCGTTCAGGTTAAAGCTGTACTCCCCCAGTCCTTCCGCCTCCGCGGAAGCCGGCGTGGAAAATCCGCCCAAGATATAAACCGCCGCAAACACCCCCGCCACAAAAGCCGCTCCCGGCAGCAAATATTTTATGCGGAGCCGGCGTTCCCGAAGGATACTGCACAGAGTATATCCCCCCAAAAACATACCACACATCGGAAGATAATACAGATGAATCGAGGCTGTCAGCGCGCCCACGATTCCCCACCAAACCATATCCGCCCGCTTGCCGTCATACATTTTTTTATGCTTCATAAAAAGATATATGGACGCAAGAATAATCCAATGCCCGCCCAAAGCCGTATGTCGGAACATTTTCTCGATAACGGTCGGCGATAATACGAAGAAAACGCTTCCCACGACGGTCTGCAGCTTTCCGACGGAGCACTCCTGTAAGAGCTTCGCGGCAAACCACCCTTGCAGCATAAAACACAGCAGCCCCCACCAGCCAAAATATTGAAACGGGGTCGGAAGAATCGGATCCAACAGCTTGAACAGCACCGCGAAAAGAGGAACAGAATCCGTAAATATAATCGAGGTTTCCGTGGGATAGGCCAACCGGTCTGTGAGACCGATTGGAAAGGTCCAATCACCCGCTCTGTAAAAGCACCACCCGAGATAATGCTGTGCCAAATCCGTTCTGCTCATAAGCCAGTCAACATAACACGGATTTAAGACATTTATGCCGTATATCAGCACAAAAATCCCGGCGCCCAACAGCGCACTCATTGATAAAGCAGCCTTCTCACCCCATAAAAATCTTTTTATTCTCATCTTCACGCTCCGCTTTCGTATTTCAGGTCCGTATATTGTTATAAATTTATGTTATAAATAATCACATATATTTATAACATACTTATAGATTCATTTCAATATTAAAATGTAGGATAAAGGAACGATAAATTGAGGTGATTTTATGTCTCGTGATGAGGATAAGTTAATCATTAAACCGAAAAAATTCAAAGGAAACGACGGATATAAAACCTTTTCAATCCGCATTAAAGAAGAGCTTGTTGACAGTATTGACACAATCTCGGCCAAGACGGAGCACAGCCGCAACGAACTGATTGGCATTTTTCTTGAATATGCCATCCGGCACTGTGAGATTGAGGACTAAAGGAAGCTGCCGCTTCCCGATTTTCAATCGTACAAGCGGCAGCCTTTCCCCCCTCATGTCTTTGTCCTCACGGACTAACCTTCCGTATTTTCCGTATTGCCGGTGTTTCCCGTGCCCGCGGCGCCTGTGCCGATGCCGGGAAGGACAATCGTGTCGTCGCCCGCGCCTGATCCCGCACCGCACCGCGAAGTACACGGAACGGCACAGCTTTCCTTATACTGCTCCTCGCAAAGCGGAGGGCCAAGCTCCAAGGGCTTAATCGCCAAATCCAGCAAATCGCCCGCGACAAACCGCAGACAACTGCTGTTATCCGGTGTGATCAGACTTCCCTTGGGGGTGTTGATCTTCCCCGCGCTCTCCACACGGTATCCCGCAAAATACAGGCTCTGCAGAACCAGCGTCAGGCCGACCGTGATCGTGTCGTCATCCGTGTCAAATCCCAGAACCTTCCCCATCGCATAGAGGTTCAGGCCTTGTCTGATATAATTGTTGGTTCCCAGAAAACCGACATAATTGATATTCGGAGTCGGTGTAGCGGTGGGGGCCGTGACCGCATCATAGCTGATTCCATATGGGGCAAAGATTTCCAGCTCCACGGAGGTCGGATTGGTATCTTCATCATACGTCGCCGCTGTCGTCTCCGGCGGCAGATAAACAGCCGTAGGATAAAGCGTCGTCAGCAGGCGGCAGTTCTCGTCGTAAAGATTGACGGCAAACTCAATCGACAGATTCGACAGGGTGACGACATAGCAGTTGGGCCTGCCCGTAATCGCCTCGATCACAACATCCCCGTCGCCGTAGGTGTAACTGATATTCAGCACCTGCGCCGTCGCCGACACTGCCGTCGGATAGGTGGTCGAAATATCCGCGCCCAGCGCAAAGCTCGCGCAGAGATTAATCCCTATCTCGTCATAGATCAGCGGCGCCATAAGGCTTAATACCTTGGGCGACTCGCAAATCGGGTTGACACACACGTCTATGCAGTTGTTTCCCTGCATGTTTTGAACCACGTTGCTGACAATCCTTGCCTTGCATCCGCATTTCCCTGATCTTCCTTTCGCCATAAGCCATTTTCCTTTCTTTTTACTTATTTTATCTTATAATATGTTATTTTTTTTCATCCTGTGCCATATATTATACGAAAAAGAAATATTGGAATCAGAGACAGAAATGGGAGACGCCTATGGGAAATGTATATGCCGTTGACGCGGATCAAAATCTGATTTTATACAGCACGGGAAACGCTATATGCCTGAGAACCTCTATCGGCGAGAATCTGACAAGGCCGATCATCCTGCGCAATGATTATGCCTCCGGCCTTTCCGACATTGTCTACAACAATACCATCTATTACGCCTATAAAAGCACCAATCAGGATATCGTCCTGCGAAGCGTCATCGAGCGGGACGACTTATATAAAATAAGCAGCCACAACACGCCGGACTGCTTTTACCCTCAAATCGCCGCAATACAGAAAACGCTGATTTTATTTTATTTCGTCAAAAACCCCGTGGATAACAGCTATTGTCTGAAAACCCTGCTCCCTTTTCAGCCGGAGCAAAGGCTTGTGCTGCCAGAGGCGCTTTTTTCCTCGACATCAGAGGCCTCCGCTCCCGGCGAAGCCGTATTTGGCTCCCTGCCTGCGCTTCACATTCTGTCAGTCGGCTCCATGCTTCTTGTGTATCTGCTCCATGAGACGCAGGAGTTTGTCTTTTCAGTCAACGAATCGCTCCACTGTGACAGGCTGGCGGCGGAGAGCGCCTTCCCGTTTGAAGAGCTTGCCCAATGCCGGGAGGAGAGCCGCAAAAGCTTGGAAATGCTGTCTCTGGCGCAGACGGAGCTGGAGAAAAACAAAACGCTTCTCGCGCAGGCACAGCAGCAAATCTCCCGCCTGCAGTCGGACCTTTCCGGCCGCGACCGCCTGATACAGAGTATCCAAGGCCAGTACGAGGAGCTGATGAACACCGCCATCAAGTACCGCGAGGAGGCCGTTAAGTGGCACAATAAATTTTATGGGCGGTAAGTGCCTGCGCAAAAGAGCTTCGGCATGGAGGATTAAACTCCTTTATTCCACAAGCCGTACATTGATTGCCCTCTCCTGACCATTATTGCGGACAATTTTATAGCTGACCTTTTTCCCGATATATGTCCGATCCATATTCGGATTATCAAATTCATGGAAAAAGACATTATCGGGCATATGCTGTATAAATCCAAATAACGTATTATGCTTATCCAAGTCTACATTCATCACATATCCCATATACAGCTTCTCCGCGTCATGCTCCTTGGAGGCTCCGTAAATTTCCTTAATAAGGAAGCTGCGGAATTCAGCGCTGTCCTTAATGCCATATTTATACTGCTCTCCTTTTAAGCCAACCCATTTCTTTCTGATGTCCTCGAATTTATTGCAGGCCTCCAACGCGCATTGCTTCAGCTTTCCGTCCTCCAAAATCGCCAATAACCGTTCACAATATTGATCAATATCAGCGGATGCCAAATCCGGTGAAAAACCGCCTTTCATCTCCTTGATCAGGAGCATAATGTGCATTTTATAGCCGCTTAATTCCTTGGGAAGCTTTTTCTCCCTGAAAAGAGCATCCACATTCAAATACAAAAAGGCCGCCAGGTAATAGGGCTGACAGGAGTGTACATCAATGAACAGATTATCTTTGTAGTCTTTCAATAATGTATATTCATGCTTATGGCTGTCCTCAACATGATTCAGGAACAGTGCAGTCATACTCTGAATCAAGCCGCGAAAGCTGATTTTCTGCTGCGGCTTAATCTGTATGTTGTCCGCGTATTGTCTGGATCTCCGCTCATAATATATTTTCCGATAGCCTTTTACCTGATTAATTTCAAAATACTTTTCCAGCTTTTTATGAAAGCCCCTGATTGTCTCGAACGCTTCCTCATAGACAATATTCTGCCGATTCGCGCCTCTTACAATCCCCTGTGTCACATCATCCTTATTAGAGCCCACAATCTTGGCAATTATTCGGACTTCATCAAGATTTACGCCCTTGCGGTGCGCCTGATAAATCATATTGCAGGTCTGACATCCGTTTACAATTTGCGGATTCTCCAATACATGCTTTCCATTCTTCGTATTGACGTCCTGACATACAATCGTAATCCCGTTATTGAACAGGACAAACCGCTCCGGATATTTCTCCAGCGTTGATAAAATCTCCTGATTAACAGCGGAGTCTCCTTGGGAATCTCTCACATTATCATCAAACATATTCCTCCGAAGCAGTCCGTCGGAGTTTGTCATCAGCTTTATCAATTCCTGCGCTGACACACACACAACATAGGCATTTCCGAATCTTTCGCGCCCGCCGGTTATCAGAAACTCAGATTTCCATTCCATCTCAGCCTGATAACTGTTTTCATTGGAATTAACGATTTCCTGCAAGCGCCCTCTGTCTATGTCAATGCTGTCTACACCCGAAAAGCAACTGCTGAATTCGTCGCTAAAGCAGGGCTTTTTATTCTCCTCGCGTTTCCCATAGGATACCACCTTCAACGCAGGATTGTCCTTCCATCGGCGCATAACCTCTCGGGACATTGCGTAGGCCAAAATACTTAACCATTTTTCTCCTTCTCCTGCCTCATCCAAACTGCGGAAAAGATCCTCCAACTGCTTTGCAAGACCGGCTGCACTGTCAAAGGTCACAAAATACAATTCCAATCTGCCCTTCTTATCCCTCTGCAAAATATCCTCTATATCCTGCGGTTCACTGAGTATCTGATCGTTCATCAGGAAAAAAGCGCCCTGCACCTGCGGAAATGCCGCGGAATCCACACAGATTTGATCCAACAAATCGGAATCCGTATCGAGACGGCCTGGCTGAAATTGTGAAAAAAACTGATAATTGACAAATCTTCTCCAATTCACTTCTTTAGAATTATCCTGCAGATTGAAGTCTTCAACAAACTGATCGAATTTCGCATCCAATAAATCCCGCATCTGCATCCCAATCCCCCTCTCCTATATGGGAAATCTCATTTTATAGATTCGGCTGTCTTCGCAAAGCAGCCTGATATGAATTTTGTATGTATCCGTTCCGTCCTCCGTCAAAAAAGTTCCATCCAGAATGGCCTGCGCCGCCTTGAGGCGCGCTCTGTATTTCGCAATATCCGTCCGCTTTTTCCGCTGTGGCAAGGTCATGGTTGCGGAAGGCCTTTCCATCTCATCGCAATATCTTCGGCAGTCATCCCTGAGACGCTTCATTTTCTCTTCATCATAGCGTCTTGTGATAACGCCCAAATCCGGGGTTTCCGGATACCCCGCCACACGCTTCAGAATATATTGCCGCAAATATCGCACTCCCGCATTCCATTGATTATAAAGCGTAACCACCGTATGCTCTCCCGCCAACGCCGCCTTAATATCGTATAAATACCATTTGACGAACCTCTCTTCATGGTTCACAACCACAGCCGTAATGTCAATGCGTCTTGCTCCATCCTTAGACATCCCCTCCGGCAGGTATTCGTGGGCAAAATATCCGACATCATTCTCCCCCATACGATACTCCAAAGTTACCTGATCCACGCTGCCATCCGTCTGCCTTTCTTCCACCGTAACATCGCGAAAGCCTCTCACCTCATACAGCTTTGCCCGTTCAGGCATCTCCGATTCCTTTAGTCTTCTTGCCTTTATCGTCTTTCTCACCTCGTAATTTTATCCGCCTCGTCGTAAAGCTTATCCAGATTGTTGCCGAAAAGCCGAAAGTCATATCCCATCAGCGGGTGACTTATAAACTCCAATTTCTCGACGGTTGTTTTTCCCTGTTTTCCATTGCGAAATTCATATACCCCCGCCTTCGCATCAGTGCGCAGTAAATCCGCATCCTTTAGCTCCAATTCCGACAACAGCTCATACTCCGCCCTGCCTTGATTCAACTGCGTCAGCATAAGCAAATTGTTCAACCGGCTTGCCATTGTATCGCTATGCGAGCTTATAATCACATGCATTCCCGCATTCACCATGCGAATCAGCCATCGCGCCATCTCTCTCTGCATCAGCGGGTGCAGACTGTTCTCCACCTCATCACAGTACAGCCAGTCTATACGCTGTGTCGCGCTTAACGCCTTGATAAAGGGGGTCAGCTCATGGATCATGGAGGACGCCATATACAGGGAAACCGTCTTGTCCGCGTATTTGTCTGTATAGAATGTCTCATCGCCCTTCTGCACGACCTTCCCTTGCAGCAGATGTTCTTCCCCGAACTCCAGCAAGGAACACTTCGCTTCATTGAGCTGTTTCTCCTCCGTATAAAGCTGGAGAAAGCGCAGAAAATCCTTCATCGGAATCGCTAAGCTGCCGGCTGTCCCCTCCGCAAAATAATACTTATACAACAGCTGCAGCCCTGAGCGTGATGCCGGCAAAAAGAGCTGACCGAAATCAGAAGCCGTTTTCTCAGATAAGATAAACCTCCAAACAACCTTTAAAGCCTCTTTTGCCGCGTCCTCCGACAACTCACAATCCGGAATCCGGCTCTCAAGAGACCTTATATTCTCCCCATTTTCATATTGTCGAGTGTCTATGCTGACGCCTGTCCTCTGATTCCCCCCATCCGTATTTCTATACGCAGAAATACTGCTCACAAAATAGGTTTCCTCATCGCCATCCAACGCGACCTTTATCTCTCCAATCGGTATCCGCACACCAAAGATTTCCTCGATAATCCTCGCCCTATTCTCAGCCAAATATTTATTTGCCTGCAATTCCACTTCCCTAAACCAGTCCCGGTCGCAGCGAATCAGGTACTGACCATTCGAATCCGTCCTCTTTGTCTTGTCGATGGGTACAGTGAGACTCAGCAGTACCTTCCTGAGTCCGTAAATCAACTGCATCAGCATTGTTTTACCGCTGTTATTGTTTCCGACAAAAACAATCAAATCGTCTAATGAAATATCTGCCAATTCAATCTTGCCAAAATTTTTAATTACTATATGCAATACCAATCAATACATCTCCTCCTGAATCGTATTCGTATGGAACCAACCGTTTTATATCTTCAGTATAGCTCTTTTTATCCTTTTAATCAACTCGCAACCGCCTTCAAAAGCGCTGTGGCAAATACCTTGGGGCTGCCACTCCCCCTCACTTGAGCATACTGCTGTTATTGAGCACCGCTATGCTGTACAGGAACAGAATATCCGCGTCCTCGAAGTCCACATACTCCCCGATTCGCTCACTGCTGATATAGCGCAGATCAATCAGTGTTATCTCGCTGTACGCCTCCAACAGCAGCGGCGTCAGACTGCTCGCATAGGAATCCCTGAACAGAATCAGCCGCCTGTCCGTGGCCGCCTTGGGGCTGCTGACGACCTGCAGCGCAGCCGCGCCGCCAAGGAAAATATCGTACTTATCCACGCTCCTTTCATCCGTGAGCCTGTCAAGCTGATAGACCGATTGGGTCAATCCCGTCTCGAGATTCCACACCGCCGCGCTGTCCGTCACATCATTCGTCAGATACACCATCGTATCGGGCGGCAGCGCCAAGGCCGCCTGTCCGTAATACACCCCGTAAAAATCCTGTATCTCATGCGGCGTAAAATCTGCGCCCGTCCCGATATCCGCGCCCGCTCCAAGCCCGTCCGCAAGCGCAACTGCCGTGTCCAAAATCCGCTCCTGCCGCCAGTGCGTGTCCGTCGTATAGTAGTCGTCGATGCTCAGCGACGCTGTCAGATCGATAGCCCCGAACGCCTCCTGATCCATATTTTCGCGCAGCAGGCGAAACAGCGTGTCATACGCCATCGCCGGATAGCCGTTGCGCGCCGCGAGGAAATAATTCTTGTCGGGAACCACCGCATAGTAAGCCCTCTGCCCGGGAAAATACTGCTCCCGCACCGCGTTCATCTTCTCCGCCGCCCTTTGGACGCTCGATTCGTTCAACTCCTCGAGCTTCGCGGCCTGTCCCTCCGCCACATAGATCCCGTTGTTTTCCCGCTGTCCCAGCACCTCGTAGGCAAAGCCCGCCTTGATCCTGCGAAAGCCGTCACGCAGCGGAAAATGGTCGAGCAGATAAGTCTCGAAATCATTCATAAAGGACTCGTCGAGCACCGCCTCATACGTCAGCTCAGGCTTCTTGGCAAGCCGTCTGCGCTCCGCCTGAGAAACCGCCTGCTTGGGCAGCAGGACAAATGCCGCCGCAAAGCCCGCCAGACACAGGACGAAGCTGTATATCGTTATCCTCTGCTTCCATTTGCCGCCTTCCATGGTCAATCCTCCTAAAACCGAAAATACAAAAACGGGTTGAACGAGCCGTCCACAATATACGCCGTGCAGACCATCAGCACCGCGACGGAGAACGCCGCCCGCAGCAGATGCAGCGCAATGTCGCCGCCGCGCCATATCCGCAGCCATTTCTGCAGACGCCCCCACAGCATGGCGGGAAACGGCGTCGCGCCAACGATTCCGATAAACAAAATGCCGAGGCGGTTGCGCAGCACATAGGCGGACGCTCCCGCCCCGCCGACGTGCCAGAGGCTCTTGATGTCGAACCACGCCTGCCCTAAGTCCGTATTGTGGAAGATCAAAAAGCTCACAAGGATAAAAAACAGCACGCCAACATGCCGCGCCACCCCGAGAACCGCCGATTCCTCAACAGGACGCCCGACAAGCTTCTCCACCACCAGAAGCGCCGCAAACATCAGCCCCCACAGGATGAAGTTCCACTCCGCGCCGTGCCACAGCCCCGTGAAGCCCCACACGACAAGGATATTGAATATCCACCGCAGCCTCCCCACGCGGCTGCCGCCCAGCGGAATATAGAGATAGTCCCGAAACCACGCGCCGAGCGTGATATGCCACCTGTGCCAAAATTCACTGATGCTTCCCGAGATAAACGGGTAGCGGAAATTCTCGGGAAAGTGAAAGCCCAGCATTCTTCCCAGTCCGATTGCCATATCGGAATAGCCCGAAAAGTCAAAATAGATCTGCAGGGACACGGCAGCCGCATAACACCACGACAGCGCAAGCCCCCTGTCCGTCAGGGCGGCGGCCTCCGCGACAAACTCCCCCAAGACGTTTGCTATCAGCACCTTTTTGCCAAGCCCGACACAGAATCGGACAATGCCGTACTCCATATTGACATGCGTGTCACAATTTTTCTCTTTTCTTGCCAGCGCGCTCTGCACGTCGCTGTAGCGGACGATCGGCCCCGCGACAAGCTGCGGGAACAGCGCGACATAGGCCGCCAGCGTCAGCAGATTTTTCTGACGCGCCACCCGCCCCGTCCACACGTCAATGCTGTAGCTCACCAACTGGAAGGTGTAAAAGGAAATCCCTATCGGGAAGATGTCCGAGAATTTGAAAAAGAACAGAATCCCAAACGGCACGATTACAGACAGCGCATGGCAGACCCGATTGTGAAACAGGGTCAGCACATACACCAGCAATATCTCCGCAAGCATCAGAAACACAAATAACGGCTCGCCCCACGCGTAAAACAGCAGGGACATTGCCAGCAGGACAACGTTCCTGCCCTTTGACGGCACAAGCGCATACAGCAGCAGCGTCAAAGGCAGGAAAATATACAGGAAGGTGATACTGGAAAAAAGCATGGCAGCCGCTCCTACTGAAATTAAATCGGATTGTTCTTCTCGGTGGTGTTGGCAACCGTCATATCCCTGCTCTCGGCAGCCGCCTTCGCGCCCTCAAACACCGCGTCGGCCGTCTCCGCGTAGCCCATCACGAAAAATATATCGCCGCCAAAGGTCGCGCCAATCTGCTTTTCCGCGGTCACGCACACCCACTTCGCGGGATTGATCGACTCCATAAGCTCCTGCAAAATCTCATTCGCGTTCCCATCGTCCGTCGTCTTGATGTACACAGCGCTGTACGGCGTCGATCCGATCATCGACTCCGACAGATAGATACTGTCTATGCCGTTCATATCCGCAAGCCCCGTATGGTAGCTGATCAGATCATCCTCATCCATGCTCAGCTCCGTCAACTGCACCTCATAGGGGAGCAGATCCTCGTCCACTCCCCCGTAAATCTCGTCAAAAAGCGCCGACACGTCCGCTTCACTGTCCAGATGCACCATCCCCGCAGGATCTTTCGCATCCTCCGTGACCGTCTCGTCCGAGCTTCGGTTGCTGCTGCCGCAGCCCGTCATCAGGCCCGCCAAAAGCATTCCCGTCAAAAAAATCAAAGCCATTCTCTTCTTCATACGATTTCTATTCTCCTTTTCGGTTTTTGTTCCAATATGCCCGTATACCTTTGTATTGCAAGCATTTTCATTCCTTAGTTTTCCATCATCGTCGGAAAATATACCGTCTTTTCCCATTTTCCGCAGCCTCCTGAAAACATAAGGCATAAACGCTATCTTTTTCTCCTGTCGAGCTTATTGGAAATATACATTCCCACCGACTGGAATATCTGCACCAGCACAATCAGCAAAACCACCGTCGCAATCATAATGTCCGCCTGATACCTGTGGTAGCCGTAGCGGATGGCAATATCGCCCAGCCCGCCGCCGCCGACGGTTCCCGCCATCGCCGAATATCCCAGAATCGTCCCGATGGCGATGGTCGCGCCCACCAGAATGGAAGTGCGGGCCTCCACCAGCAGCACGCGGAAGATGATCGTAAACGGCCCCGCGCCCATGGACTGCGCCGCCTCAATCACCCCGCCGTCCACCTCCTTCAGGGAGGACTCAATCATGCGCCCGATAAACGGCGTCGCCGCAACCACCAGAGGGACGATGGTCGCGGTGGAGCCATAGCTTTTCCCCACAATCGCCCTTGTAAAGGGTATCAGCACAATCAGGAGTATCAGAAACGGGATACTGCGGATAATGTTGGAGATAAAATCCAGCAGCTTGTAGACCGCCGCATTGGGACGAATACCCGTCTTGTCCGTCACCGCAAGCGCGATGCCAAGCGGCAGCCCAAACAGATACCCCAGCAGCGTAGAGGCGAGCGTCATGTAAAGCGTCTCGCCGATACCCCTTATAATCATGTCAATCACTGCCTTATCCCACATATCCCGTAACCTCCTCCACCGCAAGGTTCCTCTCCCTGAGGTATTTTATCATATCGCGCGCAATCTCCCGCTCCTCGGGAAGCCCCAGTATCATCTCGCCGCGCGCAATCCCGCTGACATTCTTGGTGTCCGCCTTCAATATATTGACGGGCGCGCCAAACCGCAGCACCATGTTCGCAATCACAGGCTCATAGGAGGAATTCTCCGAAAATACGATGCGGACGCAGTTCCTGGTCTCCAGCGTCTCAACCAGATCAGGGTTCTCGCCGCCGGTTCTGAGCACCAGCTCCTTCGCCTCCTGCGACTGCGGATGGCTGAACACGTCGATCACATTGCCGTGCTCCACAAGCCGCCCCTCCCCGATAATGCCCACGCGGTTGCAGATTTCGCGCACCACCGCCATCTCGTGGGTGATGATGACAATCGTGATTCCGTATTTCTCGTTAATCTCCTTTAGCAGCGCCAGAATCGCCTTCGTCGTCTGCGGGTCGAGCGCGCTCGTCGCCTCGTCACAGAGCAGTATCTTGGGGTTGGTCGCAAGCGCCCGCGCTATGGCGACACGCTGCTTCTGCCCGCCTGAGAGCTGTATCGGGTACGCGGACGCCTTGTCGGTAAGCCCCACGATTTCCAGCAGCTCCTTCGCGCGCTTTCTTGCCGCCGCCTTGGGCGTGCCCGCTATTTTCATCGGAAAGCAGATATTGTCGATCACATTCTTCTGCATCAGCAGATTAAAATGCTGAAAAATCATGCCGATATTCCTGCGCTCCGCGCGAAGCTGCTTCTCCGCAAGCTGCGACAAATCCTTCCCGTCGATCAGGACCGCGCCCGCGGTCGGCCGCTCGAGGAAATTCAGGCATCGCACGAGCGTGCTCTTCCCCGCGCCGCTCATCCCGATGATCCCGAAGATGTCGCCCTTTTCAATCGTGAGCGTCACATCGCGGAGGGCATGCACCTCCCCGTCCTTGGTCTCGTATGTTTTTGAAACGTTATTCAAAGTTATCATTTCAGTTTCCTTCCGGCAGTCAAAAGCCCTGCTTTTATTTCTCATCTCCGAAATAAGCGATTACCAGCACGCCCGCGCCTGTGTGTGCGCCGACGGTCGGGCTGACCGAGAGGGTCATTACAGTCGCGTCGGGGTATTTTTCCTTTACCATCGCGCGGACGATATCAACCTCCTCCTGCGCATCGGAATGGGACAGGAAAACACAGTCCTTCTCCCAGCCTGCGGAGTTCTCCTCTATCGCGTCAACCAGCGTTTTCATCGCCTTTTTCCTGCCGCGCACCTTCCCGATGTTCGCAAGCTTCCCTTCCTTGTCCACATGGAGAATCGGCTGAATGTTCAGCGCCGTCCCGAGCACGGCTGTGGACTTGGAAAGTCTGCCGCCGCGCACGAGATGGAACAAATCCTCGACCGTAAACTGCACCACCAGATGGCGCTTGTTCTCCTCCAGCCAGTCGCCGATTTCATCGAGCGTCCTTCCCTGCTTCTTGAGCTCCACCGCCTTGTATACGAGCAGGGCCTGACCGCACTCCGCGCTCAGCGTATCCACCGTCCGAATCCTGCAGTCAGGGTTCTCCTGCATAATCTCCTGCGCGCACAGAGCGGCGTGCTCATAGCTGCTGCTCAGGCCCGACGAGAATCCGATATGCAAAATGTCATACCCCTCGCCGACCTGCCTGCGCATCAGCTTGCCGATATACTCGGGGCTAGTCGCGCTTGTCGTCGGCATTTTCCCGTTCCGGATGCTGTCGTAAAATTCCTTGTCCGTCAGCTCCCTGCCTAAATCCATTCCATATTCCACCCCGTCTATAATGTAGTGCAGCGGGTGCACCTCTATATGGTTCTCTGTCAAGTATTCCTGCGGAAGTCCCGCCGCCGTATCTGTCGAAATCACAAAATCACGCATCACTGCCCACCTCATTCTTATTGTTTCACATTTACATTTGCTTCTTTGATTATAAGTCTCTTTGAACGGATTGGCAAATACTTTATGAAAAAAAGAATATTGAAGATACCAAAGAAAAAAGTGTTCTGTTTTTACTCTTGATAAATCGTCCCTGCATGTGTATAATAAGGATTGAGAATTCAAGGACAAGAACAGTGTACCACCGGACGAGGCGGCCACCTCATCCGGCAAGGTCTGGTAAGCAGCTACCACACGATACAGACGAAGTCTGCGATACACACAAGATATTATAATGGAAATATTTTTTATTTACAATATCTTTGTGCATTATTCGCGGCTTCGTTTGAAGCCTAAGCTATATGAACAGGGTGTTAGTGTGGACGCATACTGACACCTTGTTCTTGATTTCTCACCGGAATCCCTATGGCGGCAGTATGCGCTGCCGCGAGGGGATTCACAGTGGGAAATCGGAGTTTGAAAGAACTGCGATTCTTTGTGATGCGCGGTTCTTTTTTCTTTCTTCCTGCTAATTTTGCCAAAATATGTAACGATTTAGCCATGCCATTCATCATTTGCTGGAATATACATCGCAAAGGGCATGAGCGGAAAGGGAGATTAGCATGACAACCATCATCTGTCAAATCAAAGCGTTCATCGAGGAAAAGCTGAACAAGGGGTATCGGAAATTTATAATCTTCCCGTATGGAGACGTCGGGATACAGGTAAAGCAGATTCTGAACACCGTCTACGGCCTGCAGGAGGCTTATATTCTGGACAACCATTTATGGAAATATAATCCGCAGATCAAGGCGTTGGACTTCCTGAAGGATACAGAGTGCGGGGACTGCTGTCTGCTGCTGTCGAGCACCAATCCCGATCTGTACGAGGAGCTGAAAAAAGAGGCACAAAAGTATTTTCCCGAGGAAAATATCGCGGAGCTGTCCTCCATGCAGGAAACCAAAAAGGAGGCGCAGGAACCGGAATACATCACACAAATCGGCAAATACAGCTACGGGCCGATTTGCGTAAACCACCCCTTTATTGAGTCGATAGGCGCCTTCTGCTCCTTTGCACTCGGCACGGATGTGGTGTTCAACCATGAAATAAACTATCTCACGACGCATCCCATGATTTATGAAGGCTCCAATCTACCCATATACAGAAGCCCTGAGTACTACTCTAATGTGCCTTATTATTTTGAAGGAATGCGCCCCAAGCGGGAGAAGCTGAAAATTGCAAAAAGGTGCAGAATCGGAAACGACGTGTGGCTCGGGCGCAATACCCTCGTCACCAACTATGCCAATATCGGCAACGGCGTTATCGCGGGCGCGGGCACCATTATCACCAAGGATGTGCCCGATTACGCGGTTGTCGTCGGCGCGCCTGCCAGAATCCTCCGCTACCGATATTCTCCCGAGGAGATCGCGGCATTGAACAAAATCGCATGGTGGGATTGGTCGGATGACGAAATCCGCGCGCGATACGACGATTTGTATCTGCCTGTGGCGGAATTTATAGATAAATATCTCTAAGGAATCGCTGATTGAAGCATCGGCAGCGTAAACGTCACGCCGAATCCGCCGTGAGCGCCGTGTCCGACCGTCACCGTGCCGCCGTGGGCCGCGATAATCTGGCGCACAATCAGCAGCCCCAAGCCGTGGCGCTGTTCCGTCGTGTTCTCATCACAGACCATATAATGCGGCGTATGATTGAGCTTTTCTATCTGCTCGTCCGCCGCGCCCACGCCGTCGTCGTCAACCGACACCGTGCACCGATTGTTTTCGGCGGTTATGCGGACATAGATGGTACAGCCCTGCTCGTTGTGGCGGATGCAGTTCCAGAGCAGGTTGCTGACCGCCCGCCTCATCAAATCCCTGTCCGCATTGACGAGACAAAAGCTCAGCCCCTCCTGCGTCTCCCACTCCATCGGATATTTGTCCTCCGTGTCCGTATTCATAAAATCGACCGCCACCTGACGCACAATCGCAAGCAGATTCTCGCGTTTCGGGCGGATGGGCTGCATGTTGTACTCCAGCTTGGACGCCAGATTCAAATCGTTGATCAAATCGCGCATACGCGCGCTCTGCTTCACAATCGCCGCCGCCCTTTGGCGCGCCTCTTCGCTCAGCGCCGCGTCCTCCCGAAGCTGCCCCGCATAGCCCATGATCACGGACAGCGGCGTCCGAATATCGTGGGACACCCCCGCAATCCAATTCGCCCGCGCCAGCTCCTTTCTGCGCAGTTGCCGGTTCTGCGTCTGCAAAAGCTCCGAGGTCTTGTTGATGTTTACCGCCAGCTCGGACAACAGTCCCTTTTCCCTGATATATACAGGATCCCCCTTGGGCAGCGCCTGTATGCCGTTGACGATCGGCCGCACGGAGCGCAACAGCTTGGCGTTTGCGACTGCGTAAATCACAAAAATCAGCAGTACATTGATCAGCAGGCCACAGCAGACAATCTGCGGCAGGTTGGCGATGGTGTGGTAATCCCAGCTCGGCCACATATGTTTCCAGAAGCTGTCTCTGGGGTAGCCAAGCACCACAAGCCCGTTTTGGGCCGCCGCCGTAAACGTCGGATACCCGTCGATATAGCCGCGGGTCACTCCCGCAATATCTGAAATCGCATAGGACAGCGGCACCGTCTCCGGCAGTCCCTCCGTCTGCCAGACCACCTGTCCTGTGCCGTTGTCTACCAATATTCCCCACGCGTCCGAGGCCGCCAGCTCCAAGACCAGCTCCTGTGACAGCACATACTCCCCCGCCTCCGTCTGCCGCAGCGCCTCCGCGACCTGCTCCGCCGTTGTCCACGGATGGGCGTTTGGCGACTGCCCCATGGCAAATATCACCAGCAGAATAAGATTCAAAACAATCAGCAGTATAACGGAAAGCATTAAAATACTGACAAACCGCCGTATCAGCTTGGGCACACTCTTCACCCTGATCCCCCATTTCTGAGCGACTTGTCGCGAAGAGGCGACGAGAAATTTTTCTCGTCTGCCATCAAGGCTATTTGTTTTCGCTCAGAAACAAATAGCCGATTGAAAACTAAGGATTATCCGCAACCGTCAGCTTATATCCAAGCCCCTTCACCGTAATCAGCGATACAGGCCGCGAGGGATTCAGCTCTATCTTTTCCCGAATACGGCGGATGTGCGCCATCAGGGAATTTTCATATCCGAAAGGGTTCTCCCCCCACGCGGCCTCGCACAGCGCATCGATTGTCACGATACGGCCCGCATTGCGGCACAGCGCCGTCAAAATATCGTACTCCTTCGCCGTCAGGGCAATGCGCTCCCCCGCCTTGAGCACCTCGGCGCGTTCAAAATCAATCTCACTGTCGTGCAGCTTTACCAGCGGGCTTTCCGCCTTATAGCTCCTGCGGAGAATCGCCATAATCCGAAACGTCAGCTCCTTTGGCAGAAACGGCTTCACCACATAGTCATCCGCCCCAAGCCCAAAGCCCCTAAGCTTGTCCTCCTCCTCGCCGCGCGCCGTCAGAAACAGAATCGGATACCCGCCGTCCCGCCGCAGACGCTCCATCAGCGAAAAGCCGTCGCCGTCGGGCAACATCACATCCAGAACCGCAAGCTCCGGCTGAAAGCCAGCGGCCAAGGCCAGCGCCTCCCCGACCGACTTGGCCGCCGCTATATTGCAGAAGCCCTCCGCCGTCAAAATCGACACCACCATATCCAACAGCTCCTGCTCATCATCCACAAGCAGGATGCGCTTGCGCTTCAAGTACGCTAAATCCATAAAAACACCTCTCTCCACTCGATCGTTACCCCCATGCCGCTTTCAGCGGCACAAATAGTAGGTTGAAATATAATGATTGTTAGACAGCGTTTTTTGCTGTCTTATAATCATTTTTCAACCTAATCCCTCTGTCAGCATTATAACATACTCCCACAAAATATTTTATTCTTCATCGAAAATGTAAGGCAGATGTAAGGTAACGGAAAGGTTATCACAAGGCTGCGCCCGTAAAATAAAAAACGTAAACCCGACAACCACACCTACAGGAAAGTGAAAGGAGAATCCATATGAACATTATCGAAACCCATAACCTCACCAAGTCCTACGCGGACTTCACCGCCGTGTCAGGCGTCAACCTGCACATCCCCAAAGGCGCCGTATACGGCTTCCTCGGGCCAAACGGCGCGGGCAAGTCAACCACCATGAAGCTGTTTCTCGGATTGACCAGGCCCACCGGCGGCTCCTTCACCATCGACGGCAAAAAATACCCTGAAAACCGCATGGAAATCCTGCGGGAGGTCGGTTCTTTTATTGAAGCGCCCGCCTTCTACGGCAACCTCAGCGGCGCGGAAAATCTGGACATCATCCGCAGGATTCTCGGTCTGCCCAAGTCCGCCGTCCCCCAAGCGCTCGAGCTTGTCGGGCTTACACCGTTCCAAAACAGACTCGCCGGAAAATACTCCCTCGGCATGAAACAGCGGCTGGGACTTGCGAGCGCCCTGCTTGGCAGCCCGTCCATCCTGATTCTCGACGAGCCGACAAACGGACTTGACCCCGCAGGCATCCACGAAATCCGCACGCTGATACGCGCACTCCCGCAAAAGCTCGGCTGTACCGTACTCGTGTCCTCCCATCTGCTCTCCGAAATCGAGCTGATGGCGGACACCGTCGGAATCCTCAACCACGGCCGTCTGCTGTTCGAGGGCACGCCGGAGCAGCTCCGCCTCAGTGCGGCAATGCGCGGCCTCCCGACTGACAATCTCGAAGAGACCTTCCTCGCGCTGATCGACGCAGATAATCAGCAGAAAGGCGGTGCGAGATGACGCTGCGCTTGGAATGGAAAAAAGTAAAAAGAACCGGCTTCGTCCCGGAATTTATCGTTGGCGGACTTTTGGCTGCCGCCGTTCCCGTACTGAACATGGCGGTTCGCTCCGCGCTGTATATCGGGCAGGGAGGCTCTCCCGTCCAAATCCTGATGGACGCCAACTGGCAGATGATGGCCATGCTCAATTTGCTGCTTATGCTTGCGGGAGCCTGTCTCCTGTACCACATTGAATATGCGGATAACGCCCTGCAGCGGATATGCACCCTGCCGCTTCGGGAAAGCAGCCTCTTTTGGGGCAAAGCCGTCCTGATGCTCGTCATGTGCGCCATTGCCCTGCTGACGGAGGCCGCAGGCATTGCATTCTGTCTGCACCACTGGTTTTCACTGTCCCGCGCCGTCGGGACGGCGCTGCTCAAAAGCTTCGGGTATGCGTTCCTGCTGATGCTCCCCGCCGCCCTCGGCTTCTTGCTGCTTGCCTCGGCATTCAGAAGCATGTGGGTATCGCTCGGAATCGGCGTCGTGTGCGTGTTTACCGCCACAATGCTTCCCACGGACAGCCCTGTCCTGTCCCTGTTTCCGTTTGCCCTGCCCTTTCAGCGCCTTGCAGGGACGGCGGCAGGCGCAGTCCGCGGCTTCCTACTCGCGGGAAGCATTGAAATTGCCGTGATTATCACCATCGAAATCATATTTTTAAACATAAGGAGGTCGTTACGATGAGCTTTTTATCCTTGCTGCGCATTGAGCTGCGAAAGCTGCGCCGCTCAAAAATCGCGCTGATTCTGCTGTCCGCCACCGTTATTCTCTGGCTGCCCGCCGTACTCAACGCCGACATGAATTTTGAAATGGAGGCCGAGGGCATCTCGCCCGAAAACAATTTTTTCATACAGAGCTTTATGGGGATGGCATGGTTCATGTTCCCTGCGTGCATGGTCGTGTGTACCGTCCTGCTGAACATGACGGAGCGGAGCAACCGCGGCCTTCTGAAAATGCTCTCTCTGCCGATTCGCACCGCCAAGCTGTGCATGGCAAAATTTGTCGTGCTTGTCCTGCTGGCGGCCTGCCAGATCGCGATGAATGTCGGAATGTACTATATCAGCGCCGCCATCGCATCGCACGCGCAGGGCTATGCTTTCCCGCTGCCGCCGCTGTTCGTGCTCAGGGAGATGGTCTTGTTTTTCCTGTCCGCAATTCCCATGCTCGCGCTCTTTTGGCTTTTGTCCGTGTGCATCCAAACGCCGATTTTCTCTATCGGAATCGGACTGGCCTCCATCGTGCCGTCCGTGCTGATGATCAACACCAAAATATGGTTTGCGTATCCGCCCGCCTATCCGTTCTTCGCGATAACGGTCGAGTATGGAAAGCTGGCCGCGAACCTTTCAACCGCGCCAATCCGCTTTATCCCTTGGATTCCCACCGCGGTTGGAATCACTGTCGTCTGTTTACTGGTTTCCTGCCTCTGCTTTGGGCAGGCTGAAAGGAGATAAGCTTTATGAAAAACAAAATTTTGACACTCCTCTGCACCCTGATGATGGCGGTGCCGTTCACCCTCCTCCCGCTGCGGACGTTTGACTGGGCACTGCAGTCGCCCACCGCAGAGATAATGATTTATACCTATATGGCATTCATGCTTTTCAGCGGCGTTTTCACCATCGTATGCTATACCAAAATAAAGGTGCGAACCCCGCTGATGAAGGTCTGCCTTGTCGTGAACGGACTTTACTTTGTCGCGGCGCTCGCCATGATTGGCATGACCACGCGGCTGCAGGAGCTGCTCCGATAACAGGAAGCGGGAGAAATGATTTTATTGAAGAATCCCAACATTTGTGATAGTATGATTATGAAAATATTTGCATCAGAGCAACAAACGGAGAAAATTTACCGATGACAGAACAAAAGCATCAGGAAGATTTACAACGCCTGCGCGACCTGCGGCCAATCGATGACGACTTTATGCGTTGCCTTTTTAAGGACAATATCCCACTGGTCGAGCTCGTACTTCGCATCATTACCGACATACGCGACTTGGTGATTACAGACTGCCGGACACAAAAAGATATGAAACGACTGGCGGGTTCACGCCCTTTATGTGAACGGTGAATATCGGAGCAGTTCCGACATCGGAAAATTGATGCATGACTTTAATTGTACCGAGGCAAATGACATAAACTTTGCACTCATGGCCGAGCGCACAAGCATAACCACCGCTTTTCGCCCGCTGCCCCCATAGTTCGATACGCAGAAGGCCGCGGCGTTATCGGAGGAAATCCGCCTCTTCCCCGATAACGCCGCGTCTTTGTCCGTATCCTAAAATCTATCTTCCCCTACTCATAAATCTCAAACCGCTTCTCCCCGCGCATCATCACGGGAATCACCTCTATCGGCGCAGGCACCGTAACCGTCTGCCCGCCCTCATACGTCTTTTTCGTGTAGGCATCCGTCCATGTCTCCCCCTCGGGCAGATAGACCGCGCGCGACTTTGCTCCCGCCTCCATCACGGGCGACACCAGCAAATCGGGTCCGAACATATACGAATCCTCGACCTCCCAACACTGCTTATCCTCCGGAAAATCATAGAACAGCGACCGCATCACAGGCGCGCCCGTCTCACTCGCCGCCCTCATGCACGCACGGATATACGGGCGCAGACGCTCGCGGATAAACAGATATTTTTTCAAAATCTCATAATTTTCCTCGCCAAAGCTCCAGACCTCATTGTCCTGACCGCTCGTCAACTGGCGCACCCCGTTCCGAAACTCCTGCTCGCGCTCATACCACGGCGAACGCTCCCCATGCATCCGAAAGACAGGGCAGAACGCACCCCACGCAAACCAGCGCACCAGAAGCTCCTGAAACGCCTTGTCGCGGATGTCGCCGCCCAGAAAGCCGCCAATATCCGACGTCCACCACGGGATTCCCGCCATCCCCATATTCAGCCCTGCCTGAAGCTGCTCCCGCATGGAGCGGAAGGAGGAATAAATATCTCCCGACCATGTGAGCACGCCGTATTTCTGGCTGCCCGCCCACGCGCAGCGCACCAGACTCATAATCTCTGTCTCGCCCACGGATTTCAGCCCGTCATAAAAGCCCTTCGCATAGCCCACGGGATAGGTGTTCGTGCATTGCAGCGCAGGCCCCGCGTAATACCGATAATTGTCAAAATCATACGGCCCATACTCCGGCTCCGCCTCGTCCAGCCAGAAGCAGCGGATTCCATAGCGGTAATAGTTCTCCTTACAGCGCTCCCAGACAAACTGCTGCGCGCCAGGGTGCGTCGCATCGTAAAATACCGTGTTTCCCATCCACGTCATATGATTCTGGTTTCCGCGGTCCGCAGTCACCAGATAGCCCCTGTCGCTCATCCTGCCAAAATTCTCGCTGCGCTCGTCAATCGTCGGCCAGACAGACACCACCGTCTCAATGCCAAGCTCCCTGAGCTCGCGCACCATCGCCTCAGGGTCAGGCCAATCCAGCGGCTCGAACCTGAAATCGCCCTGCATCGTCCAGTGGAAAAAGTCGATGACAATCGCGTCCATCGGCAGCCCTCGCCGCTTATGCTCCCGCGCCACCGCAAGCAGTTCCTCCTGCGTGCGGTAGCGCAGCTTGCACTGCCAGTAGCCAAGCCCATACTCAGGCATCATCGGCGTGCGCCCCGTCGCGAGAGAATACTGCGCCTCAATCTCCGCGGGCGTATCCCCCGCAGTAATAAAATAATCCAGCTTTTTCGTGCTTTTCGCGTACCACTCCGTCCTGTTGGCGCCAAACGTCGCCGTCCCGACCGCGGGATTGTTCCAGAAAAATCCGTATCCCCTGTTCGACACATAGAACGGCACACTCGCCTGCGAATTTCTGTGCGCAAGCTCCAAAACCGCGCCCTTCTTGTTCAGGTTCCTCTCCTGATACTGCCCCATCCCGAAGATTTTCTCATCCTCAAAGGCCTCAAACCGCGCGGTCAGCTCAAAGTCCGTCGTCCCGCAGATCGGCTTGAGCTCCCTTGCCGCCACCCGAAGCGGCGCGCAGTAGCGGTTGATCCTGTCGCGCGTGCGCCAGTATTCCTCCGTCAGAAGCGCTCCCTTCTGATTGTAAAAGGAAATCCATCCCTCGGGGGAAACCTTCGCCGTAATCTTGCCGTTTCGCAGCTCGGCCCTTGTCCCCGTCTGATGGTACTTCGCATACTCCGCCCCCTTGTACCACGGGTCGGTCACATCAACCGTCTCAAACACAAGCTCCGCCTGAACCGCCTCGGGCTTCTCCGTCAGCGCCCAGTCGTTCTCGTCCATGTGCGCAGCCGCGGACATCCTGACGCGCAGCGAATTGGCCCCCCACGGCTCAATCCACACCGCGCTCCTTCCGTCCGCGATAATCAATCTGTTCTCCTCACTGTAAAGGTGCATTTTTCCCTCCATTTCCGCACACTCTCTCCACGCATAACAGGCTTGCGTCAAGTGCGCACAAACACAAAATCCGCCAAGCCGCCGTCACCGTTACACAGGCCGCCCGCATTTCAACCCGCTCGAGCCCGTCGCCAGATAAAACTGCCCGAACACCCTGCAGTCCCCGTCAATGCTGTTAATCTCGCCGAACATCTGCTGCCGCGTGTTGATCCGCTCATAGCTTTTTCCCTCGTCAAACGTCCTGTAGAAGCCGTATTCGCCGTCTATGATCCCGTTCAGATAAATTGCCTTCGGATCCGCATAATAATCCGCGTTCGGCGCGCCAAGCCCCAGTCCCATGCGGAACACGCAGTCGCCGTCAGCGCTCAGCTTTTTCGCAGTTGTGACACCCGTGTCACAATTATATATCAGCTTCCACAGCCCCGCGTCGCCGAGCGCCATATAGAACACGCCGCTCTTTCCCGTCTCCCCGCGCACCTCCGTCTTGTTCGCGCAGTCGATCAGCCCGAAATCCTTCTCAGGAAAGCTGTCGGGAAGCTTCTTCTCGTAATAGGTCTCCCCGCCGTCCCTGCTGACATAAAAGTCCGAGTGTCCGCCAAACGCATAGAACAGACTGCTGTTTACGCGGTCGGAGAACACCTTGAGACTGCCGTCCGTCCTCTGCTTCCCGTCCATGCCGTACACCGCGCAGCATTGAAAACTGACACCGCTGTCATGGCTCACGATCACCCTGCTGACAGGCAGATCAATCCCGTCCGCCACCGACCACACAATGTTTTGCGTGTCGGGCGACATCGCCACCCAACCCGCGTTGACATTCGGATTCTCGATTCCGCGCAGCGCCTCGTCCAGCTCCGCCGTCAGCCCGAAGGGCATGTCGAGCCGTCGGAAGGTCTGACCCTGATCGCGGGAGAGAATCAATCCGCCCTTCGTCTTTCCCTTCCAGTTGCCCCGCGGCGTCACAATCAGGCACTCGGGCCTGTCGTCCGAAAAATCCGCGTTGATGCAGGTGATGTAGCGGTTGCCCTCCGCGTCCGCAAAGGAATTGGCGCAGGGCTTGTCCAGCTCCGCAAACGCAAAGCCGCCCAAATCGCCCACAATATCAATCACCTGAACCGCACCCTTGGGCATACTGTACACATTCAAGTGCACCGTCTCCTCAATCCCGTCGCTCCAGTCCGAGAATGTGCACGGGGAGCTTCCGAGCGTCCGCGTCCGAAACACGCCCGTCCCCGTGTTAAACCACGCCTCATTCTCATCAAACGGGTTGATTTTGATATCGCTCAGCCAGTGAATCAGCGAATGCCCGCCGTTGCACTCAGGGCGCATGTACGGCGCGCGAAACTGCATCTCCCCGTCCGTCAGATCATACAGAACCTGCGTCCAGCTCTCCCCGTAATCATACGAGCGGAACACGCTGTCCCCGTCGTCCTTGACAATCGTGGTACACACCAGCATTCCCGCCGTCTGCCGCGACACGCTGACGCCCGAAAATCCATACTCCAATGCCTCGCCCTTGGCGATCTGCCCCTGCCCCGCTCCCGAGACCGCGCTTGCCGCCGCGGGTGTAATGTCCGTAAACGTGCCGATTTTCCCCTCCGCCGTAATCGCATAGCGCACGACCCTGCCGTCTATGGCATCCCCCGAATCGCAGCTATAGCCGTCCGCAAGCACATAGGAGCGCCTGCCCGTGGAGGCAAAGGTGACGTACAGATACCGCTCGTCCGCGTCCCAGCGCTGCGCCGCCAAGCCGTTCAGCCGACAGCCCTCTATCTCCCTGCTCTCAGGCTCCGAGAGCGGCGTGAAACTGACACCCTTGTCATAGGACACGTAAAGGCTGTGCCCCCGCATTCTGTCCGTGCCCGTCGTGACGCCAGCCGTGCCCACAAGCAGCGCATCCCCCACCTGCGCCACAAAGGTCAGGTACTGCTCCGCCATCGCGTCAAGCTTTTCCCAAACCGCAGGAGCAGCAGCCGCTTTGGCGGTTGTTGCTCCTGCGGTTTTCTCTCCTGCGGTTTTCCTGACCCAAAGCCCCTCCCGCTGGCTCGCAAAATACAGCGTCCGCGAATCGTCCTTATCGACGATCAGCCGCTCGCCCGTTCCGCGCCCGTTCAGATTCCCGTGAATCCGCACGGGTATCCGCTCATAGCGAAAATGCGCGCCGTAGTCCTCCGAAATCGCAAGCACCCCCGACTTTTCCTCGTTGACGCCGCACGCGATGTAGAGCATGTTCGGCCGCTCCTCCTCCAGCGCGAGCGCAATCGGGTAGGTCTCGCTCAAATCCTCCATTGTCACATGCTCAATCAGGCTGATCCACCGCTGTTTTTCGGCATCAAAGCGGTACGCTCCGCCGATATCCGTCCGCGCGTAGAGAAGTCCCTTTTCCCTCCTGTGATACAGCAATCCCGTCACATAGCCGCCCCCCGGAATGGGGAGATTGCTGTACTGATATGCTATCTGTTTCATGGCACTGCCCTCCTGTCTGCGTTAAGTGTACCACAGCGTTTTCCAAATAAATACAGGAGATATTAGATGCAAAATCCGCACATTTTTGCGGCTACAGGGCGCGCTTGTATTCCGTCTCCGCGCAAACCTTTGACAGCGCACATCCCTTCCTCGGCGCAAGGTCGTAATAGACCGCCTCCGCAAAGGGATACACGACCAGATACAGCTTCTTGGGATAGCCGTAACGCTTGAGCGCGACCGCCCAATCGTCGCCGTTTGCAAACCAATCCGTGAGAAGCCTGTCCTCGTCGTAGAGCTGTGCCCTGTCGCCCGCAAAGTCCATCCACAGATAAATCTCATGCACCATTTGGTCCGTGGCTTCATCGGACTGCGTTGTCTGTGACGGCGCTGAATCAGACAGACGCATCGAGGACTGCACGAAATCAGGCTGTGCCGCCGACAGCTCTATCTCATAGACCCTGCACCCGTCAGGGGCGGGGCTGTCATTATATCGGTCGGTCGTCTCCAATACGCGTGCCGCCGTATCCGTCCCACATTCAGCGAATTTTACCGACACCTCTGTCATATTTTCAGGCGGGAGCAGATGCAGCTCAACCGCCTCCCCGTCCTCCTCGTAGAAGCGGATTCGTTCCTCCTGCGCGCCGCAGAGCACATACGGCGTCCCGTCCTGCCAAAGCATCGGCCTCGGCGTTATATACAGCCTGTCACCGAACAGATACGCGTTTTCCGCCTCCTCCTTCGTCAGGAGAACGACATTTTCATACGGCGCCCCCTCGTAGTCAAAATACGGCTTTCCCTGTTGAAAGGCCTCGTCGTAATAAAAGAAATACCGTCCGCCAAGCCGCGCGAGAAGCGCGGCGTTTGTCGCGCGCAGTCTGCTCTCCCCCATCCGAAGCCCGAAGGGCAGCACCATGCAGGCCCCGCTCGCGCAGCAGATGTCCTTAATCTCACAGAGACTGCCCTGCACGCCCGCAATCTCCGCACAGAGCCCGCGAATCGGCTTCATCTGCCGCAGCCGCTGGTGATTGTTCACAAAGAGAAAGCCCTCCCCCGTATCGTGATGATAGCGCGCACTGATTCGCGGCGTCTCCAAATCCTCGGCGTCCCGCGGCGCCACATCGGGGAAATATGCGGCGGCGGGCGCGAGACGCTCCCCGAAGCACTCCGCCAACAGGTGCAGCTTTTTCAGCTTATGGTAGCTCCCATTCAGCTTCCCCGATTCGCGGATGCATGCCTCAAAGTCATAGCTCTTTATCGGCAAGTCGTTAAAATATCCGCTCGCCTTCGACTCCTGATAGGTCGCATAGCGGTTGTCAGCATTGCCGTCAGGATTCACCCCGCCGTGATACATGTAATAGCCGAGCAGATTCGCCCCCGCGCCGAGCATACACAGACTCTGCGCCTCGATGTCCTGCGCAAAGGGGTACGTCCTTCGGTGCGCCGTCTCTTGAAGGCCGCCGCCAAGCTCCGCCGTCAGATACGGGTTCTCCCGCAGGGAGAAGGTCGTCTCCTCCTCCCTGCACGGCAGAATCAGAAAATTCTCACAGGCAGGCATTTCCTCCGTGTGATTCGCCCACGGCGCGTCCACATAACCGCCGAATACAGGCAGCATTTCCCCGTTGATGGCAAGCGCGCCGCCCCATCCCGTCGCCGTGTAGTAGGGCGTCTCAAAGCCCAGCGAGAGCGCAAGCTCCTTGAGCGCCCTGATATGCGCAATCCCCTGCGCTCTGTCGCGCGGCCCGCCCGCATGGCAGTATTCGTTTTCCAGTTGGAAGCCAATCACCGCGCCGCCGTCCTTGCACATGGTTCCGCTGATTTCCTGCGCCAGACGCTCCCAGAACCGCCGCACATAGGTCATGTACAGACTGTCGTTGCTGCGCGCCTCGTGCGGCTGCTGCCCCTGCGCCCTGAGCGCCGCACAGCGCGCTTCGTCAAAGAAAAGCCCGTTGTGTCCCGTCTCCTCCACCAGCCAGTCGGGAAAGCCGCCGTTCCTGCATTCCCCGTGCGCCCACGGCCCGATGCGCAGCCACACGGGCATATGTACCTTTTTGCAGAGCTCCAGAAAAGCCCTGATGTCGCGCCGCCCGCTGAAATCCCACACGCCCTTTTTTTCCTCGTGATGAATCCAGAATACATAGGTCGCAAGAATGTGCACGCCGCCCGCCTGCATTTTGAGGATAGCCTCCTCCCACTCCTCGGGCGCGTACCGCGAGAAATGAAATTCTCCCATAATCGGCAGTATCGGCCTGTCGTTTTTCGTCAGATACTGACTGTTGACTGCATAGCGGTTCCCATCCCTGTCGCTTCCCCCCATCGGAAGCGGATTCACCTGTGGTTTCTCTCCGATTCTTATATTTATATTATTTATAGTATTTATACTGTTTATGCTCATATCCCTCTCCCTTTCCGCGCATGAAGGCTTGTGCCAGCGCCTCAACGCGCCGCGTTTTCCGCCTCCATCCACTCCACCGCCCGATACGCCCGCTGCAGCGCCGCGTCGTTCGGCGCGTGAATGCGCACCGCCGCCCGCAGCGCGATACCGCTCACCTGATTCTGCGTCAGCCATGCCGCAATGCTGCTGTCCGACGGCTGCCGCTCCGTCCATGCCGCACGCTCCGACGGCTGTTCCCGCTCCGTCCATGCCGCACACTCCGACGGCTGTCTCTGCTCCGTCCATGCCGCACGCTCCGACGACTGTTCCTGCGCCAGCCATGCCGCGACGCCGCTGTCCGACGGCTGCCGCTCCGTGCTGTCTCTTATGATTTTCAGCGCCGCCTCATTGACGCCCCTGAAAAATCGGATAATCTCCTCATATTCCCGCAACCGCTCCAAGAAGCAATGCCCGTAAGCCTCCAGCTCCAGATTCGCCGTGGATACCGCCTGCAGACACAGCTTGCACTCGCCCGTAATATCGGACGCCTCCATCAGGACGTCGGGCCGCGCTTTCAGACATTCCGCGAAATATTCTCTCGCTCCGCGCGCGTCCCCGTCGCGGAAAAAGACCGCCATCCTCTCCTTGATTTCCCGTGTCTCCGTCTTTTCCCCGATAATGGCCACGCGGCACTCACACGCCCGAAGCCCCCGCGCCGTCACCCAGACATAGAGCAGAAATTCCGAGATAAACCCGAATACCCGCCTGTGATAGTCGTCCGTAAAGGTCAGGTTCGTCCGCTTCTGCAACGCAAACAGGATGTCAAACAGCCACGCGGCATACGCATCAAAAAGCGCCTTCGGCGCGACCATGATATTCCCGAAATAGGTTTTGTTCCCGCTTACTAATCTGACAAACGTGTCATAATATTCAGGATGGCGCTCCCGTATGATATTTCCCGTCTCGTCGAGCGGCCCGCTGCCGTGGTGGGCGCTGAAGCCGTGATGATAGGAATTGGGCAGCTCCAACTGCTTTGTCGTGACAATGTCGTATTCGCGAAACAGCGCCTCGTACTCCCGCTCGGAAAAGGCGTATCCCGCCTCGTCGGTGAGGAAGCGCCGATAATGACAGACACCTACATACTCCGCCGCATGAAAATTCTTCCACACCCAGTACACGCCCGAAAGCTCCGCATAATAGCAGTTCAACGCCGAGATGTTATCCCCCGTGTCGTCCCCCCGATAGCCCAAGTCCTCCTTCGCCTCCGCATGACCGACATGGAGCGGGATATACATGGGGTCATTCGGCACCGCAAAACGCTTGTGCGTCATGGCAAAAATCCGCACTGACATACAAAACCTCCCTTTCCCGATTGACATAAATAACCTCCTGCAGCGCCAATCGGGCGATGCTTTCCTTTGCCGCGTCATAATCCGCGGACAAATCCTTTACCTCATGCGCGTCCGAGCCGACCGTGACATACCTTCCGCCGTTTTCCCTGTATATTTCCAACAGCTCCGCTCCCGGCATGGCCTGTCGGTGCCCTTTTCTCAGGGAAGAGGTATTGATCTCAATCACCATGTCCTTCTCCAACAGGCGTTGAAAGATCTCCTTCATCTTGTCTTCCCTGTAGTAGATTTCCCCAAAATACCTTTTGGGAAAGTCCATATGCCCCAGTGCGTCAAAGCCGCCCTGTTTTACCGCGCTGAGCACCTCCTCCCAGTACAGCGTATAAAATTCCTTTGAGGTGTATTGCTCCCTGACCTTTTTGCACGGGAACAGGTCTCCAATCCAATGGATGCTCCCGATAATATAGTCGTAGGGATTGGCGGACAACTCCCTCAAAGCGTCGGCATATAAGTGCGGCTCGCCAAATTCAATCCCGGACAGAAGCCGAACGGCATGGCCGTACTTTCTTTTTACTTTGTTCAATTTGTCAAAATAATCCCGCGGCTTATAATAACCATAGCCAAAATCATTCCGGTTCCAATCGACATGGTCCGTAAAGCACACCACATCCACATTCCTGTCAATCGCCGACTGCGCATACGCCTCCATATCCGCCTCCGAATCACACGAAAACTCCGTGTGAACATGTAAATCCACTGTCATACGCTCCCTCCATCAGCACTGTATCATAACTCCACAGCTCATTTATCGTGAAGTCAATCCCACCGCGCATTGATATTCAAGCTTTTCTGCACACTGCGACTCTGTATACTCTTACATCGTATTGTACAATAAGACAGGGGCGTTTGACAACTATTGTTATTAAGCTCTGTTTACGGAATATGGCAGTTTCGCCATGCCATTCATAATTTGCCGTGACCGATACTGTCAAGCGTAAGGATATTGTCAAAACAGACGTGCTTATGGTAAAATTATCGAAAATATCTGTGCGAGAGGTGATTACAGGATATGATATATCTGGAAACGAAGCGTTTATTTTTGAGGGATTACCGCGAAGAGGATTTCAATGCATATTATCGCTTAAAGGCCGATCCCAAAACCATGTATTATTTGCAGGATATCCAATTATTTACCGGAGAAGAGGCCCTTGAAGATTTCCACAGGGTTTTGGAGGATATGTCCAATCCTGACAGAAAATATTATTTTATGCATATGGAGCTGAAAACCTCTCACGAGCAGGTTGGAAGTGTCGGATATACGGTGATGAACGATACTCCGATTGGGAAAATTGTCGGCGCGGGGTATTTTATTTATCCAAAGTTTTGGAGAAAAGGATATACAACGGAAGCGTTTCAGCGGGTCTTAGCGTTTGCCTTTTCTGACAACAACGTATACAGGGTATCTACAGGATGTTTGGCAGAAAACACAGGTTCCGAAAGAGTAATGCAAAAATGCGACTTGATAAAGGAAGCAGAGCATGTTGATTACGAATGGCATGATGGGAAAATGAAAACACGCGTGGAATATCGGCTGCTAAAAAGCGAGTGGGAACGGCTGGAAAGATTGTGCTTTAACCCCCTTTAAGAGTCCCCCTCCCTTATTTTCCTGATGTTCCGATTCATCAGATGCCTCCCGATATTCCTGTACAGGAACGCCTTCAGGCCTGATATTTCCTGATGGTGCTCTCGGAGCAAATCGTCAGGGCAGTCATAAATCCCGAAATCTTGATTGATTCCCTCGCTCTGTATATAAGTGTTATTCCGCTCAAAGTCAATGACGGGATTGCGAAAGTCCTTTACGGCAACGCCGTATCCGCAGAAAGCGCCCGCGCAGGCGGCGTGCCTGCTCTGTAACCGCGAAAGGTATGCGCTGTCCAATATAAAGGCCTCCAGCTCATACCACACGCCGTCCAAAAACACTTCCACCCAACTGTGGAAAATATTCTGCGGGGCCTTTTTGTACACAATCCCTGTCATGGCGCCCTTCTGCAGCTTTTTGTCAATCGTGAAGCCATGTACCCGACACGGAATATTTACGCCGCGGAGCAACGCCATAAACAGGGTTCCCTTTGTGTTGCATTGTCCATATCCGTCCGCCAAGACCTTTGACGCCGAAATGCCGTCATCCACATTGTAGCCAAACAGGATTTCATCACGGACGAAATCATATATCTTTTTGATGCGATTGAACGCATCCAAATTTTCCCATTGCCTGTCCCGTATCAGCTTCCGAATATCGGCATCCGAAAAATTTAACATGGGCGTTTCTCTCAGATACTGCTCCATCCGTTCCCATCCCTTCAAATATCAATTGGATCTTACGCATTCACCAGAAACGCCAGATACCCTCTCACCGCCTCATAGACGTCCGCCTTGCTGCTGACTTCATAGGGCGCGTGCATGTTCAGCACCGCGACACCGCTGTCGATCACGTTCATGCCGTACTTGGCCATGATGTAGGCAATCGTTCCGCCGCCGCCGATATCGACCTTGCCAAGCTCCGCGAACTGATAGGAGACCTCCGCGTCGTCCATAATCTTTCTCAGCCTCGCGATATACTCCGCGTTCGCGTCATTCGAGCCGCTCTTGCCGCTCCTGCCCGTAAACTTGTTGAAGGTAAGACCCTTGGAAAGAAAGGCGGCATTATTCTTCTCGAACACGCTCGCATACAGCGGGTCATAGCCCGCGCTCACATCTGAGGAGAGCATGTTGGAGCGGGCAAGCGCACGGCGCACCAGAAGTTGTGAATCCGCCTCCGTCGCCGCAATCAGCTCTGCCACCGCATTCTCAAAAAATCTCGACTGCATTCCTGTCGCACCGACGCTGCCGATCTCCTCCTTGTCCACCAACAGACAGCAGAGCGTCCGCTCCGTGACGTCCGCCACATCCAACAGCGCGAAAAGCGATGTGAACGCGCAGATTCTGTCGTCCTGCCCGTAGGATAAAATCATGCTCCTGTCAAAGCCTAAATCCCGTGCCTTTCCCGCGGGAACAATCTCAAGCTCCGCGGAGAGGAAATCCTCCTCCTCTATTCCATAGGTGTCGGAGAGGATGCGCAGCACATTCGCCTTCAGCGTATCCTTCTCCTCCTTTTCCAGGTCCTCATTCTTTTCAATCGGGCAGTTGCCGATGAGTAAATCCAGATTCTCACCCGTCACAACCTCTGTCGCCTTCTTCGCCATCTGCTCTCCCGCCAGATGGACGAGCAAATCCGTGATAACGAATACGGGGTCGTCCTCCTTCTCCCCGACGCTGATGTCAAGCACCGTGCCGTCCTTCTTCGCGACAACGCCGTGGATTGCAAGCGGCGTCGCCGTCCACTGATATTTCTTCAGACCGCCGTAGTAATGCGTGTCAAAATAGGCAAAGCCGTCGCTCTCGTACAGCGGATTCTGCTTTACGTCGATTCGCGGGGAATCGATATGCGCGCCCAAAATATTCATTCCCTCGGAAATCGGCTGCTTTCCGAGCCGGAACAGCGCTATGCTCTTGTTCATCTGCACCGTGTAGAGCTTATCCCCCGCCTTCAACGGCTCCTTGGCCGCCAGAACCGCAGAAAGCTCCCTGTAGCCCTTTTCCTCCGCCATGCGGACCGCCGCCCGCACGCACTCGCGCTCTGTCTTTCCCTCGTCAAGGCACTTCTTATATAAATCGCATACCCTGTTCAGTTCCTCCTGATTTTCTCCGGCTTTACCAAGCCATAAGCTTTCTTTTTTCATCACCATCAGTCCTTTCTTTATAAGTCGCAACGCCCGCTTCACGGGTATTACACATACCTATACCATACCACATTTTGCGGAGAAAACAATAGAAAATTCTTTCCCAACCGCCACTGCAGCTGTCGCAACTTCTTCTAAAATGAAAAAGGACTGTCGCATTAAGAGCAGTACATACAAAATATAGCAGTAAATAATCGCTTTCAGATACTATATTCCGTATATCCAATGCTTAATGCGACAGCCCCTTTAAATCATTTGCGCTTATCCCCGCTCTATCCGATAGAGCTTCACGCCATGGGCGGGCACGCAGACGCCAAGCTTCCCGTCGGAAACGGCGGTCGTGGTGTTCTCCCACAGCTCACAGAGCTGATACGTCTTGGAAGCGTCCAACTCCTCCCGCAAGTCCTCCGGCGCGAGCTCCATCACCGCCTCCGCGTCGCTCAGGTTAAACAGCGCCACATGCAGTTCTCCTGTTTTATGATTCTTATTCTTCCAAACCGCCCTGTTCTCGTCCCGACAGAGCTGTATTCCGCGGCAGTCCGCACCCAGCAGGGACAGCACCGCGCGGTTGGTCAGCAGGGACAGCGTCCAATCGTCGAGCTTTGTCAGCTCCGCGCCAATCATAAGCGGCGAGCGGAACATGCACCAGAGCGACAGCATGGTCTTTTGCTCCTCGCGGGTGAAATTGCAATCCCATTCCCCCTTGCCGAAGCCGCCGCCCAGCTTTCCGAGCGGCAGCATGTCGCAGTCCGGAAAGCACCCTTCCTTCACATGATCCTGCCACAGCTCACAGCGCCAAAACATATTTTTGAGCAGCTCCCAGTTGTCCCAGAAATCGTCCGTAATCCGCCACATGTTGGCATTTTCGCAATACTGCCATGCCCTGTCAATATGCGCCGGCCCGGGCGACAGGCTCAGGACAATCGGCCGTCCCGCCTTCAGAATCGCCCTGTGCAGCATCTCGGTCTCATGCCATCCCGAAAAGTTATCATTCGGATACATCCAACTGTCGCAGATATCGTCGCACTTGATAAAGTCAACGCCCCAATCCGCATACATCTGGATCAGCGAATCGTAGTAGGCCTGCCCCGCAGGCGTATTCCTCACACCGTACATATCGGGATTCCAGCCGCATATGGACGAGGGATTCGCTATCCTGTCCGCGGTCACCTCCGTGCCGAGCACGCGCGCGCGCGCCTCCGCCGCCTTCCGCGGAATGCCGCGCATGATGTGGATGCCGAACTTTAATCCCAGACCATGCACATAATCTGCAAGCGGTTTGAAGCCTTTTCCACCCGCTGATGAAGGAAATCTTGCAGGGCTCGGCTGGAGCCTCGAATACCCGTCCATCTCCAAATCCCCGAAGGGAATATACTGGAAACGGTCGCGCATCGTCCCCGCGTCGTTGGCGTACCACTCAATGTCAACGACCACATATTCCCAGCCGTAGGGCTTGAGCTTCGCCGCCATACAGTCCGCATTCGCGCGAACCTGCTCCTCATTCACCGTCGTGTCATAATAATCGTAGCTGTTCCAACCCATCGGCGGTGTCTGCGCAAATTTATTTTTATCCATGTCTTTTCCTCTATTCCGCCCTACGCAAACGGGTTCTCCGTCGGATACGGCAGGGACTTAGGCTGATTGTAATTCAAATCCTCCACGGGAACGCCGATATACTTGAACACCTCAAACAGCGCCTTGCCGAAATGTCCGAAGGCCACCGCGCCGTGGTGCGGGTAATTCTTCTCGATCAATACATGGCGGTAGAAGCGCTCCATCTCGGGAATCGCGAACACGCCGATGCTGCCAAAGGACTTTGTCGCCACCGGAAGCACCTCGCCCTGCGCAATGTAGGCGCGAAGCTTGCAGTCCGCCGTGGACTGTAAACGGTAGAAAGTAATGTCGCCCGGGACGATATCGCCCTCCAGCGTCCCCTGTGTAACCTCCTCGGGAAGCGTCCTTGCCATAATCATCTGATACTTCATGCTACAGAAGGAAAGCTTCTTGGTGTTGGTGTTGCCGCAGTGGAAGCCCATAAAGGTGTCGTTGTGCTTATAGTTGAATTTATTGTTGATCGACTCCTGATACATGTCCGCGGGAACGGTATTGTTAATGTCGAGCAGCGTAACCGCGTCCTCGCTCACGCAGGTGCCGATAAACTCGCTCAGGCAACCGTAGATATCCACCTCGCAGGATACGGGAATCCCCATGCCCGTCAGACGGCTGTTGACATAGCAGGGCACGAAGCCGAACTGCGTCTGGAACGCCGGCCAGCACTTTCCCGCGATTGCAACATACTTGCGATAACCTCTGTGTGCCTCCACCCAGTCCAGAAGCGTCAGCTCATACTGTGCGAGCTTCGGCAGTACCTCGGGCTTTAAGTTGCCCTGTCCAAGCTCCTCCTCCATCTCCTTGACCTTCGCGGGGATCCGCTCGTCGCCGTCATGCTTCTTGAACGCCTCGAAGAGGTCAAGCTCGGAATTTTCCTCAATCTCAACACCGATATTATAGAGCTGCTTAATCGGCGCGTTGCATGCAAGGAAGTTCAGCGGTCTCGGGCCGAAGGAAATAATCTTCAAATCGGAAAGCCCAATAATCGCCCGCGCAATCGGCACAAACTCGTGAATCATGTCCGCGCACTCCTGCGCCGTGCCGACGGGATACTCGGGAATGTAGGCCTTGATATTGCGAAGCTTGAGGTTATAGCTCGCGTTGAGCATACCGCAGTACGCGTCGCCGCGGCCGCCCACCAAGTCGTTCTGGGTCTCCTCCGCCGCCGCAATGAACATCGCAGGTCCGTCGAAATGCTTTGCCAGCAGGGTCTCTGAGATTTCAGGGCCAAAGTTGCCAAGATATACGCAGAGGGCGTTGCAGCCTGCCTTCCTGATATCCTCCAGCGCCTGAACCATATGTATTTCGCTCTCGACAATACATACCGGACACTCATAAATATTGTCTGTCCCGTACTTGTCCGCATACGCCTTTACCAGAGCCTTTCTTCTGTTGACGGATAAGGTCTCGGGGAAGCAGTCGCGGCTTACCGCCACAATACCGATTTTTACCTGTGGTAAATTGTTCATTGTAATATCCTCCTATCAATGCTGAAATTGTGTTACTGTAACTACTTACATGATAGTTTGATTCAGGGAAAAAATCAAGTACATTCTTTGTCGCGCTCCCTCCCGAAGCAATAGGTACTTTCTTTTATTTATACCGTTTCCGGCACAGGGCTTTGTGAAAGAGGCATCAATACCGCTCCTTTGCCGCGCGGAACATCACTGCGAAGTGCATGAGCTTCATGGTCAGAACCACGCCGTTCGGGTACTCCGACGGATGCTTGAGGAACTCCTTGAAGTTCGACACGGTCATGTTCATATAGTTTGCGATACAGGTCGGGTCGAGCTTGAAGTCGTCCCGCAAATCCACCACCAGCCGCTTCAGATAGGAGTCCTCGTCCAGCTCCCTGCTGTACAGCAGCTGCAAAAATGTAAACGAATACCGAAGGTCCCACAAATCCTCAGGCTGAAGCCGTTTGTCGCAGAAGCAGTAATCCTTGATCATCTGCGGCGGCGTGTCCGTCAGCTTCCCCAGCTGCTTCAATGTAAAGCCGTCCCCGAGAAAATTGTCGAGCCCCGTATACATGTCATACGTCGTCATAAGGCTCACCTTCATCTCCTCCGGTTTTCTCACTCTGCTTAATCTGTATCTTGCCATTTCTTCCTCCATTCCGGAACGCTATCCTCTTCTGCGCGTTCCCTTGTCTTTTGCGATTGTGTTACTCGTATGTACTACTTTAGTAGTACTTTATATTAAAAATTTAAAGGGAGTGTCTCCCCTTAAATTTTAATATTGAATTAATCAAAATAGGTCGCCGAACCCGTCACCTTCATCTCCACATCACTGCGGTTCTCGACAAAAGCGGAATATACGCCGTCCTCACTAATGCTGAACGTATAATTCGCAAGCCCGCTGACATCCTGATATATGATATAGTTCTTATCTCTGTTCTTAATGCCGATGCGATATGTAATACTGCTGTCCTTGCAATTGGAAGCTATCGTTATGGAATCACCTGCCTTCATCGACCGATAGTGATACAGCACTCTCTGATCTGCTGGTATCGTATTATCCAAAGTAACAACATCCGTATACAGCTCTATATCCGGATTCAGCTCAATCTCCTCCACGCTGCCATCGTCATAAGCCATAATGCCTCCCGTCGTTTCAACAGACGGATCGCTTCCACCCAAGAAATCGTCTTCCTCTGCCGCCACCATTGTTTCCTGCAGCTCCGCGCTCTTCGCAAAAGCAACGCTCACAGGCGCCAAGGCTACTGCCGTCAGAGCCAGACAGCTCACCGCGATTACCCACTTTGAAGGTTTTGTTAATTGTTTCACTTTTGACATCATCATAATCCTCCTTATCGTCTGACTTTTAGTACCTACCAGTGAGATTGTGAACGCGTTCACGAACCCACCGTCAGAAAATCCGGCCAGACACTCGCTGTATTCTCTGCGGGAGTACCATGTATTGCTGTCGCAGGACTGCAAATCGCACAGTATCTCATCCCAACAGATCAGTTGGTCCAACTGTAAATGTGCAATCGGATTAAACCAATGCAGCAAGACTGTCATTAATCCGAACTTTCTCCACTTCAGACTGCCATTGATGATATGATGAATCTCATGGGTCACGATAATCCGAAACTGCTTCTCCGGACAACGCTCTCCCTCAATCGGCAGGACGATAAAATATTCCTTATGCTTTCCCCGTCCGCGGCTGTAGGTCACAGGCGACGCAAGCATGTCATTCCAATACAACGTTACATTATCGATCCGAAAGCTCTCTTTATAAGACTCAAATATCCGCAGATAGAACGTCTCGTCCACCGGAACGTTGCCCCTGACCGCCCACCATACGCGGAGCTCCTTCCACAGGAAGTACAATGCCATCCCGATAAAACCGACTGTCCATATAATACCTGCGAGCCGACACAGCCCGTACAGCTCAGGCGTCATGCCGGTGGCAAACTCGCCCCATATTTGCAAATATCCGTCACTGCCGAGTCGAAGCCTCGACAGGCAAAGCACTGCAAACGGTACAGGCACCCAATACAGGACAATGCAGAACTTCTGCCACGCAAGCAGCAGATACGGCTCCTCTCTTCCCATAAGCTTCGGCGCCAGCAACGTACAGACATAGGCGATACTCCCCGTCAATCCCACAGAGAGAAGCCCTGTCAAAAGCAGCCTAATCCATATCATCCAACAAACTCCTTATATGTGACTTTTCCTCATCCGTAAACTTCCTCACCTTGGTGAAGGAAGCCACCAACGCATCAATCTTCCCGTTCCCCCAGAAGTTCACGCACTTCGTAATCTCACGCTTGCCGTATTCCTCCTCCGACACCAGCGGCGTGTAGAAGAACTGACGGCCCTTGCGCGTCATCTTCAGATACCCCTTCTTCACCGAACGACTCAAAAAGGTCGAAACGGTCTGAATCTTCCAATTCTTGTGGTAGACCTCGTCAAGCTGCGCCAATATCTGCTGTATTGACAACACTTCCTCGCTCTGCCAGATAATCTTCATTACAATCAGTTCGCATTCTGTCAATGTCTCTTTCATTATAAATCTCCTCTCTCTTGATACCTGCTTTTCGCCTGTTTCCTATGGTCGTAGTTATTCTACCGGACTTTTTTCAAAAATGCAAGCCCTTTCTTAAAATTTGTTAGAATCTGTTGAAATTTGTCGAAAAATGTCCGCTAAGCGCCGCCATTTTGTGCAGAACGAAAAAAGGCGTCCGAAACAATCGGACAGCCTTTTCCATATATTCAGTCATTATAGCAATTTTAAAAGCTCAGTCGGTTGAAGCACTTTCACTCTGGAATTTATGAAGTCATTCGGATTTCTTGTCACAATATAATCCGCCATTGCTTCCACTGCGCATTCCTCCTGTAAACCATCCTCAAAATCCGAAAATGCGTCATTATCCAATGCTGCCACTATCTTCTTCTCATTCAAATCAGAAATGCAAAATACGGAACACAGATTTTTCAGCAAAGACCTTCTTTCTTCCCGACTAAAATTCTTTCTGAGGATATAAAACAGATTCGAAATGCTGTGTGCCGCCATAATTCCCGTAATTTCTCTTGCCGCACACTTCTCCACTATTTTTTTTGCAGCCTCGGCATAGGGTTCACGGTCAGCAATAACATCCACGAGAATATTCGTGTCAACCAATACTACCATACTTTTCCTCCATTGCCTCCGCAAGCTCCTTATCCGCGTCGAAATCCTTCGGCAGTCTTCCTTTAAATTTCAGTATGTCCTGGTACGCGTCCATCGCCTGCTCCCTGTCAGAAGCCTTATCCGCCGTCATCGCTTCCAGATTTTGAAGGATATTGATTACATAAAGCATATTGTCATCCGGCATCCGTCGAATCAATTCAACCGCTTTTTCTTTCATCTGTGTCATCCAATCACTCCTTCTCTTTTCTTTTATCATACTGTAAGTTTTTCCGCATTTCAACAGATTATTTTTCCTACCGGATATACATATTGGAGTACCCCATCAGGCTCTCGTCCACCTCGCGGGCGCACTCCCGCCCCTGCCGGATGGCTTTTACCACCAGAGACTGCCCCGTGTGCATGTCACCGGCTGTAAAGATATTCTCCACATTCGTGCGGAAGCTCCCCTGCGCAGTCTTGACATTCGTGCGCGGGTCTACCTCCACCTTGAACGCATCCGTCACGTACTTCTGGCTCCCCAGAAATCCCGCGGCAATCAACACCAACTGCGCCTCGAGCGTCTGCTCGCTGCCCTCCACCTCTCTGCTCACCATCCGTCCGCTCTCGGCATCCTTCTCCCAAGCAAGCTTCACGATTTTGACAGCCGTCAGATTCCCGTTCTTATCCTTCACGAACTCTTTCACCGTCGCCTCGTAGATGCGCGGGTCGTGCCCGAACAGCGCGATCGCCTCCTCCTGGCCGTAATCCGTCTTGCAGATTTTCGGCCACTCCGGCCACGGGTTGCTGTCCGCTCTGGTATCCGGCGCCTTTGGCATCATCTCAATCTGGGTCACGGACTTCGCGCCAAGGCGGATGGCCGTCCCCACGCAGTCGTTTCCGGTGTCGCCGCCGCCGATGATCACGACCGCCTTTCCCTTGGTCGGCACAAAGCTCTTATCCGATAGTTCCGAATCGAGCAGGCTCTTGGTCACGCCCTTCAAATAATCGACCGCGAAATAAATTCCCTTTGCATCCCGCCCCGCGGCATTGATGTCACGCGGGTTGGAGGCGCCGCACGCGAGCACAATTCGGTCAAAGGCCTCCACAAGCTTTCTGGACTTCGCGTCCCTTCCGATATCCGTGTTGGTCACGAAGCGGACGCCCTCCTCCTCCATAATCTTAATCTTGCGCTCAATAATGTGCTTTTCCAGCTTCATGTTCGGTATTCCGTACATCAGAAGCCCGCCGATACGGTCGCTGCGCTCAAACACCGTGACATTATGCCCGCGCTTATTGAGCTGGTCCGCAGCCGCAAGACCCGAGGGACCGCTCCCGACAACCGCAACCGTCTTGTTGGTGCGCACCTTGGGCGGCTTCGCAGCCGCAAGACCCGTCGCATAGGCATTCTCGATAATCGCGTACTCGTTCTCCTTCGTCGCCACCGCGTCCCCGTTCAGCCCGCAGGTGCAGGCGTTCTCGCAGAGCGCAGGACAGACGCGGGAGGTGAACTCCGGAAAGTTGTTGGTCTTTTTCAGGCGGTTGTAGGCGCGCTCCCAGTTGCCCGTACAGACCAAATCATTCCACTCCGGCACGAGATTGTGCAGCGGACAGCCGGAGGTCATACCCGCGATCGTCATGCCCGACTGACAAAACGGCACGCCGCATTCCATACAGCGGGCGCCCTGCTGTTGCTGCTCCTCCCTCGGAAGATGCGTGTGGAACTCGTTAAAATGCTTAATCCTCTCCTTCGGCTCCTCCGCCGCGGAGGTTTTCCTCTCATATTCCAAAAATCCTGTTGGCTTTCCCATACTTTTATTCCTCTCTCTTTATAAAAAACTTAGCAATCTCAGGACATACCTATATTATTCGTAAAAGCTTAGCAATTCTTAGGACATGTCCTTTATGTCCTTAGAATTGTTTAGCTTTTTGTATTAGCATAAAACGCCTCTATCTGCGCCTGCTCCGCGCTCAAGCCCTTCTCCTCCATCTGCACGATGGTCTTGAGCATCCTGTCATAATCATACGGTATCAGCTTCTTGAACTTCGGCAGATATTCGCCGAAATTGTCAAGGATTTTCTTCCCCTTCTCAGAGTTCGTGTAGGCGACATGCTCCTTGATCATCTCCTTGAGCTCAATCACGTCGTACTTGTTCGTGATGCCGCTCATGGAAATCATCTCCTTGTTGACGCGAATGTAAAGGTCGTTGTCCTCGTCCAGCACATACGCGATACCGCCGCTCATGCCGGCCGCAAAGTTCTTACCCGTGCCGCCGAGCACCACCACGCGCCCGCCGGTCATGTACTCGCAGCCATGGTCGCCGACGCCCTCCACAACCGCAATCGCGCCGGAATTTCTGACGCAGAACCGCTCGCCCGCAACGCCGTTTATAAACGCCTTGCCGCTTGTCGCGCCGTAGAGCGCCACGTTGCCGATAATGATATTTTCATCCTGCTTAAAGCGGCTCCCCTTGGGCGGATAGACAATCAGCTTGCCGCCGGACAGGCCCTTTCCGAAGTAATCGTTCGAGTCGCCCACCAGCTCCAGCGTCAGGCCCTTTGGAATAAAAGCGCCAAAGCTCTGCCCGCCCGCACCGTTACACAGCACATGGAAGGTGTCCTCCTCCAATGTATCGTGATAGCGCCTCGTAATCTCCGAGCCGAAAATCGTGCCGAAAGCGCGGTCGGTATTGATGACCTCCACCTCAATGCTCTTCTTCTGCTTTGCCTCAAGCGCGCCGCCGAGCTGCTTTAAGAGCACGCGCTCATCCAGCGTCTTTTCCAGTTCAAAATCATATACCTGCTTGGGGTCAAATACCGCCTTCTCCTTCTGATACGGATTGTTCAGAATGCGGCTAAGGTCGAGCTTTGCCGTTCCCGCGGGCAGGCTCTCCTTCATCCTGAGCAGCTCCGTGCGCCCCACCAGCTCGTCCACGGTTCTCACGCCAAGCTCCGCCATGTATTCCCTCAGCTCCTGCGCGATAAACCGCATGAAGTTCATCACATACTCGGGCTTTCCCTTGAAACGCTTTCTCAGCTCCGGGTTCTGCGTCGCAACGCCCACAGGACAGGTATCGAGATTGCAGACGCGCATCATCACACAGCCCATCGTCACAAGCGGCGCCGTCGCAAAGCCGAACTCCTCCGCGCCTAGGATTGCCGCGATCGCAACGTCGCGCCCTGTCATCAGCTTTCCGTCCGTCTCAATGCGCACCTTATTTCTAAGCCCGTTCTGAATCAGCGTCTGGTGCGTCTCCGCAAGTCCAAGCTCCCACGGCAGTCCTGCGTTATGGATGGAGCTCTTGGGCGCCGCGCCCGTACCGCCGTCGTAGCCCGAGATCAGGACCACCTGCGCGCCCGCCTTCGCAACGCCCGCGGCAACCGTGCCGACGCCGGCCTCAGACACCAGCTTCACGCTGATTCTGGCCGCCTTGTTGGAATTCTTCAAATCATAAATCAACTGCGCCAAATCCTCAATCGAATAAATATCGTGGTGCGGCGGAGGGGAAATCAGCCCTACGCCCGGCGTTGAGTGTCTGGTCTTGGCAATCCACGGATAGACCTTCTGCGCCGGCAGATGTCCGCCCTCGCCGGGCTTTGCCCCCTGCGCCATCTTAATCTGAATCTCCTGCGCGCTCACCAGATACCTGCTCGTAACGCCGAAGCGTCCGCTGGCAACCTGCTTGATCGCGGAGCAGCGGTTTTGCCCGTCCACCCCGATTTCCATGCGCTCCAAATCCTCGCCGCCCTCACCGCTGTTGGACTTTCCGTGAAGCGTGTTCATCGCGATCGCGAGCGTCTCATGCGCCTCCTTTGAAATCGAGCCGTAGGACATCGCGCCAGTCTTAAACCGTGTCACGATGCTGTCCACGCTCTCCACCTCGTCTATCGGAACGCCCTTTTTCGGATAGTTGAAGTCCATCAGCCCCCGAAGGTTGCGAACACTGTCCTCGCTGTTTATCATCGCCGTGTACTGCTTGAACATGCCATAGTCGCCGAGCCGTGTGGACTGCTGCAGCATGTGGATGGTCGCGGGATTGTACAGATGCTCCTCCGCGCCGCTTCTGGCCTTGTGCTGTCCGGGGCTGTCGAGCGTCAGATCCGTAGCCAGACCGAGCGGGTCAAATGCCATGGAATGCAGATCGTCAACGGCCTTCTCAATGTCCTGCAGCGTCATGCCGCCGACCCTGCAGACGGTATCGGTAAAATACCTGTCGATCACCTCATAATCGATGCCGATCGCCTCAAAAATCTGAGAGCCCTGATAGGACTGGATGGTCGAAATGCCCATCTTGGACGCAATCTTGACAATGCCGTGCAGAATCGCGTCATTATAATCGTCAACAGCCGCGTGGTAATCCTTATCCAGCATCCCGTTGTCGATCAGCTCCTTGATGGATTCCTGCGCAAGGTACGGGTTGACCGCACTCGCACCGTAGCCGAGCAGCGTCGCGAAGTCATGCACCTCCCTCGGCTCCGCGGACTCCAAGATCAGCGCTACGCTGGTTCTTTTCTTGGTGCGGACAAGGTGCTTCTGAATCGCCGACACCGCGAGCAGGGAAGGAATCGCCACATGGTTCTCGTCCACGCCGCGGTCGGAGAGGATAATGATATTCGCGCCGTCGCGGTACTCCCTGTCCACCTCGACATACAGGCGGTCGATGGCCTTCGCAAGACTGGTGTTCTTATAATAGGTAATCGGAACCTCCGCCGCCTGGAAGCCCTCCCGCTTCATGTTCTTGATTTTCAGCAGATCCGTGGTCGTCAAAATCGGGTTATTGACCTTCAACAGATGGCAGTTGCGCTCCGTATCCTCGAGAATATTCCCCTCTTTTCCAATATATACGCTCGTCGAGGTGACGACCTCCTCCCGAATCGCGTCAATCGGCGGGTTCGTGACCTGCGCGAACAACTGCTTGAAGGAGTGCGAGAGCTGATGGTGGCTGGAGGAAAGCACGGGTATCGGGGTGTCAACGCCCATTGCCGCGATCGCCTCGCCGCCGTTTTTTGCCATCGGCAGAATGCTGGTTTTCAGCTCCTCATAGGTGTAGCCGAAGGCCTTCTGCATCTGCTGGCGCTCCTCATAAGTATATTCGGGAACCCGAATGTTCGGGATTTTCAGCTCCTTGAGGGTCACGAGGTTGGAGTCCAGCCACTCGCCGTAGGGATGCCTGCGCGCGTAGGTCTCCTTGAGGGTATCGTCGTCAATAACCTCGCCCTTTATCGTGTCCACCAGAAGCATTTTGCCCGGGCGTAGCCTGTCCTTTTTGACAATCTTTACGGGGTCAATCGGAAGCACGCCGACCTCGGAGGAAAGAATCAGCTGGTCGTCCGAGGTAATGTAATAGCGCGAGGGGCGCAGACCGTTTCGGTCAAGCACCGCGCCCATCACATCGCCATCTGAGAACAGAATGGAGGCGGGACCGTCCCACGGCTCCATCATGGTCGCGTAATACTGATAAAAGTCTTTCTTGTTCTGCGACATCGTCCTGTTGTTCGCCCACGGCTCCGGAATCGTAATCATCACCGCAAGCGGGAGCTCCATGCCGCTCATCACGAGAAATTCCAGCGTGTTGTCGAGCATCGCGGAGTCGGATCCGGAGGCGTTCACCACCGGAAGCACCTTGTGGAACTCATGGCTCAAATGCTCGGACTCCATATTTTCCTCGCGGGCAATCATCTTATCCACGTTGCCGCGTATGGTATTAATCTCCCCGTTATGTACGATAAAGCGGTTCGGATGCGCCCGCTCCCAGCTCGGGTTCGTGTTGGTCGAGAAGCGGGAGTGCACAATCGCAATCGCGGACACATACTCCTCACTCTGCAAGTCCATGAAAAAGGTCCGAAGCTGCTTTACCAGAAACATGCCCTTGTATACAATCGTCCTGCTGCTGAGCGAAACGACATAGGTGTTGTCGGAGCTCTGCTCAAACACGCGCCTTGCGATGTAGAGCTTTCTGTCAAAGGCCAGCCCCTTCTCCACCGCGGCGGGCTTTTTCACAAACGCCTGCAGGATGCAGGGCATACACTCCACCGCCTTATGCCCGAGAACGGACGGCACGCAGGGCACCTCGCGCCAGCCGAGGAACTCCAGCCCCTCCTTCTCGACGATGATCTCAAACATTTTCTTCGCCTGATTCCGCTTGAGCTCGTCCTGCGGGAAAAAAAACATTCCCACTCCGTATTCCCGCTCTCCTCCGAGCGCAATTCCCAACGGCTTTGTCACCTTACAGAAAAAGTCGTGGCAAATCTGTACCAGAATGCCGACGCCGTCTCCGGTCTTGCCCTCCGCGTCCTTTCCGGCTCTGTGTTCCAGATTCTCGACAATCCTCAGGGCATTCTCCACCGTCTCGCGGGTCTTTGTCCCCTTGATGTTGACAACCGCGCCGATGCCGCAGTTATCGTGCTCAAATTCCGCACTGTAAAGCGGCGCTTGAGGAACGTTCATTTTTGCATCAAACATTTCTTCTCTCCTTCTCTTTTTATTTTTTATTCTTGAATTGTCAGATAATCAGTCTATTGTGTTCATATATGTCAAGTTGTCTGACAAATGCGTCAAAAAAGCAACCAAAAAACGCTGTTGAACCGCCTTTGGTTGCTTTCATTCCGTATTTCGCTTTTGCCATTATATAAAACTTTCAGGGATTTGTAAAGGGGAAATTTCAGTTCATCTCATCCGGCACCTAAAAATCACGTATGGATTTTCCAATAACCATAGCGCTTTCCTCCCTTACGCTCCAGCTTATTTTTATCGACCAGCTTCCTGACAAGCCGCTGGACAGTCGCTCTTGAAACAGACAAAGCTTCAGCCAGTTCTTTTTGCGTTAAATATGAATCGGCTTCCAAAAGCGCCATCATTTGCTTTCCCAAAGCATCATCCAAAGCATCATCCAAAGCATCATCCAAAGCATCATCCAAAGCATCATCCAAAGC
>JAMPFV010000001.1:296967-314420 GCA_023664265.1 Roseburia sp.
ATCAGTCACCTTTTCAGTCACCTTGGCGCTTTGAAGCGCCGCAAATTTCACCATGATATCCTCGCCGTGGACAATATATTCCGGCATCTCAGCGCCCAGTTTTTGGCAGGCGTCACAAATTTTTTGAATGCCGCGCCCCCAGCTTTCAATATAACCCGCTCGATAAAATACCTTGGCGATATCCGGATTATACGGCTTCGAGGTGTGGGATTCCATAAGCGTCTCCGCCGTCCATCCAAACGGAAGCATACTGCAATTGCTGACAAACATAGCATCCTCCTCTATCCGAATCTGAATCGGCACATTATCCGCCCAATTACAGTGAATAAGGGCGTTAAAGACCGCCTCTCTCACTGCATCCCGCGCAAAAGGGTAAGTCTCCACCCGCGTCTCCTTATAGTAGGAAACGGCCGCTTTCAGATATTTCAGGTAAATCAGCTCAATTACCCTGTCCGCCATAATGAGCAGCGAGCCGTGCACCTCATCCTGATACAGCAGTTCACTGCCTTCAAATTTTCCGATTTTTACATAGCAGCCCCCGATAATCTTCTCCGGATTCCTGTAAAAGCATAGCGCTCCGGCGCGTTTCAGCCTGCCATCCGCCATCAGATCCAGCTTTTCCAAAAGCTCCTCATTAGGAATGTCCAAATCTTCCTTTGTCATGCGTCCGCTGCGAAGCGCTTCCCTTCTGAAAATATCAAAGCTCTCCTTATCCAAATCCGAAACGGAAATATTTGAAACCGTTGCCGCGTCCCATTTCATTCCCGTCCTCGACATGAGAAAGTTCGTCAGCGCATTGCCTCTCAACTGCTGCTTCGTACTTCCGCTGCGATAGTGATATTCGCCATCACAATTCACGGGAAAAGCCCACGGGTTCACGACAATCTCAATATATTCCAGACCGCCTGACGTCAATAAGTTCACATCCGCGACGATACCAAGCTTATTTTGAATTTTATTCGGTATGTCCTCCAACAGCCTCTTACTGTTTTTTACCCCTACGACCGTTCCATCATCCTTTGTCCCGATATAGATTTTCCCACCCTGCGCATTGGCAAAGCCGCATATCCACTTTAAATATTCATCCCGCCAAGACTGCTTCCATTCGATATTCTGACTTTCCGCCATATAGGCCTCCTCTTTTCCTTCAATTTGGCGCCTTCCGTTTTTCAGCCGCAACCGCCGCTTGAAAACGCCACTTTTTGCAAAATAGTCCTAAACCCCCGTGACATTTCATAAATATAGCTTTATAATAATTTTGAAAAAATAGACAAGGAGGTTTCAATATGCACTCATTTCAACCGTATCCCATTGAGGAATTGAGCTTTAATCCATTTGAGAAAATCGGCAGGGACTGGGCGCTGGTATCGGCAGGAACAAAGCAGAAGGCAAACACCATGACCATCGGCTGGGGCGGCGTCGGCGTCCTCTGGGGCAAGAACGTTGCCTTTGTGTTTGTCCGCGATTCCCGATACACCAAAGAACTTATTGACGCCGGCGACTTCTTCTCCGTCTCCTTTTTGGATAAGAGCTGCAAGAAGGCGCTTGATTACTGCGGAGCGCACTCCGGGCGGGACGAGGATAAGGTGGCCAATGCCGGCCTTCATTGGAATTATAAGCTTTCCATTCCGTATATCGACGAGGGCAACCTGATTCTGCTCTGCCACAAGCTCTCCGCCACGAGAATCACGGAGGATTCCTTCCTCTCACCCGACATCAAAAAATGGTACGCGGACGGCGACATGCATACAATGTACGTGGGCGAAATCCTTGAGGTTATGGCCCGTTAAGGCTCACGAAAACGAGAGCAGAAACACAAACACATTGGCCGCCATATGAAAGAGCACCGGAGCCGCAAAACTCCCTTCGATTTCATAGCAGAGCGCCAGCAGGATTCCCATACATGTGCCATACGCAAACTGCGGCAGATTCGCGTGAAAACCGCCGAACAGCAGCGCTGTCAGTATGACACATGCGGGAATACCGAAGAACCGTTTCATCCTGTTATAGAGGATCCCCCGAAACACAATCTCCTCCACAATCGGAGAAATCACCCCGTAGAGAAGAAGCCCCAGCCACAGGGGAACCGAATACTGTATCTCCTCGACGGAGGCATACCTCGCGGAGTCCAGTCTCAGAAGCGCCAAAAGCAGGACGACCGCCTCATTGAGCACAAACGCCGCGACCGCGCCGCCTCCCGCGCAGAGCGCCAGTCCCACGCCATTGACATCATCATAGCCCCAAAATCCCCTTCTGAGAAACGTCAGCAGCTGCCTTGGAATACCGGCGTCAATATTCACCTCTCCCGCCGTCGCGACCTCCTTCAGAAAGTCATTGAGCAGGAAAGCAACCGCAATCAGACTTGCCGCGCCATTGACTACCGCGTTCAGCATCCGTGAATGATCTTCCACCCATACCGCCATTCCGTCAATCGGAAGCATGGGAAGAAGCATCGCAAGCGTCAGCATCGCCACAGATTTGAGCACCATATACACCAGAAACGGCTTTACAACATACCACGCCTTCTCCCAAAAGGTAATGCGCTTATTCCGTATCCACTTTTTAAAATCTTCCTTTCTCACGATAATCCCCCCATGCCGAAGCTCTTTTGCGCAGACACCACGATGAGCAATTCCCTTCAATCAGGCTTCCGCACACAGCAGCGCCTCCAGCGCCGCAACGCTGTCCACAATATAATCCGCTCCGGCCGCCTCAAGCTCGCCCTCGGCCGCATAACCGAAGGACACGCCGATGCCGGTAAGGCCGAAGGCCCTCGCTCCCTCTATGTCAAATCTCCTGTCCCCGACCATCGCGACCCTTTTCCCGACATCCGCCTCGGGAACCATCCGGCGGAGCGCCTCCTCGACGACCTCCTCCTTCCGGCTGCGCGTGCCGTCCTGCTCGCTGCCGACCACATCATCAAAATACCGGCTGATGGAGAAATGCACCAGTATCCGCTCCACAAGCTCCGTCGGCTTGCTTGAGGCGATCGCCACCTTTTTCCCATGCTCCTTGAGCGTTTTGAGCAGCTGCGCAATCCCCGGGAAAATCTTATTTTCAAAAATTCCCGTCACCTCAAAGCGCTCCCGGTATTTTGCCACCGCGCGCCGGGTCTGCGCCTCGTCAAACCCGTAAAATTCCATAAAGCTGTCCCTTAACGGCGGACCGATAAAGCACTCAAGCTTATCAAGATCCGGCTCCTCCACCCCCAAGGCCCTCAGCGCATACTGAACGGACTTGGTGATTCCGATTTTCGGATCCGTCAGCGTCCCGTCCAAATCAAACAAAATATAGTCGAACATTCCCATCCTCCCGCTTCTCTCAACACAGCAGCTCCGTTTGCAGTGCGAAGGAATACAAATACCGCTCCTTCACACGCTTTCCCGTAATCTGCTCCAATGCCATCTGATAATAGTCCAGCTGCGTCCTGTAACGGTCGATCAGCTCCTGTCCGGTGCGAACCCTGTCCGTCTTATAATCCGCGAGCACAATCTCGTCCCCCTCATAGAAGAACACATCAATAACCCCCTGTATCAGGACGGTCTCCGTCTCCGGATACTGCCCGCGCAGCTTTTTTGCGGGGATTCCGAGCACAAACGGCTGCTCCTTGAACAGCTCGCCGCGCGCGTTTGCTGCAATTATCCGCTGCGCAAGGCCGGACTTGAAAAATTCCGTAATCCTGCCGCTGCCGACGCAGGACAGCTCACGCGGCGCCACTCTGCCCTCGGCAAGCCACTGCTCCCGCTCCCTGCACACCAGCGCATAGAGCCGCTTATCCGCCGCGCCGCCCTCCGTGTACAGAAAGTCCTCCGAGAAGGACAACAGCTCCATCACCTTATGTACGGCAGTACCATACTGCACCGCCGTGCTCTCCGTCTGTCCGTCCCCGTCCGCCTCCGCAAAGCGCGGCACATAGCTTTCTCTCGGCGGCAAAATCAGCTCGTCAGCCTCCTCGGCAAGCTCCGCGTAGGAGGCCTTTTTCAGCTCCGAGACCGTCGTCTTAACTTTCAGACCCTCCAGATACGCATAGGGATACCGGTATTGCAGCCTTTCACGAAGCGTCTTTGACAGTTCATTATCCGCGTATTTTCCCGCATTGTCAAGGTTTTCCTCCAAAATCGCCGCTCTCCCCTGTTCTCTGAACTGCTCCGCGCAGGTCTCATGCCCGTTGTAAACGGCAATCTTTATCGGCACCGACGCATAGGACGGCTCATACGGCTGCGCGCCGCACGGCAGCGTTGTGTCCATGCCAAGCTCCTCCGACAATGCGCGCATACAGCGATGACGCATGAGCGCCGCCAGTATCAGATCCATATAGGAACCCGCCTTCATCAGCGTCGAATACGGCAGCTTCTCTCCGGTCTCCATTGCAGTCAGTCTGCCGGCGGCAAGCTTTTTCGCAGGCTCCGCGACATACCCGGTCAGAATCAGCTTCTCCCGGGCGCGTGTCAGCGCGACATACAGGACGCGCAGATCCTCCCCGCGCGTGTCCTCCTTCATGCGCCGCGCCACCACATTCTTGCGCAGCGTCCTGCGCTTTACCCGCAGCTGCGGGTCGATATAATCCACGCCGATTCCAAGCTCCGCGTCCATCAGAATGCTCCGGCGCACATCCATCTGATTAAACTGCTTCGCAAGCCCGCACACAAAACAGATGGGAAATTCCAGACCCTTACTTTTGTGAATGGTCATAATCCGCACTACATCGGCGTTCTCGTCAAGGATATTTGCCTCGCCGAGATCCACCTCCTGCTCCTGCATGGTCTCCAGATAGCGGATGAAGTGAAACAGTCCGTAAAAGCTGGTCTTCTGAAAGGCGCCCGCGCGCTCCAGCAGCAGCTCAATATTGGCGCGCCGCTGATCCCCGCCCTGCATTGCGCCGACATAAGCCGTGTACCCGGTATCATTGATAATCTGTTGAATCAGCTCCTTGATAGGGGTGTAGGCCACCATCCGCCGATACCGGGCTATCGTGTCCAGAAGCCGCGCCGCCTTTTGTCCGAGCGCGGTCTGTCCCTCCGTCTCCCGATACCGCGTCACCTGCTCATACAAAAACAGCTTCTCGCTAGAATGCTCCGAATGACATTTCATCCGCACAATCTCCTCCTCCGTAAAGCCGAAGCAGGGCAGTCGCAGCACGCCGAAAAACGGAATGTCCTGCAGCGGATTGTCGAGCACCTTCAGAATGTTGACGATTCCCTGAATCTCAATCGTCTCAAAATATCCGGCCCTCCCCGTCACATGTACGGGAATCCCGCGCTCCGATAAGACACGTCTGAAATCCTCATCCCAGCCGGAGGTGGCGCGCAGCAAAAGCACGATATCCGCGTATCTCGCCGGGCGCTGCGCTCCGGTCTCCGCGTCCGTCACCGGAAAGTGTCCCACAAGCTCCCGGATGCGGGAAGCGACCATCATCGCCTCCCGCTCCTTCTCGGAATGCGCAACAGCGTCCTCCTCCTGCGGGTCGACCGCAAGGAGAAGCTCCGTTTGGTACAGCAGCGGACTCCCGCCCTCGGGCGGCGGCGGATAGGTTGCGCCGGCATAGAGCGCCGACTGTTCGTCATATTCGACGTTGCCGACCTGCTTCTTCATCAGCTGTCCGCAGATAAAATTTGCTGCCTCCGTCACCTCGCTGCGGCTGCGGAAATTCATGCGGAGATCGATGCGGACGCGGCCCTGCGCCTCCGTCTCATTTGTGACATATGTGTCATATTTGTCCATGAATATCTCGGGGCGCGCAAGTCGGAATTTATAGATGCTCTGCTTCACATCTCCCACCATAAAGCGGTTGAAGCGTCCCTTCTCCTCCCCGGAAACACATTTGAGCAGAAGCTCCTGCACCTCGTTGGAGTCCTGATATTCGTCGATCATAATCTCCTCAAAATAATCCTGCAAGGCCAGCGCGGTCTCCCGCGGCTTCACCGCCCCCGCCTCGTCCACACGCAGCAGAATATCCAGCGCAAAGTGCTCCATATCCGAGAAGTCTATCACGTTCTTGTCGCGCTTGGCTCCGTCAAGGCGCTGTTTGAAGGCCAGTGTCAGCGATACCAGCTCCTCCACGGCCTCCCTGCACACGGCCATATCGTCAAAGATGTCCTCCGGCGGCAGCTGAAACAGGAGCTTTTTCATATCGCTGACACTGTCCTTTACCTCGTCGCGAATCGCCTTGACCGCTTCCTTCAAGAGCGGATCCACCCCCTCTGCCCTCTTGGAGGAAAGCCGCGTAAACGAGACCGCCGCAAACAGCTCATACAGCGCCGCGTAATCCCGCTCTGCCTGCAGACGCGCAATCAGCGCCAAGTCCTCCGTCAGGTTCTCCGTATACTGCGCCGGCCCTCCCGCACTGCCCGCAATGGCAAGCCCCTGTGTAAGCCGTTGCGCGCATTCCGCGAGCACGGTATCCATGTAGTCGAGCGCGACCGCAAACCACGGCTTATCCTTCAGCTCACGGATGTCCTCCAGACGGTAGTCCTCCAGACGCTCCCTCAGCCACCTCTCCGGAAACGGATAGCTCATGGCGAAATGATACAGCCGCAGAATCGCCTCCTCTATCATTTTCTCACTGCTTCCGGCGCTGTAGCTCTCGACAAAACGAAGAAAGCGCGGCGTCGGCTCCGCATAGGCGTCCTCCAGAAGCTTATTCATCACGTCGCTCTCCAAAAGCCGTATCTCCCCCTCGTCCGCCACGCGGAATCCCGGGTCAAGACCAATTTCATTAAAATTATTCCGAATGATGAACAGGCAGAAGGAGTCGATGGTGGTAATCTGCGCATTGTGAATCAGCGAGGCCTGCCTCTGCAAATGCTCGTTCTCGGGGTGCTCCTCCAGAAGCCTTGAGACCGCCGCACTGATACGCTCCCGCATCTGCGCCGCCGCCGCCGAGGTAAAGGTCACGATCAGCAGTCTGTCAATGTCAACCGGCCGGGAGGCATCCGTAATCCGCCGGATAATGCGCTCCACAAGCACGGCGGTCTTTCCGCTGCCCGCCGCCGCCGACACAAGAATGTTACTGTCCCTGACGTCAATCACACGCTGCTGCTCCGGTGTAAAACTCACTGCCATTTTACTGCCCGCCTCCCTCTTTCATCTGCTCCCTCATCCGTTCCATCGCCGTCTCATTGTCCATATCGTCCAGCCTGCGCACAAGCTCCGCGCCAAGCTTGGAATCAAAGCCGCACACACCGCTGTAGGCACAGTAGGTACAGGCCGCCGCATCCCCCTGCCGGTACGGATTCAGTCCGACCGCACCGTCCAGGATTTCGCTGCCAAGCTCCTTTATCTTGTGGCTTACATAGCGGGATACCGTGTCAAACTCCTCGCTCGAGAGCACGGACGAGGCCTGTGTGAAGCTTCCGTCCTTCTTTTTGGCTGCGGGGATAATCGTCGATTTTGTGTCAAAATCCTTGTCCAGCAGACGCAGCACCGCCTCGTCGTCGCTGACCATACCGGTCATCTTGAGCTCCGCCAGAATCGCGTCCTCAATCTCCCGCGCGTCCGGCTTTCCCTTGTCTGTCTCCGTCAACGGGTCGCTCACATGGTAGTACAGCATCGCCGCGGGAATGACATGCATGTCGGGATTTTTCTTTTTCTGCACCTCGACAGCCGCGTTCATGTACACCACCAGCTGCAGCTGCAGGCCGTAATACAGTGCGGCCAAATCAAACCTCCTGCTGCCGGACTTGTAATCAATCACCTTCACATAGAGCCTGTCCTCCTGTGCGCAGGTGTCCACGCGGTCAATCCGCCCGACCAGACGCACCTTCTCCTCCTCTGAGAGCGCAATGTTCACCGACTCTAGATCCTCCGTCATCCGAAACGACATCTCGAAATTCTCCGGTTGAAAAGCGCCGTGTCTCAGCTGCTCCTGCAGGGTCTGCACCGTGCGGTTTAATATCCGCCGCATCCGCGTTATCATATATTCATTGCGTTTGCTGCTGTAGAGCACCGTCTCGCCGTACGCGGCGGCATAGCTCTCCAGACATTCCGCCACCAGCCGTTCTCCGACCTCCTTGGGAAAATCCATCCATGTGTATCCCTGCGCCGCAAGCTGCTCCGAAAACTGCTCCAGCACGGCATGGAACACATTTCCCATATCCACGCTTTCAAAGCCGTACTTATCCCGCTCCTCAAGGCTCAGCCCGTATTGAAGAAAGTGCGCGTAGGCGCAGGACGCAAATTTTTCCAGACGGCTCACGCTGTTTTGGAGCACCTGTCCGTACAGCAGCCGCGCAAGCTCCTTGGGCAGCCGCCTGTCCGCCGCCCCCCTCCCATAGGAAAAGGCCGCGTCGCGCATCTGCGACACCAGCGGTGCATAGGTCTCATTTCCGACATAGGTGTCATATATGGTGAAGAACAGCTGTCTGTCCGCGCTGATTTCATCCGCCGCGTACCGCCGCAGCAAATCCACCAGATAGGAAAGTCCGTCCGCGGGCGACTCTATCTGCTGAGAAATAGGGCGAAGCTGCGGGCGGTTCGTCTCAAGCCGCGGGAAGAGCTTGCGCACCGTGCCGATAAGATACGCGGGCCGCAGGCTCTTTCCCTCGCTGTCCACCTTGGCATAGGACAGAAACAGCCGATGCGTGGGCTTTGTCATCGTCATATACAGATAAAGCCGCTGAATGTACATCTGCTGCCGCGGCGTCGGCGCAAGCTCATACTCCGACGCTTGCAGAAACTCTCTGTCAATGTCCGATATGATTCCGCCCGTGCCGCCGCTCTTGGGAATAATGCCGTCATTGACGCCCACGAAAAACAGCGCCTTGATCTCGCCAAGCCGCGTCCGCTCTATGTCGCCGATCACAACCTTATCCACATTCTGCGGGATGGCGCCCACCTTAATCTCGCCGAAGCCCGCATCCAAAATATCCGCGAACTCCCGAAGCTCAAGCTCCTCGTCCCCCAGCAGAGAATGGATCTGCTCCAACAGCTCCATCACAAGGCGGTAAATCTGCGCGTACTCCTTGGCGCGCACCAAATCATTCCGCTCCGTGAAATACCGCTCGTACTCCTCGAGCTTCCGCTCAATATCCGCCTGTCGGATAAAGTCATAGAGCGCGTGCACAAGCTCCGCACCCGTCGCTCTTTTCAACGTCAACGGCTCGAGCAGCGCAACCAGCCGCGCCCGAAGCGCGTTCAGAGCCTCAAGCGCATCCGCTTCCTCCTCCTGCCTGTGCGGTCTTCTCGTAAAGCCTCCCGTCCACTCCTTCCGCCCGCGAATCCCCATGGTCAGGCAATAGTTCTCCAATCTGTCCGTCTCCTCGGGCGTGATTCCCGAAAGTCCGCACCGCAGGAAATGGAACACCGACTCATAGGAGTAATCCTGTATGATAATCAGAAACGCGCTGCGGATAAATTCGATAAAGGGGTTCAGCACGAGCTTGTTCGTCCTGTCGAGGAAGAACGGAATGCCAAAGTGCGAAAATTCCTCTTTCGCGAGAAAGCCGTAACGCTCCAAATCCCCCGTCACCACCGCGATGTCCCGATAGCAGCAGCCCTCCTCCCGCACCAGCCGCCGGATCGCAAGACATACCTGGCGCAGCTCCTCCTTAGGATTGGATGCCTCAAAAATCCGGATATTGTCCTGCTCCTCCTCAAAGGCCTTGTACGGATACCTGAAAAGCTCCCGCTCAAGGTGCGCAAGCCCCGGCGTATCCCTGTAACGCCAAACCGTCCCATCATCAATAAGCGTGTCCCGTTCGCGCTTTACACCGGCCTCCCTGCAGAGCTTATCCAAATCGTGGATGGTTTTTTTACTCAGATGAAAGAGCTTCTGCTCGCCGTCCATGACATACGGATTCTCCCGTGCGTCCATCGTAATCGTGACGATAACCTCCTGCGCGAGCGCCATCAGCTCCTGAATGACGCGGTTCTGTACGGGCGTAAAGCCCGTGAAGCCGTCAAACACAATCACGCTCTCCCGCACCACGCGCGACTTTGCCAGAACGCTTTTCAGCAAATCCAGCGTCTCCTCCGTCGTGATGTACTTTTGGTCAATATACTCCAGAAAGCCCTGATACAGCAGATGCAAATCCTTCAGTTTGTACGCGAGCGCTCCTCTCGCGGAGGCATACTTACACAGCTTCTCCACCTCCTTCGGCCCCAGCCCGTACTGCATAAACTCCGACAGGGCGGACTTCACCTCATGGATGTATCCGAGCTTTTTGATGTTGTGCCTCATCACACTCAGCTCCGCCTCCAGCCCTGCCGCGACGCGGCGCAGCACCAGACTCTTGCCGGTATCGTCGAGCACCGGCCGGTCATTCCCGCCGACCTCCTCAAATATTCTGTGGGAAAGCCGCCCGAAGCTCAGAACGTCGATATTCATAATTCCCTGATTCGGGTGGCGCTTTACCATCTCCAACTGCGTCTGCATGGTAAACTGGTCCGGCACGACGATTAAATAATTGGTGTGGGGATTTTGCCTTGACGCCTCTATGATGCGCTCATATACCATACGGCTTTTGCCGGAGCCGGACGCTCCGATGTAAAATCTAAGACCCATGAATGTGACTGTGCTCCCTTCCGTGAAACTGTGATAAGCTTTTATCATTTGATTACATTTCTTTTTGCACCAGCCAATCAATCACATTGAACTGCTGAATGCCATTGTGGGAAATCGGAGGCATAATATCCATTGTGAGCAGATACTTGGGAAAATGGTCTGAAATACCATTTAACGGTTCCAGTTCGCGTTTTAATGTAGCCGCATCCCTTACTGTTTCAGAAACCTGATAATATTCATATCCGGATTCTTTCATCGCAATGAAATCAACCTCTTTATTTCCGACCTTGCCGACATACACTTCATAACCACGACGCAGCAATTCCAGAAAAACAATATTTTCCAAGATATGCCCCCAATCTGCCTCCCTGCTTCCCAACAGATAATAGCGGAGCCCGATATCCGCAATATAATACTTTTCTCCCGTTCTCAAATACTGCTTTCCCTTTGCATCATAACGCGAAGCCTTATACAGGATAAAGCTGTCCGCCAAGCCGTTCAGGTAGCGTTCTACCGTGTGTACGGATATCTTTCTTCCATAGGAAGTCATCGTATCTGCTATCTTTTTTGTACTGCAAAGGTTTCCGATATTGTCAAACATAAATTTTGTCACGCTTTCAAACATACTGATGTCAGCAATATTTAGTCTTTTCACAATATCCTTTAAAATAATCGTGTGATAAATTCCTCCCAGATATTCGTGAATCTTTTTCCGCCCTATCAGCTCCAAAGCCCCGGGAAACGAACTGTTGAGCTGATACTCCTTAAAGCTGCGCTCCGGATTCGCATTATCAGGAACCGCCTGCAGATATTCTTTAAAAGACAAAGGAAGCATCGAAATCTCCACATAGCGTCCGGAGAGCAATGTGGCCAGCTCTCCCGAAAGTATATATGCATTGGATCCGGTAATATAAATATCTGTGTTTTTCTTGATATACAGGCTGTCAACCGCCTTCTGAAAATTGGCGACATTCTGAATCTCATCTAAAAAAATATAGGTCATCTTATTTGGAAGCAGGCGTACTTTTATATATTGATACAGCTTTTTATAATCTGTCAGTTCCTCATAATCCATGTCTTCAAAATTAATTGAAATAATCTGCTGCGCAGGAATGCCTTGTTTTTTTAACTCCTCCTGATATAATTCAAAAAGCGTGGACTTCCCACATCTGCGGATACCTGTAACCACCTTAATCAAATTTTTGTCTTTAAAATCCATCAGTCTTTGTAAATATTCCGTTCTTTCAATCATCATACTCCTCCAAAAGTTGCAACCAACTGCAAACTTTTTATATATTATACAGAGAAATGCAATTGATTGCAACTTTTTAAAACAATTTGTCTTTTGGCATCACTTTACCAAGTCACAATTTTATCAATTAATTGTTGCTGTTCTGTAGCTGTTCGGCGCAGATAGATTCTGGTAGTTTCAATACTTTCATGTCCCATTAAATCAGCCAGCAATGCAATATCGTTATATTTTTCCAAGAAATTTTTAGCATAAAGATGTCTAAAGGAATGCGGATATATGACCTTCTTGTCCAATCCATACTTATCCGCATAATTTTTAACTGCTGAGAGATTCCGCGTGTAGTAATCCGCTCCCCATATTTATTTAAAAACAGATATCCGTATGTTCTCCCTTCCTCTGACAGCCATTTTTGTGTTTCTTCACGAAGTCTTTTGGGTATATAAAGTCTGCGCAATTTTCCCCCTTTGCTGTATAAATCAAAATAGCCTAAATTGACATGCTCTATCTTGATTTTTATCAACTCACTGACTCTTGCTCCCGTGGCAGCCAGATACCAGACAACAAAATACCACTGCATGTTTCCATCTTTTTTTAGCTGTTTCTTTAGAAAATTATAATCTGCATTGCTGACCACGTTTTCCGGAAAATTTTTCTGTTGGATTTTTACCGCGGATAATCGAAATTGATTTCTCCCCAGAAAATCAAGATACTTGTTGATTGCCTGTATTCTCAGGTTGACTGTCTTAGGTTTAAAATATTCTATTAAATATCCTTTATAAGCCGGTAAGTTCTCTTTTGATATGGAATTATAATTTTGAGTGTAGTAATCAACTGTCCACAAGTAGACAGAAATCGTGTGTTCTGATAAGTTTTCTTTTTTTAAATAATCTTCAAATGTCATCTGTTGATACCTCCAAAAATATGCGAAATTCCTTGTCATTTAAAGATTATAAATGGAATATAATTATTCAGCTTCCTCTTATTATGAGAAGTTTGCGGATGGAACAGTAAAATGTATCGATGATGAGATACCTTTTGAAGTGTCTGAAAATATAGCATAAATACATTTTGTTAATAGAAATGTCACATATTTTGGCAGCATTTTCTGTTAGATTTGAACCATGTAATTCATTAGGTACTTTTCCAACAACACCTATTGTACCGGCTATTGTTACATATAAATCATTTTTAGAAATCGTATATGCTTTTATTGAAGAAAAGACTTCATCAGAAATATATTTTAATCCCGTTGTATTTATAGAACAGTTTTTCATATCAGTAATACGAATATACGCGTGATTAGTGGTTGCATCTGAAAACATCATACCTTTCGGCAAACGTTTTCCACCCTTTACAGATATGATAGCCAACCGAGATATTTTCATCCCCGACCGAATTCCCACCCCACACTTTTTCATAGATCTGCGCATAGGTAAGAACCTGTCCTTTATTTATCGCCAGAAAACACAGAAGGTCAAATTCCTTCGGCATCAAATTGATCTCACCGCCCTCAAAATAAACTTTTCTGCGTGCAGGGTATATTTCAAGCTCTGAAAGGGATAATGTCTCTTCATTGCTCAGGCGCATCCGTTCAAAAGCAGGGTGATGTTCCAACGAACGCATTATTTCATCAAAGACATCCATATCCCGTTCATCAAATTCTACAACCAATATGCGTCCGATGACCGTCACCTCCTCATCCATACTCAGGTGCTTTTTCTTACTTTACTCCGATATCTGCAAGCCACTCCTCTACCGTTTCTTTTTGTGTCCCACCGCCAAACCGCACCCCATCTTTCCATTCCGCACTGTCAGCACAGAGCGGATGAAGGTTATCCGCACTTGAACCAACCCCACTGCTATGGGACGTACAGAACGGAACTATAGTTTTTCCCGAAAAATCATAACTTTCCAAAAACGTACTGATGATACGCGGAGCCTGCCCATGCCAGATTGGATAACCCAGAATAACCGTATCATAATCCTCCATGTTCTCCACACTGCCAGAAATAGCAGGGCGGGCATCCGGATCATTCTGCTCCTGATCGGCACGGCCTCCGGTGTAATACGCAAGATCGGCCTCCGTGTACGGCTGTTCGGGCACGATTTCATAAAGATCAGCTCCTAAAATATCCACCGCATATTCAGCTAAAGTCTTTGTCGTTCCGGTACAGGAAAAATAAACAACTAAAGTCTTAGATTCCATACCCTGCTCCTCTTTTGCCTCCTCCTGTGTCCCTTCAATGCGAATCAGTTCTATCCCTTCCTCTTTTCCAAGATTTCGGCTGTATTGCTTATCCGTGGAATTGTTCCAATGCTCATGCACGCCTAAATTACTGAGTGCATTTCCATTGCCATCATAATATACATTGCCTGACGGCGCATTCCCTACAAGTCCCGCTTCGTGCAGATAGTTTTCATTGCTGGCATCCCTTGCAGCACCGTTATTTCCGGTGATGGCCGGCTCATTCGTCAGGAAATCCGCCCCAACGGAGTCAATCGCCACCGGATCTTGTGAAACGAAAATACTGGAAGTATAACCTCCGTTAAATGGCGCCTGCTGCCATGTGGCGTTTTCCTTTGTAATGGAAGCCCCCTCGGAAGGGGCGCAGATCAAGGCATCCAGCATATACAAAACTGTTTTTTCCCCAAGCTGGTAATTCCCCATCAAGTCTACAAGCGGGCTATAAATTCCCATTTCGCTTTTCGTCAGCCATTGATGTAGGTTCGCCCCCTCCGGCGGCCGCATGGCATTCCCATTGAGAAAGGAACCAAAATGATTCTTGCCGCAAAGGGTGATTCCATAACTATGCCCTTTTAAATTGGCAAGATTAATCACATAAGTACTTTCCGTCACACAGGTGGGCAGATAGTTTACAGCACCGCTAAAGGAATATGACCAGTGAATCGGTGCGTTTTCGTCTGCCACACCATTATTCCTCCCTACAAAATGAATCCCTTGCAATTCCCCTTCTGTACACATTTCCACCATGTAGTCAGGGAACAGCCGCGATACATCATATACCGTGATATCTTCCGGCGACACTCCCGCCTCCCTCACCAGAGAAACCAGCAGCGCTTTCAGCAATACGGGGTTCGTGTAGCTCATATTGGTTTCCCCTGACGTATCGTCATCGAATACCGCGGAACCGTTAATATTGGCCTTGATTGCTATTTTTTCTCCCGGCTGGTAAGCAGAACCTCCATTATGTGCCTGGAATAATGCCTCCCATCCGGCTTTCGCGTCACCTTTGCCACCTTTGGTGGCAATGCCTCCAAGAGAAGCGATGCTTTCATCAACCATGCGCTGCACCGTCCCTTCATCGAAATGCCCTATTTCCCACCAGTAGCCTTTCCCATCCCAGGATACAGCAGACGCGTCATGCGCCCATACTACCCGCCCCGGCATAGCCCCTACGCCTTCTCCGAAAGGTGCATGTTCCGGATAGATGCCATCATAAGGCGCCGAAGCCGGTTCACTCCCTGAAAATTCCTCTCCCGCCTGATTTTCTGCCTCCACTTCCTGCACCCCCGTATCCTGTCCTTTCTGTTCCTGGCCCGCAGATAAGCCAGCTATTGTATCTTTCCCTCCGTTCTCCTGCCCGGATTTCCCACAGGCTGATATACACAGCATTCCCAATAAAAGCACCGCCATAAAAATAAATTTCTTCATGCTATACCTCCGCACCTGATGGAACCGCCTTTAACATCCTTGCCGGAACTCCGCCCACCACAGACATCGCCGGTACATCTTTCGTCACCACCGCACCGGCGGCAACAATGGCATGATCTCCGACCGATACGCTGGGAAGTATGGTTACATGCGATCCAATCCACGCATTCTTTCCAATACGGATCGGCGCCGGGTGGTTATCCGCACGCCTGCCCGGACACTGGCTGTGATTGATCGTCGCAAATACTACATGGGAACCAATCAGCGTTCCATCCCCGATATACACCCCGCCCTGGTCCTGAAAATGACAGCAGCAGTTGATAAACACATTCTTTCCAATGTGTATATTTTTCCCGAACTCCGTATAAAACGGCGGGAAAAGCCGAAAAGATGCGTCAACCTCCTTTCCCGTCAATTCTGACATCAGCCTCCGTATTTCTTCCGGGCCATGATAGGAGCTGTTAAGCTCCATAGTGATCCGCATAGCGTCCTCCGCCATCCGAACCATCAGCTTATGCAGGCCGGAACCGTCCGCAACAGTCCTGCCCTGGTTTAAATGCTCTAAAAGTTCCTCCGTCTGTATATGTTCCGTCATACTCATACACCGCTTACTCCTTTTCTACAATACCAATCTCTGACAGCCAGCTTTCCACATCTTCAAAAGTTACATCTTCCACCTTTGTATTGCCCTTTGGACGCGGGCTTCCGTTTAATACAAGAATACGCATTTTCCTCTAAGCCTCCTGCTTACCTGTATGATTTTTCAAAAATGCCTGCACATTCCTCATCACTCATTTCACATGGGTTTGCAAGGAACAGGCCACCCATTGTTTCCCTCGCATTCACGGCAAGTTTCATCGCTTCCGATTTTTCAAACCCATAATTACTCATTTTCAGGTCGGCAACGCCGCACTCCTCCTGCAGCCTGACAAGCGCCGTAATGAAGTCCTCCGGCTTGTCGGCATCCTTTATCCCCATTGCCTTCGCCATCTTGATAAACTGCCCGTCGCAGGCATGGCGTTCAATAAAGAACTCCGCAAACGCCTTTGAAATCATGATCAGGCCAGCCCCATGCGGAAGATTGTGATGGTATGCGCTCATGGCGTGTTCCATAGAATGCTGTGCCGTCGTGCTGGTAAGCTGCATTGTCATCCCCGCAATGGTGCTTCCATAAGCCACACGCTCCCGCGCCTCCAGATTTTTCCCGTCCTTCACGGCAATAGGAAGGTATTTGGCAATATTCTCAATCGCAGACAAAGCCAGCGTCTCGCTCATAATATTCACACCGTTGCTCATCATCACTTCCGTATTGTGGAACAGGGCATCGAACCCCTGGTATGCCGTATACTTAGGCGGCACGGTGGTCATCAGTTCCGGATCGACAATGGAAAGAACCGGGGTAAGCGCCGGATCGCCAAATCCAATCTTCTCATTTGTCTCCATGTTGGAAATGACGCCCCAGCAGTTGATCTCACTGCCGGTGCCGGAAGTCGTACAGATCGTCACAATCGGAAGCCCCGGATTTTTTAACGGCTGTGCCTTCCCGGTGCCGCCAGACACATAATCCCACAGATCTCCGGGATTGGTAGCCATTGCAGAAACCGCAACTGCCGAATCCAGAACCGCGCCACCGCCCAAGGCCACGATAAAGTCGCATCCGTTCTCTTTTGCGCAGGCAGCCCCTTCCATCACAGCCTCCTTCAGCGGATTTTCCATGATCCCGGCATAAATGGCATATTCAACCCCCGCTTTTTTAAGCCCGTCTTCCGTGCGCTTCAGGTAGCCGTTTTCCTTCACGGATTTCCCATTTGAGATCAGCAGCAGAGCCTTTCTCCCCGGCATTTTCTGTTCACCCAGAGTATCCAGCGCCCCCGCCCCAAAAATCAGATTGGTCGGATTGTTAAAATTAAATTTTGTGTTCATATTGCTTTCCTCCTACATTTTCTTTGTTTTATAAACTAAACGACCACCAGCTAAAGCCGGTGGGTTTGTGGACTAAAGTCCACACTTACGACTAAAGTCGTGTT
>JAMPFV010000001.1:314520-414420 GCA_023664265.1 Roseburia sp.
TGACTGGACAGTGGCGTTGTTCAAAATTTTATAAATGAAAATGATTTAAGAATAATTTATCAGGGAGGATTCTATTATGGCGATTACAGGAGTGAACCATTACAACAGTGTTTATGAAAGCACCTATGCTGCATCAGGAAAGGAAGCGGCAAAGAAAGAGGAAACAAAAGAAACAACAGCTACGCAAAAAAGCACTGAAACAGCAAAGAGCAGCGGCAATGAGGAATATTTAAAAACCTTGCAGAAGCAGGTGCCGTATATCAAATTGCAGACAGGATATGGACTTAATACAAATAATGATGGGAAAGTGAATGTTGTGGATGTCAACCCGAAGCTCTTGGAGAAAATGCAGAATGATCCGCAGGCAGCAAAGGAATATACGCAGAGGTTGAAAGATGTGGAATCTGCTACCAAATGGGTTGATAATTATTTTAAATCAATAGGACATACTGTGGTTTGCAGGCATGGCTATATAGATGAAAATGGCAATTTTTCCAGTTTTGCCGTTATAGTGAGAAAAGATGAATTGAACGAAAAACTCCGCAAAGAAGCGCAGGAAAACGCCGAAAAACGGATTGAAAAGTCAAGAGAAAACGCCCGTGAAAATGCGGAGCAGCTTGCGGAGGATATGGCAGAAAAGGCGGAGGAAGCAGAGGCAAGCGAAAAGGAACAGGAAAATGCGGCAGGAAAGAAAGTAGTAGAAAAGAAAGTAGTAAAGGAAGATGAAACAACCACTCCGAACAAAGCAGAGCTGCTTTTAGAGGAAAAAATAGCTTCTTCCGAAGATGGCACGATTTATCTGTATGATACAGATATGCAGATAATTATAGAAGCTGCCAAAGAGGAACATTCAGGTAAGGAAAATGCAAAAGAACAGACACAAGTTGGCGCGAATTTAGATTTGCAGGCATAAGGAGGATAGGTTGAAAAATGATTATAAGACAGCAAAAAACGCTGTCTAACAATCATTATATTTCAACCTACTATTTGTGCCGCTGAAAGCGGCATGGGGGATTAGCATGCCGAATATTACTGATTACGGTTTTTTATTTCAAAGTATGTTTGGAGGAACAAGATTGAAAATTAAAATTTTCAACCACGAGATTTGTGTCTGCGCGCTGCAAAACCATAAGTGGTTTGGCACAAACTCGTTATACGCATAGTCTCAGCAAAGCTGAGCCGGTAAAACAGCGCAGAAATGAGATGAAATATGTGTCAGGCATTGATGGAGCTTATGGAACCTGAGATTAATAAGATTAAGGAGACGGTCAGAGAAGAAGTCACAAAACAGGAAAGGCGGAATGGAATCAAAAGCGCAGTTGCGGTCTTGCGTATGTGTGGACAAGGCGATATGACAATCAAAATATTTGCCGTTTGATGATATTTGGGGGTAAAAAGGGAAATGTTTGGCATTTACCCTTTAACGCAAAAACACCGCAGGAGCTTTTACCCCTGCGGTGTTTACATGCGCAATAAATCGGAGTGACAAGATTCGAACTTGCGGCCTCCACCTCCCTAAGGTGGCGCTCTAGCCAAACTGAGCCACACCCCGTTTTGCTGACAAAAGTTATTATACCGATTCGGGTGGCAATTGTCAATCATTATTTCGGGAAAGTTTCGGGAGCGGTCGTTATGAAAAAGATTTTTATGGTTCTCCGTTTTTTCCGTGTGAAACCGCTTGACACTCCGCAGGCCATTTGATAAAATACAGTCAGATTAAAACCAAGACAGGAGGCGGTATCCATGACGAACAGAATCGGACGTATCAGAATCAGCTCTCGTATCAATTATAAAAGTGATAGGATACCTCGAGGAACCGCAGAGTAACAGCCTGTGTTTTGCGTGGTATCATTTGGTGCCACGATTTTTTTGTATTTCATCAGAAGCCGTTGATTGAATCCCGTGGCACCGGAGCTGTGTCTATGGGATTTTTTGTTTGAGCATGAAAAAAGATTGGCGGTATCCGTGTGAAAACAGACTTTCACACGCGCAGAAAAGAGGGTATATGGAACGGGTTTTGATAGCAGGGGTCAATATAAATAAAAAGCCTCAGGAATTTGAATTGGCGATGGATGAGATGGCAAGTCTTGCAGCCGCGTGCGACATGGAGGTCGTGGGCAGGATAGAGCAGAATATGGAGGCCGCCAACACGGCGACGTATATCGGCTCGGGAAAGGTGGAGGAGGTGCGCGAGATGGCGCGTGCGCTGGAGGCGGATATGGTGATATTCGACAACGGCCTGTCGCCGATACAGCTCAGGAATCTGCAGCGGGAGCTGGACTGCCCCGTGATGGACAGGACAACGCTGATATTGGAGATTTTTTCGAGCAGGGCGCGCACCAGAGAGGCGAAGCTTCAGGTGGAGGTCGCGCGGCTCCAATACATGCTGCCGCGGCTTGTCGGACTTCACGACGCGCTTTCACGGCAGGGCGGTGCAAGCGGCTCCATGAGCAGTAAGGGCGCCGGAGAGAAGAAGCTGGAGCTTGACAGGCGGCGCTTGGAGCAGCGGCTTACCGGCATGAGGCGGGAGCTGGAGGCGATTTCGGGGGAGCGGCGGACGCAGCGAAAGAAGCGGGCGGCGTCAGGGATCCCGAGAGTGGCGTTGGTCGGCTACACAAACGCGGGCAAGTCAACGATTATGAATACGCTGCTCTCAATGTATGCGAAGGATGAGGAGAAGCAGGTCCTTGAGAAGGATATGCTCTTTGCGACGCTGGACACGACCGTCAGACGGATAGCGCCGCCGGACAGGAACGCGTTTCTGCTCTCGGATACGGTCGGCTTTATCTCCAACCTGCCGCACGGTCTGGTGAAGGCGTTCCGCTCTACGCTGGACGAGGTTCGGGAGGCGGATCTGCTGCTTCAGGTGATTGACTATTCTGATGAGAACCATGAGGAACATGTCCGCGTCACGCTGGACACGCTTCGGGAGCTTGGCGCGGAGCGGATACCGATGATTTATGTGTACAATAAGACGGACTTGTGCGGGATGGGACAGCTTGCGACGGTTCAGGGCAGCGACAGGCTGTATATGTCAGCGAAGTCGCAGAACGGGATGGACGCGCTGCTGACGCTCATCGAGGGGAAGCTGTCGGGCGGGTACCGTGACTGTGAGCTGCTGATTCCGTATAAGCGGGGGGATATCGCCTCGTATTTAAATGACAATGCTGTCATATTTGATACGGATTATCGGGACAACGGAATCTATATCAAGGCCAATGTCAGCGTCAGGGATGCGGGGCGTTACGCGGAGTATCTGGTATAGAGGGAGCGTGAGAAGCGTTTCTAATCGCTCACGGCAAGGGCAGCTTATCAGTTTTTTTGCGCGACGAGGAGAAAGCGATGGGTCCGCCCCTCAAGGGCGCCCGTTTCCTCGAGTATCTCCTGTGCGTGGTAAAGGTTTTTCAGACAGTCCCTCACATTAAAATCGGGAAATTCCCACTCGATAATGTGTGCAAACCAGACGAGTGCGCCGACATCCCAAAACTTGATTGAACCGAATGCCTCATCGGCCCTTATGATGTGGAATCCGACCGATTCGAATGCCGCTTGAGCCGTTTTCAGATACTGATTCGGAAATGGCAGTTCCGGAATATCATTCAATAATAACGCGACAAGCTCCCTGTCATTTTCGGCGCCGACCTGCTGGGTGAGGAAGACCCCGCCGTCCTTTAGCACCCGTCGGATTTCAGCGGGATTATAATTGCCGTGTCGGTTTAGGACGATATCAAAGCTTTGGTCGTCAAAGGGCAGGCGCGCGGCTGTGTCTGCCTTTCGGAAATCGATTCCCAACGGCAGCAGTGTCTGTTCGCAGAGCCGGACATTGGGCGGATAATTTTCCGTCGCGGCAAGCCGCTGATACGGATGCCCGAGGGACAGCAGAAATTCACCGCCGCCGGTGTCCATATCAAGCAGGTGCAATTCCGGCCGTAAATACTGCCTGACCAGCTTTTCGTAATTCCATGGCAGGTCGTGCTGTTGTTGATATTTTCCCTTTATGTGCGAGAAGTCCCACCCGCGGATATGCGCAAGCTCCTCCTCATGCAGCCATTGTTTCAACAATTCTTCTCTGGAATATTTCATGTCAATCCTCCGTGCCGAAGCTCTTTTCGTAAATTCCCAAAATATCAGCGAGCGCGTCATACACCTCGGACAGCGGAATGTTGATGTCCTCCTTGGCCTGCTTGAGGGTCATGCGAACCGCGAGTCGGGGGGAGTCCGAGCAGAAGCGCCCGCCCCCTCCTATGCTTTGTAATAAAGGATACCACCTGAAAATCCATGCGTCAATGTTCATAATTTATTAAAAAAATCACGGCCAAAATATGATATTATGTATAGTAGATTGCAAAAGAGGGGACTGCCAAAGGAGAAACGAATGAAAAAAGTGGAAAAAATTGGCAAAAAAATTATAAAATTGCACAATATCCTGTATCTGTGTGGTATAATAGGAGTGGTTCTGCTGAATGCCGCGGCGTGGCAGAGTGTGGCGTTCTGCGACTGGTATATCCAGCATGTTTTTCCGCTGTGGGGCAGCACCTACGGCAGACTGACCAGCGTCGCGCCTGTCAGTGTGGGCGAGATTATGCTGATTTTGGCGGTGCTGATCACGCTTTTCGGAATAGTCTTTTTCATTTGGAACAGAATAAGAAGGAACCGGTACGGGAAGCCGCTGCGTTATTTTGGCAGGGCATATGCGTGGACGGCGCTGGCAGTGTGTTATATTATGACGCTCAACTGCTTTATCCTCTATCATGCCTCCGGATTCGCGGAGAAATACATGGGTGCGGGGGAGACGGACATGATGGTTGCCGACAGCTCCGAGGAGGCGGTGGCGCATGCGGGCGGTTCCGCGAGACGGCACTCCGAGGAGGAGCTGGCGATACTGCGGGACTATATCGTGGAGCAGTGTAACGCGTTGACGGAGACCTTTGCGCGCGGCGAGGACGGCAGCGTTGTCTATGAGGGCGATCTGATGGCGGAGGCGGTTAAGGCGATGCGGCGTCTCGGGGAGGAGTATGAGCAGCTCCAAGGCTTTTATGTGACACCCAAGTATCTGACGTACTCGGGATTTTTCAGTCAGCAGTACATTATGGGCTATTATTTCCCGTTCTCCATGGAGGCGAATATCAACTCCGTGATGTACATAACCAATGTGGCTCCGACGGTATGCCACGAGCTTGCGCATACCAAGGGCTTTATCTATGAGAATGACGCCAACATGATAGGCTATCTGGCCTGTGTCCGTTCGGACGATCCGTTTCTGCAATATTGCGGGTATCTGAGTGTGCTCAATTACGTGAATAATGATTTCTATGCCTCCATCGGCAGGGATAGGGAGCTTTACGGGACGCATGTGCGCATCAGCGATACGGTGACAGCCGACAACATATTCCTGACGCGCGAGGAGTGGGCGGCTGTCGAGAAGAAGGCGGCCGTGAAGACGGAGACCGTGAAAACGGTGTCCAATGCCCTGATGGAAACGACGCTCAAGCTCAACGGCGTGGAGGAGGGAATGAAGCAGTACAACGAGGTGGTTGCACTTTTACTGCAATACTATGACGGCGTGCTGTATTGAGCATCAAACCATCGGCGGGATAAATCCTGCATGGTGGGATTTTGCATCATGGAATTTGACACCGTGGGAAGGGAGGGACCGATATGGGAGATATACTTTCTTATGTGGATGAATTTGGCGGATTTACCTTTTTGGAGAAGCCTTTCTGCGAGGTGGACGGCCTGATTTTCTCGCACCTCTCGTATTTTGTCTATGACAATGTCGTGCCCGGGCCGGAGGAGGAGAAGCCGGCGGTGGCCTTTTCCGACCTTGTAAAGCGGATGGATGACAAGAACTTTATCTCCGTCAGGTGGGAGGAGGAGAAGAACCGCCGTCTGTTCGATAAGGTGATGAATGCGCGGCGTTACAGAAACACGCGGGCGGATTTCTATGTGCGGGAGATGGACAGCGGCGAGACGATACAGTTCAGCGCAATCACTTTCCTGTTGGGAAGCGGGGAGGTATTCCTGTCGTTTCGGGGGACGGACGATGCGCTTGTGGGGTGGAAGGAGGACGCTTACATGGCGTACAGGACGCCCGTGGGCGCGCAGCTTCGGAGTGTTGAATATGCGGAGCAGGTGGCGGCGCGTCTGGCGCGGAAGCGGAACCTGCGCTTTTACTTCGGCGGCCATTCCAAGGGCGGGAACCTTGCGCTGTATGCGGGGATGAGCTGCAATCCCGAGATAAAGCGCCGCATTGCGCGGATATACGATATGGACGGGCCGGGTTTTCGACCGGACTTTCTGGAGACGCTGGATTATGACGGGATAAAGGAGAAGGTGCTCAAGCTTGTGCCGGACGAGTCGTTTGTCGGGATGCTGATGGAGACGAAGGAGGACTATACGCTGATAAAGAGCACGCAGATTGGCATGGCGCAGCATGTGGCGCTGAGCTGGTGTGTGGAGGGCGACCGTTTCCTGCGGGCGGAGACGAACGTGCCCAAGCGCAAGGAGCTGTACGACCGCATCAACCGATGGATACTCGAACTGGACAGGGAGCAGGTGGGCGTTTTTCTGGAGAACCTTTTTAAGCTGGTGGAGCTGACGGAGGCGAGCACGCTGACGGATTTGAAAACGGTCAGCGCCGATTCCCCGCAGAGGGCGCACTCCATTTGGCAGGCCTACGCGCAGATGGACGAGGAGACGAAGCGCATGTTCTGGGAGATCGGCATCTTTCTGGCGGAGGTTGTGGCGGCGGACCAACAGGAGCGCATCCGCAAATCCAAGGTGATTGACAGGCTGCGGCAGCATATGGAAGAGTGGAACAGGAACATGTAACCGTTTTCATGGAGCTGTGGAAAAAGTAGCGTAAAGATAGTTGACTTTCTAACGGAAACGAGATAAAATGCATATTGTAAGTGCTTACATTCCGTGAGCACGAAGGATTTTGCAGGCAGGCTTTGTGCCGGCGCGCACCCGACACGGACCTGTGGCCGTATGAATATGGCTTTTACAGAATAAGGCGTGCGCAGAAACGGAGATTAACATGGAATTTTTGAATGCGGCAATGAGCGGAAAAAAGACAAGACCCATCAAGGTGCTCCAATTCGGAGAAGGCAATTTCTTACGTGCGTTTGTGGATTACATGATTGACATTGCAAATGAAGCAGGCAAGTTTGACGGCGACATTGTTCTGGTAAAGCCGATTGACTTCGGCAATCTGGACATGTTCCACAAGCAGGACTGCCAGTATACGGTATGCCTCAGAGGCATTGTGGACGGCGAGCCCAAGGTGATCAAGCGCGTGGTCACAAGCGTGGCGGACGCCGTGGACGCGTATTCAGAGTATGGGAAGTACAGTGATTATGCCAAGTTAGATTCCTTGAGATATATTGTGTCCAATACCACGGAGGCGGGGATTGTGTATGACGATACGGATAAGTTCGAGGCGGAGCCGCCCAAGACTTACCCTGGCAAGCTCTGTAAGTTCCTGTTTACGAGATACAAGCACTTTAACGGCGCGGCAGACAAGGGCCTGGTGATGCTTCCGGTGGAGCTGATTGACGACAACGGCATTCATCTGAAGGAGTGCGTTGTGAAGTTCGCGAAGCTCTGGAATCTGGAGGAGGGCTTCTTAAAGTGGCTTGACGACGCGTGTATCTTCACCTCCACGCTGGTTGACCGCATCGTTACGGGGTACCCGAGGGATGAGATTGAGGAGCTCTGCAAGGAGTTTGGCTATCAGGACAATATCGTGGTGACGGCGGAGCCGTTTGGACTTTGGGTTATCGAGAGCGCGAAGGATATCAGCAAGGAGCTTCCGCTTCCTGACGCGGGGCTTCCGGTAATTTATACGGACAATCAGAAGCCGTATAAGCAGAGAAAGGTCCGCATCCTCAACGGTGCGCATACCTCCTTTGTTCTGGCTTCCTATCTGGCGGGGAATGACTATGTAAGAGAGTCCATGGAGGATGAGATTATCGGGAACTTTATGCATGCGACGATTTATGACGAGGTTATCCCGACCCTTGATTTGCCCAAGCAGGATTTGATTGACTTTGCGGAGGCGGTAGACGGCAGATTCAAGAATCCGTACATCAAGCACGCGTTGCTTTCGATTTCACTCAACTCCGTATCCAAGTGGAGAGCGAGATGCCTGCCCTCATTGCTGGGTTATGTGGAGAGAAAGGGCGAGCTGCCCAAGCATCTTACCTTCTCCATCGCGGCGCTGATGGCGTTCTATACCGGCAGCGAGATTCGCGAGAAGGCCTTGATCGGGCACCGCGACGGGCAGGAGTACAATATCCTTGACGATATGGCTGTATTGGAGTTCTTTGCCGCAAACAGCGCGAAGCCGTCCAAGGAGTTCACGGAGGCGTATCTGAGCAACGAGGACTTCCACGGGCAGGATCTGACCAAGGTTGCGGGGCTTGCGGATGCGGTAGCTGCTTATCTTGAGGATATTCGGACACTCGGCATGAGGAAGGCAATAGAAAAAAATTTCTAACAGAAAAGAATTTCTAACAGAAAAAAATTTTTAACACAAATAAATTCTAAATAAAAAATATTTTATATCGAGAAGGATGTAAAGATTGAAAATTAAAATTTTCAATCACGAGATTTGTGTCTGCGCACTGCAAAGCCATAAGTGGTTTGGCACAAACTCGTTATACGCATAGTCTCAGCAAAGCTGAGCCATTAAAACAGCGTAGAAATGAGGAAAAATATGGCAAATTTTATTAAAATCAACGAAAATGACAACGTGGCTGTGGCGCTGGAAGTAATTCCGGCGGGCACCACGGTTTCGGCAGGCGGCGAGAGTGTCACGACGGCGATGGAAATTCCTGCGGGGCATAAGTTCGCGCTGGCGGAGCTGGCGGAGGGGACACCGGTAATCAAGTACGGCTTCCGAATCGGCAATACGACGGCTCCGGTGGAAAAAGGCGAGTGGATTCACACGCACAATCTCAAGACCGGTCTTGGGGATTTGCTGGAGTACAGCTATGAGCCGAACCTTGCGCCGGAGCAGTTCACGGAGGATGTCACCTTCATGGGCTATAACCGCGAGAACGGCAAGGTTGGCGTGCGCAATGAGATTTGGATCATTCCGACGGTCGGCTGCGTGAACAACGTGGCGAGCAAGATTGCGGAGCTCTCCAAGGACCTCGTGCGGGAGAATATCGAGGCGGTCTGCGCGTTTCCGCATCCCTACGGATGCTCGCAGATGGGGGACGATCAGGAGCATACGAGGCAGATACTTGCCAACCTGATCAACCATCCGAACGCGGGCGGCGTGCTGGTGCTCGGGCTTGGCTGTGAGAACAGCAACATTGACGTGTTGAAGGGCTATATGGGTGACATCAATCCCGACAGGGTAAAGTTTTTGGTGGCGCAGGAGAGCGATGATGAGATTGCGGAGGGCGTTGAGATCGTGAAGGGGCTTGCGGAGTATGCAGCGCAGTTCAAGCGGGAGCCGATCAGCGTGTCGAAGCTGATCATCGGTATGAAGTGCGGCGGCAGCGACGGCTTCTCGGGTATCACCGCGAACCCTACGGTCGGACGGTTTTCCGATATTCTTATCAGCAAGCGGGGGACGACCATTCTCACCGAGGTGCCGGAGATGTTCGGCGCGGAGACTATCCTGATGAACCGCTGCGCAAATGAGGAGCTGTTCCACAAGACGGTTGACCTGATTAATGATTTTAAGAATTACTTCAAGCGTCACGACCAGACGATTTATGAGAACCCTTCTCCGGGCAATAAGAAGGGCGGGATTTCCACCCTCGAGGATAAGTCCCTCGGGTGCACGCAGAAGTCCGGAAGCGCGATTGTAAAGGGCGTTCTGGCCTACGGCGAGCCGGTGAGCACGCCCGGGTTGAATCTGCTGAGCGCGCCGGGCAATGACTTGGTGGCGGCGACCGCGCTTGCGGCGAGCGGCGCGCATATCGTACTCTTCACGACCGGACGGGGGACGCCGTTTGCGTGTCCGGTGCCGACGATGAAGATTTCCAGCAATTCACGGCTTGCGGGCAAGAAGGACAATTGGATTGATTTCAATGCCGGCGTTGTCGCGGAGGGCGAGGGCTTGGACACGGCGGGACAGCGGCTGTTTGACGAGGTTGTGGCTGTCGCTTCCGGCAAGGAGGTTAAGAGCGAGCTTGCGGGCTTCCACGACATGGCGATTTTCAAGCAGGGCGTAACCTTGTAGGATGTAAAGGCAATGATAAAATATTGATAAAATAATGGAGGATTGGTATCATGGCAAAGAAAGTAGTTACAATGGGTGAGATTATGTTGAGACTCTCCACACCGAACAACGAGAAGTTCATTCAGGCGGACGAGTTCGACATCAACTATGGCGGCGGCGAGGCCAATGTGGCAGTGTCCCTTGCAAATTATGGGCATGACGCGCGTTTTGTCACGGCGGTTCCCGACAATGAGCTGGGCGAGTGTGCGGTTGCGGCGCTGAGAAAGTACAATGTCGGCACAGAGGACATCGCAAGATGCGGTGAGCGGCTTGGCATTTACTATCTGGAGTCCGGCTCTGCAATGAGACCTTCCAAGGTAGTGTACGACAGAGCGCATTCTTCAATCTCCACGGCTACGGCTGCGGACTTTGATTTCGACAAGATTTTCGAGGGCGTTGACTGGTTCCACTTTACGGGGATCACACCGGCGGTATCCGACTCGGCGGCAGTTTTGACCGAGGAGGCGCTCAAGGCGGCGAAGCGGCACGGCGTTAAGGTTTCCGTTGACTTGAACTTCAGAAAGAAGCTCTGGTCGTCCGAGAAGGCGCAGAAGGTGATGAAGAACCTGATGCAGTATGTTGACGTATGTATCGGAAACGAGGAGGACGCGGAGCTGGTATTGGGATACAAGCCCGGCAACACGGATGTTACGAGCGGCGACCTCGAGCTTGCGGGCTATAAATCCATCTTTGAGCAGATGGTGGCGGATTACAACTTTGAGTATTGCATTTCCTCTCTGAGAGTGAGCCATTCCGCTTCTGACAACGGTTGGTCCGCATGTATCTACTCCAGAGACACAAAGGAATTTTATCACTCCAAGGAGTACAGCATTCATCCGATTGTTGACCGTGTGGGCGGCGGTGATTCCTTTGCGGGCGGCGTTATCTGCGGCCTGTTGGACGGCAAGGATTTCAAGGCGGCGCTGGAGTTTGGCGTGGCGGCTTCCGCATTGAAGCACACCATTCCGGGCGACTTTAACCTGGTATCAAGGAAAGAGGTAGAGACGCTGGCGGGCGGCGACGCTTCAGGGCGCGTGCAGAGATAGGTTGGCAGAAACAGAGAATAAGAGCGTCTGAGAGGGCGCTCCTATACTAATAAAAATCAAAAAGGAATCGGAGGAAAAAGACATGGCAAACAACAATCCATTTTCACTTGAGGGCAAGGTGGCGCTGGTTACGGGCGCATCATACGGTATCGGCTTCGCGATCGCAAAGTCTATGGCAGCGGCGGGAGCAACGATTGTATTCAACGATATTAAGCAGGAGCTGGTAGACAAGGGTCTTGCAGCGTACAAGGAAGAGGGAATCGACGCGCACGGCTATGTATGCGACGTCACAAACGAGGACGCGGTAAACGAGCTGGTTGCGAAGATTGAGAAGGAGGTCGGCGTGATTGACATTCTTGTCAATAATGCGGGCATCATCAAGAGAATCCCGATGTGCGAGATGACGGCGGCGGAGTTCAGACAGGTTATCGACGTTGACCTGAACGCTCCGTTCATCGTATCTAAGGCGGTGATTCCTTCCATGATCAAGAAGGGCCATGGCAAGATTATAAACATCTGCTCCATGATGTCCGAGCTTGGCCGTGAGACGGTATCCGCATACGCGGCGGCAAAGGGCGGCTTGAAGATGCTCACAAGAAACATCTGTTCAGAGTACGGCGATCAGAACATTCAGTGTAACGGTATCGGACCGGGCTACATTGAGACGCCGCAGACGGCTCCGCTTCGCGAGAAGCAGGCTGACGGAAGCAGACATCCGTTTGATGCCTTTATCGTAAACAGAACACCGGCAGGAAGATGGCTGCAGCCCGAGGAGCTTGGCGGACCGGCGGTATTCCTCGCTTCCGATGCGTCAAACGGTGTAAACGGACATATCCTTTACGTTGACGGCGGTATCCTTGCTTATATCGGAAAACAGCCTAAATAAAAACGAAAAGAATTTCTAAGGCGGTGGAATACACCGCCCAAGAAATTCTAAGTTTCGTTTAAAAGAATGCCTGCGGCATTCTTTGTGTGATGAAAACAGGGATGCAGGTATTTCGATATGCAGTAAAAAGTGGTAGCATAGCGACATGGAGGTAAACATGAACGAGGTATTAGAGAAAATCAGTAAAATCGGTATTGTGCCGGTAGTGGTATTGGATGACGCGAAGGATGCAAAGCCCTTGGCGGAGGCGTTGGTGAAGGGCGGCCTTCCCTGCGCGGAGGTGACTTTCCGCACGGCGGCGGCAGAGGAGTCCATTCGGATTATGGCGAGCGAGTTCCCCGAGATGCTGGTCGGCGCGGGGACGGTGCTGACGACAGAGCAGGTTGACCGCGCGGTGAACGCGGGCGCGAAGTTTATTGTCAGCCCGGGCCTGAATCCGAAGATTGTAAAGTATTGTATTGACAAGGGCGTTCCGGTAACCCCGGGCACGGCGAATCCCTCCGACGTGGAGGCGGCGATTGAGCTGGGCCTTGAGGTTGTGAAGTTCTTCCCCGCGGAGGCGGCAGGCGGATTGAATATGATTAAATCCATGGCGGCTCCTTATACCCAGATGAAGTTTATGCCGACAGGCGGCATCAGCGCGAAGAATATCTGCGAGTATCTCGCGTTTGACAAGATTATTGCGTGCGGCGGCTCTTGGATGGTAAAGAAGGACTTGGTCGCAGCAGGAAAGTATGACGAGATCCAGGCGTTGACAGAGGAAGCGGTGCGGACAATGCTCGGCTTTGAGCTTCGCCATATCGGCGTGAACTGCGCGGACGAGGGCGCTGCGGATGCGGTTGCCTCCAGATATGATGAGCTGTTTGGATTCACGAAGAAGGTAGGAAACAGCTCCATCTTCGCGGGCATTGAGGTAGAGGCGATGAAGAAAATCGGACGCGGTGCGAACGGCCATGTCGCAATCGGCACGAACAGCGTGGCGCGCGCGAAGAATTATCTCGAGTCCGTAAAGGGCGTGAAGTTCATCGAGGACACGGCGGTTGTCAAGAATGGCAAGCTGACTGCAATTTATCTGGATGAGGAGATTGGCGGATTTGCAATCCACCTCGTGCAGAAATAAGCGCTGCGCAGCGGATAAAACAAAAGAGGCATCACTTTCGCGGTGGTGCCTTTTGGCATGATTGAAAGGGGGACCGCAGGGATGTTATACAGGATTAACATGATTACGGAGGAGGACGGCTGGATTGTCCTGGATACGGACGGCTGGGCCTCGGAGCCGATACGGGCGCTTGTGGCGAGCGTGGCGGAGGAGCTTGGCGGCGAGGTCGTGCAGCCCTATGAGGGCGATGCGCAGTTCCTGATAAAGGGAGACCCGTATAAGCTTTTGTTCCAGTATGATGATGTCTTTGGCACGGTGGTCATTTTGAATGACATGAAGGACAGAGAGGCCGTTGTCAAGCTGTTGGAGCGCCATTTTGCATTGTTAAAGGATAAGCGGATAGGAGGATGAATAGGAGATGGATAAGAATTGTTCTTACTGTGTTGAGGGGGAGCTGGTAGCGAAGTTTGGGATAAAAATCTGCGAGCTGGAGGCTTCCAAGGTATATTTGTTCAAGGAGCAGAGCCACAAGGGGCGCGTGATTGTCGCGAGCAAGCATCATGTGAGCGAGATGACGGAGCTGTCCAAGGAGGAGCGCGCGGCGTTCATCGAGGATGTGAACCATGTGGCGGAGGCGATTCACAAGGCCTTTTCGCCGGATAAGGTCAACTACGGTGCGTATGGCGACACGGGACATCATCTGCATTTTCATCTGGTGCCCAAGTACAAGGATGAATTTGAGTGGGGCGGCACTTTCGCGATGGATCCCAAGCAGAAGACACTGAGCGACGCGGAGTATGACGCGCTGATTGCGGAGCTGAAGAAATATCTTTAAACGGGGTTCGTGTTACAGGTAAGGGACTAGATTGAAAAATAAGCTTGATAGCTTATTTTTCAATCGGCTATTTGTTTCTGAGCGAAAACAAACAGCCTTGATGGCAGACGAGAAAAATTTCTCGTCGCCTCTTCGCGACAAGTCGCTCAGAAATGGGGACTGGGATGATTTTAAGTGTCAGCAGACGCACCGATGTACCGAATTATTATTCAGACTGGTTCTATAACAGGATAAAGGAGGGCTTCGTCTGCGTCCGGAATCCGATGAATGCGCATCAAATCAGCAGAATCAGCCTGTCGCCGGACGTGGTGGACTGTATTGTTTTCTGGACAAAGAATCCCGCAGACATGCTGGCGCGCTTGGACGAGCTGAGCGCGTATCAATACTATTTCCAATTTACGCTGACAGGCTATGGCAGGAACGTTGAGCCGGGGCTTCCCGATAAGCGCGGGGGGGTCATCCCGACCTTCCGGCGTCTGTCCGAGCGGATTGGAGCGAAGCGGGTGATATGGCGCTATGACCCGATTTTTGTGAACGCGCAGTATACGCGGGCATATCATCGGAAAGCTTTTGCGGAAATAGCGGGCAGTCTCGAGGGGTATACGCGGAGGGTGGTAATCAGCTTTGTGGATCTGTACGCCAAGACGCAGCGAAACATGGCGGGGCTTCAGCTTCAGAGTCTCTCCGACGGGGAAATGCTCGCGTTTGCCGGAGAGCTTGTCGAAATCGCGCAGAAGCACGGGATGGAGGTGGAATCCTGTGCGGAGTCGATGGACCTCGAAAGCGTCGGGGTCAGACACGGGAGCTGCATTGACAGGAGCCTGACAGAGGAAATCATCGGGTGCAGGCTGATTGCCGATAAGGATAAGAATCAGCGGGCGGAATGTGGCTGCTTCGAGAGCGTGGAGATAGGGACTTATAATACCTGTGGAAACGGCTGCAAGTATTGTTACGCGAACTTCAGCGACGAGCGGGTTCGGGAGGGGCGGAGCGCCTATGATGCAAATTCGCCGCTGCTGTGCGGTACTGTGGGCGTGGAGGATAAGATTACGGAGAGGAAGGTGAAATCCCTCAAGGATATGCAGCGCAATCTTTTTGAGTGGAAGCCGTAGGGAGGCCGACGGATATTTACGGATATTTACGGTGTGAATGAATATGCGCAATATGTTTGACTATTGTCGGGACATTCAGTATAATATAAAAGCATCCGCGTGCCAATTTGTGCAGAGGAGCTGAGCTTACAGGAGAAGAGCCGCGCTCCGTCGGGTGGAAACCGCACCATGAAGGTGTCGCAGGAATGGAGGATGATTATGAAAAAAATAAGGGGTGTACTGAGTGCGTATTCGATAGAACTGATGGTGGCCATGTATCTGCTCTATTCGCTGTATATTAACAGGGCAGGCGCTATATATGGCTATGTCAATGCATGGTACGTCATCAATTACTCTTACGGATTTGGCTCACGGCTTTTGATTGGCAGCCTGATTAATCTGCTCACGGGCGGTTTTGTCACGAACCGGTTTGCATACAATTTTGTACTGACGGCTTTGTGCGCCGGGTGCATTCTGTTGGCGGTGGTTATCGGAAGAGTGTACAAAAAAATGTCTGATACACAGTCGAAGACGGCGGTATTGTTTCTGACCGTGTTTTATCTGATGTCGCCGGCGTCTCCGGAATATCTTTGGACGTGGGAGAATATGGGAAGGCTCGAGACTTATTTACTTCTTCTGACGTTGGTTATGGTTCTCATATTTTTTGCCGTCAAAAACATTTATATACGATATGCGTCGTTTGCCGTGTTGGGATGCCTGTGCGTACTGATACATCAGGTGTACGTCTTTTTGTTTTTCCCGCTTGTGCTTGTGATGATGATTGAGGATATCTGGGAAAATTCGTTTAAGCGGAAATATCTTTTGGGCGGGATTCTTGTCGCGGTGATAATCGGAGTTCTGTTCTTGGTCATGCAGTTCAAATCGGGCATTTATTATGATAATCTTGATCTTTTGATGGCTGAGCTTAATGCACACGCGGATTTTCAGGTTGATGTCGGGCCGATGCAGGCGGAATATTTTTGGACCATCGTTGAGAATTTCACCCATAATATGGTTCCGGAGATACCACATCATTTAAAATACGGATTTATGCTGGTCTGCATGTTAGCGCCGATATGGTTACTGTATTTATGGATATGGATCCATGCCATCCGCTATAGCAGCGAAAAGAGAGAAAAGGCAAAATATATTTTGATGCTGCTGACGAATCTCGCATTTGTGCCGGTGTTTGCGCTGATGAACGATTGGGGACGCTGGTTTGCGGCTTTATTTATCGTGGGATTTCTTGATATACTGGTTTTGGCGTGGAAGCATGATGCGGGAATATGCGATTCCCTTCGTATACTAGGGGGGGGGGTATACGCAAAACGCCGGCGCTGTACATCCTTCTCATTTTGTATATCAGTACATTTGAAAAATTTGAGGGATTGAATTTCCCGGAACAGGTTACGGACTTTTATTATACGACATATGATATAAAATGTTGGTTTTTGAGCCTTTTTCGGTGACACACGGGAGCATATATGAAAAATCTGACATCAGGGCAACCTTTGAAGTTAATCCTTATTTTTGCGGTGCCGCTGTTTATCGGGCAGCTTTTTCAGCTGTTTTACAGCCTTGTGGACACCCGCATTGTCGGGGAGACGCTGGGGGAAGCGTCGCTGGCGGCGGTCGGCGCGACAACGGCCCTGAGCGATATGCTGGTGGGGCTGTTGAACGGGTTCACGAACGGCGCGGCGATTATTGTCGCGTCCTTCTTTGGCGCGGGAAATGAGCGGTATATGAGGAAGGCCGCGGGCGGGACGGTGGTGCTTGGCGCGGGTTTTGCAGTGTTGATCAGCGTCCTGTGCCTCCTGTTTTTGACGCCGATTCTGTGCATCCTGAATATCGACGCAGACATCCTGCCGGAGGCAAGAAGCTATATCAGCGTGATTCTGGCGGGGCTTTTGGCGGCGACGCTCTACAATATCTGCGCGGCGATTCTGCGCGCGGTGGGGGATTCGTTTACCCCGCTGATTTTTCTGATGATCGCCTCTTTCCTGAATATTTTTCTGGATTATCTGTTTATTCTGCTGCTCCATGCAGGGGTGGCGGGCGCCGCGTATGCGACAGTGATTTCGCAGGCGTTTTCGGCGGCGCTGTGCTTTGTGTACATGCGGAGAAAATATCCGCAGCTTGTCCTTGGCAGGGAGGATTTGCGGCCCTCCGCCGAGATTGTCCGCAGGCTGTTGCCGACGGGGATTTCCATGGGCTTTATGGTATCCTTTGTGAATCTGGGGACGGTGGCATTGCAGACCGGCATCAATACCTTTGGCACGAATATTATTGTGGCGCACACGGCCGCGCGAAAAGCGACCTCCATTTTTATGCTGCCGTTCTCGGTGCTGGGGACGACGCTTGCGACCTACTGTGGACAGAATCTGGGGGCGGGGAAGTATTCGCGCATCAGGACGGGGATTCGGGATACGGTGCTTCTGACCTTCGCATGGTGCGTGCTGGTGATATTGACCGCGTACACGCTGTCGCCGTACCTGATTCGGATGATTACCGCGTCGGAGGAGAAGGAGATTATTGACACGGCGTCCCTGTATCTGCGGGTAAATACGTCGTTTTACTTTGTGCCTGCGGTTATCTGTCTGTTCCGCAACAGTATGCAGGGCTTTGGGGACAGCAGGACGCCGGTGTTCTCCAGCTCGCTGGAGCTGATTGGCAAGGTTGCGATTGCATTTTTTCTCGCGCCGGCCATCGGCTATATGGGGATTATCGTGGCGGAGCCGATTGTGTGGTTTGTCATGGTGATTCCGCTGATTGTGAATATGGCGCGGAATCCAATATTCAAAAAAGAAGAGAGCGCGGAGAATGAGGTGTAAAGAGCAGACAATGAAAAAATACGATTTGAGCGGGGAATGGAGGTTTTCTCTGAATACGCCGGAGCTGACGGACACCATACAGCTTCCGGGGACGACGGCACAGGCGCGAAAGGGTGCAAAGAACCATAAGCGGGAGACAGGCTTTCTGACGGAGCGCTACCCCTTTGAGGGCAGGGCTTACTATGAGAAAACAATCATGCTCGATTCCGAGGATGTGGGCAAGCCGATGGAGCTGTTTCTGGAGCGGACGCGGATGACGCGGGTGTGGGTGAACGGCGTGCCGGCCGGCAGCCGCGACAGTCTGAGCACGCCGCATGTGTATAAGTTGACTGAACGAGTCATTTCACAAAAATTGACAATCCGAATCGAGGTGGCCAATACCGGATATCCGACCCCGGGTGGGCATCTGACCTCGCCGGATACGCAGACGAACTGGAACGGAATCACGGGGGAACTGTATCTGGCGGTGTTCGATGCGGTTTCCATTCGTTTTGTGCGCGCGGAGGCGGATTATCACGGGAAAAAGGTGCACCTTGATTTGGAGGTCGTAAACAGCGGGAGGCCTTGCACCCGCACCGTCCATATCCGCCCATATGAGAAAATGGTGGAGGGAATCGCACAGCGGGCGTTTCGCGAGGAGCAGTTTGCGTTGAGCCTTCCGAGCGGCAGAAGCACGCAGCAGGTGGTATACTGCTTTATAGAGGAGCCGGTATGCTGGAGCGAGTACACGCCGGTTGTTTACCGGTTTGCGTGCAGTCTGTCCGATTCTGAGGAGACGGCGTATGTGGAGACCGGCCTGCAGGAATTTAAGGCTGCGGGTAATTACTTCTATATAAATGGTCATCGGATATTGCTTCGCGGAAAGCACGACGGCATGATATTTCCGCTGACGGGGGCGGCGCCGACGCAGGTGTCGGAATGGCTGCGGGTCATGCGCATTGCCAAGGACTATGGCATCAATCACTATCGTTTCCACACCTGCTGTCCGCCGGAGGCCGCTTTTGAGGCGGCGGATTTGCTGGGAATCTACATGGAGCCGGAGCTGCCCTTCTGGGGGACGGTCACGGAGGCGGGCGAGGAGGGACACAACGAGACGCAGCAGGAGTACCTGATAGAGGAGGGCTTTCGCATGATGCGCGCCTTTGGCAATCATCCCTCCTTCTGTATGATGTCGCTTGGAAACGAGCTGTGGGGCAGCCATGACAGAATCACGGAAATCCTGACGGGCTTTAAGCGCGCGGACAGGCGGCATCTCTATACGCAGGGATCCAATAACTTCCAGTTCGTCCCGTGGGTGTGCCCCGAGGAGGACTTCTTTGTGGGCGTGCGCCTTGCGGGAGCGGACGAGCAGGGACGGAATGACAGACTGATTCGCGGCTCCTTTGCCATGTGTGACGCGCCGCTTGGCCATGTGCAAGCCAAGGAGCCTGGGACAGCGCACTGCTATGACGACGCGGTATTCCCCAAGAATGGGGAGTGGAAGCCGAGGCTGCCGGTGGTACAGCACGAAATCGGGCAGTACGGGATGTATCCCGACTATCGGGAGATCGAGAAGTACCGCGGCGTGCTCTGTGCGGAAAATCTCAGGATTTTCAGAGAGCGGTTGGAGGAGAAGGGAATGGGCGCGCAGGCGGAGGCGTTCTTCTTCAATTCGGGAATGCTTGCGGTGCAGTGCTATCAGGAGGAGTTGGAGGCGGCGCACCGCTCGGCCTCTCTTGCGGGGTATCAGATTCTGGATATTCAGGACTTCACCGGACAGGGGACGGCGCTGGTGGGGATACTGAATGCGTTTATGGAGTCCAAGGGGCTGATTTCACCGGAGGCGTGGCGGAGCTTCTGCTCGGACTGTGTGCTGCTCGCGTCGTTTGAACGGTACTGCCTGTCGGGCGGGGAGACGCTGGAATTTGCGCCGCTCTTGAGTTATTTCAGATTTGCGCAGCCGCTCAAGGGGAGGACGCTGCGCTGGCAGTTGTATCGGACAGCCGAGGAGGCCTCGCTGCCGCTGCGGACGGTTCCTTCGGCGGCAGTGCCCGAGGCGGCGGTAATCGCGCAGGGGACGGCGGCAGTGCCGGACGGCGCGTATGGTCTGATAAAGCTGGGAAAGGAGACGGTAGGGCTTCCGGAGACAGATATGCCCGTAAGCCTGCGGCTGCGGCTGGCACTTGAGGACAAGGCAGGCGCGCACGACGGGACGGTGAAGGAATATCCGTTCTGGCTGTATCCGAGGAATGAAGCGTTTGTCCTGCGGGAGGGCGAAATCACGGACGCTTCGGGGCAGCGCAGGGGATTGGTCACAAGGGATTATGAGGCGGCGAGGGAATATCTGAAAAAGGGCGGACGGGTGCTCTGGTTTTCGGAGAAAAACGAGACCGGCATTCCGGGCGCGTACTGCACGGATTTCTGGAATTATCCGATGTTCCGCAAAATATCGGAGGACAATCGGAAACCGCTGCCGACGGGAACGATGGGTCTGCTGATCCGGAAGGAGCATCCGGCGCTGCGGGCCTTTCCGAGTGAGACCTACACGACGCCGCAGTGGTATCCGATTATTGAGAACAGCGACTGCGTGATTCCGGAGGACGTCAGCTCTGCTAAGCTTCGGCCGATCGTGCAGGTAATCGACAATGTGGAGCGCAATCATAAGCTGGGGATTTTGTTTGAGGCGGAGCAGGAGGGCGGGACGCTGCTTGTCTGCACGAGCCGTCTGTTTGACCGACAGGACCTTCCGCAGGTGCGCCAATACGCAAAAAGCCTGTGCGAATACCTGGTTTTACGGGAAAAAGCGACAGATTTATAAAAAATGTTGAAAAAGATTATTTTTAGTATTGACTTTACTGTTTTAAAATGTTATTATTTTAACGTATTCATTTAGATTAATAAGCCGACTTGTTCTGCGAATCATTCCATTTGAATTGCAGAATAAGTCGGTTTTTAGTCTAAGAGGTTTTTTGTCAATAGTAAATGGAGGTGCGTACTATGAACAACGGAGTAGTAAAGTGGTTTAATGCACAGAAGGGCTATGGCTTTATTACGAATGAAAGCACGAATGAGGATGTATTTGTACATTTCTCAGCAATCATGTCAGACGGTTATAAGACGCTTGAAGAAGGACAGCGGGTTACGTTTGACATTGAGCAGGATCCAAAGAACAGCTCAAAGCTCAGAGCTGCGAACGTAGCACTCGCATAATCGAAAGATTAGAATTATATTCAGATTACGATAACAGTAGTGTACTTTGAATGCAGACCCGTTGTATTTGTATGGTGCATCACATGACATATAGTCATTAATGTTTGTTGTGATAATATAAGCGATGTGTCCCATAAAATAAGAGAGTTTAGAAAAGGGCTGTCCGCTTCGCGGTTTTACCGTGAGCGTGGCAGCCCTTTTCATATTGTGTAAATTTGTGTGCATCCGCCAGCTGCTCTAAGGAAGCAGTGATTTAATCAGTGCTTCCTTAGAGCAGCTTGTCAATCCGCGCCATGGCTTCGAGCGTGTTCTCGCGGCTGCCAAAGGAGGTGAGGCGGAAGAAGTTCTGACCGTTTCTGCCAAAGCCGGCCCCGGGGGTGCCGACCACCTGCGCGTTTGACAGCAGATAGTCAAAGAACGCCCAAGAGTCCATGTGATTCGGGCACTCAAACCAGATGTAGGGGGAGTTGACGCCGCCGAAATAGCGGATTTTCTTTTTCGCAAGCCCCTCTGCGATGATTCGCGCGTTCTCCTGATAATATTTCAGATTTTCCTTGCACTGTGCCATGCCGGCCACGGAGAAGGCGGCCGCCGCGCCCTTCTGGACAATATAGGATACGCCGTTGAACTTGGTGGTCTGGCGGCGGTTCCACATCGCGTTCAGAGACAGCTCCGCGCCGGTTGAGGCGGTGAATTTCAAGTCCTTGGGGACGATGGTGTAGCCACAGCGCGTGCCGGTGAAGCCCGCCGTCTTAGAGAGGGAGCAGAACTCGATAGCGCATCTTTTGGCGTCCTCAATGGAAAAGATGCTGCGCGGGAGCGTATCGTCCGTGACAAAGCATTCATAGGCGGCGTCAAAGAGGATAATCGCGTCGTTTGCGAGCGCGTAATGGACCCATTCAGTCAACTGCTCGCGGTTGTACGCGGCGCCTGTCGGGTTGTTGGGGGAGCAGATGTAGATGATGTCCGCATGTACATCGGGGTCCGGCATCGGCAGGAAGCCGTTCTCCGCGTTCGCGTCGATATATACGATATTTCTGCCGTCCATAAGGTTCGTGTCCACGTACACCGGATAGACGGGATCCGGTATCAGGATGATATTGTCTCTGTCAAACAAATCGGTGATGTTGCCGGTATCGCTCTTGGCGCCGTCGGAGACAAACACTTCGTCCGCTGCAATCGTGACGCCGCTCCGCGCGTAGTAATCGACGATCGCGTTCCGGAGGAAATCATAACCCTGCTCGGGGCCGTAGCCCTTGAAGGTCTCCGCCTTGGAAAGCGCGTCCACGCCCTCGTGGAGCTGCGCAATAATCTCGGAACCGATGGGGAGCGTGACGTCCCCGATACCGAGACGTATGACCCTTTGGTCAGGGTGCGCGGCGGTGTAGTCGTTTACACGGTGGGCGATTTCGGAGAACAGATAGCTCTCTTTCAGATTTAAATAGTTTTCATTCAGTTTTGGCATAACAGGCTCCTTTCTTTATCGAATGCGAATTAACCGCATTACAGATGAATGCATTTATGAACAGTGCTTCAATATGGTTGTTCTTATTAGGAACACTATCCTAATCATAACTGCATTGCAATTATTTGTCAATCGCGGTATAGTATTATAGGAGGAAGCAGAGTGCATCCGCCGGAGGCTCTAAGGAGGCGATAATTTAATCAGCGCTTCCTTAGAAAGTTTTAATGAATAACTTTCTTAAAAAATCTTTTCTAAAATACAGATTGTGTGTTATAATCGGTATGTCCATAAAAATGCAAAGTAGAAGGGAAGCACATGTCACAGGAATTGCAGGAGCAGGAAACGCAGGAGCAAGGTGCGGTGGAGCAGGAAATACGGGAGCCGGACGACTTTGAGCCGGAGGAATTCAGGCAGAAGAGGCCGAGAGATTATTTCGTTCTGCTCGTCTTTGCGTTTGCCATTGTGACGATATGCATATGCACCGTATTGCTGGTTCTGGTAATCAATCTCAGAGATGAGATGAATACTCTGCGCGAGGATATCTATGTGTGGAAGAGTGAGACGGCCGCACCTGTACCGGAGCCTGTCGTCGTGCCAACGGAGCCGCCGGAGACAACGGAGGTGTCGGACACGATGCAGGTGGATGCGCTGGAGAACGTCATGTGGGACAGGGACGCCGTCACGGATGCGGGAGCGGACAAGAACGCCAATATCCGCCGCGTGTATCTTACCTTTGACGACGGGCCAAGCTCCAACACCGACAGAATACTGGACATTTTGGCGCAGTATGGAGTGAAAGCGACTTTCTTTGTCGTGGGGAAAGATAATTACAACGATCAGTACAAGCGCATTGTGGAGGAGGGGCATACGCTGGCGATGCATTCCTACAGCCATGTATACGCGGATATCTATCAGTCTGTGGATTCCTACAGTCAGGATTTGTTGCGGCTGCACGATTATCTGTATGAGCTTACGGGGGTGGATACAAATATCGTCCGCTTTCCCGGCGGGAGCAGCAACACCATCAGCCGCGTGGATATGCGCGAGCTGATAGCGTATCTCGACGAGAACGGCATGGTGTATTTTGATTGGAATGTGTCGAGCGGCGATGCGACGCAGAATTATATCAGTGCCAACCAGATTGCGGCCAATGTGCTGCGCAGCATTGACAATTACAGCAACGCCGTTGTTCTGTTCCATGACGCGGCGGGGAAGAACTCTACGGTGGAGGCGCTGCCGCTTATTATTGAAAAGATATTAGAGTCTGAGGATACCGTGCTGCTGCCGATTATGGCGGATACGGCCCCGGTTCAGCATTTGCATTAAGGCAGAGAGGAGCTTGGACTTTATATATGAGAAGACACCTAAAATAAAAAGTTGAAGGAGAGTTTACGATGGGTTTTTTTCAGGATTTAAAACAGGATTTGTCACAAACGGTAAATGATTTGGAGACAGACGAGGCTGTAAATGAGTTGGGACTCGAGGACGGCATGACGATGGACGAGCTTTCCGGTTCTTCGGAGGATTTGTTCGGCAACGCGGAGGATGATGATTTCGCGGACTTGGAGGCAATGCTGGAGCAGGGCGTAGAGGCGCTTGGCAGCGAGCCGGACTCCATGGAAGAGTCGGATGCGGATGAGGAGTTGCTCAGCAGCTTGGAGGACTTCGACGCGGACGAGGAGCTGCCCTCCGAGGAGGCAGTCGAGCCGGCAGCGGAGGAGCCGCAGTCCGAGGCAGAGCCCGAGCCGGTGGAGGCGCCGATGCCGGAGACATATGAGGAGCCGGCGGCGGATGTGGAAGAGGCAGTGGAAGAAAATAATATGAGTGAGGGTGCAGAGATGGAAGGAATGTTAAACGAGACGGAGCAGAATGTAGATTTGGAAGAACTCTTGGATGAGGTGGAGCAGAATGTAGGAGAGGCGGCGTATATGGAAGAGGCGCCGGCAGCGCAGTCGGAGGAGGAGACTACCATGGCGGTTTCAACGGATACGGCGGTAATCACGGCCGGAATGAGCATCACGGGTGACGTTACCAGCAGCGGTAACCTGAATTTAATCGGAAATATTACGGGAAATATTGATATTCTTGGCAAGCTGAACGTGACAGGCGGCATTACCGGTAATTCCGCGGCTGCAGAGATTTATGCGGAGGCAGCGCAGATCAACGGCGAGGTGAAGAGCAAGGGCAGCGTGAAGATCGGACAGAGCTCCGTCGTGATCGGCAATATTTTCGCGACAAGCGCGGTTATCGCAGGTGCGGTAAAGGGCGACATTGACGTTCACGGCCCTGTCATTCTGGATACCTCCGCGATTGTGATGGGCAATATCAAGTCGAAGTCCGTACAGATTAACAACGGTGCGGTTATCGAGGGTATGTGCTCTCAGTGCTACGCGGATGTCAGCCCGTCCTCTTTCTTTAATGATGTCAAGAAAAATAGGAAATAGCGTGAGAAGTACTTCTAACCACTCGCAGCAAAGGCTGCTTCGCGGAGAAGTACTAAGTCTCGCGCCGAAAAATGCCCAAGCGAACTTGTTCGCTTTGAATACGGCATTTTTCATTACTATTTGTGCCGCTGAAAGCGGCATGGGAGGTTAATGTGAAGAGAATTTTGTTGAAGCTGAGCGGGGAAGCTCTCGCGGGGAAAGCGAAGACGGGCTTTGATGAGCCGACCGTGACGGCGGTTGCGGGACAGGTGAAGGAGATTGTTGACAGCGGGGTGCAGGCGGCCATCGTGATTGGCGGCGGTAATTTCTGGCGGGGACGGACGAGTGAGACCATCGATCGCACCAAGGCGGACCAGATCGGGATGCTGGCTACGGTGATGAACTGTATTTATGTGTCCGAGATTTTCAGGTCTGTCGGAATGGGGACCGAGGTTTATACGCCGTTCGTGTGCGCGTCCTTTACGGAGCTGTTCTCCAAGGATAAGGCTGTGGCGGCGCTGAACGCGGGCAAGGTCGTGTTCTTTGCGGGCGGCATCGGGCACCCGTACTTCTCTACGGATATGGGGACGGTGCTCCGCGCGGTGGAGATAGAGGCCGATATGATATTGTCCGCGCGGGCGGTTGACGGCGTGTACGACGCAGACCCTAAGCTCAACAGGGACGCGAAGAAGTACGACACGATACCAATCAGAGAGGTGGTTGCAAAGCAGCTTGGCGTGATGGATTTGGCGGCGGCCGTGCTTTGCATGGAAAATAAAATGCCGATGACGATATTCGGGCTGAATGAGGAGAACAGTATCATCAATGCCGCAAGAGGAAGCTCAAGCGGCACGGTTATCACGGTCACGGAATAGAGACGGGAAGGAGCAGGAGAGCAATGGATGCGAGAGTAAAGACTTACGAGGAGAAGATGCAGAAGGCATTGGATTTTCTTTTGTCGGATTATCAGACAATACGCGCGGGACGTGCGAATCCGCATGTCTTGGATAAGATTAAGGTGGACTATTACGGCACGCCGACCCCCATTCAGCAGGTGGGGAACATCACGGTGCCGGAGGCGCGGATGATTCAGATTGCGCCGTGGGAGAAGAGCCTGATTAAGGATATTGAGAAGGCGATTATGGCGTCGGATGTCGGAATCACACCGAGCAATGACGGTATCGTGATACGTCTGGTCTTCCCCGAGCTTACGGAGGAGCGCAGGAAAGAGCTTGTAAAGGACGTCAAGAAGAAGGGCGAGGACGCGAAGGTGGCTATCCGCAATATCCGGCGCGATGCGAACGATTCCTTTAAAAAACTTGCAAAGACCGAGGTCTCTGAGGATGAGATCAAGGACTTGGAGGATGCCACACAGAAGCTTACGGATAAATTCATCAAGGACGTTGACAAGGCGATTGAGGAGAAGTCAAAGGAGATTTTGACGGTATAGGTCGGCAGCAGCATAGGGCAAACATAAACGGGGGCGGTGCATACGGATGTAGTGCCCCCGTTTCTGTAATAATATTTTGGGAATAATAGGAGACAGGGTATGAGTATGGATGTACCGAAGCATGTGGCAATCATTCTTGACGGAAACGGGCGCTGGGCCAAGGCGAAGGGACTGCCGCGCACGGCAGGGCATGTGCAGGGGGCGAAAACCGTGGAGGATATCTGCGAGATTGCCTACAATATGGGCATACAATATCTGACGGTGTACGCCTTTTCGACGGAGAACTGGAGCCGTCCGCAGGACGAGGTGAATACCTTGATGGATTTGCTGCGCAGCTATATGAAGAACTGCCTCAAGCGGGCGCAGAAGAATAATATGTGCGTGCGGGTGTTGGGCGACAAGACGCGGCTTGACGCGGATATTCAGAAGAAAATAGCGGATTTGGAGAGCGCGACGCAGCACAATACCGGACTGCATTTCCAGATCGCGATCAATTACGGCGGCCGCGACGAGATTACCAGAGCGGTGCGCAAGCTCGCAAGGCAGGCAGCCTACGGGGAGCTTGCGCCGGAGGACATTCGGGAAGAGCAGCTTGCGGGCGCGCTCGACACGGCGGGGCTTCCGGACCCCGATTTGATGATCCGCACCTCGGGCGAGCAGCGGATTTCCAACTACATGCTCTGGCAGCTCGCCTACACGGAATTTTATTTTACACAGGTGCCGTGGCCGGACTTTGATAAGAAGGAGCTGGAGAAGGCCGTGGAGGCCTACCGGAATAGAGACAGAAGATATGGGCTTGTATGAGACGGCGTCATGGTTCGGGAAGGGAGGACAAACGAATGGCTTCCAATATTCTTGGGAAAATAAGTAAGGAGCGGGTGCTCAGCGCGGTCGCGCTTGTGGTCATCGCGCTGGCGGCGATACTGCCCGGCGGGGTGATACTGGCGGCGGTGCTGTATCTGGTATCCATTGTGGGCTTTCTGGAGCTGACCAAGGCCTGCGGCGTCCGGGAGAAGGGCGCGGGAAAAGCAAACGCGCTGGAGAAAACGGGGATACTGGTAATCACGGGGTATTATCTGCTGTTGTGCGTGACGCACACGGACATTTTTGTGGACAGTATCGACGGCGATTTCGGCATCGTGCCGGTGCTGCTCTTGGCGCTGATACTGATGATGTCCGTGTATGTCTTTACCTTTCCGCGCTTTACGGCGGATCAGGTGATGGCAGCGTATTTTTCACTGATCTATGCGCCGGTGATGCTGTCCTTTGTCTTTCTGACACGGCAGCTTCCACACGGCATTTATCTTGTGTGGATGGCGTTTATCAACTCGTGGGTGTCGGACACCTGTGCGTATCTGGTGGGAGTGATGATTGGGAAGCACAAGCTTGCACCAGTGCTCAGCCCGAAGAAATCCATTGAGGGGGCTGTCGGCGGCATTGTGGGTGCGGCGCTTGTCGGCGCGCTGTTTGGCCGGTATCTCGATGGTGCGCTCGGGCTGAACGGGATGGCGGCGGCACTCGCGGTGGTCGGCGGCGCAGGCTCGGTGATATCGCAGGTGGGTGACTTGGCGGCGTCCGCCATCAAGCGCAATCACGACATCAAGGATTACGGGAAGCTGATACCCGGGCACGGCGGGATTATGGACCGCTTTGACAGCGTGATATTCACTGCGCCGATCACTTATTTTCTGATTTTGCTTTTTATAAAATAAGATATGTTTGTGGAATAAGATGTGTTTTATGTAATAAAACATGTTTTAATGAAATAAAACATGTTGCCGTGAAATATATTTATTACGAAAGGAAGGAATTGCGTGAGAAAGATAGCGATACTCGGATCCACGGGCTCGATTGGGACGCAGACGCTCGAGATTGTGCGGGAGAATCCGGATCTGCAGGTGGTCGGACTGTCCGCGGGAAGCAATGTGGAGCTGCTGGAACGGCAGGTGCGGGAGTTTCAGCCGAAGCTGGTGTCCCTGCAGAGTGAGGAGGCGTGCAGGGAGCTCCGCATCCGGCTCGCGGACACGGATGTGCGGGTAGTATCCGGAATGGAGGGACTGCTGGAGGTTGCCGAGATGGAGGAGTCGGAGCTTCTGGTCACGGCCATTGTCGGGATGATCGGCATCCGCCCGACGATTGCGGCCATCCGCAGGGGGAAGGACATTGCGCTTGCCAACAAGGAGACGCTGGTGACGGCGGGACATATTATCATGCCGCTTGCCGCGCAGATGGGCGTTTCTATTCTGCCTGTGGACAGCGAGCACAGTGCGATATTCCAGTCCCTACAGGGCGAGCGCAGAGAACGGGTCGAGAAGCTGTTGATCACCGCCTCCGGCGGGCCGTTTCGCGGGCGAACAAGAGCGGAGCTGGCCAAGGTACAGCCGGAGGATGCGCTGAAGCATCCGAACTGGACGATGGGGCATAAGATTACAATTGATTCCGCGACGTTGGTCAACAAGGGGCTTGAGGTCATGGAGGCGCGGTGGCTGTTTAACGTGGGATTGGAACATATACAGGTGGTCGTGCACCCGCAGAGCATTATCCACTCCATGGTGCAGTATGTGGACGGCGGGATTATCGCGCAGCTTGGAATGCCGGATATGAAGCTGCCGATACAGTATGCGCTGTTCTATCCGGACAGGCGGCCGATGGCGGGAAAGCGCGTAGATTTCTATGAATTGGGCAGTATAACCTTTGAGAAGCCGGACATGGAGACCTTCGCGGGGCTGGGGCTTGCGATGCGCGCGGCGCGGACGGGCGGCAGTATGCCGACGGTATTTAACGCTGCGAATGAGAGGGCAGTCAGCCTGTTTTTACAGAAAAAGATTCGATTCTTGGAGATACCGGAGATTATTGAGCAGTGTATGGAGGCGCACAGGCAGGTTGACAGTCCGGACGTGGACGCGATTTTGGCGGCGGAGCAGGAGACCTATGAGCGGATCCGCGCAAGGTATGAATAAGGTGCGCCAGATGGCGCGGAAGTGAGGAAGAAGAAAAGCATGGCAGCAACGATAATAGCATTTATACTGGTGTTTAGCGTGGTGGTGATCGCACATGAGCTCGGACACTTTCTGATTGCGAAGCTCAACGGCATACGGGTGGTGGAGTTTGCAATCGGCATGGGGCCGGTAATCGTGAAGTTTACGGCCGGAGAGACGCGCTATGTCCTGCGGCTTCTGCCGATTGGCGGCGCGTGCATGTTTGAGGGCGAGGACGGCGTCTACTCCAATGACAGTCAGGAAAAGAGGGAACAGACTGCACCGCCTCAGGGCGCCTTCAATGACGCGAAAGTGTGGGCGAGGATAGCGACGGTGTTTGCGGGGCCGTTTTTTAATATTATTCTTGCGTTTCTGCTGTCGCTGATCGTTGTGGGCGTTTCGGGTGAGGTCATTCCGCGTATCGGTGAGCTGACGGAGGGCTACCCCGCGCAGGAGGCCGGTCTGCAGGAGGGGGATCTCATCACGAGGTTCAACGGTCAGAACGTATATCTGCGCGAGGAAGTGATTATGGGCTCCTACCTCAATCAGGGAGAGCTGGTGACGTTGGAATACGAGCGCGGCGGAGAGCGCCATACCGTGACGCTCACCCCGCACTACAGCAGGGCGGATGAGCGGTATTATATCGGATTTTCCGTCGGAGAGCATATTGACTGTAAGGGCCGGAACCTGATAAAGTACGGTGCGTGCGAGGTGCGCTACTGGCTTCAGACTACGGTGAAAAGTCTTATCATGCTGGTGCGGGGAAAACTTTCCATGGATGATCTTTCCGGTCCGGTGGGGATTGCGGTGACGATTGACGAGACCATCGAGGAGGCAAAGCCCTACGGTCTGCCGACGATTGTGCTGACGATGATTAATTTCGCGGTGCTGTTGAGTGTCAATCTGGGCGTGATGAATCTGCTTCCGCTCCCGGCGTTGGACGGCGGCCGGCTGCTGTTTCTGCTGATTGAGGTGGTGCGCGGGAAGCCGATGGCGCCCGAGAAGGAGGGCATGGTTCATTTTGCGGGCTTTGTCGCGCTGATGATTTTGATGGTGTTTGTATTCTACAATGATTTGACGAAGATTTTCTCCTGACAGGCTTTAGAGGCGGGGAAAACACGGAACAGAGAAAGGCGTGGATAGGATGTATCGGGACAATACAAAGGAAATCCGTATCGGAAATAAGGTGATTGGCGGTGGGAATCCGATTCTGATTCAGTCGATGACAAATACAAAGACGGAGGATGTGAAGGCCACAATCGCGCAGATTTTGCGTCTGCAGGAGGCGGGCTGCGACATTATCCGGTGCACGGTGCCGACCTTGGAGGCGGCAAGCGCCGTCGGCGCAATCAAAAGGGAGATTGCGATACCGCTGGTGGCGGACATTCATTTTGATTATAGGATGGCGGTCGCGGCGATAGAGAACGGCGCGGATAAAATCCGAATCAACCCGGGCAATATCGGCGGCAGGGAGAAGGTTGCCGAGGTCGTGCGGGCGGCGAGGGAGCGGGATATTCCGATTCGCGTCGGGGTCAACAGCGGCTCGCTGGAGAAAGAGCTTGTGGAGCGCTACCGCGGCGTGACGGCGGAGGGGCTTGTGGAGAGTGCGCTTGACAAGGTGCGGATGATCGAGGAGCTGGGCTATGACAATATGGTCATCAGCATCAAGTCCTCGGATGTGATGATGAGTGTCCGCGCACATGCGCTGCTTGCGGACAAAACGCCGTACCCGCTCCATGTGGGCATAACGGAGTCGGGCACGGTCACAAGCGGGAACATCAAGTCCGCGGTCGGGCTTGGCATTATCCTGAACCAGGGCATCGGGGATACCATCCGCGTGTCGCTGACGGGTGACCCCGTGGAGGAGGTGAAGTCCGCAAAGCTGATTCTGCGCACGCTGGGGCTCAGAAAGGGCGGCATCGAGGTGGTCTCCTGCCCGACCTGCGGCAGGACCAATATAGACTTAATCGGACTTGCGAATCAAGTTGAAACGATGGTGCAGGGCTATGATTTGGATATCAAGGTCGCCGTGATGGGCTGTGCGGTCAACGGCCCGGGGGAGGCGAAGGAAGCGGATATCGGCATTGCGGGCGGCATTGGCGAGGGACTTCTGATCAAGAAGGGCGAGATTGTGAGGAAGGTTCCCGAGGACGGGCTTTTGGCGGCGCTCAGGGACGAGCTGGATCATTGGGCGTAATGAGGGTTTGCGGATATGGAGAAGAGATTTTTTGAGGCGTTCCCGAATCTGAAGCTCTCCGGTGTGCAGAAGGACTTGTTTGAGCAGGTGACGGTGGAGCGGATTACGGTCACGAAGCGCAAGGACTTCCTGCGTGTCTATATTCGGAGCGGGCGGCTGATTGAGAAGGAGACCATCTATGCGGTGGAGAGCGAGGTCAAGAAGCAGTTCTTCCCAAATGACAATATTGTCATAAAAATATATGAGCGCTTTGTGCTGTCTGAACAGTACAATCCCGAGAAGCTGATGGAGGCTTATCGGGAGAGCATCGGCATGGAGCTGAAAGCGTGCGAGCATCTGCTCTACACGGTGTTCCATCAGGCGGATATCAGTTTCCCGGAGGAGGATCGGATGCGGCTTGTCCTCGAGGATACGGTGGTCGCGCGGTCGAAGGAGGAGGAGCTGGTTCGGATACTGGACAAGGTGCTGAACGAGCGCTGTGGCTTCCGCGTGCGCTTTGCGGTGGAGTATAAGGAAGCGAAGAGCAGCAGGTATCGGGAGGACGACGAGCTGCGTATCCGGAGGATTGTCGAGAATATTGGAAATCGTATCGCTGCGGGAGCGGAGGAGGTGGAAGCATCTGACGTCGTCAGCGCAGCACCTGACGTTGTCAGCGCAGCACCTGACGTCGTCAGTGCCGCATCTGCGGTCGGGGCGGACAGGCCCAAGCAGACGGCACGGAGGGAAGAAAAATCACCCGACAGGAGCGGCGCGTTCAAAAAAGGAGAGGGCTTTCAGCGGCGGTTGCCGAGGAAATCCGATAATCCGGACGTCATTTACGGACGCGATTTCGAGGACGATGCCATCAACATAGAGGAAATCCAGGGCGAGATGGGGGAGGTTACCATCCGCGGCAAGGTGCGCATGCTCGACAAGCGCGAGATCAGAAATGAAAAGACCATCGTGAGCTTTGAGATAACGGATTTCACAGATACGATCAAGGTCAAGATGTTTGTACATAATGAGCAGCTCGACGCGCTCCTTGCGGATCTGAAGGTGGGGGCGTTCTTTAAGGTGAAGGGCGTGACCGTCAACGATGCCTTTGACAGGGAGCTGACAATCGCGACCGTCACGGGGCTCAAGAAGATTCCCGACTTTACGACCGCCCGCATGGACAACAGCCCGCGCAAGCGGGTGGAGCTGCACTGTCATACGAAGATGAGCGATATGGACGGGGTATCGGACGTCAAGGACATCATAAAGCGCGCGAAGAAGTGGGGACATAAGGCGTTGGCCATCACGGATCACGGCTGTGTGCAGGCTTTTCCGGACGCCGGCCACGCGCTTGCGCAGGACGACGATTTCAAGATACTCTACGGCGTGGAAGGGTATCTCGTGGATGATCTGAAGCGAATCGTGACCGACGGGAAGGGACAGTCCTTAGATGAGACCTGCGTTGTGTTCGATATTGAGACGACAGGATTTTCACCGGTCAGCAACCGCATTATAGAGATTGGCGCGGTGAAGGTGTCGGGCGGGCGGATTGTGGATCGATTCTCCACCTTTGTAAACCCGCAGGTGCCGATTCCCTTTGAGATTGAGAAGCTGACGGGCATCAATGACGGCATGGTGCTGGACGCGGACACCATCGAGACGGTTCTGCCGCGCTTTTTGGACTTTGTGGGGGATGCGGCGCTGGTGGCGCACAACGCCGGCTTTGACGTGAGCTTTATCAAGGAGAACGCGAAGCGTCAGGGGCTTGCGGTGGAAAACACCTATGTGGATACGGTGGCGATTGCCAGAACCCTGTTGACGGCGCAGGCAAAATATACGCTGGACGCGGTCGCAAAGACGCTGGGCATTTCGCTTGAAAACCACCATCGGGCGGTGGACGACGCGGAGTGTACCGCGGAAATCTTCGTCAAATTTGTCGAGATGCTCAAGAAAGACGGGGTAGGAACACTGGCGGAGCTGAACGAGCTTGGCAAGAGCAGCGTGGCGGCCGTCAGGAAGCTGCACTCGTACCACATTATCATTCTGGCGAAGAACCAGACGGGCCGAATCAATCTGTACAAGCTGATTTCCGAGTCGCATCTTACCTATTTTTACAAGCGGCCGCTGATTCCCAAGAGCCTGATTGAGAAGCACCGCGAGGGACTGATTATCGGGAGCGCGTGCGAGGCGGGGGAGCTGTTTCAGGCGCTGCTGGACGGGCAGAGCGACGAGCAGCTTGCGCGCATTGTGCGGTTTTATGATTATCTGGAGATACAGCCGATTGGAAACAACCGGTTTATGATTGCCTCCGAGCGCCATCGGGACATCAACTCGGAGGAGGATCTGATTGCGCTCAATAAGCGGGTGGTGAAGCTTGGCGAGCAGTTCCACAAGCCGGTGGTGGCGACCTGCGACGTGCATTTCCTCGACCCCGAGGACGAGGTGTACCGCAGGATCATTATGGCGGGGAAGGGCTTCAAGGATGCGGACGAGCAGGCGCCGCTGTTTCTGCGGACGACGGAGGAGATGCTGGACGAATTTTCCTACTACCTTGGCAGTGAGAAGGCGGAGGAGATTGTCATTACCAACACGAACCTGATAGCGGATATGTGCGACAGGATTGCGCCGGTGCGGCCGGACAAATGTCCGCCGGTTATCGAGGACAGCGACCGGCAGTTGACGGACATCTGTTACCGGAAGGCGCATGAAATGTATGGGGAGAACCTGCCGGAGGTGGTGGAGGCGCGGCTCAAGCGGGAGCTGAACTCCATCATCAGCAACGGTTTTGCCGTGATGTATATCATCGCGCAGAAGTTGGTGTGGAAGTCCGTCGAGGACGGTTATCTGGTCGGCTCGCGCGGATCCGTCGGCTCGTCCTTTGTCGCGACCATGGCGGGAATCACCGAGGTCAACCCGTTAAGTCCGCACTATTACTGCAAGAAATGCCATTACAGCGACTTTGATTCCGCGGATGTGAAAAAGTTTGCGGGCATGGCAGGCTGTGATATGCCCGACAAGAACTGTCCGGTCTGCGGGGAGAAGCTGGTCAAGGACGGCTTTGATATCCCGTTTGAGACGTTCCTGGGCTTCAAAGGGAACAAGGAGCCGGATATCGATTTGAACTTTTCCGGCGAGTATCAGAGTAAGGCGCACAAGTACACGGAGGTTATCTTCGGCTATGGGCAGACCTTCCGCGCGGGCACCATCGGAACGCTCGCGGACAAGACGGCCTTCGGCTATGTGAAGAATTATTATGAGGAGCGCGGAAAGCACAAGCGGACAAGCGAGATTAACCGCATTGTGGAGGGCTGTGTGGGCGTGCGGCGCACTACCGGTCAGCACCCGGGCGGCATCGTGGTGCTGCCGGTCGGGGAGGAGATCAATTCCTTCACGCCGGTGCAGCATCCGGCAAACGACATGACGACGGATATTGTTACAACGCATTTTGACTATCACTCGATTGACCATAACCTGTTAAAGCTCGATATTCTCGGGCACGATGATCCGACCATGATTCGGATGCTTCAGGATTTGACGGGGATTGACCCGACCGCAATCCCGCTGGACGATAAGCAGGTCATGTCGCTGTTTCAAAATACCTCGGCGCTTGGCATCACGCCGGAGCAGATTGGCGGCTGTAAGCTCGGGGCGCTGGGGATACCGGAGTTTGGCACGGACTTTGCGATGCAGATGCTGATTGACACACAGCCGCAGTATTTCTCGGATCTGGTGCGCATCGCGGGGCTTTCCCACGGCACGGATGTATGGCTTGGCAACGCGCAGGAGCTGATTAAGAGCGGTCAGGCGACGATTTCCACCGCGATCTGCACCCGCGACGATATTATGACCTATTTAATCGGTATGGGCTTGGATTCGGAGGAGTCCTTCAAGATTATGGAGGCGGTGCGGAAGGGAACCGTTGCGAAGGGAAAGTGCGATAAATGGCCGGAGTGGGAGGCGGACATGCTCGCACATGATGTTCCCGACTGGTATATCTGGTCGTGCAAGAAGATACAGTACATGTTCCCGAAGGCGCACGCGGCGGCGTATGTGATGATGGCGTGGCGCATCGCCTACTGCAAGGTGAACTATCCGCTGGCGTACTACTGCGCGTTCTTCACAATCCGCGCGTCGGGCTTCTCCTATGAGCTGATGTGTCTGGGGAAGGAGACGTTGGAACGCTATCTGGCGGATTACAAAAAACGCTCTGACACGCTGACCAACAAGGAGCAGGATACGCTCAGGGACATGCGGATTGTGCAGGAGATGTATGCGCGGGGCTTTGAATTTTTGCCGATTGACATTTTCCGCGCGCATTCCAGGAATTTCCAGATTATCGACGGAAAGATCATGCCTTCCCTGAGCAGCATTGACGGTCTTGGCGAGAAGGCGGCGGACGCGATTATGGAGGCGGCCAAGGACGGGCCGTTCCTCTCGAAGGATGATTTCAGGAGCCGCACCAAGGCCTCCAAGACGATTGTGGATCTGATGGGGGATTTGGGGCTGCTCGGCGACATACCGGAATCCAACCAGATCAGTCTGTTTGATTTGGTGGGCTAAAGACTGAAAACAGCAGGAATTTGAAAAAATTTTTGCTGTTTTTTTGTGCGCAAAATTACGAAATGTGGTATGCGGTGGCACGGGACAGACTATATCTTGCGTAAATTTCTCCAATATCCTGCAGTGCCGGGCTTGGCGGCGCACCTTCCGACAAAAATAAAAGCTTGCTATTTAGATAAATTTCATATAAAATGAATGGAAAGTGGTGAAAAGTGGAACAAAGTGGCGTGAAGTGGTGGTGATTGGCATGTTTATGGGCGAGTACAATCATACGATAGACACCAAGGGCAGGCTGATTATCCCTTCAAAATTCCGCGAGGTGCTTGGAGATGAGTTCGTGGTGACGAAAGGGATGGATGGCTGCCTGTTTGTGTACGAGAACACGGAATGGTCCGCTTTTGAGGAGAAGCTCAAGGCTCTGCCGCTGATGAATAAGGAATCCCGTAAGTTTGCCCGTTTTTTCCTCGCGGGCGCGGCAAGCGTGGAGGTGGACAAGCAGGGAAGAATACTGATACCGTCGGTGCTGCGGGAGTTCGCGGCGCTGGATAAGGACGTCGTTTTGGTGGGCGTTGGCGGACGAATAGAAATCTGGGGCAGGGAGCGCTGGGCGGCGGCCTCGGAATATGATGATATGGATGATATTGCGGAGCACATGGCTCAGCTAGGCCTGATGATTTGACGGGCGCGGAGCAGACTGCACGCAGGGAAGGGCATGGTTGCAGTGATGGAATTTAAGCATACTTCGGTACTGTTAAGGGAGACAATTGAAGCGTTGGAGATCAAGGCGGACGGCGTATATCTGGACGGTACGCTCGGCGGCGGGGGGCACGCGTATGAGATTTGCAGGAGACTTGGAGAGAAGGGCAGGCTTGTGGGAATCGACCAGGATGCCGACGCGATAGCGGCGGCGGGGGAGCGTCTGGCGGAATTTGGCGATAAGGTCAGCATCGTCAGAGACAACTTCTGCAATGCGCGGGAGGCGCTGGGCGGATTTGGGATCACGCATGTGGACGGCATCGTGTTGGATCTGGGTGTTTCGTCCCATCAGCTTGACACGGTGGAGAGAGGCTTCACCTACAAGTACGATACGCCGTTGGACATGCGCATGGATCAGCGGCAGAAGATTTCCGCGCGGGACATTGTAAACACCTACAGCGAACAGGATCTGTATAAGATAATCAGGGATTACGGCGAGGAGAATTTCGCCAAGAACATCGCGAAGCATATTGTGGCGGCGAGAAAGGAAAAGCCGGTCGAGACGACCTTTGAGCTGAACGAGCTGATAAAGGCGGCGATACCCGCCAAGATGCGCGCCGTGGGCGGACATCCGTCGAAGCGGACGTTTCAGGCCATCCGCATTGAGTGCAACCATGAGCTGGAGGTGCTGCGGAATTCATTGGAGGATATGGTCAATATGCTCAACCCGGGAGGAAAGCTTTGCATCATAACCTTTCATTCCCTTGAGGACAGAATCGTCAAGCACGCGTTTCGCGAGCTGGAGAACCCGTGCACCTGTCCGCCCGAATTTCCGGTGTGCGTATGCGGAAGAGTTCCCTACGGCCGGGCAGTGCCCAGAAAGGCCATCCTGCCGTCGGAGGAGGAGCTGGCGGAAAATCCGCGGTCGAAGAGCGCAAAGCTGAGAGTTTTTGAAAGAATATAAATTTGGAAAGGCATGGTTAGCGGAATGGACTACAATTATATAGACGGCAGCACGGTCAGAAAAGCGGAGACGGCGCCTGTCAGAAGAGAGGTGCGAAGGACGGCGCCGCAGCGCGCGCACGGGAGCCGGCCGCATCCGCAAGGGAATACGCGCAGACACAGCCGCAGACAGGTCAAGGCAGCGCCGATGAACGTGGGTTATATCGCCGTTGTGGCGGGCGCGCTTGCCGTTACCTGCATTGTACTGATATTCTACATCGGATTGCAGTCAACGATTACCGGTCACATCAATAACATTTCCCGGCTCGAGAGCGAGCTGAACGATTTGAAGCTTTCAAATGACGAGCTGTACACGAAGATTATGAGCAGTGTGGATTTGGAGGAGATAAAGCGGATTGCGGTGAATGAGCTTGGAATGAAATACGCCAGAGAGGGACAGGTTATCACCTACTCCGGCGAGGGGAGCGACTATGTAAGGCAGTACAGCGATATTCCCGAGTGAAGTGCCACAGACTGGAAGTGAGGACGGATGGCGAGAGCAAAGAGGAGAAGGAATTACAATTATCAAAAGGTAAAGACAATGAAGCTGGCAGTGATGATGCTCATCATCCTGTTGGCTTTTGCAGGGTTAGGGGTGCGCCTGTACGTGATATCGCGGGATCATCAGGACAGTTACCAGAAGAAAATCCTGTCGCAGCAGCGCTATGACTCCACAACGCTTCCGTTCAAGCGCGGAACGATTACGGATGCCAACGGCACGATACTGGCGGTCAGCGAGAAGGTCTACAATGTCATTCTGGACTGCAAGGTAATGCTCTCCGACGAGAAGAGCAAGGAGCCGACGCTGAGCGCGCTGGCGGATTGCTTCGGCTTGGATCGCAGCGAGCTGAATGCCTATGTGGCGGCGAACCCCAACTCCCAGTATTATGTTCTGAAAAAGCGGCTGACCTATGAGGAGATTGAGCCGTTCCTCAACCGGAAGGCGGAGAACAATGAGAAGGCTGCCAAGGATAAGGAGAAGAAGCTTGGCACTATTAACGGGGTATGGTTTGAGGAGGAATATATCCGGCGCTATCCGAACAATACCTTGGCCTGCGATGTGATAGGCTTTACGGGAACGGACAACAACGGCACCTATGGGCTTGAGGAATACTACAATGATGAGCTCAACGGCACGAACGGCAGGGAGTACGGCTTTCTGAATGACGATGTGACGCTGGAGCGCACCACCGTGGCCGCGGTGGATGGCAATTCTCTTGTGCTGACAATCGACGCGAACATACAGGCGATGTGCGAGAAATATCTGAAGCAGTTCAGCGACGAGCACAAGGATGAAGCGCGGGAGGGGCTTGGCTTCTATGACGGAGCCGTCATTGTGATGAACCCGAAGAACGGGGAAATACTGGCAATGGCGAGCTACCCGAACTTTGACCTGAACAATCCGCGGGATATTTCCGAGTATTATACCGAGGAGCAGATTGCGGAAATGCAGGAGAATGAGACCTACTATGATACCTTAAATACGCTTTGGCGGAACTTCTGTATCTCCGACAGCTATGAGCCGGGCTCCACCGCGAAGTCACTGACGCTGGCGGCAGGTCTGGAGAGCGGCCGGATTGTCGGGAATGAGTCCTATGACTGCAACGGCGGCTTGGATGTCGCGGATCATCATATCAACTGCAATGTGACGACCGGGCACGGCACGCTCAATGTCAGCGGCGCGCTGGAGCAGTCCTGCAACGTCGCATTTATGAAGATGGGCGAGGCCATCGGCGCGACAAACATGTTGAAATTCAACAATATCTTTAACATCGGCCTGCGGACAAATATCGACCTTGCGGGCGAGGCGCGGACGGCGTCGCTGGTATATAACGAGCGCACCATGCACGAGGCGGAGCTTGCGACCTCCTCTTTCGGGCAGGGGTACAATGTCACGATGATAGAGATGGCGACAGCGTTCTGCTCTGTCATCAACGGCGGCTACTACTATGAACCGCATGTGGTGAGCAAGATTACGAATTCCAACGGTGATACGGTAAAGAATATCGAGCCGAGAGTCTTAAAGCAGACGATTTCGGAGACAACCTCCGCAATGATGCGCCAGTACTTATACGCGGCAGTTGCCGAAGGCACCGGCAAGTCGGCACGCCCGGCCGGATACGCTATCGGCGGCAAGACGGGAACGGCGGAGAAGGTTCCGCGCGACCATAAGCACTATGTGGTTTCTTTTATCGGCTTTGCGCCGGTGGACGACCCGCAGGTGGTGATTTACTGTGTGATCAACGAGCCAAACGTGGCCTCTCAGGATCATGCGTATTACGCGACGGGAATCGTGAAAAACGTTCTGACGGAGCTGCTTCCCTATATGCATATCAGCAGGACGGAGGAAATGACGATTGCGGAGCAGGAGGAGGCAGACAATCTGCTTGGAAACATCGTCGCACCGGAGCCGGCGGCTTCTGATGAAGAGAATCCCGATGGGGAAAATCCTGACGGCGAGAATCCCAAGGACGGAGACGTTCAAGGGGAGGCTCCTGCGACCGGCAGTCCTTTTAACATTGTGGATCCTGTCACGGGTGAGCTGATCAATGTGGCGACAGGGGAGCCGGCCGAGCTCAATCATGGAGTCGAGGCCCTGCCCTCGGAGACGGAGGGAAACGGCGGGCAGCCGACGACAAACAGTGAATAGGCGGCAGTAATATCCCTCAAAAAAGAATAATAGATTATAGTAATTACTTTTTTGAGGGCTTTCCATGGCAATAAAAAATAACGCGGGCAGAAGAAACATGACCGTGCAGAAAAAGAAGACCTTTGTCCTGTGTGTGGCGTCCATATTGGTGCTGGTGATACTGATGGTGCGTCTCGGGTATCTGATGATACTGTGCTCGGCGCATTACTCCGAGCTGGCGCAGATGCTGCATGAGCGGGAGCGCGACATCAAGGCTGCGCGCGGACGGATTATCGACGCCACCGGCACCGTGCTTGCGGACAATAAGACCGTGTGCACCATATCGGTGATTCACAGTCAGATTACGGAGCCGGAGCGGGTGATTGAGGTTTTGAGCAGGGAGCTTGGCCTGTCGGAAGAGTATGTGCGCAAGCATGTGGAAAAATACAGCGCCAGAGAGCGTATTAAGAGCAACGTCGATAAGGAGACCGGGGACAGAATCCGCAGTCTTGACCTTGCCGGCGTGAAGGTGGATGAGGACTATAAGCGGTACTACCCCTATGGGGAGCTGGCCTCCAAGGTACTGGGCTTTACCGGAGGGGATAATCAGGGCATTATCGGTCTGGAGGTGGCCTATGAGGAGTACCTGACCGGACAAAAAGGGCAGATACTGACACTCACGGATGCCAAGGGTGTTGAGCTTGAGGGCGTGGGCGAGCGCAGGGAGGAGCCTGTCGCGGGCAGGGATTTGTATATCAGCCTTGACGTCAATATTCAGAAATACGCGATGCAGCTTGCGAAGCAGGCCTATGAGACCAAGCAGGCGGAGGGCGTTTCCATTATTGTGATGAATGTCAACAACGGTGAGATCCTTGCGATGGTGGACGTTCCGGAATTTGACTTGAACGAGCCGTTTGAACTGATTGACGAGTTTGCGGTGCAGCTTGTCACGGATGCGGACGGAGGGGACAACCGGCAGGATCTGTTGAATCGGATGTGGCGCAACGGCTGTATCAACGATACCTACGAGCCAGGGTCAACCTTCAAGATTATAACGGCGGTCGCAGGGTTGGAGTCCGGCGTCGTGACGCTGGAAGATAATTTCTCCTGCCCCGGGTTTATCGTGGTGGATGACAGAAAGATACGCTGTCACAAGGTGGCGGGGCACGGCGCGGAGGATTTCACGCACGCGGTAATGAACTCGTGCAATCCGGTGTTTATCACCGTCGGACTCCGGGTCGGCGCGGAGCGGTATTACAAATACTTTGAGCAGTTTGGCTTAAAGAGCAAAACCGGAATCGATTTGCCCGGAGAGGCGGCGACGATCATGCATAAGCTTGAAAATATCGGCAATGTGGAGCTTGCGACGATTTCCTTTGGGCAGTCCTTCCAGATAACGCCGCTGCGGCTGATGACAACCGTGGCCGGGCTGATAAACGGCGGGCGGCTGGTGACGCCGCACCTTGGCGTGAAGGTGATAAACGCCGACAACTCGGAAATAGAGGAGTTTGAATATCCGGTCTCGGAGGGGATTGTCTCCGGGGAGACCACCGAGAAGCTCAAGTATGTGCTGGAGCAGGTTGTGGAGAACGGCGGCGGCAAGAACGGCTATGTCGAGGGCTTTCGTGTCGGTGGCAAGACGGCTACCAGCCAGACGCTTCCGCGCGGAAGCGGCAGATATATCGCTTCCTTCCTCGGGTTTGCGCCCGCGGACAATCCGAAGGTGATGGCGCTCGCGATTATCGACACGCCGCAGGGAACCTATTACGGCGGACAGATAGCCGCGCCGATTGTGCGGCAGCTTTTTGAAAATATTCTTCCCTATTTAGAGGAAATGGATTATAATTAACTGTCAAAAGAGCAGCGGCTCTCGGGAGGAAAGTGTGAGATGACAGAGGTTAGAGGAAAAAACGTGCTCGTGGTGGGAACCGGAATCAGCGGGATTGGCTCAGCTGTGCTGCTGGAGAAAAACGGCGCGCTGCCAATCGTGTATGACGGGAATGAGAAGGTATCGCCGGAGGAGGTTCGCGAAAAGCTTTCGGAGAAGCTGGGCGCGCCGACAAAGGCGCAGGTTATTGCCGGCGCGTTTCCCGAGGAGCTTGCGGGCGAGCTTGCGCTGGCGGTGCTCAGCCCGGGGGTGCCGACGGACGCGGATTTTGTTTTGTATATGAAGGAACACGGAATCCCGATATGGGGGGAGATAGAGCTGGCCTACCGCTTTGCGAAGGGGCGGGTGCTTGCCATCACCGGCACGAACGGAAAGACGACGACGACCTCCCTTGTCGGACAGATCATGCAGGAGTATCTGGACAGCGTCTGCATCGTCGGGAATATCGGCAATCCGTATACCGACGCCGCGCCGTTTATGACGGAGGAGACCGTGTCGGTGGCGGAGATTTCCAGCTTCCAGCTGGAGACGATTGACCGCTTTCACCCGCAGGTCTCCGCGATACTGAATATCACGCCGGACCATTTAAACAGGCACCACACGATGGAGAATTATGCGGCCGCCAAGGAGGCGGTGGCGAAGAACCAGACCAAGGCGGATTACTGTATCCTGAATTATGAAAACGAGTACACGAGGGCGTTCGGGAGCAGATGCCCCGCGACAGTGGTGTGGTTCTCCTCGGCGAGGCGGTTGGAGAATGGGCTGTACTATGAGAAGGAGGAGATATGGCTGGCGGAGAATAATACAGCCAGACCGCTGCTGAATGTCCACACCGATATGAATCTGGTGGGAATGTGCAATATCGAGAACGTGATGGCGGCAATCGGAATCGCCATGAGCGCGGGCGTCCCCATGGAGAATATTCTGGCGACCGTCAAACGCTTTGTGGCGGTGGAGCACCGGATTGAGTATGTCGCGACCAAGCGGGGCGTGATGTATTATAACGATTCCAAGGCAACCAACACGGACGCGGCGATACAGGGCATTCGGGCGATGGATAGACCGACAGTCCTTATCGGTGGCGGCTATGACAAGGGCGGTGAGTACGACGATTGGATACGGTGCTTTGACGGCAAGGTCAGGAAGCTCGTGCTGATCGGACAGACGCGGGAGAAGATTGCGGCGTGCGCGCGGCGCTGTGGGTTCCCCGAGAAGGACATTCTCTTTGCGGATACCTTTGACGAGGCGCTGAGCGTCTGCACAAGGGAGGCGGCCGCGGGGGATGCGGTGCTGTTGTCGCCCGCCTGCGCGAGCTGGGGAATGTTCCCGAATTATGAGGTGCGGGGGAAGCAATTCAAGGAATATGTAAACAATCTGGAGGAGTGATACCGTGGCGAGAAGACCGAGGGAAGTCCGATACGGAAAACATAATATGGACTATGTACTGCTGACGGTGGTGCTGTTTCTGGTATGCTTTGGCCTGCTGATGATCTATTCCACCAGCACCTATGTTGCGGGTGTGGACCATGACGACCCCGCGTTTTATCTCAAGCGGCAGGCGATTTCGACGGTACTTGGATTTGTCGCGCTTTTCTTTGTGTCGAGAGTGCCGTACAGGGTATGGCAGCGCTTTGACTATGTGGCATTGATTGTGTCGATCGTGCTGATCCTGCTGCTGCTGACGCCGCTGGGCGTTACGAGGAACAACGCGACAAGATGGCTGGACTTAAAGATTGGCCTGAACCTGCAGCCCGCGGAGGTGGCAAAGCTCGGTATCATCATCTATCTGGCAAGCATTATCGAGCGGCTGGAGGAAATCGGCAAAAATACGCTGCGCACCCCCAAGGGGCTTGCGATTGTCTTTATACCGCCGACAATCGTCGCGGGACTGATCTACGTGATTTCCGACAACCTCAGCTCGGCGATCATCGTCATGGGAATCGCGGTGGCAATGCTCTTTGTGGCGGTGCCGGATTACAAATGGTTTATCATTACAGGCGTTGCGGGCATTGCGCTGGTGGCGGCGGTGGTCATCTACGCGTCCCAAGCGGACGCGACCTCGAGCTTCCGTCTGGCGAGAGTCCGCGCGTGGCTTACGCCGGAGGCCTACAGCACCGACAGGGCGTTCCAGACATTGCAGGCGCTGTATGCCATCGGCTCGGGCGGCATCTGGGGAAAGGGGTTGGGACAGAGTATGCAGAAGCTCGGATTCCTCCCCGAGGCGCAGAACGATATGATTTTCTCCATTATCTGCGAGGAGCTGGGGCTCTTTGGCGCGCTGACGATTATCCTGCTGTTTGTGGTTCTGATATGGAGCTGCATGGTGATCGCCAACAAGACGACGGACCGATTCGGCGCGCTGCTGGTGGTCGGTGTGATGGCGCATTATGCGATACAGGTAATCCTGAACATCGCCGTCGTCACAAACTCGATTCCCAACACGGGAATCACGCTCCCGTTTATCAGTTACGGCGGCTCGGCGGTACTGTTCTTGCTGTCCGAGATCGGCATTGTCTTAAATGTGAGCAAGAATTGTAAATGACGGAGGGAACAATGGGCGGCATCCCACATATAATACTATAATTATTGTTTTCATGTGGTGAATTCTATGACCCATTACAAACAAAACGCCGACTCCATCCGTATGGAGGGCGGGCGCCCTCTGGAGGGAACCGTGAGGATACAGGGGTCTAAAAATGCTTCGCTTCCTTTATTGGCCGCCTGCCTGCTGATTCCGGATAAATGTGTGCTTGAGGACTGCCCGGATATCACGGACGTGGACTGTATGAGCAGACTGATAGCGTGCGCGGGCGGTGTGGTGCGGCGGATTCCCTCAGCTTCGGGCCTTGCGTTGGAGGTAAATGCAGGGGATGTAACGGAAAGCAGACTGCCTGCCAAATATGTAAGCGCCATGCGCTCGTCGGTTATTCTTATGGGAGCGCTGCTCGGGCGCTTGGGCGAGGTCTATGTGGATTATCCGGGCGGCTGCGTGATCGGAGAGCGCCCGATTGATTTACATCTTTACGGCTTGGAGTGTCTGGGGGCGCAGATTTGGACGGAGGGCAGCCGCATCCATGCCTATGCGGATGAGCTTGTCGGGGCGGAAATCAGATTCCCGTCGGCCAGCGTCGGGGCCACCCAGAACACGATTCTCGCGGCGGTGACGGCGCGGGGAACGACCGTGATACGGAATGCCGCACGGGAGCCGGAAATCGTGGCGCTCTGTGATTTTCTCAATAAGGCGGGGGCGGACATCACGCTTTCGGAAGACTTTACGGAGCGGGGGAAGCTGGTCATTAAGGGGGTTGAGCTCAGCCGTCTTCACGGGGTGTCCTACAGGGTGGCGCCAGACCGGATTGTGGCGGGAACTTATCTGTTTGCTGGGCTTGCGGCCGGCGGCAGAATCGTGCTGGAGAATACGCCGCTCGACCACCTGGAAAGTGTCTGCGGCGTTATAACCGGCATGGGCGGCCTGCTGTCCGGGGACGGGGAGAGCGGCCTGTTGACGCTGGAGGCGCCCGAGAGAGGGTCATTGAGGAATTTGCCGTACATAGAGACGCGGGTGTACCCCGGATTTCCAACCGATCTGCAGTCACAGCTGATGGCGGCGGCCTGCGTGGCCAAGGGGAGCCTCACGATAAAGGAGACTGTTTTTTCAAGCCGGTTCAAGATCTTGGAGGAGCTGCGGCGGATGGGCGCCGAGATTGCGCTGCAGTCTGAGGATATGGCGGTCATAACGGGCGGTGCGGCCCTTGAGGGCAGAAACGTGATCGCGAAGGAGCTTCGCGGCGGCGCAGCGCTGGTGATCGCGGGGCTTGCGGCTGACGGAATAACGACAGTCTCGGATATCTGCTATATCAACAGGGGCTATCAGGATATTGTGGAAGATTTTGCGCGGCTCGGCGCAAGGATAAGCTACGATTAACGCCGCGCGATGATTGCCGGGACGCGGCGCCGGGGATTTTGAAGGGATTAAAATGAGGAACAGTGCGAACATAGAACGACTTCCGAATATCGGACGTAAAATACGGATTATCATTTTTCTGGGCATTATCAACGTGATGCTGATGGCGATGTATTTCGTGCTCATCCATTACGCGGTGAAAAACGTGATTGTGGACGGCAACCGGCATTATTCGGCCGAGCAGATAAAAGAGATGGTCATGCGGGGCGCCTTCGGGGATAATTCGCTCTACCTGTCAATGAAGTACAAGAACAAGGGAATAGACGATGTTCCCTTTGTGGAGACCATGGACGTCGTGGTGCAGTCGAACGATACCATCCGCATTACGGTGTACGAAAAGGCGTTGGCGGGGTATGTGGAATATCTCGGCAGATACATGTATTTCGACAACGAGGGCGTGGTGGTCGAGGCCTCCAAGGTGACCACGCCGGGGATTCCGAGGGTGACGGGCATTGCGTTTGACCATGTTATCCTGTATGAAAGGCTTCCCGTGGAGAATGACAATATTTTCCAGAATATCCTCACGATCACAAAGCTTTTGAACAAATACGACGTTATCTGCGACAGCATCCGGTTTGACGACAGCTACAACGTGACCTTGGGCTACGGCGGCGTGAAGGTCAATATCGGGCAGTTGGAAAATCTCGACGAAAAACTGATGCAGCTTCCTTATATTCTGCCCTCTCTGGAGGGGAAAAGGGGAACGCTGGATTTACAGAGCTATACTTTTGGCAAAAAAAGCGTCAGCTTTGAACAGGAAAATTAGTGTTTTACCATAAAATAAAGAAGAAAAGTAAAAAATAGGTTGCTAAATTGACAAAAAAATTATATGATAAGTTAGATGGCATTTAATAGGAATTATGAAGGAGGAAGGAAACTTGCTCGAGATTAGATCGAATGAGACAGACGCCGCGGCAAGAATTATTGTCGTCGGTGTTGGCGGTGCAGGCAACAATGCCGTGAACCGAATGATAGATGAAGCAATTACCGGCGTGGAATTTATCGGTGTAAATACAGATAAACAGGCCTTGCAGCTCTGCAAGGCGCCTAAGCTTTTGCAGATTGGTGAGAAGCTCACGAAGGGGCTTGGCGCCGGCGCGAAGCCGGAGGTGGGCGAGAAGGCCGCAGAGGAGAGTTCCGAGGACATCAAGGAGGCCATCAAGGGCGCGGACATGGTGTTTGTCACCTGCGGTATGGGCGGCGGCACCGGAACGGGCGCGGCTCCGATTGTGGCGGCGATTGCCAAGGAGATGGGTATTCTGACGGTCGGCGTTGTCACGAAGCCGTTCAAGTTCGAGGCGCGCACCCGCATGACGAATGCGATGGCGGGCATTGAGAAGCTCAAGACGCATGTGGATACCCTGATTGTTATCCCGAATGACAAGCTTCTCGAGATTGTGGACAGGCGTACCACGATGCCAGATGCCCTCAAGAAAGCGGACGAGGTGCTCCAGCAGTCCGTGCAGGGCATTACGGATCTGATTAACGTACCGTCCGTTATCAACCTTGATTTTGCGGATGTGCAGACCGTTATGAAGGACAAGGGTATCGCGCACATCGGTATCGGCTACGGCAAGGGAGAGGACAAGGCTGCCGAGGCGATTAAGATGGCGGTTGAATCCCCGCTTCTGGAGACGACGCTCAGCGGCGCTACGGATGTGATCCTGAATATCTCGGGCGATATTTCTATCTTTGATGCGAACGATGCCGCAAGCTATGTGCAGGAGCTTGCGGGTGATGATATCAACGTAATCTTCGGTGCGATGTACAATGAGGACATGGCGGATTCCTGTACCGTTACGGTAATCGCGACCGGCATTGTGCCTGGTGCGTCAGGCAGGGGGCCGATGGGCAAGCTTGGCAGCAACTTCTCCGTTGCGCCCAAGAATGTTCCGCCGACGCCCGTGCGGCCGAGACCGCAGGTCCCGCCCGGAATGCAGGGCACGCGTCCGATACCGCCGACAGCGGTTTCCGGTGCGATGCCGGGCAATCCGCAGGTGAAGCCGCTCACGGGTATTAAGCCCGCGACCGACATCAGAAGCAATGTGAAGGAGCAGTCCATCAAGATTCCGGATTTCTTAAAGCGATAAGCGCAAAAATAAAGTCGAAAAATAAACATAATTAAGCCCCATGCTTTGACAAAAAAAGCATGGGGCTTTTTGTATACTAAAGAGGTCTTCGTTACAGGCAGGCCAATCAGGGAGGTGATGAAAATTTATGAGATATACTTAGATGTTTACTGGATGGAAAACGCGATACTGGATGCGCTGATATTGACGCTCACTCTGTTTCTGCAGGGGAAGCGGGTGGCGCCGTGGCGAATCGTGTCCGCGGCCGCAATCGGCGGGGCCGGATCCGTTTTTGTACTGATTCTGGGAATAAAATATGGAATTTTATATATTTTGGCAGTGCTGGCCATCGATGCCGTGATGTTTCCGGTCGCGGTCAAATCGCCCGGATCGGAGCTGTTGATAAACATCGCGTGCTTTCACGGATTGGCCTTTGTGTATACAAAGCTCGATATGTGCGTGGGGCGGCTGGGCATCCCGGACAGTCTGCGAGTTGTCACGCCGGTGATTTTTACCGTGCTGATCATGGCGGTTTCGCGGTATCAGACAAGAAAACGCGCCCGGCGGATATATTCGGTCGCAATCACCGAGAATGGGGAAAATGTCGAAATGAAGGCGCTGTTCGACACGGGAAATTCTCTGACGGAGCCTGTCAGCGGCAGGCCGGTGTCCATTGTCGAGGAGAATGCGATCACGAGGCTGTGGCTGGAGGCGCGCCCGCAGAAATATAAGATCATCCCGTTCCGGAGCATCGGCAGGGAGCACGGGCTCCTTGAGGGGACAACGGTGGATGAGCTGATAATCCGAAAGGACGACGGGCAGATTGTGGAAAAGGATGCGGTTGTCGCCTTGTATAAGGGAAAACTTTCCAAGGACGGTTCGTATCAAATGATATTGAATCAGGGATTATTTTGACGAAGAAAGATAATAATGAGGAGGAACGAAATGGTTTTGAATGTATATTTACCGGGGAGAATGAGAGTCTCTGTGAGAGGAAAGGACTGCCGCGGCGCAGGAAGAAGCGCGGAGAGCAGGCAGGAGATACACTATATCGGAGGCTCGGAAATTCTGCCGCCGCCCTTGGATACGGAGGAGGAGAACGAGGCCATCAGCGCTCTGGAGACGGATGATGCGACCCGGGCGCGCGCGACCCTGATAGAACACAACCTGCGGCTTGTCGTCTATATCGCGAAGAAATTCGACAACACGGGGATTGGGATAGAGGATTTGATCTCGATCGGGACGATCGGACTGATAAAGGCGATCAATACCTTTAACCGGGATAAGAACATCAAGCTTGCGACCTACGCGTCGCGGTGCATTGAAAATGAGATTCTGATGTACCTGAGGCGGAACAACAAGACCAAGCTTGAGGTCTCCATCGACGAGCCGCTGAACGTGGACTGGGACGGGAACGAGCTGCTGCTGTCCGACATTCTGGGGACGGACGAGGACGTTATCTACCGCGACCTTGAGAATGAGGTTGAACGCAATCTCCTGAAGAAGGCCATATCCAGGCTTGGGGAACGGGAGCAGACCATCATTATGCTGCGCTTCGGGCTCGGGCAGTACAATGACCGGGAGATGACGCAGAAGGAGGTCGCGGACTACCTTGGAATCTCGCAGTCCTACATATCCCGTCTGGAGAAGAAGATTATGAAGCGCCTGAAAAAAGAGATGGTGAGCTAGAGACCGGGAGGAGGGAAACGCTGTATTTATACCGCTTCGGTACATATGTCATGCGCGGACGGGAAGCCGCGCACGGCATGAAATATAGGAGGGTATAAGAGATGGCACAGGGTAAGGTTGAAATATGCGGTGTAAATACAGCGAAGCTCCCGATACTGAAGAACGAGGAAAAGCAAGAGCTCTTTGCGCGAATCGAGCAGGGGGACAGGGAAGCGCGCGAGGCCTACATCAAGGGGAACCTGCGCTTGGTGTTGAGCGTTATCAAGCGCTTCTCGCAGTCGAATGAGAATGTGGACGATCTGTTCCAGATAGGCTGCATCGGACTGATAAAGGCAATCGACAACTTTGATTCGAGTCTGGACGTGAAGTTCAGCACCTATGCCGTGCCGATGATCATCGGGGAAATCCGCCGCTTTCTGCGGGATTCGAGCAACCCGATACGGGTGAGCCGTTCCCTGAAGGACACGGCGTATAAGGCGATTTACGCCAAGGAGAGCCTGACCAAGAAGAACCTGCGGGAGCCGACCATCATGGAGATATCGCAGGAGATCGGGATTTCCAAGGAGGATATCGTCTATGCCCTCGACGCCATCCAGAACCCGATGAGCCTGTACGAGCCGGTGTACACGGAGGGAGGGGACACGCTCTATGTGATGGACCAGATCAGCGACAAGAAGTGCAAGGAGGAGAACTGGGTCGAGAACATTTCCCTGAGCGAGGCGATGAAGCGGCTGGACGAGCGGGAAAACGAAATTATCCGACTGCGCTTTTTTGAGGGAAAGACGCAGATGGAGGTCGCCGAGTATATCGGCATATCGCAGGCGCAGGTCTCAAGGCTTGAGAAGAATGCGCTGCAGACAATGAAGAAGTATTTGGTGTATTAATTGTTGACTTCAAACGAAAATGGATTTACAATAAATTCTATAGGCAATAATCTTTCTGCCCCGGAGTATTACCCGGGGTAACTCTATGGTAGAGGAAATGCGGAAGTTGAGAATATATGCGGCAGGGCTTTTGGACGCGGGGGCCGCGGACCTGATGCCCCTGTTGGATAAAAGCAGGCGGGAAAAGCTCGCCGCCATCAGGAACCCGGGGGAGCGGCAAAGATGCCTTACGGCGGGACTGCTTCTCAGACATGCGTTTTTGCACAGCGGCTACAGCCGGGAGCAATGGCGGCAGGCGGAAATCGTATATGGCGAATACGGGAAGCCCGGCATCAGGGGGCTGCCCGGATTTCATTACTCAATATCACACTCGGAGGAGTGGGTGATCTGCGCGGTCGGGGATATACCGGTCGGCGCGGATATACAGAGGATGCGTCCGTGGAAAATACAGATGGCAAGGCGGTTTTATTCCGATGAAGAATATGACAGGCTTGTCAGTTTGACGGATGCGGGACGGCAGACGGAGTGCTTTTATCAGATGTGGGCGGCCAAGGAAAGCTATGGAAAGCTGACGGGACGCGGCATTGGCGAGGGCGTCAGCCGGTATGTGACCGACGGGGAGCTTGAGCACATTCGCGGGAAGGATACATATCCGTTTCCCATCCGACTATATGACACGATTGCCGATTATATCGTATGTGTATGCAGCAGGGAGGCGTGTTTTCCGGAGGAAATCATCTTTGCTGATTTGCACGAGATTTTGAGAATTCATAAGGTGGAGGGATAAAATGCTAAAGGAAAATGGGAAAAATACCGTCAAAAAGGGAGAATCGGTATTTAAAAAGGGTGAGGAGCTAAAGCAGATCGGTATCGTGCTTTCCGGAAAGGTGCTGATGATCGGCGACTGCGTGCGGATGGTTCGGCCGCAGGGCTCGTATCTGGCGTTGAATGACGTGAATGAGGAGGCGTATACCGCAAGCTATCTTGCGACGGAGGATTCCGTGATCTACGCGCTTCCCGTGACGGGGGAGGGCACGATTCGCAATATCATAGCAAAGAGCATTGATTACCGCGCGATTATGATATCCTCTCAGTTCAAATACGCGGTGGAGCTGTCGAGAATCAAGAACAGTCTGACGGACAGCGCGGAGCGGCTCTTTATCTTTGCGAAGAAGAGCTATGAGGAATATCTGCGGTACAGCAAGGTTTACGAGCTGCCGGCGACGGCGCTCGGGGAGCTGGATGAGCTGCAGATGTACACGGGAGAGCAGGGCATCAATGAGTACAGGCTGGCTTACTATGAGGAGGGCGCGAAGATTCCGCTCTCCGCCAACAAGCAGTATTTCTCCTACAGCGAGGAGATGGTCAGCTTTCAGGTAAATGAGATTATTTCGCTGGTGGCTTTTTTGAAGGACGAATGCGCGGCGGTGGTCGAGTACAACAAAAATCTGCTCGGACTGATTGCGCTTCGGCCGCGGCACAATCTTTTTGAGTATCTGTGCACCAAGGCGTCGGAGATTAAGAAGAAGGACGACGTTCCGATGGATATGCTGACACTCCTGTCAGGTATTATCGAGGAGGTGGCTCTGCAGCACAGGGCGCTGCAAAAGCAGGTGGCGGATTTGCCGGCGTTTGATGAGGCGGCGTTAAAGAACCGGATGGCGGGTATCGCCTCTGTGGAGCTTCTGATGGAGCAGGAGAAGTCCAAGGAGGAGCGGGACGAGGAAATCGAGCGGGATGTGGCTTCCCTCGCCAACTCCATGGCGCAGATTATCAAGTACGGCGCGATAAGCGAGGCGGACGAGAACACGCTTAGGACGAATGTGGAGTATCTGGTCAAGGCGCCTGACAGACTGTCGGTGGAGGATGATGTGCGCAAGGCGAAGAAGGCGATTACCCCGATTGTCTTCCGGCTGTATCTGACCTGCTATCGGCGGATAAAGGAGGGCCTGATCGCACCGCCCAAGGCGGTGGAGCTGTTTATGAACTTCGGCTTTCTGGACGAGCGGCTGCTCGAGCCGGAGCATCTGGAGTTCCTCTGCGGCATCGAGCCGGAGAAGAGCGAAGGCCCCTGCAGGGTGTTTACCATGATGGAATGGCTGGATATGATCTATGAGGGCAAGCGGGAGCCGTCCAAGAGCGAGTTTGACGAGGACTACGCGGAGAACCTCCGCACCCTCAAGAAGCAGGGCGATATCACCGAGAAGCAGATGAAAGTGCTGCTCGAGGATATGGATAAGCGCGTCGAGTATGAGATTATGAATATGCAGATGAGCAATTCCCGCACCGTATACGGGCATCCCTCCGCATATATGCCGATTCTGTACAAGGAGGCCATTTTCGGGACGCTTGACACTCTTCTGGTGACGAAGAAGCGTATCAACGAGAGTGTGCGGGATCTGCTCAAGATTGATTATTCGGCGTTTTACAGGGAGGTTATCTACTCCAACAGCAATCTGAAGATCATCAATGAGACGGTGATGAAGAATATCTATCCGGATGTCATCCTGTTGCCGCTATTCGGGCTTAACGCGTCCATGTGGCAGGAGGTCGGCGGTCGCAACAAGGGAACGCCGGGCCGCTTCTGCTTCCCGATTATGACCAACACCAATCTCGATGACATGATGGTCAAGATGTTCGGCCGCTTCCGCTGGGAGCTCTGCAGATGCATTCAGGGCATGGCGTGGAACGACGTAAAGGTGAGGTCGCTCACCTCGGAATATATGGACTATATACAGTTTTACCGCAAGAACCGCGATTTGTCGGATGAGGCGCGCGAGAAGCTCAAGCTGCAGATTCAGAAAGGCAGGAACAATTCGCGTGAGATTTTCCTGATTGACTACGAGATATGGATCAAGAGCGAGTCGAACGGTTCCATGAAGCTGAACAAGGTGGCAAGAGAGCTGCTGGCGACCTACTGTCCGTTTGAGAAGACCCTGCGGGCCAAGCTGAACGCGCAGCGTCCGTATGAGGTGGCGATGGCGCGCAGCATTCGGAATGCACAGAAGAAGAAGCAGGAGCTGGAGCTCAAGATGAAGGCGATTCAGAAGACGGCGGAGGTGCCGGAGGAGATCATGGACACCTACAAGTTCTATACGGAGATGTAAATAAAATCCAAAATATAAAACCCCCATGGCGTCAAGCCATGGGGGTTTTGCGGTCAGGCCGTGGGGGGGTCTTCCTGCGCCGGTGCTTCCGCATCGTCCGTCTCGCCGGGCGGGGGCAGCAGGATGGACACCAGCTCGATACGGTTCTTGTCAACCTGCTTTGCCGTCAGGGTGATGCCGTTCGGGGTCACTACCGACTCGCCCTCCGTGGGAAAGCGGTCGAGAAGCTCAATGATGATGCCGCCGATGGAGTCATAATCCTCGGAGTCAAAGGCAGTGTCAAGCGCGTCGTTGACGTCGTCCAGCTTCATGCTGCCGCTGACCTCGTATTCGCGTTCTCCGACGGATTTTAACAGCTCCTCCTCGTCCGCGTCATACTCGTCGCGGATTTCCCCGACGATTTCCTCCAATAAATCCTCGAGGGTTATCATGCCGACGGTGGCGCCGTATTCATTCAGGACGAGCGCCAGATTGGAAGCGCTGCGCCGCATCTCCAAAAGTAAATCCGCGGTCTTTTTGTACTCATATGTATAGTAGCCCTCCCGCATAATATCACGGATGTGGAAATTGCCGTGGTCTGCCACGAGAAGGAAATCCTTGATGTTCACGATGCCGATAACATTGTCGATATCCCCCTCGTAGACGGGGATTCTGGTGTACATGGACTGTCGGAACAGGTCCAAAAGCGTGTCATACGGGCTGCCCACGTCAATCGTGGTCATGTCAATGCGCGGAATCATCACGTCCTTTGCAACGGAATCGCCAAATTCAAACACATTGTAAATCAGCTCCTTCTCCTCCTGCTCGATCACGCCGTCCTCGTGGCTGACGTCCACATAGGTCTTCAGCTCGGTCTCCGTCATGGTCGCGCGGGCGGAGGAGTCGATATGCAGAAGATCCAGGAAAAAGCCCGATACCTTGTCAACGATAAAGATAACGGGGGTCAGCGCCTGCATCAGGAAATAGATAATCCTTGAGTAGGCGAGGGACAGCTTCTCGTTGTTGCACATAGCCCATGTTTTGGGGACAATCTCACCGAAAAGAAGAATGACCAGCGTGAGGATGCCGGTAGCAATGCCGACAGCGCCGTTCCCCCAAATCCGTATGGTGAGCGAGGTTACAAGGGAGGAAGCGCCGATGTTTACGATATTGTTACCGATAAGAATAGCGCTTACCAGCTTATTTCGATTGCTGAGAATTTTCTGAAGCGTAAGAACACGTCCGCCGGGGTTCTCCTCCAGCATTGCGCGCACCTTGACCATGCTGATGGTCGTCAGGGCCGTCTCCGCCGACGAGAAAAACGCGGACAGCGCGACAAGAATCACAATAATTACAAGTTGTATGGCACCAGAGGTATCCAAGACCAAACCACTCCTTTATAAAAAATTTTATTTGTTGTCATTTATATACTGGCACATGCATAGATTATAACAGTGATAGTGTAAGAATACAAGATGGAAACAAAAAAACAGGGGGTATATAAATGAAATCTGCTTTCAGTACGGAAAGAATCGTGGCACTGATAAAATGCCTGATAGCATCCTATCTGATTACGGGGGTGCTCCTGATGGTGGTCGCGGCGCTGCTGTACAAGTTTTCACTGAGTGAAAATGTGGTGGAAATCTGCATTATCGCCATCTACTGTATCTCGTCCCTGCTGGCGGGCCTGTTCTTCTCCAAGGGAGCAGCGAGCAGGCGGTTCCTGTGGGGAATGATCGCGGGCGCGGCGTATTTCCTGATTATCTGCGCGATTTCGATGGTGGTGGAGCAGAGCTTCACGCTGCTGAGCAACGCGAGCATCACCACGCTGTTTATCTGTCTGGGCAGCGGAATGCTCGGCGGGATGCTGGGATAGGAAAAAGCAGGAGAAGCAGGAAGTTTAAGGAAAGGTTGTACTTCAGGCTGAAAGTATGGTATACTTAGGCAGGAACTAAAGGCTGCTTTTGATTAAGGAGATTGATATGAGGTACATAAGAAACAAGTTCATAGCGGGGCTTCAGATATTTCTGACGGTGTTTATGGTCGTGACGGCGGCAGCGATGCCGCAGATGCGCGTGAGTGCGGCTCCGGCGGAGGTGCCGCAGCCGGCGATTGGGATTGATGTTTCCAACTATCAGGGACAGATAAACTGGGATATGGTGGCGGCGTCAGGCGTGCAGTTTGCCATGATTCGGGTAGGCTACCGCACACAGGCGACGGGATTGCTCAACGAGGATCCCTATGCCAGATACAATCTGCAGGAGGCGCAGCGGGTCGGCATCAAGACCGGCGTGTATTTCTTCTCGACGGCGATTACGGAGGCCGAGGTTATTGAGGAGGCGCTGTTTACCGCGAATCTGATTGACAAGTATCAGATTACCTTCCCGGTCGCGTTTGACTGCGAAGGCTTCCGCAACAGCACCAGCAGACAGTACGGGCTGGACAAGTCCGTGAGAACGGCGCTGGCGGTGCGGTTTCTCGACACGATTGCGGCGAGAGGCTATACGCCGATGTTCTATGCCTCCAAGAATGAAATGACGAACAGCAAGGACTGGGATATGGCAATCCTGAATCGGTACAAGGTATGGGTATCCTGGTATCCGACGGACCCGTTCCCGATTACGCCGGCCTGTACTTATCCGGACATTCATTGCATGTGGCAGTACACGAACAAGGCCGCAATCGCGGGAATCAACGGCGAGGTTGACATGAACCTGGCGTATTTCAACTATACGGAGGCTGCGCAGCCCAAGGATGCGAGCGGAACGCCGCTCGTGCAGGCGGACGCGGCGGCCAATGTGCAGTACACGGAGGTTTACGAGGTGGTAACCGCAAAATCGACGGTCAATCTGAGGACGGTGCCGAGTACGGACAGCGAGGCGACCATCGTCGTGCCAATCCACGAGGGAGATATGATATACCGTATCGGGATAGGCAATAACGGCTGGTCGAAGGTGCTGCTGAACGGGCAGGTGCTGTATGCGTATACGGCTTATTTGAAAAAGGTGCTGTAGAACACGGGACACGTCGGACTTGAGCGTCCGGCGTGTCTTTGCGGAGGACGAGGCTCCGCAGTGGTTCCACGGAGGTCAAATTTCATGGAAAAAATTGTTGACACTCCCGCGCAAAAGTGATAATATATTTCTTGCAGTGGCGAGACGGGAATATGCGCTTATGATTTCCGGTGTGCGCGGCTACATGCGGAAGTGCTGGAATTGGCAGACAGGCAAGACTAAGGATCTTGTGTTGGTAACAACGTGTGGGTTCAAGTCCCATCTTCCGCATTGGTTAAAAGTGTGGGAAGCCTTGATTTTAAAGGCTTCCCGCTTTTTTGTTTATGCTTCTCTTTATCTTTACAGAGGTTTTAAGGATTTTGGGAAAAATATGCCGGCGCTCTGATGCTAAGATTTGTTTATGCTCTGCAAAAAGCGTTGAAGCAGCTGTTTTTGAGAACTGCTAAGCATGGTGGTATCTAAATCGGAATGGTTATCACAATCAAACCCCAGAAGATAATCCGTAGAACAATGATAAAGCCTTGCCAATGCAATAAGATTCTCGAGGCTGGGTGTTCTCTCTCCGCTTTCATAATTTGAAATAATACTTGCAGAAGCTCCTATTGCTATAGCAGCCTCTTTTTGTGAGATATTGAGCAGGATTCTTTGCTTCTGTAATCGTTCCCCTAAACCTCTGACCATAACGCATCACCTCTTTAAATATTTTATTGTATTTTATGTGCCTATGGGAAAACAAAAAATTACTTAAAGCATTGACAGTTTTGCTTTTAGATAATATAATATTTAAGGACAAATAAAAAATCACGCGGTGTAAAATGAAAAGAAAAATTTTAACGACGATTACAATAGGAAGTATATTCCTTACGGCATTGGCAGGTTGTGGAAATTCTTCCAAGCACATTATTTCATAAGTGCGTTGAAATCGGTATGCGTGAATTATAGCAATTCAGATTGACTGCTTTCGGAAATATGGTATAATGTCGATAGACATTATACTCGCCCGAATGGGCATGATTATACCGTGATTGCGAATCAATCATAGTATAATGTCGATAGACATTATACTCGCCCGAATGGGCATGATTATACCGTGATTGCGAATCAATCATAGTATAATGTCGATAGACATTATACTCGCCCGAACGGGCATGATTATACCATGATTGCGAATGCAATCATGGTATAATACCATCAGTGGCGGGTTTTTCTTATCGGAATGTGAAATTTGCGGAGGACAAGAATATGTTAGAGGAATTGCTTCAGAAAATGGAAGATAATATTGACAGCGATGATTTTGAGCGGATTGAGGAAGAATGCGTAGAAAAAATCGAAGAATCGGGCTTGGGACTCAATGCGGTTGAACCTTTAATAAAGCTTATGGAGCGTCATCCGTTGGCTGCTTTCGGAATGCCCGGGGCAATTGTGCATTTTGTTGAAAAATACTATAAAAAAGGATATGAGGATATCCTTTGGGAGTCCGTAAAGCGTTCGCCCGCAATGCATACGGTATGGATGCTGAACAGAATATGTAATGATAAGAACAGCCCCGATAAGTTCAGAGAACTCCTTGCCGAGACCGCGGAGCGTAATGATATTGATAACGCCATAGCAGAATCCGCAAAAGAATTTTTGGGAAACTGACTTCCGGCTTATTTTACATAAAACTGAACATCGGATAAGGAGCAGGGCCTTTTATGAATGAAAGCAGCTATGAGGAGTACAAAAGAAATTCTTTCCGTGAACGAAAGAAGAGCAACAGCCTTCATCAGGGGAAAAGCCTTCTTTTGCTCGGCGTGGTTTTTGCGGTATATCTTTTGTGGATTCTCCCGTTTCATGCGGACAATGTGAGCGAGGTGCGCGGAGATGAGGTAGAGGCCGGAAGGCAGTATTATCCCCAGAAGGTTTATTACATAGAGGATATGCGGATTCTGCATGTCAAGACGGACACAAGTGACGGCGGGATTTACGCTGTTGTCGCGATTTCCGACTGCGACGGGAACGAATGGATTATCTCCCTTACGCCCGGGAACAGCGAACGCCTGACGGAGCAGCTTGAGTTGGCGGGCCGTTTTGCGGACAGGCCCGGACCGACCGTGAGCGGATATTTTCAACTGCAGTATTTGGAGGAGCTTCCTTTTGAAGCGGATTCTTTCTATTCCGTATACGGCAGAAGCTATGCGGATGACGAGGGCCGGAACATGTTGGGGCTGAACGCGAAATACCTGTGCGACAGGAGCGGTAATTATACCTTGGAGATGCTTCTGCATCCCGGCATTCCGTTGGTGAGCCTTGTGGCTGCGCTGTCCGGCATTTTTTACGGCGGCTTTTTGGTTATCCGGAATCGAAGCCGCAGGAAAGCATAGGGGATTATCTTTGCATTGATTATGTGAAACTATTAACGATTAGAAAAACAGGAAAGGAACAGGGAACGGCATATGATCGCATCTACAGAGCACGGCCTTTATCGGGGCATGATGAAGAAGGGAAACAAAAGTATTTTACAGTCTCTCCGGAGCAGTGTGGGCGCCGGGAAGGGCATGATTGCGGGAGGCATTATTCTTTTGGTCTTTACGCTGCCGGGCATGGTTATCGGCCTGCTGGCGGATTTTGGGGCCGTCACTTCCATTCTTCTGCCCGTGCCGGGTATCTTGTTGGTGGTGTTTGGCATTCGCATGAAGCGAAAGAGAACGGATTCATGGATTTCATATTATCAGGAGCAGACCGGCTATTCGGAGGGGGAGCTGCTGCGGGTTGACGAGGAGCTGGCGTCCCCGTCCGTCACGCTTGTGGTCTGCAGGACGCCCAATGCCGGCGTGGACAATCATATCGCATGCTTTTTCACGGAGAACTATATGGTGATGAACGGCATGGATCCGTATGTGTGGCGCTTGGAGGACGTCATAGCGGTCGCGTTTTCCGACAGCACGGATATCTGGTGTATGGTGGTTCTGACAAAAACAGACCCTGAGGTTAAGCGGGTCGGGCTTTTCACGGACACGTCTAGAAAGAAAGCGCTCTGCGGGGAGCTGATGCAGGAGCTGTGCCGCCGTAATCCCAAGGTGCTCTGCGGTCAGGAAATCGTCTGTGACGGCAGGGTTTACATATTGGAGCGCGACGGTGCGGAAATCCGGAGATTATATCAGGAGGGGCGTGCGCTTGAGGTCAAGGGACGGTGACAGGGTCTTATGGAATTGCACGTAAATTCTCCCGCATGGTTTACGGATCGCTATGGTGTTGATGATGAAGTGTACGGATTTTGTCAAAAGGCCTATTTGTTTTTCAGGGACAGGGAATACAGCGAGATTTTGCACACAATCGGAATAATGCCGGTTGTGGCGCCGCAGGAGATCTATGATACGGGGGATTGGCGGGAACGCACACGATTTCTCGACAATAGAAGCTTTGCCGACATATTTATCAGAATGGATTTTGAAAGCTGGTATAATGCGGATAGCATGGAAAGGGTGGAGCAGACAAAGGAAATGATTCTGACCGCCGTGAAACGGGTAAAGACAAAAGGGAAATTTGATTATGATAAATTCGCGGAGGATTTCGCGATGATGGCGGAAACAATATGACCTGCCGCCAATTCTTTGAACGCAAGCTGTCAGGCTTGCGTTTGCTTTTTTGCCGCTAAAAAATCTTTAAAAATAAAAAGGAATTTCAAGACGGGCGCGGAATATTAGGAATAGGGATTTAGTGCGTGCGACACACGGGAATGAGGAGAGCTATGACAATTCGTGAAGATTTAGAGCAATGGGAAACGGAATATCTGAGCCGATATGCGACGCTCAGCAAAAATTCAAGGGGCAGGGACAGGGAGGAGGAGCAGTGCGACATCCGTCCGGTCTTTCAGCGGGACAGGGACCGCATCCTGCACTCGAAGTCCTTCCGGCGGTTGAAGGATAAGACGCAGGTCTTTCTTTCACCGGAGGGCGACCACTATCGGACGCGGCTCACGCACACGCTGGAGGTGTCGCAGAACGCGAGAACCATAGCGCGGGCGCTCCAGCTCAACGAGGAGCTGGTGGAGGCGATTGCGCTCGGGCATGATCTGGGACATACGCCCTTCGGGCACGCGGGCGAGCGGGCGTTGAATGATGTGTGCCCGTTTGGCTTTAAGCACAATGAACAGAGCGTGCGCACGGCGGAGCTGATAGAGAAGGACGGCGAGGGGCTCAACCTCACTTGGGAGGTCAAGGATGGCATTCGGAATCACCAGACCTCGAACATGCCGGCGACCTTGGAGGGGAAGGTGGTGCGCTTTTCGGACAAGATAGCCTATACCTACCATGATATGGACGACGCGGTGCGCGCGAGGATTTTGCAGCCGCGGGACGTGCCGCGGGAAATCGGGGAGGTCATCGGGTACACGCCGCGGGAGCGCCTGAACGCTTTTATCCATGACATTGTGACGCACAGCAGGGGGACGGACGACGTGCGGATGTCGGACGAGGTTGCGCTGGCGATGCAGAACCTCCGCAGCTTTATGTACGACAAGGTATACAGCAACCCCATCGCCAAGTGTGAGGAGAGCAAGGCTGTCGCGCTGGTGAAGACCTTGTATGAGCATTACATGAACCATGCCGACGAGCTGCCGAAGTTCTATCTGGAGCTGAGCTTTCGCGGGGAGCCGCGGGAGAAGGTGGTCTGTGATTACATAAGCTCCATGACGGATCGTTTCGCGATAGCGCTGTATGAGAAGTTATACGTACCTAAGTTTTGGATGGGATAAGAGGAGTCTGGTCTGAATGTATTATCCGGAGGAGCTTATAGAGGAGGTCCGTCAGAGGAACGATATTGTTGATGTAATCTCGGGCTATGTCGGACTTCAGAAGAAGGGAAGCAACTATATGTGCTGCTGCCCCTTTCACGGGGAGAAAACACCCTCCTTCTCGGTGAACCGCTCAAGGCAGATATACAAATGCTTTGGCTGCGGGGAGGGCGGGAATGTTATTACGTTTGTAATGAAATATGAGAACTGCACCTTTCCGGAGGCGCTGAAAATCCTTGCCGACAAGGCGGGGGTGGCGCTTCCGCAGGCGGAATACTCGGAGGAGGCGAAGCGCCGCGAGAGCAGGCGGCAGCGCCTTCTGGCGGTAAACAAGGAGGCGGCCACATTTTATTATTATCAACTGCGCACGGAGCGGGGCGCGAAGGCGCAGCAATATCTGGACAAGCGTCGTCTCTCGGAGGAGACGAAGAAGCGCTTCGGGCTGGGATACGCGCCCGCAAGGGGCGAGGAGCTGTTGGCGTATCTGCACAAGAAGGGCTTTGGCGACGATCTGATCAGGGACGCGGGGCTTGCGAAGGTGGACGAGCGGCGCGGGACGACGACGCAGTTCTGGAATCGGGTCATGTATCCGATACAGGACATCAACCATCGCGTTATCGGCTTTGGCGGCCGCATTATGGGCGATTTGGACAGCGGGCCCAAGTACCTCAATTCTCCGGAGACGGAGATTTTCGACAAGAGCAGGAACCTCTACGGGATGAACTATGCGCGCGCCTCGCGTGCGGGGAATATCATCCTGTGCGAGGGCTATATGGACGTCATCAGTATGCATCAGGCGGGCTTTACGCAGGCGGTGGCCTCGCTCGGCACGGCGTTTACCCCGGGGCAGGCGGGCCTGATCAGGAAGTACACCAAGGATGTGCTGCTGGCGTATGACAGCGACGGCGCGGGCGTCAAGGCGGCGCTGCGGGCCGTGCGGATTCTGCGGGACGCGGGGATGTCGGGGAAAATCATCAACATGACGCCGTACAAGGACCCCGACGAATTTATCAAGAACCTCGGGCAGGAGGCGTTTCAGGAGCGGATTGACAACGCGGAAAATTCCTTCCTGTTTGAGATCAGAATGCTCGAGCGCGATTTTAACATGGATGATCCGGAGGAAAAGACCAACTTCCATAATCAGATCGCAAGGCGGCTGTGCGAGTTTGGCGAGGATGTGGAGCGGGAGAACTACATTGAGGCCATTGCGGAGAAATATCACATCGGCTTTGAGAACCTGCGGAAGCTGGTGGTGAATATGGCGGCCAGGACGGGCGGCTACGCGGTTCCCCTGGAGCGGCCCCGAAGCGGCATTCAGAGCAGGAGCAGGAATACGCCGGAGGAGAACGCGAAGAAAATGCAGCGGCTTTTGCTGACATGGCTGACGGAGGACCCGCAGCTCTATTTCAAGATCAAGGACTATATTTCTCCGGAGGATTTTACCTTCGAGCTGTATGGCAGGGTTGCGGAGCGGATGTTTGACGATATTGAGAAGAATCGGTTCAATCCCGCGGGAATCATCAATCTGTTCGAGGACGAGAAGGAGCAGAGCGAGGCGGCGTCGCTGTTTACGACGAAGCTGCCGGAGCTTGAGACACAGACGGACAGAGAGAAGGAAAAGTCGTTTCGGGATATTCTCGTGGCCGTCAAGAAAAACAGCCATGATTACTATTCTGCGCGCTCCGGCGTGGACATTACGGCGCTCAGCAAGGTGGTCGAGGGCAAAAAGGCGTTGGAAGAACTTGGAAAAATGCATATTTCTTTCAATTAAGGATAAAAATATATGGTATGGAGGATGGACCGGAATGGACGAAAACACACAAGCAAAATTTGACGCGAAATTAAAAGAGCTTCTGGCGTTGGCAAAGAAAAAGAAGAACGTGTTGGAATATCAGGAAATCAGCGACTTTTTCAAGGATCTTCCGCTCGAGGAGGATCAGTTCGAGCGGATTCTCGAGACCTTGGAGCAAAGCGGGGTGGACGTGCTTAGGATTACGGAGGACGACGACGATCTGCCCGATGAGGATCTGCTCCTGAGCGACGAGGAAGAGGTCGATATGGAGAACCTTGACCTTTCGGTGCCCGACGGCGTCGGGATTGAGGACCCCGTCAGGATGTACCTGAAGGAAATCGGCAAGGTTCCTTTGCTGAGCGCGGACGAGGAGATTGAGCTTGCAAAGAAAATGGAGCTTGGTGACGAGGAGGCGAAAAAGCGTCTGGCGGAGGCGAATCTGCGTCTGGTGGTGAGCATCGCCAAGCGGTATGTGGGCAGGGGAATGCTGTTTCTGGATTTGATTCAGGAGGGCAACCTCGGTCTGATCAAGGCGGTTGAGAAGTTTGACTACCGAAAGGGGTACAAGTTCTCAACCTATGCGACGTGGTGGATTCGTCAGGCGATAACAAGGGCGATTGCGGACCAAGCCAGAACCATTCGGATTCCCGTCCATATGGTCGAGACCATCAACAAGCTGATCCGCGTGAGCAGACAGCTCCTGCAGGAGCTGGGGCGCGAGCCGTCTCCGGAGGAGATTGCGAAGGAGATGAACATGCCGGAGGAGCGCGTGCGGGAAATCCTCAAGATTTCGCAGGAGCCGGTCTCCCTTGAAACGCCCATCGGCGAGGAGGAGGACAGCCATCTCGGGGATTTTATTCAGGACGACAATGTGCCGGTGCCGGCGGACGCGGCGGCGTTTACCCTGCTGAAGGAGCAGCTTGTCGAGGTGTTGGACACGCTTACCGACAGGGAACAGAAGGTGCTGCGGCTGCGCTTTGGGCTGGACGACGGCAGGGCGCGCACCTTGGAGGAGGTCGGCAAGGAGTTCAACGTTACCAGAGAGCGCATCCGCCAGATTGAGGCGAAGGCGCTTAGGAAGCTGCGCCATCCCTCCAGAAGCCGCAAGCTGAAGGACTATCTGGATTAGGCATAAAGGAGAAGGGCGATGCTGTTATCGGACAGAATGCTGGCGGTTGTGGGGCTCGTGGAGCCCTGTGACAGGATGGCGGATATCGGGTGCGACCACGGGTATGTGGCGATGGAGCTGGTGCGGCGGAATGTCTGCGGACGAGTGATCGCCATGGACATCCATCGGGGGCCGCTGAGGCGGGCACAGGACAACCTCCGACAGTATGGGATGCAGGCCTCTGTCGAGACGCGGCTGTCAGACGGCATGGAGGCGCTTGCGGCGGGCGAGGCGGACGGCGCTATCTGCGCCGGCATGGGCGGACGGCTTATCCTTTCCATTCTCGAGCGCGGACGCGGGCTGATTGGGGACATGCGCCAGTTGATATTGCAGCCGCAGTCGGAAATCCGCGAGGTGCGGGCATGGCTGCGCGTCAACGGCTTTGTGACAGAGCAGGAGGATATGGTCTGCGAGGACGGCAAGTATTATCCGATGATGCGCGTGCGTCCGGGCGGGGCGGCGGAGGGCGCGAAGGAGACGGATGCGGCTCAGGCTGTGCGGATGCGGGATACATATGGCCCATATTTGCTGGAAAATGCCCATCCCGTGCTCAAGCGCTACCTGTTGTGGGAAAGAGAAAATTTTGAAAATATCAGAGGGAATCTGGCGTGCAGGGAGCAGATTACCGCAAGGCAGCAGGGCAGGATTGCGGAGCTGGACGGGAAGCTCGGCGATATTGCGTTTTGCCTGGAGCGCTATTTTGCGTTATGATTATAGTTATGCTATAGTTATGTTATGGTTCTGCTATGGTTTTGTTACGATTCTGTTGCGCTACGGTTGTGGGAAATTGTGGCACGGGAATGGAGGACATACATGAGGTGCAGTGAGATTATCGAGAAGCTGGAGGCGCTTTCTCCCGTAATGTACGCGGAGGAGTGGGACAATATCGGGCTGCTTGCGGGTCGTCGTGACAAGGAGGTGCGGACAGTCTGCATTGCCCTTGACGCCACGGACGAGGTGGTTGAGGAGGCTGTCGCGGTCAAGGCAGACATGCTGCTGACGCATCATCCGTTGATTTTCAGGAAGCTCGGGCGCATCGACACGGAGAATTTTATCGGCAGGCGGGTGTACCGCCTGATTCACGAGGATATCAGCTACTATGCCATGCACACGAATTTTGATGTGATGGGGATGGCGGACGCGGCGGCGGATGAGCTGTCGCTGACGGACAGACAGGTATTGAGCGTGACCTTTGAGGATGATATTTCCAAGGAGGGCTGCGGGCGTGTCGGCAGACTTGCGCGCAGGATGAGCGTTTCCGACTGCGCCGAGCTGGTCAAGAAGCGGTTTCGGGTGCCGAGTGTGCGGGTTTTCGGGGAGCTTGGCGATATTGTGGAGGTCGCGGCGGTGATGCCCGGCTCCGGCGGGGACTATATAAAGGACGCGCTCGCGGCGGGAGCCGAGGTGATGATCACGGGCGACGTCGGCCACCACGAGGGCATTGACGCAGTGGCGCAGGGCCTGACGGTCATCGATGCGGGACATTACGGGATTGAGAAGCTGTTTATCCCGTACATGGAGGAATTTTTCAAGAGAGAGCTTCCCGAGGTGCACGTCTGCAAGGCGGAGATCCGAGAGTCGTTTACGGTGCTGTAAGACGGCAGACAGGCGTCAGGGATGAGAAATAACGGAGATATCATAAGACAATACCAGGAGAGGGGGATTTCAGATACGATGAACAACGAGAAGAAGAACAGCTATCAGGTGACGGTCGGCGGCAAGACGCGGGAGTTCCCGAGCGGGATCACCTACGGGGAGATTGCGGGCGTCTATCAGAAGGACTATCCGTACCAGATAGCGGTAGCGGTGCGCAACGGCAAGATACGGGAGCTGTTTAAGCGGGTGGATAAGGACTGCACGATCGAGTTTCTGACGCTTGCGGACGCGACAGGACACAAGACCTACCTCCGCACCGCGACGATTATTTTGATGAAGGCGATTACCGAGGTGGTCGGGTCCGATAAGATTGACAAGATTAAGATGGAGTTTGCCATCGGAAACGGCTTTTACTGCTCGAAGGCGGGGGACTTTGAGGTCACGGACGAGCTGGTGGCGCAGGTGAAGGCGAAGATGCGGGAGTATGTCGATAAGGATTTGTGCATCATCAAGAAGGCGATGCCGCTCGACGAGGCGAACGCGCTGTTTCAAAAGCAGAAGATGACCGACAAGGTCAATTTATTCAAATACCGCAACAGCTCTACGGTGAATGTCTACAATCTGGACGGCTACTACGATTATTATTACGGCTATATGCTGCCGAGCACCGGCTATGTGCAGTATTTTGACTTGCAGAAATACGAGGACGGTTTCATGCTGATTCTGCCGTCCAAGGAGAACCCGACAAAGCTGGATGAATTTAAGCCCTCCCCGAAGCTGTTCAACTCAATGCAGATGGCTTCCGACTGGGGCATTCGGCTCGGTGTGGACACGGTGAGCGATTTGAACGACCAGATAAAGGCGGGCGGCTTCAACGAGCTGGTGCTGGTGCAGGAGGCGCTTCAGGAGCGGCGCATCAGCGAGATTGCCTCGGACATTGTGTCGAGAGGCGGCGTCAAGTTTGTGATGATTGCGGGCCCCTCGTCCTCGGGCAAGACAACGTTCTCCCATCGGCTTTCCGTACAGCTTCGCACGCACGGGCTGGTGCCGCACCCGATTGCGGTGGACGACTATTTTGTGGACAGGGAGAAGACGCCGCGCCAGCCCAACGGGGACTATGATTTTGAGTGCCTCGAGGCGATTGACGTGGAGCTGTTCAACAGGGATATGTGCGCGCTGCTCGCAGGGGAGCGGGTGGAGCTGCCGACTTTTAATTTTGTCACGGGAAAGCGCGAGTACAAGGGAAACTTCAAGCAGTTGGGAGAGGGGGATATTCTGGTCATCGAGGGGATCCACGGCCTGAATGACAGAATGTCGCACGAGCTTCCGACCGAAAGTAAATATAAGATTTATATCAGCGCGCTGACGACGCTGAATATCGACGAGCATAACCGGATCTCCACGACGGACGGCAGGCTGCTGCGGCGTATGGTGCGCGATGCGCGGACGCGCGGCGCGAGTGCGAAGCGCACGATTCAGATGTGGCCCTCCGTGCGCAGGGGAGAGACGCAGAATATCTTCCCGTTCCAGGAGAGCGCGGACGCGATGTTCAACTCGGCGCTGATTTACGAGCTTGCGGTGCTCAAGCAGTACGCGGAGCCGCTGCTCTACAGCATAGAGCCGGGGGAGCCTGAATACTTCGAGGCGGTGCGTCTGTTGAAGTTCCTGAGCTATTTTCTCGGCGTGAGCACGGAGGCGCTCCCCTATAACTCCATTGTGCGGGAGTTCGTGGGGGGAAGCTGCTTTAAGGTGTAAAACCGATATACAGTCAACATATCTTGAAAAGGAAGGCAACTGTGGCAAATGATCGCGGCTTCGCCGCAAGGCGGAGGTGAGGAAAGTCCGGGCTTCACAGGGCAGGATGCCGGATAACGTCCGGTAGAGGCGACTCTAAGGCCAGTGCAACAGAAATATACCGCCGTCCGGCGCGCGGCTTGCCGCATACCGGACGGTAAGGGTGGAAGGGCGGTGTAAGAGACCACCGCCTCCGAGGTAACGAGGAGGGCACATGTAAACCCCATCCGAAGCAAGACCAAAACGGGAGCGAGAGGCCGGCCCGGCCGGCTCCCAGGTAGGTCGCTCGAGGCCATTGGCGACAATGGTCCTAGATAGATGATCATTCGTGTCGGCGGGAGACTGCCGGCACCGACATAACCCGGCTTATCGCTGCGGTTGCCTTACCTGAATCAGAGGAATATCATGCGTTGCAGACAGTGATGTTTCGTTTCCTTAATAAAATTGAAGACAGCCGTAAAAAAGGCTATAATGGCAGATATGAGAATAGTATTGATGATTTTGGGTATCGGTATATTGCTGGGGCAGCGTCCGGAGCCGGCGGCGGTTTCCTGCATTTCAGGAGGACTGGAGCTGTTTGACGCGCAGGGGATTGTCACGGATACCGCGTATCGGCTGGCGCGGCGCAGTGTGGTCATGGTAACAGCAGAGGACGCTTGCGGGAGCGGGGTGGTCTGGGAGCTGACAAAGGAGCGCATTGTCATTGCAGCGAGCAGGCATCTGCTGAGAAAGGGTGCGGCGGCTGTGGTCACGCTCGGCGCGGATGGGAATATGTCCGCGGGCGCAGACGGGAGTATATCCGTGCAGGCTGAGAGCCTGGGATATTCGCAGCAGTATGACGTGGGCTTTCTGTCGGTATCGACGGCCGAGGTGCCGGAGGCGCTTCTGCGGCACCTGCGCGCGGTGAGGCCGATGCAGTATGACGTGGAGAGCGAGGCGGACAGGTCGGCGTTTGCCGCGGCGTATGTACAATGGGAAATTATACAGCTTGGCGTGGACACGGAGAGCGGCGGCATGGGCTTCTTTCAGGGGAGCATAACGGGTGTACAGTTTGTGCCGGTGTTCAATGCACAGATGCTGGAGACGGCGTGCTATGCGAAGGCGGGCATGTCCGGCGGCGGCGTTTTTGACAGATACGGGCGGTTCTGGGGGCTTATCGGCGGCGGCGAGGTGGCTGAGGACGCGGAGCGAAGAGAGGCGGACGTCACCTACAGTCTCCCGCCGCAGACAATCGAGCGTGAGTATGTACTGGTAATGGAAGCAAATGAGGAATAGCGTTGCGCGGGAGATATTGCGCAGAAATGAGGAATGAGATGGTAAAGCCGGAGGGAATGGGACGGATATCAAAGGCGGACGCGTATCTGAACTGCGCGGAGAACTTCGCTTACAGAAGCACCTGCATCAAACGCAAATACGGCGCGGTGCTGGTAAAGGACGACGCGGTTATCTCCACGGGGTACAACGGCTCCCCGCGCGGCTTTGAGAACTGCAGCGATATTGGGAGGTGCCCGCGGATAGACAGAAATCTCCATCAGGGGGAGGGCTACGGCATCTGCCGCGCGGTGCACGCGGAGGCGAACGCGCTCCTAAACTGTTCCAGAGAGCAGACCATCGGGGCGGATTTGTATCTGGCGGGAATCAACCCGAAGGATTTGTCCGTGCACAAGGCGAAGCCCTGCCCGCTGTGTGCGCGCATGATCATCCAGGCGGGCGTGCGGGATGTGTATCTGAGGACGGGGGAGGGCGCCGACAACTATGAGGTGATACCCGCAAAGGAGCTGAAGTGGTATATTGAGGAGTAGGGGAGTTTTATTGAATTTTAATATCTCACTTATGGAAAAATCTGGCGTTTTGTGCTATGATAAAAAATCAGAACGAAATCAATAACAGGTTTCAGGGATACAGGAGGTTGTGAAATGACAAAGATAGATGTTTTTTCGGGTTTTTTGGGTGCCGGCAAAACGACACTGATTAAGAAGCTCTTGGAGGAGGCGCTGGATGCCTCCAAGGTAGTCTTGATCGAGAATGAATTTGGCGAGATTGGAATCGACGGCGGCTTTCTGAAGGAGGCGGGTGTTGAAATCAAGGAGATGAATTCCGGCTGTATCTGCTGCTCGCTGGTCGGGGACTTCGGCAGCTCGCTTGCGGAGGTGCTTGAGAAGTACCATCCGGAGAGAATACTGATAGAGCCGTCGGGCGTCGGAAAGCTCTCCGATGTGATGAAGGCGGTACAGAATGTCGATACGGATGTCGAGGTCGCGCTGAACAGCGCGGTTGTCGTGGTGGACGCGAATAAATGCAAGATGTATGCGAAGAACTTCGGCGAGTTCTTCCTGAACCAGATAGAGCATGCGGGGACGATTATCCTCAGCAGGACGGCGGGACTCAGCGAGAGCAAGCTGAACGCGGCGCTGGAGATTATCCGTGAGCACAACGACAAGGCGACTGTTATCACCACGCCGTGGGAGGAGCTCGATGGAAAGCAGATTTTGGAGACGATAGAGAACGCGAAGGACTTGGAAGCGGAGCTTATGGCGGAGGTCGCGGCGATGCATGACCATGATGAGCATCATCATCACGACCACGATGGACATGGTCACGACCATGACCACGAGGAGCATGGGCATGAAGAGCATGGGCATGAAGAGCACGAGCATCATCACGAGCATGAAGAGCATGGGCATGAAGAGCACGAGCATCATCACGAGCATGAAGAGCATGGGCATGAAGAGCATGACCATCATCATCACGAGCACGGGGAGGACTGCACCTGCGGATGCCATGGTCATGACCATGGTCATGAGCATCATCACGAGCATGACCATGATGGTCATCATCACCACCATGCGGACGAGGTATTTACGAGCTGGGGTTTAGAGACGCCTAAGACCTATTCACAGGCGGAGATAGAGGATATTTTGAAGAAGCTGGAGGATGAGGAGGCCTATGGCGTGATTCTCCGCGCGAAGGGGATGGTTCCGGCAGGAGACGGCACATGGCTTAATTTCGACTATGTACCGGAGGAGAGTAACGTCCGCAAGGGCGCGCCGGAGGTCACCGGTAAAATCTGCGTGATCGGCTCCAAGCTTCAGGAGGAGAACCTGAAAGCGCTGTTCAAGGCGTAGGAAATGGAGAGAAAAGGATGAAGCCTGTATATATTATCAACGGATTTTTGGAGAGCGGGAAGACGGAGTTTATCTCGTACACGCTCTCACAGCCCTATTTTCAGATAAAGGGCACAACGCTTCTGATATTGTGCGAGGAGGGCGAGCTCGAGTATGACGAGGATATTCTGAGAAGAAGTCATACGATCGTGGAGGTCGTGGACAGGGAGGAGGACATGATGTCCGCCCACATGATGGAGCTTGAAAAGCAGCACAAGCCCGAGCGGATTATCATCGAGTACAACGGCATGTGGAATTTCAAGAACCTCAAGATGCCTTGGCATTGGCGGGTGGAGCAGCAGATTACGACGATAAACGCGGCTACCTTTCAGAATTATTACACCAATATGCGTTCTCTGCTGGCGGAGATGATCCGCAAGTCGGAGCTGATTATATTTAACCGCTGCGACGGACTGACGGAGCAGCTTGGCAGCTTTAAGCGGAATGTAAAGGCGGTGAATCCGCAGGCGGAAATCATCTTTGAGGACAAGAACGGCGAGGTGAATCAGATATTCGAGGAGGATTTGCCGTATGACTTAAAGAGCGATATTTTGGAGCTGGATGATTACGGCTATGGGATATTTTACTTGGATGCGATGGACAATCTTGAGCGGTATATCGGCAAGACGGTGCGGTTTACGGCGATGGTGCTGATACCTGAGAACAGCGGGGACGAGTATTTTGTGCCCGGGCGGATGGCGATGACGTGCTGTGCGGATGATATGGCGTTTCTGGGGTACGCCTGCAAATACGACAGATGCGGCGAGCTTGAGAATAAGCAGTGGGTGACGGTGACGGCGACGGTGCACAGGGAGTTTCAGCAGGACTATAACGGCGAGGGGCCGGTGCTCCATGCGGTGAGTGTGGCGGCGGCGAAGAAGCCAAAGGAAGAGGTACTGAATTTCGCGTAGGGGGGCAACAGGCCCCCCCTGCAAGGTTGTAGGGCAAGAGAAATCAAATCCGTGTCAGACACTCTGCCGGAGTAAAAGCAATGACTTTACTCTGTTTAAAATCTTTTACATTCCCGGTGATAATACAATCTGCATGAATGCGTTCAGCGGTTGCGCTTTGTATCGCGTCCTCAAAATCACTCCATTTCATTTCCGCTGCGCTTGCAATATCAGATACGGTTAAGTCAGTTAGTTGGAATATCAGTTTTAACTGCTTGAGGACTTCTTCGATTTTTTCAGGATTAAGCTCTTTTTTTCCTTAAAGCATCTTCCCTTTCCTGTTCAAAATTATAATCTTTTTTAAGGATTCCGGTCAGAGAATCCGTAAGATAGGAAACGGCAGTGTCCTTGGGGATGAATCTTCCGATTTCCTCTCCGTTTTTTGTTACAATGACTTCATGTCCGTTTATAACCATATTTAAATATTTTCCGAAATTATTCTGCATTTCCGTTTCCGTAGCAGTTGCGCTAACCATGGAATCCGCCTCCTTTTATAGTAGCTGTTTCTATTATATCATTTATCATCTGTTTTACAAGAAATATGCAAAAACGAACAGAAAAAAATGCACTGTTAAGCAGATTATGATATAATCTTTTTGACAAGTTAAAATTTGGGGGGAGAACGCCATAGGAATATTTAATAGAACCAAAAATGATAATAATAATTTTCAATCTTTGGCAGTATATTTTTGGGTATGTGTGACGGGCTTCGGCAACATTTGAAATCAGAAAATACAATGATGGAAATTGTCGAAGCAGTCTTTGACTGTGGGAGATAAGGGAAATGCAGTATACGAGTAAATATGCATCGCCGCTTGGCGGTATCGTGCTGGCGGCTGACGAAATCGGTCTGACGGGTCTGTGGTTCGAGGGACAGAAGTACTTTGCGCACTCTCTTGACAAGGAAAACGAGGAAAAAGAGCTGCCGGTGTTTGAACGGGCGGGGAAGTGGCTCGATGTCTACTTTTCGGGAAAGGAGCCGGACTTTAAGCCGCCGCTTCATTTTGTGGGAAGCGCGTTTCAAAATGAGGTGTGGGAAATCCTTTGCCAGATTCCCTACGGGCAGACGACAACCTACGGGGCTATCGCCAAACAGCTTGCCAAGCGGCGGGGGCTTGCGCGGATGTCGGCGCAGGCCGTGGGCGGCGCGGTGGCTCACAATGAAATCTCTGTTATCGTGCCCTGCCACAGAGTTGTCGGCGGGAACGGGAGCCTTACCGGATACGCGGGGGGCATTGACAGGAAGATTGCCCTGCTGAAACTGGAAAAGGGCTACAGGGACACCTTCTTTGTCCCCAAGAACAGCACCGCGCCGTAAGATGCGATTTGACGTTTTTCCAACGGCAAATGGGATGAATGACCGGATTGGGAGTGGTATACTATGAGGCAAAGGCGTTTGGCGGAGGCGCGGAAAAGAGGGAGTTTTACGGGGAATTATGCGCTCTTGCAATCCCTATTGGGCTGCAGAATCTGTTGGTGGCTCTGATTGGCGCGTCGGATGCGCTGATGCTTGGAAGGCTGACGCAGGACGCCGTCTCCGCGGTCTCGCTGGCGAACCGGATTGCGTTTATTATGAACCTGTTCAGCGGCATTACCCAGTGTTATTATCTGGTGATGAAGCTGGAGGGAAAGGCTTCCAAGAGTGTTGTGATTTCGGTGGTCACGCTCATTACGGATGTGGTAATTGACTTTTTCTTAATCTATGGCATTGCGGGCGTACCTGAGCTCGGAGCGAACGGCTCTGCGTATTCCACGGTCGCCGCCGAGCTGGTCGCGCTGATATGGTGCGTTGCGGAATCCCACAGGGGCGGGAGCACGCGCCCTGACAGGCAGGGCTTTCGGTGGTTTTCCGCGACCGTCACGAGGGATTTGTTCAAGATCGCGCTTCCCATGCTGGGCAGCTCTCTTGCGTGGGGGCTGGGCTTCTCCCTGCATTCGCTGATCATGGGGCACCTCGGCTCAGACGCCACCGCGGCCGCGTCCATTACCGCTGTCGCGCAGGAGCTGATTACCTGCGTCTGTAAGGGTATCTCCGCGGGGGCGGGGATCATGGTCGGCAAGCTTCTGGGGCAGAATCTGTTTGACAAGGCCAAGGAGTACGGGAGAAGGTTCAGCTATATTTCCTTTTGGACGGGCGGCATTCATATGGCGCTGCTCTGTATTCTCGGCCCTGCCGTGGCGGAGTTCTTCGTGCTGTCGCAGACAGCCAGGCACTATCTGATCGTCATGCTGATATTCAGCGGGGCCTATGTGTTTGCCTACTCCGTCAACACGATCATCGTCTGCGGCGTTTTCCCCGCGGGCGGTGACGCGAGATACGACGCGGTCAGCGTGTTTTTCGCATCTTGGTGCTTTGCATTGCCGCTGGCGCTGCTGGGGACGTTTGTGTTCCATTGGCCTGTCATAGCGGTGTATATTCTGATGTGCTCGGACGAGATTGTGAAGCTGCCGTGGCTGTATCCCCGATATAAGAAATATCTGTGGCTCAACAACCTTACGCGGGAGGAGCGCGCCGATAACAAATAAAAGGCAGGAGGACAGAGACGGACAGTAAGCAATGAAAAGAAAGAAGACACAAGGGTAATGGAGGAGAACAATGATCATCAACACCGGCGGGCGGACAGATACCGTCCAATATTACACAGAATGGCTTTTGAACCGTTTTTCAGAGGGGTATGTGCTGTCACGCAATCCCCTGTTTCCAAACAAAGTGACACGTTATGAGCTGACAGCGGACACCGTGGACTGCGTTGTTTTCTGCTCTAAGGATTACAAGCCGATACTTTCACGCCTGCATGAGATTACAGACCGTTTTCATACCTATTTCCATTACACGATTACTGCATACGGAAAGGATATTGAACCGGGCGTTCCGTGCATAGAGGAAAGCATGGAAACTTTGAAAGAACTGTCTGCTTTGGTGGGAAAACAGCGTGTCACATGGAGATATGATCCTGTTCTGCTGACAAAGGAATATACCATAGAGCGGCATTTGGAAACCTTTGAACGCATGGCAAAGGTGCTTTCCCCTCACATTGACCGCTGTATTTTCAGCTTTGTAGAGATGTATAAAAAGCTGGAAAGCAATATGCCGGAGCTGATCCCGCTGTCCGAGACGGATATGGATCTGCTGGCGCAGGGATTAGGGGCGATTGCCGGAAAATATGGCATCTATATCCAGACCTGCGGAACAAACGGTGATTTTACCCGCTATGGCATCCATTCCTCCGGCTGCATGACGCTTGATATTCTGGGAAGTGCAAACGGCATTGTGTTCAAGGACTTAAAACATAAAGGGATGCGGCAGGGCTGCCACTGTATCGAAAGCAGGGACATAGGGGCTTATGATACCTGCATGAATGGCTGTAAATACTGCTACGCCAACAAAAACCCGCAGAAAGCATTTGAAAATTATAAATACCATGACAAAACTTCCCCCCTGCTGCTCGGTGTTGTAAAAGACGCTGACACGCTGATACAGGGGGCGCAGAAAAGTTTTTTGGCGAAGGAACAGCAGTATGTCCAAGAAACACTTAACATTTAGGGGGAGGAAGATTCCTCTGCCTGCGGCGGGGTTTTGACTATACACGACAGACGCTGTGCCATCAATATTTTTAAATGCTCAGAACCCGATACTTCCATACTTCTCCTCGCAATATTTACACCGGTATATCTCCCGCTTCTCATCCGTCAGCACAAAGATATGCGGCAGCTCCTGTTCGATGGAGGTAATGCAGCGGGGATTCCTGCACCGTATGACGTTCTTAATCTCCTTGGGGAGCGAGAGCGGCAGTTTTTGTACAATCTCCGAGTTCTTGATGACATTCACCGTGATGTTGTGGTCGATAAAGCTCAAAATATCGAGATTCAGCGTATTGATATCGCACTCCACCTTGAGAATGTCCTTCTTTTCCATCTTGTTGCTGCGGGCGTTCTTGATAATCGCGACCGGACAGTCGAGCTTGTCCAGCCCTAAATGCTTGTATATGCTCAGGCTCTTTCCCGCCTGAATATGGTCCAGAACAAAGCCTTCCTCAATCTTTCCGACATTTAACATATGGGTTCCTCCTTTTTGCGAAAACCGGTATACAAAACGATGAGAGCGCTTATGCGACCTCAATTTCCAATAGCGTCAGCAGCAGCGCCATGCGCACATACACGCCGTACTGCACCTGGCGGAAATAGACCGCCCGCGGGTCGTCGTCCACCTCCACGGAAATCTCGTTGACGCGCGGAAGCGGGTGGAGCACAATCATATCGTCCTTGGCAAGCTGCATTTTTTCCTTATTTAAAATATAGTAGTCCTTCAAGCGCACATAGTCCTCCTCGTTGAAGAAGCGCTCCTTCTGGACGCGGGTCATGTAGAGGATATCCAGCTCGGGCATAACCTCCTCGAGCTTCCTGATTTCGCGGAAGGGAATATTGCGCTCGCGGAGCATCTCGATAATGTATTCAGGAATGGTAAGCTCATCGGGGGAAATAAATACGAAGTTAATATTTTCATAGCGCACGAGCGCGTTAATCAGAGAATGGACGGTGCGGCCGAATTTGAGATCCCCGCACAGGCCGATGGTAAAGTTGTCGAGACGTCCTTTGATGGCGCGTATCGTTAATAGGTCGGTGAGTGTCTGGGTCGGGTGCTGATGCCCGCCGTCGCCGGCGTTGATGACCGGAATGGAGGAGAGGGAGGCGGCTACCATGGGCGCGCCCTCCTTGGGATGGCGCATGGCGCAAATATCGGCGAAGCAAGATATTACGCGGATGGTGTCGGACACGCTTTCCCCTTTGGCGGCGGAGGATGAATTGGCATCGGAGAAGCCCAGAACCTTGCCGCCGAGGTTCAGCATTGCGGCTTCAAAGCTGAGTCTTGTGCGGGTACTCGGCTCATAAAAACAGGTTGCAAGTTTCTTGCCTTCGCAGGCGTGAGCGTATTTCTCGGGGCGCTGTTCAATGTCCTCCGCAAGCGCGAAGAGCCTGTCCAGCTCCGCAGTCGAGAAATCAAGCGGACTCATTAAATGTCTCATAGTGTTCCTCCATTTCGATATTGGTTCCAAGGTTGTTTAAACTTTTGATATAATAGCACATTGGCATGAACGTTTCAAGACAATACGCCAATAAAAATAATAAATGTGCGGGCGCTCAATTTTTTATAGTCAGGGCAGGGGAATATATGCTATAATACCTAGGGAAACGCCAAGGCGGCTTCTGAAAAGAGGAGACGCGGTACGGCAGAGAAAAGAAAGGAGCAGTATTGCGAGATGCAGTTTAGAGAGAGAAAAAGATGGGTATTTTTGGGCTTGCCGTTTACTTTTACGGTATACACGATAAAGGAAGAGGTGGTGACGGTAAACACCGGCTTCCTGAATCGGGAGGAGAACGACTGCTACATGTACAAGATACAGGATGTAACGCTGAAAACATCCCTGTTTGAGCGGATGTTCGGGCTGGGGACCATCGTCTGCCACACAGGGGACACCACGGATCCGCAGCTGGTTCTGTTACATATTAAAAATTCCAAGGCGATAAAACAGTTCCTTCTGGAGCAGTCCGAGGAGGCCAGAAGGAAGCGCCGCACGATGAATATGCTGGATATAGGAGCTTCCGGAGACGGAGATTTTGAAGAGTAATGCAAAATAATAGGAAGAATGATGTCAGGGAAGGCCTGAGCGACGCGGAGCGCAGCCGCAGACGGAGCCGGCGGCTTGAGGAGATGAGGCGCCAAAAACAGCGTCAGGAGAGACTGCGGCGTCTGGCGATTCCCGTCGCTGCGGGCGTGCTGGTCTGCATGGTGTTGATATTTGCCGGCGTGCATGTCCTTTCTGTGCGGGCGCGGCGGCGCGAGAACCCGAATAATACTTATAACGGGCAGACGGCGCAGTCTCAAACGCAACAGGAATCAAACGCATTGGAGCCGGAGACGCAGCAACAGACCTCAAGTGCAGCCGAGCCGGAGACACAGCAACAGACCTCAAGCGCATTGGAGCCGGAGACACGGGAATCCGCTACATCTGAGCGGGAGCCCTCACAAAGCTCCAAGGGCAATGGGATGTATGCGGTGATTGGTATGAACGGCTCTCAAGCGGGCGGATTAATCGGACAGGCCGGCAGCGACGACGCGGCGGAGCTGTGGACAATCTGCGAGAGCGGACTTCTCGGCCTCGGCAGGCTTACGAAAGAGAATCCGCCGTTTACGGCAATCACTACGGAGCAGACGGTCGCGCTCGGTGACGAGATGCACAGCGAGAACGCGGTGTTTATCAACGCCTCGGAGGGAACGGTGCTTGCACAGAGGGGTGCGTGGACAACGATACCGCCGGCTTCCATGACAAAGATATTGACCGTGCTGGTCGCGGCGGAGCATGTGACGGATATAGAAGATACGTTTACCATGACGGAGAACGCCGCAGGATACAGTCTGGCGCATGACTGTGCAGGCGTGGGCTTTGTGAGGGGGGAGGAGGTTCCGGTGCGCGATTTGTTCTATGGAACGGCCCTGCAATCAGGTGCGGATGCCGCCGTAGGACTTGCGGAATATGTGGCGGGTTCCCATGAGGCCTTTGTGGAGCTGATGAATGAGCGGCTGGAACAGCTTGGCCTCTCGGATACCGCGCATTTTACAAACTGTGTTGGTATCTATGACGTCAATCATTATTGCACGGTTTATGACATGACTGTCATAATGAAGGCGGCGTATGACAACCCGTTTTGCAGGGAGGTTTTGTCGGAGCATATCTATACGACGGAGAGCACGCCGCAGCATCCGGAGGGCATTGAGATTTCAAATTGGTTTTTGAGACGGATAGAGGACAAGGACACCCACGGGGAGGTTCTGTGCGCAAAGACCGGCTATGTGGACGAGTCCGGCAACTGCGCGGCAAGTCTCCAGGTGGGCGGCGACGGGACGGTATATATCTGTGCTACAGCCCATGCGCCGGGCAATTGGCGCTGTATTGAGGATCATGTGGCGCTGTATCAGCGTTTCGTGCCGTGAGCACGCGCTCAAACAGCAGTCCGGCAAGACACCAGAAAGGCAGGAAATCCAGACGAATCAGCCCCTTTACGTGCCATTTGCTTCGGTTATAGTTCCAAGGACAGAGCGCGTGCCGGTCAAGGAGACGGCCGCCGGTGTATTCGCCCGTAAAGATGCAGAGCGCGTAAATCAGCCCCCGGACTGCCGTCGGACATTTCCGTATCAGAAGAAATAAGGGCTTAAAGAGCGCGGCGCAGCCGTAGATGGGGAACATCCACAGGGAGGTCTGCCCCATAAGCTGCATCTCGCGGCGGCGCAGCGCACCGAGCGCGGTGAAGATGATTTCAATGCACCAGCCGATGACGCCGCAGCGCAGGAAGTCCGCCGCACTGTTTTTCAAAAATTGAAAAGGTAAAGGATTAATTGGAGTTTTCATGCCATAAGCATACCCGATTTTCCTTTACCTTATTCATCTGTAGAAAAATGCGGTAATCGTAGCGGTGGTTAGGAAAGAATTTATAGCGTAAGCGTAGCTTGCGTTTTCATTGAAGCGCCTCTATCGCGGCTGCGGAGGCGGCCTCAAAGGTGGTCACATTCACCGGACCGGATACGGGTGTCTTGTAGATGGGCAGCGTATTGCTGAACCGCGTAAAGTAAACGTATCTTGAGGTCGCGTTGATCGTATTGTACGCGCCGTCCGCGACAACCTCCATGTTGGAGCCGTCCTTGCCAATCCGCCGAAGCTGCGGCGTCGGGCCGGAGGTCTGATAGTATATGTAGCTGCCGGTGACATTCAGCAGGTCGGTTCTCTCCGCGTCCAATGTCGTCTTGGAGCCGTCCGCCAGATTTATCCGCACGAGCGCGTAATTGTTGTGGACATCGATGCCGTAGAGCGTTTCCCCCTCGACAACCGGCATGTAGATATCCTCCGCGAGCGCCTTGCGGGAGGAGCCGGTGTTGCGGTTCATCGCCATTACGTGAAGGTTGGTGCCGTCGTTGTTCGAGTAGTAGAAGTAGGAGCCGTCGATGCTCGCGGGAAGAATGTCCTTTTCCAGTACGATTTCCTTATTTTCCCCCGTAATATCAATCCGGCTCAGCGCAACCGTATCGCCCGCGCAGGTGTAGAACACGGAGTTTCCGGCTAAGACGACATGCCCGCCGACAATCTTGTCGAGACACTTGATGTTTTTCGGGTTGTCCTTCTGTACACGGTAGACGCCGGTGGAGCTCACGACATAGCCGAAGCCCGCGCCGCTGCCGGAACCGCTCTGGTAGAAGTACAGGAACTTCCCATCCGCGTTGAGGCTGCTCGTCTCTGACGCGACAATCCGCTCGGCCTGCGTCTCATCGGGAAGCATCCGGTAGAGCGCGTTGTTGTCGTAGGGATTTGAGAAGTAGACGTAGCCGTCGCTCTCACAGAACATGCCGCCGTTATAGAGATTGCCGGAGGTGTTCCCGAACAGATTGTCGGGATTCTCGGGCACGCTGTTGCGATTGCGCGTCGATATGATGACGGCAATGGCGAGCGCCGCCACGCACACGATAACCAGCGGTATAATAATGAACTTCTTTTTCATGGTAATCCTCTCCTTATCTGTCTGAATCGATATGCTTCTATTATAGATGAAAAAAGCGCAAAAGAAAATAGAAAAGATGAGCTATTTTTTTTACAAAGCCGAAATCGTGTGCTATACTGAAAGAAGCAAAAGAGACATGGAGGGAAGGTACATGGATTTATCGGCGCTTAGGACAAGCTTGGACGACATTGACCGTCAGATCGTGGAGCTGTATGAAAAGAGAATGGATGTGTGCGCGCAGGTGGCCGCGCATAAGCTTGAGTCCGGCAAGCGCGTTTTTGACAGGGAGCGGGAGCAGCAGAAGCTCAAGGCGGTCGGCGCGCTCACGCATAACGCGTTCAACGAGCAGGGTGTGAAGGAGCTTTTCGAGCAGATTATGGCGATGAGCAGGAAGCTTCAGTACCGGATCATCGCGGAGCATGAGGGCGGCGGCAGACAGGCGTTTCTTGAGATGGAGGAGATTGATCGGGAAAAATGCCGCGTGGTGTTTCAGGGCGCGGAGGGCTCTTACTCGCAGGCCGCGATGATGGAGTATTTCGGCGCGGCTGTGGACTGCTTTAACGTGGACACCTTTCGCGACGCCATGCTGGCAATCGACGAGGGGAGCGCGGACTTTGCGGTGCTTCCGATAGAGAACTCCTCGGCGGGAATCGTGAGCGAGATCTATGATCTGTTGGTGGAATTTGAGAATTACATTGTGGGGGAACAGATTATCCGGATTGAGCATTGTCTGCTGGCCTCCCCGGGAACCCGCAGGGAGGATATCCGGACGGTTTACTCGCACCCGCAGTCCTTAATGCAGACGGCGCACTACCTTCAGGATAAGGGCTGGCAGCAGATCAGCATGAAGAACAACGCCTTTGCGGCGCGCAAGGTCGCGGACGAGCGGGACGGGACGCAGGCCGCCATCGCGGGCGCTGCTGCTGCCCGGATATACGGGCTGGATATTCTTGAGCGGGGGATCAACGACCTTAAAGGAAATTCCACGCGATTTATCATTGTGACGAACCGGAAAGTATTTTCCAGGACAGCGTCCAAAATCAGCCTGTGCTTTGAGGTGAACCATGAGAGCGGCGCCCTGTATCATGCCCTCTCTCATCTGATGTACAACGGGCTGAACATGACCAAGATTGAGTCGCGGCCGTTGGAGGGCAGGAACTGGGAATACCGCTTTTTCGTGGACTTTGAGGGGAATCTTGAGAACAGCGCGGTGCGCAACGCGCTGAGGGGACTTCGGGAAGAGACACGCAATATGAAGATACTGGGAAATTATTAATGGGAGGAAGTGTGAAAAATACATCTAAGGCAGTAAAAAACACTGCCTAAGATATATTAAATTTCACACAGGAAAAACGCAAAAGGCAGCGTTTTTCGCTTCTATAATTAGGCCGCCAAAAGGCGGCATGGGGGATAATATGTCATACAAAACCTTTGCGGCAATTGATGTAGGCTCCTATGAGCTTGCGATGAAAATTTATGAAATATCGGGCAAAAACGGGATCCGGGAAATCGACCATGTGCGGCACCGGATAGAGCTGGGGACGGACTCTTATCTGACAGGGAAGATCAGCAATGAGCGGGTGGACGAGCTTTGCAGGATGCTCAGGGAGTTTACGGACATTATGAAGTCGTACAGGGTTGACGCGTATAAGGCCTACGGCACCAGCGCCATCCGGGAGACGCAGAATTCCATGATTTTACTCGACAGGATAGAGGTGCGCACCGGCGTGCGGATTGAGGTGCTGAGCAACTCGGAGCAGCGTTTTCTGGATTATAAGTCGGTGGCGGCAAAGGGGCAGGCCTTTCAGAATATTATTGAGGAGAGCACCATATTTATTGATATCGGAGGCGGCAGCATACAGCTTTCGCTGTTCGAGAAGGACAGCCTTGTCACTTCCCAGAATATCCGCCCGGGCGTGCTGCGGATGCGGGAGGAACTGACAAATGTGTCCTATCGCTCCTATCAGCTTGAAACGATGGTGGAGGAGATGCTCAGCGACAGGCTTGAGAGCTTTCGCGAGATGTTTGTCGGCGGCAGGGAAATCAAAAATATTATTTTGGTAGACGATTACGTGTCCCTGATACTACAGAAGGATTTCCTAAAGACGATTAAAAAGGGGCAGGTAGATGCGGACACCTTTATCGAATTTGTGGACACTCTCAAGAAGAAAAAGGCGCGGGAGATAGCGCTCTCGCTCGGCCTTGCGCAGGAGAATGTATCGCTTCTGTACCTGTCCGCGCTGATGATCGGATACATGATAAAGGTGTTCGGCGCAAAGCTGCTGTGGGCGCCGGGAGTGAGCATCTGTGACGGTATCGCCTATGAGTACGCGGAGCAGAACCGTCTGCTGACCGTGGCGAACAACTCCGCGGCGCACAATTTTGAACAGGATATTCTTGCCTGTGCGCGGGATATGAACCGCCGCTATCAAAGCTCCGCGCAGCGGACAATGGAGCGGGAGGAGACGGTGCTCACGATTTTCGACAACATGAAGAAGATACACGGGCTGTCCGGACGGGACAGGCTGCTGCTGCAGCTTGCGGCGATTCTGAGCGAGTGCGGCCGGTATATCAGTCTGGTCAACGTCGGGGTCAGCTCCTACAATATTATCATGGCGACGGAGATTATCGGTCTTTCTCACATGGAGCGTGAGATTGTGGCGAGCATCGTGAAGTATTCCAGCGAACAGTTTGACTATTACGAGGTGGTGGGGCGTCAGGCCGCGTTTGACAGGGAGGCCTACCTTAAAATCGCCAAGCTCACGGCGATTATCCGCCTGTCGGAGGCTTTGAACGTCAGCCACAGGGGGAAATGCGATAAGCTGCGCATCGCCAATAAAGAGAACACGATGGTGTTCACCATTGAGACGAATGAGGACATGACGCTGGAGTTTGGGCTTTTTGATAAGGGAACCGCGTTTTTTGAGGAGGTGTTCAACATCAAACCCGTTATCAGGCAGAAGAAAAGCAATATATAATAAAGGAGTGGAAGAGATCAAATGGGTGACAAGGCTTCAAAAACAGATTACAGCAGGCCGGAGTATTATTATAACAGGGAGCTGAGCTGGATAGCGTTCAACAATCGTGTGCTCGGAGAGGCGAGGGACAAGAGCATTCCGCTGTTTGAGCGGTTGAAATTCCTCAGCATTACGGCATCGAATCTGGACGAGTTTTTTATGGTGCGCGTGGCCTCCCTCAAGGATATGGTGAATGCGGAGTACACCAAGGGGGATATTGCCGGAATGACGCCGCTCGAGCAGCTTGACGCGGTCGGGAAAGCGACGCACGAGCTGGTGAACACGCAGTATTCGACCTACAACCGTTCCCTTCTGCCGCTGTTGGCGCAGAACGGATTGTTTGTGATAGAGAACCATGAGGATTTGGGGAAGGCGGACTGTGCCTTTGTGGACCGGTATTTTGAGGACAATGTCTATCCGGTACTGACGCCGATGGCGGTCGATTCCTCGCGTCCTTTCCCGCTGATACGGAACAAATCCCTGAATCTGGGCGCTTTGGTCTCGCGCAAGACGGCGAAGGGACACACGCGGAAGCTGCTGTTCCACAAGAAGTCGAGTGCGGGCAGGGAGCTGGAGTTTGCGACCGTTCAGGTGCCGAGCGTGCTGCCCCGCATTGTGCAGCTTCCCGAGGCGCAGGACGGGACAAAGCGCGTGATTTTGCTGGAGCAGATTATCGAGCGCAACATGAATAAGCTTTTCTTAAACTATGACATTGAGTGCGTGTTTCCTTTTCGGATAATGCGGAACGCAGACTTTTCCATCGAGGAGGAGGAGGCGGAGGATTTGCTGAAGGAAATCGAGAAGCAGCTGAAGAAACGACAGTGGGGGCAGGCGATACGTCTCGAGGTCGAGGCCGGCATAGACAAGCGGCTTCTGGATATTATACAGAAGGAGTTGATGATAGACGAGCAGGATATATACAGTATCCCAGGACCGCTGGATCTGACCTTTCTGATGAAGATGTACGGGTTTTCGGGCTTCGGACATCTGAAATGTCAGCCCTATGTGCCGCAGCCGGCGGAGGAGCTTGCGCCGGGCGCGGATTTGTTCGAGGAAATCCGGAAGCGGGATATTCTGCTCCATCATCCGTATCAGACGTTTACGCCGGTGGTGGACTTTATCAAGCAGGCCTCACGGGATCCGGATGTGCTTGCCATCAAGCAGACGCTCTACCGCGTCAGCGGCAACTCTCCGATTATCGCCGCGCTCGCCTACGCGGCAGAGAACGGCAAGCAGGTATCCGTGTTGGTCGAGCTCAAGGCCCGCTTTGACGAGGAGAACAATATTGTGTGGGCGAGGAAGCTGGAGCAGGCGGGCTGCCATGTCATATACGGTCTGGTGGGCCTGAAGACGCACTGCAAGATTACGCTGGTGGTGCGGCGCGAGGAGGAGGGCATCCGGCGCTATGTCCATCTGGGCACGGGCAACTACAATGACGCGACGGCAAAGCTCTACACCGATTTGGGACTGCTCACCTGCAACGAGGCGATCGGGGAGGACGCGACGGCGGTGTTCAACATGCTCTCAGGCTATTCCGAGCCGTTGGGGTGGAACCATCTCGCGCTGGCGCCGCTGTGGCTGAAGGACAGATTCCTGTACTTAATCGGGCGGGAGAAGGAAAACGCCATGAACAAATGTCCGGCAAGGATTGTCGCGAAGATGAACGCCCTCTGCGACCCCGACATTATCCGGGCGCTGTACGAGGCGGCCGCGGAGGGGGTAAAGATAGATCTGATTGTGCGCGGAATCTGCTGTTTGCGCACCGGCATTGAGGGGACGAACGGCAATATCGAGGTGCGCTCCATCGTGGGGAACTTTCTGGAGCACGCCCGCATCTTTTATTTTGAAAACGCGGGGAATCCGGAAATCTATATGGGCAGCGCGGACTGGATGCCGCGCAACCTTGACAGGAGAGTGGAGATCCTTTTCCCGATATTGAACCCGGAGCTGCGGGAGCGGGTGTGGCATGTGCTGGATGTACAGCTCCGGGATACGCAGAAGGCACAGCTTTTACAGCCGGACGGCACCTACAGCAAGGTAGACAGGCGGGGGCGCGAGAGCTGTAACGCGCAGGAGCAGTTCTGCAGGGAATATGTGGCGGCTGTGACAAAGAAAGAGAAAGAGCAGGCGCAGGCCAGGACGTTTAAGCCGGAATACAATCAGGAAACGATGAAGCTATAGAGAGGAACGGTATATGATAAAATATGTTTTGGCATCCGGCTCCCCGCGGCGAAGGGAGCTTTTGAAGCAGATGGAGCTTCCGTTTGAGGTCTCGCCGGCCCATGGGGAGGAGGTCATCACAAGGGAGCTGCCATGGGAAATCGTCGAGGAGTTGTCTTATCAAAAGGCGGCCGAGGAGGCGGAGCGGTATATGAAGGAAAACGGCGCGCCGGATGGAAGTGACACTGTTGTCATAATCGGAGCGGATACCATTGTGGCGTATGGAAAGGAAATCATGGGAAAGCCCAAGAACATGGAGGATGCGGTGCGGATGCTGACAACGCTTCAAAATAATACGCATCAGGTATATACCGGCGTTACGCTGATACTTCTGTCTGCCGGAGGGAAGGTGTCAAGGGATGCATGGGATACGGTGACTTTCCATGAGAAGACGGATGTGTCGATGTATCCGATGAGCCCCGCCCAAATCAGGGCGTATGTGGCGACCGGAGAGCCTGCGGACAAGGCGGGCGCCTACGCGATACAGGGCAAATGCGCGGCATATATAAAGGGCATCAACGGGGATTACAATAATGTCGTGGGATTGCCGGTGGCGCGGCTGATGCAGGAATTGTTTTCAAGGAATTTAATCGGTTAGGAGAGATGGGTATGCATGAATATGACGACGCGGTACTGAATTGTTTTCTGAAGAATCAGCTTCGGCTTTTGCCGGAGGCAGTGGCGGACAATATCGAGGAGGCGGAGGCGTTTCTGGAGGAATGCATGGCGGTGGTCGTGGATTCCGTTGACGAGGTATGGGCTTATTTTGACGAGGAGGGGGTTGACCTTGAAGGTCAAAGCAAAGAGGAAATCATAGAGGCTCCGGAGGTATTCGACGTAGGGGACGGCCGGTACCTTATTGTGGAGAGCTGAGGGGGCGCGTCTGCGGTATCGCTTCCTCAAATAAAAAGGATTGGAAAAGGAAAAGAAAAGTGGAGAGAAAATCAAGTATATCAGTATGGCAGCTCGGGCTGTTTGAAGGGTTTGACAGGGACATTATGGTGATGCAGCGAGACGAGGAGGAGGTCTTTGACGACGCCATTCATGTCTTTTTCGAGAAGGAGTATTATGACGCCTATGTCGCAATGGCGGTAAAGTACGGGCAGCATCGTTACGCTTACCATGAGGATAAGCTCGGCGAGGTGGTCAATCAGATTTTTGAGGAGGATATTCTGGGACTGGCGCTGCATATCCGTGCCAATACGAATGCGTCTCAAATTGTGCTCTGCGACGAGAAATATCTAGCCGCGCGGGATCTGCTCGGAGTTCGGGACGCGGCGGACAGCTATCACCACCTGTACATGAGCGCAATCGAGAGGGAGGAGAAGGAGGCCGTCGTCGCGCGCCTGTGGACAAAATATGTCTATATTATCGGTCAGCTTCCCGACCCGCGCAGGAAGCCTGCGGAGGGGGAGAATCCGGTCTTTGAGCTTATGACAATGAAGTGCGGGAAGGACGGTGCGCCCGCGACCGCGGAGGATTTCGACCATGAATCCCTGAAGATATTTCTGACGGCGGACAGTGCGATGCGCTTTAACACGGACAAAAAGCCCGTCAGCAAATACAAGCTTGCGGCGCTTTCTCAGCTTGTGAAGGGGAAGCTTCAGGTTATAATCGAGCCGCATCGGAATTACCGGCTGGAATACGATCCCGCGTCAATCGATCTCAGCGCGCACTTGGATATACCGCGCTTTGACGAGGCACAGGTGAAGGCGCGGCTTGCGGAGTATTTCGAGATGGATAAGCTGTATGTCCTGCTTGCGCCGCTCTACAGCGACTACCGCGTGTCGCTCGGAAATCCGTTTCTGATGAAGATGGACGAAAAGAACATTATGATGTATCTGTTTGAAAAATATGACGATGCTGTCAGTTATGTGCTGCAAAATCCGACACTGCTTCCCGTGTTTGACGGCACGTTTCCAATCGGGGTGTTGGACAAGGGCGATAAGCTGCTCAACCTTGAGGTGATTCTGGCGCTGGCGGATAAAATTGGCGTGACGGGCGTCGGCTTTGACATGGATACAATGCGGGCGATCGGGTGCAAGCTCTCCTTTATTAAAGAAGCAACAGGGAAGTGCGGGGACGTCGAGAGGCTGGTGTCGGCCGAGGAATTGGACGGCATTCGGAGGGAGAAGGACGGAGAGCCGCAGTATCGTTTTCCGCCGGTTCCGTTTTATGACAGGGAGAATGCCTATGATGTCAGCGAAGAGCAGCGCGCGTCGGCGCTTGCGTATATAGAGCGGGAGGCCGGCGGCGCGTCCTATCTTGCAGGCCGCGGAATCGCGGAGCTGATGGTCTGCATCCGTGAGACGGAAAAGTATTTTGACAAGGCGCGCATGGACGGGGACGAGGAGGCGGTAAAACGCTATGGCCTGTTGATGAATCGGGCGACAATAGCGCTCACAGAGGCGTTGTGCGAGCGTCCGTATATCTTTACGCTGCGGGAGGAGAACGGGGAATTTACCCTGAAGAACGGCTTGGCGTATCTGATTGTCACGAACCGCTTTGAGGCGGGCAGAAAGGGCGAGGGCAGACTGACCCCTGTAAGCATCGACAATCCGGAATTTATGGATAAACTGTATGAGACGAGCAAGGCCGTGGCGCTCACGGACGGGCCGAATCTGGTGTGCCTTGCGGATACAAAGCTTATGAGCGAGGTCGCAAAGCAGTGGGTGAAGTCGTCGCCGATTCGCGCGGAGCTGATGATTTATCTGACGCAGGGCTGTGCGCTCTCATACAACGAGGCTTCTTACTATTTCCGACGGTTGAAGTCGGACGGCGATATTTTTGTGGAGTTTGTATCCACGGTCCGCGGCGGAGCCTATCCGTCGATTGGAATGCTGACGATTGGCGGGCATACCGCGCAGGCGCTTGCGGATGCGAACGGCTGGAATTATCTGCAGGCGTATGACGCGCTCCTGTCTATAAAGGAGGAGTTGTCGGGAGCGTCCACAGCGTCCATGATGGCCGCGGCTGTGGAAGCGGGAGATTCGAAGGCGGAGGCGCCCGATACGGCGGCAGATGAGGAGGAGAAGAAGGGGATATTCGGGAAGCTGTTTAAAAAGTAGGGATGCGAAAGAGGCAATTCTGAGCGATTGGAGTTGCCTCTTTTTGAATCGCTGTCAGACAGCGCACATTATCCTGAGACGGAAGGATCTGCAGAAGAAGGTGGCAGAGCAGTGCAGGCAGATGGAGCCGGCATAAGGCTGTCGCTTCACGAATGTTTATTCCCGCGAGTAATGAGGAAAATAGCCATGCTTGCATGGATATTTGACGAATACCGCGAGGGTCTAATACCCCGCAGCTCTGCTGCGTTGCAAGTTTGATGCCCCGTCAGCTTGCTGCGGGGTTTTTGACTCATGCAACAGCCCCTTACAGTTATTTATTCGTCCTATTTCAATATCCAAGTAATCCCTTTTGCCATGCGGTAAGCCGCATCTTTATAATGATTTCCGGGATTCAACTCAAATACAGTGCTTATCGCTTGACTTTGATAGAACGAGCACAATTCTTTCATACAGTGTTCTGTCTGGCTTAAAAATGGATTTTTTGTACGGCTTTCCAAATCTCCGAGTGAAAGATAGACTGCCTCCGGCTTTTTCAAAAAATCATGTGTCTGCACATAAGACACAAAATCCGGATACCATACTGAACCTGACACTGACACCGCTTTTGCAAACAAATCCGTCACATACGGCGCATATAAGGCAAAAAGTCCTCCCATTGAATAGCCTGCTATCACTCTGTATTGCGGCCTGATTTCACTCTCTATGAAAGGAATGATTTTTTCTTCCAAGAAATGGGCATATTGTTCTGCTTCTCCCGTAAAATGGTCATTCTTTGATACGACAGGTTCATGCGCCCACGGCGATAATTCTTCATCCCACCGAAGTTTTGTGATGGTCACAAGATGAAACGGTTTACACCCCGGTTTTTCGCATTGCTCCAAAACCGCCTGACCGGCTTCCGAATACATATTGGCATATATGACAGGCGCACCCTCATTTTCATTTTTGAAAAAATGAATCTGCTTTCCGTCTATTATTGTTTTGACTGATTCTTTCATTTTGATTCCTCTCTAACTTCATATAATCCCGCATATCCCGAAATCCGATACTTTCATATAACGCCCGTCCGCAATCAGAGGTTTCAAGATAGATCTTTGTAATACCCTGTTCTTTCGCGTAATTTACCAGCCGGCGGACGATCGTATTTCCTGCACCATATCCACGATACGCTGCCCGTGTGTATATATTCATCAGATAGGCGCACTTTCCGCTTGGATTATCGGGAGATGGCATTTCCTGATACAGACAAAGTCCGCCGCAGCCAACGGTTACTCCATCAATCTCTGCAAATACGGCGATATGCTCCCCGGTTGGTATTGACTTCCGGTAGTATTCCCGATTGGCAATAGAAAGATTTTGCGTATCCTCATTTTCAGGAATAGCGAAAACATGATGAAGAACCTCCATCCGCCATTCCATCAGCTTGTCAATTTCTTCTATGGAAGCCCGTTTGATGACTATGTCCATTTTAAGCGACCGCCCCTTCCTTCATGATAACAGGCAGTGCCTCCGTGTCCACTTTACCGTTTGCGTTCAGCGGAAGATTCTTCATTTTGACAAAAAATTCAGGAATCATATAGTTCGGCAAAAACCTTGCCATTTCTTTTTTCAGGGTTGACAGATTCGCCTCCGGCTGTTTCAAAACCACATAGGCTACCATGTAGGAGAGATTCTGCTCATCCGTATATGGCCTGACAACTGCCTTTTCAATTTCTGAGCATTTGCATAATACGCTTTCAACCTCAACAGGTTCCACTCGTTTGCCAAGAATCATTACTTGTGTGTCTTTTCTATGAAGAAATGCAATGTTTCCATCAGGCAGGAAATATCCGAGATCGCCGCTGCGGTACAAAACAGAGCCGTCCTGCCTTGTAACGAAAGCTTCATTTTCTCTCTTTCTGTTGCCAATATATCCGGCAGACACCCCATCTCCGAGAATACAGATTTCTCCGATTTCGCCCTGTTTCACGGGAACCAAATGCTCGTCCAATATCTCGATTTGCGTGCCGAGAACCGGCTTGCCGACAGGATAAGTGCCATCCGCAAGAGGCTTCACATCATTGCACCGATAATAGGAAGCGCACACTGTTGTTTCTGACGGTCCGTAGGTGTTGTATATCTCCACCTTGTCGGTTAAATTTGAAACATAGCTTGCGCGAAGCACATCACCGCCGCTGATCAAAAGCCGTAAGCTTTTCGGAATCTCTGCCAAATGATTCATTTCCAGCAGCAGATAAGGGAAACCGCTAATCTCTGTTATGTTGTTTTTATCGACAAACGCCATAAGGGAATGGATATTTTTCTTTGTTGCAACGGAAGGGATTGCAAGCACAGCGCCGGATAACAGTGTCGTGAATACTTCTTCCACAAAAATATCAAAGGAGCAGACGGAATATTGCAGCATGGTGTCTGACTTATCCGGATGAAATTCATTTTGAAAAGCCCTTACATAGTGGCAGACATTGCGGTTGCGGACGGCCACCCCTTTCGGCATCCCCGTAGAGCCGGAAGTGTATAGGATATAGGCGAGATCGTCAGGCAAGGCGGAAGAAACCGCTGCTGCATCTTCCGCTTCCATACCGGAGTCAATTAGAATATATGGGAATTTTGCCGCCTTTTCTTTGCAGGAGCTGTTCGTGATAATGATGTCCACATTGGAATCATTCATCATAAATTCTATTCTTTCCTGCGGGAAAAACGGTTCTACGGGGACATAGGCTTTCCCTGTTTTCAAAACTGCAAAAACAGCAGCAACCATTTCTGAGGTATGCTCCATCATAATCCCCACTCTATGCGCTTCTGCCGGAATTTTTGCCGCAATTGTATTGATTAGCTGTTCCAGCTCCATTCTTGTAAGGGTTCTCCTTTCATCAAACACCGCTATGCTGTTCGGCGCAGCTTCCATTTTATCGTGCAGGACTTCATAAATTACTTTTTGGTTCATTTGAAATTCTCCTTTTCGTACTTGACTTTAATTGGTATGATAATTATACTATGTCTTGGAAATATTTCAAGTACGCAGAAATTTTGTATATAGTATGAAAAAACTGACTATAAGGAGAATGAAGCCATGGAACAGATGATGAGCTATGATGAGTTTTTGGAACGGGTGAAAGAGGGGATTGTAACAGAAGCCGGAAACTGCCCTGTTACACCGGGGCTGGCTTTGTTTCAGGGGAAGTGGACGGATCAGGTGTTGTATGTGCTTTGTATTTATGATTCTATCCGTTTCGGGGAACTGAAAAAAAATCTTCCCGGCATTACCAACACGATGCTCACGGCTACATTAAAGGATTTGGAGGCAAAAGGAATCGTCCACCGTGAGCAGTTCAATGAAATTCCTCCCCATGTGGAGTATTCGTTTACGGAAAAAGGGAAAGACCTTTATCCGATATTTTACGCCATGATGAATTGGGGCTATAAGTACGAGAAGGATTTTTATGGTGAGGAAGCGGTAAATTAAGAAAGTAATATTGGTATCTATGTTTATGTAGGCGATAAGCATTGTAAGCAAAAAGAATACGGTAATGATATGAAAACAAAAAGATTGTTTATAAGAGAACTTGCAGCAGATGATTGGATGGAACTGAAAAATATATCTGAAAATTTTGGGAAATCCAAATATAGTATTTATGATATGCCTTTGCCTGTGGAGGATGAAAAAATCAAATCATTGTGTGAACAATTTGCTGTGACAGGGCTTTGGTTTTCGGTTATGCTAGACGAGATTATGATTGGCTATATCTGTTTTCACGAAAGCAACGGAACATACGATTTGGGATTTTGTTTCCATTCAGCTTATCATGGCAGGGGATATGCCTGTGAAAGCTGTGCAGCAACTATGAAGTATATTGCTAAGCAACGAAAGGCAGACATATTTACTGCCGGAACAGCTCTCAAAAACATACCAGCCTGTAAACTTCTTAAAAAACTCGGATTTATACTTGAGGGAACAGAAACTCTCTCTTTTCACAAGGACGAGAACGGACACGATATATTGTTTGAAGGCGGTCATTTTGTAAAGAAAGAGGCCGTAGTATGACTGAGGTTAAATTCAAAAAATGGAAACTTAGATTTGATTCAGATGAAAGCTATCTGAATAATTTTGAAAGGAGAAACAATGATAACCGTTAAAATAATTGATCAGGAGCATAAAGATGATATTAACATTCCCAACCAGCCTTTTAACCTGTTTGGGCTAATGCAGCCATCTTATGACAAGGAAAAGTGGGATTATACGATAATTCGTTTTTGTCAAGAGAACATCACTGAGATGTGCTTCCCGGATGAAGATTATGATTATGGCAAAATGACTCAAAACAGTATTTTTGTCGGCGCATACGACGGTGACAGGTGTGTCGGGCTTGCTGTTTTGCAGCATCATTTTCTTAAATATATGTATCTCTATGATTTGAAGGTCAATGCCGATTATCGTGGAAAAAGCGTTGGTAAAATGCTGATCGAAGAGTCCAAAGAGATTGCAAGGGAACACGGCTATCGTGGAATCTACACGCAAGGACAGGATAATAACCTCGGTGCGTGTTTGTTCTACCTAAAAAACGGCTTTGTAATCGGTGGACTTGATACTCATGCGTATAAGGGGACATCGCAGGAAAATAAGAAAGATATTCTGTTTTACTGTGATATTGCAGAGGGGAATATAAAATGATTTGGAAAAGGACAATAGGTTGAAAAATGATTATAAGACAGCAAAAAACGCTGTCTAACAATCATTATATTTCAACCTGGAAAAACGCAAAGACAGCGTTTTTCATTACTATTTGTGCCGCTGAAAGCGGCATGGTGATTAATATGGAAATAAAGAATGATAAAACAGATGCAGGAAAAGTCTTTGATTGGGGCAGCAAAGTGCACTCGCATTTCCACTAAATTTTGCTCAATATGGAATGGGTGTGCCGCTGTTTTTGTGCGGCAGGCAGGTTATTGACAGCAGGATACACTTTCGCTAAAATAGACAGATGAGCGGATTATTTTAATACAAGGGACAAAGAAGCATGAACATATTGATATTATCCTGCAATACGGGGGAAGGGCATAATGCCGCGGCAAGAGCGGTAGAGGAGGCGGCGCTTGCAAGAGGACATGAGGTGCGTCTGGTGGACATGATGAGCCTTGTCGGGGAGCGTGTGTCGCGGCTTATCGGAGGCGGCTATGTCAATGTGGCCAAGAACACGCCCCTGCTGTTTGGCTTTGTGTATCAACTGGGGCGGCTTATCAGCTCGCCTAAACGGAAATCCCCCGTATACTACGCGAACGCGTTGGTCGCAAAGGCCCTGGCGGCGTATCTGGAGGAATATAAGGCGGACGTGATCATCACGCCGCATCTGTATCCGGCGGAGACGACGACCTATATGAAAAGAAAGGGAATGCTCTCCATAAAGGTCATCGCCATTGCGACGGACTATACCTGCATTCCGTTCTGGGAGGAGACGGAGTGCGATTACTATATCGTCCCACACAGAGACTGCGTAAAGGAATTTGTCAAGAGGGGCGTGCCCGCGGAAAAGCTCCTTCCGTACGGGATTCCGGTGGACGCCGCCTTTGAAAAGCAGGTCAGCAAAAAGCGCGCGCGGCGAAAGCTCAAGCTTCCCGCCGATGGAAATCTGTACCTGATTATGAGCGGCAGCATGGGCTTTGGCAAGGTGAAGCTGTTTTCAAGGGAGCTGGCGGAGCGGATCGGCGAAGAGGACGGTATCGTGATTGTGTGCGGAAATAATGAAGCGCTGCGGGGAAGCCTGCAAAAGAAGTTTCAGGATAACGGACAGATTAGGATTGTAGGCTTTACAAGGCATGTCGCGGATTATATGAGCGCTGCGGACGTGATTTATACCAAGCCGGGCGGACTGTCGTCCACCGAAGCGCTGATAAAAAACCTTCCCATCGTCCACACGGCGCCGATTCCCGGGTGCGAGACGCGAAACCGCATCTTTTTCCGACGGCGGGGAATGTCGGTCTCGGCCTCGGAGATACTGGTGCAGATTCACAAGGGGCGCGAGCTGGTGGAGAATGACAGGAAGCGGGCGTACATGCTCAGGAAGCAGGTAGAGAACATGCACCATCATGCCGCGGAAAAAATCGTGGAGCTGGCGGAGAAAAGCATATGAAATACATTTTGTTTATTATGGCGGGATACCTGTCGGGGAGCGTGATGTACGCATACATCCTGCCCAAGTGGATAAAAGGGATTGATATTACAAAGCTGAGCAAGGACAAAAACCCGGGGACGGCCAACGCGTTTCTGTGTGCGGGCGTTCCAATCGGGATAGCGGCTGTGCTCTGCGAGCTTTTAAAGGGCGCGATTCCCGTCTACGGCGCGGCGCGAGTGCTGGACAGGGAATTTCCGCTCTTTGCGCTTGTCATGGCGGCGCCCGTGTTCGGCCATGCGTACTCGGCATTTCACAAAGGGAAGGGTGGGAAAGCAATCGCGGTATCCTTCGGCGTCGCCATCGGCCTCTATCCCGACACCACGATGCTGTTTTTGATGATTTTCTTCTTTCTCCTCTTTTCGCTGGTGCTCGTCATAAGGCCGCACCTGCTTCGTGCGATACTGACCTTTATGTGCGTAGGCATCAGCAGCAGCTTCCTGCTCGAGAATCGGGCGCAGGCGGCGGGGATTCTGATAATAGCGCTCATCGTCATTGTCAGGCACTGGACAACCTACCACGGGGAGAAATTGGAGCTTTATTTATTAAAAAAGAGGATAGGTTGAAAAATGATTATAAGACAGCAAAAAACGCTGTCTAACAATCATTATATTTCAACCTGGAAAAACGCAAAGACAGCGTTTTTCATCCGGATTTAAGTCGCTGCAAAGCAGCGGCATGGAGGCTGATGTGAGATGACATTTGATGAGTACAAACGGAAAAATATCAATACCCGAGTGCGTATCACATATGCGCGGACTTGTGAGAAACGCCTGAATCCATGGGAAATCAGCCATTTTATCAGCAGGATAACGACCTATATGTACAAGGTGGAGGCGCTCAACACAATTGCCGCGGCGATAAACAGCGGGGTAAGGAAAAAGGACATTTTTGTGTTGGACAGGGCGTACAGGCTGAATGAGAATTACACAGGCTGTGCGGAGCTGGATTTAAATAGGGCGCTGAACAGATTATATTCGATGGGCAGCCCCGAGGCGATGGAACCCAATCAGGATTTGACGGAGCTGAAGCTGTTATTCGGCTTATTTTATGATGTCAGTCAGACACTGGGCGCCTGCAGGGCCGCGCGGATATCAGGCAGGGAGCGTGTGGAGGCCTACCGCTGCCTGACGAGGCGGGGCTTTTTGGCAGCGGTAGAGGCTGTCGGGGAAATGGCGGCGCTGCGGCTGCGAGGGCGTGAGGATTTAAGCTTGAAAAATGCCTTGGACAAGCTTGACTCCAAGTGCGAAACAGCGGCGGAGGAATATAAGCGGTTTCTCTCGGATCAGGAGCGCTTTGCGGTGGTTGAGGAGAAGCTGAACGCAGGGAACAGCGAAAAGCTGTCGGCGCAGGAGGAGCAAATCGCCCGGCGGTATTACGAAAAATTTTATCAGATGATTACGGACTCCGCGCGCCCGATAGTGGGAATTTATGACCCGCAGTACAGTACGATGCGCCTCTTGTGCGCGGATCACTTTGACGCGAGCCTGAATAAAAACACAAAGATAGATTTGAAGAGCATTACGCAGAACAGTCCGATTATGGGCGAGATAGAGGCGGGCTGCCAAATCCTCGCGCTGCGGGAGGAGGAAAAGCGCAAAAAGGAGCTTTTCGAGCTGGAGCGGGAAAACCTGATGCAGGAAAAGAAAAACGCGCGGCTGAAGGAGGAAAACCTGATGCTCGAGCGGGACAATCTGATGCTGGAGCGGAAGAAGCAGCAGACAGAGCTCAGTATCGTAAGCCTCGAAAAGCAACAGAAGCAGATAGAGACTGTGAACAGCGCGCTGGAGACCCTGCGCAGGATAAACGAGCTGGCGGACGACGAGGAAAGCCGCGGCGTGAAGGAATTGGCGGAATCCTTTGCCAAGCAGCAGCTTTGCGGCGTCTACGCCAAGGTTCAGAAGGGCTATTCAGACACGCTGTATCAAAACGGCTTTCGGGAGACCGAGACGCGGATTATTGACATGAAGGTGTAGAGATTGAAAAATGATTATAAGACAGCAAAAAACGCTGTCTGACAGTCATTATATTTCAATCGGCTATTTGTTTCTGAGCGAAAACAAATAGCCTTGATGGCAGATGAGAAAAATTTCTCGTCGCCTCTTCGCGACAAGTCGCTCAGAAATGGGGATTAGGAAAGGCGATATCAAGGCGCCGTACACAGATTTCTCCCACGGCATTTACGGTTCCCTCCGCAAAGAAGCCTGTCAGAACGCCCGTAAAGCATTTCCCCGCAAGCTGCGTTGACAGGAATCGCGCGGAGACGCTCCCAACATAGGTTTCTTCGGCGTTCTCGGTATAATAAAAATAATAGCTCCGCCCGTCGGTTGTAAGCTTGAAGGTCAGGGCTTCCGCTGAGACCTCAGTGCGGAAAAACGGCATATACATATCGTCCGCGAGGCGGTCTGCGGCAAGATAGCGCTTGCCGTCCTCCTGCACCACATACAGGCGGCAGAAAAATTTCTCCGTCAGATAAACCGCCATGCCTCCGCAGACGCCGTCACACAGCCCATGGAAGTCCAGCTCCGCAGAGAGACTGCATTCCAAGTCGGGCTGGCGCAGCGCGAGAAAGGACGGCGAACCCGACGCGTCCGCGAGCTTTACCGCGGAGGAGCGGATATGGAGCAGACCGTCTCGGGGCATAATTCTCAGGGCTTGGAATGCGGCGGAAAAGCCATTCACAGCCAATCACATCTCTGGAAAAATCATAGGTGCGGCGGGGAAAGTCCTGCGCCGCCTTTATGAGAGGCGTGGAGACCTCCATGTGCGATTTCCTGTCCTGTCCGACGGCAAGCCAGCCGTTTTCAAGCGCCGCGGGCATGAGAAAGGTCTCCCGACCCAAGTGTGAAAGCCCTGCAATCGGGCGCGTCCCAAGATGAACCAGCCATAGATTTCCCTCCGTGTCGTCCGCCAAATCCCCGTGTCCGACGCAGGAAATCTGCTTTGAGGTGTCGTTTCTGTTCGTGAGGATGGGATTGGCGGGACAGCTCTCATAAGGCCCCCATATGTCCCGACTCCGCGCCAGCGTAATCATGTGGTTCTCGTTCGTGCCGCCCTCGGCCGAGAGGAGATAGTAGAAGCTGCCTATATGATAGAGGTGCGGCGCCTCGAGAAAGCCGCCGCCTGTCCCCTCCCATATGCGTCTGACAACTCCGATAAGACCGCCTGTCAGCGGGTTGATTTCGGCAAGGGAAATCCCCTCGCCGTCCGCGTCTTTGCGCCCGCAGTCGTTGGCGCAGTAGTACAGCCTGTCATCCTCAAAGAACATGGACGGGTCGATGCCGTCGAACGCGACCCACACGGGATTGCTCCAGCCCGCTTCGGGACAATCAGAGCTTATGATGAAATTCCCGACGCCGTCGAAGGTCGCGGTAATATAAAATTTCCCATTATGATACCGTATCGTCGGCGCCCATATCCCGCTCGACGCCTTGGCCTTTTCGAGGGGAAGCTGCTCGGGGCGTTCGACGGCGTTCCCGATTTGCGTCCAGTTGACAAGGTCGTGGCTGTGGTAGACGGGGATTGCGGGGAAGTATTCAAATGTGCTTGTGACAAGATAGTAGTCGGCTCCGACGCGGCAGATGCTCGGGTCGGGGTTCATGCCGCGCAGGATGGGGTTCTTGTAGGTCATTATTGCGTGCGCTCCTTTCGGAAGTGTTTTTGTGATTATTTTGATATCGTTGAGGAGTTGCTGATTTTTTATGAACGCGTTCATTTTCATCGGCTCCTTAAAATTTTTTGCGATAATGAGTTTGCGAAATTCCGCTTCCTACCGCTAACAGAATACTACAATCCCGTGTATATTTCTACCGCATTTTCATTAAAATTTTCCTTTGCCTGCATAGAGTACGGGTTGATTTTCGCGAGCAATGAGCATAAAGGCATATGCCATGACTTGGCGAATGTCGCGAGGGTCACATACCCCGCTGCTCTGCAGCGTTGCAAGCTTGAGGCCCCGTTGCTTGCCGCAGGGGTGTTGACCAGGGCCGCGTCTTATTTCTGGGGGAATGAAGATGGGGGGTACATGCTTTTGGCTACTTGCTTGGTTGGCTGAGTTGTCAGATTAAATTAATTTTATCAGCGGCATAGGGGCTGTCTTGCTTGGGCTGGGAGAGGGTGCTGACTAAATTCCTGAAATGTGAGGCAAGGTGGGAGGATGTTTCTGTTTTGGCGGATGTTGATATTGCTTTTTGAATGTTAATGACGATTTTGTTGATTGGGAGAGAGCAGTGGCAAAGATTGGAGGCGGGAGAAAGAGGGGAGGAAGAGGGGGAGTGAAATTACAGAAGTAAAAAATTTGAAGAAATTTGAAAAAATATGATGCATTTTGTAGTAAGCTGTGGTATGATTTATTTACGGATGAAATTGGCTTGTTGTGGGAATTTTGAAAACAGAAATAAAATTGTTGATAATTAGAAGTTATCCGTTGGAAAATGACTCCATATTTTCAATTAAGAATTAT
>JAMPFV010000001.1:414520-433673 GCA_023664265.1 Roseburia sp.
TTACGTTCAGGTTCTTAACGCCGAGGTTTGCAGAGGACATTGTCTGGATGTTGACGCCAATCTTGTTGGTCATGTCTGCGTCAGCGCCTACATGAAGCGCGAATGTCAGAGAGTTGTCAATCTCAACCTTGCCCTGTGTAATCTCGAAAGTACCGTCGCCGTTGTTCTTTACGGAAGCCGCTGTATCCGTACCAATGCTTGATGCCGCTTCAAGCTCCTTCGCCATCATCTCATAAGCCTGCTTCAGGGAAATATCCGTCTTTTCATCGGACGCGGAGGGAACGGCATAGTAATATGAACCATTAACATCCACATACTTTCCTTCCTTTACTCTTGCCGCAATGTCATCAGCGGTCATCTTTGAGCCGTCCTCTTTTGTGGTAATGCCTACTATAAAGGATTCTGCCTTTGCATTTGCACTGTCATAAAACTTAACTGTATCTCCATCACCTAATCCCTTGATAGCAGTCTGAATATCGGATACCGTCTGAATGCCCTTATTGGACATAGCGCCCTTCTCCCCTGTCGCCGCAATGGTATAGATATCACCTGCTACCGGCGTATAGGCCGCGTCGCTTGCGGTATTGCCGACACTCTTATAGAAGCCTGCCGTCGTATGCTTTACATCATTTAAGAACGCATTTTTCGCTGTATCTACATAAGTATACTCAACGCCGTCCTTATCGACAATCTTGTCTCCCGCCGCCCATGCAGGTGTCCCAGCGTCTGTCGTTGCACCCATGGTAATTGTATTATTACCTACAAGTGTAACCGTAGTGCCGTTTACGGAATTTTTGTCTGTCAAAGTAGCGCCCTCTTTTACCGCCAGCTTCAAATTATTTCCATCAGAGTCTACAACGTCAATTGATTTGCTGGACAAATCGCCCGCAGCTGCAGCAACACTTACAGTGTATGTTACGCCATCCTGTGTAATAACATCCCCTTTCGCTGCTGCTGTAGTCTTCATGTCAGCGTAATCATTCGGCCTTTCAGAACCAACGATAGTGTAATCGGTTCCGCCAATCTTAACGGTATCGCCGGCCTTTAAAGCCTCTGCCGTAAACTTGGACTTGCCCTTTGAAACAGATTCCAAAGTTCCCTTGAGACCTGCGTCATGTGCGTTGACGGTCTTTGTTCCCTTTGTGCCATCGCCCTTGAGCAGATAAATCTCATTGAACTTGGTCGTCTCAGCAACACGGTCGATCTCTGTTGTCAACTGAGAAATCTCATCCTGAATGTACTGACGGTCATCCTCAGAGTTCGTGCCGTTTGCAGCCTTTGTCGCCAGCTCGTTCATACGCTGTAACATATCATGTACCTCTGTCAAAGCGCCCTCAGCCGTCTGTACTGCGCTGATACCGTCCTCAGCGTTTGCGGATGCCTGTGTAAGACCCCGGATCTGCTTTCTCATCTTCTCGGAGATGGAGAGCCCTGCCGCGTCGTCCGCCGCACGGTTTACCTTGTAGCCGGAAGAAAGCTTCTCTGTTGACTTGGACAATGTCCCCTGTGTGATCCCTAACATTCTGTTCGCGTTCAACGCGGTTAAATTGTGCTGTACTACCATAGTTATACCTCCATGCATATCGTATTTGGGCAATCCGTTGCCCGCCTTTGGTTTTGTAACCGTCCGCATTGTTGTCTGCGACGGTTACGGTTTCCTTATTCAGTTGTATTTATAACAGCCACAGGCGGCTTGGCTCTTGGCGCCACTTGCCGCACACGCCTGCGGTTATTACCGTGACAAATCTGCCGTGGTAAATTTACTGTGGTAAATTACCATCCTGCGCGTCTCCCGCGCTCGGCATCCGGCTCAGCTTAGAATATCCGCGTTTACCGCCGTGGCTGCTCTCGCCGCCGCCCGCTTCTTGATGGCCTTTCCTCTCGCCACATTGACCTCCTTGGGCGCGTCTATCATCAATCGCAATGTCTTGTCATTGCCCCCCAGGAAAGTAATCTTGACCTCCGGACCCACCATCAGATACTCGTCCTTGTTCACCGATAATCGAAGCATTCCTTAACCTCCTTGTTTTCCGCATTTTATATGCTGCATTTTCATGTGCTGCCTTGCCATGCAACCTTCTTCTCAAAATGTTGCATGCCGGAGCTGTCCGAAAGCCGCTGTTCCGCCGATATTATTAATGTGGTAACAATATGGCTGAAGGAACAGCCGATGATATTCAAGGAGGGAAAAAATGAGCACGACAGAACCTATCAGAAACACCCGGAACTTACGGAAATTCACGGATTATTACCTTGTGGAAAATCCGAACAGGCGCAATTACACGATTACCGTCGTGTGCCTGAACACCGCTCTGCGCGTCAATGACGTCCTTCACCTGACCTACGACGACGTCTATGAAAACGGCCAGGTGCGGAAGCATATCGTTGTAAGGGAGCGGAAAACCGGAAAGGAAAACAGAATCCTTCTGAACCGCGAGGCGACACTTGCGCTCGCAAAGTATCACGAGGAATTGATTGAAACGGAAATGTTCAAGGCGGGAAATCCTTATCTGTTTCCCAGCCCGAAAAAGAAAAACGCCCCGCTTTCGCGCAGTCAGGCGTATCGCATGATTACCGCGGCCGCAAAGGCCGTCGGCCTTGAGGGGCATATCAGCTGCCACTCCCTGCGCAAGACTTTCGGCTACCACGCATGGAAGCAGGGGCACGACCCCATCGTCATTATGGTTATTTTCAACCACTCGTCCCTAGCCGTCACCAAGCGGTATCTGTGCATTGAGCAGGACGAGAAGGACGATATCTACCGTCGCATCTACCGGCATCCTGTCGCCTGACGGCGGGACAAGCGCATCATTTCATACTACGCCTGCAATTCTGACATGGCAGGCTTTTTCGTATGCCCTTTTTTCGTTTTCAGGACAAATTCAGCGTCAAAAATTTTAAAAAAACTTTCAAAAAGGTATAAAGTTTTAAAAACCCCTGCCGATATATAGAGTGTAAGCAGGAAAACGCAACATTTTGAGAAAAGTGTTGCGTCTTTATTATACCCTAAATTCTTTTTTTCACGGGCTTGAACACATAACAGATAAGAAAATCTATGCAACGTTGTCAAGTGATGAGTTTAATTTTTTTCACAAAAAAGAGCAGGGATCTCAAATCTCTGCTCATGTTAAATGTTATCCTCTTTTATTTAACCCTAAATTCCTCTGCTTCTTCCTCTGTAAGAGGTCTGCCCAGCATTTTAAACCTTTCTATCATTTCTGTCCATTTGTAACGCTTGCCATCCGGTTCTCCCGTCAGCCTGCTGTCTTTTGCATAATAAGAAATGTCATGTGTAAAATCTACCGGTTTTCGTTCCACTGCCAACATCGCCACCACCTACTTTCTCATATATTTGTCTAACAGTATCTGTGCAGCATCTTCAAAAATAACCATTCTTCTTGGCGTGATTTCCACTGCATTCAGTTTATCCCTATAGTATTCCACCAAATCGCTTTTTGATGTAAATGCCACTACACCGTCACACCCTGCATCAAAGCTTACCTGACAAGCAATCGCAAATAAATGTGCACCCACACCTGCATAGACTCCCTTATGGCTATAATTATGCGGTGCTGTTTCAACAATCTCCACATCAGCTACTCCACCGTCAATTTTCAAGGATATTCTGCCTTGAACCGTATTATCGCCTTTTAAGAAAAGCTCATATATATTATACCCGTTTTTTTCTGTGATGCTCCAGTTAAATTTCCACCCTTTATAATCTTTCGATCTTATTGGCGTTTCACGCATCCGGTATTCCGTTTCTACTTCCTCGCCCGTTCTTGTGTCTATCAGGCAGTCTGTAATCTCGTCTATTAAAATATCCACTTCCATCTTTATGCATTTCCTTCTTTCTCTTAAATTTTATCATATTTTCCTGCAAAATACCATCAAAAACAAGTTTTTTAAGAAATACAGAGGCTTTTTACAGTTCTCCGACAAAATTATAAACAATCCGCACTTCCTGTGCCTTTACACCTCAACCTTCTCCGGCTTGCCTAGCGTTGCAAATTCTTTCCTAACCACCACTGCGATTGTCGCAATTTCCTATGGAACAAAAAAGGGCGGCAATCGAAGCCGCCCTTCCTGCATAAACACCTTACTTAAACCTGCGCCACGTCTCTCATGGAGAAGCTGATTCGTCCCATCTTGTCCTTGCCCAGGCAGACAACCGTTACGATGTCGCCCAAGGTGAGAACATCCTCCACGCGGTTGATTCGCTCCTTGGCAATTCTGGAGATATGAACCATGCCCTCCTTGCCGGGTGCAAACTCGATGAACGCGCCAAACTCCTTGATGCTGACAACCTTGCCCTTGAAAATCTGGCCTTCCTCGAAGTCCGTCGTGATAATCTTAATCATCTCGCAGGCCTTGTCCATCATCGCCCTGTCGGTGCCGCAGATGCTCACAAAGCCGTCGTCCGTAATATCAATCTTCACGCCGGTGCGGTCGATAATCGCATTGATGGTCTTGCCTCTCTGTCCTACGACGTCGCCAATCTTCTCCGGGTCAATCCGAAGCTGAATAATCTTCGGCGCAAGCTCGCCCACGGTCGGTCTCGGCTGGCTGATGCAGGGAAGCATAATCTCGTTGAGGATATACATTCTCGCATCCTTGGTCTTGGCAATCGCCTCCTCCACGATAGGTCTCGTCAGACCGTGAATCTTGATATCCATCTGAATCGCCGTGATACCGTCTCTGGTTCCGGCCACCTTGAAGTCCATATCGCCAAAGAAGTCCTCAAGCCCCTGAATGTCCGTGAGGACAATATAGTCGTCATCCGTATCGCCTGTCACAAGGCCGCAGGAAATTCCCGCCACCGGCTTCTTAATCGGTACGCCCGCCGCCATCAGCGACATTGTGGACGCGCAGATGGAGCCCTGCGAGGTCGAGCCGTTGGACTCGAAGGTCTCCGACACGGTACGGATTGCGTACGGGAACTCCTCCTCCGTCGGAAGTACGGGCACCAACGCCTTCTCCGCCAATGCGCCATGTCCGATTTCACGTCTTCCCGGTCCTCTTGAAGGCTTTGTCTCACCCACGGAGTAGGACGGGAAATTGTAATGATGCATGTATCTCTTCGCCGTGTCGTTCTCGTCAAGCCCGTCAAGCTTCTGAACCTCCGACAGCGGCGCAAGCGTCGTAACGGTACAAATCTGTGTCTGTCCGCGCGTAAACATCGCGGAGCCGTGTACTCTCGGGATGATGTCCACCTCCGCCGCAAGCGGACGGATCTGTGTGATTGCACGGCCGTCCGGGCGCTTGTGATCCTTCAAAATCATCTTGCGCACGGTCTTTTTCTGGTACTGGTAAATCGCCTCGCCGAGGATTGCAAGCCACTCCTCGTTGTCCGCGAACGCCTCCTCCAGTCTCTCCGTAATCTTGCGGATATTCTCCTCGCGCACCTGCTTCTCGTCCGTGAATACCGCCGTCTCCATCTCCTCGGGCGGAACAAGCTCCCTGATTCGCGCAAACATCTCCTCCGGAATCGCGCAGCTCGTATAGCTGTGCTTTGCCTTGCCGCACTCCGCCACGATTTTATTGATAAACGCAATGATTGTCTGATTAATCTCATGGCACTTGTAAATCGCCTCAATCATCCTGTCCTCGGGTACCTCGTTCGCCCCCGCCTCAATCATAATGACCTTCTCGCTTGTGGAAGCCACCGTGAGCTGCATGTCCCCCGTTCTCCACTGCTCCTGACCGGGATTTACGACGAATTCCCCGTCCACCAAGCCCATCTGCGTCGTCGCGCAGGGACCGTCAAACGGGATATCCGAGATAGCGGTCACAATCGCGGATCCGATCATCGCCACCAGCTCGGGACGGCACTCCGGATCCACACTCATTACCATGTTGTTCAAGGTCACATCGTTTCTGTAATCCTTAGGGAACAGCGGACGCATCGGACGGTCGATGACACGGCTTGTAAGAATGGCATTCTCACTCGCCTTGCCCTCTCTCTTGTTAAAGCCTCCCGGAATCTTGCCGACCGAATACAGCTTCTCCTCATACTCCACCGAGAGCGGGAAGAAATCGATTCCGTCTCTGGGCTTATCGGAGGCCGTCGCGGTACACAATACCGTCGTATCCCCGTAATGCATCAATGCGGCTCCGTTGGCCTGCGCCGCCACTCTGCCGATGTCAACCGTCAAAGTGCGTCCCGCGATTTCCAGGCTGTACGCCTTGTAGGACTTGTCCTTTTTCTCACTGAATGTCACATACTCCATACCATTTTCTCCTTTTCTTTCTGATGATCTCTGAATAATTTCAGAACAGTCTCAGATAGAAGGAGCCGAAACTACTGAAAACTCCGCGAAGCATAAAGCCTTCGCTTCATAAAGCTTCCGGCTTCACAAAGCTTTCAGCGGTCTCGAGCAATTCTTCTATCTGATAAGCTGATGAGCGCTCCGATTTTCTTTACCATATGCGGCCATACGGCCTGTACACATAAAAGGAGCGGTTTTATCCGCTCCTTTTCCGCTAAAGTAATGACAATTACTTTCTGATTCCAAGCTTCTCAATCAGAGCACGATACCTCTCGATGTCGGTTTTCTTTAAATAATCGAGCAAACCACGTCTCTGACCAACCATTTTCAAAAGACCGCGCCTTGAATGATGATCCTTCTCATTCTTTCTCAGGTGCTCAGTCAGCTCCTGAATCCTTGCCGTCAAAACGGCTATCTGAACCTCCGGTGAGCCCGTGTCTCCCGGTGTTCTCGCGTACTCGGCAATAATCGCCTGCTTCTTTTCCTTTGCTATCATTGTAAAACCCTCCACTGATAAATTAATGTTGAACGCCTGATACCAAGTACGGGTCGGAGCGTCCCGGCACCGGGCATCGGCTATATCTTCGTGCGCCGTCTTCACAGCACACTCAGACAGTATAGCACACAATTCCACCCGATGCAACTGTTTTTTATCATAAGAGCCTCACAAAATCCTACGCGGGCAGTACGAACTTCGCAATCAGCGCATCCAGCTGCTCCGCCTGTGCGGACAGCTCCTGGCTTGTCGCAGAGGACTCCTGCGCGACTGCCGCGTTGGTCTGAACAACATCCGAAATCTGGGTGATGCCAAGCTCCGCCTCCTTCGTCGTCGTCGCCTGTGCCGTTGACGCGGCACTCAGCTCCTTGGAGGTGTTCGCAACCTCTCTGATACCCTCTACAACGGTCTCAATGGAAGCCACCGCGCGGCCCGCCACCTTATTGCCGTTCTCAACCTCTCTTATCGCATCCTCGATCAGCGTTCTGGTATCCACAGCGGACTTGCTGCTCTGCTCCGCAAGCTGTCTGATCTGGTCAGCCACAACGGAGAAGCCGCGCCCCGCTTCGCCTGCTCTCGCCGCCTCGATGGAAGCGTTCAGGGAAAGCAGATTTGTCTGGGAAGCAATGCTCTCAATCTCGGAAATGATGTTTCCAATCTTCTGGGAGGTCTCGTTGATGCGCTCCATCGCCTCAACCATCTCCTTGATGTCCGCGTTGCTGTTATCCGCCACATCCGCATATCTCTGCGACTGGTGATAAGCTTCTTCCGCACAAGCCGCGGCATTTCTGGCCTCCTCCGCAATCGTCATAATGGTCGCCTGAAGCTCCTGCACCGCGCCGGCCTGCTCTGTCGCACCCTCCGCAAGGCTCTGTGAGGTCTCCGCAAGATTGCCGGAGCCTGCCGATACCTGAACAGAGGACTCTCCGATAAACCGAATCGTCTCCACCATGCCATCGCGAACCTTTCTCAGGGAACCGATCATCTGCTCGAACTCACCCGTATAATGCTCCGCGCCTCTCGTCCTTACAGTATAGTCCGACTCCGCCATTCTTCCCAATACATGCTCGATATCCTCGATGATAAAGCTCAGCTTCTCCGACATGTCGTTCGCCGCATTCACCATGTCGGAAACCTCGTCATGCGTATCCACGGTCGGGAACGGGCTGGACAAATCGCCCTCCGCAAAGCGCTCCAGACGGTCGCCCAACTGAACCAGCGGTCTGGAAATGCCCAATGCAATGCCAACGCCCAGACGAACGGACATGAAAATCGCAATCGCAATAATCGCCGCGATCACAATCGCCGCAGCCAGACAGGCAATCGACAATGCATTGGAGAGACTGTCGCCGCGGTCAACCTTGATATTCATAATATTGATCAGCTCATCATTAATCTCATCATAGAGCGGCATGAGCTCGTTCATCGCACGCGTCTGAGCCTCCTCACAGCGCGCTCTGTCGGTAGTGCCGCCCAGCTCGATAATCTCACGGTCAAGCTCCCAATATGCCGGCAGATTCTTGGAAATCGCTTCGTAGACCTTCCGGTTCGCATCCGTCACCATATAGGCCTCCAAGTCTGCAAAGCTCGCCGTAAAATCCTCGATATTCTGCTCGTGAACCTCTTTCATCTCCTCGATTGCATCCTCGTCGTCATAGCCGATGCACGCGCGAAGGCTTGAGCGCGCCTCCGAGAAATAGGTCATCGACTTTCCAACATCCCCCTGCGAAAAGCCGTAATCCTCCAACGCATCCGAATACTGATTCGATACAACAATCATTGTTATCAGCGCGATCACCGCCACGAATGCCGGTATTCCGGACGCCAAAACAAACGCGTGCACCAAACGCTCCTTGATGCGGTACTTATTCAATTTTTTAACCATTTCCGTTCCTCCTTGCACAACTTATAAAGTTATCAGATGCACCAGACAAAAGACTTTAGAACTGTCCTCACATCTCATAACATCTCACACTTTCAGGCCGTACAATGGAACTCGCAAAAATGACATATCTGAAGATAAATGACTGGCAATCTTCTTTTTCTTTTATCTGATTATTACCATTCTAACACATTTTGGAAAAAAGTGTATAAAATTTTACGACTTTTTACATTTTTTTGTATTTTTTCAGTACACCCTTCCCGGACATGGGATTTTCCCTGAGCCATCAAGAGCGGAGCCCCCCCCTGCTCCGCCCTGAATCGAATGCCTTTTATAAATATCTTCTGACACACGCGATCGTCCGATAATTTATGCTTGAAATTTTGATTCCGCTCTTAGGACTTGACGCGTGAAGCACCTGTCCGCCGCCTATATAGATGGCCACATGATTGATGACGCCGTTCTTTGAATAGAATACCAAATCCCCCGGCTGTGCCTCCGAGACGCTGATTTTGGTTCCCAGCTGCGCCTGCGAGGCCGCATGATGCGGCAGACTGACGCCGTATTTCTTGAAAATGCTCATCGTAAAGCCGGAGCAGTCAGCGCCGTTTGTAAGGCTGGCGCCGCCCCATACATACGGGTTCCCGACAAACTGCTTCGCGTACTGCACCAAGGCCACCCGCACATCCGACACGCCCTGACCGTAAAGCAGCTCCGTGAGCGTCACCGCCTTCTCCAGACGCTCCTCCACGTCCACATAGTCGCCGGAGACATACGCCTCCTCGTCGTCAAGCAGGAACTTCACCCAGCCGTTCTCCATGACCTCGACCACCTCAAGCTCCTCCCCCTCGGGAATCAGCGTAATCACCACACAGTCCGTATTGGGCTCCTCCCGCACCTTCAGGGTCTGCGTATTTACAATCGCTATCATCGAAGCGACCTCATGGCCGCGCGCGACAGCCTCCTCGCCCATATAGAGATAGTCCGTGCTGCAATAGCCCTCGACCTTTCCGGATTTGATGTGCGCCCAGCCGTTGTCCACCTCCAAAATCTCACAGGCCGCATCCTTGGAGAGCTTCCCTATCAGCTTCCCGTCCTCTGAGGGCTCCTGCCGGATATTCAGGTGATTGTCCACATGCGCAATCCCGAGGTTGGTATAACCCCAATAGCTCACCGGCTCGGAAGCCTCCGCCAACGCCTCGACCTCCGCGGCAAGGGCGTCCATATCAATACTCCTGTCGTTATCCGCGTCAAGAAAGGACGCGTCAAGAACCGTCCCTGCTCCCGCGGACAGCCTGATCTCCCCGTCCGTCTCACACTCCGCCGTCATATTCTCGTCCAACACCGCGCCCGCTCCCGCGGACAGTCTGACCTCCTTCGCCGCACGATTCCCACCGGGCTCCACAGTCATGTCCCCGGCGGGCTTCTCCGTCAGGAACACCACTCTCTCCTCCGCAGCCTGTTGTCTGACGCCTGCGTAGGCGCTGCTCCCGATCAGCAGTACGACAAGGCCCGCTCCTGCAATTGTCGTCATGTATCTCAGCTTGATTATTTTCTTCATATCGGTTATCCATCAAACGGTAATTTTTACAACTTTGTTACGTTTTCATTACGCTTTTACTATAGCACACCTCCGCCGCTCCTGTCAACATGTCTGCCAACATGTCTGTCACGTCCGTCCTTCTCCCGTCCCGAAATGATAACGTCTGCCGGCCGCGATATCCGAAGCGAGCTGTGTCTTCAACGCCTCCACACCGTCAAAGCGCCGCTCGGGCCTTGTATGCCTGAGCAGGAAGACCTCCTGCTCCTCCCCGTAAACCTCTCGGTCAAAATCGTAAATATACGTCTCCACTCCCGTCACGGCGCGGTCTGCCACCGTCGGCTTGGTGCCGATATTGGTGATGGCGGGATACTCCCTCCCGGAAAGGCGCACCCGGGAATAATAAACGCCGTTGGGCGGAAGGAGCTTCCCGCGGGGCGGCTGCAGATTCACGGTCGGCATCCCGATGGTTCTCCCGAACCGCTGCCCGTGAACGATTTCTCCCACGATAAGATAAGGCGCGCCGAGCAGAGCTGCCGCCAGCTCCATATCGCCGCGCTTTACCGCCTCACGCACATAGGTGGAGCTGATTTCCCGTCCCTCATGCAGCACCTTGTCGATGATCATAACCTCATATCCGTATAAGGCCGCCTTCTCCTCGAGCAGTCTGCAGTCGCCCGCGCCGCCACGCCCATAGGACACGTCGTCCCCCGCCACGATACAGCGGGCGTTGATGCGCTCCACCAACACCTCCCGGATATAGGTCTCCGGCTCCATATCCGCAATCTCCCGGTAAAAGGGATATTCAATCAGGTAATCCACCCCCGCCTCCGCAAAAAGGCGCCGCTTCTCCGCAAGGGTCGTCAGCTCCACCTCCGGCTCCCCGCTGAAAAACGACGCGGGCGACGGGACAAACGTAAAGACCACCGCCGCAAGCCCTTTCTCCTGCTGCCGCCTGAGCTGTTCCAGCAGCCGCCTGTGCCCTCTGTGAATGCCGTCAAACTTGCCGATTGCCACAGCCGCAGGCTCCGCAATATGAAATTCTGTCGTGTTCCGTATTATTCTCATTGAATTCCGAAATCCCCATCACAAAAACATTTTAAAGGGCTTAAAGCAGCCCTCCGCCGCGTGAAAGCCGTACACGGCCTTAAACGTCCCGCATCCCGCGGGGTCCGGTGCATACACCCGTATCAGCGCCCCGTCCGCGGGCTCCTCCGGCCGCTCAAACACCAGCTGTCCGGCATACAGGCGGTTCCCGTTCAACAGCAGCCTGCAGGCCTCCGGCCTGACTACCGCGCCGTTATACTGCGAAAATACGCTGTCCGGCCTTATGACATGCTCCTCAAGCCGTCCGGCCGCCGTCAGCTCCTCGATCCGGTTCAGCGTGATCGCGTCCTCAATCTGGAAATTCCCCACCCGGGTCCGCTTCAGCGAGGACATCGCCGCACCGCAGCCGAGAAGCTCCCCGATATCCGCACAGAGCGCGCGGATATAGGTTCCCTTCGAGCAGCCCACCACAAAACAAATCTCGGGCAGCTCCATCCGCAGTATCCTGATATACGGTATCTCCACCCGGCGCGGGCTGCGCGCAACCTCCTTGCCCTCCCGCGCAAGCTCATAGAGCTTTTTCCCGTTTATCTTTATCGCGGAATACATCGGCGGAAGCTGCTCATAGCCGCCCACAAAGCGCATCACCGCCGCCTCAGCCTCCCCGGCGCTCACCGTGACCGCGCGCTCGGAAAGCACGCGCCCGCTCATGTCCTGCGTGTCCGTCGTGACGCCCAGACGCATACAGGCCTCATACTCCTTCTGTTTGTCCGTCATCATATCGCACAGGCCGGTCGCGTTTCCAAGGCACACCGGCAACACGCCGACCGCATCGGGGTCAAGCGTGCCGGTATGCCCGATTTTGCGCTGACCGACAATCCCCCGAAGCCTCGCCACCACATCATGGGAGGTGTAGCCCTGCTCCTTGTACACGTTTATTATTCCGTTGATCAACTTACCACCATCACTCTTCCGTGCGCTCCTCGTCCTCCATCTGAAGCGCGATCTGCTTTGAAATATTGTTTATCACATCATAGAAGGTCCCGTTCATGTTACAGCCGGCCGCCCGCACATGACCGCCGCCGCCGAAGTACGACGCCACCCTGCTCACATCCACGTACCTGCAGGAGCGCAGACTTACCTTATACTCAAGGTTTCCCGTCTCATACATGAAGATTGCGCACTCCACGCCCTTAATGATGCGAAGCTGATTGACAATCCCATCCAAATCCTCCGCGCTCGCGTTGTAAAACCTGAGGATTTTCTGGTCGATTGCGCTCACGATGCATCTGCCGTCCATAAACAGAATGCTCTCCAGCAAGGCTCTTCCCAAAAGCTGATTCTGCACATAGGTCTTCTCATGGAAAGTCCTGTCGATAATCTCCGGGAAATCAAAGCCGTATTCGATCAAATCCGCCGCTATCCGCAGGGTCTTGGGCGAGGTATTGGAATATTGGAATATTCCCGTATCATGCACCATTCCTATGTAGACCGCCTTGGCGATATCCTCATCCATCAGCTCCTTATCCATCAGGTCATAGACCAGCTCCGCCGTGGAGCTGCAGTGCGGTACGATATAATTCACGTCCCCGCAGCCGTGCTCATTGCTCACATGATGATCGATATTGATGCGCTTCTTCGCCGCGTCAAAGAACATCTCTCCCTTGCCGAGTCTCGTCTTCTCGCAGTCGAGTGCGATAAACACATCCGGCCCTTCATCCATCGCAAAGGTTGTATCAATCCTGTCAAAGTCCTTAATGCATGCAAAGACAGCCGGCGGCTGCTCCAGACAGACTCTGATATCCGCCTCCGGCAGCGCCTTTTTCAAATATAAATATGCGGCCATGCAGGAGCCGACACAGTCTCCGTCCGGTCTGATATGCCCGGCGATCACAATGCTTCGGGCCTCCCTGCACTCCTCTCGCAACTGAATTTTTTCCATAAAATCTCCCCATTTCAAATAGTACTCTTTTCAATCCACTCCTGACCACACCCCATTTTACACAAAAATACCCGGGAAGTCAAATTCTCCCCGGATACTTTCGTAAATCATTCGTCCGATAACGCGTCTTCCTCCGTATACTCCACATGCCGCTCCTCGTCCGAGCGATTGATTTCCTCAATCCTCTTCGACATGGAAACGCCGTACGCTATGGATTGATCCAATATAAACCGGACTTCCGGTGTGTTCCTGAGATTTATCTTCTTCGCAAGCAGATTTCTGATATATCCCTCCGCGCTCCGCAGTCCCGCCAGCGTATCCCGCTGCGCCTCCTCGTCGCCGAGAACGCTGATCCACGCCTTGCAGGTCTTCAAATCGGGCGCGACCTCCACCTCCACAACGGAGGTCATCGGATTGATGCGCGGATCCTTGATCTCGCTTCGGATTATCTCGGCGAGAACACGGTGCACCTCACCGTTCACGCGCGTGTTCTTCAGACTGTTTTTTCTCATAAAAACACCTCATTTCCCCCCTATCGGGGAACCTCAACCATAATATACGCCTCCACAATATCCAGCTCCTGCATACTGTCAAAGCCCTCAAACACAAGACCGCACTCGAAGCCGGCCTTGACCTCCTTCACGTCGTCCTTAAACCGCTTGAGCGACGCAAGCTCACCCTCGTAAATCTGCTCGCCCTCGCGCGTGATGCGCACCTTGCAGCCTCTCTGGAATACACCGTCAAGCACATAGGAGCCCGCGATATTTCCGACCGCGGAAGCGCGGAATATCTGACGTACCTCCGCATGGCCGATAACCTTCTCCTCAAAGACAGGATCGAGCATCCCCTTCATCGCCGCCTCAATGTCCTCTATCGCCTGATAGATGACCTTGTACAGCCTCACATCCACGCCCTCGCGCTCCGCCGTCGCCTTCGCGATCACATCCGGACGCACATTGAAGCCGATGATAATCGCATTGGAAGCCGACGCGAGGATAACGTCGGACTCATTGATCGCACCGACGCCGCCGTGAATGCACTTCACGACAACCTCCTCATTGGAAAGCTTCACAAGGCTCTGCTTTACCGCCTCCACGCTGCCCTGAACGTCCGCCTTGATGATCAGGTTGAGCTCCTTGAGACTGCCCGCCTGAATCTGGGAGAACAGATCATCCAGCGACATCTTGGTCTTCGTATCCTCGAGCAGCTTCTCCTTGTTCTGCGCCACGAAGGTCTCTGCATAGTATTTCGCTTCCTTGTCATTCTCATGCGCGATAAATATATCACCCGCGTTGGGCACGTCGCCAAGGCCGAGTATCTCCACCGGCGTGGAAGGGTCCGCCTCCTTCACACGTCTGCCCTTATCGTCTATCATTGCACGGACTTTACCGCTCGTTGCGCCTGCGGAGATAAAGTCGCCGACCCGCAGAGTGCCCTTCTGCACGAGAACCGTCGCCACCGGACCGCGGCCCTTATCCAGCTCCGCCTCGATGACAAGGCCTCTCGCCCGCCTGTTGGGATTCGCCTTCAGCTCCAATACCTCCGCCGTCAGCAATATCATCTCAAGGAGCTGCTCGATACCCTCACCGCTCTTTGCGGATACCGGCACAAACACGGTGCTGCCGCCCCAATCCTCAGCAATCAGCCCATACTCGGTAAGCTCCTGCTTCACACGCTCTATATTCGCGCCCGGCTTATCAATCTTGTTGACCGCCACGATAATCTCAATCCCTGCCGCCTTCGCATGGTTGATCGCCTCCACGGTCTGCGGCATCACGCCGTCGTCCGCGGCCACCACGAGAATCGCGATATCCGTAGAGTTCGCGCCGCGCATACGCATTGCCGTGAATGCCTCGTGTCCGGGTGTATCTAGGAAAGTAATCCGCTGGTCGTTGACCTTGACCGTATACGCACCGATGTGCTGCGTGATACCGCCGGCCTCCTTATCGGTCACATTGGTCTTTCTAATCGCATCCAGCAGCGAAGTCTTGCCGTGGTCAACATGGCCCATAACGCAGATAACGGGCGGTCTGGCTGTCATGTCCTCCGCGCGCTCCTCATCCTCCTTCAAAAGCTCCTCGATAACGTCAACCTTGACCTCCTGCTCACAGATAATATCGTACTCAATCGCGATATTCTCCGCCGTCTCATAGGTAATCTCCTGATTGACCGTCACAATCTGTCCCTGCAAAAAGAGCTTCTTCACGATTGCGGATGGCTGTACCTTCATCTTGTCGGCCAGCTCCTTGATGGTAAGCCGCTCCGGCACTGTAATGACCTTAATCTGCTCCTCTGCCTGCTCCTCGGGCTTCTTCTCCGGCTTGATAAAGCGCCCCGCCTTGTTCTTGCCGCCCTTGAGGTTCTTGAGGTCATCCTCCTCATACATCAGATCCTTGCGGTTTTTCTTATCCTTCTCCTGACTGATGCGGCGCTTCTCCTCGTCTCTGTGCTTCTCCGCGTCCTTGATGGGGCTCTCCGGCACATAGCCGCCCTTGTTATTGCCGCCCCGTCCGCCAAAGCCGCCTCTGCCGTCGCGCCCGCGCTCATTGTCGCGTCCCCCGGAAAAGCCCTGACCGGGTCTGCCGCCGCCCGAATACCGCTGGCCGTCCCGTCTGTCACGGTTCTCTCCGCGATTGTCACCGCGCCTGTCGTCCCGTCTGTCACCGCGGTTTTCTCCGCGCGGGCCGTCAAAGCGTCTCTGCCCGTCAAAACGGCTGTCACCACGGCTGTCACCACGGTTATCACCACGGCTGTCTCCGCGATTCCCACCGCGATTATCGCCACGGTTCTCTCCACGCCTGTCATCCCGTCTGTCACGGTTGTCTCCACGGTTCTCTCCGCGCGGGCCGTCAAAGCGCCTGCCCGTATCGCCTCTGTCACTCTGCGGCCGCTCCGGCGGATTCCCAGCGGGTCTTGTATGAGCCTGCTCTTTCTCCGCGGCCTTGACCTCCGCCGCGGCTTCTCTCACTGGCTCGACCGCCTTCTCCTGCGGCTTCTCTGCGGCCGGCGCCTCATGCTTCACGGGAGCTTCCGCCTTCGGTGCGGACTGCGGTGCGGCCGCTCTCTTCTCGCTCGGAATCGGCTTTCTCGGTATCTGTGCTCCCGGCATCTTGGAATTATGCGGGTTGCTCACAAATATAATGCTCTTTTTCTTTTTCATCGGAGCCTTGGCTCCCTCCGCGGGCTCCTTCGCTTTCGGCTGCGCCTCTTTCGGCTCCTTTTCCTTATTTTCTGGCGTCTTCGGCTCCTTTTCCTTATTCTCGGGCGCCTTGGCTTCCCCGCCGGCCGGAGCGGATGACGCTCCCAGACTCTTCCGTATCTCTTCTACCTGTGCATCCTCTAATACACTCATGTGGCTTTTTACCTCTACACCTTTATTTTTCAGCAATTCCAGAATATCATTGCTTTTTATGTTCATTTCCTTTGCCAGCTTAAATACTTGAATTTTTGCCATATTTACCTCCATTCGTCCGCAGGCTGCGCGTCCCTGCGCCTTCCGCCTGCTGCAGATGCCCCATGATTGACCTTGCGAAGCTCTCATCCGTAACCGCAAGGGAGGAACGCTGCCCTTTCCCGATTACCTCTCCAAGCCGCTCCTTTGTCCCGAAGACGCAGCTTGGCACCTCGTAAAATTCGCACATGTTGGAAAACTTCTTCCTCGTGTTCTCCGATGCATCCTCCGAAACAAGAACCAACCACGCTTTTCCGCTCTTTACGCTCTTCTCGGTGGAAAATTCCCCGCTCGCGACCTTTCCGGCCTTCATCGCCAGCCCGAGCATGGAATATATCTTCGTCTGCCCTTTATCTTGTTCCTGCTTCAAATATCTCTATCTCCTTTATCAGATTATCGTAAATCTCCTCGGACACCGCCATCTTGAACGACCGCTCGATTCCCTTGGTCCGTCTCGCCTGCCGCAGGCACTCCGCATTCGGGCAGATATACGCCCCTCTGCCGTTCTTCCTGCCGGTCGTGTCAAGAATGATTTCTTCCTCCTGCGTGCGGAGGATGCGCAGCAGCTCCTTCTTGGGCTTCATTTCCGAACAGCCGATACACTGCCTCATTGGGATTTTCTTTGCCATCTATTCCTCCGTCTCCTCCGCGGCTTCCTCAACATCCTCTGCTTCCCCCGCCTCTACGGATTCTTCCTCCTCACAGACCTCTTCCTCATAAGCCTCTTCTCCGTCAGCGTCCTCCTCATAGCCGTCCTCGTACTCTTCCTCGTAGTAAACGTCGCCGTCCTCATCGTACATGTAGTCCTCGTAGCGGAAGCCCTCCGCGTCCTTCGCCTGGGTCTCGGACTTGATGTCTATCTTGTAGCCCGTAAGCCTTGCCGCGAGTCTCGCATTCTGCCCTTCCTTGCCGATCGCGAGCGAGAGCTGATAATCGGGGACAACTACCTTTGCCGTCTTGTCGTCGGGGTCCGCAAACACCGCCACGATTTTCGCCGGCGAAAGCGCGTTCTGAATAAAGTTACCGGGGTTCTCATCCCAGTTTACGATATCAATCTTCTCGCCGCGCAGCTCCTCGACAATGGCGTTTACGCGCGCGCCGTTCATGCCCACGCACGCGCCCACCGCGTCCACATTCGGGTTGTTGGTGCGCACCGCAAGTTTGGTACGGCTGCCCGCCTCACGCGCAATGCTCATAATCTCCACGGTGCCGTCCTTAATCTCCGTGACCTCCGCCTCAAAAAGCCGCTTGACCAGCTCGGGATGTGTCCTGCTGACCAAAATTCTCGGCCCCTTGGGGGTGTTCTTCACCTCAAGGATATAGACTTTGATTCGCTCCGTCGGACGGAATACCTCGCCCCGCACCTGCTCCACCTCATTTAAGAGCGCGTCGGCCTTCCCCAGATTGATACTGATGTTCCTGCCGGAATAGCGCTGGACGATGCCGGTCACGACGTCCTTCTCCTTCTCATAGAACTGATTATAGATAACGCTGCGCTCCTCCTCGCGGATCTTCTGCAGGATAACGTTTTTCGCGTTCTGCGTCGCAATGCGGCCAAACTCCTTGGATTTAATTTCCACGTTGATGGTCTCCCCGACAGCCGCATTCTTCGAGATTTCCAGCGCATCCTCCAGGCAAATCTGCGCGGCCCCGTCCTCAACCTCCTCCGGCGTCGCGACGATGTCTTTCGTCGCGTATACCAGAAAGTCACAGGTCTCCCTGTCAATCTGCACCGTAATATTGTCCGACTTGCCGAAATGGTTCTTGCAGGCCGTCAGCAGAGAATTCTCAATCGCCTCAAAGAGCGTATCCTTGCTGATTTCCTTCTCTTTCTCCAAAATATTGAGCGCTTCCATTAATTCCTTGTTCATTTTTCCTATACCCTCCTATGGTTAAAAATCCAATGCCAGCCTGATAACCGCAATATCAACCCTTGTAAAGACCAGCGCATCTGCCCGGTCCTCCGGCTCTATTGTGACGGTATCCTTGTCAAAGGCTTTTAAAATCCCCGTAAACTCCTTCTGCTTCACGCCGCCCTGCTCTATGGGCTTGTAGGTCTTTACCTCAACCTCCCGGCCGATGCTCTTCTCCAAATGTCTGTCTTTCTTCAACGCCCTCCCGAGCCCGGGGCTTGAAACCTCCAATATGTACGCATCCGGAATAAAATCCTCCGCGTCCAGCCTGTCGGAAAGCGCTCTGCTGACCGCCTCGCAGTCGGCAATGCTGACACCGCCTGCCTTGTCAATATACGCGCGCAGATACCAATCGCTTCCCTCCTTCACATACTCCACATCATAAATCTCGCAGCCGTTTGCCGCGGCTATCGGCTCCAGAAGCGCCTCTGTACGCGCCTCATATACATCCTTTTTTGCCATCCGGTCACCTTTCCTTTTTCTGCCATGAGCTTCCCTCACGCAAAAGAGTGGACTTGCAAGTCCACTCTCTATCATACCACCTTATTTAATCATCCTTATTGTAGCACCATATATTTCAAAATGCAATAGTTTTCTTAAATTTATTCCGTCG
>JAMPFV010000001.1:433773-454006 GCA_023664265.1 Roseburia sp.
TCGATGTCGAGGTCTCGCATAAAGCAGGATGGACATCTGTAATTTAATTTGCCTTTTCCAAGTTGAGCCATGTTGCAAATACCTCCTTATCCGAAATTGTCTTCTTATAGCCGAGCTTGAACATCGGTGAGAACGCGTAGCCTTCCTCAATATAGCCGAGCGCCTTGTCCGACGCGGTGAGGGAAACCTTGGTCTGAATCGCCGGAATCACCGCGCTTACCGCGCTTGCGCCGTCAAGCTTCGCATCGCGGCATCTGTACTCATAGTTGATGCTCTCGCCGCCCGCGCCCTCACACGCCAGGGTAATGCCCGTCATGTCCTCCGGATACTCGGTGGTTCCGTAGCAGGCCGTGATATACTCGTCGAGCGTAATCTCCGCAGACGGGTCGCTGATTTCCAGAATATTCCGCTCTATTTTGATGTTGGAAGCGCCCTCCTCAAAGTATTCCTTCGTCTGGAGCTTCACCGTGACGCCGTTGAACTGAATCTCAACCGGATCCAGCGTCAGGATTCTCGTCTTCTTCCCGTCAATCGTCTCCTCCGAGAAATGGCAGTGCGTCGGGCAGAGGCAGAGGTCAACCTCCTCGCCCTTATAGGAGAGCTTCGCGCTTCTGACGGTGCCCGCGCCCGCGTAATGCGTAAAGTAGCCCGCGCGGTACTTTTCCTGAATCAGGAATGGATAGGAAGCGTCCTGCACATGCGGCGTGCCGATGCCCACCGGCCATTCCAGCTTTGCCACATACGGGCGAAGATCAACGATTGCGCCGCCCTGATCCATGTTGACGCACGCTCTCATGTACGGGTCGCAGTACCAGAACAACTGCTTGTCGGAGCCGTACAGAATATCTCTCCACGGCGCGCACTCAGGCTCGTTGTAGTTCCCCGCGTTGACGCCCTTCTTCTCCCTGTAGTAATCCGCAAACTCCGACATGGTCATGTCAACCAGCTTGCCTTCTTTCTTCAGATCGCCGTAATACTTGCAGCCGTCGCTGTAGGACTTGTAGAGAAGCTCATAGGGCTGCTCCCAGCGTCCCATCTTGTTCATCCAGCCCGGCCCTACAAACATCATGTTGTAGGAATAACCGTTATTGTACTTGGCAAGGTCGCGGTACTGGTCGATCAAATTGTACAGATACGGATATTCCCATGTCTTGGTATCGTAAATCATGCCGCGCAGTACGTTCTGCGGATGCGTGCCGAAGTTCGAGCCGTTCCCGTCATAGCAGGCGATCAAATCTCTCGACAGATGCGGAATCGCAACGATTCCGGAATCCTCCGCCGCGTTCGCCGCCGGCGCGTGCGTGTTCTGCTTGGAGGGTATCCACGGCGCCCATGGGCCGCCGTCAAAGAGCGTGTACCAGGAATTGTTGCAGGTATGGTAAGCCTTGGGGCCCTCCTCCCAGCAGGTCGCAACCGCACACTTCACCGTCGGATATTTCTCCTTGATGTAGTTGGTCAGATCGGCGTCCATGTAGTAGGAGCCTGTCGATTCGGGGTAGAAGCCGAATCTGTCATGGAACTTCTCGAACACGTCATTCACGATCGCCTTCTTGTCCTCCATGGAGAACATCCAGATGCAGAAGTCCTTCGTCTTGTACTTCTCGCGGAACTCCTCGCAGGGCAGACCGAGCAGGGAGAGCGCGATTTCATCCCCGAACTCCTCATGGTCATGCTTTGCAATCTCCACGGCCTCATCATTGAACAGGGAGGCGTAGGTCATCTGAATCGTCACCTTCAGACCGTTCTCATGCGCCAGCCGCTGCTGTGTTTTGAAGATGTCGAGGGACTCTGTCAGGAGCGCCTTATCCCCGATATCCTCCTCCTTTCCCTGCCCCGTAACCGTAGCAGAGTACTCCGGAACCATTTCCGGACGATGGATAATGTTTACTACGAATTTATCCACTGTTCTTTCCTCCTTATCCGGGATTTATATCCCTTTAAAATCAAATGATAAAGTTACCCCATTCGTTGCGTCCGGCAGATACTCCGGATGCGGCGTCGATCCCCAACTGTCGTCCCCGCCGACGCCCATCTGCGTCAGGCCGATTCTCGCCACCGTGTAATAAACGGGCGGCAGCTCATATTGATGCATGGCGTTCTCAAGCTCATGCGGCGTATAGGGCAGCACGTTGACGCTCAGCTCCTTTCCGCTGAACACAATGCCGCGCCCCTGATTGTCGGTGAGCCGCGCCCAGCGAACCCGCGTGTGGTTCCCGCACTCCTGCGGCACGAGATATTCCGCCATGTTTTCCACCACCTTTTTGTGATGGATGTCAAGTCTGCCGCCTCTCTCCCTGTCGCAGTAGGTCTCCGACGGCCCAAGCCCGTACCATGTCATATTTTCCAAATCCGCATCAAATTTGAACAGCATTGAGAACTCCGGAAGCACGCAATCCTGTATCCCCGCCTCCCGCGGCTTGTAGCGCAGCGTGGTGTTCACCGTGCCGTCCCCCGTCACCGTGTAGATGACCTCGCAGGCCGATTCGGGCGTTGTCGGTAAATGATGCGTGTAGGACACGCGGACACGGTCCTTCTCTATCGAAACAACGGCCGGCTCCGTCCGCTGGTAGAGGCTTGCAGTCTTCCACTGTGCGTATCGGTAAGGCATCTGACTGCCCATATCGTTGTCCGTCGGCGCGCGCCAGAAATTCGGCTTCGGAATCGCCTTGATCAGCTCCCTGCCGCCGTACACATACGACACCAACCCCTTGCCGTCCTTGTTGAAAAGCGCCTCAAAGTGCGCCCCGCGCACGCCGATATTGTAGGTCCCGTCCACCACCTCCATGGGATAGGACGGCGATGGCGCCTCCTCCGCGCAGGCGACTGTGTACACGCCCTGCCCGAACGCAACCTCATGCCCGCGCGCAGCCCATGGGGTATCCTCCTTCAGGACAAATGACACGGTTGTCACATATTCACCCGCCCTTGCGGCCCTCCACGGCTCCGCCTCGCTCCACGGCGTCTGACAGCGGAACAATGGCAGCGCATAGCTTTGCGTCCCCAACGGCTCCACCGCCGTCTCCACCACGGTCTCCGCCACCGTCTCTCCCTCGAAAGCCAGCGAGACCATGCAGGTAAGCTCCGCCGTATCGGTAAACAGGTTTTTGTTGATTACCGTAAATTTGTCCCCCGCAACCTCTATCTGGATATTCTGATAGTTGAATTTGACCTCCTGCAGCTTCGGCGACGGGTTGCGGCTTCCGCCGTAGACAATGCCGTTTCCACTGAAATTATAGTCGCAGGGCCTGTCGTCAAAATCGCCGCCGTAGCCCGGTACCTCGTTGCCGTACCGATCCTTATGATAAATCGACTGGTCGATATAGTCCCATATAAACCCGCCCTGAAACAGCGGCTCCTCGTCCGTCAAATCGGTATACCGATGCATCCCGCCGCAGGAATTTCCCATCGCGTGCGTGTACTCGCACAGCAGATACGGCTTACTCCTGTCTTTCTCAAGGAACTCCTTCACATACGCCGCGCTCGGATACATGCGGCTCTCCATATCGGAGGTATCGTTATAGCGCCTGTCGTTTGCCACGCCCTCATAGTGCACCAACCGCGTATCGTCCAGCGCATGGAGCAGCTTTGACATCTCATAGACGACGGAACCGCCGAACGATTCATTGCCGCACGACCATATCAGAATCGACGGATGGTTCTTGTCCCGCTGGTACATGGAATTGATTCTATCCAAAAGCAGCGGCTCCCATTCCTTCCTGTCGCCCGGAAGCGCCTTCTCAATCGGCCATACGCCCCTCACGACAAAGTCCCACATCCCATGAGTCTCCATATTGCACTCGTCAATCAGATACAGACCGTACTCATCGCACAGCGCATACAGCCTTGAATCGTTCGGGTAATGGCTCGTGCGGATGGCGTTGATGTTGTTGCGCTTCATGGTGACAATATCCTGAAGCAGCTCGTCATAATCGGGCACGCGGCCCCTGCGCGCACTGAATTCGTGGCGGTTTACACCTTTGAACACAATGCGCCTGCCATTCAAGGTCATCAGCCCGTTCTCCATCGCAAACCTGCGGAAGCCGACCCGTTGCGGGATGAGCTCCGCCACCGTGCCGTCCGCATGATACACCGTGAGGAGCAGGTCATACAGCACAGGCTTTTCCGCGCTCCAAAGCACAGGCCGCTCCACGGGAATCGCAATCGTCGGATTCTCCCCGCCGGAGAGCGCAAAGTCCAGCTCCGCCACCGTCTCCCCGTTCAGGGAAAGCGCCGCCTCCCCCTTGGCCCCGCCTTGGCCTGCAAGCATCGCCGTCAGCGTCAGCTCTATATTTGCCGACAGATAATCCTCGCTCAACAGCGTCTTTATCTTCAAATCACTGACATGCGTGTCAGGTATCGCATAGAGGTACACACTTCTGAAAATCCCCGAGAACCGGAAGAAATCCTGATCCTCGCACCAGCTTCCGCTCGTCCACCGAAAGACCTGCACCGCGAGCTTATTCTCGCCCGCCTTCAACGCCTCCGTCAGCTCAAACTCCGACGGCGTAAAGGTGTCCTCGCTGTAGCCGATGTAAGCGCCGTTGCACCAGAGCGCAAATCCGCTCTCCACGCCCTGAAACGACACGAACACCCGCTTTCCCGCAAAGCGCTCCGGCAGCGTGAAATATTTCACATAGCTTGCCGTCGGATTAAAGCGCGTGGGAATCTCCCCCGGCTCTATCGCCTCATGCCCGTCCCACGGGTACTGTACGTTCACATACTGCGGCTTGCCGTAGCCCTCCATCTGGATATGCGCCGGAACCCGAATATCCGCCCAGCCCCTGCAATCCTGCTCCGCCTTATAAAATTCCTTCGGCGCCTCCGCGATATTGTCCGCATAGCGGAATTTCCACAGGCCGTCGAGGCTCTCCCGAAAATGCTCCGCCTTTTGCAGCATATCGCACGCATCCGCGTAGTATCTATGGTCGGAATGCGCCTTCACTCGATTCTGCGCAAAAAACGCGGGATCCTTTATCTTGTCATAGTCAAATTCTTGCGTCTGCCGCATCCTTCTCTCCTCCTGATATCGTTCAAATTTTCCCACTGCCCGCGGGAATCAATTCCAAGGCTCAAACCCACGCGGAGAATGCCCGCCGATTGTTTCTTCTTTGGCATCCTCTCCTCCATCTCTGCGGGTGGAGGCCCGCAGCCGCACTTCATACCCGAGCAGCGTCCTGCCCTTCACCTCATCCCCCTGAATGTAATGCAGGAGTACGGAGCAGGTATGCGCCCCCAGCGTCTTATCGTCAAAGAGCAGCGAGGTGACGGCGGGCGTATTGTTCAGCAGCAGTGTACTGTCGTAGAAAGACGCGACCTGCATCTGCTCCGGCACCCGCACCTGCCTTGCGGACAAGGTCTGCAGCACCGTCAGACAAATCGCATCGTCCATACAGACAATGCACTCCGCCTGCGCCTCGAGAAGCCCATCGACCGCCAGCTCCACCTTCGCGGGCGTATCGCAGTCCTCAAACACCAGCCGCCCGCCGTCGTCCGTCCGCGCGGCGCGCAGCGCGTCCTCATACCCCTGCAGCCGCGTATGGTTCACCACATAGCTTTTGCTGCCGCCGACCAGCCCGATGCGGGTATTCCCGCCTTGCAGCAGCGTCTCCACCAGCTCCCTGCAGCCCGCCCTGTGGTCGTTGTCCACCTGCAAAATATCCCTGTCCCTCGAGGTGCCCATCAGCACAAAGGGAATCTCCTGCGCCTTCAAAAAGCCCGCCGCCGCGTCATGCACCATGGAGCGGCTCAATATCACCCCGTCCACCTTGTGATTGGCAATCATGCGCTCGAGATTGCCCAAGTCGTCCCCCGTGATGGTCACCAGCATCACATCATAGTCGTGCGCCGACGCCTCCTCGCAGATGCCCTGCATCCCATTCTGGAGAAAGGGCATATCCACCAAGTTGCAGTCCCCGGGGATTGCCAGCGCGATATTGTAGGTCTTTTGCTGCGCAAGCCCCTTGGCTATGACGTTCGGCTTGTAGTCTTTTGCGGCGATATAGTCCAGCACCCGCCTGCGCGTCTCCTCGCCGATACGCCCCTTGCCCGAAATCGCCCGCGACACGGTGGTCTTGGAAACCTGCAGCTCCTCCGCGACATCTGAAATTGTGATTTTTCTGTTTTCCGTCCTGTCATTGCGGAACGTTCCCATTGGCACTCACCCCGTAAGGCTTTACAATACGCTGATAAATCGGTCGAAAGCCGCCTGTCCCTCGGCATCCCGCTTATAGACGCCCGCATGCTCGAGCACCTTCCCAAACACGATACCAACCTCTTTTTGCAATATATCCGTTATGTTCTCCGCAGTAATCTGTCCCGCATACCTAGGCATAAATTCCTCCACCCAGTCCGCGTGCTTCTCAAGCGTCTCATTTTGGCGGATATCCTCACCGACGACGATCGCGCGCGCCAGCTCCTCAAGCTCCGCCTTCAGCCTTGACGGGAGCACCGCCAGTCCCATCACCTCGATCAGGCCGATGTTTTCCTTCTTGATATGGTGCAGCTCCGCATGCGGATGATATACCCCTAACGGGTGCTCCGGCGTCGTGATATTGTTCCTGAGAACCAGATCCAGCTCGTACTCCTCGCCGCGCTTTCTCGCAATCGGCGTGATCGTGTTATGCGGCTCGCCGTCCGTCTCCGCGAAGATAAACGCCGCCTCGTCGGTATATCCGCGCCATTTTGCCAGAATCACGTCCGCGAGCGCAATGATCCTGTTATAGTCGGGATGGGACAGACGGATTACCGACATCGGCCACTTGACAATCCCCGCCTTGATGTCCTCAAAGCCCTTCACCGCAAAGCTGCGCTCTACCGGCGCCTTTGCCATGGCAAATTCATAGTTGCCGCCCTGAAAATGGTCGTGGCTCAGAATGGAGCCGCCCACAATCGGCAGATCCGCGTTCGATCCAACAAAATAATGCGGGAACTGCTCGACAAAGTTGAACAGCTTCACAAAGGTATTGTGCTCAATCTTCATCGGGATATGCTCGCTGTTGAACACAATGCAGTGCTCGTTGTAATATACATACGGCGAATACTGGAAGCCCCACTTATTTCCCTGAATCTCCACCGGAATAATGCGGTGGTTCTGTCTGGCGGGATGGTTCACCCTGCCGGCATAGCCCTCATTCTCCATGCAGAGCTGGCACTTGGGATACCCGCTCTGCTTCGCGTTCTTCGCCGCCGCAATCGCCTTGGGATCCTTCTCCGGCTTGGAGAGATTGATCGTGATATCCATCTCCCCGTACTCCGTCTCCGCCTTCCATTTCATGTCACGGGCAATGCGGTAGCGCCGGATATAATCCGTATTCCGGCTGAACGCGTAGTACCAGTCCGTCGCCGCGCGCGCGCCCTTCTCCTCATACAGCCTGTTAAATGTATAGATCACGTCCGACGGGCGCGGCACCAGAGCGCCCATAATCTTCGTGTCAAACAAGTCCCTGTAAACAATGCTGTCGTCCGGCATCAGTCCGTTCTGCGCCGCGTAATCGAGCATCTCCTTGAGCAGCAGCTCCAGCGGGAACTTGGACGGATCCGTGATTTTCTCCGTCACCTGCGGCGCGTCATACTCCTCCAGCCCGAAGAGCTCCAGAAGCCTGTTGGTCGTATAAATCCTGTCCGCCTCGTTCACCAGCCCCGCCGCAACTCCATACTCTACCAGCATCGCTATGTTCTTTGTAATCATTTCTTCCCTCTTTTCCGCGCAGTCCGCTGCGCACCCTCAATTCACAGACAGTCCACAACAATCCGCATACGCCCTACAACACAGTCGGGCCGTCGCCAATCTCCACCACATAGAAGTCCGCCTTATATCCGATTTTCTCCTCGTAGACCTTCCCCACATTCTCGATAAAGCGATCCACGCAGTCCTCCTTCACGATGCTCACCGCACAGCCGCCAAAGCCCGCGCCCGTCATTCGCGCGCCGATAACGCCCTCCTGCTTCAACGCCTCCGCGACAAGCGTGTCCAGCTCGACGCCCGTAACCTCGTAGTCATCCCGAAGCGAGTCGTGGGAGGCGATCATCAGCTTCCCGAAAAGCGCAAGGTCGTTCTCCTCAAGCGCCTTCACCGCCTTCATCGTCCTCCGATTCTCATAGACAGCGTGCCTTGCGCGCTTTATCTTCACCGCATCCCCGATCAGGGACTTGTTCGCCTCAAATTCCTCCTCCGTCAGCTCGCCCAGCGACTGAATATCAAGCTTTGTCTGCAGGGCCGCCAGCGCCGCCTCGCACTCGCTCCGGCGCTCATTGTACTTGGAGTCGCCAAGCCCGCGCTTCTTGTTGGTGTTGAGAATCACAATCTTTGCCCCATTCAGGGAAATCGGCGCATACTCATAAGACAAATCCGCCGTGTCCAGGAAAATCGCCGCGTCCTTCTTTCCCATCGCAATCGCAAACTGATCCATAATGCCGCAGTTCACACCGTTGTACGCGTTCTCTGAGAACTGCCCGATCAACGCCAAATCCTGGTTGCTCACATCGAACCCGAAAAGCTGCTTGAGGATAAATCCCGTGAGCACCTCGATGGACGCGGAGGACGAGAGGCCGGAGCCGTTGGGGATATTGCCGTAATAGAGGATATCCAGTCCCTTGTTCACCTGAAAGCCTTTCTTGCCAAACGCCCACACAATTCCCTTGGGATAATTGCGCCAATCGCCCGCGGTCTTTTCCTCAATGTCCGCAAGCGTGCTCTCTCCGACGCCGCTCTGCTCGAAGTTCATGGAATAGAGGCAAAGCTTATCATCCGCCCGAAGCCTTGCCACCGCATAGGTGCCGATGGTCAGGGCGCAGGGGAAAACATGTCCGCCGTTGTAGTCCGTGTGCTCTCCAATCAGGTTCACACGCCCCGGGGCGAAGAACACGGACGCGCCCTCCGTACTGCCGAATACTTCTCCGAATTTCTTTAACAATTCCTGTTTCATGGTATTTCGTATCCTTTCTGAAATTTATTTTGTGTTTCTTCCGGTTCGATTTATGCTTTCAACCTATACCTTCAATTTACAATGCCTTTCGTTTACATCCTCAATTTCACACCTTATTCTATACCGGTTGGTACTCCTTTATGACCTGCAGCGCGGGAAGCGCGTTTCCATCATAGTCAAAGAGCGCCTGATTCGCCCACTCGTTTCCTCCCGGGCCCTTCTCCTGAATATAGGCCAGCGCCGCGTCCGTCGCCCAGCCGCTGCCCTCCACCGGAAGCCATCCGGCCTCCCAATAGAAGAAGCCCCTTCCTCTGTTCTCCGGAACCTTCTCTATCGTATCCAGAAACGCCCGCATAAAATCGCACTGCCCTTCCCGCGTCATTGGGAACGGAACCTTCTCACAGAGCGCGGGCTTTGTCGCCATCCCTTTCCGGTTCTCGGGGGCAAGCTTCTCGTATGCCGCATAGTCCTGCGTCGTATGCCCCATCGACACCTCCGCGATCACAAGCTCCTTGCCAAAACGCACCGCAATATCGTTCATGTTATTTGCCAGGTCGTCCAGCGTCCCGTGCCAGAAGGGATAGTAGGAAAGTCCGATGACATCAAAGTCCTCGCCGTTATTCTTATTGATATACCGGTCGAACCATTCCCTGTAAAGCGCGTTATTGCCGCCATTATCCAGATGTATCATAATCTTCGCCGCAGGGCAGGTCTCCTTCACCGCCCGAATCCCCGCGCTGACAAAGCGGGCAATATTGCCGTAATTGGGAACCTGTCCCTCCGGCCAGAGCAATCCGTTGGAAAGCTCATTCCCCACCTGAACCATATCCGGCACGGCGCCCTCCCTGATAAAGCTGAGCATGGTCTCCTTCGTAAAGTCATATACCGCCTGTTCGAGCTGCTCCACACTGTAGTCCGCCCAAGCCTTCGGCTTCCTCTGCTTCCCGGGATCCGCCCAGAAATCGCTGTAGTGATAATCCAACAGAAAGCCAAGCCCTGCCGCCTTCACGCGCTTTGCCAAACGGAGCGTCACCTCATAGTCCGAGTTGCCCGCACCGTAGGGCTCGCCCTCCGGAGACTTCGGGTCGTTCCAGAGCCGAAGCCGGATATAATTCGTGCCGTAGCGCTTTAATATCTCTATCAGATCGCCTTCCTCTCCGTTGTCGTAAAATCTCGCGCCGAGCTTCTCAATTTCATCCAACGACGAAATGTCCATTCCTTTGATATAATCCAACATAATTTCCCTCCGTCCGACAATGAATCCGTTTCTTTGCGCAACCGTTTGCGCATCTGTAAATATCATAGCAAGCAACCTCAAAATAGTCAAGGGATTTGCCCGCCAAAATGCAAGTAAAAATCACCAAAAAAATTTGGTAAAAGGAACCAACGCAAACGCGCCGGTTCCCCCTATCTTTCACACTATCAAATTATCAGCAAAGCCCGCGCCGCCTTATCGGTTCATCTCAAGCTGCGGGCCTGTTGACTGGTGGTTTCTGATAATCGAGTCAATCTCCTTGAGATTGGAGGACGGCAGATCGCCCGGGATGGTGTTCTTGACAGCCGCTGTTGCGTTGCCGTATTCCATCGCCTTGCGGCAGTCCATATTGTGCGCGAGAAGCCCGTAAAGCGCACCCGATATGTATGCGTCCCCGCTGCCGATGCGGTCCACCACGTCGATATTCTCATAGGCAGGCTCCTGCAGAAACTCGTCGTTGATGGCATCATAGATGACGGATCCGAACGAGTGAATCTTCGGCGAATGCACAATCCGCTGTGTGGACGCAACCACGCTGATATTGTAATCCTCGGTAAAGCTCTTCATCATCTCCTGCACGGTCCCCTCCTTGCCAAAGGTCAGCCTCGCCGTATCCTCGGAGCAGAAGAACACATCCACATACGGCAGAATCGTCTCGATGCAGGCCTTGGCCTCCTCGCCTGTCCACAGGTTCCCGCGGAAGTTCACGTCAAACGAAATCAGTGTGCCGTGCTCCTTAAAGCGCTTGATCATCTCTATCGCCGCATCTCTCGTCTCCTGAACCAGCGCAAGGGTAATCCCCGTCGTGTGGAAGCAGCGCGCCGCCGAAAACATTTCCTCCGGAAAATCGTCCACAGAGATGTCCGCAAAGGCGGTGTTCTTCCTGTCATAGATGACATTCGGCTTCCTCGGGTGCGCACCGTACTCGTAATAGTAAATGCCAAGCCTTGCGTCCTTTGTCCTGTCGTACACCAGATAGTCGTCGCTGACGCCGCAGAAGCGCACCCTGTTCTGTATGTAGTTCCCCAAATCATTTGCGGGCACCTTTGATATAATGCCTGTCCTGAGCCCCAGAAGCGATACGCCGGAGACCACGTTCAACTCCGCGCCGCCCGCCTGCTTCTGAAACGCGTCGCCTCTTGTCAGCCGCTCATTGACCGGCGGCGACAGACGAAGCAGGATTTCCCCAAGTGCCAATAAATCAAACTCTCTTCTCTCCATATCCACAACTCCTCAACTCCAATCATAGTCTGTTGTTTCGTTTCCGACTGCCCTTGTCAGGCTGTAAGCCCTTACATTCTCAGTTTATCATACTATCCGTGAAATTTCTACTTTTTTCCTAAATAACTTTTTTCCTAAATAACTTTTTTCCTAAATAAGTTTTCCTCTTGACATCCCCCCACTGCCGTCCTATAATAAAACATGCGATTTAAAACAATTGTTTTAGAAAGGAGTTCACCATGCCGCCAAAAGCAAAGTTTACGCAGGAAGAAATCATAGAAGCCGCCTTCCGGATCGTCAGGACGCAGGGGGTTGACAAGCTCACGGCGAGAGAGCTGGGCAGCCGTCTGGGCAGCTCGGCAAGGCCGATTTTTACCGTCTTTGAGACGATGGACGAGCTGAAGGCCGAGGTGATAGCCCGCGCCAAGGAGCTGTACGGCCGCTACATCGACAGCGGTCTGCAACAGGAGCTGGCCTTTCAGGGCGTGGGAATGGCGTATATCCGATTCTCCCTCGAGGAACCGATGCTGTTTCGGCTGCTCTTTATGAGCGCCGTGCCCGGGCAGATCGGCGTGGAGAGCATCCTTCCGCAAATCGACGACAGCTATGAACGAATCCTGCAGTCCGTGTCAAAGTATGTGGACAGCAGAGAAGCAGCGGACATGATTTATCAGCATTTATGGACATACACACATGGAATCGCGACGATGTGTGCCACCGGATTATGCAGCTACACCATGGAGCAGATCCAGGAACGGCTGAGGCAGATCTTTGTCGCGCTGATGATGATGGAGAAAGGAGCACACAAAAAGGATGATAAAAATTGACAACGTACATAAATCTTATGGAAACAACGAGGTGTTAAAGGGCGTATCCCTCACGATTGAGGACGGCGATTTTGTCGTGATACTGGGCGCCTCAGGCTCGGGGAAATCGACCCTGCTCAACGTGATCTCGGGGCTGGAGCCCGCGGACGCAGGCTCCGTCTGCTATGACAGCCTGAGCCTCTCCTCCATGAACGACGAGGAGCTGACGAAGTTCAGACGCGACTGCATCGGCTATATCTTTCAGCAGTATTTCCTGCTTCCGAACCTGACGGTCGATAAGAATGTGAAAATGGGCGCGGATCTTGCGGGCAACAGGGAATACCGCGAGATTATCAGCGCCGTCGGACTGGAGGGAAAGGGCGGCAAGTATCCTCACGAGCTGAGCGGCGGCGAGCAGCAGCGCGTCTCCGTGGCGCGGGCGCTCGCCAAGAACCCCCGCGTTCTGTATCTGGACGAGCCCACAGGCGCGCTCGACGAGCAGACGGGACGGCAGGTGCTCGACTATATCGCAAAGCTCAAGGACGAGCTGGGCTTCACAATGGTCATGGTGACGCACAACCAAAACATCGCGGACATGGCCAACACGGTAATCCGCATGAACAGCGGGCAAATCACCGAGGAGTACCGCAACCAAACCCGAAAAACGGCATACGAAATCGAATGGTAGGAGGCGCGCTATGATCATCAGTTATAAAGACATCTTTAAAATGGCAGGCATCCTGGTCGTAACCTTCTGCGCGGTTTTTGTCTGCACGCTCTTTCTGAACTGGCACATGGATTTGACGGGCATCGAAGCGCTCATCACCGACGAGTACACAAGAGCCTTCTACGATATGCAGTGCAGCACCGCGAAAATCGTGAGCGCGCTCTGCGGCGGCTGTCTGCTGCTCACCACCGTCGTGCTGCTGTGCTTTTACATCGGGCACTATATCGACACGCACAAGAAACAGTTAGGGATCCTCAAGGCGCTCGGATATTCAAGGCTTGCCGTCTCAAAGGGCTTCGCGGCCTTCGGACTGTCCGTCCTTGCGGGCACGGCGCTCGGCTTTCTCGGCGCGACCCTGCTCATGCCGGCCTTTTATGAGGTACAGAATCGGGACGGGTATCTGCCCGCCTTCGACAGCGCCTTTCACCCCTCGCTGCTGGCGGCACTGGTAGGGCTGCCAACGCTGTTCTTTGCGCTGTTGGCCATCCTCTACAGCTACCGCAGACTGCGGATCCCCGCGCTCGCGCTGATTCGGGAGACCGTGGCCGTCAAGGTCGTAAAATCCAAAAGGGAGACCGATCTGCCCTTCCTGACCGAGCTGAAAAGAGGCACCGTCAGACAGCGCAAGTCGCTGGTGTTTTTTATCACCTTCGCCGTCTTTTGCTTCTCGTCCATGACGCAGATGTCCTTTGGCGTGGACGCACTTGCAAGCCGCATGATGTCCGTGATGATTATGGCCATCGGCTTCACGCTGGCCTGTGTCACACTCCTGATTGCCACGACCTCCGTCGTCAAGGCAAACGGCAAGACCATCACCATGATGAAAGTGTTCGGCTACAGCGCAAGGGAGTGCGCGGGCGCCGTTCTCGGCGGCTACCGGCCGTGGGCGTATCTCGGCTTTGCCCTCGGCACCGTCTACCAGTTCGCCCTGCTGAAGCTTGTCACCGCCGTCGTGCTGGCCGGCATGGAGAACGTGCCCGACTATCAGTTTGACGTGCCCGTAATGCTGATCACCCTCGCGGTATTTATCCTGCTCTATGAAGGTATCCTGCTGCTGTACGCGAAGCGCATGGAGCGCCTCTCCGTCAAGGAAATCATGCTGGAATAGCCCCCTATTCCAGCCACCAGCGCAGCACGTCCTGTATCTTCGCGTCCCAGTATTTCCACTGGTGATCGCCCTCGGACTGCTCGCAGGTCAGCGCATAGCCAAGCTCCTTCACATGCGCCCACGCCGCCAGATTGCCCTCGTAGAGGAAATCCTCCGTACCGCACCACGCGTAAAGGCGCGGGCGCTCTCCGTTGCGAGCCGCCAGCTTCTCCGCGAGCGCCATCAAATCGTTGTCGGAGCCTTCCAACTGCTCCACACTGCCGAAAATACCCTCAAAAAGCGGCCTTATCTGCGACCGCTCCTCCATATTTCGCCGGTAATCCCGCACCATGTCCAGCGCGCCCGACAGAGACGCCGCCGCGCCGAACGTCTCACTCGCCCCAAGCCCGAGCTTCCACGCACCATAGCCGCCCATCGACAGCCCCGCGGCCAGCGTGTCCTCCCGCCTTGAGGACATGCGCGGGAAAAATTCCCTGCAGATGGCGGGCAGCTCCTCCGAGAGAAACGTCCAGTAGCGCATCCCGTACCGCGTATCGGTGTAGAACGCCAGATGCGTCGTCGGCATCACGACCGCAATCCCCAGATCGCTCACATACCGCTCTATGGAGGTACGCCGCTGCCAGATGGTGTGGTCGTCGCTCATCCCGTGCAACAGGTACATGGTCTTGTACCGGCCGCCCGCGGCCGCGCCCTCCATGCCAATCTGCCCATGCGTCTTCTGCGGCAAAATCACATCCATATTGGTGCTCATCCCAAGAACATCCGAAAAAAAGTCCACATGCATCAATGCCATCTCAAATCCTCCTATCTTTTACTTCTGCCATATCTAAATTTTGTCATATTCAATTTCTTCCATATCTAAATTCTGCCATACTCAATTTCCATTATCCCAACAGCTCCAGCAGCTCCTCCTTTGACAGGGTCGCCCTGTCCATATTTTCCCCGCCGAGCACCTGCTCCGCAAGCTCCTGCTTCGCCTCCTGCAGCTTCACAATCTTTTCCTCTATCGTGCCCTTCGCAATCAGCTTATACACCGTCACCACGTTCTTCTGCCCGATGCGGTGCGTCCTGTCCGTCGCCTGATTCTGCGCCGCCACATTCCACCACGGGTCAAAGTGGATGACAATATCCGCGCTCGTCAGGTTCAGTCCCGTTCCGCCCGCCCGCAGCGAGATGAAAAACACCTGCGTGTCCCCGCCGTTAAAGGCATCCACCATGCGGATGCGCTCCTCCTTCGGCGTCTGTCCCGTCAGCTTGAAGAAGGTGATCCCCTCCCGCCGCGCCTGCGCGACAAGCAGCTCCAGCAGAGACGTAAACTGCGAGAAGAGCAACACCTTATGGCCGCCCTCAATGGCGTTGTGCAAAAGCTCCATGCAGACCTCCGCCTTGGCCGACGCGCCCCCGTAATTCTCGTAAATCAGCGACGGGTTGCAGCAGAGCTGGCGCAGTCTTGTCAGCTCCGCGAGCACCTGAAGCTTATTCTCCTTAAATTCCTCGTCCGTCTGCTTCGCAAGCATCAGCCGCAGCTTTGTGACAGCGGCGTCATAAAGCTCCTGTTGCTCCTGCTCCATCTTGGCATAGACGATTTCCTCCAGCTTGTCGGGCAAATCCTTCAAAACATCCTTTTTCAGCCTGCGCAGCACAAAGGGCGTGATAAAGCGGCGAAGCTGCAGCAGCGCCGTCTCATCCTGCCGCTCCACAATCGGCGCCTCGATTTCCTCCTTGAACTGCTTATAGGCAAACAGGAATCCCGGCATCAGATAATCGAAGATGCTCCACAGCTCACTCAGGCGGTTCTCCATCGGCGTCCCCGTCAGCGCAAACCGCGTCCCTGCCGCGATCAGCTTGACCGCCCTCGCCGCCTGCGTTTTCTGATTCTTGATAAACTGCGCCTCGTCAATGACCTCGCAGAAAAACTCCATCCCCTCGTAGTTCTCTATGTCTCGCTTCAACAAATCATAGGACGTAATCAGAATCGCGTTCCCTGCGCTCTCCTCCACCAAGGCCCTGCGCTGCGCCGCGTCGCCCGTAATCGTCACCACCGTCAGCGCGGGGGCAAAGCGCTCAATCTCACTCTGCCAGTTGTACACGAGCGAGGCAGGGCATACAATCAGCGTCCTGCCAATCCGTCCCTCCGAGCCGGACGGCGTCTGCGCCGCCGCGTCCTGTGCCGCGCCGCACACTCCGTACTCCGACGCGAGGAAGGCGATGACCTGAAGCGTCTTTCCAAGCCCCATATCGTCGGCAAGGATACCGCCAAAGCCGTTGTCATGCAATGTTTTCAGCCAGCGGTAGCCGCTCTTTTGGTACTCCCGCATAATCTGCTGTAGCTCCTGCGGCACCTCATAGTCGCAGTCCTCCACCGATTTCATATTGCGGACAAGCTGCCGGAACTGCCTGTCCTTATGCATATAGGAGACGCCCTCCTCCCTAGAGAGGCTGTCCAGATACAGCGCACGGTATTTCGGCACGGAAACCGTTCCCTTTTTCAACTGGCTCTGTGTCAGGCGCAGCCCGTCCACAATGGAAATGACATTGCTCATCTCCGAATCTTCCATATTGATAAAAGAGCCGTCTCTGAGCCGATAATATTTCTTCCTCCGGTCGTATTTGGAGAGGATTTCCGCAAGGCGCTCCAGCGACATATCCGGCGAGTCGATATCCAGCTCCAGCAGGCCGCTCTTGAGCGAGACGCCGACCGTGAATCTCAGCTTCCTCATCACCTGGAGCTTCTTCATCTCCTCTGAGACAAAGACCTCCCCCAGCTCATGCAGACGCTCCACGCCCTCCGTCAGGAACTCGTAAATGACATCACTGTCACCGGACAGCAGCCGTAATCCTTTCGCCGCATCATATTTCTTAAAAACGGCGCCGATTTCCAAATCCGCCAGCAGTTCCCGCTGCACATCGCGCTTCTGCGTCACCGCACTCTTATTCTGCGTATAGAAAGAAGAAGCCTCGGTATTTTCTGACACTCCCGTCACATTATATTCCTGTTCCCCATACACCGCCATTATCCGGCAACTGACCTCATCGCCGGACGGCATGTCCAGATAGATCGCTATGTCGGCCTCCTCCGGCAGATACCCGCTCGGGTCAAACGCCTCCGTCTTGACCTGATAGCACTGATACAGGTTGGGAAGCAAATCCCTGCACAGCATCGGCAGCTCGCTCTCCGCGATAAACACGCCCTTCCCCGCCTGATTATTCATGTATTCCATAAAAGGCAGAACCGGCGCAAGCTCCTCGAGCGGCACGCGGTAGATCAGCTTCCGCTCCCGATCGCAGGTGTACTGATACAGACTGCCCTTTACCATATTCAAGCGGCGCGCGGTTACCGTAATCCCGCCCTCCGTCTTTTTCAGCTCCAGCGGACGTTCCGGCATCCCGTCCTCCATTCTGTACCGCCCGACATCCCCCGAAATATCCAGCGAAAATTCCCTGCCGGCCATCGCCTCCATAAAGCGGTCGAGATGGCTTCCGACCAGCGGGATCTCGCGCTTCACGTCATTTTTGCTGTAGTATTGATGAACCGATATTCCACCGCTTGTCTTGAAGTCGCTCACGATTTCCAACAGAAACTTTACCAGCGGGACGCTCTCCTCGTCGAACATGGACATGTGATGATAAAACTCCAGCTTCTCCCCGTACTTTTTATTCTCGTTCCTGCGCACCAGCTCCTCAAACTCCATGACATTTTTCAGGACATACTGCTGTGTGATTCCGATTTTAAACTCAACCGTCACCCTTCCGCTGTATCGGTCATGGCAGTACGGCTCCAGATGCACCTTCCCCTTCATCGCCTGCTGCCGGTACTGAAGCTGCTGCTCAAAGCCGTTCCCCACCAGAATGCGGTACAGACCGATATCGGTCTTAGGGCGCTTGTCCTGCTCCTTCCGCGGTGTGCCCTGAGCCCCGAACAGCCTCAGTCCCTTGGAAACCATCTGCTTCTTCTCAAGCTCCTGCAACGTGGGCTTGTGCGGCAGCTCCACCACGATTTTGTCAGGCGTCTCCGAGAGCCGCCTGCGCTGGTCCTCCTTCACCCTGATATAGCGCAGAAGGGCAGCCACCTCATGCTTGCACAGGCCGCTGTACTCGCCCGACGCCGGACATTCGCAGTGATAGGAGCCGAGCCGGCGCTCCTTCTCCTGCACGGTGATATTCACATTGTAGCACCGCCAACTGCTTCCCTGCACGGTCGCCCTGATTTTCTCATATTTCCGGTCATCGACCCAGACGTCCGTCACCTGTATCTGCTGTACGTTGCCGTAGCCGTAAAGCTGACGCCCCCTCTGGAAGGTGCGCTCCATCGTTTCTTTTCTGATATCCGCTTCCGTAAACATAGTTTCCCTCTCCATTTTATTTATAAGACCATTGTACCAAGCCGCCGGCGCGTCCGCTAGTCCCAAATACAATTATTTCGTTATTCTTACGGGAAATTTTCGGATTATGTCAGAGCATCCTCAAGAGCTGTATCAACTCATGCGGTTCCTCTGTGTCTGATGCAGTCTGTCTGGTGTCAAACTGCGAGAAATGATTGTTTTGATAAAAAGATAAGAGCTTTTCCTCATTCTCTGCTTCCAAGAATGTCACCATGCCGCCAAGCATATATTGTGCATCCTCTATCACGTTCCACGCCAACGCAATAAGCTCTTTTCCGGTAATCTTATTATCTGTGCCGTCTGTGTAAGCTTGCAACAAAAATGACGTTTTTCATCATTAAAAATGACATTTCAAATTGTTAAGTGGATTTTTGCTTAAATTGTATCGTAAAAATTCTATTTTGAATGCTTTTCAAATTTGTTTAACACTATTTTAAAACATATATAACCCATATTCAATAAATTTTAAAAATGCGGGAAGGACTCTACTGTTGAATCCTTCCCATATTTTTTAACATATCTTTTTAAACACTGCTCTCGTAATAGGCCCCATTATTCCATCGTCCGAAATTCCCAACAACCTTTGCACTTCTCTTATTTGTACTGTATTATCTCTGTCAATGTCTCCGTTTATCTGTGCGGCATCTGCTTGTCCCACTTCATTAAGAAGCTTTCCAAAACGCCACAAGTACCATAATACCCAGTCTGCATCATTGCCGCAAGTTCCCATTTTAACATTCTGCTGTGGTTCCATATACGGATTATGTTCTATATTGTTTATCACAGATGTATGTGCTTCTATGTCTTCGTACCACATGCTTACGTCACAAGGAGCATCAACGCCGTCTATAGCGCAGACTGAAGTATACTGCCATCCAACTATACTCTTTCCTATTGCAGGTTTATACTTTTCATTGACCGCCGTCTGCAGGTCAAACGGGGTATAACCTTTATAATACCTCGCAATCCACATTTTATAAGGAAGTTTATCGGCATCCTTCCGAAAATAGCTGTTATAATCCGACAATCCCATGTACACATAAAATTCATATCCTGTCTGCTGGATAATATTTGCATACGCCTGTATTACCGCTATAGCTGCACAGCCGCCTTTATACAGGCTGGCGTCCTCATAGTCCAGTATAAACCGCCTGCATCTGCCTGCTACAGCTTCAAGCCACTTATTTGCTGCCGCGACAGCTTCCTGCACATTAGAAGCATACGTGTAATGATATGTTGCGTATACTTCTATCCCTGCCTCACTGCATCCAGATATATGCTCTTCAAATCTGCCGTCTTTCTTGTTACTCTTATTTATTGCCTTGAGAATAACATAATTGATTCCGGCAACCTTTACTTTTTTATAATCCCTGATATAATTCCATTTAGCCCAATCAGGTATCTTTATCTGCTTATTCTCCATCCTTTTTCTCCTTCGCTTCTTTTAACTCAGGGAGTCCTGCTAAGCTTGTAAGCATTGATACGAATCCGGCCAAAAGCGAAGCCGATATTACAAACCTCCAATCCACTGCACTTATCACAGCCGCCGTTCCTATTGATGCAATCGCTGTCTGCGCTACAGTTTTCACAGCTCTTGTGCCTGCCGCCTTTACCCATTTTTTCCAATCTCTCATGTTCATTCCTCCATTTTTTTATTTATGTAAAAAAGCCGTGCCCCATCGCACAGCTCATACATACAAATCTATATTTCTTAATTATTCATATTTGCCCTAAAACAAAACATATCTCAGCCGATAAATAGCGATATAAATACTGTGGCACAAGGTACATACACTGATAAAGTTATAAA
>JAMPFV010000001.1:454106-512976 GCA_023664265.1 Roseburia sp.
AAGAGCTTTCAGCCCAATCATTATCACGGAAGATCTGTATTTACAGACTTTTGTCCGCACCCCCCACTCATAGGCGTTGCAATTGTACTTGCTTTATTGATATCTGTATTATCTCAATCACACATAGTCATATTTCCCAATGCAATGTTACCCATGGAACTACATGAACTTGCTTTGATTTGGTTAGCAATGGGGTTTATACCCATGTTGATTGCCAGTATTCTTTTTCATAGAGTATTTGAAATTTCAAAAAGTAATCATAAGAAAAGAAATACTATTTTAACATATATTCCAACGGGTATTTGTTTGCTGTGTGTTGTTGTTTGGTTTTTGCTACCCATCTCCATTTAGGGGTGCCGCAATCGCAACACCCCACATTTTTATCGCCTCAATATTGTGTCTGCTGCCCATGTAGGAACTGCCTCTTTTCAATGATCATATGGCATCTGCTCCACAATGCGTCCTTGTATTGAAAAACATCGTTCGATATACTTTCCTCAACAAAGCCGACTTTCTTATAACAGCGTTTTGCCGCAATGTTTTCTTCAAATACATTTAATTGCACCAAATCCACACCTGTTATGGCAAAAGCATATTGTAACGCTAACCGCAGCATTTCTCTGCCGCAGCCTGTTCCCCTTTTTTCACGGTCAACGATAACAAATTTGAGGAAGCCCGTATTGTCATTGACATTGATGGAATAGCAGAAAAACCCTGTTATTTTTCCATTGTCTTCTGTTGCCACATATGCGCTGTCCGTCCACTCCATCGCGCTTTTCTCCAAAAAAACGTGAAGCTTCTCCCTTGTGACAGGATATGGAATGAGATTGGCACACCACAAAGCATGGACTTTTTCGTCGCCAATCCACTTTTCCACATACTCATAATCCCTGCCTTCTATGTATGGTCTTATCCTCATAGGCGCTCCCTCCCCCGCACTCACACACTCAGCTTCTTCTCAATCAGCCACGCGCTCACAAAGAACAGTATCAGATCGAGCGCCAGATAATACGCATAAGACATCCCCCTTAATACAAGCTCACTGATCCCGACAGGGGCTATCCGCACCACCAGCTCATAACACACATTCTCCAGCTTTACAGCGCCAAAGAATACAAAGAAGTACGCCACCACCGCCAGAACCGATATCAGCTTCCCCTGATGGAGCACCGTATACAGAAGCGTCTCCACAAACACCGCGAGCATAAAGAGAAATACCCACAGAATAAAGGTTACGACAAGCGCCTCCACGAAAAATCTGACGTCTATGCGGACATGGAAAAGCATCTCGACCAACCGTCTGCCCGTCTCGATCAGCTCCTTCATGCCGACATTGCGCATCAGAAAAATCGTGACATTCGCGGCCAGCGTTACCGTAAATATAAACATGGTAAACAAAATCTGCAGCACAGAGGCGATAATCTTCGCCCCCAGAATGCTCCACGAGGACTGTGGTACCATAAACAGCATATAACTCTGCTTCGTCTTTAAATCCCTTGAATAGACGACCGCTCCCTCTATTCCCACATAGGTGATTGCAAGCGCCATAAAAGCGGTCGTGACCCCTAGGACCACCACTGCCATACGCTCGTCATCCCGAAGCACCGCATAGGTGAAAAGCACAATCAGAACCGCCAGCGACACCACGATAACAAGCTTTGAAAACATCTGCTTCTGAAATTCATATTTGATCAATTTTGCCATCTGTTCCTTCCCCTCTCTATACATAAAGTTCCCGATACAAATCGACGATGGATTTCCCCTGTTCTTCCCTGACGGCCTCCGCGTTCCCCGTGAGGATATTGACACCGTCCTTGATGAAAATCACGCTGTCCACCACCGGCTCCAGCTCATCCACCAGATGGCTGGATATCACAATCGCGCAGTCCTCCCCTGCCGCCCGCAGAATCGCCGTGATAATCTTCTCACGCGCAATCAGATCAATGCCGTTGAGCGGCTCATCCAGCAGATACAGCTTTGCCTTCCTTGCAATCGTGACCGCCACCTTGAGCTTCGCCATCATTCCGGATGACAGACGTGTCACTTTATCCGTGCGCTGAAGCTCCATCTGCCCGATCAACTCGTGGTACAGCTTCTCGTCGAAGTCCTCAAAGAAATCCTTATAATACTTCCCCACGCTCTCCACCGTCATAAAAGAATAAAAATACGGCTCCGTGGACATATATGCGATATCCCGCTTGGACGCTGCGCCAATCGGCTTATCCTCATACAGTATCGTGCCCTGCGTCGGCTTGACCAGCCCCGCCGCCATCTTCATAAAAGTCGTCTTGCCGCTGCCGTTTGGACCCAGCAGGGCGTATACCCGCCCCTTCTCCAGCCGCAGGCTGATATCCTGAACCGCCGTCTTGTTGAAATACTCCTTCTTTAATTTTGAACATTCTAACATGCTAATCCTCCTGTCTCTCTTCGTCAGGCTCCGCCTTGTCAAAGCGCGCCAAAATGCCGTCGAGCAGCTCCTCCTTGGAAAAGCCCAGCTCCTTCATCTCCCGAACAAAGCCATTGAGCAGCTCCCCCGCCATCGATACGCGCATCTGTGTGATCACCGCAGGATCCTCCGTGACAAAGGTTCCCAGCCCCCGCTTCGTAAAGCACATGTGCTGCAGCTCCATTTCCTTGTAGATTCTCATCGCGGTATTCGGATTGATATGATACTGTACCGCAAGCTCCCGCGTTGAGGGAAGCTTCTCTCCCATCGGCAGCTTTCCCTGTATCATGTCCTTCTTTATCCGATTAATAACCTGCAGATAAATCGGTATATTGTTGTCATACTCCAAGGCAGCTCCTCCTTTCAGTATATTAGTGCACTAGTAAGATAGTACACTAATATTATAGAAATGTCAACCCATTAAAAAAATTTTCCGCATATTAGTAACTATTCAGCTATACCCAAAATCACATCGTAATAGTCATGCGGTGACAGCGGACTCCCTCCCTCGCTGACGAAGGCCTCCTGCGCCGTATTTATATCCGTTGCCGCTATCAGCGCCGCATTCCCCAGCCATCCCGCGATATGAGCCCGAAATGTCCCGACCGCATCCCGCAGCACGGCGTCATTTTCCAAGTCCGCCTCCCCGTCCAATCCCACATCATAATTCAACTGCCGGGCATCCTCCATGAAAACCCTTCCCGACGCGTCCAGTGAGAACACGTCATACTGATAGGAAAGCGAGCCCTGCTGAAAGCCCAGACAGCTTGTCAGCAAGTAAGCCAAGCCGTCCCGCTCTGCAACAGAAATCTGCACGTTCCCGGGTCTGGAAACGGCAAACTCCTGCTCCCAGATGCAGTATCCCTGCTGCCCGCTATCCCGTACCGTCTCTCCCTCGTACACGCGGACATGCCCGAGGCCGCCGCCGCGCAGCAATGTCCCGATATCCGCCTCCTCCTGCCCGTCAAAATACTCCATCGACGTCACAATCCGCTCCTCAATGCCGTCGTGCGTGACATCCGCAAGGAGCACATTCACCTCGCGCTCCTTGGGCTGTGCCGCTTCCTCCACGGCCAACAGCTCCTCCTCTTCTATTTCCAGATGAATATCTCCCAGCGAAAAGGCGCCGGACGCGTCATACAGAACCGGCGCAGTCACCCGAAACCAATACCCGTCAACCGGCGTGACCATGTCCTCCAACAGGATACCCGTCTCCGCGCACAGCCACAACTGCCCGTTTCGCTCGGTAAAGGTCATTTGGTCGCCCCATGCAAGCCCCCTGCACGCCGACCCGTAAAATTCCTCAAGGCGTTTCACTCCCAGCGTCGCCCGATAAGCGCCGTCCACCGACACCTCCAGCAAATCCCACTCCGCGTCATATTCCGTCGTAATGCGCGCGTTCAGCTCCTGCGCCGGCCACATGTCCCCGCAGGATGCGATTTCACCCAAGCCTGCGGAAGGCTCGACAATGTAGAGCTGCCCGACATGAACTCCCGTTCCCGTAAATACCACTGTCGTCACGGCATACTCCCGCTCCCCGTCCCCGTCATAATCGGCGGCGTACACCTCCGGTGTCACGATTCGGGGTGCCGCCCAGGGAACCTCGAGCGGGTATACATGGCCGCCGTCCCGCAGCGCCATGCCGTCAAAGCCGGAAAGTCCATATAAAACAATATCCGTATCCTGCACACGGTCCAGAATCACAAAACGATCCGCCAAATCCACCCAGTCCGTCGCCATGTCGAACTCCGCCGTTGCCGCCTTCAGCGCCTCCGCGTCCGCTGCATACAGCCAAGAATGTATCTGCCCCTGCCTGATGGCAGAAGCCGTCTCCCCGTCAGCCTTGTGCAGGACCGTGCGCCAATGCGCACCCTGACCCGCGCCGGCTCCCACGTATGCGTATTGTGAACCGTCTGCGCCCTGCCAAGTAAACCGCAGCCCGATAATCAGTATGACAACCGTTATTGCCGCAATCAACAGCAATATGTATGCCGTTTGTTTTTTCTCTTTCATCTGAAATAACTCCCTCTCCGAATATCCCCGTTTTTCTCTCGCAACACACGGTTATCCGCAAATCTTCTTCAAAGCACAAAGTCGAATCACATTTTATGCAAATAAATACGCATACTTCCTCATCTGCTCAAAGAGAATATCCCGCACTCTTTCCCTGATTTCCGGCGGATATGCCACTGCTGAAGCCAATAAACGCTCCACATCCTTCCTGCCAAACGAAAACCGCAGCCTATTCCCATACAAGCGCTCAACAATATCCAACTGCTCCGTAAAATCATCGCAAAACGTACAGGCCTTGACCTTTTCAATTGATTCGTATATATCCGCGCCAAGCGGGTAGTCCATCGCAGTATCGGACAACAGCCCTGCCCCGTTGTCAAAAATCGGACAATATCCGTACTGCCCCTCCGCGTTCATCAGCACTGCAATATTATGCGTATGCCTGTCCTCATTCAGGAAAAAAGCGTCAATCGCAATCAGCTTCGCGAGGTATCCGCCAAAGTCCTGCAAGCCCGTGATACGCTCCGTCTGCTCCACAAGAAAGCGCACCCGCTCCTCATGGTCATTTATCTCATAAATGCACTTGTGCAGTCCCTTCCCCTGAAAGCTCTGAAAAAGCCTTTCCAGTGTTATCAACTGCCGGCCTGCCTCCAAAAAATCAAGACTGCGGCAGCCGAGAAAGGTCTGCCGGCCATATCGGATTTCCTCCAAATCATAGAGAATATATTCCTCTTTTCTCAATGTGGACATCTCAAGCAAATGCGATATGACATATTCCGACAGTCCCTCATAGCCCGTATAATCTGCCTTGTACCATATATCTCCATCCTGCCATTTCAGTTGATTCCCCTTTGAGGACTGTCTCCCCGCATCTTTCATCTGCCGCTGAAATAACTGCACCATGCAATCACCCTTCCATCTTGATCCAGAACTCGTCCTCCGCCATCCGCCCCTGCGTCTTTTCGATAATTAAAAGCGGGTCGTAAAACGGCAGCTCCATATCCCGCAGCACCAGCTTCATCTTGTCGCGGCTCCGCGGAAAGCACCGCGACTCCAAAAATTCCTCATACCGCTCATAGGACGGATTCTCCTCTATCCCAAACGCGCGGAACATTATCTTGTCCGTATAGTTTTTGACCGCCACCCTGCGGTTCTCCTCGTCCACGTCAATGCAGGTACACGGCGTCTGACGAAACATATACCATAGTCGTTTTCCCACTTATATCCTCCCATTCCCGCGCATCATCGGCCGTTGTCCCGTGTCCCTGTCAAATTTCTCCAATGCATACCTTGAGCAGACAGCCATTCCCTGACCGTCTGCTCAATTTATCACCGCTTTGCCGATATATTTACTTTCTCACCAACAGCGACTTTCCTGTCATCTCCGCAGGCTGCTTCATCCCCATCGTCTCGATCAGCGTCGGCACGATATCCGCAAGGCAGCCGCCCTCTCTCAGCGTATAGGCAGGGTCATAATTCACCAGAATAAACGGCACCTGATTCGTCGTATGAGCCGTAAACGGCGCGCCCGTCTCATAATCGACAAGCTGCTCCGCATTGCCGTGGTCCGCGCAGATAAACAGCGTAGCGTTTACCTCCAAGACAGCCTCCACCGCTTTTCCAACGCACTCATCAACAGCCTCCACCGCCTTGATGGCTGCGGCCTCCACGCCCGTATGGCCAACCATATCGGGATTCGCGAAGTTAATGATAACCACGTCGTACTTGCCGGAGCGGATTGCCTCCGTCAGCTTATCGCAGACCGTATACGCGCTCATCTCCGGCTTCAAATCGTAGGTTGCGACCTCCTTGGGAGAGGGAACCAGCACTCTGTCCTCCCCGGGATTAGGCTCCTCCACACCGCCGTTAAAGAAGAACGTGACATGCGCGTACTTCTCCGTCTCCGCGATACGAACCTGTGTCATATTGTTCGCCGCAAGCCACTCTCCGAAGGTATTTGTCACCGAAATCTTGTGGAACGCAACCGATTTATTCGGGATTGTCGGGTCATAATCGGAGAAGCATACGAACTTCACATCCAACCGCTTCCTGTCAAAGCCCTTGAACTCATCATCGCAGAAGGCCCTTGTAATCTCTCTGGCCCTGTCAGGGCGGAAATTAAAGAACACCACCGAATCCTTGTCCTGTATCGTCGCAACTGGCGCGCCGTTCTCCATCACCACCGTAGGAAGCACAAACTCGTCCGTCTTTTCCCTGTCATAGGACTGCTGTATCCCCGCGGGGCCGCTTGACGCCTGCTCCCCCTTGCCCGCAGTCAGCGCGTCGTAGGCCAACTGCACGCGGTCATAATTGTTATCCCTGTCCATCGCATAGTAGCGCCCCATCACAGACGCAATCTTCCCGACGCCGATTTCCGCCATCTTCGCCTCCAGCTCCTCCGCAAAGCCCTTTCCGGACGCAGGCGGCGTGTCGCGCCCGTCCAGAAACGCGTGCACGTAAACCTTGGACAGCCCGTTGCGCTTTGCCAGCTCCAACAGCCCGTACAGATGCGTGTTGTGGCTGTGTACACCGCCGTCGGACAAGAGTCCGAAGAAATGAAGCGCGGAATCGTTCGCCTTACAGTTCTCTACTGCCTCCATCAGCGCCGGATTCTCAAAGAACGTGCCGTCCTGAATCTCCTTGGTGATTCGGGTCAGCTCCTGATACACAATCCGCCCCGCGCCCATATTTAAGTGTCCAACCTCGGAATTGCCCATCTGCCCGTCCGGAAGCCCGACCGCCATACCGCTCGCATTTCCCCGCACAAACGGATACTCCTTCATCAGTCTGTCCATCACCGGCGTCTTTCCCAGCGCGACCGCGTTGTGCTCCGTCCTCTCATTCAGCCCGTAACCGTCCAAAATCATCAAAACCGTTGTCTTTTTGCTCATGCTCTCTCTCCTCTTCTATTCATATTTTATGTCAGGGCAGAGACGCTCCCCCGTCCCGACAGATATTCCCTGTCAGCGGATTTCTGTCCGCCGAATAAAAGTATACACTTTTTTGATTTTTTCCGCAATATATTTGAAAAAATAAGTTGACAGACGCCCGCAACAGGAGTAAGGTAATACTTGCAGTTGTTATTCAAATATAAGGAAACGGAGGTAAAATTTATGTTTAACAGCATCAGGAACAGCGCATTCAACCGCACAGCTTCATATCAGATTCGTAAAATTACCTCCGGTTGCCGTCCATCGTGATTACCATCCTCACAGACACAAATAAGGCATTTTCGCAATAATTTTCATTGATTGATATTGCATTGCGTTTTACCACAGGGATTTTACACCTGTGGTTTTTTTGTCCTGTCGGAAATCGCGGCAGCAAAGATCATTCAGGGCGAGCTTGCGTTTTTGTGTCCCGACAGCAGCCGGAATCAACCCTACATTTACTTTATTCAGGAGGAGAAAATTGAGAAAGAAACTGTCAACTTACATATGGGAATACAAATGGCCGTACCTCTTCGCCATCCTGTCGCTGGTTATCAGCGTCGGCCTCGATATGCTTGCGCCCATGCTGACCATGCATATCATCGACGACGTGATCCTCGGCAGACAGCTTGCCCGCCTGCCCTATCTGCTCGGCGGCATCCTGGCGGTGGGCGTCGGCCGCTGTATCTTCCAGTACACCAAGGAATATACCTTTGACAAGGCAGGCTGCGCCATCTCCGCGGAGATGCGCAAGGAGCTGTTCAACCACATTCAGGGGCTGAGCAGCAGCTACTTCGACAAGACCAATACCGGAGAGCTGATGGCGCGCGTCAAGGACGATATCGACCGTATCTTTGATACGCTGACCTATGTGGGGATGCTGCTCATCGAGGTCATCTTCCACACCTGCATCGTCCTGTTCTGCATGTACCGGCTTCAGCCTGCGCTGGCCGTCATCCCGACGATCGCGATGATCCTGTCCGCGCTGGTCGCGGTTCTCATGGAGCGGCGGCTGGATGCCATCTACGAGGAAATCAGCGAGGAGAACGCCGCGCTGAATACCGTGGCCGAGGAAAACCTCGCGGGCGTGCGCACCGTAAAGGCCTTCGCGCGCGAGAAATTTGAGATTCAAAAGTTTTTGTCACACAATGAACGCTACTACGAGCTGAACATGAAGCAGTCCAAGGTCTTTGTGCGCTATTATCCGTACTTACAGATTATCACGAAGCTCCTTCCGCTGACAGTGCTCCTGCTCGGCGGCCGCCTCGTCATTCAGAATGTTATCACGCTGGGCGCGCTGGGTGCGTTTCTGGAGTATTCCAACAACATCGTGTGGCCAATGGAAATGCTCGGCTGGCTGTCCAATTCGTTCTCGGCGGGCATTGCCTCCCACAAGAAGATTAAGGCCGTCTACGCCAATACCTCGGAGATTCGGGAGCCCCAGGAGCCTGTCGTCCTCGACAAGGTTCAGGGCAAGATCGAGTTCTCGCATGTCTCCTTCCACAAGGCGGATATGCATGAGATCCTCCATGACATCTCCTTTGTCGCTGAGGCGGGCACGACCATCGGCATTATGGGCGCAACCGGCGCGGGAAAGACCTCCGTGGTACAGCTTTTGCAGCGCCAGTATGACGCGACGGACGGCGCCATCCTGCTCGACGGCGTGGACATCACACAGCTTTCCCTGAAACAGCTCCGCGGCAGCATGTCCGTTGTCATGCAGGACGTGTTCCTCTTCTCGGACACCATCAGCGAGAACGTCAAGCTGGGAAAGAAGGCCTTTATCAGCGACGCGATTGTGCGCAAGGCCTCCCACGACGCACAGGCGGATGAATTTATCGAGGACATGGAGGACGCCTACGAGACGGTTATCGGGGAGCGCGGCGTCGGACTGTCCGGCGGCCAGAAACAGCGCATCAGCATCGCCAGGGCCTTTGCGAAGCACGCGCCAATTCTGGTGATGGACGACTCCACCTCCGCGCTGGACATGGAGACGGAGCACGAGATTCAAAAGACCCTCAAAGAGCTTCCCGATACGACGAAGCTGATCATCGCGCACAGAATCAGCGCGGTGCGCCACGCGGACGAGATTATCGTCCTGGAGAACGGATCTATCGCGGAGCGCGGCACGCACGAATCGCTGCTGGCGCAGAAGGGTCTCTACTATATGACCTATGTGTCACAATACGGGGAGCCGCAGCCCGCACAAGGAGGTGTTGTAAATGGTATATAATTCCTATAAGCAGGATGAGAACCTGAGCGATGTCGGCAAGCTCAAAACGCTTGGCAGACTGTTCTCCTATCTGCTCAAACATAAGCTGCCGATTGTCGGCGTGCTGCTGATCATGGCATACTGCGTCGGCGTCAGCCTTGCAAATCCGCTGATCATCGAGGCCGCCATCGACAGGCACATCGCAGTCGGAGACGCCGCAGGCCTGTACCGGCTTGCGGGCCTTGCGCTTTTTCTGAACGCGATTCTGATTGTTCTGGTAAAAGCGCGCATGTACATTATGTCGCTGGTGTGCAACAAGGTACTGGTGGAAATCCGCCAGCAGCTTTACACGCACATCCAGACGCTGGATTTTCACTTTTTTGACAGCAGGCCGACAGGGAAGATCCTCGCCCGCATTATCGGCGACATCAATTCGCTCAAGGACGTGCTGTCCAACAGCGTCACGACGCTTATTCCCGACTTTATCACGGTCTGCGCCGTTATGGTCATCATGTTCGTCAAGAGTCCGAGGCTTGCGGCAGCGTCCCTGATCAGCGTCCCCCTGATGGTTGTGGGCGTCTGGTTTATCCAGATACGCTCCCACAGGCGCTGGCAGGTTTTCCGCAAGAAATCCTCGAACCTGAACGCCTTCGTGCACGAGGACTTGTCCGGCATCCGCGTTATCCAGAGCTTCCACGCGGAGGAGGAGACGCGGGACACCTTTGCGGAGCTTGTCGGTGAGCACCGCAAGAGCTTTGTGGACGCCGTGCGCTATGCCGATTCGTTCGGCTCCGTCATCGACTTCTGTTGGGGGCTTGGCAGCGTGGCGCTGTGGTACACGGGCATTGTCATCTTGGGGGTTGACGACGCGTCCGTCGGCACGCTGATTGCCTTCGGCTCCTATATCTCCATGGTGTGGCAGCCGATTATGAACCTCAGCAATTTTTACAACCAATTGATCACCAACATCTCCGGCGCGGAGCGGATTTTTGAGATTCTGGACACCCGCCCCACGATTACGGACAGGGACGACATCATTCAGATGCCGCCTATCGTCGGCGCGGTGGACTTTGAGCATGTGAGCTTCTCCTACGAGGACGGCGATAAAAACGTCCTGAACGACGTAAGCTTCCACATCCATCCGGGGGAGACCATCGCGCTTGTGGGGCCCACCGGAGCGGGAAAGACCACCATCGTAAACCTTATCAGCCGTTTTTATGATATTCAGGAGGGAACCATCCGCATAGACGGATATGATGTGAAGTCCGTGAGCATTGAGAGTCTGCGCAGCCAGATGGGTATTATGACGCAGGACAGCTTCCTGTTCACCGGCACCATCCGCGACAACATCGCGTACGGCAAGCTTGACGCCACCGACGAGGAGATTATCGCCGCGGCGAAGGCGGTTCACGCGCACGACTTTATCACGAGGCTTCCCGACGGCTATGAGACGCGCCTTGAGGAGCGCGGCGGCGGGCTGTCCGTCGGCCAGAAGCAGCTCCTCGCGCTCGCGCGCACAATGGTGAGTATGCCTAAGATCTTGATACTCGACGAGGCGACCTCCAGCATTGACACCAAGACGGAGCTGCTCGTCCAGGAGGGAATCGAGGCGCTTCTCAAGGGGCGCACCTCGTTCGTGATCGCGCACCGCCTGTCAACCATTCAGAAGGCCGACCGCATCTTTGTCATTGACGACGGCGGCATTGTCGAGGAGGGCAGCGCCGCGCAGCTCATGGCCAAAAAGGGCGCGTACTACAGGCTGTACACGGCGCAGCTTCAGGATGTGATTTAAGATTTATAACAAGTGCGTCTGACTCAGGGGGTGGTGAAAGCCGCCCCCAATACATTTCTGAGCTTTCTCGTCAGCGTAAAGGTTCCCGAGTCCTTCAATTGCAGCATCATCATAAATATCGTGTCCTCCTGCGGCATATTGGCGAAATAAGGCCCGAGCCAGCCGTCCCAGCCATACTCGCCCATGGAGCCGTTTATTACGCCCAGCGACGGATTTGTCATAATGCGCATCAGATTTCCGTAGGTAAAGCCCGCCAGATTGTCCCAGCCCTTCATCATCTCCTGCTGGCAGGGCAGCAGACTGCAGTTGGTCATATAGGCGACCGTCCCCTGCGCCAGATACCTTCTGCCGCGGTAGATTCCCTTATTCAGCAGCATCTGCGCAAAATGCTTATAATCCTCTATCGAGGAGACCAGTCCCGCGCCGCCCGATTCATAGCGGATATCCGCATCCATATGATTGCAGATGCCCAGATGGTTGCCGTGGTACTCTCTCAGGCCGTCAGGCGCTGCCTCATAGACCTTGGTCAGACGCCCGCGCTTTTCCTCGGGCACAGCAAACGCCGTGTCCTTCATTCCCAGCGGCGCAAAAAATTCTTGTTCCAAGAACTCCCCAAAGCGCATACCGCTTGCCGCCTCAACCACCGCGCCCAAGATGTCCGCGCTCACGCCGTAGCGCCAGCCCTCCCCCGGCTGGAAGGCCAGTCTGCCCTCCCCCAGCTTCGAGGCCGCCTCCATCGTCGTCATCGGATTGTCCGAATAGAGCCTGCGGTCGAGCTCATCGAACACGCGCGCCGCGTCCCTGCTTGCGGGGTCAGGGTCACAGTTGTATGTCAGCCCCGAGGTCATGGACAGGCAGTCTCTCACCGTCACCTTCCGATTCGCCGGCGCCTCTCCGTTTTCTGACGCCACTGTCATTTTTTCAAAGCTCGGTATGTACTTCCCGATCGGGTCGAGCAGATCGATCACGCCGCGCTCCATCAGGAGCATCACTGCCGCCGCCGTCACGGGCTTTGTCATCGAATACAGGCGGAACAGGCTGTCGCGCCCAATTTTCTTCCTAGCGGAAATATCCGCGTACCCCGCCTCCGCATAGTAGATTTCCTCTCCCTTATGCAGCACACACAGATTTGCCCCCGCAATCTCCTGCCTTGCCACGCTCTCCTCCAGAAGCTCTCCCAGTCTCGGCAGCCGCTCCCTGTCTATTGTTCTCTCCATCACACAGGCCTCCTTTATGTATACAAGAAGTGATACATTTTCTGAAATAAATCGTCCACATCAATCGGCTTCGCGACATGCGCGTTCATGCCGGAGCTGAGTGCCTTCTCAACGTCCTGCGCAAAGGCGTTGGCCGTCATCGCGATGATCGGCACCGCCAGCGCGTCCCGCCTGTCCATGCTGCGAATCACCTTCGCCGCGCCGTACCCGTCCATCCCTGGCAGTTGGATATCCATCAGAATCAGATCAAAATAGTTCTCCGACGCGCCGCTCACAATATCGAGCGCCTCCTCCGCGTCCCAAGCGCACACGACATGCGCCTGTGTCCGCTCCAGAATCGCCTTGATGATCTCCATATTAATCTCGTTATCCTCCACCACGAGGAGATTTTTGCCTTTTGCATCCAGCACCGTAATGCCGTCCTCGTCCTTGGTGAGCGCATTCTCAAGATTGCTGTCCACCCTGAAACGCACATGGATGGAGAAGCGCGTGCCCACATCCAGCTCGCTGTCAATCTTCAGCTCCGCACCCATCGCGTCCAGAATGCTCTTGGTGATGCTCATACCGATGCCGGAGCCCTCCGTCTTCTTGACATACCTGCTGTCGCTGCGCTCAAAGGGCTTGAAAATATAGCCGTCAATAAACTCCTGCGACATGCCGATGCCCGTATCCTCTATCACGAAGTCAAATTCCGCATAGCCCGCATGTGCGCATTCCGTCTGCGTCACCCGCATTTCCACATGCCCAAACGCCTTTGTGAACTTGATGCTGTTGCTGAGCAGATTCATCAATACCTGACGCAGGCGCACCGCGTCCCCAATCAGATTGCCGTCCCGCACCTGGCAGAGAACCTTCAAATCCACCTTCCTGCTGTAGGCCATCTGCGACAATACCAACTGGACATTCTCGACCAGCTCCTCCATGTTGAACTGGTTGTCCTTGAGCTTGAGCACATCCCGCATCTCAATCTCAGACATATCCAGAATATTGTTCAGAAGCGTCAAAAGCTGCGTCGAGGAAATCGTAATCTTGTCCAGACACTCCTGAAGCTTCTCCCTGTCGTCGATATTGTACTTGGCAATATCCGTCATGCCCACAATCGCATTCATCGGCGTGCGGATGTCATGCGACATGCTTGCCAGAAAGTCCGTCTTGGCCTCGTTCGCCCGCTGCGCGTTCAGCTTCTCCTGCTCCGCCGTATTCACTGCCTCCGCAATCCGCTTCTTCTGCCTGTCCTCGATCCGCCTCTGGTACTTGAGCATGGTGCCCGTTGCAACCGCGACCGTCACCAGCGCAATCAGGTTGTCCCAGTAGTAATAGGACTCCTCCTCATTCAGCAGGAGCAGCTCCGGATGATAATACGCATACAATATGATCCCCACATCGACCAGCAGCGCGAGCGGCAGCATCACCTTAAAATAACGCCCCTCCGTCATCATGGCCAGCAAAACAACGCCGAACGTCATCCAAATCGGCATTCCCGACTGGATCCCGCCGCCCTCCGCGAACAGGAACATAAACGGAAACACGATAAAATCCACAATGCCGATAACCATCGCCGAGAATACGGGAATCTGACGCGGATAGAGGTTCCCCAGCGCCGCGACCGCGATGAGAAATACCAGAAAAGCCAGCATCGCGATCAGCCCGTCAAGCGCATAGCCCATCAGATATTCCGTGATCACCAGAATCACCACCGCCAGAATCCCGATTCCCAGAATGGAATTGTACCGCAAAAGACCGGAATCCACCCGTTCCACATATTCCCTTATCCTCTTTTCTATCTCCTTCACCATAGCAGTCCCCTCACGTTCCTTCATCCCTTATATCTTTATCATTATCGTTCTCTTCCCGCTGTGTAAACTCCAGAAACTCATTGAACGCGTGCGCGTGCATTCTGGAGACCGCATACGGGTTCCTGCGCAGCAGTGCGCGCATTCCGGTGTATTCCTTCCCCCGCTTCGCCTTCTCGAGCTTCTCAAGCAGCGACGGCTTCGGCGCCTCCTTGTGCTTCCTGCCGCTCTCGCCGAGCTTGTCGTACAGCTCCTTGCCCGTGTCGAGCGCCGTGCTGATCTTGCGCAGGCCTGCCTCCGATTTCTCCTTCAGGCTCCCGCCATAGAAGGCCGAGAGCACCTCAAACCGCCTATACAGATGCCGGAACTCCTCATTGTTCTCCTCCAAGCTGATTAACAGCTCCTTCAAATCCAACGCCTCGCGCACGCTCATCGCCATATCAACAGAGATGTATGCCGTCAGCGCAAAGACAATCCCCTCCAGCAGGTTCGGATTCATCCGCAGGACAAGCCGCTCCACCGGATTGTGCCCATACATGGTCAGGAGCACGGAGAACACGCCCCACGCAAGGGAGGACAGCGCACAGATATGCCCGTTCAGGTTCAGCGGCTTGCCGCTGTAATCCCAATACCGCACATGGAACAGCCGCTCCATCGCCACCCCCGTAAAATATTCCAGCACGGTGGCGCTCACCATGCCGACCAGAAAGACCGGCAGCGCAGCCGCCCGAAATGGCAGCGTAAATATCAGCACCACGATGGCTCCTGAACCGTATATTGGCAGAAACGGCCCGCGCATAAACCCTCTGTTCACCCATTTCCCCTGGCGCACAGACACATAACAGGTCTCCCAGACCCATCCCAGAAAGCAGTAAAAATAAAAGAAAAATAACCAAGCCGAAAATGTATATCTCATCTTTATCCCCTGTCCGTTCTCAAACTTTCCTCGCCGCTTCACCCAACCATTCCGCCAGGCTCTGCTGCACATACATCTCTATATTAGCGTTTCCCGTATCCGTTTCCAAGTCTTTTTTCTCCAAAAACGACTGTCTGCCCATTATTTTCCCGTCCAAGAGCGCGTCCGCCTCCTCCGGCATGCCAAACCATGCCGGGAACTCCTCCCTGCTGATCAGCACCGGCATTCTGTCGTGTATCCCGCGCATCCGCTCATTGGCCGGCGCCGTGAGAATCACAAAGCGTCCCGCCTCCCCCGGCAGTCCCGTCCAAACGCCCGCCATAAAAAGCTCTGACTTGTCCTCTCCGCAGAAGCAGTGCCGCCGCCTCTCCCTGTCCCACTCAAAAAAGCCGTCCGCCGGTATCAGACACCGCCTTTTCAGATAATCCCGTCCGAACAAAGGCTTCCCGCGTATGCTCTCGCCCCTCGCGTTGATGATAAGCCGCCCCTTGTCCCGCCCCTCATAGCCCCATTTCACCATGCAGGGAGCGGCCCCCGGTTCCGTTATGATCGGGGCGTACTCAGAGGGAGCAACCTCGCGCGTCCCATATGCGCCCGCTAAGTAATATCTTCCACACATATCAGAAGCTTTCCCTCCCTCACTGTTATCGTGCTCTCCCTGTCCGTAAATTCGTTGCTCACGCCAATCGGGAAGTCCTGCCGCACACACGCATCCGTAAGCGAATATCGAAGTCCCCTCTCCGTCACACCGTGCGCATCCCCACCGTAAGCAAACACGGATATTCTGCGGTTTTCGCGGTACATGGAGGCGGGATAACGCATCTGTCCGCCGCACAGCAGCTCCATGCTCACATGCCGGCCGTACAGCACGCCCTTGGCCCCGTGATTACTCAGATAATCGAGACACTGAATATTGGCAAGCGTGTGACGGATGCTGCCGCCAAGCGCGCCATACAGCGCGAACCGTCTGTACCCCCGCGCAAGCCCCTCCTTTATCGCCGCCAGCATGTCCGTATCATCCTTTTCCACCGGAAGCCGCCGAATGCAGATGCCATCCGCTGCACAGGCTCCCGCAAGAGAAGCCTCCCCGAGGGAATCCATATCCCCTATCAGCATATCCGGCCGGATTCCCAACGCCTGTGCGTATGTGAATCCGCCGTCCGCCGCGATACAGAAATCTCCCTCCTCCGGCTGCAAATCCTCCTCGCTGATCAGCTGCCCTTTTTGAAGCTCTCCCGCGCCTATAATCACACATTTCCCGATACGCTCTTCCATCCGCACTCCGTCTCCCGTTCTCACAGCCACACGACACGGATAAAATGCAGATGTATCAGACACCTGCATTCTCCCATACCGCTATATAACTCAAGTCTGTCTAAAAGTTCGTAAATACATTTGTTTCTTTCTGCAGCGCCGCGGCAATCTCCTGATTCTCATCCATTCGGTTGCTGATATTTTCCATATCCGTTACAAGCATCTGCGTGCTCTCCGCCGCGCCCGTAACGCCTCTTGCGCCCTCCTCGATCGCATCCGTAATCGTGCCGATGGAAGCCGCAATCTCATCCACCGCGCTCTTTAGCGCATCCGTCTGCGCGGTAAAGCCGTCCATAACGGACTCAATATAGGTCGCATTCTCCCGATACTGTACGCCGCTCTTGACGAAGTTCTCAAATTCCGGAAGAATGGACTCGTTCATGTATCCCACCAGATTGTTCGCGTTGTCCGCAAGGTTGTGCACCGCCTGAATGACAACGCCGTTAATCTCCTGAATGCGGTTGGCCGTCTCACGGCTCGAATCCGCAAGCTGCCGGATCTCGTCCGCGACAACCGCAAAGCCCTTGCCGGCCTCCCCGGCCCTTGCCGCCTCGATCGAAGCGTTCAGCGCAAGAAGGTTGGTCTGGCTTGAAATGCTCAGAATATCATTGGTCAGGCCGTTTACCTGCTCCACGTTCCTGCTCTCCTCAATCGCGTCATTCAGCACCGTGAGGATATCCTGAACTTTCCTGCCGGTCTCCTCCATGTTATGGCGCGCATCCGACTCCATCTTGTCCGCGTTCTCCTTCATCTGTTTTGAATAGTCGTTGATGCTGACGGACTTATCCGCGATCATCTCCGTCTCGCTGCGGACCGCGTCCGCGTTCTGATTGATGACCGTCGCGGAGTGCCCGACCTCCTGCATGGTCGCGGAAAGCTCCTGCGTCACCGCGGACAGATCGGAGGCGCTGTCGTTCGAGGTCCTGACACTCTGCTGCACCTCGTTTACCACCTTCTCAAGCCGCTGCGAGTTCTCGATAATCATCTTCATGATTCCCTGAAGCTTTTCCATAAAGATATTGATGCCGTTGCCCAGGTCCGAAATCTCGTCGTTGGACAGGATGCTCACGCGCTTTGTCAGATCGCCCCGGTTCTCGTCGATATCCTTGATAATATCGCGAATCTCACGATTTGCGACGCTCAGCTTTCGGATAACGAGGACAAATACCACATAGAAGGCCAACAGAATCGCAAGGATGCTGACACCGATAATCGCCAGATTGATTACGAGCGCCGAGTTGTATGCCTTCGTCAGGTCATTGCTCGCGTCGGAGGCCATATTCTTCGCCTCCTCCACCATCGCCGTAATCTGATTCTGGATGTCATCGCTGTACTGCCTGATCACGCCGTTTGCAAGCGCGAACGCCTCCTCTTTCTGGTTATTGCCGCTGAATGCGATCAGGGAGGTAATCTCATATTTTAAGCCCTCGTAGCTTGAAAGGATTGAATTGTATGCGTTCTTGTCCAGCGCCGTCAGATTCTCCCGATAGTCCGCAAGATATTGATCCAGCACCGCCTCCTGCGCGCGGATTCCGTCCACCAGCGATATCAGCGTATCCAAATCCGTCGCGATAATGTGCGAGAGCGCCATCCTGTGAATATCCTGCGCTTCCCGCTGAATATCGTTGAGATCCGTGATATTGACCATATGCTCATCCGCAATCTGCACCGCGGTCGTATTCACTTTCCCGAGGTTGCTGATTCCCTGTATATTGGAGAAAACCGCCACGATTCCGAGGATAAATACGGGAATCAGCGTAAATACCTTAATGCTTATACGTGCTCGTTTCTTCATCGCCTATCCCCTCCTTACTGTTGTACCGCCGAAGCCGTTATGCCGCCCACCAGTGTATCCATCAGATCCTGCAGCGGAACATTGTCGGGATTCCCCGCCGCGATAATGTCCGCAAAGCTCGTGCAGGCCGTCCAATAGCTGTTACCGACTCTCTGGAGATTCCCGTACTGTGACTGGTCGATAACCGCCGCGATCGCCGGCACCTTGCCGACCTCGTCCGAGGCGGCCGCGTTCTTATTGGAGGGGCCTTGGCTCCTCTCCACGAATCGAAGCGTCTGGTTCTCCTCGTTCGTCAGCCAGTCCGCAAGCTTATGCGCCCATGCCAGATGCTTGGAATGCGGGTTCACGCCGAACATCTTGTACCCCGTAAAGGACGCCATCTGTATCTGCTGCCCCTTGCAGGTATAGGTCGGAAGCTTACACGCGCCATAATTTGCGCCCCATGCTTCCCTCACCGACACCGCGTTCCAGACGCCGCTGATGCCCGCTATAACCTCACCCTCCTGCATTCCGGTGACAAAGCTGCCGTCGCCCTGCGCCACAAAGGCAGGGCTTGCCGTGATGTCAAGCAGCGCCCGCGCGATATCCACGCCCTTGATACTGCCCTCCGTCGCGTTCCAGTTGCAGTAATTCGTCACACCGTCCTCATTGATCCCGAACTCCAGCCCCGTATTGCCGAAAAACGAGTACAGATACCAGCCGGAATTCAGCTCCATGGAGACCTTCTTCTCCGCCGCCTCCGCGACGGCGAGAATGCCGTCCATCGTCTTTACGTCCTCCTCCGTAAAGTAATCCTTGTCATAATATAGGAAGTAACCGTTGTCCGCGGAATACGGGTACGCATACAGCGTCCCCTTATAGGACGCCGCCTCGACAGCCTCCTCCAGATTCGCGCTCTTCACCTGCTCCTGATTCACGACCGGCGACACGCCTCCGCCCGCAATCATGCTGTAAAGCTGGTCATCCGGCATGGAAAATATATCCGCGCTGTTATGTATATCCCCAAGGACATGGTTCCTTGTTTCCGCGTCAGCGGCGGCTTCCAGAACAATCTCAAAATCCGCCTGCCCCGCATACTCCTGCTCAAAGCTCTCTATCATCTTGGCAAGGGTCTCAAAATTGCCTTCCTCGGCCCATATCTTCAGCTCTACCTTCCCGCTCTCAAGCTGTTCCTCCTGTGTCCCGCTGCCCTGCGGCGCATCACTGCCCGCCGGCTCCGCCGCATTTCCCGCGCCGCAGCCCGCCAGTACCATCGCCATCAGGGAGGCCGCCGCCGCTGTTCCCAAACGCTGTTTTACGCTTTTCTTCCTCACAATCCATCTTCCTTTCCGCGCAAGTCCATACTTTTTAACTAATTTCATCATATCTTAAATATCAGAGCATTTCAAGCCATAATCCTTTCCAAGCTGCTACTCCGCCTCTGTCTCTGTTTTACCGTTCTCTTTTTTTCCGCCCTCTTTTCCGGCGGTCGCCCGATTCTTATCCCCGTGGTTCCGGTTCCGGTTATTATTTCCCTGCGGCTTTTGCGCTTTGCCGGTCTCCTGCTTCTTGGCGTTGCGCTCATTCACACTGTCGCGCAGCAGGACATAGAACGTCGAGACAAGCGGAATGAAAAACAGCATCCCCGGGACGCCGAACAGACTGCCGCCGACGCTGACCGCCATCAGCACCCAGATTGCCGGAAGGCCGACCTTATTGCCGACAACCCGCGGATAAATCAGGTTCCCCTCTATCTGCTGCAACACGAAGAACAGCACCACGAACACCACCGCTTTTATCGGGCTGTCCACCAGAATCAGGAACGCGCCGACCACACAGCCGATAAACGCGCCGACAATCGGTATCAGCGCCGTAAACGCAATCAGCACGCCGATCATCAGTGCATACGGCAGCCCCAGAATCGTCATGGAAATCACAAACATCGTGCCGAGGATAATCGCCTCCAGACATTGAACGGACACAAAATTAGAGAAATTGCGGTTCAACAGGCTGAGCACATTGAGCACTGCCTTCTCGTGCCGCGGCTTCAGATATGCCGACAAAATGCGCCTTCCCTGATTGGCCAGCGTCTCCTTGCCCGCCAGAATGTAAATGGCAAAGATAAAGCCGATGCTGAAATTCACCGCGCCGCTGATAATGCTCCCCGCGACCGTCACTGTGGAAACCAGCATATCCGTCGCGCCCGACTTTAAGAACTGCACCACATAATCCACCAGCGCGTCCCAGTTCGTGTTGAGGCCCTCAAGCCGCTCCACGGGCTCCGCAAGCTGCGGATACTGCGCCGTCAGCTCCGCCAGCAATGCCGCCACACGCTCGATAAACGGAGGGATTTTATTGCCAAGCTCCACGATTGTCTTGGCCAGATGCGGCACGATTGTCCCGATTACCAGCATCAGCACCAGCGCGACAAACAAAATACTGAGCACGATGCTCACGTTGCGCTTCCGCTTCTCCCTGCCCTTTCTGCGCCAATTACGCAACAGTTTTTTCTCGATAAAATTCATGGGAATATTCAGGACAAACGCCATCACCCCGCCGTAGAGAAAGGGCTTGAGAATCGTGACGCACACGCCGGCTGCCTGCAGCGCCTCCTGCCGATACAGAAGCACCAGCAATACCACCGCGACAAACAACACCAGTTCCTTGATCTGCTTCATCTTTTTCCTGTCAAATCCGTTTTCCATCCGTAAGCCTCCAAAATCATATACTTCTCTACTATATTACAATATTTATAGCATTTTTGAAATATTTTTTTGAAAATAAATGGAATATTCGTGCAAATAATGTTATACTATATTTACATTTGCATACAATTCTCCCTACAAGTGATAAACTCTATGAAAGGAGTATGTTCACGCCCATGAAGCATGACATAAACCAAAAATACTTTTTCATATATTCAGCGATTTTTACAATGATTCTGATATTCTTTGTCGGACTGTTCTACTATGACCAGGCCACGGATACCAAGCACGCGCACTCGCCGCGCGAGGTTACTTACTGGGAGGACTACACCTATACGACTACATATTCCCGCACGATTGTCAGCGGCAGGCTCGATGCCCTGACGCAGGATAAGAATCTGCTCGCCTTTTTCACGGTGCACCAGAATGTCAGCGTATTTCTGGGCGAGGAGCTGATTTACCAGTATCCGGTATCCAACAACAATCCCTTTTCCAACTCCCCCGGCTACTGCTGGAACTTTGTGCCGCTGCCGGAGGACGCGGCGGACATCCGGATTGAGCTGTCCTCCCCGTATAAGTCCGGCAAGGACAACATTCCGGTCTTTTACATCGGGAACAACTTTTCCGTCCCCGCCAAGATCGTAAGGTCGAGCCTGTTCCCGTTTATCCTGTGCATCCTTATGTTCTGCATCGGACTGCTGATGGTCGGATATTATCTGGGCTTTGCGAGAAGGTTCCACACCAAGACCCGCATGTTCTACCTCGGAACCTTTGCGATCATCCTGTCCATATGGTCCATCAACGAGTGCTCCATGACGCCATTTATCATGCGCAACAACATTGTGACCTCCTATGTGTCGTTCCTGTCCATCATGCTGCTGCCGCTGCCTTTCGGTCTGTTCATCAAGAACTTTTACGAGGACAACAGCAAGGCTTGGGAGATTTTCTTCCAATTAAATATCGCGCAGATTATCCTGTGTATCCTGTTCCAGTTCGCAGGTATCTACGATCTGCGGGAGACACTGTGGTCCACACATGTAATGATGGGCATTCTGGCGGGCGTCATTATCTATCAGTCCTACAAGCAGCTCAAGGCGGGTGAGAACCGCCGGCTGGTGCGGCTTCATCTGCTCTGCATCATCATCTGCGCCGTCACCCTGCTGATGGACGTCGTCGCCTATTACCTCGGTTCAGGGGACGGCAACACCTTCGGGCGTCTCGGCTTTCTGACCTACATTGTCGTGCTGGGGCTGTCCTCCGCGGAGGAGACTGCCTCCCTGATGAAAAAGGGAACGCAGGCCAATCTGTATCAGCAGCTTGCCTACACCGACCAGATGACCGGACTGAACAACCGCTCCTGCTTTAATCTCGACTTTGAGCAGTTCTCCCAAGCGCCCAAGGATATCGCGGTGATTGACTGCGACCTGAACAACCTCAAGTACACGAATGATACCTTCGGGCATTCGGCCGGCGACCGCTACATCAAGAACTGCGCAAACATTATCAATGAAATTTTTTCCGGTATCGGGAAATGCTACCGCGTCGGCGGCGATGAATTTGTCGTGCTGGTGCAGAACTCCTCCAAATTCGACCTGACCTACTATCTCGCGATGCTCGAATCCAGCGTGGATGCCTGCAACCGCGAGAACAAGGGGCTGCGGATGCAGATTGCCTACGGCTGTGCCGTCTACTCCGATACGGAGGACGAAAACTTGGAGGACACCTACAACCGCGCCGACAAGATCATGTATGAAGACAAGAAGAAGAAAAAAGGATTCCGCCTCTAAAGCGAAATCCTTTTTTCTCACCATTTTATCAGCAGTTGCTTTCATTCTCTGCATCCTAAATCCAATCGCTGTACCCACCGTAATACTTCCCATTGTAAAAGCCGTAATTGGAAAGGTCGGCGCTGCTGCCATATGTATTGTAGCTGCCGTACTTATTATAGGTGGATGTCCCGTAAAGCTTGTCTAAGGAGCTGATGGAGCTTGACGCATACTGCTCTATAACGCCGAACCGCCCGCTGATCTCCTCCGCATAACTGCTCTCCGCTCCGAATACGCGCTTGATATCCTCAACATCAGCCGCCTCCAGAACCTCCTTGTCTATCGACAGCGTTCCATCCTTAGATACGGTAATTCCAAGCTTCTCCAGCTCCTCCGTATGAGCCTCCGTAACCTTGCCCGCCATCGTCCTGTAAATCAGGCCGGTCGTACCCTGCACATCGCCCAGCGCACTGTAAGCGTTATTATAATTAGAGACAAAGGATTTGATGTCGGAAATCATGCCGACCTTATCCTTCTCACTGATTTCCGTCTTCCCGCTGACATCCATTATATCCTTCACATTTCCCGCCAGCGCGTTCGCGGCCTTCTCAACCCGCTCATACATCGCAATCTGCTTGGTCGCGGATGTCGTTCCGTTCGTCCGCGTATTGGTTGTCGTATTCAGACTGCTCGTTGAAAGCGCCTTCGTATTATATAATCTGCTTCCGCGGCTTCTCTTCGCGGAGCGTATCATCCTCGCCCGCGCAAGATTTCTGACACTGCTGTTTACTCTCATTGACTGCCTCCATTCCAACTGTCCGTTTCTTATGAATAGATCATATTCTTCCATACCTTACACAATATATATCGGACATATTCCGGAAATTATTTAGACCTTTTTTCAAAAGTCAATGTGGTCATCCTCGCCCGCGCCGCTGTTCACATTCAGATTCACGCCGTCAAGCCCGCTCACGGTGATATTGCGGTTTACTTTCGCGTCGTAGGACTCCGCATTGATGATGTTCGCCAAATCGATTCCCGTCGTCTCCTTCATGGACTCAAAGAGCTTCGTCATAACGACCGGAACATTTCCCGCCACCTGCTCAACGCCATTGGCACCGCCGTCGCCGCCGATAATCGTAATCTTGTCAATCTGCGCCAGAGGCTCCGCAATCCTGCCCGCGACCTCGGGAAGCACCTTGATCATCATCTCCGCCACAGCCGCCTTGTTGTACTTCGCGTAAGCCTCCGCCTTTTTCTCCATCGCCTCCGCTTCCGCAAGGCCCTTCGCCTGTATGGACTCCGCCTCCGCAAGGCCCTTCGCCCTGATTGCGGCCGCCTCCGCCTCACCAAAGGCTCTCACGCCCTGCGCCTCCTGCTCCTTGGAGAATCGGTCGGCATCCGCCTGCGCCTTGCGCGCCTCGGCTACCCTCTGCGCCTCAAACTGCTGCGCCTCCGCTTCCTTCTGCCGCTGGTAGAGCGCCGCGTCCGCGCGCTGCTGTGCCGCGTACTTATCCGCCTCCGCCTGCTTCTTGACCTCCGCCTCAAGCGCCCGCTCCTTGACAGCGACCTGCTTCTGCTTTAACTCAATCTCCCGCTCCTGCCGCGCGATATCCGCGTTCGCTGTGCTGATCTCTATCGTCTTACGCTGCTCTTCCTTCTGAATCTCGTAAGCGGCGTCCGCCATCGCCTTCTTGGTATCCGCCTCCATCTGTAGCTCGGACTTCTTGATGGCAAGCTCGTTCTGCTTCTTTGCAATCTCCGTCTGCGCTGTCACCGCGGCGTCGTTGGATTCCTTGTCAGCCGACGCCTGCGCCACCTTGATGTCGCGCTCACTCTCCGCTCTCGCGATTGCGGCGGATTTCTTGATTTTGACGATATTGTCAATACCGAGGTTCTCAATGACCTCATTGCCGTCCACAAAGTTCTGCACGTTAAAGCTGATAATGTCAAGCCCCATCGCCGCAAGGTCAGGCTCCGCGTTCTCCTTCACGAGCGTCGCGAACTTCTGGCGGTCCGAAACCATCTCCTCCAGCTTCATCTTTCCCACGATTTCACGCACGTTGCCCTCCAGCACCTCTCTGGCCACGCCCGCTATGTACTCGGTATTCTTATTCAGAAAGTTCTCCGCGGCCAGCCGCAGCCGCTCCGGATCATTGCTGATCTTGATATTGACCGTCGCGTCCACATTGATATTGATGTAATCCGCCGTCGGAACCGCATTGCTCGTCTTGACGTCGATCGGTATCAGCCTCAGATTCAGCTTATCCAGACGCTCCAAAAACGGGATACGGATGCTCGCCTTTCCGATTACAATCTTCGACTTCTTCTTGATGCCTGAAATAATATATGCCATGTCGGGCGGCGCCTTCACATACCCCATGCACAGCAATATTATCACCAGAATTGCCACTGCTCCTCCAATAATCCAACCTGTCATTCCCTTAACCTCCTCGTCTCTTCAACCTGCAACAAAATACAGCCATACGAATATATGCCTATATGTTTAAGTATAGCATATGCGGGGCGCAATGTATACAACAGAATTCGACAGATGATTTAAACTCCGCCTCATCCGCCATCTGCTCATCATCATTCAGCAGATAGCGCAACCGGACACTGCTGCGGGAAATCGCAGAGAAAACACACGATATTGATCTCAAAGACTGCGAAATGCCCACGCAAAAGACTCTGTGATTGCTCCATATCGCATCCGAAACCCGTTTTTTTACGGTTGCATCATTTCTTTCATTTTTATGATACGGCAGACGTTTCATTGTCCCGACAAGTCTCTGTGCCGCCATTATCCAAAAATCCGCTTCGGAAATACCAAAGCAGATTTTTTATAGCACACGTTATTCCATTCGTCGTATTTTCACATCGCTCTCCGCGGGTTTTCCGGATTTTTCCTGCACATCCGCATTCGCACAGGCGCTATGCGTCTTTAAAAATACGCACGTTATCTGTAATATCCCACTCTGATACCAGGCATTCCTCCTATTCTCAGGCAAGACCATAATAGTCAATCTTCTCCGCTCCCCTCCGCGCGGAAGCAATATTATAACATCCGCAATTCAATAATATGCATTGCACCATCCTTCTTCCTGCCCGGTCTCTCTCAAGCAAATTCTGTCAAAATCCATGCCTTTCTGCATAAATTCCTGCAATCCCGGTCGTCCGCGCTCCGTCACCCGACCATCGAGCCCTTCAGCCATCTCCCGCTCAGGAAGCGCGCGGAGAATATCACGGCGCGTATCGTCCAGTCCGTGAACATGCCAATCCACACCGCCATCGGCCCGAAGCTGTACACCCGCACAAGGAAAATACAGAGCGCCACGCGGCAGCACCACATGGTTATCGTGGAGACAATCATGGAGAACCGCACATCCCCCGCGGCCCGCAGCCCATATGCGATGATGAAGGAGCCAACCCACACGAGCGGCTTGACAATCGTAATCGCCGTCACCATCTCAAAGCACATGTCCGCGGAGACGCGCTCCATCCCCGCAAGGATTGTCACCGGCTTCGTAATCGCCAGCACCAGCAGGCAGGACGCCAGAATCCCCACCCACGCCACGCCGGTGAGCTTCACGATATAATACTTTGCCTCCTCCCTTCTGCCCGCGCCGATACACTGTCCCACCACTGTCATCAGCCCGATGCCCACACCGACGCCGAAGATGCCGTTGACATTCTCAAGAATATTGGTCATGGCCTGCGCCGCTATCGCCGCCGTTCCCATCGTCGATACCGTGGACTGTATCGCCAGCTTTCCGAACTGGAACATTCCGTTCTCTACGCCCGCGGGAATCCCGATTGCCATAATCTTCACGATCAGCGGCATGTCCGGCCTGATTTGCAGATAATCCTTAATCACAATGACCTGATGCGGCTTCCGAAGCTGATAAAATATCACCACCGTGCAAAAGACTCTCGAAATCAGCGTTGCGAGCGCCGCGCCCGCGACACTCCAGTGAAGGCCGTAGATGAACACTGCATTCCCGACAATATTGAGCACATTGGAGACGACCGACACCTTCATGGGGAACTTGGAATCCCCTCCCGCCCTGTAAAACGCCGCGCCCGCATTAAATAACGCCAGAAATGGATAGGACAGCACGGTTATCAGGAAATAAATCAGGGAATTGTCCATGACCTCGTCCTCCACCGCACCGAAAATCAGCCGCAGCAAATGTTCCCTTCCAATCAGGCAGACCGCCGTAATCCCCACGGCAATTACAAAGACCGTGAGCACCACCTGATTCGCCGCCTGATTGCAGGCTCTCCGGTTCCCACTCCCCAGATACTGCGAGCATAAAATTGCCGCGCCTGCCGCCATCGCCGAGAATACCTGTATCACCAGATTGTTCAGGGAATCCACGAGCGACACCGCGGAGATGGCCTCGCTGCCCACCGTCGATACCATCATGGTATCAACCATCCCCATAAATGAATTCAGGAGCTGTTCCACAATAATCGGAACCAGCAAAAGAAACAACGCCCTGTTGTCAAAGAGGACGTTGTTCCAATCAATCTGCTTTTTGTCATAAAGCTTCATCATTTCATTCCTTCTTTATATCATTTCTTCTTTATATCATTTCTTCCTTATTTTATATCTCTTCCTTATCTTACAGTTTTTCTTTATTCCATTCCTTTTTGTCCTTGCACCCTTTATTCCGTCCTGTTGGCCCGCTTGCGCGCCTTCTCCTCATACATGACCTCATCCGCCATGTTGATATAATCATCCAGAGACTTGTCTCCCTGCACCTCCGTGTACACGATTCCCGCGCTGAAGGAAAGTGAAAACGGCAGCTTCCGCTCCTGCGCCTCGCGCTCTATCTGCACGCGCACCCGCCGCAGCATCTCCCTGCAATCCTCCTCCGGCATAGGCTTCCGGATAATGACAAACTCGTCCCCACCGTTTCGTATCGCGATCGCGTCCTCGTCACAGTTCTCCATAATCGCGCGCGCCAGCGTCTGAATCGCCAAATCGCCGTACTCATGCCCGAAATGGTCGTTGATGTATTTCAGCCGGTCCATGTCGATAAACATCACCGGAATGCGCTCTCCCCGCCGCCTGCTCTCCTCGAAAAATCCCACCGCAAGCTTCGAGAAGGCCAGACGGTTATACAGCCCCGTCATGGAATCCCGTATACTCATCTCCGAAAGCATCCTGTTCATATACGCGAGCCGCTCCTTTTCGTGGAGGTTCTCCATCGCGGAGGTCAAGGTATTCAGCACCTTGAACAGATACTGCTTCTCCATCAGATAAATCGCGTTGCGGATGACAAAATACCCGACGGTATGATTCCTGAAATGAAGCGGCATAAACAGGAAATCCACGCCGCTCTCCGCGTAATCAAACAGTGGAAACAGGCCGTCGATAACCTGATTTTCATATTTCGCCCCAAACCTGGAGTCGTAGGCAAACTCCACGAACATGCTGTCGGGATACCCCTTCACGGGGAACTTCTCGTCCCCGATAATGCTCTGGTTGTAGACGTCATTCCTCCTGTGGAAATCATTCATATGCTCGTCGAGCACGAGATAAATGGCGTCGCACTTAAAAGCGGGAATGCAGGACGGAATGCATGCGGAAATCTCCTTGACCGACTTGCAGCTCAACAGCTCATAATCCAGCGCAAGCACCTGCTCCTCAAACTCCGTAGTCTCGATCTCGTACATCATCTGCCCCTTGATGTGCGCCGCCTGGTCAACCTCCTGACTGCTCTTGCAGCCGCAGCTGTCCCAATAAATCGGCGTTGTCGCGGTGAAATTAAAGCGCTCCACCGGCTCCCCACGCCAGATCCGCAGCAGCAAATCCGCGCTGCGGTAGCCCACCTCCTCGCGGATATGTCCCACCGTGGTAATCCTCGGCGAGTAATAGCTTGCCTTGTCGAAGTCGTCAAAGCCGGTCACACAAAAGTCCTCCGGCACATGGTATCCCTTCTCAGCCGCCGCCTCCAGCACGCCCACCGCGATATTGTCGTTTGCGCAGATAACCGCGTCCGGCAGCCGCGCTCCCTCGTCCAGCTTGCCCAGCATTCGCATAAATCCCTTATAGCCGCACAGATACTCGTACGACTCAAAGTAAAAATCGTCCTCGCTGTACGCCAGCTTATGCCGCTCCATGAAATCCCGCAGCGCGCTGACACGCACGGAATTTTCATAATTCTCCTTCGGTCCCATGATAAACCAAAAGCGGCGGCAGCCATGCACCTCATACAGATGCCCGATAATCGCCGTCATGGACTTGTAATTGTCAATCCCGACATAATAAAAACCCGACAGCTCATTTGCAATCGAAACCGCAGGTTTTCCCGACCTTCTTACCATATCGGCAAGCTCCTCGACAAGCTCAGGATAACGGATGTTATTTACATCCACAATAATACCGTCAAAATCCTTAAAATCCGGAAGGCGGTAGATATTGTACTCCCCGATATTGTAATCCGTATCCCAGCTCCAATCGCCGGAGCTGTTAAAGATATAGAGATTTACGTCCTCGTCTGTCTCCCTGATTCTCTGCAGAATCCCGGCCGGCCACGCGTAGGTAAAAAAACGCTTCCAGCCATCCATCACCAAGGCAATTTTTTTCATTCCTCTAACCTATGCCTCTCCGTGGCCATGTCCATGGACATATTCATATCCACGTCCATTATCCGCTCCAACACATCCATCGGCTTCTCCGCAAAGAGCGTCGCTCCATGTGACAACAGAAATTCCCTGTCCCGAAAGCCCCACAGCACGCTGATGCACGGCAGCCCCGAATTGGCCGCCGTCTGCAGATCCACGTCCGAATCGCCCACATAGACCGCCGTCTCCCGCGTCCTGCCAAGCTCCCTCAATGCCAGATAAACGCTGTCGGGTGCGGGCTTGCGCTGCATCCCCTCGCGATCCCCGATTGCCACCGCAACCTCCTGAAAATACCGGTCCCGCAGGGCCTCAACTGCAGAGTCCACCTTGTTCGATACAATCGCGAGCGCATAACCCCTGTCCCTGAGCGCGCGCAGAAGCTCCTGCACGCCGTCATACGCCCTCGTCTTATCGTTACAGTGGGCATCGTAATACGTCTTAAAGGCTTCAAAGGCCGCTTCAAACTGCGGATTCTCCGCACCGTCGGGAACCGCCCGAAGCATCAGGGTCTTAATCCCGTTCCCGACAAACGTCCGTATCTCCTCCAGGCTCCTGAGCGGCATACCGCAGGCCTGCATCGCATAATTCACGGCATCCGTCAAATCCTCCAATGTATACAGCAGCGTGCCGTCCAAATCAAATACCACCGTATCTATTTTCCTGTCCGCCCGCACTATCCTTCCCTCCACCGGCTATCCATTCTTTATTTGTAATCGCTGATGCCATAAAAGGTTGCCATAACGATCGTCGTATCTGAGCGTCTGCCGATTATCTTTACCGTAATCCGATACCAGATGTCCTCCGCAATCTCAAGCTCCATCGGCTCACAGAAATCTCCCGAAATCAGCTTGGCAAAGGCCTCCTTGAGCAGCGCCGTAATCTCTTGCTTGCGCCGCTCATGCTCCTCCACATCATCCCCGTTTTCCAGAGAAACCTCATTCTCATAACAGCTGTTGGCACGCAGAAGCTCCAGTTTCTCCTTCCGATACTCATATATCGCAATGGGCACCTCCAGCATATCAAAGAAGACGCTCACATTCGAGCGCACATTCCAAAGCTCTCCCACGATTCCGGTATTCTCGTCATCATGCACCTTCGCGCCCTGCTCCTCCTCCTTAATCAGGAAGGCCTCATACTCTGCTATCGGCATCGGCTTCGCGTAGAAATAGCCCTGCGCGTACTCACAGCCGATGCATTTGAGAAAGTCCACCTGCTCCGCCGTCTCGACGCCCTCCACAATGGACGGCATATGCAGCCACTTCGCCATGCGGATAATTGAGGTCAGCACCTTCTCTCCCTTGCCGTTAAAGCCATCCTGCTCCTGCTGCAGGAACTTCATGTCAACCTTTAAATAGTCAACCTCCATATCCTTCAGCACGTTCAACGAGGAGTAACCGCTCCCGAAGTCATCCATCATAATCTTGAAGCCCATCGCCCGCAGTCTGCTCATCGTCCGCATAACCAAATCCTGATCCTCGGTAAAGGCGCTCTCCGTCAACTCAAGATTCAGCAGATGCGCCGGTATCCCGAACTCCGTGATCAGGTTACGGAAAATCTCAACCAGATGCGGATTATAAATATTTACCCGCGACACATTGACAGAGATGGGATTCGGATTCCTCCCCTCATCCAGCCACCGACGCAGGAGCTGGCACACATGCCGCCACATATATTGATCCAATCGGCCGATAATGCCGTTGCGCTCATAGATGGGGATAAATTCTCCCGGGGAAATCATGCCCTTTTCCGGATGCATCCACCGCACCAGCGCCTCCGCCCCGTAGGAGCGGTCTGTGACCAGATTGATCTTGGGCTGCAGATAAACCGCAAACTGCTCCTCCTCCAACGCCTTGTTGACCTCGTTGATGATAAACTGCTCCTGACGCATGTTCTCTATCATGCTCTCATCATAGTAGGCAATATTCTGCACGTACTTGCCCTTACAACTCTTGGCCGCCAGAAAAGCCCTGTCGTACATCTCGGACACGTCCATATTGTAGTCGCTGATAACGTAAACGCCGCAGGACACCTTGATATTATAGTCCTTGTTCAGCTTCTTCATATTAATCTGAAGCGCATTCACAAGCAGCTCGATATTCTCCTCATGGTAGGGCATACAGACCGCAAAAATATCATTCTCAAGTCTGCCGTAGACAAAATTCTCAAACACGGTGTCCACGCGCCGCAGCTCATCGGCAATGCTTTTGAGCACCTTGTCCCCCTCCCTGATGCCATAGAAATTGTTGATCATCTTGAAGCGGTCTATATCAAAGCGCACGAACGCAAACTTCTCTCCCGGGACCTCCAGAAGCATCCTGCGCACGGTCTGATAAAACTTAAACTTTGAATAAAGTCCCGTGACCGGGTCGCGCTCCGCCATGATCATACGGCTCTTCTCGATGGCGTTCTTGATGCGGAAGCACAGCAGGACAGGGTTGTACGGCTTCATCACAAAATCCCATACACCCGCCTCCAGGCACTTCTGCTCCGAATATTCGTCCTCGTTCGAGGTCGCCACAATCACCGGTATATTCGCGTATTCCTGATGCGTGTTAAACTCTTCCATAAACTGAAAGCCATCCATCACGGGCATAATCAAATCCAGCACAATCACGGCAATTTCATTGAGGTGCTCCTGTAAGTTCTCTAAAGCCTCCTTGCCGTTCTGCGCCGTTATAACATCAAATTCCTTTGCCAACACATCCTTCAGGGATGTTCTGATGACCGGCTCGTCATCTACAATCAATATGGTATTTTTCTTATGCATTGCATTCATCTCCTTTTGGCAGGAACAGATATAGAACACTCGCAATTATTGTAACTATTTTATCAATTACTCCACCATATATTGATTTTACAGTTTTATATGCGTTCTTGTCAATATTATCTGATATTTTATTGCAAATCGCAGAGAACAGCTCAGCCATGCCATTCATAATTTGCCGGAATAATATAAGGATTGGGCTGAAACGTCAACCGCTGCTGAGCGTTTCAACCCAATCTTTGAAATCAATCATTCCGTTTAAACGTCTTCCCTACATTACCGCATTGTAATTGGAAGACGCGGGTATGTTGTAGGACGCGTTCGCGGTATATCCGTTGGACGCCCCCGCATTGGTATTCATGTAATAGTTTACGCGCGACGCGGTGCTCGCAATATAAGAGCCGTAGTCCTTGAAGAAATCCTTTACCTTGGACATATCCGCCTTCTTAAAGGTATCCTCGTCGAGCTTCATCTTGCCGTCCTTGTCCACGCTGAACCCAAACTGCTTCAAAGCGTTCGTACTGTTCTTCGTCCGCTCCCGAATATAGGACAGATTCGACAGTACGCCGGAATTGGAGCTGGACTCCGCCTCCTTGAACATGCCGTTATAGTTGTTCACAAAGCTCTTCGCCTTGGAGAGTATCTTGGAGACATCATAATCGTCTGTCTCATTGCCGTCCTCATCCTTCACCTTCGCATACAGCTCATCCGATGCGAGAGCCGCAGCGTCCGTCTTGAGGGAGGCCGCACTGGTGCCCTTTGAGGTCGTTGTCCCCGTATTCTCCACCGCCGTGCTTGATCCGGTGCTCACGCTGCCGCCTGCAAACTTCACGCGGGACGCGACCGTGGAACCGTAGCTCTGGATATTGTCTGCCGAAAACAGCTTCTGTACCGTCGAGATATCCGCGCTCTTCAACTTCGTCTCATCCAGTTGAAGTGTGCCGTCCTGCTTGCGCGTAACGCCGATTTCCGCGAGCTGATCCGCGCTCTTTGCGGTAGCGCTCATCATGTTCGCCACATACGCCGTCTTATTGTTCAGCGTAGAGCTCTTGGACGACGTCACAACGTCATTGTAGTTGGTCACATACGATTTTACCGCGGAAACGACCTTATCCGCAGCGGTTGAGCCGTTCTCCGTATCCTGATAGGTGCTGTCGCTCTGCAGCGTGGAGAGAGAACTCTTCAGACTGCCAAGGCTTGAAGTCAGCTTGGAATTCGCCTCCTGCGCCTCCTTGGAAACCGTCGGGTACATCTTCTCCTTCAACAGCTTGTCAAGAACGTTGTTGGAACTGCGGCTTTTCTTTGTGGACGTTGTGCCGTCCGACGTCTGCCCGACAGAACCGAAATAGGACTTGAGCAGCTTCTTGTATGTACCATTCTTTATCGAATTTCTCTCGGAAAACAGGCTGTACAGATTGTTCGAGCTGCTCGAGCCGTACAACGAACCGGTATTCCAGAAATTAAATGATGCCATACTTATCACTCCTTCATTGAATAAAAATAAAATAATGTTTCTATAGTTACTTTTATTCTATACTTTTATTTTCCAAAAATCAATCGGTTTTGTGTTTTTTGTTGGAAGTTTATGGAGTTTTTTCTCTCAAACACCTGTTATTTTAACGGTTGCTCTGCTTTTATCGCAAAGCCCTCATATATTCTCGCCGGAATATCTGCTCCGAAAGAATGCCCTTCTTCCGTCAGGCCTCCGCAGTACTCCAATGCTCATACACCCCCGCCGCTATTTCAAGTACGCTTCAAAAAACTGCTCCAGCTTATCAAACGGAATCGCATCCTTCCCGCCGCCGTCATACAAATCCGTATGGACAGCGTCCGGAATAATCAGCAGCTCCTTGTTGTCCGTATACGGGTTCCCCTTTACCATAGCATCATAGGCGTCACGGCTGAAATAGCAGGAATGTGCCTTCTCCCCATGCATGATCAGAACCGCGCTGCGGATTTCATTGCTGTAGCACAAAATCGGCTGATTCATAAAGGACATGCAGCCGATTACATTCCAACCCCCGTTGGAATTCAGCGAGCGCTTATGATAGCCGCGGTCCGTCTTGTAATAATCGTGATAGTCCGCCACAAAGAACGCGGCGTCCTCCGGAAGCGGATCGACAACACCGCCGCCGAGCGCATAACTGCCGTTGCGGTAATCCGTAAGCCGCTGCGCGTTCAGCGCCTGCTTCTTCGCATAGCGGGCCTCCGCGGAATCCTCCGCATCAAAGTATCCGTTTGCATTGACCCGTGTCATGTCGTACATGGTGGAAGCCACGGTTGCCTTGATACGGGTATCCAACGCCGCCGCGTTCAGCGCCATGCCGCCCCAGCCGCAGATTCCGATAATGCCAATCCTCTCAGGATCAACATCCTCCCGCAGGGACAGAAAATCCACCGCCGCCTGAAAATCCTCGGTGTTCATGTCGGGGGATGCCATATATCGGGGCTCCCCGCCGCTCTCGCCTGTGTAAGAAGGGTCAAACGCAATCGTAAGGAAACCGCGCTCCGCCATGGTCTGCGCATACAGTCCCGACGCCTGCTCCTTCACCGCACCGAATGGCCCGCACACGGCGATGGCCGCAAGTTTTCCCTCCGCATTCTTCGGCGTATACATATCCGCCGCCAGCGCAATGCCGTAGCGGTTCCTGAATGTCACCTTCTCGTGGTTCACCTTCTCACTCTTCGCAAATACCTTATCCCACTCATTTGTCAGTTCAAGCTTCATCATTCCATTCCCATCCTTTCCGTTTGCGGCTTCCGCCATATACATTGTTTCTGACTGTTCAGCCGTGCCATTCATCATTTGAAATCATTTACGAATCGGCCAAACTGCTCCATAGACTATTTCAATTTTATTATAGCGTGTTGACTTTCGATGCGCTAATAGTTATAATTCATATCATGGTATTCCATTTTAGAATATCATCTCAAAAAGGAGTTTTGCATATGGAAATACGGACACTGAGATATTTTCTGGCGGCCGCCGAGGAGGAGAACATGACCCGCGCCGCCGAGACGCTTCATGTCACCCAGCCCACGCTGTCAAAGCAGTTGAAGGCTTTGGAGGAGGAGCTCGGGAAAAAGCTGTTCACGCGGCACAGCTTCAGCATCCGCCTGACCGAGGAGGGAATGCTGCTGCGCAAGCGGGCGGAGGATTTGGTGAAGCTGGCTGACAAGATTACAGCGGAGTTCAGCGCCATTGATGACGTTACCGGCGGCGACGTCTACTTCGGTCTGGCGGAATCCTATCAGATTCGCTTTCTTGCAAGAGCTGTCAGCGCCTTCAAGGAAACCTGCCCCGGGCTGCGCTACCACATCACCAGCGGGGACACGGAGCAGGTCACGGAAAAGCTGGACAAGGGCGTCATTGACTTCGGCGTGCTCGTCGAGGAGCCGGACCCTGCGAAATATAAATATGCGTGCTTTCCGGAGGCAGATATCTGGGGGCTTGTCATGCCCGACACCGCCCCGCTTGCAGAGAAAGAGCACATCTGTATGGAGGATTTGATCGGCCTCCCGCTGTTTTGCTCCGAGCAGGGCTGGAACAAAGACCTTCCCCACTGGTGCGGCGGCCACATGGAGGAGCTGCATCTGGAAGGCTCTTTCCGCCTCTCCTACAACGCCTCCCTCTTCGTCAGGGAAGGGCTGGGGTATCTTCTGACCTTCGACCACTTAATCCATACCGGCCCCGACAGCGGCCTTGTGTTCCGCCCGCTGTATCCGAAGCTGGAGACGAAAATGTATCTGGTCTGGAAAAAGTATCAGGTTTTCACGCCGATTGCGGAGCGGCTCCTCGACAGCCTGCTGCGGCAAATGTGAGCGGCAAAAACGTCAACGGGAAGCCCGAAGGCTTCCCGCTCAGCGCGTTCAGGAAACTGAAAGCACCTTGTAATCCTGCTCCTCTACCGCCTTGGTGAGCGTCTCGTCTGAGACCTCCCCGCTCAGCTTCACCACCGCGGTTCCCGTCTCATGGCTCACCGCGGCTTCCGCCACTCCGTCCAGCGCCTCAAGGCTCTTCTTGACTCTGGCCTCGCAGTGCCCGCACATCATTCCTTCGATTTTCATTGTTTTCTCCATTGTCTTACCCTCCGTTTTCTTAATCTGTTCTTTTATTTGCTCTTCTTTTATAACAGTTTCCGCAATATCTTCTTTGACGCTTCCTTTGCGCTCCGCGCGTCTTATGCGCCTGTCTCTTGACGCGTCGTGAATGCATGTCAGGTTCAGCCGCAGCGCGTTTGTCACCACGCAGAAGCTCGACAGGCTCATCGCCGCCGCCCCGAACATCGGATTGAGCTGCCAGCCGAATATCGGTATCCAGACACCCGCCGCAAGCGGTATGCCGATTACGTTGTACGCAAAGGCCCAGAAGAGATTTTCGTGGATGTTGGTCAGCGTCGCGCGGCTCAGACGGATTGCCGCCGGCACATCACACAGGCGGCTCTTCATCAGCACCACATCCGCCGCGTCAATCGCGATGTCCGTCCCCGCGCCAATCGCGATACCGATATCCGCCCTCGTGAGCGCGGGCGCGTCATTGATACCGTCGCCGACCATCGCGACGCGCCCCTTCTCCCTCAGAGAGCGAATCACGCGCTCCTTCCCGTCCGGCAGCACGCCCGCAATCACCTCGTCCACGCCCGCCTGCCTGCCGATGGCTTGGGCCGTCCGCTCGTTGTCTCCTGTCAACATAACCACCCGAATGCCCATATTTTGCAGCTCCCGAACCGCCTGCGGGCTGTCCTCCTTGATAACGTCCGCCACGCCGATCATGCCGACAAGCTTTCCGTCGGCGGCAAAGAACAACGGCGTCTTCCCATCCTCCGCAAGCCTGCGGGACTTCTCCTCCATCGCCTCGGATATCTCCGCCTTCTCACGGATAAACCGATGACTGCCGCCATACACGGCCATCCCCTCCAGCGTCGCGGACAGACCGTTTCCCGGAAGCGCCGCGAAATCCGTCACCGCCGCGCACACCGCCTTGCGCTCCTGCGCGTATTCCAGCACCGCCTTTGCCAGCGGATGCTCGCTCTTTTGCTCCAGCGCATACGCAAGCGCCAGCAGCCGCTCCTCATCCACGCCCTCCGCCGGCACCATATCCGTCACCTTCGGCGTGCCGCATGTGATCGTGCCTGTCTTGTCAAGCGCGACAATATCCGCCTTCCCCGTCTCCTCAAGAGAGACCGCGGTTTTGAACAAAATGCCGTTCTTTGCGCCCACACCGTTCCCCACCATAATCGCAACCGGCGTCGCAAGTCCCAACGCGCAGGGGCAGCTTATCACCAGCACCGAAATGCCTCTTGCCAGCGCGAAACCGATTCCCCGTCCCACAAGCAGCCAGACCGCAATCGTCACCAGCGCAACCGCGATTACCGTCGGCACAAACACGCCGGATACTCTGTCCGCGACCTTGGCAATCGGCGCCTTGGTCGCCGCCGCGTCGCTCACCATCCGAATAATCTGAGACAGCGTGGTGTCCTCTCCGACCCGCGTCGCCTCACATTGGATAAAGCCCTCCTGATTCAGCGTCGCAGCGGACACCGCGTCGCCCACGGTCTTATCCACGGGAATACTCTCCCCCGTGAGTGCGGACTCATTGACTGCACTGCTGCCCTCCACGACCACGCCGTCCACGGGAATGTTCTCGCCGGGGCGCACCACGAAAATGTCCCCCTGCCGGACCTCCCCGACGGGTATCTCTACCTCCGCGCCGCCGCGAAGCACTCGCGCCGTTTTCGGTGCGAGCCGCATCAGCCCCTTCAGCGCATCGGTTGTCTTCCCCTTAGAGCGCGCCTCCAGCATTTTCCCGACCGTAATCAACGTCAGAATCGTCGCGGCTGACTCGAAGTAAAATTCGTGCATGTAGGACATGACGCTCTCCATGTCGCCCCTCACCTGTGCGTCCGTCATCGCAAACAGCGCGTAGGTGCTGTATCCATACGCCGCCGTGGCGCCGAGCGCGACCAGCGTATCCATGTTTGGCGCCCTGTGCCACAGGCTTTTGAAGCCGCTGACAAAAAACTTCTGGTTGATGACCATAATGATTGTCGTCAGCAATAGCTGGAACAGTCCCATTGCGATAGAATTATCCGCCAGCGCGGACGGCGCGGGCCAGCCCCACATCATATGGCCCATCGAAAAGTACATGAGCACTGCCAGAAAGCCAAGCGACCACCACAGGCGGCGCTTTAATATCGGCGTCTCCCTGTCCTCGAGCATGGCCTCCTGTTCCTCTGCGGCAGCCGCGGCCTGTCGTGCGCCGCCCTTGAGGGACGCGCCGTATCCCGCATCGACTACCGCCCTGATGATTTCCTCCGGACGCGCACTGCCCTCAACGCCCATGGAATTTGTGAGCAGGCTGACGGAGCAGGCTTCCACGCCCGCAACCTTTGACACCGCCTTCTCCACACGCGCGCTGCACGCGGCACAGCTCATGCCTGTCACGGCATATTGTTCCATCGTCTCCGTCTCTCCCTTCTATATTATACCAAACGACATAAGCCGTTTAGTATAATTGATACCGCTTCATATCCCCTTATTGTTTCCCGATTGCGCCGCTGCTATTTCATCATCTTCTGCAGGGTCGCGATCAGCTCCTCTACCGTCTCGTCACGCCCCTCTCTGATATCCTCCGTCACACAGGTTCTCAGATGCTCGGTGAGCAGCACACGGCTGAAGCTGTTCAGCGCCGCGTTCGCCGCCGCGACCTGTATCAGAATATCCGGACAGTACGCATCCTTCTCCACCATTCCCTTGATGCCGCGCACCTGCCCCTCAATGCGGCTCAACCGGTTCACCAAATCGCGCTGCTCCTTGGGAGTGCGCTTCTTCGTCCTACAGCATTCCTTTTCGTTATCCATAAGTTCCTCCATTCCAAAGCGTTCGCATATGGAACACCTGCACCATCCGGTTTCGTTGTTACGAGACGATTATATACCCTCACGCGGTATCTGTCAATACCTTACCTGTGTATACTATTATTCTATATCTGTCTTTGCATACACAGCTTCCCAACGCCTTGTATTAGACAGATGCCGTGGAACGGTTTGTCACCGCCTGCCGCCTGATGGTTTTAGAGCTGACCGCTTTATAATTTTTGCAATTTAAGAAGAGAGTATCAAAAGGCTCCTGATACTCTCTAAAACTTATGGTTATTCATTTACAAGCGGCGGTTTTTGATAAAGCTTTCTATTGATTTCTCTTTTTATGATTTCAATTTCTGTCCTCGCAGCATCCGCGCCACCACTGTATTTATTATTCCGCTTTCTCTTCATAAGGGCTTTTATCACGGACTGACCTCCAATTTATGTTTTTCTTTTTTCGTCTCAATCAGATGCCTGACTGCCATAAAAGGGTGGTAAAGTATGATTCGCGGTCCGGAATAGCGCATGACCGCGCGGATTTTTTCCCGCATCTCCGGCTTGTAGCAATGCACTTTACAATTCGCGCAGAATGTCTTTGTCTCCATGAACGGGCATTTATCGCTGCGCTGCCTTGCATAGTCCTCCAGCTTCGCACATTCCGCACAAAGTCCGCTTTTCATATGATGCTGTCCATGACAATACAGGGCGATCATTTCAGACACGACCTTCTTTTCTCTTTCCCGTTTACTCTCTATGTCTTTTCCCATGAATCTCATCCTCACTCTCACTCTTCATACAGCGGCGTTATGCCCCGCAGCACTTTTGGACCTCCTCCACCCATCGCTCCGGATAGCAGATCAAAAGCTCCTCATGCTGCAGCTCATGGCGGCGGATGTCGGGATTCCTGAAATGAGCCTGATACCGTTTTAGATAGTCCTCTCCCATTTTTACGGCGTAGAAAACATGCACTGTCGTGCCGGGCACGGAAATGTCTCCTTCCATCGGCGTGACCAAATCCGAATAAAACTGGTTGCGGATGCTCTCCCTCTTTACAAAGGACATCCGAGTGCCGTTCATGCCGAACATATCCAGCATTTTCACGCTGTAGCACCGTTCCTCCTCGGTCATTTTGTCGAGCCTTTTTTGCACAAATCCGGGAAGCCGGCCCCTGTGGAACAGGACATGGAAAATTTTGCCAATCAGCCATCCCTTGAATTTTGCGGACAGCCCCGTCTCCTGATCCAAATCCGAGCTGCCCAAAATCGCGTGGCTGATATGTATGTTCTTTCGCTGCACCAGCAGTCCCACAAAGCTCCCGCCCAAGGAGCAGCCGTAAGCGGCATGGATTTTACCGCCATAGCGCTCTTGGATATGTCCCTCTATTTTTTCCGTTTCCGTCAGCATATCCGGAAAAACGGTGTCCTCCGTTTCATCAAAGCCGTCATAGGACACACAGACAACGCGGAAATCCTGCTCCAATAACGGGATGACCTCCCCGAAATTTGCCCTCCATTGGCAACAGGTTCCCGGCAGTAAGACGATTACGGGATGAGTTTTCTCTCCAAATTCATAGAATTTCATACGGTATGGTTCCTTTTCTGCTTTTTCAAAAATTGTCGCTGTGCTTTGCGAGGAGGTGTGACTACCTCTTGTTAGTATTCGCTAACTCATAGGTAAAGTATACCCCTTTTGCTCTGTCTTTGTCAACAGGATATTTCCAAACGCATCGGCCTGTATTTACGAAGTGACACCTCCGGCTTTTTTACATCGGTTCAAGGGAAAGCGTTATCTCTGTTTCTTCTCCGCTCAGAACCGCCCTCAGCTCCGCTTCATCCACGCCCGCCACCTTGCCAAGCCTTGTATATGCCCATGAATTGGAACCATGGAAAATGACAATCTGACTGCCGTTATACAGGCAGATGTCCCCTGCATGGGTCGTTATCTGAGTGTCATTCCTCGGAAGCTCCGTCCCAAGGGAACACACCTTTTCAAATCCGCCATAGTTGGAAGCCTGTATCGTCAGCGGCCCGTCCGCCAGAAGCTCCTTCAAGGCAACGGCGGATTCATTGTCCTCCAACACTGCCGTCAATACGGCTTCGCCTACTTTAATATAGATTTCATTCATCCTCCTCCATACTGAACGCTTCCGCTTCACGAATCTGTAATACAATATCGGAAATGCCGCTCTCGGCTGAAAGAAAATTCCTTATCACCTGTTCTTCGTAGTCAGTCAGCGATTCAGAAGTTTCTCCGACCAAAAGAACATAACCGCCATTTTTCTCATACATAAGACCACAGCTTACATTGGACAGTTTTGTGAAAATCATACCGGCTTTTTCCGAAAGTTCTTCGTAGTCAATCATTCCTTCCAGCCTTTTTTCGAGTTCATCGGCACGGACTGTCTCGATATCAAGCTGCTCCTGCAATCCGCGGATTGTGTTCTCCTGTACGGCAATCGTTACCTTATCGCTATCTTCACCTTCTATGGACTTATTCTGTGTGACATGAAGCGTAAATCCCAAGAGATTATATTCTGTCAGCTTTTCTTCCAGCTCCCTTATCTTGGCATCCGAAATCTGCTCACCTACAAGGGAAACTGCTATTTCCCTGTTGATCACATCCGCATTGCTCTGAACAAGCTGTGTATCCGCAAACACAAATTCAGAGGCAAGGTATTCGGAAATATTCCTATCCAACACAGACCTGTAAACCGTATAGGCAGCAGACAGAATGCTCGGCACCACTGTCACGATAACCAATGTGGTCATAATCCGTTTGACCTGTTTCTGCCTTTTTTCATCAAGCTCCTGCCTGACCGGCACTCCCAAAAGCTTTGTCACGGTAAATGCAGACAATGCAATAAAAAGCGTATTGATAACAAACAGATAAAATGCCCCTATGATAAAAGCAAGCTGCCTTGTCGCAATCCCGTAACCAACTGTACATAGCGGAGGCATCAGAGCCGTTGCGATTGCCACGCCGGGAATGACATTACTGATTTTCCGGCGCGTATTACCTATACTTCCGGCAATCCCGCCAAATATGGCAATCAGCACATCCCACAATGTCGGGCTTGTCCTTGCAATCATTTCACTTGTTGCCACTTTCAGCGGGGACAGCGTAAAATAAATTGTAGATGCCGCCAAGCTGATGACAACCTGCGTGGTAAAACCCAGCGCTGCCTGCTTTAGCATCGAAAGATCCCTGATGCCGAGGGAATATCCCATTGTGAGGATACCGCTCATAAGCGGCGAAATAAGCATGGCACCAATAATGACTGCTGTGGAGTTGACATTCAGACCAATGGAAGCAATCAATATCGCAAGCATCAGTATCCACATATTAGCTCCGTGAATGACTATATTTTCTTCCATCATATTATGCAGTTCATCATAGCCCAGCATATCGCTGCGCATATCAAATATACTGCTGAAATATTCTCTTATTTTCTGTTTCCTTGTTTTCGTTTGATGTTCCATCTTAACACCTCCGACATTTTCCCGCTTGGCAGAAGGCTTTTTCCATTTCCGGAGCAAACTCCGGTGAATCCTCATCAAAAATTATCGGATACTTCCTCGCTTTTTCAAGCATCCTTCTGTCTTTGTCCCATCAGCTCATTCTCCCGCCTGCCGCGGACAGCTCCTCCACCGAATACACCGTATCCGCGATCCGCATGGTGGACTGCCTGTGCGAGACCAGAACCACAGTCTTTCCTTCCCGTTCCTCATGCAGTGATTTTAAAATAACCGCCTCGTTCAGGCTGTCAAGATTGCTGGTCGGCTCGTCGAGCAGCAGAAGCGGCGCGTCGTGGAGAAATGCCCTCGCAAGCCCAATCCTCTGCCGCTCGCCGCCGGAAAGCGTATCGCCAAGCTCACCGACAGGCGTGTCATATCCTTGGGGAAGTCCCATAATAAACTCATGGACGGACGCCTTGCGGCAGGCGGCCTCAATCTCCGCATCCGACGCGTCAGGCTTCGCAATCCTGATATTGTTTTTGATGCTGTCGTGAAACAGGTGCGTCTCCTGCGTGACAAAGCTCTCCATATCCCGAAGGTCAGACGTGTTGATCCGCGCAATCTCCCTGTCGGACAGCTTCACGCTGCCCTTCTGCACATCCCAAAAGCGCATAAAGAGCTTGAGCAGGGTGGACTTTCCGCTTCCGCTCTTTCCTGCAATGCCGATGACGGAATGCTCCGGAATCGCCACCGACACCTCCGAGAGGACCGTCTCCCCTCCGTATGAAAAGGTCACGTCGGAGGCCGCCATGCCATGGAATACCGTGCTCTCCTGCATGGCAACCTCCTCAATCGCGGGCGTCTCATCCAAAATATCCAACACCCTGTTCCCTGCCGCAAAGGTATTCTGCAGGGTGCTCCCGAGATTTGCCAGCGCCACGCAGGGGCCGAAGGAGCTCATCAGCGCAATCGTCGGAATCAGCACCCCGTCAAAGGCGGTGGCGCCGCTTTGGTACAATGCCGCGCTCACGAACAGCATTGCAAGGTCAAACACTAAAATGACCGTATTGGTCACTGCCGTATTGCGCCCCGCCATGCGCTTCATGCGCGCCTCGTCCGACGAAAGCGCGTCCGTCCGACGGTTCATCTGCGCCAGCCGCTTTTCGCCCTGCCCGTACTGCATGGTCTCGGAAAGCCCCCGCAGACTGTCCAGCACAAAGCCGCTCAGCTCCCCTGACTCCGCGCGGAATCTCATGCCGTTATCCCCGCTCAGTTTAGAGATGACCAAGGGAACCACAACGCCCACCATGACATAGGCCGCAAGCGCAAGCGCCCCCAATATCCAATGAAAGCTGCCGATAAACAGGCACAGGATGATTGTGAACAGGAACGCGATCGCCGCGGGAGATATGGTATGCGCGTAAAATACCTCCAGAAGCTCGATATCCGAGGTGATAACCGAGATCAAATCGCCCTTGTCCTTCCCCTCAAGCTTCGCGGGACAAAGCCTGCGCAGCGCCTGAAATACTTTATCGCGTATCAATGCCAGCAGCTTAAACGCGATAAAATGATTGCACGCCTGCTCCGCATACCGCAGAATACCGCGCACCACGGCAAACAGGACGACACAGACAAAAAGCATCCGCAGCGAAAAGGGCGTCTCAAGCTGCAGCAGCCCGAGAACCGCATATCCGCCGAAAACAGTGATAAACGCGGCACACAAATGACCGACCAGCCCCATCAGAATCGCAAGCGCCATAAATCCGACGAGCGGCTTCACCAGCCCGATCAACCGCAGCATAACGCGAAATCCGCTTCTCTTTCGGAGTGTCTCTGTATTTACGCCCATGCTTCCTCACCACCCTTCCCATAATTTTCAAGACTCTGCTGTGCGTTCCACAGGTCTGCGTAAACGCCCTTCCCGGATAAGAGCTCCTGATGGGTTCCGCTCTCCGCGACCTTACCGCCGTCCATGACATAAATATTGTCCGCGCCCGCCACATTGGCAAGCCGATGCGATATGAGAATCACCGTCTTGGTCTTTGCCAGCACATGAATCTGCTCCATAATGTCATTTTCGCTCTCCACATCAATGTTGGAGGTCGCCTCGTCAAAAATATACACGGCGCTGTCATGCAAAAGCGCCCTCGCCAGCGCGAGCCTCTGACACTGCCCACCAGAAAAATCAGAGCCTTTTTCCGCGACAGGCGTATCCAGTCCTTCCCCGCCTCGCAGGAAACCTGCAAGCTTCGTCTTTTCGAGAACCGCCCAGAGTTCATCGTCCCCTGCGTCCGGCTTTCCCATCAGAAGGTTCTCCCGCACCGTCCCCTTAAATAAATAGCTCTGATGGCTGACATAGGTGACATTCCGCAGCAGACTGCCCTCCGATATCCGCTCAAGCGGCACGTTGTCCACCTGCACCGAGCCCGCATATCCTTTGTTCCTGCCCATGAGAATCGCCGCCATCGTGGACTTTCCACAGCCGCTTTCACCCACGAGCGCGGTAAAGCTTCCCTTGGGGAACCGCATACTGACGCCGTGCAGTATTTCACAGTCGGCATCGTAGGCAAAGCGCACATCCGAACACACGATATTGCAATCCGCGGGAAATTCCTCCGTTCCGCCCTGCTCCGCCTCCGGCAGGTCGAGCAGGTGGAAAATCTTGTCGCTTGCCGCCATGCCGTTCATGGCGATATGGAAGAAAGAGCCCAACTGCCGCATCGGAATGAAAAAATCCGCGGACAATAAAATAATCAGCAGGCCTCCCGCAAGCGTGACATGTCCCGCGCGGTACTGCGTCGCCGCCATAATCACGCCCAGCGCAGCGCCGCCGTAGGCAATCAGATCCATAATCGTGATGGAATTGAGCTGCATGGTCAGCACCTTCATGGTAATCTTTCTGAACCGTTCCGCCTGCACATTCATTTCCTCGTTTTTGAAGCCGTCCGCCTGATAAATCTTCAGGGTGGTAAGCCCCTGCAGATTTTCGAGAAACGTATCGCCCAACGCCGTATATTCGCCCCAGTATTTCGAGAGCAGCTTTTTCGCCCAAGTCTGCACCGCCGCGATTGCAACGGGAATCAGCGGCACACAGATAAGCAGCACGGCCGCTGACGGAAGATTGACAAAGGCCAGATACAAAAACAGCGTGAACGGCGCCAGCATGGCATAGAAAAACTGCGGCAGATACGCGCCGAAATAGGTTTCCAACTGCTCAACGCCCTCGACCGCCACCTGCACCACCTCGGAGGTTCTCACCTGCTGCGTATAGGCGCTTCCAAGCCTTAAAAGCTTCCTGTAAATTTTCTCCCGAAGCGTTTTCTTGACCGCCCTTGACGACAGATAGCTCATCCGCGAGGCGCCGACTGCGCAGATAAAGCGGACGATCACGGCGGCGGCGGCCACCGCCGCCGTCATGGCAAATTCCCGCTCCCCCGCAGTCTTATGGAATAAGCCCTGCAGCAGTCCCGTGATGCTTGTCATCATGGCAATGTTCGCCGCAAGGGAACACCATTGGAAGGCAACATTCCCCGCTATGTACTTTTTGCTCTCGCTGACCGTCCCGATCAGCCTCTTGTTAATCATCATCGCTTTCCGATTCCTCCTTCAGATTTCTCGGCAAAACAAATGAGCCTACTTTTTGTTAGTAGTCACTAGCTTATTCCCAAGTATACCCCCGCCCCCGCCTGTTTGTCAATACGGGGATTTCAGCGCTTCCCGAATCCCCCTGCATCCTCAATTCTCCAAGCGCTTTCTATTTTCCGGTCATTTCAGAACAAGTCGCTGTGTGTCCCTGTCCTTGTCAGATATAATATCAATTCCCCGTTATCAATTTCGTAAATCAGTAACCAATCCGGCGTAATATGGCACTCTCTGCATCCGATATAGTCCCCGCTGAGGGGGTGATCCTTATTCTTCTCCGGCAATGGTTCGCCTTGAGCCAGTTTTTGAATAATATCTTCCATTAATTTTATATCATATCCTCTTTTTACAACTCTTTTATAATCCTTCTTAAAAGATGAATGATATTTAATCCTCAGCATTTAAATCCTCCATTAATTCTTTTACAGAAGAAAAGGAACGGCTCAAATTTCTTCCATGTCTTACGTCCTCCATAGCCCTGATCGTCTCCGCATTCGGGACTTCTCTTGAAATCTCAAACGGAATTCTCTGTTCCCTTATCGCCTGCTTGGCTGCCATGGTAAAAAAGGTCGTCATATCCAATCCCAAATCCGCCATCAGCTCCTGCAAATGCGCCTTTACATCTGTATCCATCCGCATTGTTATATTCGTTGTCGCCATAAGACCACTCCTCCCTTTCTTCCTTTATTATAGTACCCGCAAAGCACTCCGTCAATACAATATATGTGCACCACACAGTATTTTGCAAGTTGTCAATACAATATATATGTGCCGCACAGTATTTTATAGGCTGCCACCACACACTGCGGCTGCCTTTCCCGAAACCACCTCCACCTCACAACAGCCGCCTGCCAATCCGTCCGTCTCGGCGCAGGATTTCCACTTGCGCTCCCCCCATGTCCTTCCTGACCGCCTTGCGCTTATTGTGGCAACCTTCTCCATATTTTCAGGATCCGACACATAATATCGCCCCACGGCTTCCCTGAAGAAGGACGTGCTCAACAGTACATGGTAAAGACCGCATAAAATGGGCATTTTTCGACATTCACTTTTTTTCACGCCATGTATCGGGAAAATTCAGACGGAAAGTAGTCAAAGGTATAAACAGATTCAGTAAGCACAGAACGGACTATGATAAATGAATTGTAGTCCGTTTCTAAGTAAGAATTTTAAAAGAAATGGAAATATGGAGAGAATTATGGTAAAATTAATCATAAGAAAGACAAATCGGGATTTGTAAAGAGAGGGAATTGAAATATGAAGTTTAAGGAAAAAGACATTCACTTAATGACAGATGGAATGGGAATTGTATTTTATTCACCTGAAACAAATAAGAATATTCCCGAAGGTTGCAATTTCTTTGAAGAAGAATATTCAAGACCAGAGGATGTGGCAAAGCACATCAAAAAGGGCGATGTAGTAGGTTTCTGTACAGGAACCAGTGGAAAGTTCACACTCAAGTTTAGAGAAGGTTACCCGGAAGAAAATCTATTAGATGAGTATCCGGTTGCGATTCGCTTAGGTATTGATATTCAAGACGAAAAGTTATGCGTAATTGATTTGTTTTGGTTAATGGAGTGGAGTATAGAGTGCCCTTTGGAGCAGGTCATTCCCATAGATTCGGGATATTATCATATAACGTTATGCACAAGAAAACCTGATTCGGAAATTTGGGGCGATAAACAGACTATATTTGTTTATTTAAACAGATTGGATTCTATGCCGGAATTGACATGGTCCGGCGTGCCCATGCTACTTCCACAGTGATTCGTCAGCCGTACAATTTCCGATTAGCATATTGTGGCATGACAGGACTTCACAATAAGGAAACACAATCAGCAGATGTAAATATAAAAAATAAGGAGAGTGACCAATATGGATATAACATTAGATAACAAAAATATTTTGCAGCAAGATGATGATTTGTTACAGATGTTGGACAGGGGAATTGATGACATGGAGGCAGGCAGGGAACTTCCGTTTGATGAGGCATTCCAAAAAATTACGGAATTGAGGGATATAAGGAGAAATGCAAGAGCGTAAAATTATTTTGACGTGGGAGGCAATATATGATTTGACGGACATTGCCGATTACATTGAACGGGATTTTGGGAAAAGTCGTGCCAACAGATTTGAAAAAGAAGAACGGCAGGTATGAGGGACACAGCGAGCAGACAACCGACTGGAACTCAAAAGAGAGCGCGGCGGCGGAACCCCCGCCGCGCAGGACAAGGCGCAGAAGAAAGCCCGCCTCATCCTGCAATATGTGGAGGAAAACTATGCTTTCATAAAGCAGATCCGTGACATCACGGACATTTTTGATGTGTCCGAATCCTATGTCTTTCAGATATACCGCCGCCGATACGGCACGACGCCCAAGCAGTACATCAACGGACTGCGCATACGCCATGCCTGCCACCGCTTAAAGCACACCGAGCATACCGTCCGCTCCATCGCCCTTGGCAGCGGCTTTGACAGCTATGAATATTTTGCCGCGGTTTTCAAAGGGCTCGTGGGCTGTACGCCCATGGAGTACCGCCGCAGACAAAAAGCTGATGGGATTATTCCCTGATTTTATCAAGCTCAGTGAGATTTACACCCAAGCTTGACAACGTAACCTTTAACTCAATATACCTGTCATGCATTGAAGCGTAAGTGTCAGGCGCTATTTCCCTTATCGCTATCATCCAGTTTTGAAGCCTTGAAAACTCAACTACATAATCTTTAATTATATCTGCACCGCTTGGCATTGTACCCCTCCCGATTATAAAAACAGTTGTTTGGTTACAATCAGTATATCACACTCAGGGCGCAAAGTCTATCTCCAAAAACGTTTCTTCCCCTGTGGCGCTTCTTTTACCGCCGCAACGATCTCACCGCGGTATCCGCAGCACCTGGCCGATGCTCAGCGTGTCGCCTGTCAGCCCGTTCAACTGCTTTATCGCCTCCACCGTCGTCCCGTACCGCATGGAGAGCAGCCACAGCGTATCCCCTGCCTGCACCGTATACGCGAAGGACGACGACGCGGCCGTTGTCGGGATCTGCAGCACCTGGCCGATGCGCAGTACATCGCTCGTCAACCCGTTCTGACGCTTTATCGCCTCCACTGTCGTCCCATACCGTTGCGAAAGCAGCCACAGCGTATCCCCCGCCTCCACAATGTACTCGACCACGCCCTCCTCCGGCTCTGGCATCGGGACATTCTGCTCGATTCCCTGATAAATCTGATAGAGCGCGTTCCATGTGTTCACGCCCACAATACCGTCAGGGTTGAGCTGCAGCAACTGCTGGAAGGCTATCACCGCCTGCCTTGTGCCGCTGCCAAAGATGCCGTCCTGTGAGATGCGCGGCACATACGGATAAAATTCCGCAATCATATTCAGAAGGTACTGCAGCGTGATGACGTCCTGCCCCCGCGATCCCTGTCGCAGCACGGCGCTTGGCGGCACAGTCCCGATGCCAAGCGCCGTTCCCTCGCTGTCCAGCTCCGCCAGACGCGTCACCGCGGTGTACAGGCTCGAGAGCTTATACCACGTGGCTTTCCCGACAATCCCGTCCGGCGTGAGGTTGAAAATACTCTGGAATTTGGCCACCGCCGCGTTGGTGCTGTTCCCGAACACGCCCGTCTCGTCCGTGATTGCGGGAATTGCGGGATAATTTCTGCGTATCCTGTTCAAGTACGTCTGGACCGTCTGGACGTCAAGTCCACGGCTCCCGACGCGCAGCGCCGTCCCCGGATAGGAGGTCAGGACATTCGTGATAATGTCTGTCTCCGCAATCTCAATGTCATTGGGATAATAGGTGCGCAGAATCTGCAGAGGGGACAGCCCCTGCTGCGCGAGTGAGACCGTCCCCCACTGGGACAAGCCCGAGCAGGACGCGGTCGTACCGTTGCAGAAGGATGTGAAGTACGGCGCGTTCTGCCCCTGTCTGCGGACATATTCGTTGAAAATATCGTCCACAATCCTGCTGATGGATCCGTAAATCGTCCGCCCCTGCACAAAGGCCTGGTCATAGGCGGTGTTGCTCGTGATGTCAAAGTCGTAGCCGCGGCTTCTGTACCACTCGGTAAAAACGCGGTTCAGCGCGAAGGTGATGATCGCGTAGATATTGGCCCGCAGGGCCGCCTCCGGCCATGTCGGATAGATTTCGCTGCTCGCGACATTCTTGACATAATCCCTGAAGGATACCTGCACGTTGGCGGCTGTGGAGGCCGGACTGCCCAGATGCACCGTGATCGGATTCGGGATGACTACACTGCGCAGCACGCGGGAATCCGTGACCGCTCCCTCCTGCTGCCGGCTCCCCGCCATCGCGACGGCAGGCTTATCAATGATGATCTGAGCGATAACCGGACTGCGCTGTACCCCCTGCATCGGATACAGATCCAGCGGCTGAATAGCCGTCTCTCCCTCGTAAATCGGCACCCCTGAGACATAGACAGAGTTGAACCCTGCCGCCTGCGCAAACACATCATAGCTTTCATAGGGCTCTCCCTGATAATAAGGGTCCAGCGACAGCCCCTTTTCGACCGTCTCCAGAGAGACCGCCTGCGTCTCCCCGCTCTCATCTGTCATCAGCTCATAAACGGTTTCGCCCTGCCGGCTCGTAATCCTGATTTGGACACCGCTCAGCGGGATGGTACCATCCGCGGTTCGCGCCTGTATTACTAAGTATCCAATCGCCATATGCTTATACTGCTCCTGTTTTTCCTGTTCTATTATCATATGATATTTCAGAAAAAAAGTCACAGATGTCTATGTCCATCTTATCCCGCATAGGGAAGCGCATCAAAATACTCAAACTCCGACACCCCGTCGATAAAGAGCGTCCGGCTTTCCTCATCCCTCGTATACCGGATTTCGCCGGTCTCCCCGCTGCCTGCCAGCCTGAAATAAGCCGTGCCCGCATTGTCGGTTCCGGTAATTGTCAACCGCTCGCCGACCGCGAGCGTCCTCTCCGCACCGTCCATCGTCACAGGCAGCTCGCGCATCACGGTCATCTCATACTCCGAATCAATCTCAAAGACCTCACTCGTCTGAGAGAGCATCCCCTCACTGTCCAGCGCGTAAATCATCCTGCCGCCGTAAGTGCCGAATACGTTCAGCGTCATTCGGACAGACAGCCTGTCCGTTCCCATCAGCATACTCACCTCGCCGCCTCCCAGCTCGTCACACCACCGCACGCTGCCGCCCGTCACCTCGTACACCAGAATCACGTTGTCGTCCGAGGCGTAATCCTCCACCGTAATCAAAAAGCTGCGCCCCTCCCGCTTGATGACATAGGAATCGCGGTGATATGCAAAGGTGTCAATCTCGTCGCTCGACAGTCCCGACAGCACCGTCACCTCATTCAGTGAATACTCGTTTGAGGAGACGTCCAAGCGAACCGAATCCTCCCCCAGCAGACAGGCAAGCTCCTCATTCGCAGGCGCCTGTGCCATCAGCTCACTGTGCGGCGCGATATATTTCGCATCGATAAACTCCGCAAAGGTATTGTAGGGAAGAAGCACCTCCGCAACCCCCATCGCATACGGGCCGACCTCATACGGGTTGTATATCAGCACAATCCCCGCGGCATTCAGATACCACTTGGGCGGCCAGTCCCCGTCAAAGGTTTCCCCCACGGTTTCGCGGTATTCCGGAAACAGCTCGTCGCCATAGTCCTCCTCCAGCTCCTTTGCAATGTAATCCACCGCCCTCGCGTAAAAGCCCTCCGCATCGCTCAAAAGATCCGCAAGCGCAAGCTCCCTGCCGCTCTCCACGTCAAAGGTCGTGCCGGAATGTCCGTAGAATCCGTGCGCGCCGCCCATGTAGTCGCTGTCATACTCCCCAAAACTTATGACAGTGCTGTCGCTCCTCGTAAGCCATATATCCGTGCCGGTACTGTAAGGATAAAAACCTGTTTTGTCCTCCCTGTCGGCATAGTCATCCTTGGCATCGCGGATTGCCATCTCATAATCGGCACCCTCTATTCCCGGCCAACGCTCGGACAGCGCCGCCGCCAGCGCGTCACTTCCCCCGCTCTCCAGCGTGACGGCGCTCGCCTCCGCCGTAAAGAGAAGGATCTCCCCGTCCTCCGTATACCATTCCTTCTGTGCCCTTGTAATTGAGACTGCCGGCGCACTGCCTGTAATCTCCTCCGGCATCTGCTCCTCCTGCTCCGTCTCTGTCTCCGACGGGGCCGCACTCTCCGGCTGTGCACTCTCCGCCGGCGCCTCAGCCGTCTCCTCCACATGATTTCCGGGGAACTCTATCTCCGGCGCCGAGGTCTCCTTATCCGCGCCACAGCCGCCAAGCACTATCAATCCCGTCAGCGCAATCGCCGCTCCCGCTATCCTTCTTTTCACAATACGCTCCTCCTCGTCATTCGCTGTTTCAAAGACCAGTTTACCTCTCTACTGATTACAAAATTAATTATTGGTAATTATATCATAAATGATTAATAATGTATATATTTAATTAAATAATTTTGTCTCTCCGAAAAAAGACGAGAAGTGAAAAGTTAAATTCTACTTCAAGGGGGTATAAGTGGAACTTAGTCTTACAGGTGAATTTCCACTTTATATACTGCATTATCAGCAAACTAAAAGTGGAAATAAGTCTTACTGCCAATAATTTAATGGGTTTGCGAACAATTTTGGTATGGCTAAATTCCATTTCCTTGACTATCGTTTTTTTATGAAAGACTAAATTCTACCGATTTTTACAGGATTTTGAAGTGGAAATAAACTTTTCACTTCAGCCTCCGAAAGAAGGTGTATATGTGTTAAAGTTAAACAAACAACAGTTACAATTATATAATGATTTTAAAAAAGCTAATAATAAAATTCATGGTAAGCTTATGACCGTTGGTAAAGAAAAGGAGTATAAAAAAAGGGTTGCTGAATTAGATAAAAAATATCATTCATATCCGCAGTTATTACACCGAAAGGGTTTCTATACTAATCTTCAATATATCTAAGTATACCTTTACCTGTTTCATCATGCACATGAAGAATCTTAACAACTTTACCAACTAGCGTAAAATTACTTTGTTTTTGATGAAACCTGCCTTTATCCTTATCCGATGAGTTATCAGAAGTAAAATCATATGTTTGGTCATCGTTATTGACTGAAAATCTTTTGCATATAAGTTCATCACCAAATAGGGCTACTACAATTTTATCATCTAAATTACTAGATACTTTTACAGACGGATCAATTAAAACTATATCATCTTCATAAATAGTTGTTTCCATGCTGTGTCCTTTAATAAACATACCAAATACAGCTTTTGATGGCATAGATTGTAACTGAAACTCTTTCATTTGGTACTCTTCTGTTTCCGACAACCTTCCAATACTGGCTGCTGCACTCTGGTAAAATATTGGGAAACGGTAAATTTTAGTCGGTTCCTCCGTCTTCATATTAAATATATGATCCACTATCTCTTTATCGTGAGGCGTAAGGGATTTGTAGTTGTTGATAATGGTTTGGTCTTCGGTTTTTAGTTCGCCCAGTTCAAAATCTAAATCTGCTTTTAAAAGGATTAAAGGATTTATTTTATAGTGGTTACACAACATAATCAACTTTTCATATGGGATTTTATTCTTACCAGTTTCGTAATTAGAAACTGTTTGCGGTTTTATATTCAAAAGTTTTGCAATATCTTTTTGGTCTATATTGTTTTCTTCACGATATTTTGCAAGCTGTTTTCCAAATTTCATGTTTTATCTCCTTATTTAAGAGCATACTTAATATTATAATACCCGATATTTACGCTGTATGCAATTATAAATTGTATATTTGTGTTGACACACAATTTATAATTGTTTATAATGTATCTAAATCAATTTTAAATTGTTTTCGGGTAAAAAGACCACAAACGGCAGTTTTTGTATTGTAATAATTTGTAATTAATGGTAGAATTAAGGAGGTTACGGAGGATATGGGGATGCTGAAGTCAATTAGTTTGGAGAATTATAAGTGTTTTGAAAAGCTAAAAGTAGACGATACAGAAGAATTAGAAATTGCTCCACTTACAGTTTTGTGTGGGGTTAATAGTAGCGGGAAAAGTTCTATCATTAATAGTCTTTTGTTACAAAAGCAAAGCTATGAAGACAGTTCTATTTCTAATAATATGAAACTTAATGGGGCGTATGTAAAATCAGGGCGGTTTAAGGATATTTCATCAAAACATTCTAATGATATTATTACATTTATTACATCATATGCATTGAGCAAACCAAAGAAATATCAACAAGGATCAAAAAAGCAAAGTAAGCATGATATTACTGCTTGGAAAAATTTAGCAAAAATCTATTCTCGATATAATGTAAATCATTTTGATATATCATTTTCAATTAGTTTGGAACAGTATGATGAGAAAAAATATGTGGATGATAATATTTTATCCGGTCAGAAAGTTACCATAGCAGCAATTTATAACAACTCAGAAAAACTTATTTCTACAATAGAATTAAGGAAATTGAAAAATCAATCAAATCAATATGCAATTATTCTTGATAATATACCAGATAGTGATACTGGCAGCATAATTGAACATGTTGAATTGCGTAATTCTACATGTTATTTTGAAAATTTCAACCTGATAAATGCTTATTCTGTAGATATTAGCCCCGTAGGAACTCACGTGAGTGGACTTCTCGCAAGTGTATATCTCATATTAAAAATGATTGCATTGCAATTTAAAAATATTCATTATTTAACCCCATTACGTGGTTATCCAAAAAGAAACTATATTTTAGATTATGAAACAGATGATGTTGGACTTAGCGGCGAATTTACACCATATATCATGCATAAATATCATACTTCTTTAGTTAATGGGTTTTTGCCACCAGAAAATGATAAACTCAAACTATATAATCGCAAATTTGACTTTTCATATTGCGTACAAAAATGGATGGAATATTTACATTTTGGCAACTACAAATTAGAAAATGCATTAGAGACAATACAATTAAATATAAAGGATTATAACATTTCAAATGTGGGATTTGGTATAAGCCAAGTTTTGCCTATAATAGTTAGTGGACTTATTAAATATGAAAATGAATTGCTTTTATTAGAACAACCAGAAATACATTTACATCCTACAGCCCAAATGTGTATGGCCGATTTTCTTGTTTCAATGGCTATAAATGGAAAAGGTGTCATTGTTGAAACTCATAGCGATCATATAATCAATCGTATAGTGCGTAGGATGATGGAAAATGATCTAATAAACAAAAAAGTAAAAATATATTTTGTAGATCAAAACGATGATGGTATTTCCACTATTGAAAATATTGTTGTAGATCCTGTTAGGGGTGTATTAACTGATAACGAGAACTTCTTTACGCAATTTGCAAGTGAAACTGAAAAAATAGTACGTGTAGGTTTTACAAATAAAGTTAAGGGACAATTATAATGGCAAAGTTACTTTTAGATGAGATGTTTTTCAGCAGAGACAATACTGATAATTATATTGATGAAGTAATAAAATTTATAGGTAAATACTTTGAAGATGATATAGTTTTCTTTCATCCCTATTGTAATCCAGGTAATCTCTGGATGTTAAAAAATGAAATAGCATCAATAGAAATAAAAGTAATGAAAGAAGGAAAAATTCATATTTGCGACTTAAATTCAATTAGTAATGATAGTACAAAAAATGATATTTTTATAGATAAATACTCAGATGAATTTATAAAAAAAATAAGTTATCTTTGTAACAATTTTAATGATGCTATTATTTTCAATGCCCCTGAGAACCATTCCATTAAAGAAAAACAACCATATGAACATGTTTACCTGGTAAATCACATAAAAAGAGAACTTGACTCTAACATAGCTCTTTTTATAGTCAGTAAAATATTTATGAAAAATATTATTGAACCGACTTTAGAATCACCTTTGCCAAATGTTAATTTATGTAATGAGTATAAAAATTTACAAGATGAACTCATAAAGGGGAAAGATAAGTTTAGCAGAATACCTGTTTTTTTGCAAGTTGGAAAAGAAGTTTTACAACGAAATACTTATAGAAACAACAAATGTCTGTCATCTATAAATACTACTGACAAAAAAATAAGAGATATTTATCAAAAAAGCGATTTATCTGTCTATGGAAGCATTGATGTAGAAAGTGGTTCTATTGAAATATGTGATCACAATGGAGATCATGAAGATGAATTTGGATTCGATAATCAAAAGCACAATAAACATGATTCAAGCGGCAAGCATAATATAAAGTTACATAAATGAACCACCCCGTTGCAAGCAGCAAGGTATTAGACCCGTGAACGAATAAAGGGTGCCTACTAAGGTGCCTTTTATTTTGTTACTCTTCCATTTTAGAAAGGATGTGATAACTATGATTGTATAAAAACTATTACTTCCCTAACTCAAAAGTTACCTCAATATTATTTTGACTCTGCATGATGATATTTGTAATGTTCCCAACAATATTGTGAATTATGAAAAACTGGTTCACCACATTGAATACATACTTTTTGAATATTTTGTTCGTCTTGTTTTACTGGCATTTGTTTTTTAACAATTATTTTTTTCTTTGTAGAACTATTCTTTTTAAAATTAACGATTACATATTCTTTAGAATTCACTAAAAATCTATCACCAGCTTTTTTATTAACACAATAGTTATGTAAAAACAAATATTCATCGTTTGGGTCATTAATGTCAACTACAATTTTTTCTTATCGTAATAACTATAAATAACAATTTCTTGCTTTACAGAAATATTATTTTCAACAATTTTATCTTCTGTACTATACTTTTGAATTATTGACTGTAATTTATCAGAATCAAAAATAACATATTTGCCTTTCTTTGAATCGGCATATAAAGTTATACAATTTTCAGATTCTAAGTATTTTCTTATATTATTTACAACATGTTGGGGTTTTTCATAACCGCTTTCCCTTAATATACGCACACTAAATCTTTCAGCTAAATATCCTGTTTCAAAGGGTCTATTATCATAACTTTTGATAGTTTTTAGTATATCAACAAACAGAATTTTGGGTATATAAATACTATTGAAATTTTTATTAAATTTCAGTTTTTCTCCAATTTCTAATATGGATTCATTTTTATTAATATTTATTGAAACTGAATTAGAATTAATCCACTTCATTAACTTTGGTTTAAATTGTGCAAACCACTGGCTACAAATAATGTAACTTTTTTCACTAATTTTTAACACAGGATTAGAATAATATCTTCTATATTGATTATTATAATTCACTTGTTCATTTATCGGAAGTTTTGGGTCTACTTGCTTTAATATAGGGTAACATATGCCAAATGTATTATGACACCAATCTTTATCAGTAAAATTAATAGCATCACTTTCTGATGTGTGTGTTTTAAAATATGATGCAAAATATTCTTTCGCATATTGTCCAATTTTTATTTCGTCATTAGATTCTTCTAATTTATGCGCAGTCTCTTGTAAATTAGCATTGTCGCTATGTAAGGAAGTTGAATCTCTCCTAATAAAAATATGACAATTTCGCTTTAGTATTTCATATTTTTCAAGCATTTTAATAATAATATTCCTTACAAAAGTCGCATTCACATTATATTCAATATAAATTTTTGAACCTTTTACACGCATACCCTCTCTTAGTTCGCTTGAATCATAAGAAAAGTATTTACATTTCCGCCCCTGCATAGTTGTATCACTGAGGAAACTTAAAAATATATTTGGATCTTTATTTAAAAGATATTGGCAACACTTATTAAATACATCTCTCCATTCATTTGCTTCAAGATATGTGTTTTCAATTTCTATTCCTGCTGGTTTAGTATAAGTAAAATCTTCATAAAGTGTATGCGGTATATTGCTGTCTGCGTTAAATGCCTTATCATTATAATTTATATCAATATTGTTTAGTTCTACTGTTTCCGATATTTGTTCATCATCTTCTAAACTGTCTATTGTAATATCATTAGAAATATTATTGAGATTTTGAATAATTTGCGCAACTGTTTTGGCATGATTTTTGTATTCATCAACAGAATCATAATCATCATTATCAATTAGTGTAGGTATTGATTTTCCTAAATCTGATTTTAAATTAGTTAGCGCATCAATTATTAAGTCCAGTGCTTCGCATAAATCAATTGTTCTTTCTGGATAATTTTGTTTACAAAAATCAATTAATGATGATATATTCATGTCAGTTCCTCCTAAAACAAATGATAAGAATATTTTATCACAATATGACAGATTTTGGTAGGGAGAACATGAGTTTATAAAATAAGACTACTGCATAAATCATATTAACAATTTTGGTTAATGTAATTTATAGAGTAGTCTTACTCTTAAAACTTAAAGGAAGGAAGTGATTAAATTGAACTAATTATTACTCTTCTACTCATTTTGCTTAACAATTTCAACCACAGTACCATTAGCTACTACGCCAATCATATCAGAACCAAAGTTTATATAATCAAAAGTAACACCGATTATAGCATTACCACCTTGATTTATTGCTTCATTAATCATTTTATTTACAGAACTATTTTTTGCTTGCTCTAATTTATCAGAAAATGTATCACTTTCCATACCATGTAAAACGCTTTGACCTATATCTCCAAACTCAAAAACTCCTATTCCTA
>JAMPFV010000001.1:513076-569819 GCA_023664265.1 Roseburia sp.
GATTCTGATCCATGGCTTAGCACTATTTTTTTACTTCAACTCCGAAAGACAGGTAATATAGTAGCATATGTATTTGAGTCTGTCAATCACTTTTTCCAATTTTTTTATAATTTTTGTAATCGTTCAGCCATGCAGAAATGATGATGCAAACTGACCGTGGGAGCTTGCTCACTAAGGGCGCTTTGTATCATCATTTCTATAGGGCGGATGCCCGACATGAAATAATTTGCCGGCCAATTCGCAAATTATTTGTTCGCAATGTATATTCCGGCAAATTATGAATAGCATGACGGAACGGTTATTGTTCATGGTTTTACTTCTTTACAACCAAAAAGCCACGCCTGAATCCGGAAAGAAGCCAAACTGCCTGTTCGGCAAAATTTTAAGCGCACTGACAGGCGGAAAATCGCCGCCAATTCCGATTCCGCCACCCATTCCGGATTGCTTTTCTCACAAAATTTTGAAAATCCGCAGTAACGGCTCGCTTTGACTGCTCTCGATAAAACCGTTGTTTGAAATGTCGTAAAGCTTCAAGAATCGCGTCTCGTCCCTTTTACGCGGAATCTGAGATGCTCTTTCACTTTCACCAGATTCTGCGCCACGGGCCATGTCCCGTCAAGCATGATAACGGGGCAGACGAGCTTCGCCGCGCATTCCTCGACGGCGCTTGAATCGCGGTTTCGCACAACCTCCCGAAACGCCGTCTGCTGCTCAAACATATCGCCGCCTGCGAGAACTCTTTCGCCAAACCGCTTTTCTTCCCTCGTCCGAATCCGCTCCAGGCGTTCCTCAAGCGGCGCCTGAAGCCAAAAGGCGATATCAATGCGCGACAGGATTTCCCCGCTCCAATTCATCGTAACTCCGGCCGGAATAAACTCCGGATGCGCTTTTATATCCGCCATGATCGCTTCCTGCACTTCATCCTTTGTCCTAGGCACGGAGAAGGGTATCTTTCCCAAATGCTCTGTCTCGATTTCCCCGCCGTTTTCCAAAGCCCGTTTTCGGGAGGCCTTCTGCTCCGGAAAATAATAATCTTCCACATCCATCTCAAAATAGCCGGTTTCCTCTGCCAGTGCATGTGCAAGCGTTGACTTCCCGCTGCCATTCAGTCCGAAAACGGCAATTCCACCCATTCAAACACCTCCGATTTCGTATGCAGGCTCTCGGACGGTTTTCTACTTGAGCAGCGCCACAATATAATTGGAGTAATACAGCAGTCTCAGGAACCGGTTCTCCGCCACCTGCTCATTAATCCAAGCGCTCAAATGCAGCAGGTCAAAACTTCCTATCAGCAGAAACAGAAGCCAAAGCACAACCACCGCCTCCGCAAAGCCGATTGCCGCGCCAATCAGCTTATCGACCAGCCGTCCCGCGGGAAGCGCCCGCACCAGCTTCAGCGAATCGACCAGAAGCTTTATCACCTTATGTATGATTCTGATCGCCACCAGAAGTATCAGCGCCATCAGTACGCTGAGGAAACTGCCCTGTATAAAATTGCCGACGCCCTTGGCAATGATAACCACCACCAATATCCCCAGAATGCAGGAGACGATTCGCACAACGCTCTCCAAAAATCCGCGGCGGCAGCCGAGTATCGTGCCTGTTCCCAATATTATTATTACCACTATAAAAAGCAAATTAATCTCCAACCCGTGACTCCTCCGCTTAATGCGCGCGCATTAATACAATGTTATCTGCTGTATCGTATTGTCCGTAACGATGGTATACTTTGAAATGCTTCCGGAGGGAAGCAGACACACAACACGCTCCTTGAAGCCGCCCTCATATTTTAAACGGCCGTCCCAATCATATATGAGCAGCTCGTTGTCGCTGCGAATCATAATGCCCGCCGTGTCAAAAAGAATGTCCGTATAATCAACGTCAAAATAAATCTCGCTTACCTTTCTGGCGTTCGTGTCATATACATCCAACCGGTACGCATTCTCATCCGACTGGTTATGAAACACCAAACCGACATGCGTGTCACTGTACCATACGCTCTGTATCTCCTCTGATATGGTGATGTTCATTGTATTCTCCGGTATCTGTCTGCCTTGGTAAAACATCAGGCTGTTGTCCGCCACCGCAAATATCGTGTCATTCCCCATAAAGTGAATCAGCGGAACCACCGCGTCAAAATAGCCGTATCCGCCGACCAGATTGTCGGTATAGTTTTGCCCCACCGCGGAAAAGTTATAAAAACCTACACCGGAATACACCTTACCGCTTTCAGCCTTCAGATAGGAAACGGCCATCTGCGTGCCGTCTCCGGAAATGTCTATCGCAATCGGGTAGCCGGATTTGCTCATGGTGGTCTTAAAGTACACCAGCGGGGAGGTATCGGTGGTGCTGTACAGATAAATCGCCGTAACGTTGGAATCGTCCAGCACGGTCGCGACAATACCTTTTTCCGATACGCAGAAATCGCGGATGGGCATGGCCGTGTCGATGGTTCCGAGAATCCCCTGCGTATCCGCCACATAGATGCTTCTGCCGTTATAGTCCCCTACCGCGACCGTGCGGCCGCAGGTCCGGACCATGGGATTCTGCATCTCATAGGTCTGATTCCAAACCACCTTTCCCTTCGTATCCGTACAGCTCATGCCGTCCTTGCTATATGTAAACAACGAGCCGCTCAGATTCAGACACTTCGTCTCGCCGGCGCGTGTCCAATCATTCTGCTGCACCACCTCATAGTCCGAATATACCATGTTCTTCCAATTAAAATAAAGACACAGCGCCACAACGGCAATTATCGCCAATATCCCCAATACCGTATAGAGCTTAATCTGCCTGTGTCTTGCAAGCATACTGTTGAGAGACTTTCTGTCCCGGGACTGACTGTCCCTCTCATCCTCGTCATCATATGCGCTTTCCGTGCTTTTGCTCCCTTTCAGAAGGTACTGATTCCGATTAAAGTTTCTTATTTCCGCCATTACCATACCCCGATTTCAGTTCTGAATAGATACAGTATAACACTAAATTTACGGAAGTAAAAGCCTTTGACCGCAAAGAATGTTATCGGGATTTTCAATTTTGTTCCATTCACAGATTTCATCGACCATGGAATAACTGCCATATACCGCATAGCTTATGCTTCTGAGGGTATCCCCCCGTTGCACGACATAATATTGCGGAATCGATGCTGTCCCCGGCTGCACGGCGGAAGTATCGACCGCTGCGGGTTCCTGCGCCGCGCTCTGCGTATTTGTGCTCTGTGCGCTCTGCCATGCGCTCTGTCCTATATCGGACTGCTCTATATCGGACTGACTTTGCAAGCCATCCTGTTCCAAGGGCTGTGCATTTTGCTCCGGATCAGACGGACCTTGCACCCCGTCCTGTTCTGAAGCCTGTGCACCTTGCCCCATATCAGGTTGGCCTTGTAGCTCATTCTGTTCCAGATTCTGCGCTCCATTCTGCACACTCTGCTCCGCCTCCGAAAGCCCCGGTGGATTATCTGCCGAACCATTCGATGTCGCCCCCGCATTCTGAAAATCATCGTCCGCAGATACCTGCGCGCTTGTCGGAACGGACTTGTCCTCCTTGTCGCTCCACTGCATTGTTTGTTCTATAAATGCCATACAATAATCAATAGTCGCCTGCATGTCCTGCATTTTGTGATAGTTATTGATGGAGATGATCCCATAGACCATGACACACATCACAAAGCCAAGGCACAGCACATTCATCACATTCCACATGAAGCTGACCTTCGCCTCCTCGCGGTTATAGGCCTGCGCGATTCGCCCAAAGCGCACGGCCTCATCCTTCTCCGTCCTTGTCCGATATCCCTGATACGGCTCAGGCCGCTCCTCATTCGGATTCTTCACGGTGTTGTGCGCATTCCACTCTACCAGATAATTCTGCATCTCCTCATTCTGGTCATAATAGATATAGAAGTCATCCAGCGCAACGCTTGTATTCCCGAGCAGAAGTTCCAAGCGCAGCCCGCCGTCCTTGTTTCGCTCAGGCCGCGCCGTCCCCAGATAAGCACAGTCTGAAAAATATTTTTGCAGCTCCGCCTCCTCCTCGGAAAACGTCTTCTGCATTGCCCCCGACACGACAAGGATGCTCCGTCCGTTCTCCTCATAGCGTCTGCCCCAAAGCGTTATCTCGGTCTGCTGCGGAAGTAATTTCCTGATAAAGGTATGTACATAATCCTCGAGATATAAGATGTAGATGCCGCTGGGCGCCCCTACCGTGCGCGTGTTTATCGGAATTTGAGATGTGTTTGTTTGGTTTTCCATTTTATCTTACCTTGCCTTCCCTGTATATTCTTTCCCATCATAGCACGACGGGAAAGAATATTTTGTCGAAACGGGGAGGCGGGCAGCTAATTTTTTAATTTCACGGGACGGGATAAAAGAATATACCCCGAGGCCAGGCAGACCGCCGCGATAACCGCCATAATACAGACTTGAGGGGCCGTAAACTGCTCCATTGTCAGGAACGGGAGCGCCCTTTCCACGGCCTGTGGATAGCACATCGCAATAACCGCCAGGAGATTGTTGACAAAGTGCGTCAGCATCGTCACGAAAATGCTTCCTCCTTTTTCGACAATCACCGCAAAGCATATCCCCAAAAGGGCGGTTGGTATCAGCTTTACAAGGCTCATGTGGAACAGTCCGAATATCAGGCCCGACAGAAGGACTGCCCACCCCGCGCTCCACTTGTCGCGCAGACTTCCAAATATCAGCCCCCGAAACATCAGCTCCTCGCCGATTGCGGGCATCAGTGCGACAACAAGCACCAGAAGAACAAACGGCTGTTGCATAATCACGTCAAAGGTCTCGTCAACATTCTGCGCACTTTCGGGAAAGATTTTCGCAAGGACTGCGCTTGCGAGAATCACCACCACATAAGTCCCGATATAGAAGAGGAAGCCCCCGACGGCCGGAACCGCTTTGGGACGGCGCAGATGAAACAGCGTCCTCCTGTCCGACTTCATATACCATGTCAACAGCAGCGGCACGGCGAGTATCAGCAGTTGGTTGACAACCGTTCCCGCGAACAGACTGCGCACGCCGACGATATTTCCGATATATATCATTCCGAGCAACACTACCGCAATGCTCATAAACAGGTCGCCTGTTGCAGGCACGGTCCCCGCGTGTATCTCAGAGCGCTTCTGCAGCACGCGAAAGCTGTGGAAGCCGTCCGTAAACAAAATATCCTCACTGTCATACATCTTGGCGATAATCCAGATTGCAACAATGCTGTAGCCCACATTTACCAGAATGGTAATCCCCGCAAGCGCCCAATTGACCTGCTGCGCAAGCACCTGCTTTATCAGCAGTGACACATTTACAAGCGGAATGAGCGACAGCTTATAATCCAGCATCACCGTCGGAACCATCCCGACCATGGACGCAAACATAATCACCAGCATAATCGGCGTCATGTAATTGTTTGCCTCCTTCGTGCTCTTGGCGAAGATGCAGAAGCACATGCAGATTGCGGTTATCAGCATCGCGGTCGCAATCACGGCTGCCAGAAGCATCGGAATATAGCTCAGAAATGTGCCTACAGGTATCTGCCCCATTTCCCCCGTATACTCAGCGGGGAGCCCGAACATCAGAAACAGGACGCTTCCACCCAGCGAAATCACCGATACAATGGCCGTCACGCAGGCAAAGAGCGAGATGGCGATATACTTGCTCATAATCATCTGGAAGTTTGTCACAGGCAGCGTGAGCAGCGTCTCCAGCGTGCCTCTCTCCTTCTCCCCCGTTGTGACATCCACCGCAGGGTAAAACGCTCCCAGCAGAATCATGGTAATCAGCAGCATACCGATCGCACCGCCGATATTCAGTCCCACGCTCTCCGAGACGCTCGCTGCGTCCGCGCTCTCATAGGTCACCGGATAGAGAAAGTCCTCCTCCAGTCCCTCCCGCTCCAGATTGGCAAGCAGAAGCTTCTCCCGATAGAGGTCCGCCAATTCCTCCAGCACGCGCTCGGTATAGTCCGAGCCCTGACTGGCGGACGAGTAATCCACCTTCACATGGATGCCGCTCTCGTCCTCGGAAAACCGGATTTGTGCGTCCGATTCCGCTGTTCCCGCCAGCTCCCACACAAGCTCAAAATCAAGTTCCTCCCGATTCTCCTCATAAATCTCCCGCATCAGGGAGACATACGCCTCGTCCTCTGCGCGGTAGGCCACGGTATGCACGTCCTCCATCTGCGACTGCATGATCATCGCCATTCCCAGCGACATCCCAATCAGGATAATCGGATACAGCAGCATCGGCATCACTATCATAATGATCAGGGTCTTCTTGTCCCTGAGGATTTCCATAATTTCTTTTTTGGCCAAAATTCCTATCTTTCTCATTTCCGTCTTCCTTTCTCCATCCTCTTATGCCATCGGGTCAGGCGTTCTTTTCCATCCCTGACACGCTGTCATAAATTGCATGAAAGGCTTCTCTCAGATTCCCGCTGCCCGTCTGCCCCATCAGCTCCGCAGGCGTCCCCTGCGCGGCGATACGCCCGTCGCATATCATATAAATGCGGTCACAGAGCGCCTCCGCCTCCTCCAGATAATGCGTGGAGTAGAGCACCGTCTTCCCCTGCTGCTTCTGCTCCTTCATAAAGCGGATAATCGCGTCCGCGCTCAGAATATCCAGTCCCAGCGTCGGCTCATCCAGAATGTAAAGCTGCGGCTGTGCCATCAGACAGCGCGCAATGGAGGCCCGCTGTGTCTGCCCCGTGGAGAGCTTTCCGATGTGGTTATCCGCAAAGGCGCCCATATTCAAAATATCAATAACTTCTCTGACACGATTGTCAGTTTCCTCCCGTGAAAGGTCGTAAAGCTGCCCCAGGAAATGCAGGTATTCCCGTATTGAGAATCTGGGATAGAGCTTGGTGTTCCCCGAAAGATACCCGATTGCCGCCTTTTTCGCCGTCAAATCGTTCAGCTCTTTTCCTGACGCATCTGTCATTTTGATTTCTCCCGAGGTGGGTGTCATCAACATTCCCAGCATCCGCAGCAGCGTTGTCTTTCCCGCGCCGTTTGGCCCGAGAATCCCGACAATCTCTCCGGTATGCGCCCTCAGGGAAACTCCCTCCACCGCATAAAACGCTTCCTTTACCGTCTTTCTTCCCTGTTTTACACTGCGCTCAAAGCGCTTTGATAAATTTGCCGCCTCTATCATTTTGTCTCCATTTCCGCGCACACTCTTTGCGCATGAACCTTTACCGTATCTGTTTCGTGGCGCTCAGCCTGTAGCTGCTGATACAGTAGGTAAGCGTATCCGTAAGCCAGATAATCCCAATGATACATACCGGAAAAATCCCGCTTCCCCACAGGATGGTCCCAAGCAGGCAAAAGACGCTCAGAACCATGCAGGCTATCGTGACTGCCTGATGCGCGTTGTACGACGCTCTGTAGATAATCAGCTTCTCGGCTTCGTCGCAGCTCTCAAACCATTTTTTCTTAAAGCGCATATCGTACACGCTTCCCCGCTTCTCCGGATTGATCTCCTTCTCCAGATTCACCGCCCTGCGCTGTGCGGTCATCGAAAAGACAAGCGCCCCTATCCAGCCCGCGAAGAACCAGATTTCCTTCTTCCACAACATTCCTTCCTCAAGCGTCTTGATGTGCGCCTGTGCGCAAATCAGCGTGATTATCACGGTCAGCACCTGCTGTACGGACGCGATGCTCAATGCAAGGCCCAAGCGGCTCTCAATGCGGTTGATCACCGCTTCATCCTCCCCGTCCCAGCGCTCATAAAGCCTGCGGCTGCTCCTGTACAGGGGAAAATATGCCGCCATGGCAATAAGCGTCACGATCACATTCAGATACCAACTGCTCTCGGCAACCACGCCTGCCGCCGCTTCTCCGAAACCTGCAAAACAGAAAAACCCTTCCAGCATCGTGAAGGTAAATCCCACAGCACCGCCGACAAACGCGGAGACCGCCAGTATCACGAGAAAAAGTTTTTTCTTTCTCCTGTCCTCCGCTCTGATATCGTCCAATCCTTCATTCCGCATTTTCACCGTTTACCTCCTCCTCATAAGTAAAGATGTCCTCAACCTGCACGTCCAGTACCTTCGCAAGCTTTAGCGCAAGGGATACCGAGGGGGAATAGTCGCCCCGCTCAATCTGGCTGATGGTCTGTCTGGAAACACCCACCAGCTTTCCCATCTCCTGCTGGTTTACGTTGAGGCGCGCCCGATACTCCTTTAAACGATTATATAATGGCACCGCTGTTCCTCCGTTTCATTTGCATCGACTGACACAGTGACAATTTGGTTTGTCATTTTGACAACTTTCCTTGTCAATTTGTTATTATACAGATGACAAGGAAAGTTGTCAATACTTTTTTGGAGACACAAAAACGCAGGCTCGGCAGCCTGCGTTAAAAAAGAGCACGCACCGTAACCGATGCGCGCCCCCTTATGATTATTACCAGATGAACTTGTAGACCGTCGTGGTGCGGTACGGACGCTCCGGCCCATAAACAACATCCGGAAAATGGGTCTGGTGAATGGAATCCGGATACGCCTGTGTCTCAAGGCAGAGCCCGCTGCGCTTTCCGTATGCGGCGCCGCCCTTTCCGGTCTGCGGTGTGATACAGTTGCCCGCATAAAACTGAATGCCCGGCCGGTCAGTGTAGACCTCCATCCGTCTGCCTGTGACAGGATCCTCGACCACCGCAGCCTGCCGCATGGTTCCGTCATAACCGTCGATAACCCAGTTATGGTCATAGCCCTGCCCGTATTTGAGCTGTATGTCCTCCGCGTCAATCTCCTTGCCGACCACTTTCATCTGACGGAAGTCAAAGGGCGTTCCCTGAACAGGGACAAAATCGCCGGTGGGAATCAGCCGCTCAAAGATGGGCGTGTAATGGAACGCGTTAATCTGAAGCCGGTGCGCTTCAATGCTCCCCGAATCGTGTCCCGCAAGATTGAAATAGGTATGGTTTGTCATGTTGATCAGCGTCTTCTTATCGCTGGTGACGTCATAAGCGATTTTCAGCTCATTCTCATTGGTCAGCGTGTAGGTTACCTGAACCTTCTTATTGCCGGGAAAGCCCATGGAGCCGTCCGCGTCCTCGAGAGAGAAAGCCACGCTGTCGTCAGTCGTCTTGGCTGCCCACAGCCGTTTGTGATAGCCCTTGTCGTCATCGCTGTGCAGATTGTTTGTCCCGTCATTCACGGCAAGCCGGTACTCCGCACCGTCAATCGAAAAGCAGGCGTTGTCAACGCGGTTCGCGCTCGGCCCGATTGTCGCACCGAAGAAGCAGCCGTTGTTGAAATAGCCCTCGAGCTTATCGTATCCGAGAACAATATCCTTTACCTGTCCCGTCTTGTCCGGCACGTACAGATTCACCAGAATCGCACCAAAGTCCGTGACCTCTGCAATGACACCATTGTCATTTCTAATGCCGTAGATTGTTGCGTTTTTTCCGTCCGGCGTACTGCCAAACGCCCTTGTTGTCACTTCCATTTTTCCTCCATTCCGAAGCGCTTCGCCTCTATATAAAATAATTCTATTCTGACTATAGTTCTATCCTGCCCTCCAACGCGCGCAACAGCGTCATCTCGTCAATGCACTCCAAATCGCCGCCGACGGGAACGCCGCTGGCAATCCGCGTAACCTTTATTCCGGTAGGTTTTATCAGCTTGGAAATGTACATCGCCGTCGTCTCTCCCTCAAGGCTTGAGTTCGTGGCGATAATGACCTCCTCCACATCGTCTTTCAGCCGCTGAATCAGCTCCTTGAGCCGGATGTCGTTCGGCCCTATCCCGAGCATCGGCGAAATCGCGCCGTGCAGCACATGATATACGCCCTCATATTTGCCCGTCTTTTCATATGCGGCCAAATCCCTGATATTTTCCACTACCATAATAACCCTGTGGTTGCGGTCAGGGTTCTCGCATATCGGACAGACCTCCTTATCGGAAAGGGTATAACAGACATTGCAGTAATGTATGTTCCTGCGCGCATCCACCATAATCTGCGCGAACCGCTCCACATGCTCGGGCGGCATGTTGATGACATGCAGCGCGAGACGCTGTGCGGACTTGCTGCCAACGCCGGGCAGCTTGGAAAACTGCTCGATCAACTTGTTGATATATCCGCTGTAAAGTTCCATCAGAAGGGAAACCCTCCGCCAAGGCCGCCTGTCATTTTGCCCATCAGCTCGTTGTTGGCCTCCTCCGCCTGACGCAGCGCCTCATTTGCGGCCGCGACAATGATGTCCTGAAGCGTCTCAATATCGTCGGGATCCACAACCTCCTCGGAAAGCGCTATCCGGAGCACCTCCTTCTTTCCGGAGACGACGACCTCAACGGCGCCGCCGCCCGCCTTCGCGCTGAATTCCTTTGTCTCCAGCTCCTTCTGCCCCTCCTCCATCTGACGCTGCATTCTCTGAGCCTGCTTCATCAGATTGTTCATGTTGCCGGGCATACCCATGCCGCCCGGGAATCCTCCTCTTTTTGCCATTTTCCACCCTTACTCCTTTCAATCCTGTTCTTCTATTTCAATATCCATATCGATGACCTTGGAAAGGTCGATGTAGCTGTCCTCAAAGCGACTGCCCTCCGACAGGCTCTGTATCCGGACGCTGACCTCCTTCTGCAGGAAATTGGAAATCATCTCCTCGACCCGCCTGTGATTGTCCTCCTCCTTGAGATAATCGTATGCCACCCCGTCCTCAACCACAATCAGCAGACTGTTTTCCCCGCCGAGGCTCAATCGCGCGCTCTTGAGATAAAACTTTAACGGCGGCATCGCCTCCGAAACAATTCCCGACCAGTTATTCACAATCTCCCGAATATCGTCCGGTATCGCCTTGGGCAGCATGGCCGCAGCCTGCGGCCTGCCGTCCGTCTGTGTTGATTGTATCGCAATCGGTACGGTCTGTACAACTCCTTTTTCAACTTTTTCTTCCAAATTCCTGACACGCGCCGCCATCGCGTCATTTGTGGTCTCCATCTGGGGGCGGCAGAGCTTGATCAGCGTCATTTCTATCAAAATGCGCTTCTGCGTCGCGTACTTGATCTGTCCTGACAGCTCCGAAAAGATTCGGATATCGCGCATGATTTCCTCTGCGTCCATATCGTCCGCCTCCGCCCGCAGACGCGCCAGATTGTCGCTCGAGGCATCCACAACGTTCTCTATGTCGCCGTCCGAGGTCTTGACCAGCAGAAGGTTGCGCAGATACCATGTGACGTCCGCCACAAACTGCGTCAGCTCACGCCCCTGCATGACGACCTCCTCCAGCAGCGCGATACAGCCTGTCACATCCTGCGCACGCAGCAGCTCCAGAAGTCTGCCGAATACCGCGGTATCGACCGCGCCGAGCACGTCCAGCACCTTGTCGTAGGTCAGCTCCTCTCCGAAGTGAAAGGCAATACACTGGTCGAGCAGGCTGAGCGCGTCCCGCATGGAGCCGTCGGCTGTCTTTGCGATATAGCGCAGCGCCTTCTCCTCCACCGCAATCTGCTCCTGCTCCATCAGCTCCCGCAGACGTCCGGCAATGGTCTCTATGGAAATCCGCTTAAAATCATACCGCTGGCAGCGCGACAGAATCGTTATGGGGATTTTGTGCACCTCTGTGGTCGCCAAGATAAATATGACGTAGGAAGGCGGCTCCTCCAGCGTTTTCAGCAGAGCATTAAAAGCCCCTATGGAGAGCATATGCACCTCGTCTATGATATAAACCTTATATTTGCCCTCAACGGGCGAGTAAGATACCTCATCCACAATCTCACGGATATTGTCAACGCCGTTGTTGGAGGCGGCGTCAATCTCTATCACGTTGACGCTTGCGCCGGAGGCGATCGTCTGACAGCTCCGGCAGTTCCCGCACGGGCTTCCGTCCACGGGATTCTCACAGTTTACCGCCTTCGCGAACAGCTTGGCTATCGTCGTCTTGCCGGTGCCGCGCGTTCCGGTAAAAAGATAGGCGTGCCCGATGCGCTCTGCCTTTATCTGATTCCTGAGGGTCGTCACGATATGGTCCTGTCCCTTCACATCCTCAAAAATATCGGGACGGAATTTCCGATACAATGCTGTGTATGACATTCTGATATCCCTCCCATTCCTTTCTGCCTGCGGCCTCAACCGTTTCTGACAATATCGTCAATATTTCCACCGGCCTTTTCCTCAAAGAAGCGCTTGAGGCTGATGTTCTTATCCCATTTCTCCTGCGGATAGCTGCCGTAGCGTCTCTTCACATCCGCCATGCGCTCCTCGATGCGCATTATCCCCTCCGCGCCGGCAAAGGAATCGCAGAGCTGTATCAGCCTGTCATAGTCGTCATAGACAATCTGTCTGAGCGCGTCCGCAAGCTCCTCCTGCTGCTCCTGCGGGATGTCAAAGCGCCCGATATAATCATGGATATTCTGAATACAGAACGAATGGGTGAGGCATATCCGCGCCGCCTCATCGTACCCCAGCTCAAGCATATAGTGATAGCCGTCATAAATATGCCCCAAATGCTTCACACCGAATTTCCTGCCGATGTCGTGCAGCAGCCCCAATACATACGCCTTATCCGCATCCATCCCGTCGCAGCGCGCGGCGATTCGCTGTGCGCACTGCGCGGTGTATCTGCTGTGATTCCCCCACTTCCCGGGATTGCAGCGCTCCGCTTCCTCCAAGAGTCTCTCCGCTTCCTCTCTGTCCGGTATTTTCCGCGCGTGTATCCAATAATCGTAATAGGCGATCCCCTCCCATCCGATCAGCGGCTCCTCGGACTTCACATATCCCGCCTTCCTCAGCGCCGCTATCCTGTCCACCGCGTAAACCGGCGCCTTGGTCGCAATCCTGCCGCACGCAAACCAGTCATGGAACGGCGCCGTGACGAGTGTCAAAATATCGCAGAGCAGCGTCTCCCTCTCGCAGGTGCTTCCCACATCCGGCCTTAAAATCCCACAGTCGTTATAGCTGTCCGCCGCCGTTCTCTTGAACATCTCAATGGTTCCAATCACCTTATCCCTGTCCTTGTCAACGATGGAAAAGCGCACGAAGCCTTTGTTCTCGTGATATTCAATCAGCCAGTATTTAATCGTGTTGTCCATGTCCTCCCTGCATGCACAGTAAAAATTACTGCCATGGCAGTTATCGCTGTTAAAGAAGGGCAGCGCCTTCTTGTCGCCATATACCTCCAGCAGGTCCTCCGCGTCCCTCTCCTCAATCAGCCTTATGACATATCTGTCATTTTCCAATATGGGGCACTTTTCGTATACATCCATGCGTATTCTCCAATCTTTTATGAATGATTTTCCTTGCGCTATCCGAAATGAAACGGAACGATCGTATCAAGAATGAGCGCCATGGGAACCGCCAGCCCTGCCATGATGGCCATCTCCCTTCCGCTTCGGCGCAGTACGAGGATACTCAAGGCAAATGTCAACAGCTCTAACAAAGAGCGGGCTTCAAAATATCCCCGGCCATATACAAACGTCATGTTGAACAGTACCGCGAGGATTCCCGCCGAGAGGACAAGCGCCGCTTTCCCTTTCCCCTTGGCATACCAGCAGAGAAACGCCAACACGGGAGAGAGAAGCGTAAAGCCCGCCCAAACCAGCGCGTAGCTCCTCGGGAAAAATCCGAGAATAAATCGCGAATACAGGTAATAGCTTGCAACCATCCCCACAAAGAAGGCGAACACATTGGCGGACGCCCGCAGCGGCGCTTTGCTGTAAACGGAAATCGCCAGTGCGATCAACACCCATATCGGGAAACGTCCCAGAAAGTTTGGGACGTCTAAATACTGCACAATATACATCAGGGTATTGCGCGGGGTGCCATCCAGATACTTTGAAAAGCATCCCAATGCGGCGCCCAAAAGCAGAAAACCCGCAGTGTACGCTATCTGTTTCCAGACGGGAAGCCGCGTCTGTATACTTCTGATCTGATTGAAAAAAGACCGCATCGCTGTTCCTCTCCTCAAGCGAAACAATACAGGGCATTGTCCTCATAGCGGCACGCCACATGCCCTCCACTGACAGCCCTGTATCGCTGAATCCCTTATATTGCCTGCCGCATCTGTCAGGCAGTTTGAAAGCTTAATCGCCAAAGCTGATGCCGAGCATCTTCGCCTCCTCGATAATGGAGGACTCCGGATCTACCATCTTGAGCTTTCCGGCCACATCCTCGAGCGGCACCTTTACGACCTCCCTGTTCTTGTAGCCTACCATATAGCCATACTCGCCCTTGAGAATCAGCTTCGCGGCCTCCGCGCCGAGACGGCTTGCAAACACCCTGTCATAGGAATCCGGACTGCCGCCGCGCTGCGTGTGTCCCGGAACGGTCACGCGCACCTCCATGCCGCTCTTCTTCGTGATCTGGTCTGCAATATCATAGGAAACACTCGGATATTTGTAATCCTGCATGTATTTCTTGTATTCCTTCTTGGAGAGCTTCGCCAGATCCTTGGAAATCGCACCCTCCGCAACGGCAAGAATAGTAAACTTGCTGCCTCTCTCCGAACGCCGCTTGATCGCAGCGATAATCTTGTCGATATCATACGGTATCTCCGGTATCAGGATAATGTCCGCGCCGCCCGCCATGCCTGCGTTCAGCGTCAGGAAGCCGACCTTATGTCCCATAACCTCGACGATAAACACGCGCCCGTGGGACGCCGCGGTCGTGTGTATCTGGTCAATGCACTGTGTCGCAATGTCCACCGCACTCTGAAAGCCGAAGGTCATATCCGTTCCCCAGAGGTCGTTGTCAATCGTCTTGGGAAGCGTAACGACATTCAATCCCTCCTCGCGGAGAAGATTAGCCGTCTTATGGGTGCCGTTGCCGCCGAGAATCACCAGACAGTCCAAGCTCAGCTTATAGTAATTGTGCTTCATCGCCTCCACCTTGTCCAAGCCGTTCTCATCCGGCTCCCGCATGTTCTTGAAGGGCATTCTCGAGCTGCCCAGAATCGTGCCGCCCTTTGTCAGGATTCCCGAGAAATCCGACATGCCGAGCATTCTGTAATTGCCATAGATAAGCCCCTTATAGCCGTCGATAAAGCCGAACAGCTCTACCTCCTGCTTTGCATTCAGCAGTCCCTTTGCCACGCCGCGCATCGCCGCGTTCAGCGCCTGACAGTCGCCGCCACTTGTCAATAAACCGATTTTTATCATTGCGGAACCTCCTTTTCTATCGTTTGCGATACTGATTAGGGTATCTGAAAATTTCCTGCTATTTCATTATACCTTATTTTTCCGGCTGTAACAACTTTTTCAAAAATTATTTACGTCATTTTGCATGGCTGTATTTCCAATCTGCGAAACGTAGTGCTCATCTTTTTTATTCTTTACCACGCTTGTAATTGACGGTATCGCGCCAAGCGCCGTAAACAGATATGTCATGCCCATGTTGTAGAGATAGTTCGAGTTCTCAATACGCCCGGTTGCGCGGAACATCGGGACGGCCTGAAACCCGTCAAAGATGCTCATCCCGGATTCCTTCATAATCAGAATGCCCCAATCCAAGCGATTTCCAAACCATGTCATCACTGCCATGATTACACAGCAGATGACGATGCCGACCTTATTCAGTCTTCCGCCAAGCAGCTCAAAGCCCTTCACCGTGCAAACCGCCATAATCACGCCGGAAATCGCCGCCACATAGCCAAGCTGACTGAATATGACAATGCAGAGCACACCGATCAGAGAGCCGAGGAACGCGCCCACAATACCGCCGACAAGATTTCCTCTCCTGCTTCCCTTTTCCTGAATCTTCACTTCATTTTCGCTCTTAATGCGCGCCGCACAGCTCGGGCACAGGTGCATACGAGCCTTCTCCACCGCAAAGCCTACGGTCTGCGACGCCGTGCCGCAGGTCTGACAACAAGGCTCAAAGCCCCGCTCATGCAGGAACGCGGTCATCGCGTCCAACAGATAGTTCATATTCTCACACATCTTATCCACATTGTTCGTCGAGTTCCTGGAAACCGCCGTGATCAGGCTGTCCTTCTGTGTCAGCGCCGCCGCCGGCTTGACGCTCTTGGTAAACAGCTTATTCTCTTCCTTGCCGAGTATGCAGCTCCCGCTCCGAGCGGATGTCGATATGGTCAGCAGATACGGATATCGGGGGTCGTTCGCATAAATAAGAAGCTCATAACCGTTTCTCACGCCATACAGACAATTATTTTGCTCATCATAGCCGAGGCCGATTCCCGCGGCAAGCTGTTGGTAGTTCTTTGTAATCTTGCTCATTTGTATTCTCCCTCATAAATTGAAATCTGATTCTGTATCTCTTGTAGTCTACCGGAAATCCTTCCGCTCTACAATAGGGAAAAACGTACAAATTTTGCAATAATTTTCTTTTTCAAACATTGTCTTGCCATGCCCCGAAACACCGGATATAATAAAAGAAAGAGACAAGGAGGATTCTATGGAAGCTTTAAGCAGAGAGGAATTATATAATATTGACGACATTTATTCCCTGCCCGAGGGAGAGCGCGCCGAGCTGATTGACGGACAGATTTACTATATGGCTCCGCCAAACACAAAGCATCAAAGGCTATCCGGGAGAATTTATAACGTCATCAGCAACTACATTCAAAGCAATAACGGTTCCTGTGAGCCGTTTGCCGCTCCGTTTGCCGTATTCCTGAACGGGAATGACAAGACCTATGTGGAGCCGGATATCAGCGTAATCTGCGACAAAAGCAAGCTCACGGACAAGGGCTGCAACGGCGCGCCGGATTGGGTTATCGAGATTGTTTCCCCGTCAAGCCGCCAGATGGACTATTATAAGAAGCTCTTTCAATATCGGACGGCCGGCGTCAGGGAATATTGGGTCGTTGACCCCGACAAGCAGACGATCACCGTCTACGATTTCGCGCACGACACGATGGAGGAGTACGGTTTTTCCGATAAAGTCAGGGTCGGAATCTATGAGGATTTGGAGATTGATTTCGCGCAAATCAATGCGGAATGAGCCGCACTGCGCCTTCGCGCCGGAGGGCTAATCGTTCCGTATGTATGTCGGCTGCTCACCAAAGATGATTTCGCCGGTAGCCGCGTCCATCGATTCAATAATGGCAAGGGATTCGAGCCGACAGCCGAGGCTGCGGATGACTCTGCCGCCCGGCTGAAAGCCTTTTTCTATAGCGATTCCGATTCCGGCAACGGTCGCCCCTGCCTCCTTCACAATGGAAATCAGCCCCTGAAGCGCACAGCCGTTTGCAAGGAAATCGTCAATAATCAGAATATGCTCTCCCGCGGAGAGAAATTTCTTTGACACAATCACTTGGTTCTTACATTTATGGGTAAAAGACTCCACCTCCGCAATATACATTTCCCCGTCAAGATTGACACTCCTTGCCTTCTTAGCGAAAACGACCGGCACCTTAAAATACCGCGCCGTGATACAGGCAATGCCGATTCCCGACGCTTCAATGGTCAGTATTTTATCCGGTTTCTCGTTCTGAAAGCGGCGCAGAAACTCCTCGCCCATCTGTTCAAACAGCTCAATGTCCATCTGATGATTCAGAAAGCTGTCCACCTTGAGCACATTGCCCTCCTTCACGATTCCATCTCGCTGTATCCGTTCCTCAAGAAAATTCATCTTTGTGTGTCCTTTCGTCTCTGTATTCCACTGCCGTCCGATATAATCACTGCATCCATTATACCATGACTGCATTCGCAGTCACGGTATATCATGCCCATTCGGGCGAGTATAATGTCTATCGACATTATACCATGACTGCATTCGCAGTCACGGTATATCATGCCCATTCGGGCGAGTATAATGTCTATCGACATTATACCATGACTGCATTCGCAATCACGGTATAATCATGCCCATTCGGGCGAGTATAATGTCTATCGACATTATACCATGACTGCATTCGCAGTCACGGTATATCATGCCCATTCGGGCGAGTATAATGTCTATCGACATTATACCATCAATATCTCCGTTTCACTATGCCTATTTTCAACAATTGCCCTTTTATGGTCATAGCCGTAATTATTCAACCATGCCATTTGTTGGTGTCCGCCCTATACAAGCCGCCCTTCGTGAGCAGGTTCCACGGTCATTTTGCACAATCATTTCTACATGACTGAACTGCTCCCTTGCATTTTGGATTTTCAGAACTTATAATAGAGCTCGACACGCGAAAAGCCATCCCATTCGATAAGGAGACCTTGTACTATGGCAAACATTCTCGTTGTGGAGGACAATCACGATTATCAGGAATTATTACAGAACTTTCTGGAGAGCGCGCGGCACGAGGTAATGGCCGCAGGTGACGGCGCCTCGGCAATGGCGCTGCTCTCCCTGCGTCCCGTTGACTTGGTTCTGCTGGACATCATGCTGCCGGAGACCGACGGCTTTACCGTCTGCCAAAATATCCGCAGACAGTACCATGCGCTTCCCATCATCATGCTGACAGCCTTGGACGGCGAGGAGTGTCAGATGCGCGGCTACGAGCTTCATATTGACGACTATATCACTAAGCCCGTCTCGATGGCGCTGCTGCTGCACAAGGTCGAGGCAATCCTGCGCAGGACAAGGCCCGCCCCGACGCCGAATGCAGATGCGTGTGAAGCGCTCCAATTCGCGGATATCCGCTTGAACCTGAGCACCCATACGGTTCATGTCTCAGACAAGCCTGTCGAATTTACGCTCCGTGAGTTTGAAATCCTGCAGGAGCTGATACAGGCGTCGGGGACCGTCGTGACCCGAAAAGCCCTGATTGAAAAGCTCTGGGGGTCTGATTTTTACGGGGACACGCGGATTGTCGATACGCATATGAAAAATATCCGCAGAAAATTAGGCGCCTCCGACTGTATTGAGACGGTCCGCGGCGTCGGCTATAAGCTGAGAAAGGCAGAATGATGAAAAAGCTTACCGCGAGAACCTTTCTTTTCCTGTTACTGCTCTCCCTGTTTATCAGCCTGCTTGCGTATGGCTGTATTTGGATTTTCCTCCCCTACGCAAATGAGCAAAAGGCGCAGCACGCACTGGAGCGCAAGTCCGAGCAGTATGCCGCCCTGCTCCGCGGGACGAAGCGCGCCGACAGCGGGCCGGTTTTTATGAGCCTTCTGCACGAGACGGATATGGACTTTCTGGTGACAGACGGCAATGGAACATGCATCAACCCCTTTACCCTTGAGCAGACCGATGAACAGGTCCTTGAGGGCGAGCCTTATCCGTTTCGCTTCGCGGATTCCACGGAGGAGTATTTGCTCATCACCCGCTATAATTCCGCGCGCTCCGCTGAGATTACCAAGGCCATGCAAAGGAGCATCCCCTATGTGCTTCTGAGCATTCTTCTGTTGTCGGGAGTTGGCGCGTTTCTCTTCTCGCACTATACGACACTGCCTATCATCCGCATCAGCCGGATTGCGGATAAGATTGCCAGCCTCGACTTTAGCTGGTACTGCCCCGACATGCGCGATGATGAAATTGGCGCGCTCTCGCAGAGCATCAACGAGCTGTCGGATAAGCTGCACGCCGCCTTGGAGGAAATCACCCGCCGCAATGCGCTCTTGGAGGATGAAATCGCCCTTGAGCGGGAACGGGAGCGCCGCAGGCTGCTCTTTTTCTCCGGCGTATCCCACGAGCTGAAAACGCCGATTGCAACCGTTATCGGGCAGCTTGAGGGAATGCAGGCGCAGATCGGCGTCTATCGGGACAGGGAAAAATATCTCGCGCGCAGCACGGAAATTCTGCAATCCCTGAACCGGCTGATTCGGGAAATGCTCGCCATCTCCCGCCTTGACCTCGAAACGCAGACGGACTTAAAGCCTGTCTGTCTCTCTGCGCTTGTCCGCTCGCTGCTTGAGGATTACGCCGACTACGCCGCGCTCTTCCCGATTACCGTCAGCAGTGAAATCGCGTCAGATATTCAGGTGTACGGCGATGCGCAGCTTCTGCAAAAGGCGCTCGGGAATGTTATCGGGAACGCCATTTTGCACTCGCAGGAAAACGGCCGCGTGACAGTGGCGCTCTCACCCTCCGACAGCGGCGCTGTCTTCTCCGTGCACAATGCGCCCGCCCACATTGACGAAAGGCATCTCCCGCATCTGTTTGACGCCTTTTACCGCGTCAACCGCTCCGAGCAGGGCAGCGGACTTGGGCTCTATATCACGCGGATGATTCTTGAGACATACCATGTCCCGCATTCCATTGAGAATACGGCAGACGGCGTGCGCTTTTGCGCGGTCTTTGAGGGAGCTGAAAAATCTTAGCTTTAGCTTATATCTCTGCCTGAATCAGTTTCCCAAAATTCCTTTCATCCTGAAAAATCCCATAAATATATGCCGAGCTTTCAAGATACAGCCCCGTCTCAATATCCGTAAGTCTGTCAAAGGTTTGCGAGTTATAAAAAATCCGCATCGCTTCGTCATACTCCATTTGCTGTTCTCTAACCATATATTCAATAATGTCCTGAATACTATACTCCATTAGCTGTTGCTGCTTTGTCACAATAAAATCCCCGCTTTCTTTAAAAGCCTTACCGCCTTCTCCGTGTGAAATGAACACTGATTCGTGATTTCCCGAAAGGTCATTCCGTTAATTAATGATTCAAGCGAAATCAGATTACTCTGGTACTGGCGAAAAAGCACCACCATATCATCATCCGCAATCGGACCGGACACAATATCGTATTTGCAGTCAAAGTTACAATCCGCACTGTCAAAATCCGTAAACAATCTGCTTCGGTTGTTCATTACAAATATTGCCCACTTTTCCGAAGGAATCTTACCAAAATCCATCACAGTTAATTCATCTTTTCGCATAAAATCATCCGGAATTTCATAAATATTTATAGTCGGTACACCACCGTAAATCCTTGCGACACGTTTTGCCATCTTCTGCGCCTGCTCAAGTATTTCCGTGGTATAGAATCCCCTGCCAAAATCTTTATACGGGCGGCACAAGGCCAAGTCAATTGACTGTATATCAAGATTTGTTCCATGATATAATGTCATCCCAAGGTTCCTCCATTCTTTTCACAAATCATCAGCATATCGTCCACTGCATCCTCAAGCGACAACGTATGCTCAATATCATAATTCTCTTTCAAAAATTCTATTGCCTTATACTCAAAGAGAAACTGAAACGCCTCTTTCATTGTCATACCGTGCCTGTAAGCAAACTCGCTGACACAGGTAACAGCGTAATTTATTTGTTTTCTTTCATCACTCATAACAGGCTCCTTTCAAGGCTGACAATCATTATTCTCCATAATTATATCACGATACCATCCTGTTTTCCATTCATTTTCCGTTTTTGACACCACGCCGAAAACAATGCTCCCTCTCCGGATAATCTCCACACAAAATACATCAAAACTCCAGACACTTCTTTGCAAATCTGTGATAAACTCTTACTGTCAGCCATAATCGGCACATGAGAAAACGCAAAACATGGCGTTTTTCACCACTATTTGAGCCACTCAAAGCGACACGGAGGATTCTATGAAAATTGACGTAAACCATATCACCATGATTTATCCGTCCGGCAAGAAGGCGCTGCAGGACGTTTCCATCCGCGCGGAGAGTCCCTGCTTTATCGGGATTCTGGGGCCAAACGGCGCCGGCAAGACAACGCTGATGAAGCTGCTGATTGCGGGGCTTCTGCCCACGAAGGGAGAAATCCTGCTCGACGGAAAACCCCTGCTTTCGCAGGAGCAATATCTGAAATCACAGCTTGGCTATCTGCCGCAGAGCTTTGGCCTGTATGACGAGCTGACCGTATGGCAGTTCCTCGACTATATGGCCGCGCTCAAAAACGTGAAGGACAAAGCGGCTATCGACGAGGCGCTGGCGCGGACAAGCATGGCGGAACAGAAGCGGGTGCGGATCCGCAGCCTCTCCGGCGGACAGCGCCAGCGGGTCGGAATCGCGCAGGCGCTGTTGGGAAATCCGCAGCTTATGATTCTGGATGAGCCGACGGTCGGGTTGGACCCCGAGGAACGCGTAAAGTTCCGCAACATTTTCTCGGAGATGGCGCAGGACAAGATTATTCTGCTCTCCACCCATATTGTCGAAGATGTGCAGGCCGTGTGCAATCGGGTGCTTGTCATCCACGACGGCCTTGTCCTTTTTGACGGGACGCCGTCCGCGCTTATCGCCCGAACAAAAGCGCATGTCGGCATGTATCTCTCCCACCTCCGAGACACGCCTCCTGAGGGCTGTCTGGTCGTCTCGAAGGTTCACACCGCAGAGGGGATTCGGTGCCGTATTGTGGCAGAGCAGCTCCCCGCCTTTGCGCAGGCCGTCGAGCCGACGCTTGAGGATGCCTATCTGTATTGCATTCATCGGGAAGCCCATTAAGAAAGGAGGCATCCGACGCCATGAAACTGTTTTCCAAGGGAGCCTTCTCCCTGTACCGCGTAGAGCTGCGGCGGCTTCTGCTGTCCAAGGCCGTATGGTGCGTCTCGCTTTTCTGCCTGCTCGCACCGCTTTTGGGGTATCTTCTGCCCTTTTTCAGTGATTCCCGCACTATGTCGGGGCGCTACATCGCCAACCCCGTTTTGGCGGGAACCGTTGTCGGCGCCCTTCTCTGGGCCGGACTGACGATAGCGGAGGCGGACAGACTGCACCGCAGCGGCGTCAGTGTGCTGGCAGATGCGATTATCTCCCCTGTCAGGCTGTCGGCGGCGAGAGCCTTCGCGCTGCTGACCATCGCCGCTCTTGTGACGGCTCTTACCGCGCTGGCCTGTCTGCCCTATACAGTGATAAAAATGGACTACCTGTTTGCGGGCAGCTTTTACATCGCAAACTTCCTGATACTGATGCTGCCTACATGGTGGATTTCGATACTGTTCGCGGACGCCTTCTACGGGATTACGCGCCGTGTCGAGCTTTCCGTTATGCTCTACGCAGGGCTGGTCTGCGTCAATATCGGCAGCATTTTATTCTACGATTATTTTATGCGCTGGCTGAGCCCCCGCATTATCTCCTACTCGGACGGCTTTTCCTCTATCTGGCCGCTGCGCGTGGTATTTTATACGCGGCTTCTCTGGGTATGCTTTGCCGGCGGCGTTTGGCTGGTCTCGACCCTGTGCGTCCGCAGGTATCAGCGCGGGCTTCTCTTTTCTCTTGCGCGCGGCTTGAGGCGGATTGGCGTCCTGCTGCCCGCCCTCCTTCTGATTGCCGCGGGTATCGCCCTGTGGCGGTTCCAGCCCTTTATCGACCACGGTCCGAAGGAATATGTCTTTGACAACGACGCGGAGGAGGACGAGACGGATATCGGTGTTATCAGGACCATTCGCTACAGCATTCGGACACAGCCCGCGCTCGGACTGCTGTACGCAAGGGCGGAATACGACATCCAACGCCCCTGCCAAGGCAAAGACAAGCTGGCATTGAGCCCGGGCTATAAAATCACGAGGATGACTTACGGCGGTTCGGAGGTTGCCTTTGAGACGGCAGCGGACGACCTGAACGGCTGGCGCTCCACTTATTTTGAGCTTCCGCAGGAGTGGGACAAAACGCTGGTAATCGAATACGAGGGCTTCCCCACAATTTCCCGCGCCACGGCATTATACCGCGCGGACGACTGCATTGACCCGAACTATATATCGCTCTCCCCTGCGTCCCTCTTTCCCCAACTGAATAATTATTACAGCCCGCAGGGAACCGCCTCGGTGGCGCTGACCATCCCCGCGCACCTGACGCCCCTTTTAAACTACGCTCCGATGACGGAATCTGTCGATAACGGGGACGGCACGAGGACATGGAACGCCCCGTGCTCCAAGTATGTTATGAATTTTACGGCGGGCGACTATGTGATTGAAACGATTCCCGTCGATGATCTGAACATTGATTTTGTCTACGGAAAAGCCTACCAAAGCGTTGTTGAGAAAAGCGATGTCTGCAAGGCGGTTGCCGACGTATTTACCTACTGCGGCGAACACTACGGAAGGCTTCCGTGGGCGCAGGACAACCGCCTCCTGCTCCAGCAGAGAAGCTCGATGGTCATGGGCGGCTATGCGCTCCCTGGCGTGTCGCAATGGTTTGAGACGGTGCTGTCGCCGGATACGCTGAGCGATCCGAACAAGGGCGCCAGCGCAACGGAGGTCTTTATCCACGAGATGGTACATCAGTGGTGGGGCGGACTTGGTCTGAGCTGTCAGGAGGACGAGCTGTGGAGCGACGAAGGGCTGACCGTCTACGCCACCTATCGGATTGTCAAGAAGACCTACGGCGAGCTCTACGCGCAGCAGTATTATGTCGATGTGTGGAGGGAGGCCGTGGAACTGCAGAACCGTAGCTTCTACAACCGCCATCCCGAATATGTTTCGCTGCTGCCCGACCTGTATCAGGCAGAGCTGAGAATGTCCAACAGCGGCGTCAACCATTACAACCGTATGCCGCTGATGATTCTGAAGGCACAGGAGCTGGTCGGCGGCGAGGAGGCCATGGACGCGATTCTGCGGCAGATGTATGCCGACAGGGAGCTTTTTGACCAAAATCATTTCAGTTATCAGGATTTTCTGCGCTACTGTGGATTGACAAAGGAGGCGTTACGTCTTGAGTAAGATTTTTTATTATGAATTAAAACGGATGCTGTTGAATAAGGTATTTCCTGCAATGCTGCTGTTAAACGGCCTGTTCGCGTGTTTTGTCCTGTCAACGGACATTATTCGGGGCGTCGCGTGCACCGCGCCCTTTTCCGGATGGAGCTACTGCGCCTATCTCGGGAAAACGCTGCCGCTTGCGGCGGTGACGGTTCTACTGCTGCTCTCCGCCTATTACGGCAAAAAGCAGCGGCAGCTCGAGGTTCTGACGCTGACAACGCCTGTCACGGCCGCGCGCCAGATGCTGCTGCGAACCGCGGCGGCGGGCGTCTGCTTCGCGCTGATTTTCCTGTTGATAACGGTGCTTGCCGCCGTTTTCTACCGCGCGTTTTTCCGATACACGGATTTCGCGGCGTTTCTTCTGCCGTCGCTCCTGCTCGCCCTGCCCTGCTTCCTGCTGCCGACAGGTCTCGGGCAGCTCCTTGCGGGTCTTCATCGGAGCCTGATTTATGCGCTGTCGGCGATTGTCTTGGCTGCCGCATACTGCGGGCCCCCTACGGTATTAGATCTGTTCGGCGCGAGGTATTTCTCGGCCTATCCGCTGACGCTCCCCGTCGGCGCGGGCGGGGAACCGCCCTTTGCGCTGACTGCCGCCTTCTGCGCCGTGCGGCTGCTGTATCTCGCCGCGGGAGCCGTCTGCATTTATTTTACGGCCATGCTCACGGCGCGGAAATCGCGAAAGGCCTGAAAGGTTTATTCCCTAAGGGACTGTAACATAGTACTGCGCCTGCGCATTCCACAGCTCGCTGTATTTTCCCTCCTGCTGTGCCAGCAGCGTCTCATGGCTTCCCTGCTGCACCATGCGCCCCTCATGGAACACAATAATCTCGTCACAGAAGCGGCAGGAGGAGAGGCGATGGCTGATGTAGATGGCTGTCTTGTCCTCGACAATCTCGTTGAGTCGGGTATAAAGCTCATACTCCGCCATGGGGTCGAGCGCGGCGGTCGGCTCATCCAATATCAGGAACGCGCTGTCACGGTAGAGCGCTCTTGCAATCGCAAGCTTCTGCTCCTCCCCGCCGGAAATCTGCACGCCCTCCTCCGATAAGTCCTTGTACAGCGCCGTATCCGGTCCCTTTTCCATCACGGCGACACGCGCCCAAATGCCCGCCTTTTCACAGCAGCTCTCCACTTTCCGCGCGTCATACACGCCCCGCGCCGCGACATTCTGCCCCACGGACAGCGAAAGCAGCCTGAAATCCTGAAAAACCACGGAAAATATATGGATGTACTCTTGGTAATCATATTTGCGGATATCGATTCCATTGAGCAGGATCTCCCCCTCCGTCGGGTCATACAGCCGACAGAGAAGCTTGATAAAGGTCGTCTTGCCGGAGCCGTTCTGCCCCACCAGCGCAAGCCGCTCCCCCACCTTGAATTTGAGAGAAACATTTCTCAGCGCATACCGCTCCGCATTCGGATAGCGGAAGCTGACATTGCGAAACTCCACCTCGTAATTCCTGTCGGAGCGCTTTTCCACCGTGAGGGAACCTTGATACATCCTGTTGGGAATATCGAGAAAGGAGAGCGCCTGCTTGAGATATGCTGCGTTGATGCCCGCTTCGCTTATGACCCTCAGCAGCGCCGCAAGCCCGCCCGACAGTGCGGTGACTGCGCCAATATACTGTGTGACTGATCCGACGCCAAAGGCGCCGCCCCAAGCCTTGAGGCAGACAAAGAGCCAGACAATCCCCATAAAGAGCCCCGAAACAGCCTCGGACGCCGCCTGGGCAAGCCCCATCGGCCCTCTGGCGCATTCCGCAAGCTTTGAGTGTATCCCGTAAATATCGTTTATCTTGTTCAGCTTTGCGCCCACGCGGTCCTGACGATACAGCCTGACGTCCAGCGCCCGTTTCTCCTCCTGCACCAGCTTCCCGCAAAATCCGAAAAACCGATTCCCCAGCCGGCAGTCGTCATTGAATCTGAGCCAATACCTCGTACCCGCCGCGCCAAGCCATGGTGAGAGCACCGTCGCGCCAACCGTCAAAAGCGCCAGCGGCAAAACGCAAAAGGGGCTGTCCAAAAGTCTGAGCCTGCCCATATCCGCCCGAACCGGAAGACGGAACAGAGAGACGGAGAGACCGATTCCGCCAAGCAATTGAAACAGCGCCTCCAAGAGCTCCTGAAACTGTGTATAGATCCTTTTTAATCCCCAGCCGCCCCACTGCGCGACCTGCTCTATCGTATTTAGCTGCTCATGGGTCGCAGTCTCCTCCGCAACGCAGTAATCCATGGACAGCATTTTCTCGAAGTATCGGCTTCCCTCATACAAAAGCCTGCCTGTCCCATCGGAGGAAATGTTACTCCACCGATGGAGCGCCGCCTTTATCAGCATCCCTGCGGCGGACAGTATCAGCAGCAGCAGAACGTTGTGTATCAGAACCGCCCGCCGCCGTCCGTCCGCCAGCTCATTCAGAATCTGCGCCGAGAACCAGAGTGTTACATAGGGAAGCGCGGCCTTTACCAGCGAGTAGAGCGCTGTTGACACAAAGAGGGCAGGATACGCCTTATACCAGATGGCCGCGGCTCTTTTATTCAGCGAAAGCTTTTCCCGCCAAGTCAGTTTCTCATTCGATTCCATCATAACAAGAACCACACTCCTTTCATAATGTTTCCTCCTGATAATATCTGCTCTGCAGCGCAAAAAGCTCGGCATAGCGCTTCCCGTTCCTCAAAAGCTCCTCGTGCGTCCCTTCCTCCGCGACCTGTCCCTCCTCAATCAGGAGAATGCGGTCGCAGAAGCGTGTGGACGCGAGACGGTGGGAGATAAAGACTGCACTCTTTCCCGCCGTCAGCTCATTGTATCTCCTGTAAATATCGCTCTCCGCGATGGGGTCAAGCGCGGCGGTCGGCTCATCCAGCACCATAATCGGACTGTCCTTGTAGAGTAGTCTCGCCAGCATCAGCCTTTGCAGCTCCCCGCCGGAAAGCTCCGCCGCATCCTCATACACGGTCTTTTCCAGAAGCGTCTCATAGCCCTGCTCCAACGCCTCTATCTTACTTTTGAGTCCTGCCTTCTCAACGCAGTCGCGGACACGCTCCATATCCGGCGCGTCCACACTCTGCGCCACATTCTCCGCGACGGTTGCCGGAAGCAGGGAAAAGTCCTGAAACACGCCCGAAATCAGCGCATAGTAATCCCTGCGGTTATAGGCCTTGATATTGACGCCGTTGAGCAATACCTCGCCCTCATCAGGGTCATAGAACCCGCAGATCAGCTTTACCAGCGTCGTCTTTCCCGCTCCGTTCAAACCGACCACCGCCAGCTTTTCGCCGGCATGAAGCGTCAGATTCAGATGGGAAAAGATTGCCTTCTCCGACTTGGGATAGCGAAAGGTCACGTCCCTCAATGTAACCGTACAGCCCGCCGCGCCATCCACGGTAAGCGGCTGTCCTCCCTCCATCTGAAACAGCTCGGGAAAGCTCAGATATTCCCTCACGGCGGACAGCTCCAAGCCCTGTCGGTGCAGCAGAGATACATTCTCCATAATGCCGCCGACCCATGCGGTAAACCCGCTGACTGCCGTAAAGTACAGCAAAAATTCCGCCGCGCTGACCTTCCCCTCCAACGCCGAGTACAGCAGCCAGGTATAGGCAATCCCGTTGCGCAGCGTTGCCAATACGGCGTCTGCCGCGTCCGCGCAGAAGTACCGCAGCTCTCTTCGCCCGCAAAAGCTTCGATGCATCCGAAAATACTTGTCGTGAAGTTCCCGAAGCCATTCCTGCATCCCGAAAATACGGATATCCTTTGCGAGAAACCGATCCTGTGCCCGCTCCTGTATATATCTTATTTTCCGCACAAGCTCCATCTCCTCCTCCCGATGCCGATAGTTCCATTCATTCACATAGTGGCTGACCAGCCAGCCGATTGCCGCCGTAACGATTGTCACAACAACCATGAGCGCATCCACATTTTTCAGCAGGTACAGATAAATCAGAAAGCCCGCCATATTTTGCAGCAGTCCCGCAAAGGTATCCCAGATGGCCTCCGACGCTTTCACATTGTCGTTGAGCGTATCGCAGGCCTTTGCCAGCAGATCCATAAACTCCTGCCGTTCCCTCAGCGGGTAGGAGCAGGCGCCGGTCTTGGCCCTCACCTTCTGCATAAGCCTCTCCCGCACCTCAATCCTGCCAAAACGAAGGTTCTCATCCACATACGCCGCGGACGCGCGGGCGGTGATGATCCCCAGCGTAAACAACAGGATCGTGAGCAGCAGCTCCGCCATCGCGCTGTGCGTTTCCAACCGTTTCAGGATAACCGGAGACACATACAGCTCGAGAACGGATACCGCCACCGCAAGCGCCGCCTGCAGCACCGTAAACACAATTACACTTGGCGCTCCGTCCTTCGCTTCCCGCAGCATAAAAAGCGAATTTGTAAACACTCCGTACTTTTTCGTCACCTTTTCTTCCATATTAATCACCATTTCTGAGCGACTTGTCGCGAAGAGGCGACGAGAAATTTTTCTCGTCTGCCATCAAGGCTATTTGTTTTCGCTCAGAAACAAATAGCCGATTGAAAAATAAGCCATCAAGCTTATTTTTCAATCTAATCTCCTTGCTCCTTCCATAACATGTGAAAAATTTATTTTTCACACTATCCCGAAGCCCTTTTGCACAGACCCTTTATAACACAAAAAGTCCCCTGCCATGCAGACGGGGGATAAAATGTCTTTCTCGGGGGACGAATGGTCATCCGCCCTTTCTTATTGTGGCAGCAAAATCTCCGTGGTGAACGCGCCGTCCTCGCTGTTTCTGCTGATATAGCCCTGATAGCGCTCAACTATCGTGTCAATCCGCACCAGACCGTAGCCGTGTCCCTGCCCCTTCGTCGAGCGGAACCGTCCGTTTTCCTTCTGCTGCTTTTTTGAAGCCGTGCGGTTGGTAAAGGACATATAGAGCTGTGTGTTCTTCATATCCATATAGACGCGAATCAGCCGCTCCTCCTTGGGAAGCTGCATACTCGCCTCAATGGCATTGTCAAAGAGATTGCCGATAATGATACACAGGTCGATTTCCGCGGTCGTAAGCGCCACCGCCACATGCGCGTCAGCCGTCACGACAATATCCTTGGACTTTGCCAGCGATATTTTGCTATTTAATATAACATCTGTCATTTTATTACCTGTCTTTAACGCCATATCGACCGTGTTCAAATCGGTGTCCAACGCGTCCAAATACCGCCTGATGTCCTCGAGCGCGCCCAGATCCGCATAGCTTTTGAGCACTTGGATATGATTGCGGTAATCGTGCCGCCACCCTCGCATCCGGCAGTACATGTTCTCCACCTCCGCGTAGTGCGTCGCCAGCAGCTCGCTCTGGTAGGCGGCAATTCGTCTGTCTATCATTTTCTCCCAAAAAGGCATTGTCCGATACCTCATTTCTTCGCTTCGTCAGAAATACTGAATCATCGCGCGGTTTGCGGAATCATACAGTCCGCGTGAAAGCGGCACCGCCGTCTCGTCCTTTAACAGGACTTCCGACTTCGTAATCTTTCTGACGAAGCGCAGATTCACAATAAAGGAACGCCCTGTGCGGAAAAAGCCTTCATCCAGCTCCTTCTCCAGCTCTGCAAGCGTCTTCTTTACCGTATAGTCCTCCCTGCCGTGAATCGTCACATAATTCCTGCGCACCTCGAGATACCGAATCTCTCCGACGGGAATACGCACCATGCTCCCCTCCGTCTGCAAATACAGCGCCTTCTCCCTGTCCGTTACCCGCTGCGCCGCACGGTCAAGCACACCGCCGAGCTTTTCCGGCGTTATCGGCTTCAACAGATAATGCAGGGCCTCCACGTCATAGCCGTCCGCAATATATTCCATGTACCCCGTAATAAAAATGATCTGAACCGACCTGTCGTTTTCCCGAAGCTTTCCTGCCAGTTCCATCCCGCTCATCGCGCCCATCTCAATATCAAGACACAGAATATCAAAGGCTTTCTCCTCCTCATAGCGGAACAAAAAGGCCTCCGCGGAAGGGAAGCATTCTGTCTGCACGCGCCTCTCCTGCCGCGCCGCCCACTGCTCTATACAGTTCGTTATATACGCCGCATCTGTCGGGTCATCATCGCAAACTGCTATTTTGTACATACACTGCTCCTCTTAAACCGTGCCCAATGCCAAATGAAGCATTCTCCTGAAACGATGCACCTCGCCGCAATTTCCTTGAGCATAAAAAAAGTACTGCTACCTATGTTCAAAAGCTTTCACTCACGAGCTACTTCAAACGCTTTCCTACTGAGCAGTACTTCAATGGGCGGAGGTGGATTCGAACCACCGAAGCATGATGCAGCAGATTTACAGTCTGTCCCCTTTGGCCACTCGGGAATCCACCCATATAAATATATTGGAACCTGTCAATATTTATACCATATTCCGAGGAATTTTGCAACTGTTTTTTGTCCGTCCGGCTTATTTTGAAAATTCATATCCGGAATCATCATGGAAAAGCAATTGCGGGACTCAAATGCCCCGCAATACCAAACTTTCCACTTCCCTATGCGTAATACTTCGCCTGTGCGTTCCACAGCATCCGGTACAGCCCATTTTCCCCGACAAGCGTGTCATGGCTGCCGCGCTGTACAATCCTTCCGCCGTCAAAGACCAGAATGTCCTCGCAGAACCGACAGGATGCCAGTCGATGCGAGATATACATCGCCGTCTTGGTATCTACCATCTTGTCAAAGCCCGCGTACACTTCGCACTCGGATATCGGGTCCAGCGCCGCGGTCGGTTCATCCATAATGACAAACGGCGCGTTCTTATATATGGCGCGGGCTATCGCTACCTTCTGACGCTCGCCGCCCGAAAACAGCACGCCGCCGCTCTCAAACTCCTTTCCCACATAGGTTTCCAGCCCGTCCTCCAGCGTTCGGAAGCGCTCACCCAAGCCTGCGCGCTCCACCGCCGATACGGCCCGCTCCCCGTCAACCGCCTCCGAAGCCGCGATATTTTCACCCAACTGCAGGGCAAACACTCTGTAATCCTGAAATACCACGGACATCAGCCGCATGTACTCGTCATAATTGTATTTGCGGATATCAACGCCGTTGAGCCGTATCTCCCCCTCGGTGACGTCATACAAGCGGCAGATCAGCTTGATAAACGTCGTTTTGCCCGAGCCATTTTTTCCCACAATCGCCATTCTCCCGCCAATATCAAGTGTCAGGGAGAGGTCTTTTATGACATAGGTGTCGCTTTCCGGATATTTGAAGGACACGTGGTCGAACTCGAGAAGAAAACGGTTGTCCCGCCTCTTTTCGACCGGAAGGGTTCCCTTATACTGCAGGTTGTCAAAGTCAAGATAATCCAGATAATCCCTGCCAAACTGTATCACGCGGTTCCATCGCGCAATCGCAGTGCTCAGATTTTGCAGCGCATCAATACATTTTACAATCGCGCCGGCGTAGAGCACTACATCGCTGATGCTGATATAGCCCATATACGCCCGCACCGCCACATACACATACACCGCAATCAGGCAGAAATCGGAAAGGCTCTTCTGGCAGGCCTCCTGAAACATAAATACCTTTCGGCATTTGCTCAGATACCGGTCGGCCTCCTTCCCCTTCGCAAAGCAGGTCTCCTTTATCATGTCCTCCTGCGCGAATATCCGCAGATCCTTTTCCGTCTCGCTTCGGGAAAGAATGTTGTGGGTGATGTAGTTGAGCAGCTTGCTTACGTCGGTATAGCGGTCAAAATATCGGTGTCCTGTTTTACTTGCCATTATGCTAATCTTATTCGCGCCGAAGATGCACAGCCCGATAACCGCCGCCATAAGCGCCGCGGACACCAGCGAACCCCACAGCCCCGCCGCTTCTCCACCTGACAGGAACATCGGGAGTGCGACCACCATCGTCGTGATAATACTGACGACTGCGCTCATGCCCCTGTTCAACGGCAATATCAGCATCCAGTAGATGCCGCCCTGCGCGTTCACAAGCTGCTCGTGCCTGCGCTTCTTCTCCTGCTTCTCCTTGTTTTCAAGATTCTCATAGTCAATCTGCATACTGATTTCGTTCAAGTCGCGGTTCTCGCGTTCCAGACAGTTCTCGATGCTTGCGTTCAAAGACTCCCGCCCTTTTGCCTCCGCGGCTCCGACAACAAAATTCACCGCAAGCCCAATTGCAATATACCCCGCTAAGGTCTTGAAATCAGCGCCCGATACCAGTCCGCCAATCAGGACGCTCGACAACACCGGCAGGATGTAGGGTTTTATTCCCGCAAGCACTGCGGTAATCAGGCAGACGTACACGCTTTTCCTGTTGTTTTTGTAATACAACGCGTAGAGCTTCTTCAATACCTGAAAATCACTCATGCTCTCACTCCTCCTCTCCCATATCCCTGCGGCGCTGCTTTTCCTTCTCCTCGTCCTTATAATATTGGCTTTGCAACTCGTAGAGGTTCGCGTATTTCCCGTTTCGCGCCATCAGCGTATCATGCGTGCCGCTCTCAACAATCTGCCCGTCCTCCAGCAGTATAATGCGGTCACAGAAGCGGGTGCTCAATAGCCTGTGGGAAATATAGATGGAGGTTCTCCCCCTTGTCGCCTCGCCGTATTTCATGTAAATCTCGTTTTCCGAGATGGGGTCGAGCGCGGCGGTCGGCTCGTCCAGAATCAGGAGCGGCGCTTCCTTATATAAGGCTCTCGAGAGCAGGAGCTTTTGCTTTTCACCGCCCGAAAAATCCACCGCGTTCTCGTTGATTTCCCGCCCGAGAAGGCTGTCCCCCTTATTGGGAAGCTGCTCGTACCGCGCCAAAAAGTCCGCCCGTTCCATCGCCCCGAGCATCCTGTCCTCGTCCGTCCTGTCTGCGGGAAGAGAGGAGATGTTCTCCCGCACCGTGACCGGCAGGATCACATAGTCCTGAAACAACACGGAAATCAGGCTGTAGTACTGCCTCCGCGCAAAGCGCTCGACGTTGACGCCGTTGAAGAGGATTTCCCCCTCTGTCGGCGTATAAAAGCCACAGATCAACTTTACCAGCGTCGTCTTGCCCGCGCCGTTCAGGCCGATAATCGCGAGCTTTTCCCCTGCGGTAATCGTCAGATTCATATGGGAAATAATCGGCTGTTCACTTTCCGGATAGGAGAAGCTCACATCCCGAAGCTCAATCGTTGCGGCCTGCTTCTTGAAAGCTTCTATCTGCTCCTTGGGCAGCGCAGCGTCCCCGTTTCGGTGGTCGGGCGCCTCCAGAAATTCCCGAATCCCGTTGAAGGTGTTACTGATAATGCCGATATGCAAAAGCTCCCTCAGCCCTAGGAAGCTGAGCGTGGCAAAGCTGCTGCAGAACCCGAAATACAGCACAAAATCCGAGACGCCGAGCGCGCCCTGCGTCACCAGCCATATCAGATAGAGATAGACGGCGCCGTTTCCTGCAAGATTCAGAAGCGTATCGCCCAAATTGCGCCGGAAGTACCAGACGTGCACCTCGTCGAACTTCCTGTTCATGTCATCCAGCGTTTTCTCATACCGCTTTATCAGCCAGTCCGCCATATGGTACAGGCGGATATCCTTGCCCGCCGACGGATCCATCGTCTGCGTGGTGATGTACTCCAGCTTTTTCGCCTGATCGGACAAGATCGGCTGCGCCTCGCTGTGTTTTCTTCTTGCCCACGCGAGGAGCTTTATCTGTATCACCGCGCTGACGACCATGAGCGCCAAAATCCAGATGCTGATTCGCGCCAGCAGAACGCCGTAGATAACTGCAGGTATCAGTTGGGCGATGCACACGGGCAGATTATAGATGGCCTGACGGATTCCCCTGCCGTTAAATATCGCATTGTACGCAATGCCGGAGTTGTCCTGAAATTCCTTTTCCTCGAGCTTTTCATAGTCCACGGACATCCGCTTCTCCATGTAGGGCAACATATAATGTCTGCGGTAGATGATATCGCCCTCACTGCAGTAGGCCTCCCCCAGTCCGAACAGGATATTGCAGACCCACATTCCCAGAAGCAGCGCGAGAATGCCTGTGAGATAGTATCCGAACGCCCAGCCCTCCTCGAGGCCTTTGACAATGAGCGCGGGCAGGTAGTTGCCCACCATGTTGGAGACGGCCATCGGTATCGGAAGCAGAATCCCTGTCCGGAAGATGCTTGGCTCCCAGCGAAGCAAATGCCTGAAATGGTACATCAGGTTACCGGCAACACTATATTTTCCTGCGCTTTTTTCAATGCGCGCATTTTGATTGAACATCGAATCCCCCCTTGCGTTGTGTTGAATGCTCTTATTATAGCATAAATTGTCGCCGTATAGGGGATTCGTCACGAATGGTATTTCAGAAAGCACGAAACGCAATCTTAAATTCCACCCTCGCATGTTGTCAGACAATTTATCCGTCTGTTTTTCCCTCCACAAAAAAAGACCACTGCCGAAACAATGGTCTTTTGGGGTCATATTATTTTCTTATTCTAAATTCCTCATATTCCCTGTCTGTAAGTGGACGCCCCAGTTTTTTCGACATTTCCACTGCCTCTCTCAGACGATATAACTTACCGCTTGGCTCCACACACAATCTCCCATCAGGAAACTCACTTCCAAACGACATAATCTTATCTTCCTTTTCTACTGCCATAACTGTCATATCCTCACCTGCTCTCCAAAATATTTATCTAATAGTATTTTAGCTGCTTCTGTATCTATATACATCGACGAGCCTGATATAATCTTAGCTCCCAATTTTTCCTGATAATGTCTGATCAACCTTGTTTTGGGCTCAAACTGCACATATCCATCGTTCCCCGCTTCAAAACTATGTTTACACGCAATCGCGAACAAATGGCCACCTGCGCCTTCGTACTCCCTTTCATGTCCTATGTTTTCCGGAGCCGCCTCCACCAATTCAAGATATATAAAATAATCAGAGTAAATATGTCTGAATGCCACCCTGCCCTGTGGTTTGTCATCTCCCTCAACAAATAATTCGTATATTTCACCCCATCTTTCTGCGGTATGCTCCAATCAAATTTCCATCCGTCTTTTTTGTACTGCGCTGCCATTTGGGGCGTAATAAGATAATCTACCAATTCATATTCTGTATTTACTTTTTCCCTCGTATCCCGCCTAATCAGGCATTCTGTAAGAGAGTCTATTATAATATCTGTTTTTTGCATTTGTAAACTACCTTTCTTTTGGTGCTTATATTGTACCACATTTTTCGCTCTACTACAAACAAAATAAGCCGCCGCTACGAAATCTTACCGCAAAGCAGATCATCCGACAACATGCTCCTTCCGCTCAAACCCGCGGCGGGAGCATCGGCAGCATCACCTCCGTCGCGAATACGCCATTCTCCGTTTGTCTGTTTATATAGCCGTTATATTTGTCCACAATGCGGTCGATGCTGACCAGCCCAAAGCCGTGAACGCTTTCCGCGCTCAAATCCTCCTCCAGCATATCCATGTATTTCTTCACCTCGTCATACTGCTCCAGCTCCATATAGGCCTTGAGGGTCTGGATATGATTGTGGTAATCGTGCCGCCAGCCCCGCATCTTGCGGTACATAATATCAACCTCGTCATAGTGGCAGTTCACAAGCTCATTCTGAAAACGGCTGATTTTGCGGCTGACATATCGGGGCAGGATAATCAGCCATGCAACCGGATTCACGGCAATGATGAGCACGATAAAAGCTGTAACCAGATAGATGGTTTCCTTCATGGGAACGCCCCGCCTTTCCTCTAAATTTTTATATGCCTGCTGATAAACGCCTCGTTCACCGCCTTAAACAACTGTCTGCTGACAGGAATACTGATACCATTATCCAATATCAGCCCGCTTTTTGCAATGGCGGAAATATGCTGCAGATTCACGATGTACGAGCGGTGGCACCGCATAAACACACCGGCAGGCGCCCCCCTGCGTCAAATACTGCTCCACCGCCGTAATGCTCTGCTTCAGCTCATAGCGCTCCTTCTCCGTATAGAGCGTGCACTGATGCGCACAGGCCTCCACATACCAAATCTTTGATTCCGGAAAGGATACCGCGGAATCTCCTGTTCTGAACAGAAAACGTCTCTCCGCCCTCAAACTATCCGGCAGACGGTCGAGCACCCGAAACAGCTTCTCCGTGCTGACGGGCTTTAACAGATAGTGAAGCGCAGAGACCTCATATCCCTCCCCCTGATACTGTGTGGCCACCTTTCCAAATACCGTCCCAAATCGAGAAATTTGCCACGCTTGCGTTGCTTGCGTTGCTTCCACTGCAAATTCTTTCCTAACTGCCGCTACAATAGCCGCAATTCCTTACAGATTAAAGAACACTGAATCAACGAAGAACGCCGTTTGGGCGTTCTTCTAAAAATTAAGCAGGTCTAAGGCGGTAAAAACACCGCCTAAGACCTGCTTAATTTTTTGCATTAGCGGGTTCAATATTAATCGCCTTCCCCTTAATCTTTACATTTTTCATCGCTTTTAACACATCCCGCGCGTTTTCCTTGGGCACCTCGACAAAGGTATACTTGTCATACAAATCAATCGCGCCGACCAGATCCCCGGGAATATTGGCCTCCCCCGCAATCGCGCCGAGAATATCCTTGGGCTTTACCTTCTGCGCCTTTCCGATATTGATGAAGAGACGCACCATGCCCTCCTCGGCGCCGGTATTCTCAAAGTCAAATTCGGAATCGCCGGCGTTCGTGTCACCGGTGTCATTCAGCTGTCCCATATACAGCTTGAGGAACGCCGCCGCAATATCCATCGCCGTATAGTCGGACTCGTTGACCTGACGCTCTATCGTGTTGATCATGGAGGTCAAATCCTCCTCCTCAATGATGTTCCCGATTTTCTCCATAACCTTCTCAATCTTCATGTGGTTCACATCATTTAGCGAGGGCACCGGCAGCGCATAAATCTTGGTCTTTGCATAACGCATGATGTCTTTCAGCTTATAGACCTCCTTGCCCTTGACAAAGGTAAAGGATTTGCCGGTACGCCCCGCACGGCCGGTACGTCCGATTCGGTGCACATAATACTCGTCATCCTGCGGAATGTCATAGTTAAAGACCGCCTCCACGTCGTCCACATCAATCCCGCGCGCCGCCACATCCGTCGCAATCAGAATATCCGTCTTGCCGTTTCGGAAGCTCTTCATCACGCGGTCGCGCTGCGCCTGGCTCATGTCGCCGTGCAGTCCCTCGGCGAAATAACCGCGCCCCTTCAATACCTCCGTTAAATCATCCACCATCTTCTTGGTGTTGCAGAATACCAGAGACAGCTTGGGCTCATAGAAATCGAACAGCCTCGTCAGCACCTCCACCTTGTCCTTGCGCTTCACGTCAAGATAATACTGCTCAATCTTCGGCACCGTCAGCTCCTTCTTGACAACCTTGATCATCTTCGCGTCCGGCTTCTGGTAGTTCTTCGTAATCTCAAGGATGGGATTGGGCATGGTCGCGGAGAACAGAATGGTCTGGCGATCCTCATTCGGGATATACTCCAGCACCGTCTCAATATCCTCGCGGAAGCCCATGTTCAGCATCTCGTCCGCCTCGTCCAGCACGATGGTATCCACGTGGTCGCACCGTATCGTCTTCCTGCGCAGATGATCCATGACGCGCCCGGGAGTTCCGATTATGATCTGCGTGCCCTTGAGCGCCCGAATCTGCTTGCTGATATCCTGTCCGCCGTAAATCGGCAGCACCTTCACGCCATGCATGTACTTCGCAAGCTTGCGAATCTCCTCCGCCGCCTGCACCGCAAGCTCTCTCGTCGGGCAGAGCACCAGCACCTGCGGGTGCTTTATGTCCTTGCGCAGGTTGACCTTCTCCAATATGGGGATGCCGAACGCGGCCGTCTTCCCCGTTCCGGTCTGCGCCTGTCCGATAATGTCATAGCCCTCCATCGCAACCGGTATCGCCTGCGCCTGAATCGGTGAGGTCTCCTCAAAGCCCATCTCCCGCACACCGCGCAATATTTCGCTACATAAGTTCAGCTCATCAAATTTCATTGTCTTTATCCGTTCCTCTCCGTATCTGTGTGAAATTCATCCTCGCCGCCGTTCCCGGCGGCGTCCCTCCGCATAAAAGAGACAGCCGATATGTGCTGTCTCTTTTTGAGAAGGTATTTCTTCTTATGGGGTATAGCAAAAACTATATAATATATTGGGGGTTACACTTTTATTATAACATAGCTTCACAGAAAATCCATTCAAACATTCTACAAATTTTACAATATTCATTATCGTTTTTTGTTTATTTTTGCCAATTATTCTTTTTTCTCAAACAGTGCCTCAAACTCTTCCCTGCCGATTTTCTCCTTCTCGAGCAGCAGCTTCGCGCACGCGTGCAGGACATCCTCCCGCTCCAGAATAATCTCCTTGGCCTTGCGGTAGCAGTCGTCGATGATCGCCTTGACCTCAATGTCAATCTCTCCGGAAATCGCCTCGGAGTGATTCTTCGCATGGGCAAGGTCACGGCCGATAAATACCTCGTTGTCGTCCTCGTCATAGTTGATCACACCGATATTGTCCGAGAAGCCGTAGCGCGTCACCATCGCTCTCGCCACCTTGGTCGCCTTCTTGATATCGCTGGAGGCGCCCGTGGTCACATCGTCAAAGATAATCTCCTCCGCGATTCGTCCGCCGAGGGAAACCATGATATCCTGAAGCATCCTGCCCTTGGTATTGAACATCTCGTCCCGCTCCGGCAGCGGCATTGTGTAGCCGGCCGCGCCGAGCCCCGTCGGAATGATGGAGACGGTATACACAGGCCCCACATCCGGCAGCACATGGAACAGTATCGCGTGGCCCGCCTCGTGATAGGCCGTGATTCGCTTCTCCTTGTCGGAGATAATGCGGCTCTTCTTCTCCGTGCCGATTCCAACCTTGATAAACGCCTTGCGGATATCCTCCTGTACAATGTATGCGCGGTTCTCCTTCGCCGCATGGATTGCCGATTCGTTCAGCAGATTCTCCAAATCCGCCCCCGTAAAGCCCGCCGTCGTCTGCGCGACCTGCTTCAGATCCACATCCTCGGAGAGGGGCTTGTTCTTCGCGTGCACGCCAAGGATTTCCTCCCGGCCGCCCACGTCGGGAGGCGCAACGGTAATCTTCCGGTCAAACCGCCCCGGACGCAGAATCGCGGGGTCAAGGATATCCACACGGTTTGTCGCCGCCATCACGATAATGCCCTCGTTCGTGCCAAAGCCGTCCATCTCCACAAGCAGCTGATTCAGCGTCTGCTCGCGCTCATCATGGCCGCCGCCCATACCGGTGCCGCGCCGTCTTGCAACCGCGTCAATCTCATCTATAAATACGATACACGGAGAATTCTTTTTCGCGTCCGCAAACAAATCCCGCACGCGCGAAGCGCCGACGCCGACAAACATCTCCACAAAGTCCGAACCGGATATGGAGAAGAACGGCACATGCGCCTCTCCCGCAATCGCCTTGGCAAGCAGCGTCTTACCGGTACCGGGAGCGCCCTCCAGAAGAACTCCCTTGGGGATTCGCGCCCCCACCTTGGTATACTTCGCCGGATCCTTCAGGAAGTCGATGATTTCCTCCAGGTCCTCCTTCTCCTCGCGAAGCCCCGCCACATCCTTGAGGGTAATCTCCCCGTTGGTCGTCATGCGCGCCCTGCTCTTCCCGAAGTTCATCATCTTACCGCCGCCGCTGTTTCCCGCGTTCTGCGCGTTCATCATGCTGAACATAAAGATGACCACCACCACCAGCATCAGCAGCGGAAGCAGCTCCGTCAGAAACCAGTTCTCCTGTGGCACATCCTCCACAATCGGGTCGATATTGTACTTGGCGAGAAGCTCCTGTATCTCCACAACGTCGGATACATAGAGCGTTCTCTGTTGATTGTCTCTGAGCGCGACATACACCGTGCCGGTCGGAACCTGCGCATTGGGGTGAATCTCGACGTCGATGACCTCGCCGCCCTCAAGCTGCGCGATAAATTCTCCCTTCGTGTAGGAGCCCTGGCTCCCCCGCATGGTGCTCGCCCACACCGTGGCGACGACAAGAATCATAATGATGATAAATGTTATATTAATTCCCTTTGAACCCTTTCCCAATTTCCGTCTCCTTCTATCTTTCTAATCTCCATCCGGATCTAATCCAGCTCCACCACACCGATGTAGGGAAGATTCCGGTAGCGCTGCTGATAATCCAGTCCATAGCCCACCACAAACTTATCCGGTATCTCGAATCCGGTGTAGTCCACATGCACCTCCACCACACGCCGTTCCGGCTTGTCAAGCAGGGTGCACAGGGCAATGCTCCGCGGCCCGCGCTGTCGGAGCAGCTCCATGAGATAGCTGAGCGTTCTCCCCGAATCCACGATGTCCTCCACGATGATGACGTCCTTGTCCTTTAACGGCTCATCCAAGTCCTTGATGATCTTCACCACGCCGCTCGAGCGGGTACTCCCGCCGTAGCTCGACACCGACATAAAATCCAGCGATACCGGCACGGTAATGCGCTTGGCCAGCTCGCACATAAAAAAACTGCCTCCCTTGAGCACACATACCAAATGCACCTGCCTCCCGGCATAATCACGGCTTATCTGTTCCCCGATAGCCTGTATCCTGGCATCTACTTCTTTCTCCGTCAACATGACCCTGATGTGTTCCGCCATCCTGATTTCCTCCTTGGTTTTCACTGACAAACGAAACCTGCAAAACGGTTTCCGTGTGGGGCGAGACCTTATAATAACCGCTGATGCGCTCCCCGACAACCCACAGAATATGGCTGCCGTCGGCCACGAGACAAATCCCGTCCCGCGCCTCGCGCGGTATCTTCCGGTCGATGAAATATGCCTTTAAGGTCTTTCTCTGATTCATCGCGTTTACCGTGAGATAATCTCCCGGTTTACGAGTTCTTACGACGATACTGTTTTCTATTTTATCATAATCGAACCATTTCGTATACTTTTTTTGCGGAATATTTTGCAACTTGTCGGTTTTTTGCAGTAAAAATTCCAGCGCCGCCCCCTCCCGCCACGGGATTCTGAGACACTCGCCCGCCAAAAGACGGCTTATTTCGGGTTCTCCCAAGACCGTCTCCGCCGCAGGAGCGCAAGCCGTCTGCGATGCGCTCCGGATATGGAGCCCGTCATAATCCCGCACGGCTGTCAGGCCGCAGGGCAAGTCCGCCTGCCGGCCGCACTGTCTCGAAAGCAGCTCCCGCAATCGGGCCACATGCGCCGCCGTCAAATCCCTTGCGCTGCCCGCCGCCCTCGAGAGCAGCTCCATAAGGACATAGCCCTGTATGGTGCCATGCAGGGCGTGAAAGGCCTCGGCGTTCAGATAATAAACCGTCTCGCCGCACTGTTCCTTACAAGTGACACAGTTGTCATATCCTGCAGCCGTCAGATCGGCAATCAGCTCCCAAGCCTCGCCGATACGCGCGCACGCCTCCCCGATATGTTCCGTCACCGCGGGACTGATCTCTTTTCCCACCGTTTCCATTATATGATGGCGGATTTTATTTCTTGTATAATTATCCTCCAAATTGGTGTGGTCTATACAGAACGCAATCCTGCGCTGCGCAAGAAAAGCCTCTATCTGCGCCCGTTCCAGACACAGAAGCGGACGGACAATCCGATCCCGCACGGGCGGAATCCCCGCAAGCCCCTTGAGCGCGCTCCCGCGGAACAGGTGAAACAGAAAGGTCTCGCAGCAGTCGTTTTTGTTGTGCGCCACCGCGATTTTCCCCCTGTCGTCTCCCAGCGCCTCGTTAAACGCCTCATATCGGACAGCGCGCCCCGCCTCCTCCGTGGAAATGCGGCGCTCCGCCGCGATTGCGGCGACGTCCCGCTCCACAAGCGTAAAAGGCAGCTCCAGCCGCCTGCAAAGCCGCTCCACATAGGCGGCGTCGTCCCCCGCCTGCGCCCGGAGCAGATGATTGACATGCACGACATGGATCCTTATCGGAATCACCCTCCGGATTTCAAGCAGCATGAAAAGAAGGCAGACGGAATCCGCACCCCCGGACACCCCTGCCACCACATCATCGTCCTCGTCAAACATATGCTGTTCGTTTACATACGCCATTACCCTGTTTATCATTTGCTTTTCTTCCATGTCCGTTCCCCGTCCTGCGGGGACTACTCCCCATAGCTTCCGTGGTTGTGCCGGATGGCGCAGACCATCACCGTCATATCGTCGATGATGTGACCGCCCTGGCAGCTTATCGCATATTGCAGCAATTGATTCGACAGCTCCTTGGGGTTCGCGGTATCCATTCCCGCGATGAGCTCCGGCAGCCGTCGCCCGCCCGCGCCCTCCAAGGCGTCCGTGACGCCGTCCGACAGCAGAATCAGCATATCCGAATCCATCAGCTTTATCGTCTGCACCAGAGGGCACAGCTCGTCGATGCTTCCGAGCGGAAGCGTGTCCGCCGAAATCTCCTCAACGCGATTGCCCCGCTTGCGATAGCTCGGCGCGGCCCCCGCCTTGAGAAACTCGGCGTCCCCGCTCAAAAGATTGATGGCGCAGACGTCCAGCGTCGTCATATTGCAGCACTGTGTCTGCGACGCGATTGCGCTGTTGACCATTGCAAACGCCTTCTCCTTGCAAAAGCCGGCCTCGAGAAACTTCTCCATGAACTCCACCACCGAGCTGCTGTCTCTGCACGCCTGCTCTCCGCTTCCCATGCCGTCCGCAATCATCATTATCACCTGATTCTGATTATATTCCTCAAATGAGAAATTGTCACCTGAGATTTTCTCATTCTCCTTGACCGCGCGGGAAACGGCGCTCATCACGCAGAAACGCGGCTCGTCCTCAAAGATAAAGGTATCATAGCTCCTGCCGACCAGCGTCGCGCTGTCAAGGGAGGGCATCAGCCTGCGCGAAAAAAACACGGACAGCAGTCCGCAAAGCGTCGAAACGGGAAGCGTTCTTCTGCCGCCGGCCCTCGCCTCTATGCTGATTCTGTTGCGGAACGCATCCTCCGGCGCGATTCCGTTTCCGCCCTCGAGAAACAGCATTTCCTTCACGATGATCCCCTGCTTCTTGAGGTATTGGACAAGCGCCCTGCGCTTGTGCTGCACGGGAACGCTCGCGTGCACCACCGTGTCCGCCACCTCCGCAAAGGCCTCCGATATCTCATCCAGATGATTGGCGAAGACCTGCTTGGTCTCGTTCAACTGTCTGCGGTAGAGCATGTCCCTCCTGCTCTCACAGGCAGACTCCTCCTGCGGAATATCCCGATATAATCCGGCAAGCTCCTCATAGGTTTTGGACAGGCAGTGAAGCTTCTTCCGGCTGTAGCCCGCAAACAGGTATCCATCTATCTTATTCGTTTCCTTTGACTTTAATATCATTATGACCAACTCCTCTTTTCTGCTAGTGACTACTAGTATAAAGGGCGCAATCATAATTTTTTGTCAAATTTAATCCGTGATTCTGCCTTTTTTAAGGTTTTTTATTGACAAAAACTGCATCCGATTACCGGGAACGTAAGCGGATGCAGCCGTCTTCTTAATCTGTTTCTTTAAATATAATCTCATTCTCATATACCAGACCGAGCTTTTCCTTGGCTACCTCCTCGGCGTACTTCTTCGTCTTCATATAGGTCTCCAGCTCGTGGAGCTCCTCCGTGCGCCGGTTCTCCAGCTCTATCTGCCGTATCAGCTCCTGCTCCCGCGCCGCGTACCCGGCCTCCTTCCCCTTCAGGGAGAGCGAATGGACGCTTACCACCGAGACCATGATGATAATGGCGATTGCCGCGACCGTCATACCCAGACGGTTCTCATTTCTCGCACGGAGAAACTCCGGCGTCTTTTTTCTCTTTCTTCCCGCTTGAACGGCCATGTCTCTCTTCCCCCTTTCGCTTCACGGATAAGTACCTTGCTTTCATTTTATGCTGAAATGACGCCGCCGTCAACCGATATTTCCTGTGAATCGGCAAAAACACTCCCGCAATCCCGCGATTGATCCGCTTTATCAGACGTACCGCGGGCGCAAGCAGCCTCCCGAGCGTCATATGGTGCAGCCACATGCCGGCTGCGGCGCCGAGCACCGCGGCAAAGCGTATCACGCCGTTATTCCGGTAATACAGCAGCGTGAAGCTCGCAAAAAAGCACGCAGTCCAAAAAGCAAGATCCTCTATGTCAACAAAAATTCTCTTATGCCTGACGATTCGCCGGAACAGACGAAGCAGATCATACACGAACGCCATGGCAAAACCCGCCGCTGCCGCGGAAAACCAGAAATACCAATCTTTAATGATGTCCTCGCTCATCAGCTGAACAGGCGGGTCAGAAGACCTTCTCCCTTTTTCGCAAGCGTGGTGCGATCCGAATACAGCAGCGCATCCACCTTTCCGTCAACATCCGCTTCGCCCTTCTCCAAATTCAGCCTGCTCACATGAAGCCCGCTGCCCTTAATCGTGACCAGACCGTCCACGGTTTCCAGCAGAACGGTGTTCTCATCAAAGGAATGCACCTCCACCACTCCGGTCATCCTGCAGTCGCGGCGCTGATCCAGGCTGACCTTGTGATTCCCTGCATTCGTATTGGGAGACGAATTCAAACGATTATCCATGCACTACGCCCCTTTCCTCATAACAGCATATGAGGGACGCGGCGCATATATTCCCTAAAGATACCGGAACAGCTCCTTCGCCTCATCCTTCTTCACGGTCTCCTGCACGTCAAGAATTTCCGCCCGAACCTCCTTGTTGCCAAACTGTATCGTGAGGACGTCGCCGGCTTTCACGTTCGTTGACGCCTTGGCCGGCTTGTCGTTGACGAGCACGCGCCCCGCGTCACAGGCCTCGTTTGCGACCGTGCGGCGCTTTATGATTCTTGAAACCTTCAAAAATTTGTCTAATCTCATCATTTTCCTCCTTTTCCCATAAAGTTAAAAAGGACAACCGATGTCCGTATCGGTTGTCCCAAAGAATTTTATGGGAACGATTACTTGTTTACCTCGTCCTTCAAAGCCTTGCCCGGCTTGAACTTAGGCGCCTTGGAAGCCGGAATCGGCATCGGAGCGCCTGTCTGAGGATTTCTGCCCTCTCTTGCTGCTCTCTCAGCTACTTCAAATGTACCAAAGCCAACCAGCTGAATCTTCTCGCCTTTTCTCAACTCTTTTGCAACAACCTCTGTGAATGCGGTCAAAGCCTTCTCTGCATCCTTCTTTGTCATGTCAGCCTGCTCTGCGATAGCTGCAACTAATTCTGTTTTGTTCATTGTGAACCTCCTCTTATTTCTTGTAGTAATGAGAATTCCTATTATTCGGATTCAACGCCGCTATAGACGCCTATAACCATTTATAGACGAAAAGCCCTGTTTTGTCAAGGAAAAATGCGTTTTTTTTATTTTTATTCCGAAAAAACCTGCTTCCATGGCTCCTCCGCGTATTTCTGTAGTAGGATTTCTCCCTGCATCGGCGTCTGACTTATTGTCCGGAGGAATCAATTTTCAGTATTGTCCCGGGCATCAGATAGCGATATTGCGCAAGCGTTTCCTCATTGTCCTGCTCTATCCGTGTATACAGCCTGCCGCTTCCGTAAAAGCGTCTTGCAATGTCCCACAGCGTATCGCCCGGCTGCACGACATATTCCATGAAGGCCGATTCCTGATTGCGGCTGCGCCGTTCCGATACCTCGCTCTCCCGCATCGACGCAAAATTCTTCTCCTCCGGAAGCCAGATCCAATATGTCTGCTTCGCATAGCTGTCCATGACGGCCCGCTCCCCGCTCGAATGATTCGGCATCCCAATCCGCATATCGAGATACCCGTCCGAATCCAAATCCGTGAAGGTAATCATATCCGGCAGCTCAATGCTCATCTGCACATTCCGCTTCTGCAGAAGCTCCCCCGTCGTCACATCCGTCACGGTCATCTCGTAGGGCTCATCCGAGCAGAAGCCGTTCCATAAATACACTTCGTATCCGGTCTCGGGAATCTCCTGTGTGAAATGAAAATGTATCCGAACCTCCGGCCCGTCCTCGGACAGGGCCAGCGCATACTCGGCCTCCGTGAACATGGAAAAGTATTCCATATAGCTGTGCTGCATCCGATTCGTATCCTTTGCCCGAACCTCCGTGAAGGTACGGGCAGGATCCTCCAGCCGCGTGGTGCGTTCCTCATGGTCCACCCAGTACAGATTCTCCTCCTCCATAACCCAGCCGCTATAGTCGTCGGCGCCCTGCCTTTGTATGCAGTAGCGCATCAGCAGCTTCCGGATATCCTCCGCGTTGCTCTCGTCCGCCATTCCCTTGCATTCCAGCGCATAAAAAACGCCGTCCTTCACCACCATCTCCCGCACGCCGCTCTGAGAAAAGCAGTAGGAATCATATCCGTAGGTATATCCACCCTCCAGCGTAATCGCGTAGAGCGGGGTTTCCTCCCCGTCATAGCGCTCCCTCAGAAAGCGGTCGATGTCCAACGCATGAACCCCTTCCTCCAATTGATACTGATAATACGACAGCTCTATCGTGTACGCCGTGTCCTCGGAGAACACGATGCTCTCCTCCTGCTGCCGCGCCTCCAGATACGCCTGAAAGTCCGCCGCGGTCTCGAAGGTCTGCCAGGCAATGTCCGCCGTTCCTTCCATATTGACGGCATAGTAATCCTCCTCCCCGCCGATGCTGTTCCCAAGGACGCCGAGGAGCTTTTGCGGCTCCTCCTCCTGCAAAGCGGTGGGGTCTATCAATATCTGCGCGTATGCATACGGCGCCTGTGGCGCCTTCTCATTCAAATACTCCGCCAGCCGCTGCGCTGGACAGCCCTTGCCGTCCTCCACCGTCTGCGGCTTGAGCGCGCTGTATCCCGCCGGTTTCGCGGCGTCGCCCTGACAGCCGGTGAGCAGCGCGCTGCTTATCAGGCCTGTCAGAAATACTGCTGCCGCGGTGCGGCCGCTGTGAAAGCTTTTGTGCATGTGTTTTCCTCTTTCCTCGCATTCAAGGGTCTTATGTGTACTCAAAGTCATAAGATTGAAAATTAAAATTTTCAATCACGAGATTTGTGTCTGCGCGCTGCCAAACCATAAGTGGTTTGGCACAAACTCGTTATGCGCATAGTCTCAGCAAAGCTGAGCCGGTAAAACAGTGCAGAAATGAGGCGCAACTTGACATATATGTCATATTTTGCCCGGTCCGCCCGTATCTTCAGTATATCGGAAACCGGAATATTTTACAAGGAGGGACAGCGGCGAAAAAGATATTGAAACTCCGACCGGACACTTTACGGAACAATGAATAGGAAGCTTGTTTTTTTTGAATATTCATGATATATTGAAGTAAAAAGTAAGGGGGCAAGTCCCCTATGTTTTCAGTGGACGGAGGGCTGTAATGCAGAATACGATTAATCGTGACGAATATCTGAAAAAACTTATCACCCGACAGGGAAATGGACTGGTTAAGGTTATTACCGGTATCCGGAGGTGCGGTAAAAGCTTTTTGCTTTTTAACCTGTTTTATGATTATCTGATTGAAAGCGGAGTCAAAGAGGAGCAGATTATAACCATTGCACTTGATGATGATACCTGTGTCCGGTACCGCAATCCCGACGAATTGTCAAAATACATTCGAGAAAAAATTGTCAACAAAGATATGTACTATATTCTCATTGACGAGGTACAATACGCCATTACCGGGGAAGAATTGAAAAATTCGGAGAATATCAGGTTATACAATGTTTTAAACGGGCTTATGCGGCTTCGGAATACAGACATTTACGTTACCGGAAGTAATTCAAAAATGCTTACGAAAGATGTGTTGACCGCATTTCGCGGCAGGGGTGATGAAATTAAGGTTTATCCGATTTCTTTCAAGGAATACTACGCCTTCGTGGGAGGAGATAAATCCGACGCTTATGAGGAATACGCTTTGTACGGTGGAATGCCGCTTGTGTTAGCCAAAAAAAGTGATACCGAGAAAATGGCTTATCTGCAAACTCTTTTTGCCGAGGTCTATTTTAAGGATATTGTTGAGCGATATGACATTGAAATGCCGGATGTCCTTGAAGAATTGACGGATGACTTGTGTTCTTCCGTTGGCTCGCTTACCAATGCAAATAAAATAACAAATACCATCCGGTCAGTTAAGAACATTAGGGTTTCAAATACAACCGTTATGAACTACCTGAATTATCTGACAGAGTCCTTCTTGTTCAGTAATGCGAAGCGGTACGATGTGAAAGGGAAAAAGTATTTTGAATATCCTTCAAAATATTATTGCGCCGATGTGGGGCTTCGCAATGCCCGCCTAAAATTCAGGCAGCAGGAAGAAACGCATATTATGGAGAACATTATATATAATGAACTTCTGTGCCGTGAATATTCTGTTGACGTGGGCGTGGTTGAAATCACTGAAAGAAGCGGGGAAAGAAAAGCCGGGAAACAATGCGAGATTGACTTTGTGATAAACAAAGGATCAAAGAAATACTATATTCAGTCCGCACTCTCGGTCAGCGAACCATCGAAGTTAGAAACGGAGCTTCGACCGCTGAAAAGCACAAAGGATTTTTTCAAGAAGATAATAATCAGTAAAACTTCAACTAAGGCATGGACCGACGAGGACGGGATCCTCCATCTCGGACTCTATGAGTTTCTCTTAAATGAGAACTCATTAGAACAGTAAAATAGAAAGATTTGAAACTCGCAAGAAACTTTACCGCACCAATCAGACAGCCGATGCCTTAAAAGGATTTGCGCACGGTTTCGCCGGCCTTCTCTGCTCAGGTCTGCATGATCTTATATCTGAAAGTATACCACAGCACCAACGCAGAAATCGCAATCGCCGCCAGAACAACCCCGATGCCTTCCTGATAATTTTCGCCGGAGGCGACCACCACCTGTCGAAGAAAGATAAAAATCATCGCGCTCACAATCGTCACGCTGACGGATTTCCCTATCATGCCCGCCGCAAACGACCAAATTCCCAGACAGCAGAAAACAATCACGCTAAAAAATGCGGCAGAGACCCAGCTTCTCAACACCGCCGCGGAAAACTCACCGGCAATCAAATCCAGCCGACGGTCAACGCCGACGATAAACAGGCAGCAGCAGACATAGCCAGCCAGCATGGAGGCCGCCATAAAAAGCGTAATCAGCAAAAGCTTTGAGACAATGATTTTTTTGCGGTTCATCGGATAGGTGAACATCAGCAGAATCGTTTTGTTGTTGTACTCGCTGATAATCAGCGCCGAGACCAGCACCGCATAAAAAATCACATATACAAACACAAAAATCATCTGAACCGCCCGAAAGGCGCTGTCAAAGGTGTCCTTGCCGGCAGCCGAATCGTTCAGAGCGACGAAGGTAAAGAAGATTCCAAAAAGGATTGCGGCAGCGGAAATCAGGATATAGCGCCAAAAACGTACTTTTTTCAATTCCAGCTTCATCAAACGTATCATCACCGTCAGTCCTCCCTGATTACATGGAAGAAATACTCCTCCAGAGAATTTTGCTTCACGCCGATACCGAGAATGCCGATTCCATTCCGCACAAGAGCGGCGGAAAGCTCTTTTACGGATTTGCCAAGGTCGTATATCTCGATTTTGGTGTCTGTAAGGACCTTGAAGTCTGTCAGGCCCAGCTCCTGCTCCAGCAGACAGCCCGCGCGCGCAATATCATCGACCTCCAGTTCGATATATTCCGTCCGATAGCTGCGGATATCCGACATGGAAAGCTCCTTGAGCAGCTTTCCGTTTTGGAGAATGCCCACCGTGTCCGCAATCTGTTCCACCTCGGACAGAATATGGCTTGAGATAAAAATAGTAGTGCCATACTCCTGATTGAGACGGCAAAACAATGTCCGCATCTCCCGAATGCCCTCCGGATCAAGGGCGTTAATCGGCTCATCGAGGAGCAAAAGCTCCGGCTTGGTCAGGATTGCCCTTGCGATCGCAAGGCGCTGCTTCATTCCCATAGAATAGTGGGAAACCTTCTTTCCCTCAACATTCTGCAGATCGACCAGACGCAGCGCTTCGTCTATCCGCTCCCGATTGTGAAATCCCATGTATTCGCAGTGCAGCTCCAAATTTTTGCGGCCCGTGATCTGCTCATAAAAGCAGGGGCTTTCGATGATAGAGCCGATTCGCTTGAGGCATTCATAGCTGCTGCTGCCGATTTTTTCTCCAAAAATACAGGCTTCCCCCGAATCAGGCTGTATCAGATTCAGGAGCAGCTTCATCACCGTGCTTTTCCCCGCGCCGTTTGGCCCGACAAAACCGTAGATTTCCCCCTTCTTCACATGGATATTTACGGTGTCCGCCACTGTCCTGTTTTTATAGGATTTCACCAAGTCGTGCGTTTCTATAACGTATTCCACCCTTATTCCCCCTTATCCGCTTTCAGAGAACAGGATACCATACCGACTTCTCTTTTCCATGACGAAATTCTAAATTTTTTCTAACTTTTCAAAATCAGCGCAAACACCGTTTTCCGCCCCGGGTCGCTTGCGACCTGTATATCCGCTCCCATTTGCAGGGCAAGATTTTTCGCAATCGTCAGCCCGAGTCCGCTGCCGGAGCCTCTATGCGCCGTTGTGTAAGCGCGGTTAAAAATCTGCTCCTGTTCCTCTTCCGGAATACCCTGCCCGTGGTCCTCCACCTCGATCCGCAGCCCGTCGGGCGTTCCCCACAGCCGCAGGGCAAGATATTTCCCGCCGCCGCCGTGCAACACTGCATTGTCAATCAGGTTTTTCAGAATCCTTTTCAGCGCCTCCCTGTCCACACAGGCATATTCGGGAGCGGAGCCAAGCGCTATCTCAACCGCAAACGCCTTTTCCTCCAGAATATCGTAGTAATCCAGAAGAACCTCATGGCAGATCTGGGAGATATTCGTCCGCTGCAACTCCATTTTCCTGTCGCCGGAGGTTATTTTGGACAGCGTAAAGTACTCGTCAAGCGTCACGGCCAGCTCGTCCGCCTTGCTGCCGATTTTGGCCGCCATATCCCGAATATGCTCCGTTTCCGCCTCTTGCGCCGCTGCGTTCAACAGCTCGCTATAGCCCTTCAACACGGTGAGCGGCGTGCGCAGATCGTGGGAAATGTTTGTCAGCATCTGCGCCATAGCCTGTCTGGAACGCTCATATGTTACCTTTTGTGTGTAAAAGGCATCCAAAAGGCGGTTGATCTGCGCGGCAAGCTCCTTTACCCGCATATTCTCGGACGGCACCAGAATATACGCGTTCTCGCTTGTATAGAAAGCGTCGCCCATCCGCTCTCTGATATAGCACAGCTCTTCGCTGACGGCCCTCTGCTTTGTCCACAGCCGCAAGGACAGAAGCGTCAGCAGCAGAACCAAAACGGAAAGAAGTATCACCATTTATTTATCCTCCATCTTGTACCCGATGCCCCACAGGGTTTTGATATACGCGGCATCGCCGTTGGCATCGCTGTCCGACGCGTTTTTTAATTTGGCGCGGAGCCGGTTGATATGTGTGTTCAGAACGTTTTCATTTCCCAAGTACGGCTCCCTCCAAATCAAATCATACAGCCGTTCCTTTGAGAAGGCCTGTCCGGGGTGTGAGGCCAGCAAACGCAGTATCTCAAATTCCGTTCGCGTCAGCTCCAGGGAAACGCCTGCAAGCTTCGCCGTATAGGCGGACGGATTGATTTCCAAATCCCTGATCCGAATGACGGACGGCTCCGTCGGATTGTCATATCCCGTAGCCCGTCGGATGTTTGCCCTTATCCTCGCCGTAAGCTCAATCAGGGAAAAGGGCTTCACCACATAATCGTCCGCTCCCAGATTCAGCCCCATCGTTTTGTCCGTGTCATTGTCCCTGGCCGTCACGATGATGATGGGAACGGTGCCGGTCCTACGGATTTCCTTTATCAGCTCCATACCGCTCATATCCGGCAGCATCAGGTCAATCAGCACAAGCGCGTAACTGCTGTCCGCTTGGAAAGCTCTGAGCGCATCGCGGCCATTGCGGAAGCCGTCCGTGGAAAATCCCTCGCTGATCAGATAATTGTCAACCATCTCACAGATGGAACGGTCGTCCTCGACAATCAGGATCTTATTGCTCATCTGCGCTTTTTCCCTCCATTGTAAACCGGACTTCACTCGTTTTCAGCGCTCACTCTAACGCGCTCAACATTGTAAACGAGTAGTTCACATCCTTCTCCTCGTCGTCGATCTGCAGCGTATAGCTTCTTGTCTGATACCCGTCCTTCCTCAGCGTGATTACATGGTTCCCCGGCGTCTTGGAGAAGTTCATCGGCGTTATCCCGATATAGTTGCCGTCAAGGTAGGCCTCAACGCCCTCAGGCGCATCTATGTACACCTTATACTTCGCATTCGCGGAGACAACGACCGCCGTGTCGTCGTCCTCATCCTCGTCATCCTCCGTACTCCTTCTTGAAGAGGTTCTCTCGTCGTCCTCATCCTCGTCATCGTCATCATCTTTTCTGCTCTCGCTCGTTGTGGCGCTGTTGTTCGAGGCGCTGCTTGTCGAGGCGCTTGTCTGCGCGGCCTCCTCCTCGCTCTTCTCAAGCTCTATCGCGATGCTCGCGGACGGCTCTCCGACTCGGATATACTGCGCGATGGTGTCGTATCCCTCCGCCGTTATCCGCATCCTGTGAAGGCCGTATTCCAGCTCCACGGGTCTTGAGACGTCCGCCTTTTTGCCGTCTATGACCACCTCGGCCGTCAGGGGCGTCAGCGTGAAAATAACCTTGCCCGTCTGCGGAACCGTAATCTCGACGTCGCCCAAATCCCACGCCATCTCCTCGTTCTTGGCGAAAGTGATCTCCTGTGTCGCGCTGCTGCCTCTATGGCTCACGGTGACCTTAAACGTGCCCTCGGGCACGATCAGCAGCATGTCCTCCCGAATGGGCTTAATCAGCCTGTCCCCCACGTCAATCCAGCCGTCCACGAAATACGTCTCGTTCTGAAGGCGCAGATACCCGTGTCCGCGCTCCACGCGGATACCGTAAATCATGTTCTGATAGCCCCACACACTCAGCACATCCAGCTCATTTATGCTCATCAGATCCGACTCCCTGCCATCCGATATCACGACGACGTGGCTGCTGATATTGTAAAGCTCATTTCCGACGCGCAGTGTGCCGTGGTTCAGATCGATGCCGTAATTTTCCAGCCCCTTATAATAAATACCGTTCGCGTAGGCCTTCGCGTAGGAAAGCGATTTGTCCTCCTTATAAAACCGCGCGGTGACGATGCTGCCCTCCTCGAGCTGGCTCATGGAAATCGCCTCGTCATAGCGGTCATACAGCCTTGTTATTCCGCTGTAGCTCAATGTGTAACGGCGCGAGGTGGTGATATTCTGAAGCTGGACGGTTCCCGCCTCCATGTCTTTCTTTACCACCACCGCCGTGTCCTCCGAATCATAAATTCCCGGCGTTTTCGTCGAAGCAGACGGAGTCTGCACCTCCCCGCTGTCGCTGCTCTGATTTGTATCCGGTGTCTGTGACGGTATATTGCAGCTTGTGAGCGCCCCCATCAAAAGCAGCGCACACAGCCCTATCCCCATCTTTCGTCTGTTCATATAAATCCCCTTGCTCCTTCCATAACGTGCGAATTTGTGCCCCAAGCACAAATTTGCGTGTGAAAAATTCATTTTTCACACTATCCCCCTTGCCGAAGCTCTTTTGTGCAGGTACCGCGATGAGAAATTCGCGCAGACGCGCATGTATCCGTCGGCTCTGTTCTTCCTCTATTATATCCGTCCGCCTCCGTCTATACAAGACCAAAAAATTTCCTTATCAGCTTTTCCTTGTGCCGCTCCTGCCTGATCAGATTGTCGAGCTTCTCAAAATTGCGGTTTGGCATCCACGACTTTCTGGAGCTCTGGTAAAAATTGATAATCTTCCAGAACTTTTCGGGGTACGCCAGACGAAGCCCCACCGCGCGCCATTCGCAGGGGGCAAGGGTTCTCCTGCGCCGGTAGGCGTCCAGCATTTTCTCCCCGAGCGGGATTGACCAGTCGCTCTTCTCGGAAATCTTGCGGAACAGCAGATAGAAGTCCCGCGCGCCGGAATCATGGGCAAAATGCTCAAAATTGACGATTCCGACATCGCCGCCCCGGGTATCTCTTCCGGGAAACACGACGTTGTGATACTGATAATCGCCGTGGCAGTACAGGCCGTTTTCTCTGACATACTGCTCGTACTCCTGCCGCGATTCCTTTTTTACCAGCTCCGTGACTGCGCACGCCTTTTCCAGAAAATAGTCATATTCCCGCAGCAGCGCCCGCTCGAAATCGGTTTTTACGCGCAGCTTTCTCAGGTAATTGCGCACATGGCGGCATTCCCGCGTGTGCTTCTCCATATCATCCCCATAAAAGCAGATTGGCAGCTCTGCCTGCGGCTCCCCCGCCGCACCCGGCGTAAAGCACAGGTGCAGCCGCGCCATCGCGTCAAAGGCTCTCACGATATCCTCCTCGTTCTTGTAGCTGCACTCCCTTCCGTCCACCTGTTCCTTCAATATATATATACTGCCATCGGCATCCCTGACAAAAAGCTCATTCTCCCTGCTGCGCACAAGTCTGTCCGTGCGGATGGAATCACTTATATTCTGCTGTAAGCCGCTCAGGAGCTCCAGCTTCTCCGTCTTCCCTTTATATTCCTTGAGCACGCGCATTCCCTTGTCTGTATCACAGATCAGGGTACCCCTGCCCTTAAAGGTGCGCGATACCTCCATATCATATTGCTCCAGCACAGCAACGGTTCTGTCATTCAAAGAGAATCCCCCCTACATAAAATACTAGTCTATCTTATGTAGCGGGGATTTCTTTTATTACAGCAATCTTAATTGCCGTAATCTTAATTGCCGTAATCCTGATTGCTGCAATAAGATTGCTGTAACTTTCTGCAGGCCTCTGTCAGATAAGCGTTATCGTTGTGCTCCGGCGTCTGCAGCACATCCTCCAGCAGCAATTGCAGCAGCTCTCCGATACGCTTTCCCTTGGGCACGCCCAGCGCAATCAGATCGTTCCCCGATATTTTCAGGGTCTTTAGCGACACACACTGGTTCTGCTCCACGATTTCCCGATAGATATCCGATACTTGGTCGAGCAGCGCCAGCTTCTGCTCCCGCTGATAACCGCTCTGCGCGAGCGTGTCCGCGCGCTTCAGCTCCAGCACCTGTGGAAAATACGCCGCGCCGATTCTGCTGACTGCGCGCCGCACGGCCTTGGGCGTCGGCTCTATCGAATCATCGTGGTATCTGACATACCGCGCCGTCTTTTCTATGGTATCGTTGTCGAATTTCAACCGCCGCAGGATTTGAACCGCAAGCGTCTCGCTGCGCTCCACATGCCCGTAAAAATGGTCTGTCCCTGTGTCGTCTGTCGTTTTGGTATCGGGCTTTCCGATGTCATGCAAAAGCGCCGCGAGGCGGAGCGCCTTGTCCGCGCGCACATGACACAGGCAGCTCATCAAATGCTCCCCCACCGTATGAATATGGTGCGGATTGTTCTGCGCTGTCGCAAACGCCCTGTCCAGCTCCGGCAGGACGACACCCGTAATGCCCATGCGGTACGCCTCCCGCATGTAGTCCGGATGCGGGGATATCAAAAGCTTGACAAGCTCCGTGCGGATGCGCTCCGCACTGATATTCTCCAGTGTCTGCACCAGCGCCGCGACGGCCTGTCTTGTCTGCGCCTCAATGGTGAAACCAAGCTGCGCCGAAAAGCGCACCGCACGCATCATGCGCAAGGCGTCCTCCGTAAAGCGCTCCCGCGCATCCCCCACACAGCGGATAATGCCCTGCCGCAAATCCTCCATCCCGCCAAAGGCGTCCACAATCCCGCTTCTGTCATTGTAAGCCATCGCGTTAATCGTAAAATCGCGGCGTTTCAAGTCCTCCGTCAGATTGGCGGTGAAGGTGACCTCCTTGGGATGACGGCTGTCCTCGTACTCGCCGTCGATCCGGTAGGTAGTGACCTCAAAGCCTTCCTGTTCCAATAGAACCGTGACGGTGCCGTGGCGGATTCCGGTGTCAACGGTGCGGCGAAACACGGCCTTTACCTGCTGCGGCGTGGCGGAGGTCGTCACGTCCCAATCGTCCGGCGTGCGCCCGAGCAGGGAATCCCGCACACAGCCGCCGACCGCATAGGCCTCGAAGCCTGCCTGTTCCAAGCGTTGTATGATGTAGCCAACCTTCTCGGGCAAATTCACCTGCATTTCATGTACCTCCAAATTGATTCTGCTTCATGTTCTTGTCTTGGGGAAACACTGATTAAAGCGTCAGAAGCTGTAAGCGCCGTCATCCGGAACAGAAGCGTGAGCAGGACGCACGCGCCCCCCAGCCCGCGGTTGAAAGTCAAAAACCCCGCAGCAAGCTGACGGGGCATCAAACTTGCAACGCAGCA
>JAMPFV010000001.1:569919-594918 GCA_023664265.1 Roseburia sp.
GGCAGCACGGGCGTTACACTGTGCCCCAGCCGGCGCGCGAGCGCATACCCGCTGCCGTCCGAGCCGGTCGCAGGCGCCGCCCTCCCGCCGGTCGCCAGAATCAGCCGGTCATATGTAATATTCATTCTTTGCCCACAGGTTATCCGTCCTCCGTGCTCCGTCGGCTTCAGCGCGCGCACCTCGCAATCCGTCAGAATCCTGACGCCTCTGTGCATACACGCGCTCCGAAGCACATCCGACACCGTGGACGCCTGTTCCCCCATCGGATACACTCCGCCATCCCGCTTTTCCTTGGTGTACAGCCCCAGCTCCCGGAAGAAGGCCCGCGTATCCGATGCATTGAAGCGCTCAAGCGTCTCGTATATCCGCGATACTCCCCGCGCGTCACTGCTGTAATATTTTCCGTGGAAATCACTCATATTGGTGAGATTGCACTTTCCGTTACCGGTCACCAGCAGCTTCTTCCCGACTCTGTCCTTATGCTCGATGATCGTCACTGCGGCGCCGCGTCCCGCAGCGGTGACTGCCGCCGCAAGTCCGCTCGCACCGCCGCCTATAATCACAATTCTCTCCGCCATTTATTCTCCCGCCTTTCCATAACGCCGTTTTCAACTGCTGTACGACTCCAGAAAATGATATACCTTTACCTCGGAATCGATATATTTCCCTTCGATGATCTCCTGCTGCAGACTCTCCGGCAAATTCTGCAATATCAAATCCGTCCTGTAATACAGCGTCTCCTTATCGTCCCTGTAAATGCGGATTTCTCCGTCTACCTCCATGATATAATAGCCCTTGTTGAGCGTTGAGGTATCATAGATTCGCAGAACCTTTATCCTCTCCGGGGAAAACAGCTCCAGATGCTGCGATTTAAAGCCGCTCTCCTCCTCCAGCGCCCGCACTCTGCTGTCTTCCTCCAGCGCTTCCTCCAGCTCCTCCCGGTTTAGTCCGATATACCTTGCGGAGAGCTTCTCCTCCACAATGGATACCGTGCCGTCCTTCTGATCTATATCCTGATAAATGCAGACCGTGTCCTTGGTTGTGACCACCGGAACGCTTTGAACCTGTGACGCGTCCGCGTTATCCACATCCGTAAGAACGGAGCGCTCGATTTCCACACGCTGCACCGTACTGCTCTCCTCCGTCTCTGACTCTGCCGCCTGCTCTCTGTTCTCATTCTCTCTGGGAAATCCGTCCATGGTATGCCTTTTCCACATGAGCGTCACCACAAGCGCCACAATCACCGAACATACAAAAAATAAGCCAATCATATATCCTTTTTTCATCATCAGCCTCCATCATAAATTGCAAAATCACTTTGGCGTCTTTGATATAGTATCAGCCTATTTTTATTTTTTATGCGTTTATTCCCGGAAAGAAATCCGAACTACATCAGCTTGAATTTTCTCGCCAGCGCAAGGACGATTTCACCGCCCGGCATACTCTTCAAATCCCGCTCCGTCACACCCTTGAGCAGAATAAGCGCGACCGCGTAAACAACCACTCCGACGGCAATTCCCACGATTACGACAACCACGCTGCCCACGACCTTGGAGAGCAGCAGATTGATTACGACAATTACGACGCCCATGACAGCCGCGGCGATCAGCGGCGTCACAAACGTCCGCATGTACTCTTGGCGATATGCCAAATATTTGCGGATGGAAAACGCGTTCAGGGCGCACACGATTACCGCAAACAAAATATTCGCGAAGACAAGCGCGTTGAGACCCCAATCAAGCTGCAAAGCGCCGTAGAGCGCCGCAATGTGGATAACCAGCGCGATTGCCGCGTTGCGCACCGGCACCTGCATTTTATTGATTCCCTGCAAAACACCGTTGGTCAGCGTCGATATGGTGTAAAAGACAACCGACACGGAGCCGATGTGGAGCAGTTCAACCGCCATATCAATCTCGCCGCGGTACAGGGTTGTGATAATGGGACGCGCCAGCACCGTAAGCCCCACGGCGCTCGGGATTGCGACAAGCATGGTAAAGCGCATCGCCTGTTCGATTTTCGCCTTGACCTGCTCGATTTTCGCCTTGGCCTGTCCTGCCTCATTGCGCGCCATCAGCGTGGTCAGCACCGGAACAATCGAGGAGCACATCGCGTTCGCAATCGCTATCGGCACATTCACAAGCACCCGGTACTTGCCGGTATAGACGCCCAGATTGTAGGCCCGCACGCTGTCCAAACCCTTGGCGGTCATCACGTCATTGTAAATCTTGATGTCAATGACATTGCTCAGATTATATACGGTCGTGCTGAGCAGCACCGGCAATATCGTGAGGATAATGACCTTGAACAGATGTCCGTAGCTGTCCGCACGCTTTCCCGCGTCGTGAATCGGCCTGCGCCTCGTCGAGACCTTATACAGCGCAAAGACGAACATCAGAAACAGCAGTCCGATCAGGGAGCCGGCAACAGGGCCGATGGAAGCGCCCGCCGCACCGTAGGACGGCGCATAGTCCGTATTGTGCAGGAGCGCCCCGACCTTTTCGCCGTGCCGGTACAGAAAATACGCGCCCACAATACTGCCGATTAACACGAATACCTGCTCCAATATCTGAGATACCGCGGTCGGCATCATTGTCCCAAGCCCTTGAAAATATCCGCGGAACACGCCCATCACGGAGACAATCAGCAGCGCGGGACCAAGCACCTTGAGCGCCAACGCGCTCATCGGCTCTCCCATGATTCCCGCCAGCACATCCCCGAAAACCTCACAGATCAAAAAGGTAAGGCTGCCCATCACAACCGCAAACGCCATCGCACACCGGAACGCCCGCTCCGCACTCTTATACTGTCGTTTGCCAATTCGCATTGACACCACCTTGGACACCGCCAACGGCAGGCTGTAGCATGAAATTATCAGCATCATTGCATAGACCTCATAGGCGGTCGAATAATATCCGTTCCCTTTATCGCCTATGATGTGCTCCATCGGGAAGCGCCTTGCAATGCCTATCAGCCTTGAAAGGATCCCCGCCATGGCAAGAATGCCTCCCTGCACGATAAAATTATTGTTTTTCTTCTTCATTCCATCCTTCTCCTCAACCCGCAAGCCTATGCGCCGGCTCTCGTAATACCGAGTCTGCTAAGGATTTCCTCCTGCCTGCGCTCCATCTCCGCGGCCTCCTCCGGCTCCATATGGTCATAGCCCAGCAGATGCAGCATACTGTGCGCAATCAGAAACGCATATTCCCGCAGCGGGGAATGTCCGTACTCCGCCGCCTGCTCGTACACCTTCTCGACGGAGATAACAATGTCTCCAAGGCAGAGTTCCCCGCTCTCAGGGTCAAAATAATCCTCCGACCGGCGCTCAAGCTCCGTGAAATCAGCCGGCCTCCCGTAATCCACATTCGGGAACGACAGCACATCCGTGGGACAGTCGATATCCCGAAATTCCTTATTCATGGCATGTATCCCTTCATTGTCCGTGAGCGTCACGTCCACCGCCGCCTCATACGGGCAGTTCTCCTGCGCAAGCGCCTCCAGAATCACCTGTTCCGCAACGGTCTGTGCGTCAAAGGGAAGCTCCCGCCCGGTTTCATTCACCACGCAAAAAGTCATAGTATAATTTCTCTCCTGTGTATATTTTTTCCATTCCGCCGATATCCGAAAGCGAAATATCACTGTCGTTGAGAATACCGCTGTCAATCTTCCTGTGCACAATCGCGATCGCAACCTTCCCGTAGTCCGTATCCTCACGCTTTCCGTCCTCCTTGCCGAGCAGATACATAATGGAGGATACCACACTGTCGGCCAGATATACCGCGACCGTCTCACGCAGCTTCATTTTCTGAGATTTGTAATTGTATTCCTGCAGGAGCTGAACCGCCTGCGGCGGGAATTTATGCTTTGCGCAAATCTGCTCCAGCGTCTTTCCGTGCTTCTTGCATTCGGAGACGATAATCCGGTGGTAATATCCGCCGTTCTTGGCCAAATCCACATCCATGTGCAGCAGACGGGCCGTCTTCTCCGCAAAATAGGCCGTGTGTATCGCGTTATAGTAGAGCTTCCTGTCCTCCTGCTTGTACTTCGCGAGCAGCTTGTACTCCTGGTCGTTGATTGTCAGATACCCTTCCTTCTCCTTGTCAACGACGGACGCGCAGTAGAATCGAAGCACCGCAAGCATCAGTATGAAGGAAATAAAAATATTGATAATCGGCATGATAAACAAATCCGCCGTCAGTGATCCCTGATTCTCAAATACGGACTTCCCGATAACTCCGACGGTATACACCATCGTCGCAACGGACATCGGCGCCCCTGTCCGATACGCCTCGTCAAGCCGCTCAAACAGCACGGCAAACAGGCATCCCATCATAAAATACAGCAGGAATATCAGCATGTCCGCCGTCGAAAAATACACACAGACGCCGAGCAGCAGCGAGTAGGACAACAGCCCCGTGACCGTGTTGGAAAACAGCGTCAGCGCAAGCGCAAGCGGCGGAACCGCCCAGCCGTCGTTGGGCAGCATCGGCAGCACACAGCAGATAACCGCACTCACAAGAAGGGTGAGCACGAACCGCCCATAGTGCCCTCCGTTGTCATAGTGCAGCGTGCCGAATATGTTGGACTGAAGCAGGGAAAAAAGAACCGCGCCCAACGAGGCCGCCACTACCAGCAGCAGCATAAATATATCCCGAAAGGATTTCCCATAGAAATAAGCCGCCACCCCGATAATCAGGACAGACAGCACGATCATTGCGATAATCAGTATAATTTTCTGCCATACGGCTTCTTCTTTTTTCTTCATTCGCATCCCTACCTTGACCTTCTGAGTGAAGAGCCGTTTTTACGCATATTTCTGACACGCATGTCATTACTCCTGCTCTCGTAGTCCTCATACGCCTTGACAATCTTCTGCACCAACGGGTGACGGACAACATCACTGCTTGTCAGCCGTATAAACGCGATATCGCTGATTTTCCCGAGAACCCGCTCCGCCACATCAAGGCCCGAGAGTGTGCCTGACGCCAAATCCTTCTGTGAGGCGTCCCCGGTAATGATGACTTTCGAGCCAAAGCCGATACGGGTCAGGAACATCTTCATCTGCGCGGGCGTTGTATTCTGCGCCTCGTCGAGAATAATATAGGCGTTGTCGAGCGTCCGCCCCCGCATATAGGCAAGCGGCGCGACCTCTATCAGTCCCTTCTCCATGTTCTTCTGAAAGCTCTCGGCTCCCATAATCTGATAGAGCGCGTCATAGAGCGGCCGCAGATAAGGGTCCACCTTGCTCTGCAAATCCCCCGGCAGGAAGCCGAGCTTCTCCCCCGCCTCAATCGCGGGTCTCGTCAGAATAATGCGTTCTACCTCGTGATTCCGAAAGGCGGTGATGGCCATCGCCATCGCAAGGTAGGTCTTGCCGGTTCCCGCGGGTCCGAGGCCGAACACGATCATTTTGTCCCGTATCGCATCAATATATTGCTTCTGTCCCCTCGTCTTGGGCTTTACGGGCTTTCCCGCAATCGTATGGCAGATGCAGTCCGCGTCAATCTCCAAAAGCGTCTGCGCGTCATCCTCCTTGGACAGCTCTATCCCGTAGGCCACATTCTGCTCCTGTATCGCGGTTCCCCGCATGGAGAGCTCCGCCAGCTCCTTTATAAGCCCCGAGGCCTTATTTACCGCGTCCTGTCCGCCGGAAATCCGCACCTCTCCGTTGCGGTCCGTGATGACGACCTTTAAATCCTCTTCTATCTGTCTGATATACGCGTCATTGCTGCCAAAAATATTCTGCATATGCTCTGTCGCGATCTGTATGCTGACCTGAAAATCTCCCAACTTTTACTCCTCTGCCTCCGCGTCTGTTATCCCGCCGGCTTCCTCCGCCAAAATAGCGACGGATTCCCCCGTGGATTTCACAACAAGAATTTCTCCCTGCATTTCCATATTATCTCTATTCTGTACTATTTTAACATTTTTTTCAACAATTTGTACCCCCTTTTCCCCTAAAGATAAAATATATTTCTCAAAATTGTCTGTTAATTTGCGTTTCATTTCCTCCGGTGTGTACGCAAGATAGCATAAATAGTATTCTTTTCTGTTAATTTCCCCATAGTAGACGGGCAGATAAATATTGCCCAGCAGGACAAGCTGATGCCGTTGCGTGACGGTTTCTCCGGGTGAAGCCCGACGGCCCCGAAGCCGATTACGGAGCGCAAGACTGTCAAAACGATAACCGAATATCTCGATAAAACGGGCGTGCGTATCGACGCCGGTATACTGCATGACAGGATAGCTTTTGGCAATTTTATCCGAATAGCTGACGGGCGTCTGTATCCGGATATCCGCGTCCGCGTCATATATCTGATAATTTACAATGCTCCGGCTCTCGTCATAGACCGGAACGCGTCCCTCCACGAGTATCTGCCCTTGCTCCACGGTATCCCCCGCCTTTACCACGGGGACGCCGTTTCTGGTGACAATGGAGACAATCGTGCCGGCGTCCGTCGCCACGATATCCGTTCCCCGCGTCTCGATTGTCACCGGCTCCGGCTTCTCATTTTCCTTCACCTCGATATACAGCTTCGTCCCCTCAAACCAGATGGACGTCCACGTCACTGTCGGGAAGGCCTCCCGCAGCCGCTTCTCCTTCTCCTCGCAGTTTAGCTGCTCCTTTTTCATGCCGTAATGAATCCCCTCGCCCCTCACAAAATCCGTAAGCTCATCATCGCTGACCTGCAGGTTCCCGACATATTCTATCGCCCACACATAGTCCGTGACGACGTTGAGCGTCACCATGCAGGCCAATACCCCCACAAAAAAAATAATCCTTTTTTTCATAAAAGGAATGTAAAAGGGCAGTCCGCGTTTTTCCAGAACCTTTGCCTTGGTGCCTGTCTTTCTCAAAAGGGGCGGCAGCTTCGTAAAGTCGGCCGCGTGAAGCTTGCAGGAGCAGCAGCCCTCGTCGCGCGTGATGTCCCACAGATCAATATTGTGCATCCTGCACATATTAAAAAACCGTTCCAGATAATCGCCGCCAAACCGCACCACCAGACAGCCCGTGGCGAAACGCATCCATTTGTTTTGCAAGAGCCTCACCTCATGCTTCGCTTATTACCTTTACTTCCTTAATGCGTCCCGATATCTTCATGTCCTCCTCAGAGTAGTATTCTATCCTCAGCCGCTCCCCGCTGATACAGAATTTCAGGCCGTGCCCCTTTATCAATATCTCATTACAGGCGTAGGATATAATACCTTTGAAATTCTCGACAAAGACATCCGATTTCCCCACCATATGAAGGAGCGTCGCATTTATCACCATATCCTTTGGCAGGGAAAAGGTATCCGCAAACCGTTCCCCCGCACTCATTATATCCTGCTTGAAGCCTTCGCGTCTTGTCATACCGGCACCATAAAAAATGAAGTATAGGTTTCTATACTTCATTTTATGTCTTTTATTCGCACACTATTCCCTTGATAAGCGGCTTTTTTGCGACCGCCCCGTCCGCTATCGTGTAGGCCCTCAGGAAGCGCTCCCGCGCCGCCGCGAGCTTTTCACGGTCATTCGCATGGATCGTCGCCAGCGATTCCCCCTTCCGCACGGAGTCCCCGACCTTCTTGTGCAGTACAAGCCCCACCGACAAATCAATCGCGCTCTCCTTTGTCTCCCTGCCGCCGCCGAGAATCAGCGAGACCATCCCAATCTCATCACAGACAATTTTCTGTACAACGCCGTCCGCAGGGGATTCTATCTCCTCCACAATGGACGCCGCGGGCAGCTTCTCCGGATGATAGACCCAATCGCCCTTGCCGCCCTGCGCCCCTACGAACTCCGCGAGCTTATGTAACGCACTTTTATTGCGGATGCATTCCTCGAGCAGCCCCCGTGCCTCCTCTGTCGTCGCCGCCTTGCCGCCTGCAACGACCATATGCGCGCCGAGCGTCAGGCACAGCTCCACAAAATCCTCGGGGCCGTTCCCGTTCAGGGTTGCAATCGCCTCCTTGACCTCCAGCGCGTTTCCCACCGCATAACCCAGCGGCTGATCCATATCCGAGACCACCGCGACCGTCCTTCTTCCCGCGCTGTTGCCGAGCTTGACCATCTCCCGCGCAAGCGCGAAGGAATCCTTCTCCGCCTTCATAAAGGCGCCGCTTCCGGTCTTTACATCCAGCACAATCGCGTCCGCCCCTGCAGCGAGCTTCTTGCTCATAATCGAGGAGGCTATCAGCGACATGTTGTCAACGGTCGCCGTCACGTCCCGCAGCGCGTACAGCTTCTTGTCCGCGGGCGCCAGATCCGCCGTCTGCCCCATAATCGCAATGCCGATTCGGTTCACATTCTCCTTGAACTGCTGCTCGGAAATCCCCGTCGAAAATCCCTCAAAGCTTTCCAGCTTGTCAATGGTACCGCCGGTGTGTCCCAGCCCGCGCCCGCTCATCTTCGCCGCAGGCACTCCGACAGCCGCCACCATCGGTATCAGCGCAAGCGAAGTCTTATCCCCGACGCCCCCCGTCGAATGCTTGTCAACCTTTATCCCCTGAATGTCACTTAAATCAAGCATATCCCCGCTCTCTGCCATCTCCATTGTCAGGGCGAGCGTCTCCGCCTCGTCCATCCCTTGGAAATAGATTGCCATCATCATCGCAGACATCTGATAATCGGGAATCTCGCCGGCGGTATAGCCCTTTATCATAAAGCGGATTTCCTCCGCCGTCAGCGCTTTGCCGTTTCGCTTTTTCATTATCAAATCGTACATTCTCATAAGAAAGCCCCCTTTTCTTCTCCTACCAGCCGATAATTTCTTTTCGCAGCGCCTCGTATTCCTTCATGGATATTTTCTCATCGCGGAAGGTAAATTCGCTGTTTTCATCATATTTATCCGTGGGCGAATCCCAATATTCCGCGCTTAGCTGAAATTCATCCACAATATTTCCCGCCCCGTCGTACTTCGTCAGCCAATACATCTGCCTGCCCGCATGTGAGGTATCGCGATGCACAATCCATGTCGCATTTTCGTATTCCGTATAGGACAGAACGCCTGCCGTTCCCTCCCCCTGCGCCAATATGTATACCCTTCCGTCTCTGGCGTCAAAATATGTTCCTCCATAAGGTCCGGCCAGTATCTGCTCGTTTTCGCCGTCATTGTCCAGATCAACCCGTTCCCCGATGGAATAGCTGAACCAATCATCCTCCACGTCAAACGGAAGGTCGGATATCATAAGCGTTCCTTCGCTCTCCTCTCCGGCATCGTAAATTGCCGGAAGCTCCCCCGCAAGAAACGCGTCCAGCAGCTCCTCCGCTCCGCGTGTTTCCGTTGAATATGGCAGCGTCCCCTCATCCGTCTGCGTCTCGGACACCCTGCTTTCCTCTGTCGGTATTTCCTGCGAAGTCTCAGGCGCATAGACCTCCTGCGTCGTATCTTCCCCACCAAGGGATTCAGGCCCGGAGACCTCCTCCTCCGAGGCCGCTTCCCAAGTCTCCTCGAAAGACAGTCTTTCTCCGTCCATGTCCAAGATTATCGTATCCCGCTCCCATGAGGCGCCACAGCCGCTCAATACAAAGGCGCAGGCCAAAACGACAGCTATATTTTTGATGTATCTGTTCCAAATCATTGTCTTTTGCTCCTCTGACATGTTCATTTGGCTTTCTGCCGTAAAATGCGTTTCCGACAAGTAAAGCAGAACACCGGAATGCTCTGCCCTGTCGTATCTCCCGCCCTCAGATAATATGATATTCTCTATACAATTTTAATCGAAAATCCTTATCATCTTTAATTATATCTATGTCGCCAAATCGTTTGTCGGCTACCAGCCTTTGAACTAATACCAACATCTTTTCTTCCCCCTTTTCCACATTCTCTTGATCTCTCATCAACAACGTCATATATTCATGCCTCCTAATCAGCGGCTTAAATACCTTATCGATTCTTCTTTCGTCAGCAAAAACTTCTCCTGTAACTTTTGCAATATTGTACTGTCCGGTATATTCAAATCTCTTAAAGCTGATACCATACCGAAAATTCCCTGTTCTCTACCCTTTTCCACATTCTCTTGATCTCTCATCAACAACGTCATATATTCATGCCTCCATTCTCTGTTCTTCTTGGCTTCCCTCACCGCTTCTTCCAGCTGCTCCACATAGGAATCCTTTGCATTCCTTCCTGCCACATAATCCAGAAACGCCCTTAATTCACTGCTGACATCCTCCATCGTTCCATTCGCGTTCAGAAATATCTTTATCGTCTCGTCCCCCATAGAGATGCTGTTGTCCTCTTTGCAGATATTTTCAAAGGTATAGATATGCCGCCCTTGACCATATAAGTCAAACGGGCTGATAAATATAATGTAGCTCCGGTTCAATCTCCTATAGTGCTGTCCCTTATCAATGAGCTGCAAATCAATCATTCCCTGATAATATCGGCTTCTCTTTGGCAGCTCCTTCGTGTCGCTTATCTGCATCTCTATGTCATAAACGATTTCCCTGTCGTCCTTCACATACACATCCAGCCTGACACTGCGGGCATCCATGTCCACAGTGACGTTCTTCTGCAATTCCGGGTATTCAATGCGTTCGATTTGCAAGCCAGGCAGTATCCGCCGTAACAACTCCTTACACAACTCCGGGTTCTGCATAACCTTTCCAAACAGAAAATCATTGGATATGCCTAATTCTTCCCATTTTGTCTGTTTCGCTTCTATGTCTTCCATCCAACCTGCCTTCTTCCAAAAATCACTTCCGAAAAGCACTGTTCCTTTGCCACCATTTATTCTATTATACACAGCTCTCCGACAAATTACAATAAACTGCCGTCTCCCAGCAATATGCCACCCTTTCACACTCACTTATGATACGGCTCCCCATTGATAATCCGATACCCTCTGTAAATCTGCTCCAACAGAATCACGCGCATCAGCTGGTGCGGAAACGTCATCGCCGAAAAGCTGATTCGCTCGTCCGCTCTCTGCAGCACACTCCCATGAAGCCCCAATGAACCGCCTATCACAAAGGCGATACTGCTTTTCCCCGCGAGGCCAAGCTCCTCGATATGCCTCGCAAACGCCACCGAATCATACACTTTCCCGTCTATCGCCAGCGCAATGCAATATGAATCCTCACGGATATGCCGCAAGATCCGCTCCGCCTCCCGCCGCTTCACCTGCTCCTCCGGCGCCGCGCAAGCCTTATCCGGCGTTTTCTCGTCCGCCACCTCTATAAGCTCCGTCCTGCAGTATCTCGAAAGCCGCTTCTCATATTCCGCAATGGCGTCCCGATAATACTTTTCCTTAATTTTCCCCACCGTGACAAGGGTTATATTCATTCTTTCTCTCCGTCCTCAAACAATTCCGCGTAAAGCTCCTCGCAGACAGCCTCCAGATACGAAGCGTTCAACCCGTCAAATTCCTGCCCTACGGCATCCTTCAGCGCCGCGAAATATTGAAAATACCGCGCCTCCTCCGGCGTATCCTCCGCAAAGTACGCCTGTTGCCGAAGCCTGTCCGCGGTAATGTTTTCCCGCGCCCAACTCTTTATTCGGTCGGTCAGATCCTCCTCCGTCTCCGCTTCCTTCGCATATTTCTTGGCTGATATAAAGGAGGAGATTCCCATAATAATAAAAATCACGAACAGAGCGCCCATTACGACATAAGTAATATACTTGCCCGGCGCTGCCAAACGAAACGGCAGAACGCCCGTCTCCATAAGCACCAGCGCGGCGATTCCCAAGACACCCGCTATAAAAAGAGTATAGGCAGAGCTTTTAAAGTCCTCTGCCTTTGTCTTTTTGTCCTGATAAACTTTTATCGTATTGATATTGTCAATATCATTTCTTGACATAATACCCCCTGTACACGCTATCCATGTATCCTTTCCTATTTGCCGGACAAATACTCATGGATTCCCTTGGCCGCCGCCTTTCCGGCTCCCATCGCAAGGATAACCGTAGCCGCGCCCGTAACGGCGTCTCCGCCGGCAAATACCCCCTCCTTTGTGGTCTTGCCGAAGGTCTCGTCCGCGACAATACACTTCCACTTGTTTGTCTCAAGCCCCTCTGTTGTGGAGGAAATCAGCGGATTCGGGGAGGTTCCGAGCGACATGATAACCGTATCAAGCTCCATCTCAAACTCGCTGCCCGGTACCTCTACCGGCCTGCGTCTGCCGGACGCGTCCGGCTCGCCAAGCTCCATCCTAATGCACCGCATACCTCTGACCCAATTGTTCTCATCCTCAAGGATTTCAACCGGATTCGTGAGAAGATCAAAAATAATGCCCTCCTCCTTCGCGTGGTGAACCTCCTCCACTCGTGCCGGAAGCTCCTCCTCGCTTCTGCGGTACACGATATGCACCTCCGCGCCGAGACGAAGCGCGGTTCTTGCGGCGTCCATCGCCACATTGCCGCCGCCGACAACAGCGACCTTCTTTCCCCGCATAATCGGCGTGTTGGAATCCTCGTTAAAGGATTTCATCAGATTGCTTCTTGTCAGGTATTCATTGGCGGAAAATACGCCGTTCGCGTTCTCACCCGGAATCCCCATGAACTTGGGAAGTCCCGCGCCGGAACCGATAAATACCGCTTCAAAGCCCTCCTCCGACATGAGCTCGTCAATCGTGATGGATTTGCCGATGATAACATTCTTCTCAATCTTAACGCCCAAGGACTCCACATTGGCGATTTCCTTCGCGACAACGTCCTCCTTGGGAAGACGGAACTCTGGGATTCCATATACCAGTACGCCGCCCGCCTCATGGAGCGCCTCGAATATCGTCACATCATATCCAAGCCTTGCCAAGTCCCCGGCACAGGTAAGTCCTGCCGGGCCGGAGCCGATCACCGCAACTTTCTTCCCCTGCTTCTCCTTCGCCGGCGTCGGCTTTATGTTATTCTCCCGCGCCCAGTCCGCGGCAAAACGCTCAAGCTTTCCGATGGATATCGGCTCGCCCTTGATTCCCCTGATACACTGACCCTCGCACTGGCTCTCCTGCGGACACACACGGCCGCAGACCGCCGGGAGCGCGGACGACTCGCTGATGATCTTATAAGCCTCCTCAATGTTTCCCAGCTTCACCTGCTCAATAAATCCGGGGATGTTGATTGCAACGGGGCAGCCCTGAATGCACTTCGCGTTTTTACAGTTGATGCAGCGCGCAGCCTCCTCCATCGCTTCCTCTTTATTGTAGCCGAGACATACCTCGTCAAAATTCTTTGCTCTGGCAGCCGCCTCCTGTTCCCGTACAGGCACCTTCTTTAATACATCCATTATTTTCTCCTTTTCTGCGTTGCTCTGACAGCTCAACTTTGCTGAGATTATGCGCAATTAACAAGTTATTCCTCTCCGCAGTGACCGCATCCGCCGTGATGGGTATCCCCCTCCTGCAGACGCAGCATCGCTCTGCCTTCCGCAGTCTTATAAATCTGCTGGCGCTTCATCGCCTCGTCAAAGTTCATGAGATGCCCGTCAAACTCGGGACCGTCAACACAGGCGAACTTCACCTGGTCACCAACCGTTACGCGGCACGCACCGCACATCCCCGTACCATCAACCATAATGGGATTCAGGCTTACGACAGTCGGAATATGTAGCTCCTTCGTCAGCTTGCAGACAAACTTCATCATTATCATGGGGCCGATGGCAATACAGAGATCATACTGCTTCCCCTCGTCAACCAAGTCCTGAATGGTCTGCGTCACCATTCCCTTGCGTCCATAGGAGCCGTCGTCCGTCGTCACGTAAAGATTTCCGGCAACCTCCTCCATTTCCTTCTCAAGGATTATCAATTCCCGGTTCTTCGCACCTACAATAACATCTGCGGCAACGCCGTTCTCATGCAGCCATTTTACCTGAGGGTAAACAGGCGCCGTCCCGACACCGCCCGCGACGAACAATATTTTCTTTGCCGCAAGCGCCGCCTTATCCTCGCCAATCAGCTCTGACGCGCAGCCCAAGGGGCCCACGAAATCATGGAAGGAATCCCCCGCTCTCAGCGCCGCCATTCTTGTCGTCTCAGCGCCGACTGACTGGAACACGATGGTTATCGTGCCGTTCTGCCTGTCATAATCGCAGATTGTGAGCGGAATCCGCTCTCCATCCTTGTCAATCCTGACAATCACAAACTGCCCGGGCTGACAATTCTTCGCGACGCGGGGCGCTTCCACCACCATCCACCAGATATTGGCGGCAAGCTCTTTTGCCTCTATAATCTTGTACATTTGCAAATTCACCATACCTTTCTCATTTATTTTTAATTTAATCGAACCGATTTCTTTTTCAATCTATTCTATTGTATCTGAATGACAGGACAATTTCAATAGGAAAAGTCTCTCAAGTCATATTTTCCCTCATCCAGCTTGTAGGCCCGATACAAATCCGCGGTATTCACGTCAACCGCATAGATATTGTTCGTGTTGTACGCATTGCCTGACGGGTCCGCATACTCCTCATATATAATGTAATACACCGTCTCCCCGACCTTAGCCAGCGTCACGACATGATATTGGTTCGTTCCGAGCTTATTCTCAACATGACCCTCCAAGTCAATAAGCCTGCCGTCAGCGCACAGGCTGTTGACAAGCACCTGCAGCGCAGCCTCCGCCGTGAAATTCGCCTGAATGTTCATCTGATAGGTACGGTTTACCACCTCGCTGCACAGACCGGTATCCCCAACCGCCATAAACGCGAAGTTGCTTACGCCATACGGCATTTCTATCGGATCCGAATAGCGGGCGCTGCTTTTCGTCGGCGCGGTGCCGTCCGAGGTGTAATATATCTTTGTGTTGTCATCGTGATAAACCTCAATCAGCGCGGGACGGTCATAATTGCCGCTATCACAGTTGACAGCCGGCGGCGGCGGTGCGGACAGACTGATGTAATAGCTCTGCGACGCAATTTCGCTCTCAACGCCATATATATTGATAAATCTCGCGCGGACAAGATAATCGCCCGACTCCAGCAGAATCGGCGTCTCATATACCGGAGAGCTGTCCGTCGGCTCGGAACCGTCCATCGTGTAATGAACCTCTCCCTGCGTATTCCCCGTCAGCGTGATGGATATCACCTCGTCGTATACGCCGCCGGTCTTATTAAATTCAGGCATCAGCGCCGTATATTTATTGTACCTTGCGACAAGCCGCTGTATGTCGCAGTCCGCCGCCAGCGCGTTTATCTTCCCGTATTCGGATTCCTCCTCGTAAATCGCAAACAACAGCTCATAAACCTCTTCCCGGTGCGCATACCCGCTGTCCGCACCAAGCAGCCCCTGCAACAATAAAACGGCATCCTCTCTGCGCCCGGCCGCGTCATAGTATTTTGCCAACAGCAGTCTCGCATCCAAATCGTCATTTATCGCAAGCGCGCGCTCCAAATGCCCGATGGCCTCCGCGTAATTCTCCTCTGACGCGTATACGACCGCCTGTTCATACTGATATTCATAGGAATTTTCTCTCTTTTTGTTCTCTGACGCCGTTATCATTGCCGTCAGACTGATGCCTGCCGCCGCCAACAACACCGCCGCAATCGCGATGATACCGACAACCTTTATATGTGTCGGACGCCCCGGAGGCTCCGTCTCAGGGAGTTCTCTCGTCTCCGCGTCCTCCCCGCCCTCGCCCGCAAATTCCTCCGCAGATATTTCCTTGAGCATCGAGGTAATCGACTCGGACAGCTTCGCCTCCAGCTCAATGTCAAAGACCGGGACAAACTTTACCTCCTCGCCGCAGTTTTCGCAGAGCAGCTTTCCCTCTTCCAATTCATTTCCACATTTTGGGCATTTCATTTCAACCTCCATGCTGCCGTTTAAAACAGTCCCGTAATTACCCCGTCCTCTGTCACGTCAATCTGATATGCGGCCGGCTGTTTCGGCAGCCCCGGCATCGTCATAATCGCGCCCGTGAGTACCACGATAAAGCCGGCTCCCGCCGATACATAAACCTCCCTTACATTCATGGCAAAGTCTGTCGGTCTGCCAAGCAGCGACGGGTCGTCGGAGAGCGAATACTGGTTCTTTGCCATGCACACCGGAAGCTTCCCAAAGCCCAGACCTTCCAATCTGCTTATCTGCTTTAACGCCGCCGGCGAAAAGGTCACCTCCGCCGCGCCATATATTTCCTTCGCGACACAAATGATTTTCTCACTGATTGGAAGCTCATCCGCATAGAGCGGCGCAAAGCGGCTCTCCTTGTTCTCCAAGGTATCCAGAACCGCCTTGGCAAGTGCAAGACCGCCCTTTCCGCCCTGCTCCCATACCCGGGACAGCGCAAACTCGCAGCCCCTTTCCCTGCAAAAGCGCTCCACAAACGCGACCTCCCTGTCGGTATCAGTGACAAAAGCATTTAACGTCACGACGACCGGCACGCCGTACTTTTGAAGATTTTCAATGTGCTTCTCAAGGTTGACGATACCCTTCTCCAACGCGTCAAGGTTCTCCGTTCCCAGCGCGTCCTTGTCCACGCCGCCGTTATATTTGAGCGCGCGAACCGTCGCCACGAGAACCGCCGCATCCGGGGTAAGTCCCGCCTGACGGCACTTAATGTCGAAGAACTTCTCCGCGCCGAGATCCGCGCCAAAGCCCGCCTCCGTCACAACATAGTCCGCCATCTTCAGCGCCGCCTTTGTCGCGCGCACACTGTTGCAGCCGTGCGCAATATTGGCAAACGGCCCCCCGTGTATGACCGCGGGCGTATGCTCCAATGTCTGAATCAGATTCGGCTTCAGCGCGTCCTTCAGCAGAGCCGCCATCGCCCCGGTCGCCCCAAGCTGTCCCGCTGTTACGGGTTCCCCCTGATAGCTGTAGGCTACCACCATTCTGTCAAGGCGCGCTTTCAGATCCGCCATATCCTCCGCAAGACAGAGCACCGCCATAATCTCGGAGGCAACCGTTATCACAAAATGATCCTCCCGCACAAAGCCGTCCGGCTTTCCGCCCATCCCGACCACAACATTCCTGAGCACTCTGTCGTTCATGTCCAGACACCGCTTCCACACAATCTGCCGCGGGTCGATGCCAAGCTCATTTCCCTGCTGAATATGATTGTCAAGCAGAGCCGCGCATAAATTATTGGCGGAGGTAACCGCATGAAAATCGCCCGTAAAATGAAGATTCAAATCCTCCATCGGAACCACCTGCGCCATGCCGCCGCCCGCTGCGCCGCCCTTGATGCCAAAGCAGGGTCCCAGAGAGGGCTCCCGCAGCGCGAGTACCGCATTTTTGCCAAGCTGTCCGAAAGCCTCCCCCAGTCCGATACTGATTGTCGTCTTTCCTTCTCCCGCAGGCGTCGGATTGATGGCTGTCACGAGTATCAGTTTTCCGTCCTTCCTGCCCTGAAGCTTCTTTATGTATTCATTGGAAATTTTCGCCTTGTATTTTCCATAGAGCTCTAAGTCGTCGCCCGTCATACCCAATGCCTTCGCAACGTCCTCAATCGGATACAGCTCCGCTTCCTGTGCAATCTCGATATCTGTTTTCATTCAGCCCGCTCCTTCCCTTCATACCCAAAAGAATATCATTGAACCGCCGCTCTTGTCTATCTGTTCAGACGTTTTCTTCAACATAGTTTTCAAACTGCTCCATGCTCATCAGAATCCGACGCGGCTTCGTGCCCTCCTCCGCGCCCACGACGCCCGCCTCCTCAAGCTGGTCAACAATGCGCGCCGCCCTGTTGAAGCCTATCTTGAATACTCTCTGCAGCATACCGATGGACGCCTTGTCCTTCTCTATGACAAATTTCCCGGCCTCCACAAAATAGGAGTCCACATCACTGCCGCCGCCCGAACTTCCGGACGCGCCGCCAGCCGTCTGCATTGTCTTGATTTTTTCTTCAATCTCGCTGTTGTATGTATTGTTCCCGAGCATCTGATTCTTTAGGAAGTCAACGACGTCCGACACCTCCGAATCCGACACAAAAGCGCCCTGCACGCGCGCAGGCTTGGAATAGCCCTGCGGATAGAACAGCATGTCGCCCTTGCCCAACAGCTTCTCCGCGCCGTTCATATCCAGAATGGTTCTCGAATCCACGCCGCTCGAGACACTGAATGCGATACGGCTCGGCATGTTGGCCTTAATCAGCCCGGTGATGACGTCCACGGAGGGTCTCTGTGTCGCGATTACCAGATGGATACCGCAGGCTCTCGCGAGCTGCGCCAGACGGCAGATGCTCTCCTCCACCTCTCCGGCAGCCACCATCATCAAATCGGCAAGCTCATCCACGATAATGACGACTTGCGGCATTTTCTGCAAAGGCTCGCCGTCCGGAGAAAGCTTTCCCGCCTCGACCGCCTTATTGTAGCCCTTCAAATCCCTCACGTTCAAATCCGCGAATTTCTTGTAGCGGTCGGTCATCTCCGCAACACCCCAATGAAGCGCGGCGGAAGCCTTTTTCGGGTCCGTCACGACCGGCACCATCAGATGCGGGATCCCGTTATATACACTCAGCTCCACGACCTTGGGGTCGATCATAATCAGCTTTACATCCGCCGGATTGGCCTTATATAAAATACTCATAATAATCGTATTGATGCACACCGACTTCCCGGAGCCTGTCGCGCCGGCAATCAGCACATGCGGCATCTTTGCAATATCCGTCACAACGACCTGCCCCGCAATATCCTTACCGACGGCAAAACAGAGGTTGGACGGGAACCGCTTAAATTCCTCCGATTCCAACAGATCCCGCAGCGCGACCGCACTGTTTTCCTTATTCGGAACCTCGATTCCGACCGCCGCCTTACCGGGAATCGGCGCCTCGATTCGAATGTCCGTCGCCGCCAGATTCAGCTTTATGTCATCAGCCAGTCCGACAATCTTGCTGACCTTTACCCCCTGCTCCGGCTGCATCTCATACCGTGTGACAGACGGTCCCTGACTGATATCCGTGATTGTCACCCTGACGCCGAAGTTCTGAAGCGTCTGCTGCAGGCGAAGCGCGGTTTCCTTCAATTGATTTGCGGAATCGCCCTTTCGGCCCTCGCCTTTCTTGAGCAGATGAAGCGGCGGGAAAACATACTCCCGCGGCGGCGCGCTCTCCGCTTTGACAGGCTGTTCCTCCGGCAAAGACGTCTCACGGGACGCGGCGTCCTGTACTGCCTTCTCCTGCGCTCCGGCTTCCTCCGTCACTTTCCGCTTGAAAGTCTCCTCCGTCATCGGCTCCGGCATACTGCTGATAGCCGCCACGTCATATGCGGACTGCTCCTCCGGGACGAAGTCCTCCTCTTCCGACGCCTCCGCCTCCGATATCTCATCCGCAGCAACCGCCTCAGGCTCCACCCCAAGCTCGCGGTTTATCTCCTCCACAAACGGTATCGCTGGAGGATCTCCGACGGAGCGGATGTGAATGTCCTCGTGCACCACCTCTGTCTCTTCCGCGTCATTCTCGTTTAACAGGATAATCTCATGGATATCCTGCTTCGCGCCAAGGGAGGCCTCGTCGCTCTTCAGCGTTACCGCCATGCTCGAGACAACACCGCGCGCCTTCCGGTCCATTCTCCGCACCTTCTCCTCAGGAGCCGCAGCCTCCGGCGCCGGCCTTGGCTGCTTCTGCTTGGGCGGTTTGGCACGACGCGCCCTCTGCGGCAGTGCGTATTCCTCTTCCTCATACTCCTCGCCGCCATCATACGCGGCATCCTCCTCCGCCAGAGACTCCCTGTACTCCCGCATCCGCGCAGCGTCCTCCTTCGCGGTCTCTATCAGATAGGTGCCGCCCCGCTTTACCCCTGACAGGAAGCTTCTCTCCGTGATAAAGACTACCGAGACGATTCCAAGCACTACCACGACAAAAAGAGTCCCGCCAAAGCCGATCATCGTGTATAAGCCGTGTGCGAGAAGCCCGAACAAAACACCGCCGCCCGCATGCTTTTCCGCTGAAGTCTCATACAGCTCCCTGACGATTGAGGCTCCCGCAAGAAGCGCTTCCTGCCGCATCGCCATATATGCCACAATTCCCGCCAGAAACACCAGAACCACACCGCTCACGAGCTTTATGACCGCGACGGTATTGCCCTTATTGGATATGCCAAAGGCAAAGCCCAGAAACACGATTATCGGAATCAGATATGCCAACAGCCCGAACACGCCGAACATCATGCTTCTGATATACGACGCCGCTGAGCCGTGAATAATATTCGCCACACAAAGAAAAAGGAATATAGCCGCCGCAAAGATGATAATCAGCATGACCTCATTTTTTACCGCTATATCCACATTTTTCCGCACCGCCTTGGTTGTCCGTCCGCTTCCCCTTGCATTGCCGCCTCGGGTTCCGGCGCTTCTCGTATTGGCGCTTCTGCTTCGTGTATTTTTATTCCCGTTTTTTGAATTATTTCTCCCCGTCGAAGATGCCATAATCCTTAACGCTCCTCCCGTTTTTACGCTCTGCATAATAGTATATCATTTTTTATCTTTTCGCGCAATTCTTGTTTTCCTCAATCAGCTCATGCAACTTGGCGACCGCCTGTGATATTCCGCCAATCTCACAGATCAGTCCCTCGTTTACGGTCTCCTGTCCCTCCAGCACCGAGCCGACGTCCTTTGTCAGCACCTCTGTCTCCATCATCAGCTCCTCGTATCGCTCCTTGGTTATCCGACAATGGCTGCACACGAACCCCGTGATTCTGTTCTGTACGTCCCTGAAATAATTAAAGGTCTGGGGAACACCGATTACCATACCGTTCATCCGCACCGGATGAATCACCATTGTCCCTGTCGGCACGATAAACGAATAATCCGTGCTGACCGCTATCGGCACCCCGATGCTGTGACTTCCGCCCAAGACAAGCGACACCGTGGGCTTGCTCAAAGAGGAGACCATTTCCGCTATCGCAAGTCCCGCCTCCACATCACCGCCCATCGTGTTCAGCAGCAGAAGCACACCGTCGATGTCCCTGCTGTCCTCTATCGAAGCCAGCTGCGGCAGAAGCAGCTCATATTTGGTGACCTTCGACTGATTTCCCGCGTTCTCATGCCCCTCTATCTCTCCGACAATCGTTATCAGATGTATTTTGTGATTTTGGCCGTTCTCGTCCAAGGTCACCTGACTTTCCTTTTCAAGCTTTTCGTCCTTATATTTTTTCTCCTCGAGTGCGTCGTTTTTCTCTTCATTCTTATCAGCCATCTTATACCTCCGTACCGCCTTCGGCGGCTCAAATAAGTGTGAAATTTAAAAAGGAAATTCCCATCAAAGGGAACTCCCTTTATTCTCCCACATCCGCGGTGGTATTATACCGGCTAATCAATATCAAAAAAATCCTTGTCCGCCATGTCCTGAATATCGTAGTCGTCATTCTCGGCGGTCTGTATCGCGTAGTCCATCTCCTTGTGCGGCTTACGCTTCGGGACAGGCAGCGGATTCTCTATGAATTTTATCTTTTTCTCCGGCTTCTCCTCACGGAGCGTCTCTTCCGGCTTTATCTCCGATTCCATCACACTGTTCGCCTCCACTTCCATCATTCCAAGCCTCCTTTTGCCGCGCACGGCCCGAAAAAGCCTTCCCGTCGCCCATGACGGCGCCAATAGTCCGACAGCGCACAGCAATATCTCCAGATTCCACGGCGAAAGCTCATACATATAATGCAGATATAAGGGCATCGCCGCAAGAAGAACGCCGGCAACGCCGCTGACATACCTGTTGGAAAGCCATTTCACCACCACAAACACAGCAAGCACCGTCCCCGTCTGGAGCAATGCGTTCAGCCAGACGCCCGCTATCGCAAAATTCCCGAAAAGCAGGCAGGCGCCGGACAGCAGGCAGAGATAAAGCGCTTCGACAGAAATACCTTCCGCAAAAAAACCGGAGGGGACAAAGCCCGCCTCTCCTATCCGCGCCCTGTTCAGCAGATCGTCCCGTATCAGGATTTCCACGGCGCCGTCACGGATATCATAAACGCGTATTGCCACCGCGAGGCAGCCTGTCAGCGCAAACAGCAGCAATGTCACCCACATTTTATCCTTCATCACATCTCACCGCCGTCAGGCTAAATCCTTGCGAGCGCCTGCTCAATATCCGCAATAATATCATCCGCATTCTCAATTCCCACCGAAAAGCGAATCAGATCCGGCTGTACCCCGGCCTCCCGAAGCTGCTCATCCGTCATCTGACGGTGCGTATGGCTCGCCGGATGAAGCACACAGGTCCTTGCGTCCGCCACATGCGTCACAATCGCCGCCAGCTTTAAGCTGTCCATAAACGATACGCTGACCTCGCGCCCGCCCTTCAAGCCAAAGGAAATCACGCCGCAGGTGCCGTTCGGCATATATTTCTGCGCCAGCTCATAATATTTGCTGCTCTTCAATCCCGGATAGTTTACCCACGCGACTTTATCATTATTTTCGAGCCACGTCGCGACCTTCAGCGCGTTCTCACAGTGCCGCGGCACGCGCAGATGAAGCGTTTCCAGTCCGATATTTAAAAGAAACGAATTCATCGGGGACGGTATGGAACCCAAATCCCGCATAAGCTGTACCGTCGCCTTTGTGATATACGCCTTCTTTCCGAAGCGCTCCGTGTAAGTGACGCCGTGATAGGACTCATCCGGCGTTGTCAGCCCGTGAAATTTATCACCGTATTTGTCCCAATCAAAATTGCCGGAATCGACGATGGCCCCGCCCACACTCATCGCGTGTCCGTCCATATATTTTGTCGTGGAATGCGTCACAATATCCGTGCCGTATTCAAAGGGTCGGCAGTTAATCGGCGTCGCGAAGGTATTGTCCACAATCAGGGGAACGCCGTGCGAATGCGCCACCCTCGCAAACTTCTCAAAGTCAAGCACCACCAGCGCGGGGTTTGCAATCGACTCCGCAAGGACGCACCTGGTATTCTCCCGAAACGCCGCATTCAAGGTCTCCTCGTCCGAATCGGGATCCACGATTGTGCAGTCGATTCCCATCTTCTTCATGGTAACGGTCAGCAGGTTGAAAGTGCCGCCGTAGACCGTAGAGGATAAAATCACATGGTCTCCCGCCTCGCAGATATTGAACACCGCGTAGTAATTGGCCGCCTGCCCCGATGAGGTGAGCATTGCCGCCACACCGCCCTCCAGCTCACAGATTTTCTGCGCAACCGCGTCATTGGTCGGATTTTGCAGTCTGGTGTAGAAATATCCCTCTGCCTCCAAATCAAACAGCTTTCCCATCTCGTCCGAGGTCTCGTATTTATACGTCGTAGATTGATAAATCGGAAGAACACGCGGTTCCCCGTTTCCCGGCTTCCAACCGGATTGTATACATTTTGTCTCAATTGCATATTCGCCATTCATGCCGTTGTCTTTCTCCTATTCCTTTCGTTTTCTCTATCGCCACGCTGCTTTCACGAGTATCCGACACAGCGCTTACCGGTACATCAGGTATTGAGTATATCATATTTCCCCGAATATTTCAATAAATGCACAGATTGATTCGCGTACCCCAAAGTCATTCTCCGTCCCCTTTATGCAAGCTCATCCATCACAGGCTCGTCCATGCATCCCCGCAGATACGCCAGGGCCTGTCGCTGTCCCTCCTGCTCTCTCGCACCGCAGTATGCGGAATCATGGTATCCCTCCACGGTAATATCTCCCCGATAATTTCCCCTCTGCAATATATCAATAATTTCCTTCCAGTCGGTATCTCCCCGTCCCGGAAAGCAGTGCTCACAATAATGCTCGCCGAACCAAATCCCATTTTCCAAGTCCTCGAGGATATTGCCTCCCCTGACACATGTCCCGATTTTCATGTCCTCCCCATCCTTATCCAATATATTAAAAGTGGCGGGAAATTCCTCCCGCCTGCGGTAGTCCAAAGAGCTTTCGCCCGAACCAAAACCATAAAAATTACAATTTTTACTTTTTCAGATTGTATCATATTTATGTATACTTCGCAAGTAAAAAGTTGTGCACAACAAACGCCCGAAAACGCAGAAGAAACAGATCCCCATTGCATAAAAAAACGAAGCTGATATACTTATAGATGCGGGAGAAAGCGCTTCCGGCAAAGGAGCCGGCTATGGAGGATTAAAATGGAAATCAATTCAGTCATTGAAGCACTTTTAAGGAGGAAACACGAGATGAAAACGACAATGAAGACCAAACAGCAAGCAAGCCTGACAGGATGGAATTATTTCTCCTTAGCGCTTACCGCGTTCGGCGGTCTGGGCATGGAACTCCTCTATGCATTTCTTCTTGAGCCGCACTTATATGGAGCGCCGATATCGGGATGGACAGGCCGGCAAATCATACTTCATTGGCTTTTGACCTGTACCACATGGGGATTCTGGAGCTGTCTGCTGATACACACCGCCAAGAAGAAGTACAGCCTTAACCTGCTCTCTCCCGGGAAACGTCTAAAGCTGTATCAATACACGCTTGCCTTACTGTTTACCGCTATTGCAATTGCCCTGCACTGCTACGATTGGAAGGGACTGAAGATTGTCAGAGAATTTCAAAATAAAGGCCTGCTGCTTTTCTCATTCCAGTATCTTTATTACGCTTTTGAAACGGTCTTATTCATGCTGATTATCGTATTCGGACAAAAAGCCTGCGAGCTATGGTTGGACGAATGTTTTTCTGCCCGGCTGCGTGGAAAAATTCCCTATGGCGGAATAATCTGCGGACTTACATGGGGCCTGGCTCACACTTTCACAAAAGGAAGCCTCACCGCCGGGCTGTCCGGAATATTGTGGGGCTTTATGATGGGTTCCGCTTACCTGGTTGTCAACAAGGATATCCGAAAAGCTTGGATTGTCATGTTTCTGATGTTCGCATTTTAAATATCCGCATCGGATGATATTACAAAAAGAGTAATGATAACAATACCATTACTCTTTTCCAATGGGACCTATAGGGCTCGAACCTATGACCCTCTGCTTGTAAGGCAGATGCTCTCCCAGCTGAGCTAAGATCCCGTATACCACTCCAAGAACACGCCCTTTGCGCTCTTCCTGTGTAAAGCTTTAGAACATAAAATCACTTTCGCGAATTTGTGCTTCTGCACAAATTTGCCACATGAAAAGGATTTGCCTGCAAATTCTTTTCATGTTAGCGACCCAGATCGGACTCGAACCGACGACCTCCGCCGTGACAGGGCGGCGCTCT